>NZ_SLXA01000001.1:0-172914 GCF_004340975.1 Frisingicoccus caecimuris
AGCCGAAAGAGAAAGCCAGCGCCTTGAGACGCTGGCCTAGTATCATGGGCTTATAGCCCTGGAACAAGCCACCCGTTTTACGGGTGGTCATGACTTTTAAACACAGGAAAACTTCTATGTTTTTAGGGTTGATTTAATGAATATTATCTAGTATATTTATAGATGATTACAGAGTATGTAATTGGAGGCATAAAATATGGAAGAGTTAGTAACGGTCGCTCTGGATGTCATGGGCGGTGATCACGCACCGTCTGAGATTATCAAAGGCGGCGTGGAAGCGGTAAATGCCAGTAAACAGGTCAAGGTCCTCATGGTCGGTGATGAAGTGAAGATTAAAGAGGAACTGGACAAATATACCTGTGACAGGGAACGGATTGAAATTGTTCCGACAACGGAAGTCATCAGTAATAATGAAGCGCCGGTCAATGCGATTCGGAATAAAACGGATTCCTCTATCGTGCGGTGTCAGCGACTTGTAAAGAAAGGCGAGGCAGATGCTATGGTGTCGGCCGGTTCGACCGGAGCTCTGCTGGCCGGAGGACAATTGATCGTAGGACGGGTTAAGGGTGTGCATCGACCGCCATTGGCTCCGTTGATTCCGACGGCCAAAGGATTTTCATTGCTGATTGATTGTGGGGCCAACGTGGATGCCCGGGCGGTACATCTTCTGCAGTTTGCACAGATTGGTACGATATATATGGAAGATATCATCGGCGTTAAGAATCCGAAAGTTGCCATTGTCAATATTGGTGCAGAAGAAGAAAAAGGAAATCAATTGGTCAAGGAAGCTTATCCGCTTTTGAAAGAATGTCCATCGATTCATTTTATCGGCAGTATTGAAGCCAGAGATATTCCGTCAGGTGAGGCAGATATCATCGTCTGTGATGCGTTTGTCGGTAATGTCATTTTAAAACTGTATGAAGGCGTGGGTAACACATTGATTCATAAAATTAAAGTATCCATGATGTCATCGCTCCGGAGTAAAATCGGCGGATGGCTCGTTAAACCTGCATTAAAGGCTACGGTGAAAGAATTTGATGCTTCGGAGTACGGTGGCGTTCCACTGCTCGGGCTGAAAGGGCTGGTCGTGAAAGCCCATGGCAGTTCCAGCGCACAGGAGATCCAGCGGGCAATAATTCAATGCATAACCTTTAAACAGCAGAATATCAATGTACGGATAGAGGAAGTTTTGAATCAGTGATTTCCCAATCTCATAAAATAATTAATATTTTTGAAAGGACGTTAGATTATGGAATTAGAAAGATTAAAAGAGATTATTGCAGATATCCTGGGGCTTGATACCAATGAGATTACAATGGATTCTTCTTTTACGGAAGACCTTGGCTGTGATTCTCTTGATACAGTAGAGATTATTATGGCTATTGAGGATGAACTTGACATTAAGATTTCGGATGATGCGGCCGAAAGCATTGTCACTGTTGGTGATGCGATGGAAGCGATTAAAAACATTTTAAATTGATTGTAGTAAACAGGGGTCTCCGGTTACAAGAAGAGGCTCCTTTTTTAAATCATCGAACAAAAACAGAAAGGAAAATATAATGGATTTAAAAAAAATCACAGTTTTTCAACAAAAGATCGGCTATGAATATTCGGATGCTTCGCTGCTTGAAACAGCATTGATTCACAGCTCCTTTGCCAATGAACATGATCTCAGAAAATTTCAGAATAATGAACGTCTGGAATTTCTTGGGGATGCGGTATTGGAACTGGTCTCAAGCGAGGTATTGTTTAAAAAATACCCGGAAAAGCTGGAAGGTACGCTGAGCAAGACACGGGCAAGCCTTGTATGTGAACCTGCACTGGCCCATTGCGCCAGAGAATTGGATCTTGGGAATTTTCTTCAGCTTGGTAAGGGGGAGGATATGACAGGAGGAAGAGACAGGGACTCTATTTTGTCTGATGCTCTGGAGGCTGTCATCGGAAGCTTATATCTGGATGGAGGACTGGAATCGGCGCGGCAGTTTATCATGAATTTTGTCTTAAATGATATGGAAAATACCCGTCTTTTTCATGATAGTAAAACAACGCTCCAGGAGAATATTCAGAGCTGGTCGAAGGAAACGCCGGTCTATGAATTGGTGGATGTTTTCGGACC
Organism: Frisingicoccus caecimuris; assembly: GCF_004340975.1. Taxonomy (GTDB): domain Bacteria; phylum Bacillota; class Clostridia; order Lachnospirales; family Lachnospiraceae; genus Frisingicoccus; species Frisingicoccus caecimuris. The sequence goes on from NZ_SLXA01000001.1 coordinate 2,117, forward strand.
GGAACATAATCGGACCTTTGTCATGCAGATTCGTCTGGGAAATCGGATCCTCGGAAAAGGAAGCGGCCGGACAAAACAGGCAGCCGGACAAAATGCGGCTTATGAATCCTTATTGGCGTTAAAGGCAGAGGGACTATTCAAGGACAAGGACGAAGATTTATGTATTTAAAAAGTATCGAACTGCAGGGGTTTAAATCCTTTGCCAATAAGACGGTTTTAAAATTCAATAAAGGTATTACCGGCATTGTGGGACCTAACGGCAGCGGAAAGAGTAATGTGGCCGATGCGGTGCGATGGGTACTTGGCGAACAAAGCGCCAGGCAGCTTCGCGGAAGCAAGATGGAGGACGTTATTTTTTCTGGTACCGAGAACAGAAAACCCTTAGGTTTTGCCTATGTCGCCATTACCATTGATAATTCAGATCACAAGTTGCCTATCGATTATGAGGAGCTGACAGTGGCCAGGCGTGTCTACCGCTCCGGCGAGAGTGAATATCTGATCAATGGACATACTAGTCGGCTTAAGGATGTACAGGAACTTTTTTTTGATACGGGAATCGGAAAAGAGGGATACTCGATCATCGGCCAGGGACAGATTGATAAAATATTAAGCGGTAAACCGGAGGACCGGCGGGAGCTTTTTGATGAAGCGGTCGGTATTGTTAAATATAAAAAACGGAAGGCTCTGGCAGAGAAGAATCTTAATATTGAAAAGCAGAATCTGTACCGGGTGACGGATATTTTGTCCGAACTGGAAAAACAGATCGGTCCTTTGTCACGTCAGTCTGAAAAGGCAAGAGAATATTTAAAATTACGGGATTCCTTAAAAGCTCTGGACATACAAATGTATCTCTCCGAATATGCCCGGCTGAAAAAAGCGTCGGCAGAGTATGCGGACAAATTAAACATTGCACAGAACGATCTGGAAACAACGAGGAAGGCTCTGGAAGCCGCCCGGTTGGAATATGGCCGGATGGAAGCTGCTCTCGAGGAACGGGGAGGCCGGATTGATGCATTAAAAAATCAGATTTCTGATATACAGTTGGAACGTGAAAAGGCAGAAAGCGAGATTCGTCTTTTAAAAGAGCAGGTTCGCAGTGAGGAAGCTGCCGAAGGACATTATAAGGAACGGCAGGCTCAGGTTTCAGACGGCATTGCCGGAAAAAAACAGGAAGTCTCCCAATGGGAACAAGAGATGACCGGGCTGGCAGATAAGATTGCTGCACTACAGGACGCAAAGGATCAGGCGGAGAATCAACTGGATTCCATGAATGGCAGTATTGACAAACTTCGTCAGGCGATTGAAGAGAAAAACAGTGATGTGATCGAATCGCTGAATCACATCGGTAGTGTGAAGGCGAAACTTCAGCGTTATGATACCATGCTGGAACAGATTCAGATTCGTAAGTCGGAATTGAATCAACGTTTGCTTACGATGCAGAGTGAGGCGGCCAGCCGTGAAGAAACACTTGAACGATACAGCAGTGAACAGAAAGAATTGGATGCGCGTCGGGAATACCTTCAGAAAAAATTAGCGGACTGTCATGAGAAAGGTCAGATGATCCAAAAGCAGATCGATGACTTTCATGACACCCTGAATGCAAAAGAACAGGAATATCATCGGTTAAGTTCCCGATTCCAGACGCTTCAGGGAATCACGGAACGTTATGAGGGTTATGGTAACAGTATTCGCCGAATCATGGAACAGAAAAAGCAAACACCGGGAATCATCGGTGTTGTTGCAGATATAATCAAAGTAGATAAAGTCTATGAGACGGCTGTGGAGACAGCCCTTGGCGGCAGTATCCAGAATGTTGTTACAAAGGATGAAAAAACAGCGAAGCTTATGATTGATTTTTTGAAACGAAATCGCTTTGGACGGGCCACATTTTTACCACTGACAAGTATCCTTCCAAAGACTCTGCCGGAACGGGAACGCATTTTAAAAGAGAATGGGGTTGTCGGCATTGCAAGTGAATTGATTTCGTGCGGACCAGAGTTTGACGGCCTGGCCGATTATCTTCTGGGCCGGGTGGTGGTTGCTGACCATATGGACAATGCGCTGAAGCTGGCAAGAAAATATCGCTATTCCCTCAGAATCGTTACTCTGGAAGGCGAATCCCTGAGCCCTGGCGGCTCGATTTCCGGTGGTACATTTAAAAATGCAAGTAATCTCCTTGGCCGTCATCGAGAGATGGAAGAAATGGAGACCAGGATGGAACGGCTTAAAACCGAACTTGCTCTTTTAAATCGTCAGACCGATGAAGCTCACGATGCAAAACGGGAAAATAAACGGCGTATCGGAAGTATTCAGGAGGACCTGCAGGAAATCGGTCTTAAATCCAATACCATTTATGTGAATGTGAATCAGTTAAAATCTTCTGCTGCATCCCAGGGAGCGACGTATAAAGAGCTTTCGGGAGAGTCTGATGAATTGAAGCGTCAGACTGGGGAGATCAATACATTTAAAAAAGATCTACTGAAAGAACGGGAAGCGCAGGAACTGCTGAAATCTGAAGCAGAGGGCGCTATCGAGGTATTGAATGAGAAACTGGAAGCAGAAATTTTACGTCAACAGGAGTTTTCTGGTAAAACATCGGAGCTTGGCATTGATTTTTCAGGCTACATACAAAAACAGAATTTCCTGAAAGAGAATCGAAAACGCATTCTGGAAGAAATTCAGGCGTTGGAAAGGGAATATGAGGAACTTTCCGGAAAGGTGTCGGAATGTAAATGTATTATCCGGGAAAAGACTGAAAAGATTCAGACTATGGAATCGAAGGCTGAAATGATGGAGACAGGCGATGCTTCTCTGGATAAAGAATTAGAGCTTCTTTCAGCTGAACGAGAAAAAATGACAGCAGTTCATAAACAGTTTTTTGAGCGCCGGGAGAATCTTTCAGACCGATGCAGCCTTCTGGACAAAGAGATTTTCCGATTGGAGCATTTAAGTGAAAAATGTGAGGAAGACCGGACGAAACTCAGCAATTACATGTGGGATGAATATGAGCTGACTTATAATAAGGCTTTAGAACTTCAGAAAACAGACTCGGAAGCCTTGTCAATAGAGGATATCCGGCGCTGGATCAGTGAACTTAAGAAGTCCATCAAAGGACTTGGCAATATTAATCTGAATGCTATTGAAGAATATAAAGATGTATCGGAACGTTATACTATGTTAAAAACACAGCATGACGATCTGGTTGAAGCTGAGGGTAAATTGACGGGAATCATTCATGATCTGGATCAGGCCATGCGTGAACAGTTTCGGGAAAATTTTGTTAAAATCCAGGAAAATTTCAAACGGGTATTTGCCGAATTGTTCGGCGGCGGTAAAGGAACATTGGAATTGATGGAGGATGCGGATATTTTAGATGCGGGTATCCGGATCATTGCTCAGCCTCCAGGTAAGAAACTCCAAAACATGATGCAGCTTTCCGGCGGTGAAAAGGCGCTGACGGCCATCGCCCTGCTTTTTGCCATTCAGAGTCTGAAGCCATCACCTTTCTGCCTGCTGGATGAAATCGAAGCGGCTCTGGATGATGCCAATGTTAAGCGCTATGCCAGATATTTGAATAATCTGACCGAGGATACCCAGTTTATCATTATCACACACCGGCGCGGGACGATGAATGCGGCAGACGTACTCTATGGTGTGACGATGCAGGAAAAGGGCGTATCCGCACTGGTATCTGTAAATTTGATTGAAAATGAACTGACAAAATAGGAGGAAAACAATGTCGGAAGAGAAGAAAGGCTTTTTCAGCCGTCTGGTCGAAGGACTTACAAAGACCCGGAACAATATTGCTTCGGTATTTGATGATATTTTCAGTGGATTTTCATCCATTGATGATGATTTTTATGAAGAACTGGAAGAAGTTCTTGTTATGGCGGATATCGGCATTCATACAACAGAGATGATCATTGAGGATTTAAAGGTGAAAGTGAAAGAAAATCATCTGAAGGAACCAGCCGAGTGCCGGGAGTATCTTATCCATTCGATCAAAGAACAGATGGCGGTGACGGAGGGCGCCTATGAATTTGAAAATAAGAAGACAGTCATGCTCATTATCGGTGTCAACGGCGTAGGCAAGACGACTTCTGTCGGCAAACTGGCCGGACAGTATAAAAATGCCGGAAAAAAAGTTTTACTGGCGGCGGCGGATACCTTCCGGGCCGGAGCTATTGAGCAGTTGGTCGAGTGGTCGCATCGGGCCGGAGTAGATGTCATTGCCGGTCAGGAGGGTTCAGACCCGGCAGCGGTAGTTTTTGACGCAGTAGCCGCTGCAAAGGCACGAAATACAGACATTTTAATTTGTGATACGGCGGGACGTCTCCATAATAAGAAAAATCTGATGGAAGAATTGAAGAAAATTAATCGAATCATCGATCGGGAATATCCGGATGCCTTCCGTGAAACGATGATCGTTCTGGATGGAACAACCGGACAAAATGCCCTGGTACAGGCAAAACAGTTTAAGGAAGTGGCGGATATAACCGGAATTATTCTGACGAAACTGGATGGAACCGCCAAGGGGGGAATAGCCATAGCTATCCAGTCCGAACTGGGAGTTCCGGTGAAATACATCGGTATTGGCGAAAAAATCGAGGATCTGCAGAAATTTGACAGTGATTCTTTTGTGGATGCACTGTTTCAATAAAAAAAGGGGAATGCCATCATGTTGACATTAGAAAAATTTGAAGAAGCTTCCGAACGACTGAATCGGGTATTACTTGAGACAAAACTGGTTTACAGTGATTATTTTTCAGAACAGACCGGAGCGAAAGTCTATTTCAAACCGGAAAATATGCAGTTTACAGGCGCTTATAAGCTTCGGGGCGCCTACTATAAAATCAGTACGCTGACGCCGGAGGAAAGGGAACGGGGGATTATTTCAGCCTCTGCCGGAAATCATGCTCAGGGTGTGGCCTATGCGGCTAAATTGATGGGAGCGAAGGCGGTCATCGTTATGCCGACGACAACACCGCTTATTAAAGTGAACCGGACCAAAGGTTACGGTGCCGAGGTCATTCTTCATGGAGACGTTTATGATGATGCCTGCGCCTGCGCATTGGAACTGGCTGAAGAAAAGGGGTATACCTTTATCCATCCTTTTAATGATGAAACTGTTGCTACCGGCCAGGGAACGATCGCCATGGAAATCATCAAAGAACTTCCGACGGTCGATTACATTCTTGTGCCGATCGGCGGTGGCGGACTTTGCTGCGGCGTCTCCACTTTGGCTAAAATGCTGAATCCAAAGATCAAGGTCATTGGCGTGGAACCGGCCGGAGCCGCTTGTATGAAAGCCTCCCTGGCTGCCGGACATGTAGTGACGCTGCCGAAGGTGACGACGATTGCCGACGGTACGGCTGTAAAAACACCGGGTGATGTGGTCTTCCCATATATTCAGAAAAATGTAGATGATATCATTACAGTGGAGGATGACGATCTGATCGCAGCTTTCCTTGATATGATGGAAAATCACAAAATGATTGTTGAAAATTCCGGACTTTTGACCGTAGCAGCTTTAAAACAGTTGAATATTAAGGGCAAAAAAGTTGTTTCTATTTTGAGCGGCGGCAATATGGACGTTATTACCATTGCATCGGTTGTTCAAAATGGCCTGATCCAGCGAGACCGTATTTTTACCGTTTCCGTACTTTTACCGGACAAGCCGGGTGAACTCCATAGGGTTGCCGGTATTCTTGCCGAGCTGCGGGGCAACGTTATCAAATTGGAACATAACCAGTTTGTCAGCGTCAACCGGAGCAACGTGGTTGAACTTCTTATTACTTTGGAAGCCTTCGGTACGGAGCATAAAGAACGGATTTTAAAAGAACTGGAGAACCAGGGATACCGGCCGCTTTTGAAGATTCCCAAACAGATTTACTAAATTTTTAAAAAATCAGTTGACAGAGCGTCAAAGATAAGGTACAATACCACCTGTAAAGTAAAAACACTTTACAGGTGGTGCTTTTATGGATAAGATATTAAGGCAGGCATTGCTTTATGATTTTTACGGAGAATTGCTGACGGAACATCAAAAGTCAATCTATGAGGATTTCGTTCTGAACGATTACTCTTTGAGTGAGATTGGAGAGGATCGGAAGATCAGCCGTCAGGGAGTTTATGATATTATTAAACGCTGCGACAAGCTTCTGAATGGTTATGAAGAAAAACTTCATCTGGTTCAGAAGTTTTTAATGGCAAAAGAGCAGGTTGCAAAGATTCATGAACTTGCCAGTGAGATTCTTAAAGCGGAAGGCGCCCCGGATGAAGCCACCGAATATCTACGGCAGATTGAGAATATTTCCAATGGCATATTGGAAGAGATGTAGCCGGAAGGGAGGTTTTCCATGGCATTTGAAAGTTTATCTGAAAAATTACAGAACGTCTTTAAGAATCTGAGGAATAAAGGGCGTTTGACAGAAGCCGATGTGAAAGCCGCTTTAAAAGAGGTCAAGATGGCACTGCTGGAAGCAGATGTCAACTTTAAGGTTGTAAAGCAGTTTATTAAATCCGTTCAGGAGCGGGCAATCGGACAGGATGTTCTGAACAGCCTGACGCCCGGGCAGATGGTTATAAAGATTGTCAATGAAGAGATGGTTTCCCTGATGGGCAGCGAGACAACAGAGATACCGCTGAAACCGTCGAATGAGATCACCATTATTCTTATGGCTGGTCTTCAGGGTGCCGGTAAGACGACAACCTGTGCGAAAATAGCCGGCAAGATGAAGCAGAAAGGGCGCAGCCCTTTGTTGGTAGCCTGTGATGTTTACCGCCCGGCGGCGATCAGGCAGCTTCAGGTCAATGGCGAAAAACAGGGTGTTCCGGTTTTTGCCATGGGTGAAAATCAGAATCCTGTGAATATTGCCAAAGCGGCTGTGGAGCATGCGGTAAAAAATAATATGAATGTGGTCATTCTGGATACAGCCGGCCGTCTTCATGTTGATGAAGAAATGATGGCTGAGCTCCAGAATATCAAGGCGGCTCTTGACATTGATGAAACGATTCTTGTGGTCGATGCCATGACCGGTCAGGATGCTGTGAATGTGGCTAAGTCTTTTGATGAGACGGTTGGACTGGACGGCGTGATTCTTACCAAACTGGATGGCGATACGAGAGGCGGTGCCGCACTGTCGATTCGGGCAGTTATCGGAAAGCCGATTCTTTATGTTGGTATGGGCGAAAAACTCTCTGATCTGGAACAGTTTTATCCGGATCGTATGGCTTCAAGAATACTTGGTATGGGTGATGTGCTGACTTTGATCGAGAAGGCAGAAGCCCAGATTGATGAAGATAAAGCCCGTGAGATGACCCGCAAGTTTAAAAAGGCGGAATTCACTTATGAGGATTACCTTGAGAATATGAGCCAGGTAAAGAACATGGGCAATATTCAGGATCTGATCGCCATGATTCCCGGTATGGGGAGTCAATTAAAAAATGTGGATCTGAGCGGCAGTGAAGCTCAGATGAAACGGACAGAATCCATTATTCTGTCAATGACTCCGGAGGAGCGGGCGAATCCGGACCTGATGAACATGAGCCGTAAAAAGCGTATTGCCGCAGGCGCCGGTGTTCCGATCAGCGAGGTCAATGCACTGGTCAAACAGTTTGAAATGATGAAAAAGATGATGAAACAGTTTTCCGGACAACTTTCCGGAAAGAAACGGAGTAAATTCCGTATGCCTTTTGGCTTTTAGCCGGCCGTGATTCTGAAAAAACGGCTCAGAGAAAGATAAACAGGAAGAAGATTTCCTTTTTATAAATGATTTAGAAGTTAATTCAGGAGGTGAAAAAGATGGCAGTAAAAATTCGTTTAAGAAGAATGGGTCAGAAAAAGGCTCCTTTTTATAGAATTATCGTCGCTGATTCCCGTTCTCCAAGAGACGGTCGTTTCATTGAAGAAATCGGTACTTACAATCCAAATGTAGAACCAAGCGAAGTTAAGATCAATGCTGAACTGGCACAGAAATGGTTATCTACAGGTGCTCAGCCAACAGACGTTGTAAGCAAATTATTTAAAAATGCAGGAATTACAAAATAATTGCTGATGGAGGTGCGAGGGATGAAGGAATTAGTTGAAGTTATCGCTAAGGCTCTTGTTGACCATCCGGAAGGTGTTGTCGTTACGGAGACTGTGCACCCGAAATCCGTTGTTCTGGAACTGAAAGTAGACCCGGAAGACATGGGTAAGGTCATCGGCAAACAGGGACGTATTGCCAGAGCGATACGTACCGTTGTAAAATCCGCTGCATCAAAGGATGACAAAAAAGTAATTGTTGAAATTCTTCAGTAATTCAACATTGAAAGAGACCTCAATCCATTACGGACTGAGGTCTTTTCAGAATCAGGAATGTGAGGAAATATCATGGAAGAATATTTGCGTGTCGGCGTGATTTCAAACACTCATGGTGTGCGTGGAGAAGTTAAGATTTTCCCGACAACGGATGACATTGGGCGTTTTAAAAAATTAAAACAGTGTGTGATCGATACGGGAAGAGAATATGTCGCGGTCGAAGTAGAGAGCTGCAAATTTTTCAAGCAGACACCAATTTTAAAATTTAAATCCATCGACCAGTTAAATGACGTGGAGCGTTACAAGGGAAAAGATTTGCTTGTTCACCGTGAGCATGCCGTGAAACTGGAGAAAAATGAGTTTTTCATTATCGATTTAATTGGCCTGAAGGTCGAAAGCGATGAGGGAATGGACATCGGCACATTGACGGATGTGCTTCAGACCGGAGCCAATGATGTTTTTGTGGTAAAAACGGCGGAAGGGGAAGAGGTGCTGATTCCATATATTGAACAGTGTGTACCGGATATCCGACCGGAAACCGGAAAAATCACGGTTCATTTGCTTCCGGGACTTCTGGATTTAAACCGTAAGTAAACGGTAAGAGGAGTTAATGATGCGATTTCATGTGATGACGCTTTTTCCAGACATGGTGTCCGGAGGACTTCGGACGAGTATCACGGGAAGAGCTATAGAAAATCATATATTTGAACTGAATATTGTCAATATCCGGGATTATTCCAAAGATAAGCATAAACATGTGGACGATTATCCCTATGGCGGCGGGGCCGGTATGGTCATGCAGCCCGGACCGGTCTATGACTGTTATCAGGATATTGTTAAAAATATGGATAAGAAACCGAGGGTCATCTATATGACACCCCAGGGAAAGGTTTTCAGCCAATCCATTGCGGAAGAACTTTCAAAGGAGGAAGAACTCATCTTCCTCTGTGGTCATTATGAGGGAATCGATGAGAGGGTTCTGGAGGAAATCGTTACGGATGAGCTGTCCATTGGGGATTATGTACTGACCGGTGGTGAACTTCCGGCAATGGTCATGATTGATTCAATTTCCAGGCTGATTCCCGGTGTCTTAAATAACGATGATTCGGCGGAATATGAATCTTTTCAGGACGGACTTTTGGAGTATCCCCAGTATACCCGTCCGGAAACCTTTATGGATAAAAAAGTCCCGGCTGTTCTTCTGTCCGGGCACCATGGGAATATCGCGAAGTGGCGCAGAGAAGAATCCCTGAAACGAACCTTTCTTCGACGGCCCGAATTGCTGGGAACAGCCGAATTGACCGATAGTGACAAAAAAATACTTGAAAAGCTCAGGAAAAATCTTGATTTTCCTGAATGATTGTGATATAGTATCTTGGTATGAAAAAAGACGGTCCTCTGTTACACAGGTATTAAGAACGTCGGATTTATAAATTTAAGGAGGTTCATTGAAATGAACGACATTATTAAGAACATTGAAGCTGCTCAGTTGAAAGCGGAAGTACCTGTATTCCATGTAGGTGATACTGTACGTGTATCCGCAAAAGTAAAAGAAGGAAACCGTGAAAGAATTCAGGTTTTCGAGGGAACAGTCATTAAACGTCAGAACGGAAGCAGCCGTGAAACATTTACTGTAAGAAAAAGCTCCAATGGTATCGGCGTAGAAAAAACATGGCCATTACATTCTCCAATCGTAGAAAAGATTGAAGTTGTAAGAAAAGGTAAGGTAAGAAGAGCTAAATTATTCTACTTGAGAGACAGAGTAGGTAAGAAAGCAAAGGTTAAAGAATTAGTTAAATAATTCGTCAGGATTTTTGGGACAAGTACTTAGGTAGTTGTCCCATTTTTGTAATGCTAAAGGAGCAGACCATGAATCAGTTAAAACGCAAGACGAAAGTAAAACGCAAATGGAAGCGTTCCGTCAATAAAGTAAAAAAATTTCGGATCGGTACTCGCGCCATGAATCTTGGTATGTTTATTATTGGATGGTTTCTTGTCGTTGGTATTGCGGTTATGTATGTCCGGGGTTTTGGCATGAAAACCATTATTTCCAATGATTCTATGGTGCCGACCTTTCAGGAAGATGAAGTCCTGAAAATTAATCGCTTTATTTATAAAATCACTTCACCCAAACGGATGGATACGGTGGCGGTGAGAATGGGTGAAACCAAATCCAATGTCTACTATGTGCTTCGAATCATTGGTCTTCCGGGGGAAAAGGTTCAGATTCAGAATGGAAAAATCTATGTAGACGATAAAGAAATCAGCTACCCGGTAGGTGAGGAGCCGATTGAAGATGCAGGTATTGCCAACGATATCGTTTTATTGCAGGATGATGAATATTTTATGCTGTGCGACAATTACAATAACAGCAGTTATGACAGCCGTTCTGCCAATATCGGAGTGATTGATAAATCTCAGATTGAGGGAAGAGTCAAATAGGAGGACAGAAGTTATGAACATTCAATGGTACCCCGGGCATATGACAAAAGCCCGGAGAATGATGCAGGAGGATATTAAGCTCATTGATATTGTAATTGAGCTGGTGGATGCCCGGATTCCTCTGTCCAGTAAAAATCCGGACATTGATTCGCTGGCCGGACAGAAATCCCGGATGATCTTGTTAAATAAATATGACCTGGCAGACCCGGAGCACACCGCTGAATGGGAACGATGGTTTAAAGGGCAGGGCTTTTATGTTTATAAGCTGGATGCGCGTAAAGGCGGCCAGATGAAAGCAATAACAAACATTATTCAGGAGGCCTGCAAAGAAAAAATCGAGAGGGATCGGAAACGCGGGATCATTAACCGGCCAGTGCGTGCCATGATCGTTGGTATTCCAAATGTAGGTAAATCCACCTTTATTAATACCTATGCAGGAAAGGCCTGTACAAAGACGGGAAATAAGCCGGGAGTTACCAAAGGCAAGCAATGGATTCGACTGAATAAAAATGTCGAACTTCTGGATACACCAGGCATTCTCTGGCCAAAATTTGATGATCCGGCTGTGGGTGAGCGCCTGGCTCTGATTGGTTCCATTAAGGATGAAATTCTGAACATCAGTGAGTTATCGATACGCCTGATTGAGTTCTTGAAGGAATTTTATTCGGGAATTTTGGCGGAAAGATATGCAGTTGATGAAAATTGTGATAAAATAGCCATATTAGAGAAAATTGCGGAAGTCAGAAATTGCCGTCAGAAGGGAAATGTCCTCGATCTGGATAAGGCCTCGAAGCTTTTGATTGATGATTTTCGTTCCGGCAAACTTGGACGACTGACATTGGAATTTCCACAGGAGCAGAAAATATGAGTAAAAAAGTTTATTCGGATAAAAAGACCAAACCCGAAAAAATCGAACAAAGCAAAATGAAGGAAATCATTGGATTGGTGATTTATTGCATTATTGTTGTAGCAATTATGTTTTTCGTTATAAAATTTATCGGACAGCGGACAATCGTCATTGGCGATTCGATGAATCCGACGCTTCATGAAGACGAGAATCTGATTACCGATAAAATCACCTATCGCTTTAAAGAACCGAAACGGTTTGATATTATTGTATTTCCATATAAGGATAATACATCCAAGCTGCTGATCAAACGTATCATTGGCATGCCGGGAGAAACCGTACAGATCAAAAACGGCCGTGTCTATATCAACGATCATGAACTGAATGAGAACTATGGTAATGCGATCATGAACGATGGAGGCGTTGCTGCCAATGCGATCATTCTTGGAGAGGATGAGTATTTTGTCCTCGGCGATAACCGGAATAACAGCCAGGACAGCCGTTTTGCGTCAGTGGGGAATGTCCACCGCTCAGATATTATCGGTCGGGCATGGCTTCGTATATGGCCGCTGGATAAAGTGGCCTTATTAAAACATCAGTAATGTATCAGGTTCTCCTGCTCCAGGGCAGGGGAATTTTTTCACTACACAAAGGAGAAGAAGAGGGAGTATGGCTGCGATCAGTGACATTCGCCGGGAACTTTCTGAAATGTCATCATCAGAATGGCCGGCATTTATTGAACGATATGTAACAGACCAACGGGCTGGTGTGCAGAAGCTTGTGGAGAAATGCCGAAAACAGATGGAAAAGGCTGCTGAAGAGGATGCGCGTTTGGAGCATATGTTAGTTTATGAAAAAAAGTACTATAAAGATTATGATTATATCTGTGGGATTGATGAAGCCGGGCGAGGGCCGCTGGCGGGTCCGGTGGTGGCCGGGGCGGTCATTTTGCCAAAGGGATTAAAAATTCCCTACTTAAATGACTCAAAGCAACTCAGTGCCAAACGCCGGGAGGAACTTTTTGATATTATTATGGATAAAGCTCTGGCCGTCGGTGTGGGTACAGCGTCACCGGAACGCATTGATGAAATCAATATTTTACAGGCAACTTATGAAGCGATGCGTCAGGCTGTGACTGAACTGAAGGTAAAACCTCAGATATTGCTTAATGATGCGGTACTCATACCGGGGCTTGATTTGCCTCAGGAAAAAATCATCAAAGGAGATGCTCGGAGTCTGTCCATTGCGGCGGCAAGTGTTATTGCCAAAGTGACCAGGGACCGGATGATGGTTGCTTACGATGAGATTTTTCCGGAATATGGCTTTGCAAAGCACAAAGGCTATGGCGCAAAAGCCCACATTGAGAAAATTCAGTCCATCGGGCCATGTCCGATTCACAGACGCAGTTTTATTACGCATTTTATATAAGCATGCAGGGAGGACTGTCCTACGGATAAACGGACTTTAGGTAAAGCATATGAAATTCAGGCAGCCGAATATCTTCGCTCCAAGGGTTATCAGATACTGGCAGAGAATTATCGCTGCCGGTATGGGGAAATTGACTTGATCGCAAAATCCCCGGAAAGTGTGATCGTTTTTGTGGAAGTCAAAGCCCGCAGAAATGATGTCTTTGGCAGCGGAGGTGCCGCGGTAACGCCGGCGAAACAAAGAAAAATCATCCGCACGGCGAAACAGTATATTTTCGATCATCGCCTTTCGTGGGAAGGGGATTTTCGTTTTGATGTCATTCTTTTTGAAAAGGACAGGATGGAACATATGGTTCATGCATTTTTTTAATAAGGAGAAACGAATGATTTTAGAAAATAAATCAGAATATGTAGACTGGAATGCGAAGGTTCCGGTGATCCGGTATGCTTCCCTGGATGAAACCGGTTGTGTTGAACATGGTTTTTCCACACGGCTCGGAGGTGTGAGTGAGGGAATTTATCGTTCTATGAATTTATCCTATACCCGCGGAGATGATAAAAATCATGTCGATGAAAATTTTCGTCGATTTTGTTCGGCGGTTCATATGGATTGGAAAAGGGTAGTAGGGACAGATCAGACTCATACGTCCAATGTCCGTGTCGTTACAGAAAAGGATGCAGGGCATGGCATTATCCGTTCAAAAACCTATCATGACGTGGATGGACAGATTACCAACGTTCCCGGATTGCCCCTCATTACTTATCATGCGGACTGTGTGCCTTTGTTTTTTGTCGATCCGGTGAAAAAAGCAATTGGTCTGACCCATTCGGGATGGCGCGGTACGGTGGGGCGTATTGGTCGGAATACTGTAGAGGCCATGGGGGAAAATTATGGTTCCCGGCCGGAAGATATCATCGGTGTGATCGGTCCATCCATCTGTCAGTCCTGTTACGAAGTCAGTCAGGATGTGGCAGAGAGATTTGAGAAAGATTTTCATGTGACGGATGCGCTTGTCTATGCGAAGAAAAATGGTAAATATCAATTGAACCTGTGGGAAGCCAACCGGCAGATCATGCTGGATGCTGGGATGCTGCCGGAACATATCACGGTGACCGGATGGTGCACCGGATGCCATCCGGACCTTTTATGGTCTCATCGAAAGACAGGAAATAACCGCGGAAGTCTGGCCGCTTTTTTATGTTTGAAGTAAGAGAGGAAATAGCTGATGAAAGAAGGACACAAAATAAAAACGATCATTCCGGGCAGCATTGGTGATGAACTGGAACTTGAACCGGGAGACCGGGTGCTTGCGGTGAATGATCAGCGAATTGAAGATGTCTTTGATTACCACTATTTGATCAATGATGAATATATTGAGCTGACTGTTCTGAAAAGGGATGGAGAAGAATGGGTTTTTGAGATTGAAAAGGATGCGGAAGAAGATTTAGGCATTGAATTTGAGTCCAGCCTGATGGATGATTACCATTCCTGTACCAATAAATGTATTTTTTGTTTTATCGATCAGCTTCCGAAGGGGATGCGCTCCACGATGTATTTTAAGGACGATGATTCGAGACTTTCATTTCTCCAGGGGAATTACATCACTTTGACCAATATGAAAGATAAAGATCTGGATCGGATTATTAAATACAAATTATCTCCGATCAATATATCCGTTCATACCACCGATCCGGAGCTGCGCTGCATGATGCTGCATAATCGCTTTGCCGGAAAAATCATGGAGCAGATTCAAAAGCTCTATGGGGCGGGAGTTCTCATGAACGGACAGATCGTACTCTGCAAAAATATCAACGACGGTGATGAGCTTCGTAAGACCATCAACGATCTGGGCAAATTTTTACCCTATATGGAAAGTCTCTCTGTTGTACCTGTGGGACTTTCTGACCACAGAGAAGGACTTTATCCGCTGGAACCCTTTACGCCAGAGGATGCCAGAGAGGTCATTGACATTATCCATGGTTATCAGAAAATATTTATGGAGGAATACGGGACCCATTTCGTCCATGCCAGCGATGAGTGGTATATTCTCGCCGATGTACCGCTTCCCGAAGAGGAAAATTACGATGGCTATGTCCAGCTTGAAAACGGTGTGGGTATGCTCAGGCTGCAGGAACGGGAATTCCACGCCGCTTTAGATGAAGATGTTTTTGAAAGTGTATCTGAAGTGGCGGAAGAACGAGAACATCAAAAAAGAAAACATTGTACGATTGCCACCGGGAAACTGGCCGGCCCCTTCTTAAGGAAGCTCGTGGACGATTTACATGTACATTACCCAAATATTCAGGTGGACGTGGTTGAGGTTACTAATTATTTCTTTGGTCCAAGAATTACCGTATCCGGACTGCTGACTGGTCAGGACATTATCCGCGCTTTAAAGGGCCGGAATCTGGGAGAGGAACTATTACTTCCAATTAATGTGCTGCGCAGTGGTGAAGATGTATTATTGGATGATGTGCACGTGAAGGAAATTGAAAAAACTTTACAAGTTCCGGTTCGTATTGTACAATCAAACGGAAAAGATTTGTACGATGCCCTTATTTCCTGAGGGATTCGGAATGTCGTTACAGAAGGAGATTTATATATATGAGTAAACCAATTGTGGCCGTTGTAGGCCGACCGAATGTGGGGAAATCCACATTATTTAATGTTCTGGCCGGACGTAAGATATCGATTGTTAAAGACACGCCCGGTGTTACACGGGACCGCATTTATGCGGACGTAACCTGGCTGGACAAGCAATTTACGATGGTCGATACGGGCGGTATCGAGCCGGAGAGTAAGGATTTAATTTTATCCAGTATGCGGGAGCAGGCTGAGATTGCTATTGCCACCGCAGATGTGATCTTATTTGTGACTGATGTACAGCAGGGCGTGATCGATGCCGATTATAAAGTGGCCGATATGCTTCGCCGTTCCGGGAAACCGATCGTACTGGCTGTCAACAAAGTCGATAGTTTCAAAAAATATGAAGCAGATATCTATGAGTTTTATAATTTGGGTATCGGAGACCCCTACGGTATTTCCGCTGCCTCACAGCTTGGACTGGGCGACCTTCTGGATGAGGTCGTGAAGCATTTTCCGGCCGGTTCGGCGGAAGAGGAAGAGGACGAACGCCCAAGAATTGCCATTATCGGCAAACCGAATGTGGGAAAATCTTCCCTGATCAATAAGCTCTGCGGAAGTCAGCGCTCCATTGTTTCGAATATTGCAGGAACGACCCGGGATGCCATTGATACCGTAGTCAAGTTTAATGGCCAGGAATATGTCTTTATCGATACGGCCGGAATTCGCCGTAAAAACAAAATAAAAGAGGATCTGGAGCGATACAGTATTATCCGGGCTGTATCTGCCGTTGAACGGGCAAATATTGTTATTTTAATGATTGATGCCACCGAAGGCGTGACGGAGCAGGATGCTAAGATCGCGGGGATTGCTCATGAACGAGGCAAAGGCGTCATTATCGCTGTGAATAAATGGGATGCAGTGGTAAAAAATGACAAGACTATCTATGAGTATACAAAGAAAATCCGTGACACGCTCGCTTACATGCCTTATGCAGAGCTGATTTTCATTTCTGCCATGACAGGACAGCGGATTACAAAGCTTTATGAACTGATCGATATGGTCATCCAGAATCATTCTCTGAGAGTGGCTACCGGTGTGCTGAATGAGATTATGGCAGAGGCAGTTGCTTTGAAACAGCCGCCATCGGATAAGGGACGACGTCTGAAACTTTACTATATTACACAGGTCGCCGTGAAGCCTCCGACATTTGTTATCTTTGTCAATGATAAGGAACTGACCCATTTTTCCTATACACGTTATATCGAAAATAAAATCCGTGAAGCCTTTGGCTTTCGTGGGACACCGTTAAAATTTATCATTCGCGAGAGAAAGGATAAGGGTTAATAGAGATGCTGAGAGATATCATTCTTTGCCTTTTTATCGGATATGTTTTCGGGTGCTTTCAGACCGGGTATATTTACGGCCGATGCCACGGAATTGATATCCGTAATTACGGCAGCGGAAATGCCGGAACAACGAATACACTTAGGGTTCTCGGAAAGAAGGCGGGCTATATCACCTATCTTGGAGATGCACTGAAGGCGATCATTGCTATTCTTCTTGTTAAGTACCTGATTTATGGAAATCTGCTTGTACCTGCACTGGATTTTCAGCTTCTTTTAGCTTATACAGGGCTTGGAGTGGCCTTCGGCCATAACTATCCATTTTATCTGAAATTCAAGGGCGGCAAGGGAATTGCTGTGACTTCCGGTGTCATGCTCGCACTGGATCTGAGAATTGGCCTGATTGGTATTATTGGATTTCTGATCATTTTTTTTACAACACGATATGTTTCAGTAGGTTCACTTTATATGAGCCTGGCTTTTCCTGTCTGTGTCCTCATTTTTTATCCGGGACAGTGGCACTTGTTTGGCATCAGCGTTGTTTTCTGGCTGATGGCATGGATGCGTCATCGTGAAAATATCAAACGGCTGATGAATGGAAATGAAAACCGATTTGAACGTAAGAAAAAGAACTAAAAGAATTGACTTTTTCACATAAATCATTTATCATTATAGAGAAGCGTTGCTTCAACGCTTTTATGTATTGAAGTATGAAAAGGAAAGAGGATGAAAACATGAAAAAATCACTTGCAATGTTGTTGGCAGGTGCCATGGTTGTTGCTTCCCTGACAGCATGTGGCTCAGGGAAAAAGGAAACAACCGCTGAAACGACGTCAGATACAACTGCTGAAAGCGCAGAATCTAAAACGGTTTCAGATGGAGAAACTTACAAAATCGGTGTGCTGCAGTTAACAGAACATGCTGCTCTGGATGCAGCAAATGAAGGCTTTGTAGCCGCTCTCGACGATTCTGGCATTTCATATGAAATCGACCAGCAGAATGCTCAGAACGATCAGTCTGCCTGCCAGACGATCGCTGAAAAATTAGTAAATGACGGCGACGATCTGATTCTTGCCATTGCAACTCCGGCTGCTCAGGCGGTTGCAGGCGTTACAACAGAGATTCCGATCGTAGGTACAGCTATTACCGATTTTGCTGATTCCGGTCTTGTTGAATCAAATGACGCACCAGGCGAAAACGTTACAGGTTCTTCTGACTTGACACCGATTAAAGCCCAGATCAGTCTGCTCCAGAAAGTCCTTCCGGAAGCAAAAAAAGTCGGCGTTCTTTACTGCTCAGCAGAAAGCAACTCTGAAATCCAGTTACAGATGACAAAAGAGGCCTGTACAGCTGCCGGCCTCGATGTTGAAGAATTTTCTGTAGCAAGCTCCAATGAAATCCAGTCGGTTGTTGAATCTGCCGTTGGTAAAGTTGACTGCTTATATACCTTTACAGATAATACGATTGCAGCAGGTATGAATACTGTGACCATGGTAGCAAACGAAAACAATCTTCCTGTAATATGTGGAGAACAGGGTATGGTTGAAGCCGGTGGTCTTTGTACATACAGTATTGATTACTACGAATTAGGATATATTGCAGGTGAGATGGCTGTTAAGATTCTTAAAGGTGAAGCTGAACCAGCTACAATGCCGATCGAATATTATCCAGAAGAAAAATGCGAATTTGTGGGTAATGAAGAAACAGCAAAGTTACTGGGAATCGATATTTCCGGACTTGAATAATTTGACAGTTTCATAAAAACTCCGGCAAATATGAAACACATATTTGCCGGGGCTATTTTTTGTTATCTTACATAGACAAATAAAAGGAGAGAAATGCTCATGAATATTGGTGGTATACTGCTGGCACTACAGGGTGCTGCTTCTCAGGGAATTCTCTGGGGCGTTCTTGTGCTTGGCGTATATATTACATATAAAATTCTTGATATTGCAGATTTGACAGTCGATGGCAGTTTTGCTCTGGGCGGTTGTGTCTGTGCGACTTTAGTCGTAACACATGGAATGAATCCGGTCCTGGCTCTTGTCATCGCCACCCTGGCCGGGATGATTGCAGGAGCGGTTACGGGGCTGTTGCATACAGCTTTTGATATTCCGGCGATCCTGGCCGGTATTTTGACTCAGATTGCCCTGTGGTCCATCAATCTTCGAATCATGGGAAAAAGTAATATTCCTTTATTGAAGACTGAAACGATTTTTTCAGGTTTTGTGGAAGCCACAGGATTGAAATCTTCTCAGGCTTCCGGTTTGATCGGACTTATCATTGCCGTTGTAATCATCATTGCATTATACTGGTTTTTCGGTACTGAAATCGGGTCGGCACTGCGTGCCACCGGCAATAACGAGGACATGATTCGCGCCCTTGGTGTAAATACAAAAATGACAAAGATGATTGCTTTGATGCTCAGCAATGGTCTGGTTGGTCTTTCCGGTGGGCTTGTATGTCAGAGCCAGAAATATGCGGATATCGGTATGGGTACCGGCGCTATCGTTATCGGTCTGGCCGCCATCGTCATTGGCGATGTGCTGATGGGAAGATTTCGTTCTTTCGGCAGCCGTCTGGCCTCTGCCATTGTCGGTTCTGTTGTTTATTTTTTGATTCGTGCCGTCGTTCTCCAGCTCGGTATGGATGCTAATGACATGAAACTGTTATCAGCGATCATTGTTGCCCTTGCCCTCTGTATTCCTGTTTCTTTAAATAAATATCGTGCAAAACGTGCTTACTCGGAAGGAGGAGAGAAGAATGCTTAAAATCTCCAATGTCAGCAAGACGTTTAATATTGGAACTATTAATGAAAAAAAAGCACTTCGGAATATCAGTCTTCATCTGGAACCGGAAGATTTTGTTACGATCATTGGTGGTAACGGTGCCGGAAAATCTACGATGCTGAATATGATTGCCGGCGTTTATCCGATTGACTCCGGTGTCATTAATCTGGACGGTGTGAATATTTCAAGACTTCCGGAATATGCCCGTGCAAAATATCTTGGCCGGGTATTTCAGGATCCAATGAGGGGTACCGCCGCTGATATGGAAATTCAGGAAAATCTTGCCCTTGCTTTAAGACGTGGTCAGAGCCGGGGACTCCGTTGGGGTATTTCCGCAGAAGAAAAGGAGCAATATAAGAAATTGCTCACCCGTCTGGATCTTGGTTTGGAAAATCGACTCTCATCGAAGGTTGGCCTTCTTTCCGGCGGTCAGCGTCAGGCGTTGACCCTGCTCATGGCCACATTGAAAAAACCGAAGCTGTTGCTTCTGGATGAACATACAGCCGCGTTAGACCCGAAAACAGCAAAAAAGGTTCTGGATCTGACGGAGGAGATTATCACAGAAAATCACCTGACAGCTTTAATGGTCACACACAACATGAAAGATGCCATCCGTCTTGGAAACCGCCTGATCATGATGAATGATGGTGAAATTATCTACGATGTTCGCGGTGAAGAAAAGAGCCGTCTGGAAGTCAGCGATCTTTTGGAGAAATTTGAACAGGCCAGCGGCGGTGAATTTGCCAACGACCGTATGCTTTTATCCTGATATGCATATTTTTCAGATACCGCCGATATAATTAGAAGAAGATTATATCGGCGGTGTTTTTATGGATATGGACAGGAGACGTGAAATTCAGAATATGCGTGTCCGGAGCGGACGCATGACCCGGGATTATACGGACCATATTTCAGGTATTAATCCGGGGATGTATTGTCTGTTCCGCTGTTTTCTGGCAGCGGCATTTTTTGTTGCCGGAATTACCTTTCCAATGATTCCTGACAGCCAGATTCCAAAAGAATTGACAAAAATCCCGGAATACATTTCCGTAAACTATACATTGGAGGATGTTTCGGATTTAATTGACAGTCTGGCAAATTAAATAAGAATATGATATACTGGATGCAATGTGTAAAAAAGGAGAACATTATGAAAAAACTTGCTTTAACCGATGATATTCTTATGAAGGTGGAAAAGCCTGCAAGATATCTTGGTAATGAATATAATGCGGTATATAAAGACCCTTCATCGGTAGATATCCGTTTTGCTATGTGCTTTCCGGATGTTTATGAAATCGGTATGTCCTATTTGGGGATACAGATTATTTACGACATGCTGAATCAGCGGGAAGATGTTTATTGTGAGCGTCTCTATTCACCATGGATGGATTTGGATGCCATCATGAGGGAACGTCACATTCCATTATTTGCCTTGGAATCTCAGGACCCGATCAAGGATTTTGATTTTCTTGCAATGACTCTCCAGTATGAAATGTGTTACACCAATGTGCTTCAGATTTTGGATCTCAGTCAGATTCCATTAAAGTCAGCAGACCGTACAACAGACCATCCCTTTGTTATCGGTGGCGGTCCCTGTGCTTATAATCCGGAGCCGTTGGCCGAATTTTTCGATATTTTTTATATTGGTGAAGGCGAGACGGTGTACAATGAATTGATGGATTGTTATAAGATATGGAAAGAAAAAGGTGGAAGCCGAAAAGAATTTTTGATAGAAGCATCGAAAATTTCAGGACTTTACGTTCCATCCTTATATGAAGTGACCTACCATGAGGATGGAAGAATCAAATCCTTTGGACCTGTGGAACCTGAGATTCCGAGAAAAATCAAGAAACAGGTCGTTTCGGATTTAAGCCATACCTATTATCCTTCAAATCCGGTCGTACCGTTTATCAAAGTCACTCAGGACAGAGTGGTTCTTGAGATCCAGCGCGGTTGTATCCGTGGGTGCCGTTTTTGCCAGGCGGGCAACGTGTATCGCCCCAACAGGGAAAGAGATTTGGATTTTCTGAAAAAATATGCTCATGATATGCTCATATCCACCGGTCATGAGGAAATTTCACTGAGTTCCTTAAGCTCCAGCGATTATTCTCGCCTGGAAGAGCTGACAACTTATCTGATTCAGGAATTTGGAGTAAAAGAGCGAGTGAATATTTCACTTCCGTCTTTGCGGATTGACGCTTTTTCATTGGATGTGATGCGTCAGGTACAGGATGTGAAAAAAAGCAGTCTGACATTTGCCCCGGAGGCCGGCTCTCAGCGAATGCGGGATGTGATCAATAAAGGACTGACTGAAGATGATATATTCTCCGGTGCTATGGAAGCCTTTAACGGTGGATGGAACCGTGTAAAACTTTATTTCATGCTCGGCCTTCCGGGAGAAACCTATGAAGATATCGAGGGTATTGCAAAATTGTCAAATGATATTGCTGCCCTCTATTATACCATTCCGAAGGACAAACGTCCGGGAGCCAGAGTGGATGTCGTATCCAGCACGTCTTTTTTTGTGCCGAAGCCATTTACGCCGTTTCAGTGGGTGCCTCAGAATACAACGGAACAGTTTAAAGATAAACAGCATTTTTTAAGTCGTAAGATGAAAGAACAGCTTAACCGGAAGAGTATGCGGTATAACTGGCATGATTTTGACCTGACGGCTTTGGAAGGTTTTTTGGCCAGGGGTGACCGCAGGGTTGGCGAAGTTATTTACAGAGCTTATAAAAAAGGCTGTATGTTTGATTCCTGGTCCGAATATTTTTACTATGATCGATGGCTTGAAGCGATGGATGAAGCTGGTATAGACCCGGCCTTTTACACGGGACGTGCCCGTGAATATGATGAGATACTTCCTTGGGACTTCATTGATGCCGGCGTGACGAAAGAATTTTTATGGCGGGAATATATGCAGTCTAGGAAAGAGATGGTGACACCGAATTGCCGCATGCAGTGTTCGGGCTGCGGCTGTCGGGTTTATGAAGGAGGTGTCTGTTTTGAAGGTACGAATTAAATTTGCCAAAGAAGGGATTATGCGTTTTATTGGTCATCTGGATATGATGCGTTATTTTCAGAAAGCTTTCCGTCGTTCCGGGATCGATATTCAATACTCTCAGGGATTCAGCCCGCATCAGCTCATTTCCTTTGCGGCTCCACTGGGTGTGGGACTGACAAGTACCGGTGAATATATGGACATTGTCATGGGTGAATGTCCTTCATCAGAAGAGCTCGTTCAGCGTATTAACGAACAGATGGTTGAAGGCGTACGTATTTTAAGTGCGGTGGCCCTGCCGGATGACAGTAAAAATGCTATGTCTATTGTGGCGACCGCAGATTATCGGATAAGTTTCCGTGAAGGTATGTCGCCGGATTTTGAACTCCCATCGGCTATCCATGAATTTATGGCCCAGGATAAGATTATGGTCACAAAAAAGACAAAAAAGAGTGAAAAAACAATGGATATTAAACCAATGATTCATGTTTTTCGCGGGGAGGGTGATGGATGCTTTATGAATGTTGCAACAGGAAGCACACAAAATCTGAAACCGGAGCAGGTTATGGCAACTCTCTACCAGTTTTCGGGTAGAGAGTTTGATCCATTTACAATCTACATCCATCGAGAAGAAACCTATGGTGCCGATTTTAAACCTCTGGAAGCCTATGGCAACAGAATACTGTAATGCAATGATGTCGAAAGAAGTTATTATTACAAACTATAAAAATCAATATATGATCGCATCCTTGTTTGATGGCAAAGCAGCAGAGATTTTCTTTAAAGCTCCCGATGCTCTGAAAATTGGCGATATTTTCATTGGCAAGGTGAAAAATATCGTCGAAAATATTCAGGCCGCCTTTGTGGAAATACAGCCGGGAATCATCGGATATTATTCTTTAAAGACAAACACCCATCATCTGTTGACCCGACCGTCTAATAGAAAGTTAAGCGTCGGAGATGAGATACTTGTCCAGGTAGAGCGGGGGAGTATCAAAAGCAAGGCTCCGGTATTGACAAGTAAAATCCAGCTTTCAGGGAAGAATATGGTATTCCTTGGAAATCAGCAATTCATCGGAATTTCAAAAAAAATCATCTCCACGGAACGCCGTGAGGCATTAAAGGCATTGGGAAAGACTTTGACCGAAACGGAGGTTAGCGGACTGATTTTTCGTACAGACAGTTCCGAATGTACAGATCAGATACTTCAGGATGAATATCGGCAGCTTGAAGTTGACTATAAAAATATTATGTCAATATATCCGAATCGGACCTGTTATTCAAAAATTTACACAAAACCGGAAGATTGGCTGCAGTATGTGCATATGGTTCCTGATCCAGGGCTTCGCATTTTAACCGATGTACCTGAAATATATCATCTGCTCCAAAGTAAGTATCGTCATATGATAGAGCCGCCGCTTGTGGAATTATATGATGACCCGGAGTATCCGCTGATAAAATTAAAAAGTATGGAAACCCAGATCAGCCGGGCCCTGGCAAAAAATGTCTGGTTAAAATCAGGTGCTTCACTGGTCATAGAATCAACGGAGGCGCTGACTTCCATTGATGTGAACACAAGTAAAACTGAAATTCACAAAAAGGACGAGGAAACTTTTTTTCAGATTAATATGGAAGCGGCAGCTGAAATATGTCGACAACTCAGGCTGCGCAATCTATCCGGAATTATTATCGTAGATTTCATTAATCTTTCATCAAAGGAAAATGAGCTGCGTTTAATGTCAGAATTAAAAAAACTGGCACGAAAGGATCCTGTGCCTTTGAATGTGGTGGATATGACAGCACTCGGACTGGTGGAAATAACCCGAAAACGGACATATCGCCCTCTACATGAACAGGTAAAGGAGGTGCAGATTGGTGAGTAAAGCACAATATTTGCATATTATCCGGTGGGCCGAAGAAAAACCATTCAGAAAAAAACTTCTCTGTCGGCTTAATCAGTTTCTTCCTTTTCTTTTAGCGGGAAGTTATCTGATCTGTCTGGTTCTCTGCTTTCTTGTTTATCCGGTCTTTCTTGTACGTTTAATCCTTCGTCCAGCTTTTTGTTTTTTGTTTGTAACTGTTCTGAGGTATATTCTTAAATTTCGAAGGCCTTATGATGTCTATGGTTTTGTTCCAATCTGCGGTTATCATCCAGGGAAAAATCGAAGTTTTCCCAGTCGACATGCGGCCAGCGCAGCAATTATTGCTTTGGAGATTTTCCATTTGTGGAGCAGTCTGGGGATTATTTTGATTATTTTTGCCTTACTTATCGGAGCCCTTCGGATTTTGTGCGGAAATCATTTCGTGAAAGACGTTCTTGCGGCATACGCGATTGCTTTTTTATTAAATATTCTGTGAATTAGAGATTAATCCTTGATAATTCTAAAAAATACCAGTATTAGATTGACGTTTTCAGAATATTGTGCTATAATAAGACTAAATTATAGAATGTCTTTAATAAAGGGGGGCTGGTCATGGGTAACAATTATATTATCACTATAGGTCGTGAATATGGAAGTGGCGGCTGTGAGATTGGTAAGAAACTTGCTGAAAAACTTGGTATCGGATTTTATGATAAAAATCTGATTGATGCAGCGGCTGAAAAGAGTGGTATACATATCGATATGCTCCATAAAGCCGATGAAAAACCTGCAAATCCATTGACGAATCCATTTTTACATCCGGGGTATGAAGCAGGCACCATTAATGATCGTTTATTTTGGACCCAGTCGGAAGTGATTCGTGAACTGGCTGAGAAAGAATCCTGTGTGATTATCGGGCGGTGTGCGGATTTCGTTTTAAGGGAGCATGAAAATGTACTGAAAATTTTCATTCAGGCGCCTTTAGCCGACCGGATTGCCCGTATTTCTGAAAAGTACCTGATTGAGATACCATCCGAAGCAAAAAAAGAAGTGCTTCGTAATGATAAACTTCGTCGGAGCTATTATCAGTTTTATACAGACAGCAAGTGGGGCGGCAGAGATCATAAAGATCTTGTTATCAACAGTAGTGTTCTCGGTATTGACGGTACCGTAGATTTTATCAAAGATTTTGTCGATCGCAAATTTAATACATAATTTCTCCATAAGTACATGTGTAAAGGCTGCCCTTGCTGGCAGCCTTTTTATCACTTTATAATATGCCCCATATTTTTGGTCACACTTTCTGACTGGTTCATTTTTGAACATGACTGGTTCAATAGGTCGGACAACTGGTGCAATTGTATTTAAATTGTACAGAAAAAACATAATAAATACATCAATTCACATTGACTTTCAAGACTAAAAAAGCTACTATATGGATGTAAGGACGAGATATGTTGCAACGAAAAAAAAGGGGGCTTTTATATGAGTGGCAATTATATCATTACTATCGGACGAGAATATGGCAGCGGTGGTCTTGAAATCGGTCAGAAACTTGCTGAAAAATTAGGCATCAAATGTTATGACAAAGAATTGATCAATCTGGTTGCTGAAAAAAAGGGGTTTAAAAAAGAAACCCTGGAAAAGGTGGATGAGAAAAAAGGAAGTTCTCTTCTTGAACCGTCCGGAAGTTTTTTCCCAAGCAGACCTTCAAAAAACCTTCCTGCTTTTGGCGCTTTTGGCAAAACGATAAATGACAAAGTTTTTCTTGCCGAATCGACGGTTATTCACAGTCTTGCCGAACAGGAGTCTTGTGTGATTATCGGCCGCTGTGCAAATATGATACTGAAAGACAGAGAAAATGTCCTGACGGTATTTGTTCAGGCGCCGAAAAAAGCACGAATCAAACGATTAGCGGAACGTCTTCAGTTGTCAGAAGAGATGGCTGAAAAAGAGGCGCACCGTATTGATAAGATTCGTGCATCCTACTATCAGTTCTATACCGACACCAAATGGGGTGACAGGAACAATTATGATCTGGTCATTAACAGCGGCGCCTTCGGAATAGACAATGTTGTAAATATTATTAAAGATATTGCAGAAAACAAATTCAGTTAATTTCTCAGGGGATATGGATATTCCAGGAGAAATTACATCCCCTCTTAACCAGGGCTGCCATGAAGGCAGCCCCGTTTAAATTCACAGGACAACAGATGGGGGTACATCCTTGATTTTTGTTGAATTTTATACAATTTGTTGGATTAAAGCCATTGACAACATATGTCCCTCATGGTAAACTAATCTAGTGTGCCGCTCAGTGGGGTTTTAAGTTCTCTAAGAGACACCGAAGCTGGCGAGTTTTATTATTAGGAGGTGCCATATGTACGCGATTATAGCAACAGGTGGTAAACAGTACAAAGTATCTGAAGGCGACGTTATCCGTGTTGAAAAACTTGGTATCGAAGCTGGTGAATCCGTTGTATTTGATCAGGTTCTTGTTGTCAGCGGTGATGATGTGAAGGTTGGTAACCCAACAGTAGCTAATGCAACTGTTTCCGGAACTGTTATGTGTGAAGGAAAAGCAAAAAAAGTCATCGTTTACAGATACAAGAGAAAAACCGGATATCACAAAAAGAATGGTCACAGACAGGCGTATACACAGGTTAAGATTGATAAGATCAACGCTTAATCCGGGACGGTGAGTGATGATTTGGGTAACTGTTGTCCGTACAAAGGACAACCAGATCCGGTCTTTCCAGGTTTCCGGGCATGCTGAGTATGCAGAAAGCGGACAGGATATTGTATGCAGTGCAGTTTCCGCATTGACGATCACAACGATCAATGCACTGTCTATGTATACTTCTCAGGTTTTTGAGACAGATGCGGATGAGGAAAGCGGGTGCATTACCGTGAATTTTACCGAACCGCTGAATCATGACGGGGAGCTTCTGGTAAATTCTATGATCCTCGGATTGCGAACCATTGAAAATGAGTATAACGACGAATATATACACGTAGATTTCAGGGAGGTGTAGACGATGTTAAAAATGAACCTTCAGTTTTTCGCTCATAAAAAGGGTGTTGGTTCCACAAAGAACGGCAGAGATTCTGAATCCAAACGTTTAGGAGCGAAAAGAGCAGACGGACAGTTTGTAAAAGCCGGAAACATTCTTTACAGACAGCGTGGTACTAAAATCCATCCAGGCGTAAATGTTGGCCGCGGTGGCGACGATACATTATTTGCTTTAGTTGACGGTGTTGTAAGATTCGAGAGAAAAGGTAGAGATAAAAAACAGGTTTCTATCTATCCGGTAGCAGCAAACGAATAAGAATGAACAGGCGACTTCAGATTTTAATATTTGAAGTCGTTTTTTCTTAAGTGGACAAACGCATCCCTCGCAGAAAGGATGGAAAAAATATGTTTGTAGATAAGGCAAAAATATATGTTCGCTCCGGCAAGGGCGGCGACGGTCATGTCAGCTTTCGCAGAGAGCTTTTTGTTCCGGCTGGCGGACCGAATGGCGGTGATGGCGGCAAGGGCGGCGATGTTATCTTTGTCGTGGACAAAGGGCTGAATACGCTGACGGATTTTCGCCATATCCGTAAATATACAGCCGGTGACGGCGAGCCGGGCGGTAAAAACCGATGTCATGGTTCTGATGGTGAGGATATCATTATCAAAGTACCGGAGGGAACGATTATAAAAGAGGAGGAATCGGGTCTTGTCATTGCCGATATGTCAGGAGAAAATGATCGGCTGGTGCTTTTAAAGGGCGGACGAGGCGGCAAAGGAAACCAGCATTACGCCACACCGACGATGCAGGCTCCAAAATATGCTCAGCCGGGCCAGAAATCTCAGGAATTGAATTTAATTCTGGAGCTGAAGGTGATTGCGGATGTAGGACTTGTAGGCTTCCCGAATGTGGGTAAATCTACATTTTTAGCCCGTGTTACAAATGCAAAGCCAAAGATTGCCAACTATCATTTTACAACCCTGAGTCCAAATCTCGGTGTTGTGGATCTGGACGGAAGCGATGGTTTTGTTATCGCGGATATTCCCGGAATCATTGAAGGTGCTTCGGAGGGCGTTGGATTGGGGTATGAGTTTTTACGTCATATCGAACGGACCCGTGTAATTATCCATATTGTGGATGCAGCCGGAGTGGAAGGCCGTGACCCGATCAATGATATTCATATGATCCAGAAAGAACTGGCGGCGTACAATGAATTGCTGGCAGGGCGACCTCAGGTGATCGCAGCTAACAAGATTGACGCTTTATATGAAGGTGAGAATGACGATGCGATTCAGCTTTTAAAGGAAGAATTTGAACCTCAGGGCATGAAAGTCTTTCCAATATCCGCAGTCAGCGGAAAAGGCGTACGCGAATTACTTTATTACGTAAACAATCTTTTAAAAGAGATTGGAGAAGATAAGATTACTTTCGAACGGGAATATTTTCCGGAGCAGCTTGAAGAAAATCTTCCATTTACCGTATTCAAATCTGAAGAAGAAGAGAATGTATATCATGTAGAAGGCCCTCGGATTGAGCGTATGCTAGGGTATACCAACCTGGAATCCGAAAAAGGGTTTGATTTCTTTCAGAAATTTATGAAAGATAATGGTGTTTTGGACGAATTAGAGGCGCTTGGCATTCAGGATGGCGACACCGTAAAGGTTTATTACCATGAATTTGAATATTATAAATAACAGGAGGAAAGGGTTTTGATAAAAGACAGTAAGCAGAGAGCCTATTTAAAAGGACTTGCAATGAATATAACTCCGATTTTCCAAATTGGCAAATCCAGTCTGACACCGGAATTGACAAAGGCAGTGGATGAGGCACTGGCAGCCAGGGAATTGATAAAAATTTCTGTACTTCAGAATTGCCTGGATGATCCAAGAGCAATTGCTGAATACCTGAGTGAACGGACCCATTCAGATGTGGTTCAGGTCATTGGAAAAAAAATCGTTTTATACAGGGAAGGTAAGGATAAAAAGAAAAAAATCATTCTCCCGGAACGATAGGAGGGCTTTGTCGTGAAAAAGATCGGTATCATGGGCGGTACATTTAATCCCATACATCTGGGGCATTTGATGTTGGCTGAAAATGCCTATGATTTTTGTAAATTGGATGAGGTATGGTTTATTCCTTCCGCAGATCCTCCCCACAAAACGGGCCAGCCTGTACTTGCCTATCATCATCGAAGCCGAATGACGGAGCTGGCTATTGAAGGAATCCCATACTTTGTGAAGTCGGATTTTGAGGCACAGCGTCAAGAACGAAGCTATACAGCAGAAACGCTGCGTTTGCTTCACGAAATTTATCCGGAGGTGGAATTCTATTTTATCATGGGCGCCGATTCTCTGTTTCAGATTGAGACATGGTATGCGCCGGAAAAAGTCATGGCACAGGCACGTCTTCTGGTGGCTGTACGCGACCATCATTCTTTAGAAGAAATGCAGAAACAGATAGATTATCTGACAGAAAAGTATCATGCAAGTATTGAACTGATGTGCATGCCCGGCATTGATCTATCCTCAAATTTTATCCGGCAGAGAACAGCAAACCATGAAACCATTCGTTTCTTTGTGACAGAGCAGGTACGTGACTATATTATCAAAAACGGTTTGTATAAAGGAGACGAGACGCTGGATGAAATATAGTATTGAGGATATACAGAATAAACTGAGAAAAAAGCTGAAAGGCAACCGGTATATTCACACCTTGGGTGTGGAGTATACATCTGTCTGTCTTGCCATGAAATATGAAGCAGACCTGGAAAAAGCAGAATTAGCAGGACTTCTTCATGACTGTGCCAAGGAACTTCCAGCGGAAAAATTGATAAAAATATGCAGTGATCACGGTGAAAAAATTTCGACAATGGAGTTCAAACAGCCATTTTTGCTTCATGGAAAAGCAGGAGCCTGTCTGGCAAGAAATAAGTTCGGTGTTGAAGATGAGGAAGTGCTTGATGCCATTCGATATCATACCACCGGGCGTCCGGCAATGACTCTGCTTGAGAAAATTGTCTTTGTAGCAGATTATATTGAACCCAATCGTAAAAAAGCAGACAATCTTACAGAACTTCGGCATCTGGCTTTCGAGGATCTGGATGAAACCGTTCTGCAGATATTAGAACAAACTCTGGACTATCTGGAAAAAACAGATAAAGAGATTGACTGCCATACGATCATGACACGCGACTATTATAAGAAATTATTAAGGAGTTCATAATGAATAATTCAAAAAAAATGACAACCCTGGCGATCAAAGCGCTGGAAGATAAGAAAGGAAATGATATCCGGGTTATTGATATCCAGGATGTATCCATTATCGCAGATTACTTTATTATTGCCAGCGGAAGCAACCGGAATCAGGTACAGACGATGGCTGATAATGTGGAAGAAGTTCTTGGCCGGGCCGGTTATGAGCCGAGACAGTTGGAAGGCTATGGTACGGCAACATGGATTTTGATGGATTATAATGATATTATTGTCCATATTTTTTCAGAAGAAGATCGTTTGTTCTATGATCTTGAAAGAATCTGGAGAGATGGAAAAAATGTCGATATTGATCAGTTCGGAAATATAGACAGTAAAGCTGAATAAAATCTATCTAAAAAGAAATGTTTCAAGCTTCTGAAAATCAAAAAGAAGGTTCTTCACAAAAGCGTTTCAAGCTTTTAAGAAGAACCTTCTTTTTTGCTACATATCCATGCGGAGCAGTCCAATAACTTTTCCAAGAATTTCAACATGATCACAGATGATCGGGTCCATTGTATCGTTTTCCGGTTGGAGACGATAATGACCATTTTCTTTATAAAAGGTTTTGACTGTTGCCGAATCACCAATCATGGCAACGACCATATCACCGTTTTTAGCAGTGGAGCGTTGTTCGACAATGACTGTATCACCGTTATAGATACCGGCATTGATCATACTGTCGCCCCGAACCTTCAGCATAAAAACTACGGCATTCGGAAGATACTCAACCGGAATCGGAAAATAGTCTTCGATATTTTCCTGAGCCAAAATCGGTTCTCCGGCAGTGATCGTTCCGATAATAGGAACATTCGTCATCTCACGACGCGTCAATGCAAAAGCATCATCAATAACTTCAATCGTTCGCGGTTTCGTAGGGTCTCGCCGGATATAACCCTTTTCTTCAAGAGAAGAAAGATGGGCATGAACAGAAGATGTGGACTTTAAATGAACAGCGATACAGATTTCCCGCACTGAAGGCGGATAACCCTTCTGTAAAATTTCAGACTTTATATAATCAAGAATTTGTTGCTGTTTTTCGGTTAATTGACCGGCCATAGGAAATCCTCCTTTTCTTTTTTTCTTGTTTATTATCATAACATATTTTCTCGAACATTGCAAATAAATAACGAACAAATGTTTGAAAAAATTTAAAAATGCTATTGACAAAAGAACGAATGTTCACTATAATGCAGATATACAAACAAATGTTCAATCCAGTGTTTTGTTGATTGTAACAAAAATATAGATTAACAATCTACAGGGAGGGGTACTTATGAAAAAGTTATTGATGATGGCGATTATACTTGGATTACTGGGTGTGATTCTGATTTTTCATTTGGATGCGGCAGAAGTCGAGGCAAATGATTCTTTGAGAGTAAATGAGCGGAAGTATTTTACAAGTTATGTGGTTGAGAAAGACGATACATTATGGGATATTGCTGAACGTTTTTCCACACCAGAGTATGCGTCGAACCACTGTTATATTAAAGAAGTGATGGAAACGAATCATTTAGAACATTTGGAAATCAAAGAAGGACAGTTATTGGTTCTTCCTTATTATGCAGATGAGCCTGTTTCAGGGTTTTAATTTAAATTATTCGAATATTCTCCGTGTTTCCCGCATATACTTGCAGAAGGAGGCTTGTATATGTCGGAATCGATATGGAAAAAAAATCTCTCTATTTCTGATAGAGATCAATTAGAAGAAACAATAAAGACAGATGTCTGTATTATAGGCGCAGGTATGGCAGGAATACTGACCGGCTATATGCTTCAAAAACAGGGACTAGGGGTGGTCATCCTGGAAGCGGACCGTATCGGAAGCGGCCAGACCCGCGGTACAACAGCGAAGATTACATCGCAGCATGGATTAATTTACAATCGTTTATGCCGGAATTTTGGTGCGGCCGGAGCATGGCAGTATGCCAGTGCGAATGAAGAGGCTATAGATAATTATGAACGAATAATTGATGAGGAGCACATTTCCTGTGACTTTAAACGATGTGCTTCTTATCTTTATACCAAAAAATCAACAGATCTTCTGGAAAAGGAAGCAGAGGCTGCAAGGCTCAGTGGAATTGCTGCCAGTCTGACGAAAGAAATTGAATTGCCGCTAAACATTACGGCCGCACTTCGTTTTCCAAATCAGGCTGTTTTTCATCCTTTAAAATTTTTACAGGCACTTTCCGAAAAATTAGATATTTATGAAAAGTCAAAGGTACTTAAAATTACCGGGCGAAAGGTTGAAACAGAATTCGGAAAGGTCTGGGCAAAACATATTGTCTTTGCCTGCCATTTTCCTTTTATAAATATTCCCGGATATTATTTTATGCGGCTGTATCAGGAACGAAGCTATATACTGGCGTTAAAGAATGCCATGTCTCTTGAAAATTATTATTATGGTATTGACAACGATGGACTTTCTTTCAGAATGGCCGGAGAATATCTCTTGCTCAGTGGCGGAAATCATCGAACCGGTGCAAAACTGACAGATAGTCCCTATAAGCTGCATTCGGAAATGGCTGCAAAGTTGTGGCCGGATAGTTTTACAGCGGCCAATTGGTCGGCTCAGGATTGTATGACGCCGGAGGGCGTTCCCTATATCGGGCGTTTCTCAAAAAAAGCGCCAAATTGGTATGTGGCTACTGGTTTTGGAAAATGGGGAATGACCAGTTCCATGATAAGTGCAAAGATCTTGTCGAATCTTATTATGGGACAAGCCGGGATAGGACAGGATATTTTCTATCCTCAACGAGAATTGTGCGGGGAGGCCATTGTCGGATATCTGAAAAATGGCCTGCACACAATAAAGAATTTCAGCAAGTATCTCATTCCAAAGTCAAAAAAGTCATGCACCCATTTAGGATGCCCACTGACATGGAATCCGGAAGAAGGAACTTACGAATGCCCGTGCCATGGTTCCCGTTTTGATTCGAAAGGACGTCTGATCGGCGGACCTGCCCGGAAAAATCTGCATACAGACGGACTTTAATGCGGATTATTGCTTTTCCCTTAAGGTGACGGCACGGGCGGCCATACGGCGCCGGCTGTCTTCCAGGGAGGCATAGTGTTTCTTTGTTGTATTGACATCTTTATGACCGAGGACATCTGCTACAAGGTAAATATCTCCGGTCTCATTATAAAGATTTGTGCCGTAGGTACTCCGCAGCTTATGCGGTGTGATGTTTTTCATGGTCGTTACAGTTTTTGCGTATTTTTTTACCAGGTTTTCTACAGAGCGAACAGACATACGTTTCTTCTGCATGGAGAGAAAAAGTGCATTTGTATGTCCGGGAAGAGCTTCGATCTGCTTACGTTCCTCCAGGTAGGGGAGAAGTGCCTCCAAGACCTCATCACCAAAATAAACAATAACTTCATTACCGCCTTTCCGGATGATTTTAATTCCATTGTTTTTTAAATCGATATCATCAATATTTAAACCAACACATTCGGATACACGGATTCCTGTACCGAGAAAAAGTGTGAGCAGTGCCAGGTCCCGAACTTTTGTTTTTTCATGATAGGCCAGTTGCTTACCGGTCAGTTGTTCTCCGGATTCCACGTTATCCAAAAGACGGGCCACCTCATCGATATCCAGCCGTATAATCGTCTTATCATGGAGTTTTGGCGCCGATACAAGAGCCGCCGGATTGGTTACGATCAGTTCTTTTTTGAAAAAGTAGTTATAAAAAGTTTTTAATGAAGCCAGTTTTCGGGCAATTCCCCGTTCCGTATTTGTAAATGTTTTTCCGTCTTTTTCATAGAGTTTTAAATATTCCAGATATTCTTCGATATCCAAAGCTTTAATCTGATCCAGCGTAGCCATGGGAATATCCCGCATCTTCATTTTATCGATTTCCGGATTGTATTGCTGTAGAAATTCAAAAAAAATGCGCAAGTCATAGCCATATCCCAGACGCGTCCTGGAGGACGTTCTTGGCTCGATTCCCCGGAAAAAGGAGAGTGTAAAGGAAGGAAGTTCCTGAAGAAGTTCACGGAGCTTTTTTTGATTTTCGATATTATTTTGTTCCTGATAGGTATATTCTTTCATTTGAGATAACCTCCTGACTATATGTTATTTAACTTATCGGCCAGCACTTTATCTACTTTAGGCCAGGAAGAAATGTTTCCATTGATAATAGCATGAAACATCTTATCCATAACACCAGGATGTTCGGTATTTAATTGTTTTAAAAGATCTTTCATGTATTCCCGTTTCGTGTTGCCGTCAGCCGGACATGGATTTTTGCTCACCGGCAGGTTATATTTATTTTTAAATCCGATCACGTCAGCTTCATAGACGAATAAAAGAGGACGGATCACCGTCAGATCCATACGGTCCAGGTAAGTCACCGGTGAATAACAGTAGAAACGGCCTTCGAACATTAAAGACATGAGCATAGTTTCCACCAGGTCATCTCTGTGATGGCCATAAGCGATTTTATTACAGCCGTGGGCTTTGGCAACCTCATTCAAAGAACCCTTGCGCATTTTGGCGCAAAGTGAACATGGATTTTTTTCCTTGCGTTCTTCAAAAATGATTTTTCCTATATCGGTTTTAACAACCGTATACGTAACATTCAGTTCGGCACATAAATCAGCGATGGGGGCCGTCTCAAATCCGTCAAAGCCTAAATCTACCGTAATTGCTTCAATTTCAAAAGGGTTTGGATAAAAGCGTTTTAATCCATGCAGCGCATATAATAATGTCAGGCTGTCTTTACCGCCGGATATACCGATGGCAATTTTGTCGCCGGGCTGAATCATCTGATAGGTGTCCACGGCTTTACGGGTGAAGCTTAAAAGTTGTTGTAATTTCATAATCGCAGACCTTTCTGTAATATAAATGATATAAGGCAAAAGAAAACCACATTTGCCCGTGGTGACTATGATTTTAACATATTCCCGGATTTTTCGCAATATCTTTTCGGAAAAGCTGTGTTTAGCGAATAGATTGATACAAAAAGAAAAAGACTGCTCTTTCAGCGAACAGTCTTTGAATTTCTTAATTTTTCAAGGATATCTTCAAAATAATCCGGTAAAGGTGTTTCAAATTCCATATATTCTCCGGTTGTTGGATGGATGAAACCAAATACTTTGGCATGAAGCATCTGCCCCTGGGTCTTAAAAGGCTGTCTGGACGGACCATAGACCGGGTCGCCGACCAATGGATGTCCAATGGACGTCATGTGTACGCGAATCTGATGTGTACGGCCGGTTTCCAGTTCACATTCCACATAAGTATAATTTCCGAAACGTTCCAGCACTTTGTAATGTGTAACGGCCGGTTTGCCGTTTTTATGGTTAATGGCCATTTTCTTACGGTCGATCGGATGACGCCCAATGGGTGCGTCTATTGTTCCCGAGTCCTCTGTCAGATTATGCCATACGAGGGTGTGATATTTTCGGGTAATGCTGTGTACCTTTAGTTGTTCCGCAATACAGTTATGCGCCTTATCATTCTTACATACAATAAGAACCCCGGTGGTATCCTTGTCAATCCGGTGTACAATACCCGGACGCATAACGCCGTTAATGGACGACAGAGAATCTTTACAGTGATACAATAAGGCGTTGACCAATGTTCCATCCATATGACCGGCGCTCGGATGGACGACCATATCCTTCGGTTTATTGACGAGAAGAACATCTTCGTCTTCATAAAGGATATCCAGAGGAATGTTTTGAGGCTCGATATCCAGGCTGACAGGCTCAGGGAGGGTCACTTCCACCCTATCCCCTTCATTTACCTTATAATTTGCTTTAACGGGCCTTAAATCGACGGTGACACGTTCGTCTTTAATAAGTTTCTGAATGTAGGAACGGGATACTCCATCCATGCGTTCGCTGATAAACTTGTCGATACGGACGGCGTTCATTTCCTTTTCAACGGTCCAGCTATTCATGGGAGCCTCCCTTTTTCGGATTTAAAAAATCAAAGTCACTGTCTTCCTTATATACAAATATAGAAACGAAAATCAATAAAAAGGCGGCAATGACCACGTACATATCCGCTACATTAAAAATCGGAAAATCAATCAATTCAAAATAGATAAAATCCACCACATAACGTCTAAAAAGACGGTCGATAAAATTGCCGATGGCACCGGCGATGACCAGCACTGCAATAAAATGAAGCCACCTGTACTTTTTTGTGTCCGGTATCCGGGAATATATCCATAAAACAACGGCAAGGATAATAACTGTTGTCACGATCAGAACAGGAATCTGTCCTTGCATGATCCCCCATACAGCGCCGCGATTTTCGTGGTAGGTAAAGGAAAGAACTCCTGGAATCAAAGGGATGCTGCCTAGCGGTTTTACATGAAAAAGCACCATATATTTCGTCCACTGGTCCAGAGCGATCAATAGAATAACTCCGATCAACGCTTTTAAATATTTCATAAACAAGCTCCTATTCCTTCGAGAATTTCATCGTCAGACACGCCACGGTCTATGAACGCATTGCCCGGCGATTGAAGAAGAATAAATTTCACTCTGCCGCCGTCCATCTTTTTGTCTGATTTTGTTGCGGAAAGAATATCCTCCGGTTTCAGCCCCTCCACTTGAACAGGAAGGTGGAAGGTCGTCAATACTTCCCGGATATCTTTACAGGTTTCATCGGAAATCAATCCCCTATGCATGGAGATTGCGGCAGCGGCGACCATTCCAAGGGCAACACATTCACCATGAAGCCATTTAAAATCTTTTAATTTTTCAACGGAATGACCGATCGTATGACCAAAATTCAAAAGGGCACGCTCCCCCTGCTCTTTTGGATCGCGTTCCACAACGCCGCCTTTTACAAGACAGCTTTCATAAATCATATGTTCCAGCGTATCATAATCCCGTTCCAGGATTAAATGGGTATGGGCTTTGATCCATTGGTAATAGGCATTGTTTTTAATCAATCCATGTTTAATGACCTCTGCCATACCGGCACAGAGCTGTCGGTCATCCAAAGTTTTTAATGTATTTAAATTCATATAGACTAAAGCAGGCTGATGAAAAGCGCCGACCATATTTTTGTACTGTTGAAAATCGACGCCGGTCTTACCTCCGATACTGCTGTCCACCTGAGATAAAAGTGTTGTCGGAAGCTGGATAAAGTCTATGCCGCGCAGATAGGTTGCTGCTGCATATCCGGCCATGTCACCGGTAACACCGCCGCCAAGGGCAATAATGTAATCCTTTCGGTCAAACTTTTCGATGATCAGTTTTTCATAGATTTCTTCAATTACTGCTAAATTTTTGCTCGCTTCTCCGGCGTCAAAAACAAAATGCGTGACTTTAGAAACAAGTCCACAGCACAGATTGGCAATTTCTTTTAAGTAAAGCGGTGCCACCTGACTATCAGTGACGATACATACTTTCCGTCCACTTACGCCAAGTTCCTGGAGCTTTTCACGAAGGTGGGCATAGGAGTGATCCAGACAGATATCATAGATTTTTTTTTCACCATTTCGAATTTCAATTGTTTTCAATCAGAACACCTCTTTCACAATATAGATGAACGAAGAAAGAGTCTGACAGACATTTTCCGGTCCGTGCAGACTCTCTGTGTATTCGTTTTGACATTATTTTTCAAAAATACTTGCAATGTCTTTGATCATAGTATCATCTTCCATGGATACGGTTTCATCCATATCATCTTCTGCTTCTTTTGCTGCATTGGCAGCCACCTGAGCGGCTGCTTCCTGATATACAGGTTTCGCTGCCGGTGCTTCGCTGACAACAAGGGAATCGACCTTTGTAAGTTCGATATTGAAAGCGTCGCTTGACAGCAATTCCATCTGGGCTGAAGCCAAAGCTTTATACTGAGATTTGTAGGATTCATATTTTTGAACCAGTTCAACTGTCATAGAGCGGATATTTTCCAGTTCCTGTTTTGCATCTGCAACGATAGCTTCTGCTTTCACACGGGCTTCCTGTTCAATAACAGCGGCATTGGTCTTTGCGGAAGCAATTGTTTCCTCGGAAGTTGTCTCAGCAAGCACGAGAGCCTTCTGAAGCGATTTTTCGATATCTTTATAACGGTTCAGACTTTCATTTAAAAGATTTGTCTTATCTTTGAGTTCCATATTTTCCCTATACAATGTTCCATAATCTGCATAAAGATTTGTCAAAAAGCTGTCTACATCTGCTTTCGAATATCCCATACCAGATTTAAAAATTTTTGCCTGTACATCAATTGGTGTTAACATAGACACTCCTCCTATACATATTTGTGTATTTCAACGATACACTTGTTTTTCTTTGATTTATTTTTACTATCTGAAAAAATAAATTTTCCCTTGTGTCGAACGGAAATCATATCGCCGTCTTTTAATGTGGCTCCATTGGATGTGTTCAGACGACTGTTTATATAGACCTGTCCGCTTTCAATCAATCCGCAGGATTGGGACCTGGACAAATGAAAAGCCAAGCTGATGACTGCATCCAGCCGCAGCGAATTGACCGTCCCGCAAATCGTTTCAAATTTCGGACGTGCAACACGCTCCGGAATTTCAATGACCTTTGCCTGAACGTTCGTATGTTTTACTTGTGTCAGTTCCTGAATAATAAAATCCCTGACTCTTTCCAGACATAATACTCTGGCTGTTGATTCCTCAATTAAAAGGTCGCCGATACAGCTTCTTTCCAGACCAAGGCCTAAAATACTTCCCAAAAAATCTCTGTGTCCAAGTTTTTCCGCATACTTTGGATAAGTCGGTCCAATTTCCAACCAGCAGACCGGAGAATCCACGGGTGTTT
The DNA here is from genome assembly GCF_004340975.1 of Frisingicoccus caecimuris. GTDB lineage: Bacteria > Bacillota > Clostridia > Lachnospirales > Lachnospiraceae > Frisingicoccus > Frisingicoccus caecimuris. The sequence continues at coordinate 41,736 of NZ_SLXA01000001.1, forward strand.
CTGAAAAGATGGCGATTTTACGTTCAGCAAAATCATAACCACCATAAAGTACCGGAGCAATCGGACCTTTGAAAAACTGAAGAAGCAGGCTCTGGGCATTCATATCCAAAAAATCGGTAAAACATGGCCGATTCTGATAATAGGCCCTTTCGGACAAATCATTAAAGTGTTTTAACAACATCTGTTCTTCTCTTGTCATGGTTTCTACCTCAGCGATATACATAACTGGGCGCCATAGACTACCAGAAGATACAGAATGATCGGCGACAGATCAAGTCCCCGTGTATGAAACACTGAACGGTTGAGCAGTCTGCGTACCGGAGTCAGCAGAGGATTCATAATGTCTGTCATGACTGTCTGCAGCTTTGGAAAAAAGGGCAGCCAGGTTAAAATAATATAGGCCGTCAGGGCAATTTTAATGACCTGGAAAAACCAGTATCCGATGCTTATAATATATATGAACAAATGGTCCATCTCTAGAAACTATCCTTAAAAGATGGAATGCGGATTCCAGAAGAAATTTCTTCCGGTGTGTTCCCTGAAATTTCGATAGATTCCGGTGTAATAATAAAAATATAATTGGAAATCTTTTCAATATGTCCGTTCATAGCATAACAGGAACCGGAAACAAAATCGATAATCCTCTGGGCAAGATTCATATCAACCCCTTCAAGGTTGAGAACCGCTGCCTTTCCGGATAATAAAACATCACTGATCTCACGTGAATCATCAAATATTGTAGGGCGCATGACACATACCTCTCCTCTGGAAACTTTGGATTTCATTGGGACAATCTTACCGCGGGAGGAAGATGCCGATGTTGCTGCAACCGTCTGTGAAGGCTGGAACGAAGTCTCGTGTTTCTGTGCTTTTTTTGCAGAAGATTTTGTCTCGTGTTTCGATTCCGAAGATTCTTTTTTAAACGTCTTTTTCTTTACAACCGGCGCTGGTATATCTTCAAACTCATCTTCGTAGTCATCATCAAAATCATCGTAGTCATCATAATCGTCATAATCTTCATCGTTTAAACGAATCATATTAAGAAATTTGTCAAAACCTTTACCCATGAATAATCTCCTAACTCTATAATCTACTTCGAATATATTCTTGCACCGAAGATACCCGTGCCAACCCTTACCATGGTAGCACCTTCTTCGATGGCAACCTCATAATCACCTGTCATACCCATTGACAGCACACTCATAGTAACATTATCAATGTTTTTTTCGGCAATGTCAACAGCTAATTGTTTCAAATTGCGGAAATATGGCCGGTTCTCTTCCGGGTTATCCGTAAACGGTGCAACCGTCATAAGTCCTTTAATATGGACAGAAGGAAGTTTGGAAATTTCTTCTACCATTTGAATGACTTCTTCGGTGCTAAGCCCAAATTTTGATTCTTCTTCAGCAACATTAACTTCTATCAGAATGTTTGATTCCACTGATTTTTTCTGTGCTTCCTGGCTGATCTGCTGTGCCAGACGTAAAGAATCTACTGAATGGATAAGTGTTGCTTTATCTACGATATATTTTACTTTATTTCTCTGCAAATGTCCAATCATATGCCAGTTTAACGGCTGTTGAATCATTTCCATTTTATCGCACATTTCCTGGACTTTATTTTCACCGAAGTCTTTAATGCCCGTTTCCATAACTTCGTAAATATCACGGACTGGTTTGGTCTTGCTGACTGCGATCAGCGTAACTTCCTCACGGCGTCGGCCTGCCCGTTCACAGGCGGCTTGAATACGCGCCTCGACTTCAGCAACATTTTCTTTGATCATGATTTCATCTCCTAATATACAATTTGATTTTCTGATACAGTTTCGCTGTTCAAAACAATATTGTCGTAAAGGGCCACACTGTAATTCAAATTCTCTGTCACGATACAATAATCGCTGTTCTTGTGAAGAATCTGTACAATTTCAAATTGGGTGTATCCCTTATTTACATTATAAACGCCGGGAAGCTGACCTGTGGCACCGATACGGAACCGTTCATCTTCATTTCCCGTATTAACCTTGCCGATGTAATCGCCAAGAGAAAAATCATCCATACTTACATAGAAATAATTTTCATCTTTATAATAGATGCCTGTCGTGCGGAAATCAGCAACCGTTTCACCATTCTCATTGGTTCGTTCACAATAAAATCCTTCTTCATAAGAACGATTATCCTGAATCAGGTATTCGATCGGAATCTGATAAAAATCCTTTGTCAGAAGAGCTGAAGTCGGAATTTTAAGACCATGAGCTTCCTCAAAAATAATTTCAATATCAATATAGCGTTCTGAAATATATCGGACCATGTAGTCATTTAAAGTCAGTACCCCGTAAGTACCGTCACTCCCTTGAAAAATATAAAAGTCAGATACAGTCTCTATATTATCTTTTTTAAAAGTCAGATTAACGGAGCTTACATCTGTTAGTTGAGCTGCCTGTTCAGAAGTCAGCGGAATGACGATCTCCCACTGATGGTTATGAACCAGTTTATAAGCTGGTTGCCCTGATTCTATATAAGTATAGGGATTGACCTGATGTTGTTCATAGGTACTGTCTGTTAATACTTCTTTAGTTACAGTTTCCACAGAAAGATTTTCATACCCGTCATAACTGTAAGAGACAATGCCGCTCCCGGAGGTTTGAATAACCTGACCTCCGGAGGTGTTCGCCTGATAGTCCTGAATTTTGGCATTACTGACCATTTCTGTGGAAAGGCTTTGCAGATTATAGCTCAGGGAATAGACCTGAGAAAACTGACTGTCTGTATAATTCTTAGAAAACACTGTGATCTGGTCCCGGATATCACTGTAGGCCGAAGCGCTGAACGTCCTGTTTTCAGAATCCTGAGTACTGTTGTTTTGAGGCGGATTGCTGCTCAGCAGATAAATATTTCCTGCACTGGCTACTTTATCACCTTCTCCGACATAGAAATTAATATAACCATTCCCGGAAGCATTGATAACTTCTTCATCACGGATACATACACCGGTAAAGGATGCGCTGTTGACAATCTGACCCTCTTCCACACGGCATACAGAAATTCTGTCTTTCATCAGATTAGCGACGATGGTGATCGTCAGGTAAACGAAAAGAATAATAAAAACAATAAAGCCAATATTCAATTGAAATTTAAAACTTTTACGATTATCTTCCATAATATATCCCTCTAACGGTCGTCAAAAATCTTTAATGCCGGGCCGTTTCTGTAGTCATATCGTTTGCCTTGAAAGCTTTTATGAGCTTCCATATGAGCTAAAAATTCATCCTGAAGTTTCCACCAGCTTGTCTGCCAGTTGGAGAACAGGGCTTCTGCCTCGGGAATGCGGCTAAACAAGCGCTCCACAGCAATATCCGGCGAAAGGTATTCAAGAAATGTCTGCAGTCTCAGAAAATAATCTTCTTTTGTACCGATCTCCAGTCGGCCAGTTTCAAACAGCCGGGCCATTTCTGTCTCACGAGCAATATAAAGTGAATGCGCCTTCACAAGATGATTTCCCATGATAGAGATAATTTTTGCTGTTTCGATAACATCCTCCAAAGTATCCCCCGGCAGATTCAAAATAGCATGGGTACATAAAAGAAAATCTCTTTTCTGAATCCGAAGACAGGCGTCCAGATATTCAGCCAGACCATGACCGCGTCGTATTTCTTTTAATGTATGATAATTTGCCGTCTGAAGACCAAGTTCGATGCCGATAGAAATATGACAGGTATCGGCAATCTCTTCCATCACGTCCAGATAATCTTCACGAATACAGTCCGGGCGGGTGGATATTGCAATTTCAACAATATCCGGTAACTTTGCCGCTTCTTCCATATATTTTCGCAGACTTCCTAACGGCAGGTACGTGTTCGTATAGTTCTGAAAATACACAATAAATTTTTGTGCTTTGTAGCGCCTGCGGATAAATTCCTGTGTTTTCATAAGCTGTTCTGTCACAGAAATTTCAGCAGACATAGCTTCAAAACCGGTGCCGGATTCCGCGCAAAAGCTGCATCCCTGCCCGTTCACACGGTTTGGACAGGTTACCGGAAGATTTACCGGAAGCTTATAAACTTTTGCCAAATATTGTTTTTTTAAAAAATCTGAATATTTATAGTATAAGTAATCTTTGCCCATATCATAATATTATATATGTTTTTGCGATAGATTTAAAGTCTAAATTGTTTTTTCAGGTATAATTCACAAAAAATTCGTAAATACTAGAAAGAGAAAAACAGGAGGTGGAATCATATGGAAAGGAACTGGCTTGACGTCGTTTGCCTGATTTTGATCATTATAGGCGCTGTTAACTGGGGACTGATCGGCTTTTTTAGCCTGGACATCATATCCGTTATATTTGGAAATATGTCCATGATCTCCCGGATTATTTATGCAGTTGTCGGTATTGCAGGTATCTACTCTTTGGTACTTTTCTGGAAACTTAAAGCCGAGGAATAAACGAGATGAAACACGCTTCGCGAGTTTCACTCGTTATCGCGACAGTCGCCAAATATCCGCGCAAGTGCGGCTGCCTGGCTCGTTGCTCGCGTAAATAAAAAAGGGACTTCAACCTTTTGGTTCAAGTCCCTTTTTTCATGTTTTATAAAGAGATGATAATATCGTCTTTAAAGTCGTCCGGTAAATGTTCAGCATCTACGGAAATGCTGATAACAAAATTAATATCAAATCTGGAAGAAATATCTTTCAATTTGGAAAGAACAAAGCCAATATATTCATCCGATACGGAAGAAATGGTTAAAAAGCTATCCAGATACATAGCCTCCAAATCGTGATCCTGAGAAATAAGACCACATATAAAACCTAAAAATGCGTCATATGTATCCAGTGGATACTCACTTAAATTGATCAAACGAATCTTGTTGCTCAATTCATACATATGTTTGTTGTTTTTGTCCAGATATACCACATTACCATTTGCATTTTTAACTTCTTCATTGGCTTTCTGGATTAAGTATTTTGTTTTACCCTTACCTTTTACACCTGAAATAATCTGTATCATTTTGTTCTCCTCCTCTATATGCCCTCGTCTTATTCGTGTAATAAGCCTATCCTTATTATAGTATAAGCTGACTGAAAATTCAATCTCTATTTCGGAATTTTATTCAATAGGATATTCATTTCCGAATACAATTCATCACTGTCGGAAGCTCCTAAAACAACCGAAATGTATCCTTGATTTTTTTTGTCCACCTCGTAGAGAATCAGACAACATCCGGCCTCATCGGTGGTTCCTGTCTTGCCGCCAAGGACCCGGACACTATCCGGATAATCGTAATAGTCAAGGAAGTATTGATTTGTTGTGTTATAGACCGCATCCACGGTTCCGCCGCCGGCGTCTTTATAACTTAAGTGATAAGAATTCTGTCGGATTGTTTCCTGAAAAGCGTCATACTCTAAACACTTGTCAAAGATTAAATATAAGTCATAGGCGCTGGTATAGTGATCACTGTCATGAAGTCCGCTTGGATTGACAAAATGGGTATCTACACAACCGAGTTTTTTCGCTTCTTCATTCATCATATCTGCAAAAGCCTCAACACTTCCAGCAATATGGATTGCCAGTGCATTGGCGGCGTCATTGCCGCTATATACCAGAAGGCCATGAAAAAGCTGTTCCACAGTCAGCTGGTCTCCCACCTCGAAACCACACAGTTTTGCTCCATAATCGGTAACGACCATATCCTCGGTAAAAACAACCGTTTCGTTAAAGTCAGCTTTCTCCATGGTAATCAAAGCCGTCATGATCTTTGTGACACTGGCCGGATAGACCCTGTCGTAGATATTTTTTCCGTAAATATTACTTAAGGTATCTTTTCCGGCAATCAAACCAGCTTTTGCATCAATGTCTTCATCTTCCTTCACACTTTCGGATGTTTCATCAATCGTCTCCGTTTCCGGTTCGGTTTCTGAATCAGAAGCACTTTTTTTTGTTTCGTCTGTTTCAGATTCCGATGGATCGGTTTGTGTTTCATCGGTCTCGGCTGTATTGTCTGTACTGCTGACAGCACTCGTGTTTTTAGGGAAAACAGCCAGATCCTCAGCAAAAAATGTGTAAGCATTTTCTGTAGAAGTATTGATGATCAGACTTTTACTGTTCAGTGCCGTATCCGTATAGGATTTAATCAATGGCGCCGACTGAGAACAGCCAGTTAGAAGACTTATTGTCAAAAGGCATATTGCGCCTGTCTTGATTTTTTTCATATTATTATCACCTGTTTAAAATCATTTGTAAAATTCCCGCCAGTCTAAATCGCCACGATCCAGAGCCTTGATCAGAAGTTCGGCAGTGGCCAGATTGGTAGCCAGCGGAATATTGTGATTATCACACAAACGGACAAGGGTATGTACGTCCGTCATACCGGAAGCCTGGGACGGATCTCGCATGAATATAACCAGATCAATATCGTTATTTTCAATTTGAGCGCCCATCTGCTGCTCACCGCCGAGAGTCCCCGCCAGATATTTGTGTACGGTCAGATTTGTAACTTCTTCGATCAACCGGCCGGTGGTTCCCGTAGCAAAAAGTTCATGCTTCGCAAGTATGGCGCGATATGCAATACAGAAATTCTGTATCAGCTTTTTTTTGCTTTCATTTGCAACGAATCCAATGTTCATATAATCTACCTCCTGCCTTTCTGCAAATCAATATTAATAACCAGCCCGATGCCGACCATATTGGCCAACAGGGCACTTAAACCATAACTGATAAAGGGCAACGGAAGTCCCGTATTCGGAAGCAGATTGGTAGCCACACCAATGTTGACGAATGACTGGAAAGCAATCATAGAAGCTATACCGCTGGCGATCAATCGTCCACTCATATTGGATGCATTTTTTGCAACTTTCAAACATTCAAAAACAATGGCTGCCAGAAGCAAAATGGTTATACAACTTCCAATAAAGCCAAGTTCCTCTCCGATGACGGAAAAAATAAAGTCGGTCTGCTGCTCCGATATGAAATTACCGCCCTTTACAGACGTGATTGTATTATTATTCAGCCCCTTCCCGTTAATCATTCCGGAGCCAATGGCCATAACAGAATTGTACTGCTGATTCGCCGTCGTCTGCTGATATTCGGAAGGGTTAAGGAATGCCAGAATACGGTTCAGCTGGTAGCCGTGAAGCAATACCTGAAAAGGCTGCTGGATATACCAGACGAGAAAGCCGAGTATCGGTACTGTAAACAGACAGACTCTTCCAATAAAACGATAGCTCAGTCCGCCGCAGAAAATCATCATGACAAAAATGAATAAGAACACTAGTGTGGTGGACATATTCGGTTCTTTGTAAATTAAAAATACAGGAATAATATAAATAATACCAATCATGATCAAAGATTTTAACTGGCTGATCTGGTCTCTGTGGTCCACGATCAGACGGGTCAATACAATGATCATCATAATTTTGGCAAATTCACTTGGTTGAAGTGTGCCAAAGGAACCAAGTGAAAACCATCGCCTGGCGCCATTGACATTGACCCCGAAAAATAAAACAGCCGTAAGCATCACAACAGCCATAAGGTAAATCGGCCACTGGAATTTTAAAATAAAATTATAATCAATAAAGGATACAATGACCAGTGCGATCAATCCAACGATCATACCCAAAAGCTGTTTTCTGGCATAGCCATCCGCTGCACTCTCAATAACAAAAAGCCCGAGAGTTGTTGCCGCTATGACGAGGAGCAACAGTCGCCAGTTGTACTTTTTTAAATTATAATTTAAAAAACGAAATTTATCTTCATATAAGTTCATTAACAAATCACCTTGTTTATTTCTTTAAAAGGTACCCGGGCAACGAGCATCATGGAGCCGTCACTTCGGAGTGCCCTTTCGCTTTGAAGAATGTTGACCTCCATATGGTCCACATCCACTTCCATGTATTTTGACAGAGTAAGCCCGATATCCCCCTTGATTCCATTGATCAGGTCGGCGGAACAGTCCGCTCTGTCGGAAATGAGCAATGTTTTGAGACGCTGTTTGGCGACAGCACCGGAACCCTTTTTCTTTTTCCTTTGTAATCCCGAAAACCATCCCATATATATCTCACCTACCCTCTCACGAGGAATCGTGTCAAGCGACGAAACCATCCGGTCTGATAGCGTTCTGCAAGTAATGGAACCTCCTGTCCCATCAGTCTGAGACATATATTGGCATAGGCCTGTCCGGCCATGGTGTTTCTTCCCACGAGGGGTTCGCCCTGATTGGTAGATACGACCACATTTTCGTCATCCGGTACGGCTCCGATCAGGTCAATGGATAAAATGTCCATAATGTCTTCCAATGACATCATTTCGCCATTTCGAATCATATCAAAACGAAGACGATTGACGATCAAATCCATACGTCCAATTTGCTGAGATTCCAAAAGCCCGATAATCCGATCGGCATCCCGAATAGCTGCCACCTCCGGCGTGGTCACAATGAGTGCCCTGTCGGCTCCGGCAATGGCATTCTGGAAGCCCTGTTCAATACCTGCCGGACAGTCCAGGATAATATAATCGAAATCCTCCCGCATCTGCTCTACCAACTTTTTCATCTGCTCTGGGGAGACACTGCTCTTATCCCGGGTCTGGGCTGAAGGCAGCAGAAACAGCCCCGGGTAACGTTTGTCTCGAATAAGTGCCTGCTTCAGACGGCAGGTGCCTTCAACGACATCCACAAGATTGTAGATGATTCGATTTTCAAGACCAAGAATAACATCCAGGTTTCGAAGACCGATGTCTGTATCGATCATAACGACACGCTTGTCCATCTGGGCAAGCCCCATTCCTATGTTTGCTGTTGATGTGGTTTTTCCCACACCGCCTTTTCCGGATGTAACAACGATCACTTCGCTCATATCAATTCCCTCCAATGAATTTCCCGATGTTGAAACTTCTCACAGGTTATCATTGGTATTTTGATGTTCAGGCATTAATCGGAAACCGTAGTGCCTTCAACGTTTGCGGCCTGACGTTTGCCATCGGTAGCTTCATTCTGATGGAAAACGTAGGAAAGCATATTTTTTGCCACACTTCCCGAGTTGTAGGAACCATAACCATAAGGTAATACGACCGTCACTGTAACCTCCGGGTCATCAAACGGTGCAAAGGAAACAAAAAGGCCATGGTCCGGTCTCAGGGCATTTTCCTGAGCTGTACCTGATTTACCGGCAACCTCCACGTCTAATCCGGAAAATATGGAATAGAATGATGAATTCCCGATAACTTTATACATACCATTGAAAATCGAATCCCATGTGGACTTTTTAAAGTCAATGTGATCGATAATCTCCGGCGTGTAGTCTTTGATCAACTGATCATTTGGATCAGTCAGTTTATCCAGAATCGATAAATTATATAAATCCCCTTTACTGGCCACTGCTGTAATATAGCGGGCCAGCTGAGACGGTGTATAACTGTTGCGTGCCTGTCCGATTGCCGAGAGAACCGGGTCCATATCAGACATGTTCGGGTCTGCCTCTTCCAGTTCAATACCAGAAGTACGGTCCAGACCAAACAGGGCCATATATTTCCGAAGTCTCTGAATACCATACTCGGAGTTATAGTGGTCATTTGAATCTATACCGAGACGATATCCTACTTCATAAAAGAAATAGTTACAGGATTCTTTAATGGCCTCCGTGACTTCAATAGAACCATGGCTGAACTGAGTTGACCAACAGCTGGCCGGAGTACCTACTTTATCAAAGACGATCAAATCGGTAATATAACTATCTGGTGTGATCACCCCTTCTTCCAGACCAGCTGCCGCCGTAATCATTTTAAAGGTGGAGCCAGGTGCCGTTTTTTGCAGCATTGCCCGATTGTACAGCGGAAGCGATTCATTTTCCAAAAGTGATGCAAAATAACCGGCATCACCGATCCGGTTCGCATCATAGCTCGGATACGATACAAGTGCAAGAACTTCACCGTTTTTCGGATCCGTGACCACAAGAGAGCCGGAACATGGATCCAGAGCCAGCATATCCGGAGTAATCTCCAGATTTTTTATTTTATTATATATAAATGTATATGCATCGGTCACGTTGTTGACCAGATTATCATAATCCGCATCCTTTTCAAGAACTCCCTGTTCATACAACAATTCACAGATCTGCTGGCCGCTGATCATCCCCTGGTTCAACATAGCACAGTAAACAATCTTGGAAAAACTATTATTTCCATCCAGTTCCAGTAGAATAAACTCAGTCAAAGCTGCATAAATTTGATTGGAGTCCAGAAAAGTATCGGAAATATCCAATGCAGATACCTGAACAGCATCTTTTCCGATAGCATAATGGAGATACTCATAAAGACTTGTGTTGCCTGTTGCCCACAACTGACTCGTCTCATCATCCGAGGACAATTTGGATGTATCCAAAATACCATTATTAGTAATTATATTTTCAATAAGTTCAATATATTCCCGTTCTGCTTCGGAACATCCATTATATGAATTCATATTTGTTCCGTCAAGCAGATGACGGATCGTTTCAAATTGACTGCTCTCCTGAGATTCATACATGGCATAGATGTTTTTTTCCAGTTCGGAGGCAGTTTTGTCCTTCATCCGGTCCAGATCAATAATACCATTTTTTATAAAAGCCGCGTAAACTTCATTAATATCAATACCATCACTTCCGCCGCTGGAAAGTTTTTGCAGAACAATACCTGCAATCTCCTCTTCCAGTAAATTATAGGCCTGAATCTGATAATCTTTATCAATCGTCAGATACAGATTGTTTCCCGGCGAAGACTCGATGCGTTCCGCAACTTCAAGAATACTTCCAAGACTGTCCACATAAACTGTCTGTTTTCCCTTTTGACCATGAAGCTCATCTTCAAAGTTTTTTTCGAGGCCCGTCTTTCCGACAATATCCCCGGAGGCATAATCGTCGTTTCCGGCCTGACGGTATTCTTCAAGTTCATCCTCTGAAATCTCACCGCAATAACCGGTTATATTTGAAAAGTATTTACTATTTTCATATTGACGTACATAGTCCTGTTCAATTGTTACTCCGGGAAGGTCAGCAGTGTTTTCCTTGATTTTTGCCACAAGCGTATCGCTGACGTCCGAAGTGACGGTAACAGACAGATATTGTTCATAACGCTTCATATAAAGCTCATAACGGATAGCTGCAATTTTCAATGCATCTTCTGTAGAATAGGAATCATCAATGCCAAACATGGAAGTACTGTCATCACCATGGCACATATAGTTGAACAACTCTTCCACCGTGACATTTCTCTGCTCCTCCGAAAGCTGGTCAATATTGTCTTTGCCATAAACATTCCTTATAAAGCGCAATCGGCTGTTGCCGCTGGAAGTAAATTCCATCGTTCCATCGTCATAAAGACGAATAGGTATATTATAAATCGTTTCATAACCAGAGCCTTCAATTAATTGAATTAACCGCATAATCATTTCATTCTTTTCGGCATTGGTTTCCAGCAGGGAACTATCTTCGATCGTTATTGAATTGGCCAGACGGTTATATGCCAGAATCTTTCCATTCCGGTCATAGATCGTTCCTCTGGAACTCGGCAATTCTGTTTCTTTCTGTATGCGGTATGTAAAGCTTTCCAGATAGCTTTCACCTTCGATAACCTGCAATACAAAAACTTTGTGAATGAGCAAGACAAAAAGAAATGCAAAAAATGCACCGATTACAAAGATTCTTGATTTTGTCAGATCAGAAATGAAGTTTAATATCTTTTTAATCAATACGGTTTTCACTTCCTTTTATTTCAATCTTTTTATTTATCCAGCTGATTATCCGATACAGAAAAACAGCCAGAATCAATGTGTAAATTATTTCCGGGAGAATAATCTTACGGAAATAGAAGAAAAAATCCATTCGTCCCCGTGTCAGAAAACTGGCCAGGTAGATGGCCGCACTGTAAATCAAGTCACCGACGCCGATCATCACGATTGGCAGTGTCATGTCTTCTTCATAAAAAATCTGCTGTACATAGCCGGCCATGTAGCCGATGACTGAAAGTATCAGTGCATAAAATCCAAAGTACAGCGCAAACAGAGCATCCATCAGGATACCAAAAAAGAATCCGATCAGACACCCTTCTTTTTTTCCACGAATCATTCCGATCGATACCGTACAGATGACGAAAAGATTCGGTACGATGCCACCCAAAGTCAGGTGGGGAAAAACGCCGATCTGAAGAAAATAGACCATGAATATCATAGCAACATAAAATATCAGCCGCCGCATGTCAGGACTCCTCCTCTTCTGATTCCGAAGCCACTAGGTCAGCTTTAAGCTGGGTGATCACCATGACATTTGTAATATTGTCAAAACTGACCTTGGGTGTGATATGTGCATTCTGGGATAAATTCGAACTATCCATAGATACATCACTGATATAGCCAATAACGAGTCCCGGCAGATATTTATCACTGATATATGAGGTCACGACTTCATCACCTGCGGCAATCTGAGCATCTTTTGAAATCATCTCGACGTCCAGAAGCCCATCCTGATAGAGTTTCAGGTCACCATTGACGATACATAATTCAGTGGATTTCGACAACATGCCGCTCACACTGCTCGTATCATCAATGATTGCCCGCACAGTCGCATTATTTGCGGAAACATCGGAAACAATGCCAACAAGACCGTTATCATAAATAACATTCATATCCTTTTTGATTCCGTCATTACTTCCTTTGTCGATAATAAAGCTGTTATACCAATTCCCGGCATCTTTACTGATGATCCGGGCCCCCACCATATCATAATCCGGATAGACTTCTTTCATTTTCAGAAGTTCGCGAAGAGACTCAAGCTCAGACAGATTGTTCTCCATCGAAGAGATCTTCGTATTTAACTGGTCGATCTGCTGTTTTAATTCCTCATTCTCAGTCAGCAGATCATTGACGGAACGGCTGTATTCCCGTCGTTCACCGATCCACTGTCCAATACTGTTCAGCCCTTTTTCCATCGGCAGAACAAGAGAACTGATACCGTTCTGGATATTTAGTTTTTCTCCATTATTCTTCAAACTGACACCAATAAAAACCAGACAAAGGACAATAATGAGCCAAAGCACATATCTCGGCTTCATCTGTTTTCTTTTGTTTTTATTCATAGGTTTAACCTTCTTTAACTAAATATTGCTTCTTTGACAGAAAAAGCCAGTTTGTGCAGCTTTTCGTCAGCCATAATAACACCAAGGCCATGAATCACGCTCTGATCCGGAACATCTGACATAATGACCGGGACTGTCAATGCTCTTTCCAGATACATTTCCAGGTTTGTGAGACGACTGCCCTCTCCCGTAACTAAAATTCCAAGATTGAGAATCGAACGAAGCACTTCCGGAGGCGTATGTTCAAACATATTCCTGGCTGTGCGGACGACCTGGACCAATAGCTCCTGAATCGGCCGACAAACAACCTGAGACTCAATCTTTACTTCGGCCGGAAGTCCGGAGATCAAATCCCGTCCAAGGACATTTTTAAAGGATTGGACCGTGTTTAATGCTGAACCCAGTTCCAGCTTCAGACTTTCTGCTGTTTTCATGCCTATCAAAAGGTTATATTTTTGTTTAACGGCTTCACATATAGCTTCATTCATGGCATTTCCGCCAATTTTTAAGAGACGGCTCGATACGATACCTCCAAGAGCTAATACGGAGATTTCCACCGTGTCCGCACCAAAATCAATGACCATGATTCCCGGAGTATGAAGGACATCAATGGCTTCACCGAGAACTGTCGCAACCGGCTTTTCTACAATATAAAGGTCCTTACTTTTGAACTCGGAGCCCATCGCCAGATCAAAGAAAGCACGCTTCTCTACCTCTGTAATATCGGAAGGCACGGCAAAATAGAATTCATTGCTTCGTATGAAACCATTCGTACATTTAATCTTCTTTAAAAATAAATCCAGTAAAATCTTCATATCATGAAGGCCGGCAATGACACCGTTTTTTACAGGACCGTATACACGGATGTTCTCCGGGGCCCGTTCGAACATGGCATAGGCTTCGTCACCGAAGGCCACCATCTCCGTTTTGCGGCGAATGGCGATCATGTTTTTTTCTTTCAGCACCATTCCCTGCCCTTCTTTATAAATTTTAATTGTTCCTGTTCCTAAATCCAGACCATATTTCTGTACAGCCATAGGATTCTCCTTTCATAGAGCCGACGATGTCATATAACCCTCGGCTTTTAAACTTATATATTTATCACCGGCCACAATAATGTGGTCCATTAAACGTATGCCCAGCAATTTTCCGGCTTCGAGGATTCTTCTGGTCACTGTCAGATCCGCGGTACTGGGTGTGGTGTCACCACTTGGATGATTATGTATCAAAATGATCGAGAAAGCGCCTGCCCGCAGAGCTTCCCCAAAAATGTCCCTCGGTTCTGCCATCGAAGCATTGATCGTTCCCTTGGAAATGAGCCGTTCCCCCACCAGGTGATTTTTTGAATCAAAAAGCATCATCATCAAATGCTCCTGACGATAGGAACGAAATTCGGCCATATAATACCTGGCAATTGATGCCGGTGAATTAAAGGACAACTGTTCCCGGGAGGTAAGTTTCGATAAACGGACAGACAGCTCACACAGGGCGAGAATCTCTATGGCTTTCACCCGGCCGACACCGTGAATCTCCATCAGGTCTTTTTTCGATAAGTGGTACAACTTTTCCAATCCGGAACCGGGCAGGTTCAGGCTCAGTATTTCTTCGGCCAGCGCCACCGCACTTAAACTCTGGCAACCTGTGCGCAGAATAAGGGCCAGCAGTTCAGCATCGGACATCTTATCCGCGCCATAAAGCTCAAACTTTTCTCTTGGACGTTCCTGTTCTGCCATCTCATGGATCAATGGTTTTTTTACTTGCATATCCATCACCTTTCATGTAAGATCCAGGCGATTGCTTTACATAAATATAAACAGGTACACTAATTTATACTACCATAAATTGTGTACCTTGTATACTTAAAATCTATGAATAATTTGTGATTTGTCCACGATACCGGCCTCCACAAGCTTCTCCAAAGACATCATAATTCCGTATTTGGAATGATACCAGGTAATGCCGCCCTGAAAATAAACCGCATACGGAGGCTTGATCGGACCGTCAGCGCTGAGTTCAATGGACGAGCCCTGAACAAAAGCACCGGCTGCCATGATCACATCGCTGTCATAGCCCGGCATAGCCCATGGTTCCGGATCGACAAAGCTGTCTACCGGCGCTGCCGCCTGAATGCCTTTACAGAATTTAATAACACCCTCCGGTGACCCAAGAACCACAGCCTGAATAATATCATGGCGGGATTCTGTGCCATTTGGAACCACATCAAAGCCAAGTTTCTCATAAATATTGGCTGCAAAAATGGCCCCTTTCAGGGCTCCGGCAACAACCTGAGGCGCCAGAAATAATCCCTGATAGAAAGATCGATTGACACCAAGACTGGCTCCAAGCTCTTTTCCAAGTCCAGGAGCTGTCAGTCGGTAAGCTGCCCGTTCCACGCATTCTTTTTTCCCGACAATATATCCGCCGATCGGTGCGAGACCACCGCCCGGATTTTTGATGAGTGAACCGACACACATATCCGCACCCACATCGGTCGGCTCAATTTTTTCTACAAATTCACCATAACAATTATCCACCATACAGATAATATCCGGTTTAATAGATTTTACAAAACGAATCAGCTCGCCGATCCGCGCCACGGATAACGTCGGTCGGGTCTGATAGCCTTTGGAACGCTGAATCGTTACCAGTTTTGTCCGTTCATTGATTGCTTTGCGGATATTTTCAAAATCAAAATCCCCATTCGGAAGCAAATCCACCTGGCGATAAGTCACCCCATATTCGGCCAGAGAACCTGTCTGAGGGCGGATACCGATAACGCCTTCCAAAGTATCATAAGGCTTGCCGACTGGTGAAAGCAATTCATCCCCAGGTCGAAGATTTCCGGACAGGGCAATCGTCAGCGCATGAGTTCCGCAGGTGATATGCGGACGTACGAGGGCGTCCTCTGCATGAAAAATATGCGCATAGACTTTTTCCAGCGTATCACGGCCAAGGTCATCATAACCATAACCGGAAGATGGCTGAAAATGAGCCTCACTTACTTTATTTGCCTGCATGGCCATGACCACTTTTAACTGATTATATTCTGCCACGGTATCAATGGCTTTAAACCTTTCTTCCAGACTTTTTTCAATACTTTCACAAAAGTCATAGACTTCCGGCATGATTCCGGCTGCTTTATACATTTCTCTCATTTTTGCAAACTCCATTCTCTATCGATTGTATTTAATATTTCTTTTAATATTTCCTCATCTGAGGATACAAGGCTCTTATCCAGCCACCGGACGTTCCGTTCCCGTCGGAACCAGGTAAGCTGTCGTTTGGCGAAATGCCGCGTATCCCGTTTCAAAACATAGATCGCTTCATCCAGGGTACATTTTTTTTGCAGATAAGGAATCAATTCTTTATATCCGAGTCCCTGCATGGAGACTAAAGAACTATCATACCCCTTTTTCAGAAGATTGTCTACCTCTGAAATAAGCCCGTGGTCAATCATCTGGTCAATACGTTTTTCAATGCGTTCATACAGAACCTGCCGGTCATGAGTCAGTACAAAATAGAGAAAATCATAAGGAGATTCCTTGTGACGCTCTGTTTCATTGTGGGTGGAAATCTTCTCGCCGTGCAGCTGGTAATATTCCAGCGCACGAATCACTCGTTTGACATTATTAGCATGAATCTGTTCAGCAGATTCCGGGTCCACTTCTCTCAGCTTTTCGTGGAGAAAAGCGGCACCTTTTACTTCGGCAAGTGTTTCCAGTTCTTTTCGAATCGAAGAATCCGAATCTTCTTCAGAAAAATCGATGTCATATAGAAGGGCCTGAATATAAAATCCGGTACCCCCCACCAGAATTGGAATACGCCCCCGACTGTAAATATCTTCTACGGCGGATTTTGCCAAATCTTTAAACATGGCAACGTTAAACGCCACATCGGGCTCAAGAATAT
The DNA here is from genome assembly GCF_004340975.1 of Frisingicoccus caecimuris. Lineage (GTDB taxonomy): Bacteria > Bacillota > Clostridia > Lachnospirales > Lachnospiraceae > Frisingicoccus > Frisingicoccus caecimuris. Next base: position 58,740 of record NZ_SLXA01000001.1, read on the forward strand.
CGATTAAATGATGGGGCACGCCATCCATTTCTTCCGAACGTATTTTGGCCGTACCAATATCCATATATTTATAGACCTGCATAGAATCGGCAGAAATGATCTCTCCACCGATGGATTTTGCCAGGGCTATGGATAATTCTGTTTTTCCGACAGCTGTCGGTCCTGTTAATATAATTAAAGGTTTCATATGATAATTCCATTCATTATACAATTCGTTTAAAACGTTTTTCAAGTTCTGTTTTTGTCATGGATATGATCGTCGGACGGCCATGGGGACAGGTATACGGGTTTTCGGCTCTCAAAAGTTCCTCGATCAGAGCGTCCGCTTCTTTTGATGATATGCGCATATTTCCCTTCACTGCAGCTTTGCAGGCCATCGTCGCGATTTTATCTCCTATCACATCGGTGCGCATTCTTTCAAACTCTCCTGCCAGTTCATCGAGAAGTTCGATGACCATTTCTTTTCCCGTAAAACCATACAAATCTGACGGTACTCCCCGGAGAGCATATTCTTTACCTCCAAAAGATTCAAACTCAAAACCCATTTTTTTAAATTGGTCCATGTATCGGTTCAGCAGATCCATCTCCGTCATGGATAAAGTGAGAATAATCGGTGGCTGGATCAGCTGTGTCATCGGTTGATTTTCTTTAAAACGCTTCATCAATTTTTCATAAAGCACTTTTTCATGGGCTGCATGCTGATCAATAATAAAAAGTTTCCCGTCATATTCTACGATCCAATAGGTATCAAAAACCTGTCCGATCAATTTGTGGCGCACCCGAGCTTCTTTTGTTAATAGACCGGTCTCAAATAATTCATACTGCTGTGGCTTATCTTCTACTGTCGAAACTCTCAGCGCTTCCAGACGCTTCTTTTCAAAAGGTTCCGGCAGTTTTTCTTCTGTCTCCTTTAACTCCGGCCGGATATCCGGTTTTGGGGTCGGTGTGACTTTCGGCTGTGTGACAGTCTGTGCGGCCGATCGTTCGGTTGGATGCTCGATCAGCCCCGATGTTGATCGTATAACTGGTCGTTCTATTGGCTTGGAAAGTGGTTTTGGAACGACTGCCACAGCCTGTTTAGGTTCAGACGGTTTGACTTCAGGAATCAGTTCTCTGCCAAAAAGTACTTGCCGAAGAGTTTCGTAAATAAATTTATACAGTTCCTGCCCATGGCTGAAACGCACTTCCATCTTGGTCGGATGGACGTTCACGTCCAATTCCGCCGTATCCAGAGTAAAATGGAGTATGGCAAAAGGAAATTTATGGACCATAGTAAATGTCTTATAGGCATCCTCGACAGCCTGTGTGATGACAGGACTTTTAATATACCTTCCGTTAATAAAATAATTTTCGTAAGAACGATTTCCACGACATATGATAGGCTTCCCGATAAATCCGGTCATACGGACCCCCTTCTGTCCGGCCTCAACCGGAAGCAGATTTGCTGAAATATCTCTTCCATATATATGGTAAAGAATATCCTTTAGCCGTCCGTTGCCTGACGTATGCAGGCGATTCTGACGGTTATTGATAAATTTGAATGAGACTTCCGGATGAGACATGGAAAGTCTGACCATCAGATCACTGATATAACCGGCTTCCGTTATATTCGATTTTAAAAACTTCCGTCTGGCCGGAGTGTTATAAAATAATTGACGCACAATAAAGGTTGTTCCGTCCGGACAGCCGATATCCTCCATGGATTTTTCCACACCGCCATTAATCTGATATCTGCAGCCAGTCATGGCATGGGCTGTTTTCGTCAGAAGCTCCACCTGAGCCACTGCAGATATGCTGGAAAGAGCCTCCCCCCGGAATCCAAGGGAATGAATTGTCTGTAAATCCTGAGCGGAACGGATTTTACTTGTAGAATGGCGGAGAAAAGCCATGGAAATATCATCTTTTTCCATACCACTGCCGTTATCCGTAATACGAATCAGCGAGGTCCCGCCATCCTGAATTTCCACAGTTACTGCCGTGGCTCCGGCATCGATGGCATTTTCTACCAGCTCCTTGACAACAGAGGAGGGTCGTTCCACGACCTCCCCGGCCGCTATTTTATTAATGGTTTCCCCATCTAATACCTGTATTTTTCCCATTTTATCACCGTTTCTTTATTTCGTCCTGATATTGATATAAAAGATTTATCGCTTCCAGTGGCGTCAGTCTTGCCAGATCCAATGCAGCAATCTGAGCAATGACCATCTGATCCGGGGAGGCTGCCTCCTCAACAACCTTTGGCGTTTCCTCCGGCTCGGACAGACAGGCCCCTTCCTCACTGGCAATTTCTCTGGCTTTGGCCGCAATATCTGCATCGATCAACTGCAGGACGATTTCTTTGGCCCTGTCCGTAACGGAAGCGGGGATACCCGCCAGCCTGGCCACCTGGATTCCATAACTTTTATCAGCGCCGCCCTGTATGATCTTTCGGAGGAAAATAATATCATCCCCCTGTTCTTTGACAGCAATACAGTAGTTATTTACGCCTGAAAGTCTTCCTTCCAGTTCGGTCAGCTCATGATAGTGGGTTGCAAAAAGGGTTTTTGCCCCCAGTTTTTTCTTATCACTGATATGTTCCACAACGGCCCAGGCAATACTCAAGCCATCAAAGGTTGACGTTCCCCGGCCAATCTCATCAAGAATCAGCAGGCTGTCCTTCGTTGCATTCCGGAGAATGTTGGCTACTTCGTTCATCTCCACCATAAAGGTACTCTGACCGCTGGCCAGATCATCTGATGCGCCGACACGGGTAAAAATCCGGTCCGAAATGCCGATATTCGCACTGGCTGCCGGCACAAAGGAACCCATCTGGGCCATCAGTACGATCAGAGCTGTCTGACGCATGTAAGTAGATTTTCCAGCCATATTAGGTCCGGTGATAATGGATACACGGCGTTGATTATTGTCGAGAAATGTATCGTTTGGTACAAAGGCATCATTCGGAATCATCTGTTCCACCACCGGATGCCGTCCATCTTTGATATCTATAATACCATTCTCGTTAATCTGAGGCCGGACATAGTGATTCCGTTCAGCAACGTAGGCCAGAGATGCATAGACATCCGTTTTTGCCAGTGCTTTAGCCGTTTGCTGAATCCGTTTGACTTCGCCGCCAATCCGGTCACGAATCATGGCAAATAAATCGTATTCCAGAGAAAATAATTTCTCTTCCGCCCCCAGAATCATATCTTCCAGTTCCTTTAATTCCGGTGTGATATAGCGCTCGGCATTGGCCATGGTCTGTTTTCGTGTCCAATCTTCCGGTACCAGTTCTTTATAGGAATTGGTAACTTCAAGATAATAGCCGAATACTTTATTGAATTTAATTCGAAGATTTTTAATTCCCGTTTCTTCCCGCTCTGTCTGCTCCATTTGGGCCAGCCATTGTTTTCCTTCGGTCTTGGCATTTCGGTATTTATCTACAGTTTCATTATACCCGGTCTTGATAATGCCGCCTTCTTTAATTGAAATCGGCGGTTCCTCTTCGATGGCAGTTTCAATTAATTTTGTAATGTCTTCAAGTCCATCCAGACTTTCATAAATTTCCTTCAGATCAGCCGTTTTCATATTACGGAGCAGATATTTGATCGGAGGGATCATGGAAAGTGAATTTTTAAAAGAAATCAAATCTCTTGGATTCGCGGATTTATAACTGATCTTACTCATCAGTCGTTCCAGATCATAGATCGCATTCAAATATTCGCGGATTTCATCCCGTGTAATGACATCTTCGTTTAATTCATCAAGGCTTTCCAATCGTCGTTCGATCAAATCTTTTTGGAGGAAAGGCTGTTCAATACAATTTCTTAAAAATCGGGCGCCCATAGCCGTTTTTGTTTTATCCAGCACCCAAAGGAGGGAGCCGCGCTTCTGTTTTTCACGTAATGTCTCCAGAAGTTCCAGATTTCTTCGAGTGGCCGTATCCAGGACCATAAAGCGTTCCGTGTGATAAGGAGTGATTTTTGTCATCTGAGGCAGAGCATTTTTCTGGGTTTCATATAAATATTGTAAAAGCATGCCTGCGGCAATGGTTCCCGTAGGATAATCGGAAAGTCCGAGTCCATCCAGCGATGCCACATGAAAATGTTCCTTTAATTTCTGAATACATAAGGCTTCATCTGAATACCAGCTTTCCAGGGCGGATACAGATATTCGCATTTTTTCTCCGACGTCTTCCAGATCAATACCGCACATCGGAAAATAATCATTATAGACAATTTCCGCCGGCGCATATTTTGTGATTTCATCCAGCACTTTTTTATCCGAATCCACTTCCGTCATATAGTAATCTCCGGTGGAAATATCTGCGACGCTGACGCCAAATCGCTCATCCATATAAAAAAGACACATCAGATAATTATTTTTCGTTTCATCCAGAGACTGTATACTTAAGTTTGTTCCCGGTGTGACAATCCGGATAACTTCACGTTTAACAATTCCTTTGGCAGTTTTCGGATCTTCCATTTGCTCACAGATAGCCGCCTTATATCCTTTTTCAATTAATTTACTCAGATAACCATCCAGCGCGTGATAAGGGATACCACACATCGGTGCCCGCTCTTCCTGTCCACAGTCTTTTCCTGTCAATGTGATTTCCAGTGCTTTTGATGCAATGATCGCATCATCAAAAAACATTTCATAAAAATCACCCAGGCGATATAATAAAATGCAGTCTTTATACTGTTTTTTCGTTTCCACATATTGCTGCATCATAGGTGTTAATGGTGCCATTCTTCTCCTCCGGTTTCTATAATTCTTATAACATCTTATCTTTTTCAGAAAATAATGTCAACCAAATCCACTCTCTTTCGATAAAATTCATCATCATCTGTAAAAAATGAAATTAATTTTTCTTATTCCCCACTTTTTTTGAAAAAATATTGATTTTTTATTGAAAAAAGGCTATGATAACCATAGTTTTCCATTTTTTTGACCATATTTAACCCACTGGAGTGTTTTTAGCCAGAAATGTTTAAAGCGGGGAAAGGATATAAAATGATTTTACAATTGATTAAAGAAGAAGATATCGCTGAGGTTCTCGAAATCTATGCGCCTTATGTTCAAAATACGGCGATTACATTTGAATATGAGGTGCCGTCTCTGGAAAGTTTTGCAGAGCGTGTCCACCACTATACAGAACAGTATCCATGGATTGTCGCAAAAGACCATGGCAAAATCGTAGGCTATGCCTATGCCTCCCTTTATCGCAGCCGCGAAGCCTATCAGTGGTGCTGTGAACTTTCAGTCTATCTCCGCCCGGAGGTTCAGGGAAAGGACCTTGGCCGCACACTTTACTCCGCATTGATGGACTTACTGACACTTCAGGGCTACTACATGGTTTATGGTGTGATCACACTGCCAAACGAAGCCAGTCTTGCGCTGCATAATCAGCTCGGTTTCTCCATGGACGGTATTCAGGAAAATTGCGGCTTTAAATTGGGAAGCTGGCATCATACAGCGACCATGTCAAAGCCACTGCGAGATTTTGACCCTCCCCTCTCCGAACCGAAATCTATTCACGAACTTTCGAGCGATGTGATCGATGCTATTCTCAGTAAAGGGCCGCTGCATCTATGATTTTAAAGCCATAAAAAAGACCGCTGTTCTATAAATCCTTCATATCTATAGAGCAGCGGTTTTTTTCAGTTCGTATCTTTATACGTTAAACAGTAAATCGCCGTAGGTTGGGAAAGGCCATACGGATTTATCTACAAGCATTTCCAGAGCATCGGCTGGCTCACGCAGTTCAGACATTGTTGTAAATACTTCATCACGATAAGCAATAGCCTGAGCTTTCGGCTCTTCAATGGAAGCCGCCTTATCTGTTGCAGCTTCCAGTTTTTCCAGAGCGGCATTCATAGCTACCAGATTCTTGGAAATATCAGCAAGAGACGCTTCCTGTACGGAGGCATCCGCACCAACAGCTTTTACAGCGGCTACGGACTGGGCCACAGTCGTTGTATATTTGATGACTGCAGGGATGATTTCTTTCTTAGTCATATCGATCATCGTTCTTGCTTCGATATTAATCGCCTTTGCATAAGTTTCATAACCTACTTCCTGACGGGAAGTTAATTCTACACGTGTCATGACTTTATGCCTTTCAAACAATTCAACAGCATATTCTTCAGTCAGACATCCGAGAGCATCTACCATGTTCTTGATGTTTGGAAGTCCTCTCCGTTCTGCTTCTTCCACCCATTCTTCGGAATATCCATTACCGTTAAAAATAATACGGATATGCTCACCGATCCATTTTTTTGTCAGATCATGCGCCGCCATGATCGGATCATCGGAGGCTTCCAGAACATCTGCAGCCTGACGGAGCGTCTCAGCAACAATTGTATTTAAAACTGTATTTGGGTCAGCGATGGATGCTGTGGAACCTACCATACGAAATTCAAATTTATTTCCTGTAAAAGCGAATGGTGATGTACGGTTACGGTCTGTTGCATCTTTCATAAAAGATGGTACTGTGGAAACACCGACATCCAGTTTTCCACCAACCTTGCTGGAAGTTGCTTCACCCTTTTCACAAAGCTGATTCAACACATCTTCCAACTGTTCTCCAAGGAAAATAGAGATGATAGCCGGGGGAGCTTCGTTGGCACCAAGACGATGATCATTGCCAGGGTTTGCGGCAGATTCGCGGAGCAGCGGTGCATATTCATCAACAGCCTTCAAAATAGCAGATAAAATCAAAAGGAACTGTTTGTTCTGATGTGGTGTTACACCCGGGTCTAAAAGGTTTACACCAGTATCTGTAGACATAGACCAGTTATTGTGTTTACCGGAGCCATTAATACCTGCAAATGGTTTTTCGTGAAGCAGGCATACAAGATTATGACGAAGCGCTACTTTTTTCATGGTTTCCATGATTAACTGGTTATGATCTGTAGCAATATTGGTTGTATTATAAATCGGAGCCAGTTCATGCTGTGCCGGAGCAACTTCATTATGCTGTGTTTTTGCCGTAACGCCGAGTTTCCAAAGTTCTTCATTTAAATCATTCATATAGGAAGATACACGCTCTTTGATGCTTCCGAAATAATGGTCATCCAGTTCCTGTCCTTTCGGAGCCGGAGCACCGAACAATGTACGTCCTGCAAAAATTAAGTCTTCACGCTGATTGTATGTATCTCTGTCTACAAGGAAGTATTCCTGTTCCGGGCCCACACTTGTTGTAACTTTTTGAGCTTCTGTATCGCCGAAAGCACGAACGATACGAAGGGCCTGAACACTTAAAGCTTCCATGGAACGGAGCAATGGGGTCTTTTTATCCAGAGCTTCACCGGTGTAAGAACAGAAGATAGTCGGAATGCAGAGTACCGTACTTCCACTTGGTGTTTCATGGACAAAGGCCGGAGATGTACAATCCCATGCTGTATAGCCTCTGGCTTCAAATGTTGCGCGAAGTCCACCGGAAGGGAAAGAGGAACCATCCGGTTCACCTTTAATCAATTCTTTTCCTGAGAACTCAAGAATGACACCGCCATCGTCTGTAGGTGAAATAAATGCATCGTGTTTTTCAGCGGTAATTCCTGTCAAAGGCTGGAACCAGTGAGTATAATGGGTAGCACCTTTTTCAATTGCCCAGTCTTTCATCGCATTGGCAACAACTTCGGCCACATGGCTGTCAAGTTCTCCGCCTACGGAAATAGTCTGTTTTAATTCTTTGTAAATTTTCTTCGGGAGTCTTTCTTTCATGGTTGCGTCATCAAAAACGTCTGAACCAAAAATTTCCGCTACATCAATTTTTTTTACCATTGATAATTCCTCTCCTCTATCATTTTTTTGATTCTAAGTAAAAAAAGGTGCTCTCCACGAATAGAGAACACCTTTGCTCGACTTCGTGTATAGATTAGCATACTCCGGCGAAAAAATAAATATATTTTTATAAAAAAATTGATTTTTGTTAATTTCTCATAATTCCGTCGGAAGGGCCATTCAATTTTTCGTGAAATTTTCAGGTTCACCCATATAATAAAAATTCTTACAGGATGTCAGACGAACAGGGATGAGTTTGCCGATCATGGAGACATCACCTTCAAAATGAACGACGGTATTATTGCTTAAGCGTCCTGTGACCAGCCTTTTATCCTGACGATTGATTTCTTCCACAAGGACCTCCTGAACCGTACCTTCATGGCGGCTGCATACCCGTGAGGCAATGGTCTGAACTTCTTCCAGAAGCCGGTTAAACCTGTCTTTCACTTCTGCTTCAGACACCTGGTTTTCCATCACCGCCGCCGGAGTACCGGTGCGTTTGGAATAAATAAAGGTATAGGCGCTGTCATAACCGACTTTGCGTACCACGTCCATCGTTTCGAGAAAATCTTCCTCGGTTTCTCCCGGAAAACCAACAATAATATCTGTTGTGAGGGATATGTCGGGACAGGCTGCCCGCAATTTATCTACCAGAAGAAGATAATCTTCTTTTGTATATTTTCGATTCATTTTCTGTAAAATCTTTGTGCTTCCGGATTGAAGAGGCAGATGGAGATGACGGCAGATCTTTGGCTCTTCAGCCATGACCTGAATGAGTTCGTCGGATAAATCCTTCGGATGGGACGTCATAAAGCGTATCCGGAGCAGACCAGGGATGCGGCAGATTCTTCGAAGAAGTTCGGCAAAGCTGACCGGTGTCTCCAGATTTTTTCCATAGGAATTCACATTCTGTCCGAGAAGCATAACTTCGACAACACCGTCGGCCACGGCGTTTTCAATTTCCCGGATAATATCTTCCGGCTGGCGGCTCCGCTCCCGTCCCCGCACATATGGTACGATACAGTAGCTGCAAAAATTATTACAGCCATACATGATATTAACGCCCGTTTTAAAAGCGTATTTTCGGTCATTCGGCAAATCTTCCACGATTTGTTCCGTATCCTTCCAGATATCGATGACCATCTGGTTTTCTGTAAGCCGCCGGTAAATCAGCTCGGCGAACTTAAAAATATTATGCGTTCCGAAAATCAGGTCCACATGACGATAGCTTTTCTTTAGCTTTTCTACCACTTCCGGTTCCTGCATCATACAGCCGCACAAAGCGATCAGCATGGATGGATTTTTCTTTTTTATCTGCTTCATTTGACCAAGGCGTCCATAAACACGCAGATTGGCATTTTCTCTTACTGTGCATGTATTGTAAATAACAAAATCTGCATTTTCTGAGTCAATCATTTCATAGCCGATTTTTTCAAGAATTCCTGTAAGTTTTTCTGAATCTCTGGCATTCATCTGACACCCAAAGGTGACTACCGAAGCTGTCAGTGGCCTTCCAAGCTCTTTCACCTGTTTCTCTACCCACTGGCGGCACTGTTCCATATAATAATATTGGCGTTCTGCTTCCGTAAGATTTTCTGTTAACATAGTTCCCCCTGTGTATATTATGGCCGGATCTGGCCATTGCCATAAATAATATATTTTGTCGTTGTCAGTTCCTTCAATCCCATTGGTCCCCGGGCGTGAAGCTTCTGGGTGCTTATACCGATTTCAGCCCCAAATCCAAATTCAAAGCCATCGGTAAAACGTGTGGATGCATTGACATAGACTGCCGCCGCATCCACCTCATCAAGGAATCGGCGGGCATGCTCATAATCCTTTGTTATAATGGCCTCTGAATGTTTGGTGTTATATTTATTAATGTGAGCAATGGCTTCGTCAAGATTTTCGACAACCTTTGCCGAAAGTATATAGTCCAGATATTCCCGTCCCCAGTCCTCCTCAGTCGCCGGTACGATCTGACCGTTTAACCGGCAGCAGTTTTCATCACCGCGGATTTCCACATGTTTTCCGAAAAGCCGTTCACAGATGGCCGGAAGCACCTGTTCCACAATATCTTTATGAATCAACAGAGATTCACATGCATTGCATACGCCGGTCCGCTGTGTTTTTGCATTATCTATAATATTCACAGCCATCTCAATGTCCGCACAATCATCCACATAAATATGACAGTTGCCTGTGCCCGTTTCGATGACAGGCACTGTACTGTTTTCCACAACCGTCCGAATCAGTCCGGCGCCGCCTCTCGGAATTAGAACATCCAGATATTCATTCATCTGCATGAGCTTCTTCGCCGTTTCTCTGTTTGTATCTTCCACAAGCTGGATCGCATCCGGCGTCACACCACAGAAATCAAGCATATGACGAATGACAGATACGATAGCTTTATTCGAATGGATGGCGTCACTGCCGCCCTTTAAGATAACCGCATTGCTTGTTTTAAAACAAAGGCCGAAGGCGTCCGCCGTTACATTTGGACGGGATTCATAAATAATACCGATAACGCCCAAAGGTACGCGTTTCTTTCCGATTTCAAGACCGTTTGGCCGGATTTTTGCTTCCAGAATTTCCCCGATCGGATCTTCCAGAGCGATTAAGGAAATTAATCCCTCAGCCATAGAATGGATGCGCTGTTCGGTCAATGCCAGCCGGTCCACAAGGGATTCTGTCATTCCCTTTTCCCGGGCAATGCGTACATCTTCTCTATTTGCCTTTAAAATTGCTTCACTTTCAGCCACAAGACCGTCGGCTACAGCCCGGAGACATTCATTTTTTTTCGTTGAGTTTAATTTAAGCAGTTCCCTCTCTGCCTGTTTTGCCTGAATTCCCAATGTTTCCAATGTCATTTTCCACTCATCCTTTCCATTAATTTTGTTTCTGTAGCAATATAATCCAGCGGATAATCAACGGTTTCACAAGGCACTTGCTCCAGCATTTGGAAGTCAAAAGCCACACCACAGCTATGTAAAGGACAACCGGACAGATATCGGTCATAGTAGCCTCCGCCGTATCCAAGACGGTAAAACCGTCTGTCAAAAGCCAGACCTGGAACGATGATAAGACCTGACTGACAGAAATTCATCGGCAGACAGTCCGGTCCCGGTTCCAAAATTCCCATATACCCCTCAACAAGCTGTTCCATAGATTCTATTCGATAAAATTCCATTCGTTCTTTTGAAAGCACTTTGGGCAGTGCCAGTATTTTCCCATCAGCCAGAATCCGGCGGTTAACCTCCCGCGTATCCACTTCACTTCGAAAGCTGGAATATGAATAGACTACCGGAGCCTGACGGAAAATATCATGCTGGCAAAGCCGGTCAAATATGCGCTGACTCGACCGAAGTATTTCTCCGTAATTCAGCCGGTTCCGGCAACGACTCATCTCTTTTCGTAATGCCTTTTTATCAAGCATTTTTTTCTCAGTTTCCATACTTCTCCTGATGTTTTTTCTTTAAATCAACAATGGTGCCGTCGGGCTGCTGAATCTTGATCGTATCCAACTGGCCTTTCAGATTGTTCCGCACCGATTCCAGAAAAGCACTGCGAAGGGCCGCCTGCTCTCTTCGCTCTTCTGTAGTCAATCCTTCCGGCGTTTTAGATTTTTTATAGAGTTCATTAATTCGTTGAATATCTTTCTCTGTCACTAATGTCGTTCCTCCTCAATATATCGTTTTAAATCAAAATCCTCATTCTTATGTGCTAAAAACAGTGTGCCAATGGATTCGCCGTAGACGATGCCATGGATACTGCGGAAATCTTTTCCGTTTGCAATGATCATATCGCATCCCGCATCGGTGGCGATCCGTGCCGCATCGATTTTTGTCACCATACCTCCGGTACCGAAATCACTGCCGGAGCCTTTAGCCATATTGTACAGGCTTTTATCGATTTTTGGAACACATTCAATAAATTTTGCTTCCGGATTTTTGTTTGGGTCGTCTGTATATAAACCATCAATATCCGACATAAGGATGAGCAGATCCGCACCGGTCAATGCAGCTACCACCGCGGACAAGGTATCATTGTCTCCAAATTCAATCTCATCGGTAGATACGGTATCGTTTTCATTGACAATCGGGATAACTCCCATTTTAAGCAACTGGTCAAAGGTATTTCTCGCATTAAAAACACTTTTTTCCCGAATGATCGTATGTTTTGTCATCAATATCTGAGAACTGACCTGATGGTATTCATTAAATAAACGCTGATACAGACCAATCAGAGCGCCCTGACCAACGGAGGCACAAGCCTGTTTCATGGGTAATGTGGAGGGACGTTCATTTAACCCAAGCACTTTTCTTCCGGCGCCGATGGCTCCGGAGGAAACAAGGACAACTTCCTTTCCCTGGTTCCGCAAATCACATAAAATGCGTACCAGCTGTTCCAGTTTAAATAAATCTGTTAATCCGGTTTCCTCATGGACAAGAGACGATGAACCGACCTTGACCACAATACGTTTTTTCTGCTTCAAAGAAGCTCTGTCACACATATTTGATTCCTCCACTTATCTTTTCTTCTGTTCCTTATATGACTCGTCCATCGGACGGTAAACTTTCCTTATGGCCTCGGCAATCCGAAGACCATCCATGGCTGCCGATGTAATACCACCGGCATACCCGGCACCTTCACCACAGGGATAGATCCCTCGGATTTCCGATTGGAGTTCCCCGTCTCTTTCCATGCGTATCGGAGAGGAAGTCCGGGTTTCTACGCCAGAAAGAATAGCATCTTTCCGGTCATATCCCTGAATCTTATCCCCAAAGGCTTCGATAGCTTCTTTGAGGCTTTCACAAACATAAGTTGGAAGGCACCGATTCAGATCGGCAAAAGTAGTCGCTCCCTTATGTACCGGTCTTACTTCACCAAAATCCTGAGAAACCCTGCTTTCGCAAAAATCACCATATAACTGAACAGGAATCCGGCCTTTTCCTTCCGTGTAAGCCCGCTGTTCCCAAAATCGCTGAAACTCCACACCGGCCATCACATCATCCGACGGAAAATCTTCGGGTGTCACCGTAACAATGACCGCGCTGTTGGCGTTTCCCGAATCCCGTCCATGGTAACTCATTCCATTGACCACACAGCCGCCTTCCTCAGATGAAGCGTTGACCACATATCCGCCGGGACACATACAAAATGTATAGACACCTCGCCCGTTGGAGGCAGTATACGTCAGTTTATAGGCAGCACTGCCTAAAATATCATCTCTGTCCATACCATATTGGGACTGGTTGATCATCTCTTGCGGATGTTCAATCCGGACGCCGATGGCAAAGGATTTTGCTGTCATTGGCAGGCCCCGTTCTTTAAGCATCTGAAATGTATCTCTGGCGCTGTGTCCTACGGCCAGCACAAGACATTCACAATCTATCCAGCTATGATCATTGACACAGACAGACGTGAGCCGCCCTTTTTCTGTACGTATGTCTGTCAGTTTGGATTCAAAACACACCTTACCGCCAAGAGCGATGATTTCTTCACGCATCGCTTTGACGATATGACACAGCACATCCGTGCCGATATGGGGTTTATTTACATAGAGAATCTCAGGTTCTGCTCCAAATTCCACAAAAAGCTCAAGTACCTTTCGATGACGGCCAAAAGGGTCCTTTACCAGAGTGTTTAACTTTCCGTCTGAAAAGGTTCCGGCGCCGCCTTCTCCAAACTGAACATTGGTGTCCGGCTGAAATTCTCCAGTTTCCCAAAACCGCCCTACCACATCCTGACGCCGCTCAACATCCATGCCCCGCTCTAAAAGAATCGGCCGATAGCCATAGCGAGCCAGCATCAATGCACAGAATAGTCCGGCCGGACCACTGCCTGTAATAACGATCGGATGCTTCAGCAAACCCTCGCCGGCTTTCGGAAATTCATACGCTTTATATTCAATCTTTTGTATATTTTTATTTCGATTCCGTTTAAGAAAAGCATTTTCATGCTTTAATCTAACATCCACCGTATATACGGACATGATCTCATGTTTTTTTCGGGCATCGATGGATTTTTTATAAATTCTCCAGGACAGCATTTCCTGCTCCTGTATATGTAATTTCTTTAAAAGCGTTGTATATATTTTACTGTCCCCATCCCTGTAGGGAATTTTAATCTGTCCGATACGAAGCATGACATTCCTTTCCGGCAGCACTACCGGCCAGACAGCCGGTGGCCCATGCCCATTGAAGATTATATCCGCCGCAGATACCGTCCGCATCCAGCAGCTCGCCGATAATATATAAGCCGGGATGGATCAGAGATTCACAGTTTTCCGGTCGTATTTCCGCCAGATCCACACCCCCAGCACATACCTGAGCCTGAGCAAAGCCCCTGCTTTCAATGATTGTTGCCGGAAAATGCTTGCATATTTCTGCCAGATACTCCATCTTCGGCAGTCTGCTCCCCTGTCCGCCGGCTAACTTGATACATTCGTGTATGAGCTTGCGATTTAAAAGTCCGGTCTCAAACACTTCACCAGGGCGCCCCTGGAAATGATTTTTCCGATCTCTTAAAAACTGTACCAGCTGCTCTTTCGTCCAATCTGGAAAGAAATCTAACATACAGACGACTTTACGCCCATAAAGCAGGCCATAGGCCGCCTGTCCGCTGAGCTGGAACACGGGAATTCCTGAGATACCATAATCTGCCAGCTGCACCTCTCCCCGATGCGCATCAACCATTTTGCCATCAATAAATAAACTTACTGAGGCCTCTGACCGTATTCCGGTCAACGCCTTATAGACTCTTTCCTTCGCCTTAAGCCCTGTCAGCGCCGGGACGACGGAGATCACAGAATGACCAAGGTTCTCTGCAAGGCCATAGCCGCTGCCATTGGAACCAAGCTTTTCCGAAGCTTTTCCGCCGCAGGCCAGAATAAGCCGACGACAATGAAAGGTTTCTCTTTCGGATATCACCTGGAAGCCTTTGCCTTTTGTCTTTATATTCTGAACATCCGTGTCCGTCAAAATGGTTACATGGAGACGTTCTAATTCGAAGCGCAGCGCATCCAACACCGATGCGGCCTGCATGGAATTCGGATAGACATATCCATCCTTCTCTTTTGGAAGGATTCCAAGTTCCATAAAGAAATCTTCGACTGCCTTTTCATCAAAACGATGCAGGATAGTTTTGACAACTGACGGCTTTTGGCTGTGATAACATTCACCGTTCATCCATCTATTTGTATAATTGCATTTTCCATTGCCCGTAGCCAGCAGCTTTTTACCTGCTCTTGGCATTCGTTCCAAAATAAGGACCGACGCGCCCTGTCGGGCAGCACAAATGGCGGCAGCCATACCCGACGCGCCGCCGCCGATGATAATAATGTCTGATTTCATCAAAAAAATCTCCTGAATCTGATATTAATAAACATCCGTATCCCATGATACCATGTTTTTACGATTCGGAAAAGACTCTTATTTCTTAACTGGAATAGTTTTGTAAAAAACTATACAGCTCGGTCTCATCCTTCATTTCCTTTCCGGAAAGAATTTCACACCGCAGATCAATAGGCAGATCCCCAAGTTTAATGTCCGGGTATTCAAAAACTGTTTTACGGTCACTATAGTAGATCACGATACGTCCCTGACGATAAATGACATAGTATTTTTGATAATTCTCGTCAGGATAATAGGTTTTTCTGAGAACAACTTCATTCGTAGAGTAAGACTCGATATCAAAGCTGACAAGTCCGTTTTCCAGTTCGTTTAATGGCAGATCTGTCATATAATCGTTTAATTTGGACAATAGCTCTTCCCTTTCCAACCCCAGATACATGGCCGGCATGGGACTCTCATCCATCACTTTTTCTCCGGTTTTCAAATTCAATGTCTCCGTTACAAGACGTGTTTCCGGTAAAATAAAATTCTCTTTTCCTGCGGTCACAGGAAGTACCTCCGGCATTTCGTCGGTCCGAACCTCCGACAATGGCCAGGCAAAGCATAAATAGCCACCGCCATAAGAGAGGGCAATGACAAGCAGCCACAAGAATAGGCAGATACATTTTCTCTTCATGGTTTCACCCCTTTGAAAAAAGTATCTGCCTTTTTCTGATTTTTATTCACTTTTACTTCTATAAAAGATGCATCCGATATAAAAACCGTACAATGGCATCCCCCTTCGGGAAAGCATACAGCTCTTCTTCAGTCACACCATGGGTGATGACCATCAGAGCCGCATAAATAACAACAGCGACCAGCACAGCGATCAATGTGGAAACCGTATTGGAATGGATTAAATATAAACATCCCCGATACACAAAATAAGTACCTGCTCCCATCACCGCTGAGGCTATAGCAGGAGCACCGGCCATCTTAACTATATCCAGCCGGTAATTGACCAATTTTGCCAGTGAACGCAGATTCAGCACGCACATGCTGAAGGAAAATACAATATTTCCGTAGATCAATGCAAAAATATGTAAGTCGGCAAAGGCCAGAAGCACAACGGTAAAGACGACATGAATTCCCAGCGAAATAGCTGCATTGATCACCGGAACGCGCATGTGGTTACTGGCCTGTAAAATGGTTGACGTCAGTGTTGATAATGCATAAAAGATAATGGTCACTGCACCAACAGTCAGCATACGTCCCGGAAGGGTTGTTGCATCCCGGAACAGCATCTGCATGATCGGACCGCCCATGACAGCCACCCCCACCGCACACGGCACGGCGATCAGCATGGTCAGTCGAATGACCGTATCCATCTGCTCCCGAACCTGTTCATGACGGTTCAATGCGATAGCGCCAGCGATTCCCGGCATCATAGCCACTGTCAGAGCAGAAGTGATACCAAGAGGCAGGTTGATCAAAAGCTGATATTTGGAACTGTAAATTCCATAAAGTGAGCTGATAAAAGATGATTGATATCCAATGATCTTTAAAATGTTACTGAACAAGGCTGAATCCAACAGACTGCTGATCTGATAGATAGAAGATGTCAGCACCAGAGGAATAATGGTCAGGCCAATCATCCGATAAATTGTTTTGTTTTCCAGAAGTTTCTGAGTCGGATCTTTTTTCATCCGCCGTGCCAGCTGAGGCCGATAAGATGAATAGACCAGATACAGGAACACGAGGCTGGAAACAGCTCCCATGAAAGTACCGAGTGTACCTCCGGCGGCGCCAAAAGCCGCCCCTCTGGAAATCAAAATAGCTGCGGCGGCCACGGATACGACCGCATTAAACAACTGTTCAACAACCTGTGAGAAGGCTGTCGGGGCCATATTTCCAAGTCCCTGGGTATAACCTCTGAATACCCCCATCACCGCACAGACAAAGACTGTTGGAGCCAGAACCCGAAGCGCCGGAGCCACTTCTGTAATGCCCCCGAACATGACCATTGATATCCAGCGGGCACCGACAAATGTGAAAAGTGCCAATGTTCCGCTTAAAACTGCTGCAAAGATAATGGAACACTTAAATATAGCCTGTGCATTTTTATACTCATGCCGCGCCACCCTGGCTGCCGTCAGTTTCGATACGGCGACCGGAACCGCATTGGTTGCGAGAATGACAAGAATCTGGTATACCTCAAAAGCAAATCCATAATATCCCATTCCCTCATTTCCCACAATATTTGTCAGTGGAATTCGATAAACAATACCAATCAAACGCACGATAAGCGAAGCGATCGCCAAAACACTTCCCTGGACGATCAGATTTCTGCCAGCGCGTTGTTTACTGTTGCCCATAGCACACCTCTTTCATGATGTCTTTTTTAGGTCCCTTTTATTTTGACTCACAGGTGACCGATAATTCCGAAGGCACTACGGCGATATAGGATTTTCCGACATTTAAATAAACCGGGGTGCCATCTTCATAATAATAAGCCGTCCGGTCGCCCTCTGTCTCACGTTCCCATGTGATCTTAACGGCTTTTCCGTCGGTGATCATAAGACCGCTGCCACTGCCGATGAGTTTGTAATCCTGATGATCCTCACCGCTGATAACACTTCTTTCAGCATACTGAATGATCAGATTTTTAAATGTGAGCTGTTTATTATTTTCCACATCGATATGGGGTTCACCATACTGGAAACGATAGTATAAGCCGTCCTCTTCATTGTATTCAAACCATGGGTTATTGACATTAAACGGCATAGTCACTTTTTCAGCCGTATCACCTGTTTCAGGCACAATATCCTCGTCATTGAAGTTTAAACGGCCTTTGTAGTTTTCCGGATAATCCCTGCTGATCCCTGTGGCTTCCAATCCGGCCAGGAGCCCGTCTTTCGAAGAATAGACGTTATGTGGAGCTTCCCTGTCGCCTGTACGGTAAAATACGGCTTCACTGTAGCCAGACAGACCACTGATCGTCGGATATCCCTGATTGATCCGTTCTTCCGCAAAGATAGACTGTCCGAAATGAGTATAAATCGCATCATCATCCTGAGCCAGATCCATATAATAATGGCGGGCGCTTCGGATCGAACCCACTTTATTCAGATCTTCTATATTCTGAAATTCGCACATTAAACGGGTGATCCCTGATTCCACCAGGCATTCATACATGATCTCCGCCTGACTGATTCCGCTCTGCGGAATCGCTTCCTGGATATTATTGATCATAATAGCAAATGGTCGCTGTGAACCGATCGCCTCATCGACCGTTTCACCGGTCAGATAGCTATACATCTGTCCTTCCGCCAGTTCTGGTCTCGCCTTTTTTGTTTTCTGAACAGATTCAGTTTCAACAGACGTCGTCTGTGTTTCTGTTTCGGTTGCTGCAGTTGTTTCTGTCTTGCTGCCGCAGGCTGTCAGGCCGAGAAGCATACTCAGGCCAAGTATTGCAATAATTCCTCTTTTTTTCATAATAGACACACTCCTTTATCTGTTGTATTTAACGATATAAGCCCAGGGACGCCAAAATCGTCTCCTGCTTTTCTTCCATGTCAATGCGCTCTTTCTCTTCCATGTGATCATATCCGAAAAGATGGAGCATACTGTGGGCTGTCAGAAAGCCCAATTCCCGTTCTTTGGAATGGCCATAGGTTTCAGCCTGCTCAATGACCTTTTCTACGGAAATAATAATATCGCCGAGAATCAATTCCCCCGAATCCGGATCAAAACAATCTTCGGCAGACATGGTCTCCACCACAGAAAAATCGCCCGGCGTTTCGTAAGAGATCATCGGAAAAGACAACACATCGGTCGGTCTTGCCAGATTCCGATATTCTTCATTGATCACCGCAATTGACGCATTATCTGTTAAAATCACATTCACTTCCGCTGCATAGGGACATTGGTGAATCTCCAAAGCCTTATCGATCACTTTTGTAATGACCGGTTCAACATCGAAGCCAAGCGAAAGCTCTGTTTCATATTCTATATGAATTGCCATAATTTATCAACTCCTTTTCGACTTTTTCAGACGAGAAGCTCTCTGTGCCCTCTGTTCATACTCATCATAGGCCTTTACAATTTTCTGTACCAGCGGATGCCGTACCACATCTTTACTGGAAAGCATACTGATACCGATATCATCAATATTCTTAATAACCTTTAAGGCCACATCCAGTCCCGAACTCTGTCCGGCCGGCAGATCTTTCTGACTCAGGTCCCCGGTGACGATCACCTTTGAACCAAAACCCACACGGGTCAAAAACATCTTCATCTGGGCCGGAGTAGTATTCTGAGCCTCATCCAGCACGATGAAAGAATTATCCAGTGTACGGCCGCGCATATAAGCCAGGGGCGCCACTTCAATAAGTCCTTTTTCCATATTCCGCAGATAAGCATCTGCCCCCATGATCTCATAAAGTGCATCATAAAGAGGTCTCAGGTAGGGATCAATCTTACTTTGAAGATCACCCGGAAGAAATCCAAGCTTCTCTCCGGCCTCAATGGCCGGCCGGGTCAGAATGATCCGGTTGACCTCGTTGTTTTTAAATGCTGTGATCGCCATAGCCATGGCAAGATAGGTCTTGCCGGTTCCTGCCGGTCCAATCCCGAAAACAATCATTTTTTTTCGTATCTGATCCACATAAGCTTTTTGACCAAGAGTTTTCGGCTTGATCGGTTTCCCATTGACTGTATGGCAGATCATATCCTGATTCAAAGTGACGATCGAAGATTCCTTATCATCAAAAGACAGAGATAAAGCATAGTCCACACTTTGTTCGCTGATCGGCTCCCCCCGTTTTGAAAGTTCCAGCAGATTGAGAAATACACTTTTCCCCTTGGCAACGTGACCAGATTCGCCGATTATTTTGATCACATTGTCACGGACAATGACCGTAACATTCAATGTACGCTCGATCTTTTTAATATAAACATCATACTGTCCAAAGACATTCCGGGTGTGTTCTGCCGGAATATCAATCATCGTTTCCGTTATACTCATCTGTCTCTCCAATCTCATCATTTTGAGTATCTTCCGGGAGAATATCCGTACCTTCGCCGATCGGTTTGATCAGAACAAAATTTCCGGCAGCTTCCACCCGGTCCTCATACATTAATATTTTAACATTATTTTCTAGAATTTGTACCCCTTTTTCCTCGAATTCATGAATTAAATCCGACAATTCACTTTCCGCACGGGATTTGAGTTGGGAAAATGACGTCCAGGAGGGAATATTCGTGTAAGGCCGAAAAATGTCTGCCTGGACATAAATTCCCGGCCACCAGTTATAAAATTCTGTCAGATGATCGTAACTCATCTCTCCGTCATTTTCATAGGGATTTTTCCCAAAGGTCACTGTGTGCCCACCGATAGAAAGGGTAAATTTTCTGACAGCCCGGCCATAGTTCCGGCTTTCCTGAGATGCCGGATAGGTTTTCGAATAATTTTCTGTCACTTTTGCCCATATATCTCCATCTGCACCAACCGGAATGGATTCAGCCACGGTCATGGATTCATCGAGGATCTCCATGACTCCATCGATCATTAATTCTCCTTTCCGGACAGTATTTCCGATCGTCACCTCAGGGACGCCGCTCCGGGTGACCATAGATACGATTTCCCCTTCTTCTGAAGCGCATATATACCGGGGCAGCACCTGTTCTCTGGCCGATGCATCATATTTGACCATCTCTTCCAGTTCGACGATCAGGGAAGTTCCTTCCATACGAACAGATACCCAGGAAATATCAGGAAAGGTCAGTCTTAAGTTTTCTTCCAAAAGGGGACCGTCAATCTTTGTTTTCCATATGCCAAAAGAAATTCCCTCCGCTGCATCCAAATATTTTGTCAGACGCTCATCCGTGTAGTAGGAATTGCCATAAAACTCCATTTTCCATATATGGGCAGACAGAAAACAAAGGATAGCGATACATCCTGCCATTCCGATACACCAGCCTTTTCTTCGTCTCAGAAAGTTCATAAAAAAAGCCAGGCCACAGCGTTTTTCAATCCGTACCCTGACTCTGGTCTTTCTTGCAAAAGGCCGTATTTTCCAAAAATCTTCCAGATACATACAGCATCTGCATACCCCTTCTTCAAAGGACATATCCCAACATTCAATTCCCTGATAACGGCACAGATTAAAGAAACGTTCCATGTCTCCGCCCTTCAGTCGGCATGTCAGATAACTGCGCAGCCATCGGAATATCCATTCCATTTACAGCACCTGCTTTCATCCACCTTGATAGGTTATCGAAACAATATGTCCCCGAATGCAGATTTCATCCGCATTGAAATAATTGATATCCAAATGATCCCCCTGGACGACAAGCCGCTGACTTTTCAAAAGGAGTACCATTTCTTTTGGACTGTATTGGATAATTTTTTTATAATTCTGAATCTTTATTTCGTTCTGCCCAAGTGCATATAAAACGGGGACATCCGCACTCAGTTCTTCAGGTACAATCTGATGATCCTGCAGCCAATCCGCAAACAAGGTGACACTCCGTTTTTTTCTACATTCTATGCAGCTTCAGATGTTTATATACCCCCTACACATATTGAAAAAAGCTATAACATACGTTATAGCTTTTTATATCCAGGTATCCGAAGATTATTTATATTTGCGCTTTCTAGCAGCCTCTGACTTTTTCTTACGTCTAACACTTGGTTTTTCGTAATGCTCTCTCTTACGAATTTCCTGCTGAATACCAGCCTTTGCACAGTTTCTTTTGAATCTGCGTAAAGCACTGTCCAATGTTTCGTTTTCTTTAACGATTACGTTTGACATAGCTCACACCTTACCTCCCTCCAGTTGCGTATTGTGCCTATACAACTGTGGGTATATTTTCACATAGCACTACAAGTAGTATAGCATATATTCCAAATTCGTCAACCTAATTTTTAAAAATTTACCACATATGTATTTTCTGAATACTGTCCTGTCAGACCAGTCCCCTCTAAAAGGCCCGGGATAATTTCATCACAGGCCGCTTTCACGCGTTCCAGTACGGTTTCATCGGTCACATCCGAGAAATTGTCCTTGTTATTTTTTACTTCTGCCGCTGGAAGGACGAAAACATCATCTTCTGTATAGGTAATACATGTCGGTGTTAAACGAATTCCGGAAATTCTGGCCTTTTTATTGCCTTCTTTATCTATGATGACATCGAAAATTGCTCCGATATCATTATCAATACCGGCGCTGCCATAAGTCTCACTTCCGAGGAAGGTTCCAAGAGAATAAATGGCCACACCCTTCTTTGATGTTCCATTCGTATCTGTCAGATCGCGGATTTCTATCGGCTGCAACGCATAAGGTTCTGTGCCGATCACAATATCCGCACCGGCCTCAAACAAATGATTAAACAATGCCTTCTGATTCTCATCCGGCTCCGTATTATAGGCATCTCCCGCATAGACCATTGCAACGATAAATTCGGCACCGTCCCGGCGGGCTGCCCGTACATCATTGCACATCTGCTGAATCTTGCTTTCATCATAATTATCCAGCGAATTGATCGCATAAGCATCTTCTTCATCCAGCTCCGCATTCAGATCATTGGTGTAGGCAACAAATCCGATTTTAAGACTGTTGACCGAAGCAATGGTATAACGTTTGTCATTGGAAGATTTCTGTGTTCCCACAGATTTAATGCCGGCGCTGTCTAAATGGGACAGGGTGGATTTTACACCGTCAATACCAAAATCACCGGAGTGTTCATTGGCTGTCTGAAGAAGGGAAATTCCGGCAGCTTTCATATTTTCTGCCGCAACCTCAGGGATATTGTAAAGAAATCCCGCCGTACCATACTGGTCATAGACGTCTTCATAATTCTCATCCGGTCCATCCATGACACCTTCAAAATCAGCCGCCACATAATTAGAAGCTTTTAAATATTTAGTAATATATCGAAAGCTGTTCGTAAAATCAAAGCTTTCAGTTGAAGAATCATAATAACGATCCAACTGGTCTCCTTCAAAAGTGATATCCCCTAAGAAGGAAAGCCGGATTTCCTGCCGGCTGACGGTGGAAACATAATTTCCAACTTGATTTTCCAGAGAAAGACTGTCCATCGTAACCTTTTCATTTGAGGTTAATTTACTGTTTCCGGAACTGATCTCACTGGCATATTTTCCGACCGCCTCACCGGCATAAAAATCTGAAAGTATATAAAGTCCTATAAAGAAAACTGCACATACAACTACATAAAGAAGTCGTTTTACATCTTTCATGTCTTTTCTCCAACTTAATGAATCTGGGATTCAAGAATGTTTTTAGCCTCTTCCAGAGCTGCATCGATACCCTGCGGATTCTTTCCTCCGGCCTGAGCCATATTCGGACGTCCACCGCCGCCGCCGCCGACATGTCCGGCAATGGCTTTGATCAGATTCCCAGCGTGTGCGCCCTTTGCCATAGCTCCATCAGTCGCCATAGTGATCAGATTGACCTTGCCGTCTACGGCTGAAGCAAGGGCGATAACGCCTTCACCAAGCTTCGCTTTTAACTGATCGCCCAGATTGCGCAGACCGTTCATATCTACATTATCCAGTTTCACGGCAAGAAGCTTCACTCCGCCAACTTCCACAACCTTGTCCATCACATCGCCCATGGCATCCTTTGCCATCTGATTTTTCAGTTTATCATTTTCTCGCTGCAATTCTTTGATTTCATCCTGAAGTCCTTCGATACGTTTTACAAGTTGAGAAGGCTCGCATTTCGCTGCTGAAACAGCCGCATTGAGTTCTGCCTCCACTTTATTATAATAATCAATAACCCCCTGACCCGTCAGTGCTTCAATACGGCGTACACCTGCTGCAACGCCGGTTTCAGAGATGATTTTAAACAAAGCGATATTTGCTGTATTGGCAACATGCGTACCGCCGCACAATTCCTTTGAAAAATCTCCCATAGAGACAACGCGGACATTGTCGCCATATTTCTCTCCGAATAAGGCCATGGCGCCTGTCTTTTTGGCATCTTCGATATTCATGACCTTTGTCAGTACAGGAAGTCCCGCACTGATTTCTTCATTGACAATATTCTCTACCTGCTGAATCTCTTCCGGAGTCATTGCGGAAAAATGGGTAAAGTCAAAACGAAGATGTTTATCATTATTGCTGGAACCGGCCTGCTCTACATGATTGCCGAGGACAATTTTCAAAGCCTTCTGAAGCAGATGGGTCGCACTGTGATTCTTTCGGGTCGCATTCCGTTTCGCTTCATCAACTGACAATGTGACCTTGTCGCCCACTTTAAACATACCAGAAGTAACTACGCCCACATGACCAATCTTGCCGCCCTGGAGTTTTATCGTATCTTTTACCTCAAAGACATTGTCTCCAATGGAAATAATACCATTATCCCCTTCCTGACCACCGCTGGTCGCATAGAACGGTGTCTGTTCCGTGAAGATTGTCCCCTGTTGTCCGTCAACGAGTGCCTCCACCACTTCACTTTCTGTTGTCAGCACGGTGATTGGTGACTCGCAGGTCAGATAATCATAGCCGACAAACTCCGAAGTAACAGCCGCGTCAATGGACTGGTATACTGTCACATCCGCACCCATATAGTTGGTTGTTTTTCGGGCTTTACGAGCTTTTTCTTTCTGTTCTGTCATAGCCGCCTGGAAACCTTCTTCGTCAATGGTGATGCCGTCTTCTTCCAGAATTTCTTCTGTCAGATCCATCGGAAATCCGTAGGTATCATATAATTTAAAAGCATCGTTGCCTGAAAGAATTTTTTCTCCTTTGGCGATAAGCGCTTCTTTCATCTCCGCCAGAATATTAAGCCCCTGATCAATTGTTTTGTTAAACTTCTCTTCTTCCTCGGTAATTACCCGGGTGATAAATTCCTGACGTTCTTCCAATTCCGGATAACCGTCCCTGGATACTTCGATCACCTTACGGCTTAAGCCGGAAAGGAAATTGCCCTCAATGCCGAGAAGACGTCCATGTCTTGCCGCACGGCGAAGCAAACGGCGGAGGACATATCCCCTGCCCTCATTCGATGGCATAATGCCGTCAGAAACCATAAAGGTTACAGAACGAATATGATCCGTGATCAGACGGATCGAAACATCCTTGTCTGCATCTTCTTTATAAGTACAATTTGCCAGACGACAAACTTCTTCACGAAGAGCCTTTAACGTATCCACATCAAAGATGGAATCCACATCCTGAACAACCGAAGCCAGTCGTTCCAGCCCCATACCTGTATCAATATTTTTATATTCCAGTGTGGAATAATTACCATGTCCATCGTTGTTGAACTGGGTAAATACGTTGTTCCAGATTTCCATATAACGGTCGCAGTCACAGCCTACCGTACAACCTGGTTTCCCACAGCCGTATTTTTCGCCGCGGTCATAATAGATTTCAGAACATGGGCCACAAGGTCCGGCACCATGTTCCCAGAAATTATCTTCTTTGCCAAAACGGAAAATTCGTTCCGGCGCAATACCGATCTCCTTATTCCATATCTCAAAAGCTTCATCATCGTCCTGATAAACGGATGGATAAAGCCGGTCCTCCTCAAGACCTACGACCTGAGTCAAAAATTCCCAGGACCAGGCGATGGCTTCGTGCTTGAAATAATCTCCAAAAGAGAAGTTACCGAGCATTTCAAAAAATGTTCCATGACGATCCGTCTTGCCAACATTTTCGATATCGCCGGTACGGATACATTTCTGACAAGTTGTCACCCGATAGCGCGGAGGAATCTCCTGACGGGTAAAATAAGGCTTTAATGGAGCCATGCCCGAATTAATTAATAATAAACTGTTGTCATTATGAGGGATTAAAGAAAAACTGTTCATCTTTAAATGCCCCTTACTTTCAAAGAAATTGAGAAACATACTTCTCAATTCATTCAAACCATACTGTTTTCTCACCTGTTTCAGCCTCCTGTATATTCATTCAATTCTTTTCGCAATAAAAAGAAAACCAGCAAAAATAAACTCTGCCAGTTTTCTATTATAAAATTATTTAGATTCTTTGTAAATAGTATTTCTCGATTTTCTTAATGCCGGCCCGCCAGTTCTTTTGTAATTTCTTTCCAGGTCACCCCGCGTTCGGCCATAAGCACCATCATATGATAGAGAAAATCACAGATTTCGTATTTCAGCTCGTCACTGTCCGGGTTTTTAGCGGCAATAACAATTTCTGTCGCTTCCTCCCCGACTTTTTTTAGAATCTTGTCGATCCCCTTATCAAAAAGATAATTTGTATAAGAACCTTCCTTTGGATTTTCCTTCCGATGAATGATCGTCGCCATGACTTCATCAAAAATCGTCATCGGATTCGTCGTATCGTAGGACCTGGATATCAGATTTGTAAAGAAACAGCTTTCATTACCTGTATGACAGGCAGCACCAATCTGGACAACCTTTGCCAGGATCGTGTCCTTATCACAATCAATATCCAGGGATTTCACATACTGATAATGACCGGAAGTATCTCCTTTTTTCCAAAGCTCCTGACGGCTCCGGCTCCAGTAGGTCATCCGACCGCTTCGTATGGTCTCATTAAAGGCTTCTTCATTCATATAGGCAACCATGAGGACTTTGCCTGTTTTATATTCCTGAGTAACGACCGGAATCAGTCCGTCACTGTTTAATTTAAATTCACTGAAAGGAATCTGGCTCTCAAACCGGTTTGTGGCAATACCCATACTTCCCAATTCATACTTTAAACTCATCAAATCCATAGGATCCGTATAGAATTTT
The DNA here is from genome assembly GCF_004340975.1 of Frisingicoccus caecimuris. GTDB lineage: Bacteria > Bacillota > Clostridia > Lachnospirales > Lachnospiraceae > Frisingicoccus > Frisingicoccus caecimuris. The sequence continues at coordinate 85,589 of NZ_SLXA01000001.1, forward strand.
TCAGAAATAATTCCACGGACGCCGTCAGGCTTTAATACAGCCGTGATTTCTTTTGCGTCGGTCATATTCCGCACCGGAAGTACCGGAAGATGATAAGTCGTAAAAAGTTCCGTATCCCTGTTTTCAACGACACAGGCGCTGGCCCCATTCTGTTGAACAGCGCTGGCCAGAGCATCTGTCACCGGCTGGCTTTCAGGTATCCAGGCGAGAATCTTATCCTTTCCAAAACGCTCACTGGCTTCCACCATCAGATGAAAATCTGCCGCTAAAACCACATCCATGACTACCCGGGTATCTCCGGCATAGAGAATTTTTTTCACATCTTCCAAACGCTGATAATGACGTTTGACCAGCAACGGAATATCCGATTTTTCGCTGACCGATTTAATCAATTTAATCAACTTTTCTTCATCCACTGGCATTGAATCGTCGATCAGGAGAACGCCGTCGGTTCCGTTGTTTTCCATCTGGATGATCTGATCAGCCGCCACCGGTTCTCTATCTATCCGTATACATCCTATGATTTGTTTATCATTCAACTTGTTCACCTCGTTCATAAAGCATTACTGCTTCTTTTAATTTAATTTTATTTGTATATAATGCAGCACCGATCATCACGCCACCGACTCCCGCATTCCTCATATTTTTCAAATCCTGCAGGGAAGCAATACCGCCCGAATATATAATATCCAAATGGGTATGGTCGATTAACTCTTTTGTGTTGATAATATCCGGTCCCTTAACCTGATTGGCACAGACAATGTCTGTATAAACAACAGTTCGAACACCCAGCTTCTCAACTTGTTGAGCCAATGTCAGTGAATTAAAATTGCTGACTTTTCCCCTGCCTTCAATAACGACCATTCCCTGGTCCGCATCGATACCGACAAGAATCTTTTCCGGTCCGAAAATCTGAAGGGCTTCTTTTAAAAAATTCGGACTATATATGGCCTGGGTACCAATGATCACTCGGGAAGCGCCCATATTTAAGAAAGAATCAATGTCTTTAATTGAACGCAGTCCGCCGCCATATTGCACCGGAATATGTACTACATCTAAAATGTCTTTAATGGTTTCCTCATTGACCGGGTATCCCATAGACGCTGCATCCAAATCAACAATATGAAGATAGGTAGCTCCCATTTCCTGCCAATGTAACGCCAGCTTTACCGGGTCCAAAGTCAAAATATTATTTCTCAGATAATGTAGATCATTCGGATTGACGGATTTCCCGTCGGAAATGTGAATACCTGCGTATAACTGCATAAAACCACCTTTTATTATAAAATTCGTTTAAAGTGACCCTTTTGTCGATAAAACGTCTGTAATTCTTGCATCATAAGATACCGCTTCGTCTAACGCTTTTGCAAAAGCCTTAAACGCCGCCTCGATGATATGATGATTATTGACGCCATCCATCAGCTTTAAATGCAGATTCATACCACAGCTGTAGGATATGGCATAGAAAAATTCCCGTACCATTTCCGTATCCATCGTTCCGACCCGTTCCACGGTCAGAGGAATCTGAAAATTGAGATAAGGCCGGCCGGACAGATCCAAGGATGCAAGAACAAGCGTCTCGTCCATCGGAAGAATAAAATAACCAAAGCGTTTGATTCCTTTTTTATCACCAAGCGCTTTTTTTATTGCCTCACCCAGAACAATACCCGTATCCTCAATGGTATGATGACTGTCCACCTCCAGGTCTCCGTGTACCCTGACATACAGGTCAAACAGGCCATGCCGTGCAAAACTGTTCAGCATATGGTCAAAAAATCCTATACCTGTATCTGCCTCACATTTTCCTGTGCCGTCCAGACATATGCAAATTTCAATTTCTGTCTCACCTGTTTTCCTGGAAACTTCAGCTTTTCGGATGTCCATCTGCCTTACCCCCTTCAATCATTGTGTTTTATTTTTCAAAGCGAACCCGAATGGAATTGGCATGTGCTGTCAGTGATTCGGATTCAGCAAATTTGATGATCTCATCCTTTACCGGTTCCAGAGCCTGTCTGGAATAGTAAATAATACTGGATTTCTTTATAAAGTCATCCACACTCAGAGGTGAGAAAAACTTGGCGGTGCCATTCGTCGGGAGTACATGATTAGGTCCGGCAAAATAGTCTCCCAAAGGTTCCGAACTGTACTCTCCAAGGAAAATGGCTCCAGCATTCTTAATCTGCGTCATCACTTCAAATGGATTCTTAGTCACGATCTCCAAATGCTCTGAAGCAATCGCATTGGCAATATCTACCGCCCCGTTTAAATCTTCAGCAATTAAAATGTAACCATAATTTTCAAGAGATTTTTCCAGAATCGTTCTTCTGGAAAGTTTTTTCACAAAGGCATCCACTTCCTCAGATACCTGATCTGCCAGCGATTCACTTGTCGTCACAAGGATGGCCGAAGCCAGTTCGTCATGCTCTGCCTGTGAAAGCAGGTCTGCTGCTACGTAACGCGGATTGGCTGTTTCATCAGCGATAACAAGAATCTCGCTCGGTCCTGCAATGGAATCAATGCTCACATAACCGTAAACTGCTTTTTTCGCCAGAGCAACAAAAATATTACCCGGCCCTACGATCTTATCCACCTTTGGAATGGATTCGGTACCAAAAGCCAACGCTGCAATAGCCTGAGCTCCGCCGACTTTATAGACCACATCGGCTCCCGCCTCTTTTGCCGCCACTAAAGTCCCTGGATTGACTTTTCCATCCTTTCCCGGAGGTGTGACCATGACAATCTGTTCAACACCAGCCACCTTGGCTGGAAGAATATTCATAAGTACAGAAGATGGATAGGCAGCTTTTCCGCCCGGAACATAAACACCAACCCGTGTAAGCGGCGTCACCTTCTGACCGAGAATCGTTCCATTTGGTTGAGAATCAAACCAGCTGTATTGTTTCTGTTTCTCATGATATGTACGAATATTGACAATAGCCTTTCGAATAACTTCCAGTACATCCGCTGAAACGACTGCATAGGCTTCCTCAATCTCCGCATCAGATACAATAAAGTTTTCTGGCGTTATATCCGCACCATCAAACTTTTTCGTATATTCAAATACAGCCGCATCACCGTCTTTTTTTACGGTTTCGACGATTTCATTTACTGCGTCTGTATACTGCCCATAATTATTGGGGCTCCTTTTTAATAAATTATCCAAAAGGCCGTCCACTGCGTCCTTCGTCAATTTTATCTTTCTCATTATAAACCTCCTGGTTTCTTCTTTTAATATACCAGATTTTTCTTTATATGTAAAATGATGTTAAATATTTCACATTACTTTTTTCAGTGCATTCAAAATTCCGGTAATCCGCTCGTTTTCCATTTTCATACTTACCTGGTTGACCACCACCCGGGCTGACAATGGACATATTTCTTCTAAGACCATCAGCCCATTTTCTTTTAATGTGGTTCCCGTTTCAACAATATCAACGATCACTTCGGCAAGTCCGACGATCGGAGCCAGCTCTACCGAACCGTGCAGCTTAATGACCTCCACGGTCTGATGCTTGATATTGTTAAAATAATCCTTCGCAATATTCGGATATTTTGACGCCACACGAATCAGCTGTTGATGCTGTAAAAGTTCTCGGGCACTTTCCGGACCACAGACACACATTGTACATTTGCCAAATCCCAGATCCATAACCTCATAGAGCTTTCGTCCCTCTTCAAGAATCGTGTCCTTCCCAACAACACCGATATCTGCCGCACCATATTCTACATAGGTCGGCACATCGGAAGCCTTCGATAAAAACATCTTGATTCTTAAATCTTCATTGACAAAAATAAGCTTCCGGGTATCCGGATCCTTCATCTCTTCCATTTCAATCCCCATCTTCTCCAGATAGGTCAGTGTCTTCTTCGCCAGCCGGCCTTTGGCCAACGCAAATGTCAGATATCTCATGGCTGCACCTCCAAAATTTTCATTTCCCCTGTCGGATTAAAATAGAGAATGTCGGCAATATGAAAACGTTTTGCATAGGCCATATAATCCTCTAATTGCTGTTCTGAATCCATTCGGTTCATTTGAACGCAGCCGCCTTTTTCACGAAGTTCTTTTGCTTTTTTTAAGGCCTCAGAATGCTTGCTCCCCGAATACAGAATCATCGTCACTGGTTCTCCTTCATCCACATCAATTTTCTGACGGCTGAGGGCAATGAGAAGTTCATCCACCGCAACAGCCAGACCTACGGATGCCGCATCTTTACCAAATTTCTGCAAAAGTGTATCATATCTTCCGCCTTTGACCACCGCATCACCGGTACCATAGGTATAGCCTCTGAAAATAACCCCGGTATAATAATCATATTGGGTCAGCATTCCCAGGTCAAAGGTAACATATTTTTGAAGCCCATATTCGCCAATAATCTCATAGAGCCGTTCCAGACGGGTAATTGCCACCAATGCTTTCATATTCGAAGTCAGCCGTTTGGCCTCTTTTAAAATATCCTGAGAGCCAAACAATTTCGGCAGCCGGATCAGTGCCGGATTATCCGTCATAGCTTCCACACCAAAAAAGTTTTTATTCTCAATCAACTCTCTGAGCTCCTGGGTCTTTTCTTCATCCATTCCGGCCTCTTCGATCAAACCTTTAAAAAATCCCACATGCCCCACATCAATCTGAAACTCAGTCAAGCCAGCCGCCAAAAGCAGATGAATCGCCAGGGCGATCATCTCAGCATCTGCATCAATACTGTCATCCCCGATCAACTCAGCACCCATCTGAGTGGATTCCTTCATACGTCCCTGCAGGCTGGAGTTATTAATAAAAATATTTCCTGTATAAGAAAATCGCATTGAAAAATTCTCTTCACTAAAATATTTGCTGACTGCCCGGGCAATGGACGGTGTGATATCTGGCCGAAGAACAAGGGTATTTCCTTCTCTGTCGAAAAATTTGTACATCTGATTCGATGGCAATGACCCTTTATCCTGATTAAAAATATCGAAAAATTCGAAGGTAGGCGTCTGAATATCTCTGTATCCATAGGATTTTAAAATATCTTTCATCCGGTCGGATAAATGATTTTTTCGGGCACACTCCCCGTTATAAATATCCCGTACCCCCTCCGGTGTATGAATACGTCTCTCTTTCATTTCTTATAGCCCCATTTCATCCATATTTTGCTTTATCAAATCAACGTGCTACTAAATTAGCACACAGAATTTTCATTAATTATATCACAGGAATCCCTCTTGTCAAGTCCTGTGGTTTAAATCTGCCTGAATGGCCGGCAGATAATTCAGGTAATATCCGTGACATTTTATTTCAAAATTCCTATCCAGTTCTTCCATATGAAAGCTTTTTGCATGTCCTGTTCTGGAACGGTTCCAAAAATCTACCAACTGGCTGAAAGGCAGATAAAAATAGCGGTTTTCGCCTGAAAAATAAATCAACAAAAAGGCTATCCCGCCCTGGTCTTCAAAGTCCTGCATAAATAGTACCTGATGTTCATGAACATTTTGAATAGGAAATGTTCTGGAACGGCATTCCTTGGCATCAAAACAAACCGGAATGCCCTGCACGGTTCCGATATAATCTACCGTACTGCGCTGATCAAAATAGGCCAGGGTTATGTGTCGGGTCGCCTTATCAATCTGAATAGGTTTGATCGGCGTCGGAATTTTCTGAATCAGAGCCAGTTTCTTTTCCCTGTATTTTTCATTGGTCAGATTAATCATCTCTTCCAGCTCAGACCCGCGAAGGCCTCTGGAATTCCATGTCGCCATAATCATCTCTCCATTATATTTTTTAATACAATCTCTGCATTTTTTTGAAGCTGCTTTTTTCCCCGCCATCCGGCGGCGGTTGCCTGATAATGCATTTTAAATTGTTTATTGCTCATCGTCAGAAGTTCTTCCAGAGAAACTTCGGTTCCCGTCGTATACCCCGCCGGAACGGTCGGCCGATTGAGAGGGCAGACGTTCTGACAGACGTCGCAGCCGTAAATCTGCCGTCCCATTATCCTTTCCTCCTCCGGGCTGAGGGGTTCCTTTTTTTGGGTCAGATATGACACGCAGCGATAGCTGTTCATCCCCGCTTCAGTGATCGCTTTTCCGGGACAAAATTTCTGACATGCCGAGCATGTCCGGCACCGCTCAAACCATGGATCTTCATCATCCCGCCGAAAAGGCAGTCCATAAAAATCTGCCGGACGGTCACTGAGGATCAAACCAATATAGCACCTGGAGCCAAATTTTCTCGAATAAAACAGACCGTTTCGCATCAACCGTCCAAGACCGGCCCGGATGGCCACATGCTTTTCCGAAAAAGGCGAATTATCCACATAGGCCAGCCGCCTTCCATCCGGGTCGGCTGCTTCCAGAGCAGACATCAATCCAGACAGTTTTCTGCGTACAATCCGATGGTAATCCTCGCCACTGGCTGCCGGAGAAATATTCCCGTACAATCCTTCTCGAACTTTATACACCGACGGTTCGTAATGTTCTAAAATAACAATAAAACTCTTCGCTCTGGCCAGGGTTTCTTCCGGGCAGACCCGCCTGTGTATATCTGTTTCAACAAAGGGCGGCAGGATTCCAAGTTCCACATCCTTTTTCAAAAGCTGTTCCACACTGTTGAATTTTTCTGCATGACAGACCGCAATATCATCAATATTCAGTTCTTCTGCAAGTCTGTATAAATCGACCACAGCTGTTCCTCCTTGAGAATCCGTTCAAACTCAGGCCAGAGCGGCGCTGTCAGCTTTCTTTCATCGAACACCATCCGCCAGGAATGAAGCAGCTGGTGCTTTAAATGATAATTCCGGCGAAAATAGTCGTTTACCGTTTCCGAACCATATTTTCCATCCCCTACAATACTGTGGCTGACAGAAGCAAGATGGGCACGAATCTGATGGGTTCGGCCTGTGATCAGTTCTACCTTTAACAGCGTGTATTTTCCATTGTTTCCGACAGGTTCATAAAAGTTTTCTATATGATGCCCTCCACTGACAGGCTGTCCGGATATGCTTACCTTATTGGTCTGCTCGTCTTTTATAAGATATCCCTGAATATGTTCCGGTGTTTTCACAACGCCCTCCACGAGACAGAGATAATACTTTTCCACAGTCCGGTCTTTTAATAAGACCGACATATGCTGTAATCCCGAGAGGCTTTTTCCAACGATCAACAGACCACTTGTATTTCGGTCCAGCCGATGACAGACGGAAGGTTTGAAAACTTCCAGTGATTTTTCCGTAATCACCTGATGGTCAAGCAGATAGCTGATAGCTTCTTCATTGACCGAAATATCCTCCGGTTTCGCCTTCTGGGATAAAAGACCGGCCGGCTTATTGACAGCCAGAATATCGTCATCTTCAAAAACCACCTTAAAATGTTTCGGTACACGGGCAAAGCGTTTTGTCTCCCGGAACTTGTCAATCGTCTCATCTGCCAGCCAGAAGCTGATCTCATCACCGACAAAGATTTTTTCTGATCCATCACATTTTTTGTGATTCAAAGTTATATTTTTTTTTCGGAGCATTTTATAGATAAAGCTTTTAGGTGCCAGATTTAAATATTTAAACAACAGCTTGTCCAGCCGCTGGCCTGCCTCGTTGGGCGTCACAATAAATTTCTGCATATTTTCCTCTTTTATATACAATTTGCCTTCAGACCTGCAAATATGCTGCCTGCTTCCATCGGAGCGGACGGCTCATTGGCCGACAGCATCATGATCATTTCTTCGAATTCATCAAAGTTTTCGTGAACGACGGGTTTCTTATGGGTGACATCTGTTTCCATTAAAAGATTCGTCAGATAAGCCTCTATAGCTTCCCGGCTCTTTTTTTGCTTTGGTGCATAACCGTAAATATTGCCGTTACAGATAACGATCATGTTGAACACCATGTGACCGCTTTCACTGGCCAGTACCATATCTGCTGCCAGTACCATCCAGCTTTTTCCCTCCACATAAGAGGCGATTTTTTCATATTCTTCCCGACTGCCGCTGTGAAAACCTGCCATTGATATATACTGGACCGCCTGTCTGGCTGCCGGAAGTACCATAACAATGGCTGCCACAGTAAAGGCATTGTACTTTGTATCCAGAATCACCATTGGAATCAGGATCATCGCCACGATAAAAACAGCCCACAGGATAATTGTGATCAGCTTTGTACGTTTCCAATCGTCAATATATCCGTAATTTCCCTTTACCAGTTTGGTTTCTCCCATATTTTCACCTTATTTCTTTTTCTTCTTATGTACATTTCGTATGGTTCTCTTTTTCGTCTGTCTACGTTCTTGTGTCTTTACCTGCTCGCCACGTCTCGGACGAATCAGACATTTTTTATCAAATCCGATCAGGTCGGTCCGATGAGCCGTTTCCAGAGCTTCTCTTACCAGATCATAATTCTTTGGATTGCGATACTGAATCAACGCCCGCTGCATGGCTTTCTCATGAGGATTTTTCGGAACATAAACCGGCTCCATCGTCCTGGGATCGAGTCCAGTGTAAGACATGCAGGTCGACAGGGTTGCCGGGGTCGGATAAAAATCCTGAACCTGCTCCGGCATATATCCCAAATCCCTCAGATATTCGGCCAGGGCAATGGCTTCCTTCATCGTAGAACCGGGATGCGAAGACATGAGATAAGGCACGAGATATTGTTTCTTACCAAGTTTTTCGTTCATGTTCTTATAATCCTGAACAAACTTCCGGTAAACCCGATTCCCCGGTTTTCCCATCCGTTTCAATACCGGGTCTGCCACATGCTCCGGCGCCACCTTTAACTGACCGCTCACGTGGTACTCACATAATTCTCTTAAAAATGTCGGGTCCGGGTCTGCATTCACATAATCAAAACGGATACCGGAACGTATGAACACTTTTTTAACGCCCGGAAGTGCCCGGAGTTTGCGGAGCAGTTCAAGATAATCCTGGTGATCCACATGAAGATTTTTACATGGTTCAGGAAAGAGGCACTGCTTATTTTTGCAGACGCCCTTTTTCAACTGCTTTTCACAGGATGGATGGCGGAAATTGGCCGTCGGTCCGCCCACATCATGAATATAGCCTTTAAAATCCGGGTCCCAGGTAAATGCCTTCGCTTCATTAATAATGGATTCATGGCTGCGGGTCTGAATAATTCTTCCCTGATGAAAGGTCAGGGCACAGAAACTGCAGCCACCGAAACAACCCCGATTACTCACCAGACTGAATTTAACCTCTTCAATGGCTGGGACACCACCGGCCGCTTCGTAAGACGGATGATAGGTCCGCATATAATTCAAGCCGTAAACCCGGTCCATTTCCCCCGTTGTCAACGGTTTTGCCGCCGGATTCTGAACGACATAGAGATGTTCCCCATAACTTTCCACCATACGCTGACCACTGAAAGGATCCGTATTAATGTACTGAGTATAAAAGCTTTCCGCATATTTTCGTTTATTCTCTGTAATATCCTTAAAAGAAGGGAGTTGGATAGCATCATAGACGGAATCCAGCGATTTTGTCTTGTAGACAGAGCCCGGCACAAATGTAATGTCCCGGATATCCAGACCGCTGTCCAGAGCATCTGCCACTTCCACGATCGAACGTTCACCCATACCGTAGAGTAAAAGGTCAGCGCCTGAATCCAGGAGAATGGAACGTTTGACCGTATCGCTCCAATAATCATAATGGGCCAGACGTCTCAGGCTCGCCTCAATGCCGCCAATAATGACAGGAATATCCTTATATGTCTGTCGAATCAGATTTCCATAAACCACCGTGGCATAATCGGGACGTTTCCCATAGACGCCACCCGGCGTAAAAGCGTCATTATGCCGACGTTTTTTTGATACCGTATAGTGATTGACCATAGAGTCCATATTTCCCGCACTGATAATAAATCCAAGCCTTGGTCTGCCATAAATATCAATACTTTTTTTGTTTTTCCAGTCCGGCTGAGAGATGATTCCCACCCGGTAATTATTGGCTTCCAGAATCCTGCTGATGATGGCATGACCAAAGGACGGATGATCCACATAGGCATCTCCGATCACATAAACAAAATCTACGCTGTCCCATCCCCGGGCTTCCATATCTGCTCTGCAAACCGGTAAAAAGTCTTTAATCATAATAGTTCCTCATAACTCTTTATATAAAAATCCGCAAGCCGGATTTTTTCTTCCATATCCTTCATTGAATAAGCATCTTCGACAGCGCATACCGTCATCCCTGCCCGTTTTCCGGCTATGATTCCAAAGGGAATATCCTCAAAAACAAGACAGTGTTCCGGTGCAACACCCATTTTTTTTGCTGCTTCCAGATAAACCTCCGGGTCCGGTTTGCCATTTGTGATCTCGTCGCCAGTCACCATTACCGAAAAATAATTTTCCACCTGATGGCTTTTTAAGATTGCCTCGGTCAGTATCCGCGAATTACTTGTAGCAATGCCACAGGGAATATTTTTATCTTTTAACCCATTCAAAAAGGCTCTTGCACCGGGTTTTAACGGGATTTCTGTCGTATATTTTTCGTAGGCCATTCGGTTCCATTCATCCATAATTTCTTCCAGACTGTCTTCGATGGCGAAATTTTCTTTAAAGTAAACAGCCGTCTGATACATGCTCAGACCTTCGATGGCCTTCTGCAGTCCCTCCGGCACCGGTATATGGAATTTCTTCAAATAATCCACATCAATGTCGCCCCACATGGACATGGATTCCACCAACGTTCCGTCCAGATCGAACAGAACAGCTTTAATATCATTCAGCATACAGTTCCTCCAGTTCATTGGTTGTTAATAGACGATATTCTCCGGGTTTCAGCGTTTCATCCAGCACAAGGCTTCCCATGGAAAGACGTTTAAGGTAAATGACCTCTTTGCCTACCGCCTGAACCATGCGTTTGACCTGATGAAACTTTCCTTCAAAAATTTTTAATTGAATCTCTGATATGCCTTCCGGATGAAGCTTAAGAATTTTCAATTCTGCCGGTAAGGCGGTCAGTTCTTCATCTACATGGAGACCTTCGGCAAAAAGAGCAACATCCTCTTCTGTCATTATTCCTTTCACTCTGGCATAATAATTTTTTGCCACATGATGACGCGGCGATAATAATTTGTGGGCCAGCTTTCCGTCGTTTGTCAGCAAGAGCAGCCCTTCCGTATCCTTATCCAGCCGTCCTACCGGAAACAGGTCTTTCCGGCGTCGGTCCCGGATGAGCTCAATGACGGTTTTCTCTCTGGCGTCCTCCGTAGCAGAAACGACACCTGCCGGTTTGTTCAGCATAATGTATTCATATTCAACATAGGTTACCGGTGTGCCTTTCCAGAATACAAAATCCTTATTGGACACCTTGAATTCCGGGCGAATCACTATCTCATCATTGACTTTTGCAAAGCCTTTGCGAATGCCCAGTTTCACTTCACTTCGGCTGCCCATACCCATTTCTGTCAGATATTTATCCAATCTCATCTCACTGCCACCGCCATCCCGAAGGATATTTATTCTTTAAGGTTCCACCGGATACCTTCCCCCATCCGAGAGAATATCCGCAAACACCGACAATATACCATCCGTTTGGCAGTTCAGAAGATACTTCCAGCGTTTCACATTTTAAATATTTTATGACACGGGCATCGGATAATTCCAGATCAATCCAATGACCACATTCAAAAGGTCTCAGTGCCCGGGCAAAAAAGCCGGACGGTTCAAATCGTTTTTTCTTAATATCTCCCAGATACCAACCGGTCCGCATTCGGCGCAGTTTTCCAAGGGGCGGCGCATTTTCCGGAAGATAACTCAAGTGATCTCCCTGTAAAATCAGTCGGGCCGGATCAAAATCCAGACGAATATCCCCGTCCTTTAAGAATTGAACAAATTCCTCCGGCAGTTCCCTCATACCTTTAGACTCATCCGACAGCCGCATTTTACTTAATCCCTTGTCTCCATCCTCTGCCCCATCCTTCCTGAGCAGTGCAGTAAAATGTCCTTCACCCTTTACATAGTGTGGCCAGAGTCGTCTCGCATATCGAATCTCTTCCGGCCCGTCTACCCATTCCGGATGGGCTGGCATCAGGCCCTCCCCCTTCTGTTCAATCGGAATCACATGCATCTCCGGATAATTGTCTAAGATATATTTTAACGTTCCTTCATTCTCCTCCACTGAAAAGGTACAGGTCGAATAGACCATCATCCCGCCGGGTTTTAACATCCGAACACCACAGTCGACAATTTCGCGTTGAAGTTTTGAAAAGAAATCCGGTCCATTCTTTTCCCAGGCCCGCATCATAGACGGTTCTTTGCGAAACATTCCTTCGCCAGAACATGGTGCGTCAATGAGTATTTTATCAAAATATTCCTCAAAAGGACCTGCCAGATGTTTCGGGTCCTCTGTCAGGACAATGCTGTTGCGTATACCGCTGGATTCAATATTTTTAAGCAATGCCTTTGCTCTGGATGCACTGATATCATTGGAAACAAGAAGACCCGTTCCCCGCAGCTTTGCAGCCAGAGCTGTGCTTTTTCCTCCCGGCGCGGCACACAGATCCAATATATGATCGCCTGCTTCTACAGGAAGTACCTGGGCCGGGAACATGGCACTTGGTTCCTGGATATAATAAAGTCCGGCGTGATAAAGGGGATTTTTAGAATATTCTCTGCTTCCATTATAGTAAAAACCCGTCGGACACCAGGTCACCGATTCTAATGCCTGATCTGTCATTTTTAAATATTCCTCCGGCGTTATCTTCAATGTATTCATACGCAGCCCGGCATAGATATTCTCATCATAACTATTTAAAAACACCGGATATTCATCATTGAGCAGCCTTTCCATTCTTTCAGCAAATCTCTCCGGCAGTTGTTCCTTTAATGATTTTTTCATGCTATTTCATCCCTCATTACTCTGTTATCACATCTTCAATCAAATCATCGCTGTCGGCTGCTGTCGTAGCCAGGGCATCACATCGTTCATTCTGGAGATGGCCGTCATGACCTTTGACCCAGTTCCAGGTCACTTGATGCGGTCCAGCCGCCTTTAAAAGACGCTTCCACAAATCCACATTTTTTACAGGCTCATTCTTTCCTCGTTTCCAGCCTTTTTTTATCCATCCTTCAATCCAGTGCTTATTAAACGCATTGATCAGGTACTGGGAATCAGAAAAAACGTCCACCTGACATGACCGGTTCAACGCTTCAAAACCTACGATGGCCGCCATCATTTCCATACGGTTATTCGTCGTTTTTACATATCCCTGCGACAACTCTTTCACATGAAGCTGTCCCTTTGTATCTATATATTCTAAAATCGTTCCGTATCCGCCGGGACCATCAGGATTTCCCCGTGCAGAGCCGTCCGTATACATCATCACCTTCATCATGCTCATTCACCTCATTCCAGGTCATATTTCAGGGCGTACATAGTTTATATTAACATTATTAAAGGAGAAAGGCAACTGTCCCACCATAGAAAAAGGGACTATCTGCATCTGCAAATAATCCCCCACCGATTTTATATGATAACAAAAATAACGCCGCCATTACTGTCATTAATAATCTTCTGGAGCGTTTCCTGTAATTTCGTCTGACTGGCATCTGTCATCCGCGCCACCTTTGTCTGAATTCCTTCTTCCACCAATTGGCCGACCGATTTACCAAAGATCAGAGTATTCCACATTTCACCCTGGCTTTCCCGGCTGTTGGCCCGGATATAGCGTATTAAATCTTCCGCCTGCTCCTGAGTGCCGACGATCGGTGCGATTTCCGTCTCGATCGTTGCCTGAATCATATGGATAGAAGGCGCGTGGGCTTTAATATTCACCCCGTATTTACTGCCATGGCGAATCAATTCCGGTTCTTCAAAAGTGACCTCCTCGGCTTTTGGCGTTACCATTCCATACCCCTGGCCCTTAACAGCCGCAACCGCCTGAGCAACCTTCCCAAATTCATCCCTCTTATCCGCCAGCTCTTTAATCATCCGATAAAACTCATATTCCCCCTGAACTTCACTTCCGATCAGTTCTGAAAGCATTGCGTAATAAAATTTCATATCCAGGTCCATATGAACTTTAATACGGCCGCTGGACATATCCATCTGTTCTACGTAATACTTTTTCAACCAGGGCTGCTGAAATAATTCCTCGTTCTTTCGAAAATCCCGCATCGATCGGGTATTTCCGATCAATTCTTTCAGCATTTCAATAATCTGCCCTTTCAGCTCATGGGTTTTCGGAAGCACATCCAGCCATCTCGGAAGAAAAAACTCTATGTCCGCCACCGGAAATTCATAGAGCAAAGACTGCATCATCATATCGACATCCTGTTTACGCAGCTGGTCACAGTTCAATGCCACACACTGTACCTGATATTTATTTTCCAGAGATTGCCTGAGCTCCTGAGCCTCCTCTGAGTAGGGTTTTATGGAATTGAGGAGGATCAAAAAAGGCTTGCCGATTTTTTTCAGTTCCCCGACAGCCTTTTCCTCCGCAGGTACATAATGATTTCTTGGAATATCCCCAAAACTTCCGTCTGTGGTCACCACCAGCCCAATGGTCGCATGTTCCTGAATCACTTTTTGAGTGCCGATTTCCGCCGCGCGGGTAAATGGGACAGGCTCATTGAACCAGGGTGTCATCACCATCCGCTCTGCCCCGTTTTCCTCATGGCCGGAGGCTCCCTCCACCATAAACCCCACACAGTCAATACAGCGGATTTTCACCTTTACCTGATCGTCCACGGGAATTTCCACCGCTGTCTTTGGAATAAATTTGGGTTCGGATGTCATGATCACTGTACCGCCGCTGCTCTGGGGCAATTCATCTTTGGCTTGTTCCCGGCTATGTACATCTGAAATTCTGGGAATTACCATCATATCCATAAACCGTTTAATAAAGGTCGATTTACCGGTCCGGACCGGACCAACAATGCCAAGATAAATTTCCCCGCCGGTCCTGGCCTGGATATCTTTATACAGATTAAACTGGTCCATAAAAAACCTCCTCACATATACTGCTATAAATATATGCAAGGAGGAAATTTATAAGAACATAAAAATTGATAATCCCGGCCACCCAAAATAAGCGGATAGAATCCGTCCGCCCCACAGCATACTGATGATAATACCTGCAGCCAGATAGGGCCCAAAGGCCAGACGCCGCCCGCTCCCGGCAAAAACCATGCGGAACGGATGAATCAAAATCGTCAGAAGGGCGCCGATAAAAAATGCCAGGATATTCTTCTGCCATCCAAGCATCAGACCGGATACCGCCATAAGTTTAATATCCCCGCCCCCGATGCCTTTCCCTTTTGTAAATATATAGAGAATTCCTAAAAAGAGACTGACGGAAAAAAATCCGGCAACGGCATCCAGCCGATGACCCGCATCAATCCCCATCCGTATAAGTCCCAATATACCTATAAAAATATTCAGACGGGAAGGAATTTTTAACGTACAAAAATCAATAATACTCAGGAGTATCAGTGCCAGTGCCATCAGAATATACAGGCACAGGAGTACGCCTTCTGTTACCCCTTCATCCGGCTTAAAACCGTCCGAAGGAGACGGTAAGTCCGTTCGACGGACGATATGCTTAAATGCTCATCCGGTGTATGGATATCCATAATGTCCGGCCCAAGGGCAACAATATCCAGTTCCGGCATCTTCTCCGATATAAGGCCGCACTCCAATCCGGCATGAATCGCCTCAATGCTTGCATCTTTGCCGAATAACTCTTTATATACAGAAGTGACCATCTCCCGAATCGGCGAATGACTCCGATAAGACCAGTGCGGATATTCACCATCATACCAGTAGGTTCCTCCAAGGAACTCCGTCAGATATGCCAACTGGTCACTAATAAAAAATTTAAGACTCTTTTTACTGCTCCGTACAGCCCAGGAAAAACATACGCCATCCGTTTCTGTACGCACGATTCCCATATTCAATGAACTTTCAACCAATCCCGGCAATTCCATACTCATCGTTTGAATACCGTTTGGCGATTGTACATACATAAATAAAATACGTTCCATATCTGCCGGATGAATGATTGAAAATTCTTTTTGCTCATTACTTTCTATATCGAATTCAATCTTAATCTGTGGATCGGCAACCGAAAATTCATCCCGAATATCTGCCAAAAAGCTTTCTTTAATTTCTATGGCCCGCGCTGCATCCTCCGGCTGCAGAACAATTTTTGCCTGAGCCTCCCTCGGAATGGCATTGTCCTTCATACCGCCGCTGACATCACAGACACCCACATTTAATTCTTTATCCAATGCAAAAAGCAACCGTCCGAGCAGCCGATTGGCATTGGCTCTGCCACAATGGATTTCCGCACCTGAATGACCGCCTTTTAGTCCACTGATTTTTATATCAGCGCTGATTCCCTGCCATTCAACACGACGGATTGGGAATTTTGCACGACTTTTCATTCCTCCGGCGCAGGAAGTCAGAATCTGCCCCTCGCTTTCATTATCCAGATTCAACAGATAACTCGCTTTCAAATCACTGACATCCAGAGCATGGGCCCCCTTCATTCCAACTTCTTCATCCGTTGTGATGACCACTTCCAGTTCCGGATGCTCAAGGGTGTCATCTTCAAGAATAGCCAGAACGTAAGCAACGGCAATGCCGTCATCTCCTCCGAGGGTTGTTCCTTTTGCAGAGACAAAGTCCCCCTCCACCTTTAATTTCAGGCTATCCTTTTCAAAATCAAAATCAACATCACTGTTTTTTTCGCATACCATATCCATATGACCTTGAAGCATAACAACTGGTGCGGTCTCATACCCCGCAGAAGCCGGCTTACGAATAATCACATTATTCGCCCCATCCTGTCTTACCCACAAATCATGTGATCTGGCAAAGGCCACACAGTAATCACTGATGGCCTTTTCATTTCCTGATCCGTGGGGAATAGCACAAATTTCTTCAAAGTAATGGAACACTCTTGCCGGTTCCAGTCCGCTTAAAATATTCGACATTTTGATTCCCCCATCATTTTAATTTTTAAAACTGTGAATTGGAGCCGGAATACGTCCGCCACGATTCACAAAAGCATCACAGCCAAAACGATTCACCGGCATAACTGGTGCATAACCTAAAAGGCCTCCAAATTCAACCATTTCACCGACATCTTTTCCGATTACTGGAATAAGGCGTACGGCTGTTGTCTTCTGATTGATCATGCCGATTGCCATTTCGTCCGCAATAATACCGGAAATTGTCGTTGCCTTTGTGTCCCCCGGAATAGCGATCATATCCAGACCAACAGAGCAGACACAGGTCATGGCTTCGAGTTTCTCCAATGTTAAAGCATTTGCTTCGACGGCATCAATCATCCCCTGATCTTCAGAAACAGGAATGAACGCTCCGGAAAGACCGCCTACATAGGAGGATGCCATAACGCCGCCCTTCTTTACCTGATCGTTCAAAAGCGCCAGAGCTGCTGTGGTTCCGGGTGCCCCTACAGACTCAAGGCCGATTTCTTCCAGAATCTCTGCAACACTGTCGCCCACCGCCGGTGTCGGAGCCAGAGATAAATCGATAATGCCAAACGGAACATTCAGACGTTTTGAAGCTTCCTGAGCGACAAGCTGACCCACACGGGTTACTTTAAAAGCTGTCTTTTTAATTGTCTCGCAAAGTGTTCCGAAATCCTCACCGCGGACTTTTTCCAAAGCGCGTTTGACAACCCCCGGCCCGCTGACGCCCACATTTATGACCGCATCGCCTTCGGTAACACCGTGAAAAGCTCCGGCCATGAACGGATTATCATCCGGTGCATTGCAGAAAACAACCAGTTTGGCACAGCCAAGGGAATCTGCATCCTTTGTCAGTTCAGCCGTTTCAAGTATCTTCTCACCAAGAAGCTTTACCGCATCCATATCAATTCCTGTTTTTGTAGAACCTACATTTACAGAGCTGCATACCCGTTCTGTGGATGCCAATGCCTTCGGAATGGATTCAATCAATAAACGGTCACTGTCCGTCATTCCTTTCGACACAAGAGCCGAATATCCACCGAGAAAGTTCACTCCTACTTCCAGTGCCGCCCTGTCAAGTGCTTTCGCAATTTTTACATAATCATCTGTTGTTTTACAACAGGAACCGCCAACCAGACTGATCGGGGTTACGGAGATCCGCTTGTTTACAATCGGAATACCGAACTCATTTTCAATCTCACAGCCGGTGGATACGAGATTTTTTGCCTGAGTTGTAATCTTATTATAAATATTTTCACAGACTTTATCTACGTCCGTATCACAGCAGTCTAAAAGACTGATACCCATGGTGATGGTCCGCACATCCAGATTGGACTCCTCAATCATCTTATTGGTTTCCTGAACCTCATACAAATTTATCATGACATCACCTCATTAAATTCTGTGCATACAATTAAAAATGTCTTCGTGCTGCATTTTAATCTTTACACCAATCTGTTCGCCCACTTCTTTCAACTCTTTTGAAAGAATTTCAAATTCCTTAGAAGCCGCATTGGTATCTACAATCATCATCATATTAAAATAATCCTGTACGATGGTCTGGGAAATATCCAGGATATTTACATTATTGTCTGCCAGATAGGTACATACTTTTGCAATAATTCCTACGGTGTCTTTTCCAATTACAGTGATAATTGTTTTTTTCATTTTTCTTTCCTCCAATATTCCTATAACGCCAGGTCAAATAAATGTCCCGCATGATCCCTCGGGGCCACCTCAACTTTTACTGAATCTCCCACTTCATTTTTCACCGTCGTCAAAGCAAGATCCGGATAATTATTTTCCTTGCTCAAATGACCAAGGATTACCTGATCAAGCCTTTCATTTACCAGTTCTGTAACAAGCTGAGCCGCCATTTCATTACACAGATGCCCACGTTCACTCAAAATACGCCGCTTCAGATAATAGGGATAAGGTCCTGCCTGAAGCATATGTATATCATGGTTCGCTTCCACATAGAGTAAATGGGAATCCTTCAGCCGTTCTACAATAGCTTCATCGTAATAGCCAAGATCCGTGACCATTCCCAGTTTCCGCCCGCCATCCTGAACCAGATAACTTACCGGGTCCACAGCATCGTGAGAAATAGAAAAAGAAGCCACAGATAGACTTCCTATCAAAAACTCACGTCCGGCCTCAATAGGCTGAAACAATTCCCGATCAATCTTCCCCAGATTTTCCATTTCCGAAATCTGATGCAGTGTTTTATCCGTACCATAAATCGGTATATGAAACTTCCGGGAAAGCACACCAAGTCCACAAATATGATCCGTGTGTTCATGCGTGATCAATATTCCCTGAATGTCCTTACCTTCCAGTTCGAAGGTTTTCAATCCCTCACAGATACGTTTACAACTGATTCCGGCATCGATAAGAATGTGAGTGTCTTCATTTCCGGCATACAGGCAATTCCCGCTGCTGCCGCTGGCAATGGTGCCAAACTTCATGGTCATCTTCCTCTCTTGTAATCCACAGCCTATTATAATACGAAACCCCAAAAACAGCAATACAGAAAAAGGACCCTGAATGTAAATTTAATCACATTCAAAGTCCTTTGAATCCATATTAAGCTTGTTTATTTTTTAATAGTTGTAAAACGTATGGCCGCCGATCACTAAATATTCGCTTACACTCGACGTGTCCACATAGCCATTAAAGTAATAATAGGCACCAATATTATTCACACCTGCCAGCGCTTCATTTGCCGCACGTATACAGGATTCACTTGGGCCGCTGGCAAGAACATTATCAAGGACTCCATTGTGGGCTCCCGGGAACTGACCCGGTGCATAAATAACTCCGGCAATGGTATTATCAAATCTTGGATCCCTCACACGGTTTAAAATGACATTGGCCACAGCCAGCTGCCCTTCATAGGATTCAGCCCCTGATTCCACATAGACCATACAGGCCAGTAGGTATGCTTCATCTGAACCGACGGATACAGGCGAAGATGCCGGTACGCTTTCTGCCGATTTCCCGGAATTTTTGGCATCGGACGTCTCTTCATTCGTCTCTGTTTCAGCAGGCGACGCTGCCATTTCCTCCATTGCCGCTGCTTCTTCTTCGGCTATGGATATGGCTTCATCCAGCTCAATGCTTTCTTCCACATATTCACTGGCAACAAATCCTTCCCCACTGCCATAATCAATCCGTGTCCATTCTTCTCCAGTCTCAACTACCGGAAAGCTTTCGCTCTGAATGGCTGTCGTAAGTACTTCACTGTCTGTATTCGCCTCCTGACGGATATTCAAAGAATCAGCTGTCACCGTTACTTTATGGTGTCCGATTTCTTTTGCCAGTTTCTCGGCGTCATAACCAATCGAAATATCTTTTGTGGAAATATACCCTGTAACATTTCCCGAAGAGACTTTTGTCCACTCCGGTCCCCATTCTTCAACCACACCGCCGGAAGCCGGGTAAATCTTACCGGCAACTTCACTCTCAATGTTGTCCGCAGAATAAATTTCCAAATAAGGTTCTGTGTTTACCACAAACTTTCCTGAAAATTCACCATTGTAGAACAGACGGGTGACCCCCACCAGATTGTTCAATACATCGGTATTATTCAATGTAACATTTTTCAGTCCAACTTCAGGTGCCTTTTGGGAAACAAGCTTTTCTGAATTCGGTGTCATTTCCGCATCCGATACGGCAGTAGCAGTTTCTTCACTTTTTGTTTCTTCAGCAAATACACATAATGCATTACCGAACATCAGCGAGACTGTCATCACTGTACCTATCATATGTAGCATGACATTTCGTAATTTCTTACCCATATTTCACCTCTTTACTTGTAATGTGCCCGCTCAGCGAACACATTCGGTATAAGTGTTTCATACAGGCGTATTTTATCAAAATATTAAATTCTTGTCAAATCAAGGGAATCTACACAAGATTTCGACTTTTCTTATTTTCATTTCCCCATATATTGTATTTTCACTCTATAATCTATGAATTTTGTTAATTTTTTCTTTCAATTTTTCGTGATTATTTATATTTTTTGTTAATATTTTTGTAAAAAATTATCAATATTTTTTTGCCTTTCCTCCACTTTGGTGCTATTTGCATAGGGAAATTAGCTGTTTTTCTACATTTTCAAGGTCAAAATTGTTATCGATCACCACATCGCATCCATTAAAAAACACTGACTCCGGAAGCTGTGAAGCAAAGATGGCATCCATTTTTTCATCACTATAACCCCGTGAAATACGCAGCCGTTCCCGGCGAATTTCCGGCTTCACATGAACATACCAGCAACTTTCGCAAACGCCGATTTCCTTTAATTCATCCATCAGGGCTGCCTCTACAGCAATCATGGAATAACGATTCTCTGTCCGCCACTCACGGACTTTATTTCGAACCCATTCATAGACCTGCGGATGGGTACACTGATTCAAAGCCTTTCGCTTCTCTTCATCTTCAAAAACAATCGAAGCAATTTTCGGTCGATCCAGGTTCCCTTCCCTGTCAAGAATCTCTTTTCCAAAGACCTTTACGATCATCTCATAACTTTTTTCCCCCGGCTCGCATAAGCTCCGTGCCACATCATCCGTGCGAATCACACCGCAATTAAATTTTTCTTCAAGAAGACGTAATACTTCTGATTTTCCACTGCCTACGCCTCCTGTAATTCCAATGACCTTCATCCTGTTTCATCCTTTTCTTTTATACAAAAATCTATTTTGCCTCATACCAGTCCGTACCTGTATTTATGTCTATTTCCAACGGCACCTTAAGTTTTGCCGCATGGCTCATTTCGTCATGAAGAATCTGCTTCACAGTCTCCACCTCATCCATCGCCGCCTCAATCAACAGTTCATCGTGAATCTGGAGAACAAGCCGGGATTTTAACCCTTCTTCTCTTAGTCTCCGATCCACATGAATCATGGCAATTTTTATAATATCTGCTGCTGTTCCCTGAATAGGAGAGTTCATCGCAACCCGTTCGCCGAAAGATCTCTGCATAAAATTACTGGAAAACAGTTCAGGAATCGGTCGTTTTCGATGAAACAATGTATATACACTGCCTTTTTCCTTTCCCTCGGCAACAAGCCCATCAAGGAAATCTTTAATCTTTGGATAAGCCGCAAAATATTGTTTGATATAAACCTCTGCTTCTTTTCGGGTAATGCTCAATCCCTGACTCAGTCCAAAGGAACTGATGCCATAGATGATGCCAAAATTAACCGCCTTCGCATTGCTCCGCTGTTGGCTGGTGACTTCCTCAAGCGGTGTATGGAATACCTGTGAAGCTGTCATACGATGAATATCTTCCGCCTGTTTATAGGCTTCGATCAAGTTTTCATCCCCGGACATATGAGCCAGAACACGAAGCTCAATCTGAGAATAATCCGCATCCACAAATACACAGCCATCCTTCGGCACAAAAACCTTCCGAATCCGTCGGCCAAGTTCCACGCGAACAGGGATATTTTGAAGGTTTGGCTCCGTACTGCTGATTCGTCCGGTAGCCGTGATCGTCTGATGGAACTTCCCATGAATTCGTTCGTCTTCTGAAATAAAATTAGCCAGACCGTCCGCATATGTTGATTTTAACTTTGTCAACTGTCGATATTCCAGTACCAGCCGCGCGATCGGCTTTTCGTCCTGAAGCTTTTCCAGTACTGATGCGGAGGTAGAATACCCGGTTTTTGTCTTTTTACCATAAGGCAGATGAAGCTTCTCAAAAAGAATGGTTCCCAGCTGCTTCGGTGAAAGAATATTAAATTCTTCGCCAGCCAGGGCATAAATCTCCTGTTCAAGCTCCTGAATCCGTCCAACCAGATGGTCTCCATATTCTCTCAGAGCCTCCCGTTCCACACGAATTCCGGCTATTTCCATTCGATATAAGGAAAAGCTCAGCGGCAATTCTATTTCCCTGTAAAGTTCCCACATATTTTCTTTTTCCAGCGCTGCTCTAAGTTCCGGCGCAGCTTTTAACGGCAGGGAAGCATAGTATCCGAGCCATGTCAGCGCCTTCGTTCTATCCTCCGAAAAAATCTCAGATAATTTCTTTTTTCCATACAGATCTGCTCTGGAAGGCAAGGTCATGCCAAGATAGTCTCTGGCAATATCATCATAATCGTAGGAATCCTTTAAAGGATTCAGAAGATAAGCCATGAGACTGATATCCAGCACATTATCCGACTCCTTTAACGGAAAATAATGAAGTCTTTCTTTTAAATCCATGACCGCCATATCCGGATGCCCGTCAAACCATCCGGCCATTCCGTTCAAATCATCCGCAGATTTTGTCGGCATCCAGAAACACTTATCGTCATATGCCATGACCAGACCCCATAAACCATCTTCGCATATCGGATATGCACTGAACATCGGCCGGCTCATAGCCTCAAATATCTTTTGCTGCTGCTCATTCCTGTCTGTCAGCTCCACAGCCGCCGACAACACCGGGACAGCTACGTTTTCCTGATCAAAACGATTTAATATATTTTTAAATTCCAGCCGCTTCATCATCTGATAAGCTGATTGAGAATACATATTTTCCAGGCCTGCCGATGTGTCTGGTATTTCAATCGGTGCATGTGTATCAATGGCCGCCAGTTTTTTACTCATAACCGCCATGTCATAATGTTCTCTTAAATTATTTGCCGCCCTCGCCGGTTTGATATCATCTACATGGGCATGAGCTTCCTCAATACTCCCATAGGCCGTAATGATTTTTGTCGCTGTCTTTTCACCGATTCCCGGCACTCCCGGAATGTTATCCGAAGCATCACCCATCAATGCTTTCAAATCAATAAACTGGGTCGGTGTCACCTGATATGTCTTTAATACATCTTCGGCATAATAATTTTCCACCTGAGTACCGCCGGCTTTCGTTTTCGGTATACTGATCTTAACCTTTTCCGTGGCCAGCTGCAATAAATCTCTGTCTCCGGAAATCACGGTGACATCACAGCCCTGTTCCTCATATATGCGACTGAGACTGCCAAGGATATCATCCGCTTCATACCCTTCCTTTGTGACGATCGGAATTTCCATCGCCTGAAGCACTTCTTTAAGCACAGGCACCTGCTCATGAAGTTCCTGAGGCATCGGCTTCCGTGTTCCCTTATAAGCTCCATACATTTTATGCCGGAAGGTCGGCGCTTTTAAATCGAAAGCCACGATCAGCGTTTCGGCCTTTTCTTCCTCAATAGCTTTAAACATAATATTCAAAAACCCATAAATTCCATTGGTATGTAGCCCCTCAGAATTTGTCAGTATGGGCACACCATAGAAAGCCCGGTTTAAAATGCTGTGTCCATCAATCAATACTACTTTTTTGCTTATCATCTCATCCAACCTTTCTTCGGTCTGGCCGCCTTTCTGCTGTCAAATACATCCATTCCAGGCATCCGAACCGAATACACAAGTTTTAAATTGTCACCATCACGAATATAAAGAAACTTGTCCGTTATCCGTTCTTTCCGATGAAGATTCAACGGATTATAAATACCACTGCTGACCGTTACTGTCAGGTGTTTTTCATGTTCTATATTTCCTGCCAGAAACAGGATCATACTGGACAGGAGAAATGAAGCTATTATAAAAGCTGTTGCACCTATCATTTTTTTGAAAAACCGGGTCCGACGCTGCTGACGCAGCCAGGCTTCCTTTTCCTCTATCCGATGATCCAGGGCTTTCAGATAATCGGATGTTTCTTCCTTTTCATCCAAAAGTCTTATAACGGCCATGACCGTGTAGGTTGCTTCCAGGTCATCATAACAGGACGGACAATGCTTCACATGTTCCAAAAAATCTGTCAGTGCCTTTTCATCCAGTTTATCATCAATAAATCGATTAATTAATCCCTGTGCTTCAATACAATCCATAGAACTTATCCTTTTCTTAGTATATAGCATTTACCAAAAAAAGATACCGAAAACCTCTCCGATATCTTTTTCTGCTGATTAATAGTTGACAATCTCCATAATATTGCTGACCAGAGAAGATGTTGTGGCCGCAGAAATATTATTTATAAATATAACATCTTTAATATTTCTTTCCTGTATCAGAGTTGTCAATCCTTCTGGATAATACCGATAATCCACCACATATACATTTTCGTAATGGTCTACTAAAAATGGTACAAAAGCGTTGCCAAAGGATTCTTTAATAACAACGCAGGAGCTTCCATCATTCATATTCGGGTTGTGAATCTCTTCAAAAGGTTGATCTCCCGCAATAAAGCAATTGTATTTTGAATCCGAATTCCAGTCGGAAACATCATAGATAATATCATAATCAACCACATTCCCATCCACATCCGTATAGGTCATCTTATTTGTTGCCAGAGGAATATAGGCGGTAACCACATCGGGATTTTCAGCGAGAGACGGTGTCTGATTACTTGCCGCATAAAGGGTCCCGATAAAATCATCGAAGACCATAGTCTCATATTCCCCCAAAGATGTCGGCGTTATTCCCTTTTCCTTCATAAGCTGGCTGTAGGCGTAGTATGCGCCAAGAGCCGTCCAGTGATGGTCCGTTCGGAAATAGAGATATTCGTCCGAATGATTTTTCAAGGCGGTAAAGGCATCGATGGTCACAACTTTTTTATCCATATTATCATATATATATTGGATTGCTGCCTGCTCATCGCTACAGCCCAATTCTTCCTGAAGTTTCTCATCCAGATATATTCCCGTACTGATCGGAACGACAATATCATAGACTGTCACGTCGCTGGACACTTTATTCGCCAGCGCACTGACCGCATCAATATATTGATTGGCCGCTTCCTGGGTAAAACCATAAAGACTAAAGGCCGTATCATCCGCCACATAGACTGAACCCACCTGCTCCGGAACATTCGTAATCTGCCGCCGTTTAGCGCCGCCATTGGCCGCATCGGCCGCTCGCTGAGTTTCAATACGTTCCTTTATACTCTCCTGCAAGCTGTCCATCTCCTGCTGAATATTCGGAAGCACGATATCCATCAGAGATATACGCTTTGCCGGCACCTCGTCAGCTGTCTGGATGGAACCGTGAATCTGATTATCCTGAATTCCGTAAAGCCCCCTGTAACGTGTATTTCCCGTCAGCAACGCTTCCCGAAATGGAAATGTATCCGCATACCAGGTACTGACCCCGTTAAGGAATTCCCCGTTTAAAAAGCTTTGCACAGAAAACGCCGGAAACTTTGTCAGAGTTCTTTTCTCGACTTTTGATTCCTTTGGTCGAAGCGGAATAATCAGCGCTATGATGGCCATTAACATCAAAACGGCTGAAAAGACGTAAATCTTATATTTCATATATTTATAATTCTTTTTCTTTTTGCGATTTCTTCTCTTCTCCATAATGTCTGATCTATCCTTTTAAAACTGAAAATACAAAAACGGGTTATAGCTATTTCCCACCAGCGCCATTGTAGCGAGCATCAAAAGAAATACCGGTCCGACAATTTCAATCACACGGCGTAAATACTTAAAAACAGCCACTGTCTTGCATTGTCGGCACATCCATTTATATCCATTGGAAGCCAGCGGGGTACAGGCAATCAACGCCACAATAATAAAGAATATATTATTTTTAAAAGTCATTGCAACTTCCAGACTAATAAATCCATTATGATTTAGCCCAAACATCCCTTTGAGCATAAGCCCCACACGAGACAGGTCTGTAAATTTAAAAATAATCCATCCAAAATAAACAACAATCAATGTATAGATATGATGTACTGCCTTTGGAAGATGTTCTATCTTTTTCAGAAGTATCTTCTTTTCCAACACAAGGAATATAAAATAATAAAGCCCCCAAAGTACAAAATTCCAGCTTGATCCGTGCCAGAGACCGGTCAGAGCCCACACAATAAATAAATTAAGAATTGTTCTTTTTTCTCCTTTACGGTTTCCACCAAGAGGTATGTAAACATAATCCCTGAAAAAACTGCTCAGCGAAATGTGCCACCGTCGCCAAAATTCCGTTACTGTATTCGATATATAAGGATAATTAAAGTTTTCTTTATAGTGAAAACCAATCATAAGTCCCATACCTATAGCCATATCTGAATAAGCTGAAAAATCCAGATAAATCTGGAGCATATACATCAAAGCGCCAAGCCATAATCCAAGCGCCGGTACAGAATTAAACCTTATTACAGCCTCCGGAAGCATCATATCCGCAATCTGTGCACAGGAATTTGCAAACACAGCCTTTTTAACAAGTCCGATAGTAAAGCGGTTGATTCCCCGTCCAATCTCCGGAATCTTCGGTCTGCGGTGTTCTATTTCCCTGGCCACATCTTTATACCGAACAATAGGTCCGGCGATGCACTGGTGAAAAAGACTGCAGTACAGAAGCACCAGCCAGTACTTCTTCTGTGGTTCCACCTCTTGCCGATATACATCAACCACATAGGAAATCAGCTGAAATGTATAAAATGAAATACCGATAGGCAATACAATTTCCGGAATCACTTCCGGAAATCCTGTAATCCGCTTCACATTTTCAAGAATAAAACCAGCATATTTAAAGTAGCCGAGCAAAGCGAGCTGGAGTCCAATGCCGATAACGAGACACAGACGTTTTAATAATAAATTGTTGCGGAAGTGATGGATCTGCAGAGCCGAAAACCAACTGATCAGAGCCATGAGCAACAAAAGAACAAGATATTTTGGTCCTCCCCATGCATAGAAAATCAGCGAAGAAACTAATAAAACCACGTTCTTTTTCTGAATCGTGCCAACATAACAATAGATGAACATGGTCACTGCAAAAAACAGATATATAAATAATAAACTCGAAAAAACCAAGATACTCCCTCCAAAAAGCCCTAAACGCTCTGCTTTTTTTATGTCGAATGTTTTACAAAAATGTCGTTCAACTCTATTTATTCTAATATGATTGTTTTCAATATTCAAGGGGAATCCCGGAAAAAAAACGAAATTAACAGTTTTGTAATATTTTGACGAAAATCCTTATTTTTTCAGGACAAAGCTAACAAAAAATTCTGTGATACAGGTTACTTCCTCACAAATTTCCAAAAAAAGATTTGTTCAATATGTACAAACACAAATATGCAGAAAAACGCATCATCAACACGCCTTTCTGCATACTTTAACATTAAAACCCGGCCTGATTTTTCAGACCGGGTTGAACTTTAAGAGTTTTCAGCTCCTGAATATTCTCTTTGATGAACAAGAATACTGCTGTTCTCAGGGCGATAAACCAATATACAAACAACAACATTCATGGCCAGTGCAAGTACCACATCTACAACGGTATGCTGCTTCAAAAACATGGTTGCAGCTACAATGGAAATGGTTAAAACAAATGCTCCCCATACAACCCAACGCTTGTTTTTTAATGCCTTACACCGGGCAATGGCAATAAATGCCGCAATCGAATTATACACATGAATACTCGGCAGAACATTCGTCGGTGTATCAATAGTATAAAGGAACCGGACCATATCTGTAAATATATTCTCCCTCGGAAATTCGATCGGCCGAAGCAGATGGCCGTTCGGATAAATCCATGAAACAAAGATAAACACAGTCATGCCGATACCTAAATTAAATATCAACTGCAGATATTCTTTCTGGTCCTTATTTTTAAACATAAACCACAGCACCGTAAAAGCAATGTAGAAAAACCATAAAAAGTAAGGAACTACAAAATATTCACAGAAAGGCACCATCTTATCAAAGCTCGAATGAATCACATGAAAACGATAGTTCACACGGTTCTCAAGGTAAAAAAAGGATACCATATAAAAAACCATGAACAAAGGAACCAATAATTTTGTTCCATGCTTTCTTAAAAATTCTCTTGTCATACGCACCACGCTTTCCAAAAAACGTCATCAACTATCTTTATGGAATTATAGCACCCGATTTTTCCATCTGCAAGCATCTTAAGCGATTTTTAAGAAAGTTCATTAAAATTAAAGTATTTTGACTGCTGTGCCATAGGCAATGACCTCCGCTGCGCCGCTCATGACCGACGCGGATGCATAACGTATGTTGATGATGGCATCTGCTCCAAGCTGTTCCGCTTCATCAACCATCCTTTTCATTGCAATCTGACGGGCTTGATTGAGCATTTCCGTATAGCCGGTAATCTCACCTCCGACAACAGTCTTTAATCCTGACATAATATCTTTTCCCAGGTGACTTGACTGAACCACGTTTCCCTTAACCAGGCCAAGGGCCTCAATTTTCTTTTCCGGTACATAATTAATACTTAGCAGCAGCATCTTCTTCTCCTCCTTCAATTTCCTGATAACGTTTCCATAAATTCCATAAAACTCCTAAAATGACCAACAATGAAATAGCTGTCATAAATACTACAAAGAATATCGGCGGCCGGTCAACCGGATCTGCGATATACATCCACACAGAAAGTACACTGACCGACACCATAAGCACAATCATCAAAAGCGACATCATTAATGGTGCAAAAAGCTTATGTTTGCGGTCTTTCATCCGTACATTCATAAAACGGGTCCCCTCCTTTTCCATATGCTCCATTTTCTCCAAATATTCCGAAGCGTTCATTGATGAAAAGTGTTCTTTACGTTCCATGAGCATCTGGCAGAAAACCTGCATTTCTTCGATATTCTTTTCCTCTCTTTCCAGAAAGATGTGATGCCTGCGAAGAGCATCCTCCATCGTCAGAACTCCAGTTTTTATTTTTCGAATTTCCTCAATCGGAATGGAAAGCTTGCGAAGCAGTTTGATTTTCTGAAGTAAAAGCAAATCCTCTTCTGAATATTCCCGATAGCCGTTCTGAGCATTTCTGTCCGGTTTCAGCAATCCCTCCTGCTCATAAAAGCGGATATTTTTTTTCGTGATTCCTACTTTTTGCTCCACTTCATTGATTTTCATTCCAATACCTCCTTGCGATGTAAAAAGCATACACCTTCTACCTTGTGGAAGGTCAACCCTTAATGTAAGTTTTTTAAAAAATAAAGAAAATATATAATTTTGTTGACAAATCAAAAAATATCCCGTATAATATCATTTGTGTTTAACGTGCCGGCGTGTCGGAATGGCAGACGAGGCAGACTCAAAATCTGTTGTGGGCAACCACGTGCGGGTTCAAGTCCCGCTGCCGGCATTCTTTAGATATCCTTGAAGCCTTGATTTTATCGGGTTTCAGGGTTTTTTTCTTTTTCAGGTTTGGAAACTCTAATCACTTCATAATTCATATGTAGTATATCCCAACATTTGTTTTAGAACCCAAAAAAAGCAGGGTGAAAGGAATTAAAATATTTTCTTAAAACTCCCTTCAGCCTGCTTTATTTTATGGAGCATACGGGATTCGAACCCGTGGCCTCAACAATGCGAATGTTGCGCGCTCCCAACTGCGCTAATGCCCCGCTGAATCAATTATAGCACCTATTTTTCCAATTGACAATGAATTTACATTATACATTTTATTTATTTTTTCAGCCAGACCTTATAGTCTTCCGGATCTAATTTCCCCTGACGGGCCAGTTCAAGTCCTTCTTTTGCTTCTTTGTACCATGCTTCAAACTCTTCACGACTCATATTTGCTGCCTTTTTTCTGGGTTTCGTCATGCGGGCATAATGGGCTTTATAGGCACGGGTATAGGCCTGGAGAAGTTCGTCTTTTTTAACAGTTTTTTCGAATGTCTTTGTATAACCCACATCGGCGCAGGTCTTTCCATCGCTTGAAAACACGCGGGTACAATAATCCACATTACTCCGCCGCGGTATGAAAAACCGTCCGCAGTTTTTGCAGACCTTAATATTCTGATGCCGCCGCATCATCTCGATCAGCTCACACATAAGACAGTCTTCAAATCCCATAAGAAAATAGTCAATCATCCACCGGTTTTCATTTTTTACTGTTTGATTGACCAATGTCCCACTGGAATAAAACGGATGGCGTAGAAAATAATGGGCAGCCTCTTCGTTCATCTCCGACGGTCCATGTACGAGAGCATCCAAAAGCTTTTTATAGATTCCCTGAAGCTCCTCAAGCTTTCCCAATGTCAAATCTGTGGACGCATCGTCATCACAGTCCTTTATGGTCAATGTCTGTATCCGCTCATCATTCCATGAGGAAAAGTAGGGATGCATTTCCTGCACCTGTTCAGTTTCAAGACAAACCTTTTTTAAATCCATATAAATAAAATCCAAAAGGCTTTTTCCGAGGCGGCACGGAGCAGATGTCGTATGAAAATAAATAATCTCATCCGTCAGATCCATATAAACATGTATATAATTTTTTTTCGTTTCCTTTAACATCCGCTCTGCCTCCAATATTATCTCTGTTTTATCTCTGTAATCAATTGTTCCATCTGACTTTCCTCTGAAACTTTAAATGTATCACCGATTACCTGAATCTTTGATATGTCTGCGCAACGTGACGGACATCCGCAGACTACAAGCAGATGATCGTAAGTCACTTCCGGCTGAACATATTGAAATTCTGCCTCCGGGCAACGTTTTTTTACGGTGTCAAAAAATGTGGTGCGATCATATCTGGGATTACATCCACCGCAATATTTTACTCCAAAAACCATAAGTCACCTCGTCAATGTCTCAACAGACTTTTGGCAAAATCAATCATCTCGTCACTAACGCCGGCTTCCAGCCGTACTTCCTTGACTTCTTTTACCTGTTCCATAACTTCTTTTTTAACAATATCTTCTGTCGTAAATAAAGAAGAAGGACAGTT
This sequence comes from Frisingicoccus caecimuris, assembly GCF_004340975.1. GTDB lineage: Bacteria > Bacillota > Clostridia > Lachnospirales > Lachnospiraceae > Frisingicoccus > Frisingicoccus caecimuris. Next base: position 117,194 of record NZ_SLXA01000001.1, read on the forward strand.
TGAACACATACCGGTCAATTTAAATTTAAGCACGCCGTCAGTAAAATCCAAAATCTGGATATCGCCTCCATGGCCCTGGAGATAAGGGCGTACCGACACATCAATCACCTGACGAATTTGTTCAAGAACTTCCATTATTTCTACTCCTATCAATCTTTAAATTCTTTACTATCATTTTAATATAATCCCGACGAAAATACCAGTGGGATTGAGCATTTTTCTATCTCTGCAACATAATTTCTTTTTCACTGTACATAGTCATATCACTTTTACAAAGGGACTCACCGGTTTCTGAATAAAAAAATAGCCAGATAAAATCTGACTATCTTTTAATCACAATATTCTGCAAAACAAGCCTTTTAACAAGTCTGTAACAGCCTGTAGGGGAATCGAACCCCTGTTTCCGCCGTGAGAGGGCGGCGTCTTAACCGCTTGACCAACAGGCCTTAGTCATACCGACTTGTATATTCTATACCATGTTGGAAAAGAAATCAAGCTTTTTTTACAAATAATTTAGTATATTATTCTTTTCTGCACATCGGAAGTGTATTATTAATCCCCTTTGACATAAGAATCTGATGAATATCGATCACACCGTTGTCAAAACTTGCCGCACAGGAAGCCAAATAAAGTTCCCACATTCTGGCAAAGACTTCACCTTTTGTATCAGCAACTTCCGAACGACACTTTTTAAAATTTTCAATCCAGCAGAGCAGCGTGCGATTATAGTGTCTGCGAAGACTTTCCACATCCAGAGTATGAAAATCAAATTCAGGAAGCATATTGATCATTTCTCGAAGGCTAGGAAGCATGCCTCCCGGAAAAATATATTTTTTCATCCAGGCGTCTCCTGAATATTCCTTTTGCCCGCTGATGAAGTGTAAAAGAAATAGTCCGCCAGGCTGCAGGACCTGATGAACATTTTTCATAAATAGTTCGTAATTTCCGCGTCCCACATGTTCCAGCATACCAACACTGACCACACGGTCAAAAAGCATCCCACATTTTTCCAGTTCCCGGTAATCCATCAATCGGACATCCAGCAAGTCTTTTAAACCTTCCTTCTGAATATCCTGCCGAAATTTCTCATATTGTTCACGACTCAGTGTAATTCCCACGCCCCGGACACCATATTCCTTTGCCGCCCGCTTAAGCAAAAACCCCCATCCACACCCAATATCTAATAGGCTCATCCCTTTTTCCAGATGAAGTTTCTCCAGGATGTGGTCTACTTTATTCACCTGAGCCTGGTAAAGACTATCTGTTTCCGACTTAAAATAACCACAGGAATAACTCATCGTCTCATCCAGCCACTTTTGATAAAAGTCATTTCCAATGTCATAATGGTAGGACACTTCTTTTTTCTGATTTGTTTTACTTTTGGAAGAATCCATCAGTTTTTTTAATGCTTTTCTGTCTGTCGTAAATTTCCCCAGTTGTCCCATAAAAACATCCAGGACTTCATACAGGTCATGATCCACATTCAGATTTCCCTGCATATAAGCTTCTCCAAGAGCCAGCGACGTACTTGTCAAAAGACTTTTCTTGTCCGGCATCTGCGTCATAGTCACTGTAAATTGTGGATCTCCCTGACCGAGCTTCATTCGTTCCGTGCCGGTCTCGAGAATAAAGGATACAGGAATAATATTTTCAAAATAGGATTTTACAAATCCATTCATCCAAAAACCTCTTTTCTTTAAAGGATATTTGAATTATTCCCTATAATCCACGTTTTAACCACTTCTTCCGATGTCACAGGCATCTTACACATTCCATTTTCACAAAGATAATAGGTCGGTCCTGCCTCAGGCATCGGGTATGCCGCCGTAAATGGCGCACATTTTAAAAGTTCTTCTTCATTTCTCTCCGTCTTAACAATGACGCTGATTTCATCTGATGCACACAGATTCACATATTGTTTTAATTCTTCAGGAATATCTTTTTTAACCACACAGACAAGCTCTCTGTGAGAATAGAATGCTATAGACAAAGCCATCAAAGCAAAACTATAGCCCACCGGATACCTGCGGATTTCACCGGTACAAAATCGAATCTGACGCTCTGCGGCCTCCTGCCATACTTTTTCTGCCGTCAACAGTGCCAGTTTCTGCAGAACCATCGCTGCAACCGAATTTCCGGAAGGAATGGCGCCATCATAAGTCTCTTTTGGCCGGGAGATTAATGCTTCTCCATCGAAGGCTGTCATATAATATCCGCCCTTCTCCCGGTCTTCAAATAATTCCTGCATCTGCTTTGCACGCAAAACAGCCAACGATAAATAATCCATTTCGAATGTAGCCTGATAAAGTTCAAGCAATGCAAGAGCATAAACTGCATAATCATCCAACTGACCTGCATTGGCAGCTTCTCCGTCCCGAAATCGAATATACAATCGCCGCTTTTCATCGGTCATCTTCTCTTCGATAAATTCCTTTGTCCGGACTGCCGTTTCGAGATAAGAAGGCTCCCTTAGAATATTTCCGGCCCTTACAAGGGCAATGATAGCCCAGGCGTTCCACGATAATAATATTTTATCATCCTTATGAAGCCTGGTCCGTCCCAGACGATAATCATATAATTGTTTTCTCCATATTCCATATCGCCTGAAATCCGTAATATCTGCCGCTGGATTTCCAATTGTATTCGGGATACTTTTTCCTTCAAAATTTCCCCTGTCCGTAATATGATAATAACGGCAGAATTTCTCTCCATCCTCACCACCAAGAACCGACTTTACCTCTTCCGGTGTGAAAACATAATATTTTCCTTCCACACCTTCACTGTCCGCATCCTGACCGCAGTAAAATCCACCGTCCCACAATTCTCTGAGCATATAATCGGCTGTATTCCGCGCCACTTCCCCATAAATTTCTTTCCTGGTCCTACGGTAAGCTTCCGCATAGGTCCACAAAAGCAATGCATTATCATAGAGCATTTTTTCAAAGTGAGGAACCAGCCATTGTTTGTCTGTCGAATATCTTGAAAATCCTCCGCCGATATGGTCGTGGATTCCGCCCCTGGCCATAGCCTCCAGCGTAATTTCTGTCATTTCAAGAGCTTCAGGAACCTTTTCCAACTCAGCATACCGCATCAGGAAAAGCAAATGATGAGGAGTCGGAAATTTCGGTGCTGTGCCAAAACCGCCCCATTCCCTGTCGAACTGTTTCTGAAACATATCATAGGCTTCCGCTAAAATAGTTTTATCCGGTGTTCCGGATACACCGTTTTCGTCCTGGCGTCCCTGAAGCATAACATCCATAATCTTTTCTGCGTTATCTTCCAACTCTTTTCTGCGCGTTTGCCACAAAACGGCCACCTGCCTGAGTATATCCGTCAGTCCTGGCTGGCCATAACGGCTGTCTTTCGGAAAATAAGTCCCGCAAAAAAAAGGTTTCTGCTCCGGTGTCATGATAATTGTCAATGGCCATCCTCCAGAGCCGGTCAGAGCCTGACAGACCGACATATAAACCGCATCGATATCCGGCCGTTCCTCCCGATCCACTTTTATAGAAACAAAATTTTTGTTGAGCAGCTCCGCTACCTTTTCATCTTCAAAAGATTCATGGGCCATCACGTGACACCAGTGACAGGTCGAATACCCAATGCTGAGAAAAATCGGCTTGTTTTCCTCCTCTGCCTTTTTAAAGGCCTCATCACCCCATGGATACCAGTTTACCGGATTGTCCCCGTGCTGCAGAAGATAGGGCGATTTTTCATTTTTTAATCGATTTGCCATAAAGGGCCTCCTCATTTTATTGGAAAAGCGATACCACTTAACAGTATCGCTTATAATATGTCCAGAACTATTCTTCTACATTCTCAAAAATTACTATAAAAAATCCTTATATTCAAAATGAAAATGCCTGGAAATTTTACATTTTCAGGCATTTATGGAGCTGCGGGGAGTCGAACCCCGGTCCGAAGGCACATCCGTCCAGGCATCTTCCATCACAGTCATTCTATGAACATTCCCTCAGTCAGACGCCGAATGACAGGCTTCCGACCTTAGTAGCTTCATATATCTTCCGATGCCTCAAAGCTTTGGCAGCGGAGGGCCTCACAAGTTCGATGCCAGATTCTCAGACAGTGAGCGATCTGAGACTGACAAGCTGCAATTAGGCAGCTAAAGCGTAATCTTCGTTAGCTTTTATATTTAAGTTCCAGGTTATTACGCAGTCCCGGAGTCTGCAAATGGCTTCCCAAACTTCCACACCCCCGTCGAAACCAGTACAACCCCTTATAAAGTTGATGGCTAAGACTAACGATGTCTTTTTATCATAATCAAAAACCATGCAAATGTCAATAGAGATTTTTTACCTTAAAATCTCTCTCGGCCTCTCTTCTCTGGTCTTTTTTCGCAATGCTGTCTCGCTTGTCATAAAGCTTTTTACCCCTTGCCAGGCCGATCTCCATTTTTACCAGACTGTCCTTAAAATAAACTTTCAACGGTACGATCGTATACCCCTTCTGGGCCACCTGGCCGAGTATCTTTCGTATTTCATACTTATGAAGCAGGAGCTTCCGAACACGGAGCGGGTCTTTATTAAATATATTGCCCTTTTCATAAGGGCTGATATTCATCTGATAGACAAAAAGCTCTTCGCCTTCCGGACGGACAAAGGCTTCTTTCACGCTGCACCTGCCCATTCGGAGCGACTTGACTTCTGTCCCATGCAAAGATATTCCTGCTTCATAGGTGTCTTCAATAAAATAATCATAGTATGCTTTTTTGTTGTTGGCTATTAATTTAATTCCTGCTTTGCCCATATGCTACCTCATTTCCGCACCTTACGCACATTATCTATTGTACATCATCTGCCAGTAAAAAATCAACGGTTCGTGTGACTTTATCTGCATTTGCGATACAGATTTTCAATTTCTGTCCAAGGCGGAAAGTCTGACGGCTCATTTCGCCCTGCAGTTCATATTTATTTTCATCAAAAATATAATAGTCATCCAGGTCCTGGAGACGAATCATGCCCTCGCAGGTGTTCGGCAGTTCCACATACATCCCCCAGTTGGTAATGCCAGAAATGACGCCTTCATGGATCTCCCCCAAATGTCTGGACATGTATTCTACCTTTTTAAGTTTATCTACTTCCCGTTCCGCCTCATCGGCCCGCCGTTCCGTCGTGCTTGTATCCGTCGCCACAGTCGGAAGCAGTTTTCTGTAATGCTCCAGCCGTCGTTCACTCAGTCGGCCATCAATCTGCTCCTTAATGATCCGGTGAATCTGCAGATCCGGATAACGGCGGATTGGTGATGTAAAGTGGGTATAAAACTTAACTGCAAGACCAAAATGTCCTGTATTTTCTGTCGTATATTTGGCCCGCATCATGGAACGCAGTACCAGACGGCTGATCATCGCTTCTTCCGGCGTATCCTCAATCTTTCCAAGAAGCTTCTGAAACTCCTTTGGATGGACTTCTCCTGATTTAATCTTCAGGTAATAGCCAAAGTTTTTAAGAAACACGGTCAGTTTACGAATTCTCTCCATATCCGGCGTTTCATGGGTCCGGTAAAGGAATGGCACTTCCTGCCAATAAAAATCTTCAGCAATGGTTTCATTAGCTGCCAACATGAAATCTTCAATAATCTTTGTGGCCGAATTTCTGTCATAAGGCTTTACATCCACTGCCCTGCCGCGCTTATCCAGAATAATTTTGGATTCGGGAAAATCAAAGTCAATGCCGCCGCGCACCCGCCGCTTTTCCCGAAGTTTTTCCGCTGCTTCAGCCATTGTCTCAAACATCGGAACCAGTTCCTGATACTCCCGCATGACTGCTTCATTTTTATCCTCTAAAATCTGTTTTACCGCCGTATAAGTCATTCTCCGGTCTACATTAATAACTGTCTTTGCAATTTCATGATTTAAAATATTACCTTTATCATCCAACTCCATAATACAGCTTAATGCCAGCCGGTCCACGCCCGCATTCAGTGAACAGATACCATTGGAAAGCTTATGGGGCAGCATGGGAATGACCCGGTCTGTCAGATAAACACTTGTCCCCCGTTTTAAAGCCTCTCTATCCAACGGTGAACCTTCTTTCACATAGTGGCTCACATCGGCAATATGAACACCGAGAATATAATGTCCATCGGAATTTTTCCGGATAGTTATGGCATCATCCAGATCCTTCGCTTCCTCTCCGTCAATAGTGACTGTCTGCCAGTTTCGTATATCCTTACGGCCATCGTATTCCTCCGGAAGAACCTGTTCCGGAATGGCCGCCACCTGTTCCATTACTTCCTCCGGAAACTGTTCCGGCAAATGATAAGCCCGGACAATTGAAAGAATGTCAACGCCCGGGTCATTGACGTGCCCGAGAATCTCTATAATTTCACCTTCCGGATTTTTATTCTTTTTACCAAAACCTGTCAGCCGGACAACAACTTTATGACCGTTGACCGCACCCATCGTATGATTTTTATCAACAAATACATCTTTGGCAATTTTCTGATTATCCGGCACGACGAAGCCGTAATTTTTACTTTTCTGGAATATACCGACCATCGTTTCATTGGCCCGATTTAATACTTTAACAATAATGGCTTCACTCCGCCGTCCGTCGCCTTCCTCAGATATTTTTTTAATGGCCACCTCATCACCGTGAAGGGCATCCAGTGTATTTTCCTCCGAAACATAAAAGTCCCCTTCAATTCCTTCCACATGAACAAAGCCAAAGCCTTTTGTATTTCCTGAAAAAATGCCTTTCAGCAATTCCGGGTCTGCGATTTTATAACGCCCCTTCGCATCAATATCAATCTTCCGTTCGGAGATCAATTGATCCAATACAAGCTTCAACTCATCTCTTTCCCGGCGCGGCACTCCCAGAGTGCTGCACATTTCTTTTAATTTCATCGGATGATAGTTGGAATCCTTCATAAATTCCAGTATGATTTCTTTTCGCGCTTCATATATTTCTGTGTGCACAGGCACACCTCCTCTCAAAAAAATAACACCCTTCCTTTAGAAAGAGTGTTATCCTTAAATATCAATTCTATTCTACCAATTCATATTCAAAACGACGGTTAAAACAAAGAATACAACGGTTAAAATGGTTGTCCACTTTACAAGTTTACCTTCCATAGAACGACCTTTATTCTTTCCCCAATAGCTGTCTGCCATACCGCCGACAGTCCCTGTAAATCCACTGGACTTGCTTTCCTGGAGCATAACCAATATAACTAACGCAATACAAATCGCAATGAAAACGACTGTTACGATTGTTCTCAGCATCGCCTCGATACACCTCCTAAATCACTCATAACAGTTTATCATGTTTTTGACAAATAGTAAAGAACTATTTTGGAAACTATTTGATCAAAAGTGATTTTCCAGTCATTTCCTTTGGCTGTTCCATATCCATTAAATCAATCAATGTCGGAACGATATCCGCCAGGCATCCGCCGTCACGAAGTTTGTAAGATGGGTCCGCATTCACCAGAATAAACGGTACCGGATTGGTCGTATGGGCCGTAAATGGTTCGCCGGTTTCCTCATCGATCAACTGTTCACAGTTTCCGTGATCCGCACAAATAAACATTACGCCGTCTTCTTCTTTGAGTGCTTCTACCGCCCGGCCGACACAGCTATCCACTGCTTCCACCGCTTTAATAGCCGCACTTTCCACGCCTGTATGTCCAACCATATCCGGGTTGGCAAAATTAATGATAATGACATCATATTTCCCGGAATGAATGGCTTCCACAAGGCGGTCACACACTTCATATGCGCTCATCTCCGGCTGGAGATCATAGGTCGCCACCTTCGGAGAGTTGACAAGAATCCTGTCTTCGCCAGGATTTGGCGCTTCCACACCGCCGTTAAAGAAAAATGTCACATGGGCATATTTTTCCGTCTCGGCAATACGAGCCTGAGTCATACCGTGTTCTGCCAGATATTCACCAAAGGTTTCATCGATAGAAACTTTGTGGAAGGCAATGAATTTGTTCGGAATCGTCACATCATATTCGGTAAAGCAGACATAGACCACATCTGCCCGTTCTCCCCGGTCAAAGCCGGTAAAATCATCGCTGCAGAAGGCACGGGTCAATTCTCTCGCCCGGTCCGGCCGGAAGTTAAAGAAGATAATGGAATCTTTGTCATTGACCGCAGCCACCGGTGCCCCATTCTTCATAATGACTGTCGGAACCATAAATTCATCGGTAATGCCCTTTGCATAGGAATCTGCCACCGCCTGCACTGCATTTTCAGCCGTCTCACCGACACCGCGGCGAATCGCATCATAAGCCTTCTCTACCCGTTCCCAGCGGTTATCTCTGTCCATCGCATAATAACGTCCGGAAATGGAAGCAATCTCACCAACACCGATTTCTTTCATTTTTTCTGCAAGCTCTGCCACATAATCTTTACCGGAAGCCGGAGGTGTGTCACGTCCGTCCAGAAAAGAATGTACATAAACCTTTTTCAGGCCTTCGCGTTTTGCCAGCTCTAAAAGGCCGTAGAGATGGGTATTATGGCTGTGAACACCGCCGTCGGACAGCAGACCAAATAAATGGAGCGCCGAATCATTTTCCTGACAATTTTGCACTGCGGCTAAAAGGGCTTCATTCTTAAAGAAATCTCCATCCTGAATCTCCTTGGTTATCCGGGTCAGCTCCTGATAAACAATGCGGCCTGCGCCAATATTCAGATGTCCTACCTCTGAATTTCCCATCTGTCCCTCCGGCAGACCTACAGCCATACCGCTGGCATAGCCTTTAACAAAAGGGTAATCCCTTTTAAGACCATCAAGTACCGGGCTGTCTGCCTCCACAGCAGCATTTCCCTCTGATTTATCTCTCAGACCATATCCGTCGAGAATCATTAACACTGTTGGTTTTTTTCTCATATCTTTCACCTGTTTTCTTTCTGATAATGATATAATATTACCAAAGGCCCTGCAAAAATACAAGGCCCTTACAATTTATTTCATTTTCATTACCCGCATGGAATTTAAGATGGCGATAACTGCAACGCCCACATCGGCAAATACAGCCCCCCACATATTGGCAATGCCAACTGCACCCAGAACAAGGATAATGGCTTTTACTGCCAGTGCAAACACAATATTTTGTGTCACAATTTTTAAAGTATGCCGGGCAATCCGGATGATAGACGCAATTTTTAACGGATTATCATCCATCAGGACAATGTCTGCTGCTTCGATGGCCGCATCAGAACCCATGTTTCCCATAGCGATGCCAATATCTGCTCTGGACAAAACCGGTGCATCATTAATTCCGTCGCCGACAAAAGCCAGCTTTTCTTTCCCAGAAAGATCACCCAGAAGTTCCTCCACCTTGGCTACCTTATCAGCCGGAAGCAGGTCTGCGTAAACGATATCAATACCAAGCTCCCCGGCCACTGCTTCTCCCACTTCAGCTTTGTCTCCGGTCAGCATGACTGTCCGACGGACACCGCTGGCTTTCAGGGCTGCAACAGCTTCTTTTGCCTCCGGTTTTACCCTGTCGGCAATGACAATCGAACCGATATATGTTCCGTCCACGGCCATATAAATGACGGTTCCTATATCGTCATTGGTTTCATAGACAATGTGTTCTGCTTTCATCAACTTGGCATTCCCTGCCAGGACAAGCCTTCCGTCAATCCTGGTGCGGATACCATGGCCCGGGATTTCTTCTGTATCAGTCACTTTTTCCATAGACAAAGTCTTTGAATAAGCTTTTTTCACCGCATTGGCAATCGGATGTTCCGAATAACTCTCTGCCAATGCCGCCATTTCCAGAAGTTCCCTTTCGGTCACTGCCGTCGGATAAATACCTGTTACTGTAAATTCGCCCTTTGTTAAAGTTCCTGTTTTATCAAAAACAATGGTCTCCATCCGGGCCAGAGCTTCCAGATAATTACTTCCTTTAACAAGAACGCCAACTCTCGATGCCGCACCGATACCGCCGAAAAAACCAAGAGGCACAGAAATGACAAGGGCACATGGACAGGAAATGACGAGAAAACTGCAGGCCCTCAGGGTCCAGTCACTCCAGCCTCCACCGAGGATCAGTGGAGGTATTACCGCAAGAACTACTGCAGCCACTACCACGATCGGCGTATAGTACCGGGCAAATTTCGTAATAAAGTTTTCGACTTTTGCCTTTTTACTGCTGGCATTTTCCACCAGTTCAAGAATCTTTGCCACAGTAGAATCATCAAATTCTTTTGTTACCCGTACCTGTAAAAGCCCGCCGCCGTTGACACAACCACTGATGATTTCCGCACCTTCAGAAACCTGACGCGGTACGGATTCTCCTGTCAGCGCGGATGTGTCTATAAAAGAACTTCCCGATGTAACGATACCATCCAGAGGAATCCTTTCTCCCGGTTTGACAACGATAATGTCGCCCACTTCCACATCATCCGGGTCCACCTTCTTCAATTCACCGTTTTCCTCAATGTTCGCATATTCCGGGCAAATATCCATCAACTCAGTAATCGACTGTCTGGAACGATTGACCGCATAATTCTGGAACAATTCGCCTACCTGATAAAACAACATAACAGCCACGGCCTCTTCATATTCCCGAACACCGAAGGCTCCAAAGGTCGCCACACACATAAGAAAGTTTTCATCAAATACCTGCCCATGGGAAATATTGCGTATCGCCTTATAGACAATATCCCATCCAACAATAATATAGGCAATGAGATACAAAAGGAAGCTCACCGGCAGTTGGGACTGAAAGTTAAGCTTCCCCATGTGTTCGGCAACGAAAAGCGGCACAAAAATCACGGCGGCCACGATGATACGGGCCAGCATATTTTTTTGTTTTTTCGTCATAGCCTGCCTCCATTATAAAACGATCTGGCAGTCCGGCTCAACCTTATTGCAAACCTTGACAACTTCCTGCATAATCCGGTCAAACTGATCCTCTTCGGCAATAATGGTCATCTTTTGTGTCATAAAGCTTACATTCGCATCTTCCACACCGTCAATCTTTTTGATGGCGTCTTCCATCTTTGCAGCACAATTAGCACAATCCAGATCGATTAATTTAAATTTCTTTTTCATAATATTCACTCCTTAAAATAATTTCATATGATTAATTGTTCATATATTTATATTATATCCTCTATGCTCATATAGTCAATAGCTTTTTCAATATTTGATTAATAAAATTTAAAAACGGCTCTCCTGCAAAACATACAGAAGAGCCGCTCTCCCTGAATCAAATACGACTTATTTATTTGTAGTTTACGATAGCCCCGAAATCTTTTTTAAGGCTGGCGCCGCCCACAAGACCGCCGTCGATATCGGCCTGAGCAAAAAGCTCCGGTGCGCTGGAGGCAGATACGCTGCCGCCGTACTGAATACGGATAGCTTCTGCCGCTGCATCTCCGTAAAGTTCTTTAATGCATGCACGAATTGCAGAGCAAACTTCCTGAGCCTGTTCTGTGGTAGCTACTTTACCTGTTCCGATGGCCCAGATTGGTTCGTATGCAATAACAGCTTTAGATGCCTGTTCTGCAGTAACATTTAAGAAGGCAATCTTAATCTGCTGACGAATCCAGTCGATGGTAATCCCCTGTTCTCTCTGAGTAAGGGATTCACCACAGCAGATGATTGGTGTCAGACCATGCTCAAAAGCTTTTAATACTTTTTTATTGACAGTCTCATCGGTTTCTGCAAAATATTCGCGGCGCTCCGAATGACCGATGATCACATAGTCCACACCGGCGTCGGTAAGCATATCCGGCGCAATTTCACCGGTAAAAGCGCCCTTTTCTTCAAAATACATATTTTCCGCGCCAATATGAATGTTCGTACCCTTCACAGCTTCTACTGCCGGAATGATATCGATGGCCGGTACACAGAATACCACGTCCACATCTTCGCTGACAACCAGTGGTTTTAATTCTTCAATTAAAGCGACAGCCTGAGAAGGTGTCATATTCATTTTCCAGTTTCCTGCAACAATTTTTCTACGCATGACTTCCAATCCTCTCTTATTTATCATCTGCAGCAACAACGCCCGGTAAATCCTTGCCTTCCAGGAATTCAAGAGAAGCACCGCCGCCGGTGGAAATATGGGTCATCTTATCACCAAATCCAAGCTGATTTACAGCCGCTGCCGAATCACCGCCGCCGATAATGGTCGTTGCGTCGGTTTCTGCCAGCGCTTTTGCCACAGCGATCGTTCCCTTGGCAAGGATTGGATTTTCAAATACACCCATCGGTCCGTTCCATACAACGGTTTTTGCCGTCTTAACCGCTTCTGCATATTTTTCAGCAGTCGCCGTTCCGATATCCAGCCCCATCATATCAGCCGGAATTGCATCGGAAGGAACAACCGTTACAGAGACTTCCGCATCGATTGGATTTGGAAAATCCTTTGTGATCGTCGTATCAATCGGAAGGTAAAGATTTTTGCCGAGTTTTTCAGCTTTTTCCATCATTTCTTTACAGTAATCCAATTTTGAATCATCCACCAGGGATGTACCGATCTCATAACCTTTAGCTTTAAGGAATGTATAAGCCATACCACCGCCGATGATCAATGTATCACATTTTTCCAGAAGATTGGAAATAACATTTAATTTATCCGCAACCTTAGCTCCGCCAAGGATAGCAACAAACGGACGTACAGGATTGTTGACTGCATTGCCAAGAAAATCGATTTCTTTCTGCATGAGATATCCGACGACGCTTGTCTCCACATATTCAGTCACACCTACATTAGAACAATGTGCCCGGTGCGCCGTACCAAAAGCATCATTTACAAAAACATCGCAGAGAGAAGCAAGTTCCTTGCTGAAAGCTTCGCCGTTCTTTGTCTCTTCGATACGATAACGGGTATTTTCAAGAAGGATAACGTCTCCATCCTTCATTGCTTCAACAGCGGCTTTCGCGTTTGGTCCGACAACTTCATTATCCGCTGCAAATTTTACTTCCTGTCCAAGAAGCTCAGAGAGTTTCACAGCTACCGGAGCCAGAGAAAGTTCTGGTTTCGGCTCACCCTTCGGTTTTCCTAGATGGGAACATAAAATAACCTTTCCGCCATCATTGATCAATTTTTTGATCGTCGGAAGTGCTGCTGTCAGACGGTTTGTATCTGTGATCACACCATCTTTTAAAGGTACATTAAAATCACAGCGGCACAGCACCCGCTTTCCTTTTACATTAATATCATCTACTGATTTTTTGTTTAATCCCATGTTCATCGCCTCCATAATTATAAAGAAGGTCCGGTCCAAAAGGCCGGACCTTTTAAGGTCTCACTGAATCTTATGCTAATTCAGAGAAATATTTGATTGTACGAACCATCTGGCTTGTGTAGCTGTTTTCATTATCATACCAGGACACAACCTGAACTTCGTATAAATCATCGGAAATCTGGCAAACCATTGTCTGTGTTGCATCAAACAAAGAACCATAAGTCATACCTACGATATCGGACGAAACGATTTCGTCTGTATTATATCCGAAGGATTCATTCGCCGCAGCTTTCATCGCTTCGTTGATACCTTCTTTTGTAACGCCTGCCTTTTTAACAACAGCTGTCAGGATGGTTGTGGACCCTGTTGGTGTAGGAACACGCTGAGCGGAACCGATGAGTTTGCCGTTCAGTTCAGGAATAACAAGACCAATAGCTTTTGCTGCACCTGTGGAGTTCGGAACAATATTCACTGCTGCTGCACGGGAACGTCTTAAATCGCCTTTTCTCTGAGGTCCGTCCAGAGTCATCTGATCACCTGTGTAAGCATGAATCGTGCACATGATACCGGACTGGATCGGTGCATATTTGTTCAAAGCATCTGCCATAGGTGCCAGACAGTTGGTCGTGCAGGATGCTGCGGAAATAATGGTATCTTCTGCTTTTAATGTTTCATGGTTTGTATTATAAACAATTGTTGGCAGATCATTTCCTGCTGGAGCAGAGATAACAACTTTACGGGCTCCGGCATTAATATGAGCCTGTGCTTTGTCCTTGGATGTATAGAAGCCAGAGCATTCAAGAACAACATCGACTTTTAATTCTCCCCATGGGCAGTTATTTGCATCCGGGAACGCATAAATACGGATTTCTTTACCGTCAACTGTGATTGAATCTTCACCTGCTGTCACTTTATCAGCCAGTGCATATCTACCCTGTGAAGAATCATATTTTAATAAATGGGCCAGCATAGCAGGGCTTGTCAAATCGTTAATAGCTACAACTTCATACCCCTCAGCGCCAAACATCTGACGAAATGCCAGACGACCAATACGACCAAAACCATTAATTGCTACTCTTACTGCCATAATTTTAGTTCCTCCTAAATTAGATTATATTATTATTATGATTCTATTTTACCCAATTACGGAATAAAATTCAAGTTAATTTCGGATAATATTTGTTATTTATTTGACAAATAAAGAAAATTTTATTATATTTAGCTTAAACAAAGAATACTGGAGGCTTTATTATGATCACAAGCGATATACATATGCATTCATCTTTTTCGACCGACTCGGAATCATCGATGGAAAACATGATCCAGGGCGCCATCGATAAAGGATTGACAACCATCTGCTTTACGGAACATCTGGATTATGAATATCCTTCCCCGGACGGCACAATTTTATTTGAGGTGGATATGGACACCTACGAAAAAAAATTATATGAATTAAAGGATAAATATAAAAAGAACATCGAAGTGCTGTTCGGCATAGAATTCGGGCTTCTTCCCCACCTGGCCGGCCGCTATGAGGCTGTGGCCAAAGCCCATGATTTTGATTTTATCATTGGTTCTTCCCATCTGATCCCGGCGCCATGGTATAAAAAAGACCTCGATCATATCCACAAATATGGCACCGCTCCAAAAGATATGATTCACGGCGACCCCTATGAAAAGGAATTCTGGGAAGACCGGACTGTTGAAACCATCTGTGAAAAATATTTCCAGACAATCATTGATAACACGGCTGCTTATCAGAATTTTGACACTTACGCCCATATCGACTATTTGATTCGTTATGCCCCGGAAAAAAATAAAGGCTATACTTATGAGAAGTATGCCTCTATTATTGACAAAGCATTAAATACGATCATTGAACATGACCTGGCACTGGAGATCAATACAGCCGGTTATAAATATGGCCTTGGTCAGCCCAATCCCCAGGCGGATATTCTGTCCCGTTATCTGGAGCTGGGCGGTGAAAAAATCACCATCGGAGCCGATGCCCATAAGCCCGAACATATTGCCTATGATTTTAAAAAAGCCGAAGAGCTTTTAAAAACCCTCGGCTTTAAATATTATACCGTATTTAAAAAACGTCAGCCTGTGATGTTCCCGTTGTAATCTGGTTTTTAAGCACCTCATACAGCTCGGCTTCGGTGGCTCTCATGTATGGATTTGTCCAGAGAACATTCAATACGCCCCAGGTCAATGCTCCCAGCAGAGCCCAACCGAAAAAGGACATATCCAAAACAAAGGTATTCCATTTATGCCCCATCATCATCTGACGGCTTAAGTTTAAAACTTCCCTGGTCGGCATATCCGGATGTTCTGCAAGAATATAATCTACCATCCGGTATTCATAAGTTTTAATAATACCCGGAATCACAAGCAACAGCGTCCAGAGAAACACATAAAATCCCCGAAGGAACATGGTTTTCACTACCGGGAGAAAATCATTTCGATTAAATGCAAAGGCCAGCTCGCCAACGCTGGTCTTTTCTGTTCTGTTCCGATAGAAAAAACTGGCCATTCCAACCTGAATCGGATTGACAATAAAATAATTCAGACACATACGCACGATTGCCAATACTATTCCATAAAACAGCACGGCAGAAGTCACAACACTGGTGAACATCCCCGCTCCGGTTTCAGAATAGACAAAGCTTTCGACATAGTCCCGAATCTGCGGCAGTGCATATTCCTGCACATCAAAGGACATATCATTATCTCCCATGTTGCCTGTCGTCTCCTCTGTACTCGAATTGGACGATGAAGCTGACGAACTGCCATTCGTTCCCAATGCATACTGAAGCACAAGGAATATAAGACAGACAGCTACTGCCGCCCAATAATAACCGCGCAAGTTCTTCTTTGCTCTCTGCTTTAAATCTGCTCTTATCCACATAGGCTTACCTCCTTGACCGCTTTCAGTCTTTAACCGCCTCAATCACGCCGCCACCGACAACATATTCCCCATCATACATGACAAGGGCCTGTCCCGGCGTAATGGCACGCTGAGGCTCGTCGAATTCACAGACAAGAATTCCGTCTTCCGCCCTGTGAACAGTCGCCATGGCTCCCCCATGGGCATAGCGGACTTTTGCATGGACACGGACTTTTTCTCCTGCTTTGGGCTCTGGAATGGACATCCAGTTCACATGAGAAGCGGTCAGTACGGACTTAAATAGATCTCTGCTTTCACCAATGACCACTTCATTTGTCTCCGGGCGAATCTCCGTAACAAATACCGGATATCCCATGGAAAGGTTCAGTCCCTTTCTCTGACCTATCGTATAATGGGTAATTCCCTCATGCGTACCGAGGATCTTTCCGGACGAATCAACAAAATTTCCCTTCGGCAATTTCCGTCCTGTATATTCGTAGAGAAATTTTTGATAATTACCATCAGGAATAAAACAGATATCCTGACTGTCCGGCTTGGATGCCACGAGAAGGCCCATTGCTTCCGCCATCTGACGAATTTCTTCTTTCGTATAATCTCCATCCGGCATCAGCGTTTTGGAAAGCTGTTCCTGGGTCAGATTATAGAGCGCATAGGTCTGGTCCTTTCTGGAAGGCGCTTTTTTCAGAGTATATCTGCCATTTTCCAGCCGGACCACTTTGGCATAATGTCCCGTGGCAATGTAGTCTCCTCCAATGGACATGGCTCGATGTAAAAGCGCTTCCCATTTGACATACCGATTGCACCGGATACACGGATTTGGCGTTCTTCCCCGAAAATATTCCCCGGCAAAGTCATCCATCACCCACTCTTTGAATTCTTTTTTAAAGTTCATCACATAGTAGGGGATGTCCAACTGACTGGCCACCCGTCGTGCGTCATCCACCGCGCTCAAGCCGCAGCAACCGCCATTTTCTTCCTGGATGGCTGTTTCTTCATCCTGCCATATCTGCATCGTCACGCCGACGACATCATAGCCCTGCTTCTTCAGAAGCATGGCGGCCACAGAAGAGTCCACACCGCCGGACATCCCGACAATGACTTTTTTATTTTTCATGGACTAATAATCCTCTTCAACTTCTTCTTCACCAATATCCGACTTCGGTTTGGAAAGTCCGTCAATTTTAATGCCATTTTTCTCTGCATAATCCCAGAGAGCCGCATGAATAGCTTCCTCAGCCAGAAGAGAACAATGAACTTTAACCGGAGGCAGACCGTCAAGCGCTTCCATAACAGCCTTATTTGTAACTTCCAGAGCTTCGTAGATGGTTTTTCCCTTAACGAGTTCTGTAGCCATACTGCTTGTCGCTACGGCAGCACCGCAGCCGAATGTCTTAAATTTCACATCCTGAATAACCTGATTTTCATCAATATCAAAATAAATACGCATGATATCGCCGCATTTTGCATTTCCAACCGTACCTACACCGCTGGCATTTTCAATTTCTCCTACGTTCCTCGGATTCTGAAAATGATCCATTACTTTTTCACTGTACATAAAAACTCCTCCTATTTGTTCTTTTTTACAAAATCTTCGTATAACGGAGACATCGCTCTGAGACGTTCTACAATGCCTTTCACTTTATCAACTACATAATCCATCTCTTCCATCGTATTATCTTCACCCAGGGTCAGACGCAGTGAACCATGCGCGATTTCATGGGGCAGACCGATTGCCAGAAGTACATGAGACGGGTCCAGTGAGCCGGACGTACAGGCAGAACCGCTGGAACCACAAATTCCCGCCATATCCAACATGATCAGAAGAGATTCTCCTTCAATAAACTGGAAACTGAAGTTGGCGTTATTCGGCAGTCGTCGGTCTTTGTCACCATTCAAACGTGTATAAGGAATTTCCGCCAGAATCCGGTCGATCAAATGATTTCTCAGTTCAGTTTCTTTCTTAGTCCGATCGTCCATGGTGGCTACAGCAATTTCTACCGCTTTGCCCAATCCGACAATGCCCGGTACATTTTCTGTCCCGGCCCGGCGCTTCCGCTCCTGAGCGCCGCCATGAACAAAGGAACGAATCTTCACGCCCTTGCGGATATACAGGAAGCCAATCCCCTTTGGTCCATTCAGTTTATGGCCGCTGGCGCTGAGCATATCAATATTCAGCTCATCAACGTTGATCGGAATCTGCCCAAATGCCTGAACCGCATCTGTATGGAACAGGATGCCATGTTCACGGGCAATGGCTCCGATTTCTTTAATCGGCTGAATCGTTCCAATTTCATTATTTGCAAACATAACAGAAATCAAAATTGTTGTCGGACGAATGGCTGTTTTTAATTCGTCCAGTTTAATGATGCCGTTTTCATCCACATCCACATAAGTCACTTCATATCCGCGCTCTTTTTCAAGATACTCGCATGTATGAAGAATCGCATGGTGCTCGATTTTGGATGTAATAATGTGATTGCCTTTATTTTTATAAGCCTCGGCTGTTGCTACAAGAGCCCAGTTATCAGATTCGGACCCGCCAGCTGTAAAATAAATGTTGGCAGCGTCTGTCCCAAGGGCTTTGGCTATAATCTCGCGGCTTTCTGTAACTACTGTTTTATTTTTGGCTCCCAGATCATAGACCGTGGAAGGATTTCCGTAATTTTCAGTAAAATACGGCAGCATAGCTTCTACGACTTCAGGTCGTGTCGCCGTCGTTGCTGCATGATCCAGATAAATAATCCTCTTATCCATCTTATCTTCTCTCCATTCATATATATTATTTTGAGCAATATGCTTTTTGACCGGTTTCGTCTTTAATTTCCGGGCTGTTCGCAACGATCTCCTCCAATGTCATAGAGTCCATCGTATCATTAATACTATTATTTATACGCTTCCAGACATATTTGGTGACACAGGAATCAAATTTGGCGCATTTGTTTTCACTGTCCGGACAATCGACCACGACCATCTCTCCTTCCAGAGCCCTTAAAACATCCCCTACGGAAATCTCTCCCGCTGGTTTTGCCAGCTGATAACCGCCATTAGTTCCCCGGATACTCGAAATCAGTCCAGCTTTTTTCAGTTTGGCAAACAACTGTTCCAGATAGCTTTCAGATAACCCTTCCCGGTTGGCAATAGTGCTGATCGATATGGGTTCTTCCTTTGAAAACAAAGCCAGATCTACCGCTGCTCTCAGACCGTATCGGCCTTTTGTTGAAAGTTTCATACTCTCACCTCTTATATCCGAGTAATTTACTCGGATTTATGTTCATAGGATATCACCGAACTCTTTAACTGTCAATACGATTTTTCTCAATAAGCTCTAAAAATTCGTCTTCTGTGATGATCGGAACGCCAAGTTCCTTCGCTTTTTTGTTTTTTGATGAAGCTGAAGCTGCATCGTTATTGATGAGATAGTTCGTCTTTGAAGAAACGGAACCTGCCACTTTACCACCTCTCGACTCAATCAGCGCTTTGACTTCATTCCGATTGGCAAAATGATGGACGCTTCCCGTAATAACAAAGGTCATATCCTTTAATATCATCTCATCTTCTGAAAGAAATTCTTTCTCAAGATGTACTTCTGAAAGAAGTTCCTCGACGCGTCCCCGTATTTTTGAATCCGCGAAAAAACTTTCCACATTTTTTGCAATGATCGGTCCAATGCCTTCAATGGTCGTTATCTCTTCCGCATCTGCCGACATCAAAGCAGCTATATCATCTTTAAAATACCGGCACAGCAGTTTTGCGTTCGAAAGTCCCACGTTCGGAATCCCAAGGCTGTATATGAACCGGGCCGTCGGTATATTGCGTGATTTCTCTATGGCCTGGATAAGATTTGCATAGGACTTCTCTCCCATCCCCTCCATTTCGATAATTTCTTCTTTATGATCTTGCAGGTGAAATACATCTCTCAAGCCGTGAATAAACCCCTTCTGAACAAATTTTTCTAACGTGGCTTCCGACAGGCCCTCGATATTGAAAGCATCCCGGGAAACAAAAAGGGATAACCCCTTGATATGCTTTGCCTCACAGTCCGGATTTGGGCAGGTCAGCACTTTTACATCATTTTCCTGTAAAATTTTCGTGGGCTGATGGCAAACCGGACAAACTTTCGGAATTTCCAGTGTGCCACTCCGAGTCAGATTTTCGCTGATCTGTGGAATGATCATATTGGCTTTATACACCATCAATTCATCACCAAGTCCCAGTTCCAGACTCTCCACAATACTGACATTATGGATACTGGCCCGGGAAACCGTCGTTCCTTCCAACTGAACCGGTTCAAAAATAGCCACCGGGTTAATAAGTCCTGTTCGCGACGCACTCCATTCCACCTCAAGGAGCTGTGTTTTTTCTGTCTCATCGGCCCACTTAAAGGCAATGGAATCTCTCGGAAATTTCGCCGTTGTTCCCAGAGAACGACTGTAGGCAATATCGTCCAGCGTCAGTACCAACCCGTCCGACGGCAGATTGCTGGATTTTACATGCTCTGAAAACCACTGAATTTCTGCCTCAATATTTGCGGCATCTACCTTCTTATATTCCACCGTTTCAAAGCCGAGATGGCTCAGCCACTCCATCTGCTCTCTTCGGGAGTTATGAAAATCCACGTCTTCCGCTTTTACCAACGTAAAAGCATAAAAATAGACGCTTCTCTGCGCTGTGATCTCGTTATTTAACTGACGTACCGAACCACTGCACAGATTGCGGGGATTTTTATATTTTGCCTCCACATCTTCAATACTCTCGTTCAATTTTCTGAAATCCGAATATTTGATCAGAGCCTCGCCCCGAAGTACCAATTCGCCTTCATAAGAAATCTTATGGGGCAAATTTCGGAACACTCTTGCATTATTTGTAATAACCTCGCCGGTGATACCGTTACCCCGGGTGACCGCTTTGTAGAGCTCCCCCTTCCGGTAAGTCAGTACGATGGTCAGACCATCCAGCTTCCATGAGAGCAGCCCTTCATGGTTCCCAATCCATGTACGGAGCGCTCCCGCATCTTTCGTCTTATCCAGCGAAAGCATTGGAGAATCGTGATTCTCCTTTGGCAGCTCGCTGAGCACTTCATAACCCACATGGATAGACGGACTGTCAGCCAGCACCGTTCCTGTTTCTTTTTCGAGAGTGAGGAGCCGGTCGTAGAGCGCATCATATTCATAATTACTCATAATTTCACGGGCATCCTGATAATAGGCTTTGGAAGCTTCATTCAATCTCTGAATTAATTCCCGCATCTCTTTCAACAAATCATTCATGGACGATTCCTCCCCGCAGTTCTCTCAGCTCACGGCCTTTAATCTCCCGCCACTCGCCTTCTTTAAGGTCTCCCAACTGAATATTCATAATCCGTATACGTTTTAATGTAACCACGCGGAAATTAAAATATGCGCACATGCGCCGTATCTGGCGATTCAACCCCTGAGTCAGGATAATACGAAACGTATAGGCGTCCACCTTTTTGACTTTGCATGGTCGTGTCTTTACGCCTAATTCGGAAAGCCATACCCCCTCACTCATTCCCCGGATAAAGTCTGCTGTAATCCGTTCCCGCACACGAACTTCATACTCCTTTTCGTGGTAATTTCTGGCTTTTAAAATTTCATTCATCAGTTCACCATCATTGGTCAGCAAAATCAACCCCGTGGAATCTTTGTCCAGTCGGCCCACCGGATACACCCGCTTCGGATATTTCAAATAGTCAATGATATTATCTTTTTCTTTGCTGGAGCAGACAATTCCTGCCGGTTTATTCATGGCAAGCACAATCTTTTCTTCTCTGGCCGCACTGACCAGCCTTCCGTCAAAAAGGATTTCCTCTGTACCGTCTACCTTTTCGCCCATTCCGGCAATATGTCCATTGATCGTCACTTTCCCGGCCTCAATATGCTTATCGGCTTCTCTCCGGGAACAGATTCCCTGACCACTTAAATATTTATTTAATCTCACTTTTTCCATAATTATCTTCCTTTATCCCAATAAAAGGTTTCTACTACCTCTGGTAATAGAAACCTTTTATCTCAAATCTTAAAGTGTTTATTCAGCAGCTTCTGTCTCCACCGGCTGAGTCTCTTCAGCTGAACTATCTGTTTCTCCGGTTTCAGCCCCTTCACCTTCAACACTTTCGCCCGTTGTTTCGTCGATCACATCGGAGGTCGGAGAGGATAATCCGTCAATAAAATTCCTGAGAGTTTCATCCTTCGCACAGGCAGCTTCTTTTTCCTGATATACCGTTGCCATCAGATCTTTGACTTCATCATCTTCATAAAGCTTTGCAATATAAGCCTGAGTCTCCGAATCATATTCATAGGTTGCCGTGGCCCCGTTCAGCTCTCCACGATAGATGTAGTATGTACCATCTGCGGTACTCTTTACATAAACCATCGTCAGGTTCGGTGCCGGTGTGTTGATACCGCTGATTTTCAGCTTATCATAAATAAATACAAAATAGGAATTCGCTTCCAGGCCTTTCTTCGTATAACATACTGTATCCGAATAACTTTCGATGATCTTGGATGTCGATGAAAGAACGTCACCGCTGATCTCATCCTTTGTATTATAAATCCCCTTTAAAGCGTCCACATCACCGTTGGTCAGTGCTGTACGATATCTTTTGATCAGATCGTTGACTTCCGGATACTTATCTTTTAAAAGACGATCCTTGGAAACCTCATCCTCATTAACAACAACACTTTCCGAAGCCTTTACTGCGGATGTCTGTTTCTCTTCCGATTTATTCTTCATAGATAAAACGACACCGGCAATTGCTGCTGCGATCACAACAATTGACAACAGAATAATGAGTATTAATTTACTACGGCTTGTCTTCATAGTAATCCTCCTTTTCAATTCTCTTTATTGTACCAAAAAAAGGCGTTTCCGTCAACCATCTTGGCTTTTTGATAAAACAATATGAGATTTTTTCAAAAAAACATTGCAAATTTTTTTCAATTATAGTAGAATACTATTTGCACCCGTAGCTCAGTGGATAGAGCAATGGCCTCCGGAGCCATGTGCGTGGGTTCAATTCCCGTCGGGTGCATTTTTTAATTTTATCAGAAAAACCAACAGACACCGATAAACACTGGTTTTGTCGGTGTTTTGTTTTTGCGAAAAATGTTATTCGAATGCTCGTTTTTACGGAATTATGCAACACAATGCAACACGAAATGCAACACGACTTTCTACTATATAACATGTCAAATTCTTTCATTCATTTTCCTTACAAAATAAGGCCCCCGGAATCCCGGGAGCCAAAGATACATTATTCAATCCAGGCTTTAAACTTATCCACTGGTATATCCATTGCGCCGGCGTAACCGTCCATTGTATCACTCACCTCGTCATCATACTGCACGGGGTAAAATTCATCACCCTCCAATGATGATACGCAATACACGGCTTTCTTGTATTTATATCCGTCTGGTGTGATGTAATATAATTCGATGGCATCAATTGGGCTTCCGTCACCAATGACTCCATTCTCCAGATCATTGATGTTATAGGATTTTCCAAATGTGATCGCCGGCAACCATCCGCTATTCAGCGTGTGTGCCCGTGCCCGGATACTGCCCTTATCCACGCAAATACCGAGATACCGGATAGGTACACCATCACCTTCTCCGGCCCAGTCTTCATAATTCTTAACCCTTGGCCACCACCGGTCTGTAAAAACCTGATAATAACAATTGACCTGTCCGAGGTCTTTTTTAACCGGTGTCTTGTTCGGCTCGGCCGGCTTTGATGGTGTTGTATTTCCGGCAGTCTGTGATAAGCCTAAGGCCTTTAGGATGCCGTTTGCGATACATTTTACAATGTCATTATAACGATTCGCAAAAAGAGCATTGTCGGCCGGATTGTCGATAAATCCCACCTCAGCCAGCAAAGCATCCATGGTCGTTGAATTTAACACAGCAAGGTCCGGACGAATCTTGCTGCCACGATTCTCAAATCCAATGGCGGCCATTCCAGCATTGAGAGCATCCGCCAAAATCTTCGTTCTTCCAGTGTTGGCATAGATACATGATTCATATCCGCTCGCGCTTCCATTGAAAGAATTCCTGTGAATGGATAAGCAGATATCGGCGCCAAAATTGTTGCAATCATTAATGTAACCATAATAGTCGGTATCTACATCCGATGTCCGATTATACCGGATTGAGTGCCCTAATTTGCTGAGTGCAGCGCCGACATCCAATGTCAATCTCAATACATCATCTTTTTCTTTTCTTCCATAACCACATGCTCCTGGGTCACTTCCGCCGTGACCTGCTACCAAATAAATTTTTGCCATTACTATTCCTCCTTCGTTGCCTGTTTGATTACCTGATTTACATATGTACTGAGACCGGCCACAAGAATGCCCTGCGTGATGGCCGTAAATGCCGCCATTGCAATGTCCTGTAGTGTGCCGCATAAACATGTCGCAAATACCCAAATGGTACATAATACAATCCCGATAGCTCCGTT
This sequence comes from Frisingicoccus caecimuris, assembly GCF_004340975.1. Classification (GTDB taxonomy): domain Bacteria; phylum Bacillota; class Clostridia; order Lachnospirales; family Lachnospiraceae; genus Frisingicoccus; species Frisingicoccus caecimuris. The sequence continues at coordinate 141,760 of NZ_SLXA01000001.1, forward strand.
GATCAGTGGGATATATTTGTCCTTCACCGCCTCAGCCTTTTTCAGCCCAACACCGGCAAAATACAACACCATTGCTACGATCAATAATTCTGGTTTTACATAATTAACAATCTGCTCCATAAAATCATCCTTCCTGGTCATGTGCCTGTTTATTTATATGTTTTTCAATCTTGTCGATTGCTTCCGTTACCGGCCCGTTGCACCCCTGCTCCTTCAATCCCTTCAAACACGCGAGGATGCCATAGGTCAACAGGCACTGCTCACTCTTCATCTTCTCAATTTCTTCATCCTGTCGATTCTGTTTCAGATACCAACGGTACACTGCAAAAACGACAGAAAAAATGGCCGTAACTGCGGTAAGCAGACTTGCGGCCGTAATAATCATATGAGTGTCTATGTACACTGGATATTACCTCATTTCATGATTTTTCCTACAAAATAAAAAGACCATGTCTGGTCCCGCTCTGATCTCCATATATATCCTTCTTTGCAGTGATCGATATTTCCTAGCTGCTAAATGCAAAAGATGCGTTGATGATCAAATATCTTTCACCTTCCAAATTTCTCGCTTTGACAACGATACTTCCATCTGTTTTTATCCTTCCGAGCATAAGCGCTTTTTCGGCATCGTCATGTATTGAAATAAGTGTCTCATTGATCGGGGCAACACTCAATACACCAACTAAAAGGTCATTATTATTAGCCATTACATTGCTTCCAGATTTTATATACATATTGATCGTGGCGATATTTGCACAACTATAAGATATATTTGACGTAGCGACAAATGAAGCTGGATTTGTTGTAAAATTGACCTTTGCGGGAATAAACTTCTTATCAACATCCGCTTTTTTATAATAAAGGGAATCATGATTATGGCTTGAATTTGCTTTTCCATTCAGCTTTGCGTCTATTTCAGATTCTGTATAATACCTTCCGTCATGATCACTGCTGCTCTTATGCGCTGATATGCTGTTGATGACCTCCGTCAGCTTCGAATACAAGGTCGTTGTCCCGGACCACAGGACGGTCCTGGCATGGGCGTGGGCAAAAACCCTTCCGCCAAGCTTTTTCAGCCACCCGGCCTTTTTGCCATCATAACTCCCGTCCAATTCGACCATATCTGCCACACTGCAGAGGGTTTCCAACTGCCCTTCCACCGATGTGATCGCTGCATCCGATATCGTGACCACATACAATGCTTCCTGGTGCAGCATACCGCCGCTATTGATATCTGCGAATGTAAGCTCTGGAAGCGCCGGTGTATCCGTTGCTGGTGTGCCTTTCACAACCACAAGATCAAAGCTTTCGATTCCTGTATCGGATGTTTTGGAGTACTGGATCGCAATGATATCCTTTCGGTATTCACCCTGACTGCCGTTTTCAATCACCAACTCTTCATAAAACCCGGGTTCGATACATCCTCTCCGCCCCTGAACGACAATGATCCCATCCAGGATCCGTATCTTATTTCCGGAAATTATCTGATAACTCAGATTGTTTCCATTGTTCAATATATAACTGTCCGGACCGATCAGACCCTGATGATGCAATCCGACCTGGCTGGCCTTCACATGGGCCACCCCTTTATAACCATCGATTATCTCCATTCTATTACGCCCCTTTCTATGCTGTTCGCTTCCACATGTAGCAGGTTATGTATGGTTGCATGATTGATTGTGATGCACTTAATTTACTATCTGTTGCAGGGGATGATTTTCCTGTATCGCCGTGAGAGTGGGAATTACCGCCCCCCAAGTTTCCAGTGTTGCCGCTTACCGAATGTGTATGGTTTGGAGCAGTATTAACAGCCCCGGCCACTGTTTGTGCATCCACATAACTGCCAGCTGTCGAAGACGCTGCTGATGGGTATGCACCTTCGCCATGATGATGTGTTATAGAGCTTAACAAAGCCTTTACTACCAAAACGTGGGAATGTGCTCCACCATTACCGCTTGTTATATCTACACTATGACGGTGAGATGGTATTTCATTCACGGTCAACGTGTGGCCGGATGTAGTATGAGAATGTGAATTTACTGTGTGACTATGAGCCAAATTCACCGTTTTGGCTCCTCCGATCTTTTCTGCTGTTTGAAAGTCCGTATCTGATGTATCTACACCTATTGGTACGCGGCCACCTCCCCATGCTATCCATGTCCCTCCAAACAAAGTGCCAGGATTGACATTGTTCACGCTCATATAGATGCTCCCAACTGGATAAACCTTATCAAATGTCAGGTTACTGCCAGTTTTTGAAGCCACATAAGCTTTCATTTTCTGCCACAGCCGTTCGACGCCTGCATCATCTAAAAATCCCATAGGCCCACTCCTTTACACGCAGATGGCATCGATCTCCGCCTCTGTGATCGCTTCTATCACGCTCCCCGTGTTCCCACCGCCGACTCGGGGAGTTTCCTTCATTTTCCCACCAACTTTATACTGAGTCTTAATGCGGCCCCGTTCGATCTTGATGATCTTCTGGGTGATCTCCCGGCGGATAAGGAATCCTGTCGTATACTCCCGGCCGCCAACGATATCTCCGATATCTGCAACCACATCCGCGACCTCCACGGTCATCTCTTTATAGTCTTTTAAGCTTTCCAGCCGTTCTGTCCCGCCTTTGATAAGCTCTGCTTCCGTCTCAGCATTTCCGTAATCATACACAGCCACCCGCTCATCCATGCCGAAAAAGGCCTGTGTCCGGCCGATATTGCCGTCCGCATCGGTATAGAGATGGACGACCAGCCGATCCGTCAATTCACCCTGGCCAAGGCAGATCAGATGGTTGATGCCACGGGTGTGATCCTTCGTAGTGAACCGTACCCTGCTGTCCTCGCTAAATTCCAGGCTGTCTGAATGATCCACGATGGGCATGGCCTGGACCTCAACGGTAAATCCATGCCGTTCCCCCTGCCGGAGCTTGATGTCCAACCTGGCTCCAAATTTACTCAGCATCTTTATGAGCCCGGTCAAAAGGTCCGTGTACCGGTCAAACTGGTAAGACGTTATCTGTATGCCGCTGTCTGTTTCCGGAACAGCAAAAAGGCCCGGGAACATCCCGTCCACAAGGTCTTTCATGATGGCATTCGCTTCACCAGCCACCATCCGGTAAGCGCTGCCTTCCGGCGGCTCAATGATCTTTTGAGATAACATCTTCCGCCAGACATCCCCGGTGATCCTGACGGTATTACTGGCTGGAACCGTCTCCGGTGTGGAGACCGGGCCGCCATATTCCGTATCGGGGATATAGATGTAAGCTACCCGGCTGTATATGTCTTCCCATTGCCCCAATGACACCGAAAACTGATAATCGTTGGTGCCGCCGATATCCATGTCCATATCCAGTTCAACCTGGCCCAGTTCTTTTTTATCTTTGTCCGCAAGCATGAAATCCATGACCTACCTCCATTCCGGTTCGGACCGCTCGATAAACAGTGTCAGGTCAAAACCAAAGGCGTTGTTCCAGGTGATCTCGTTCATTCCCGGTATTATCGGCTCGAAAATAGATTTCGTTCCTCGGCGCCGGTTGTCAAACTCACTCAGGACAGCGCCATCGTTTAATACACGCTTCACAGTCTTATCACGACTGTCGATCAAAAGATATTGTCCAGCTTCCAGCGTGGTATACACCTGGCGGACGATGCCGCCTATCGTCACCGCCGGATTGATAGCCGGACCGTAAATCTTTAAAAGGTATTTACACGGCGCATAATGGTCAAGATTGATATGACCGACAGAAATGATATCTGGAGCATAATCATAATCATAGTCGTATGGATAATCCAAATATGGATAACCTGTATCGCTGCCAACAGGATGGAAGGCCTTGATAGATTCAGTGACCCACTGGGGATTGCCGCTTACAATAAAAATGGTATTGTCCAAGAAATTGCATCCATATTCCCACTCTGTCTTTTCACTCCCGAAAATATAACACCTCATATATTGCCCATTAACATACAGACGACCCGGTGTTAAATTGACCACGTCTGAATCAACGACACTATAAAAATGATTAAGCGAGTTATAGTATTCATCCATTGTTCGTGCAGCGACAGTAAGAACAACATTTCTCTCGGACACCTCTGAATTAAATCCTTGAATCACCCCTCCATGGGATGCATTAAAAAATGTATAAGACTTTTTATAATTAAGGATATCCCCCGTCTGAATTCGATATGGCCACTCTACAAGATTGAGTTTTTCTCCCCGAGCATTTAAATAGTATATCTCCATCATACGCCTACAATCTCTCCTATCAAACGGCCAAAGTCCCGACCGTCAACTTCCACCTTGACCCCCGCCCGGATCAGGGCTGCCACAATATAACTGGCCATTTTTTCATAATTTATCAACTCCTGATTGTTTTCGAGTTCCACATTTTTATAAATTTTATTAACAAATTCAGAGGATAAACTTTCACCAATCGCATGATTTTCAGCTGCAACTGTATCACGCATACGCTTAACAAGCCCAGAAGCATCAATCCCAGTAAAATCTAACGCACCAAGTGCCGTCTCGGAAATCTGCTCTGCAGCCGCTTCAACTTCATCCTCTTTATCCAGAATTCCACCGATATAGCCATCATCAAAGTCGTGTGCCAGCTTACGAGTCTTTTTGGACGGTGAAGCAGATGCTTGTGTTGCCTGGACAGCCGCAATAGCTTGTGCTGCCATTGAAGCCGCCGCCGCTACTGCTGCACTGAGACCGCCGTAAATACCATTGGCATAGCCGTTTGCAAAATCAATTCCAAGTCCATATGTTCCGTCAGAACCGATCCTAAGTCCGTTGACTGAATTGTCCCCAATTTCCTGACCGGTTGACCGAGACAAATCCTTCAGTGCTGCCATCGCTCGAATAAATTCATATACGGCCAGATTTGCTATTACACTGAAATGGCTATCTACTTCTGACGCATCCACACCACTATTCGCACCATCGCCAATAGATGAACCGGCTGCATTTGCCGCACCAGTCTGCGCATTCATACTACTTGCAAGGTTGCTTCCAGCCGCTCCACCAGTGCTCTCAAAATGTCCTTCAACGCCCTGTGAATCCAGCCCTTCGTTCAAGTTCCTTCCAGTTCCGGCACCAGCCGCATATTCTTCTCTCCAGTGGGCCGTTGTCTCTTGAATAGCCGCATTCGCTGCATCACCGGCAGCCTTCTCATGGTGTCCTGGAACATCGGCAGAATCAAATCCTTGCTTGCCGTTCTCAGCAAAATCCTTGTTTGCCGCATTATACGAAGGGGTATGACCAGCCGTAGTCGTGACAGCTGCTTGACCGGCGGTATCTGCCGCTCCTTGAAACGTCGGGGCCAGTTGATCCAGTTCCCCTTTGGCCGCAAATACCATCTGGTTACACTGATCGACCATCTCCTGTGTAACTCCCGGCATTCCCGCTTGAAGGGCTGCAAGCATCATCGCCACATTATTTTCCAAATCGCTTACCTGCTGTGTCAGCTGTTCCCGGTTCGCATTTGTTGCCGTCAACATTCCCTCAGAAACTGTCGCCAAAGCCTGCTGAATCTGATCAGCGCTCTCTGAATGTACTGCTGCCAACAGCTGTTCACTGGCACCCATCTCATCGATGGACACCTTTGCCTGATTTGTTGTTGCCGAATACTCAGCAACCTTCCCTTGCATAAAATCATACTTTGCATTGGCATCATCCAGTGTCTGGTTACATTCATCAATGGTAGTATCTAATTCGCTCACAACAGACTGGGCAGCTTCCATTTCACCCCGACATTTATTGAGAGCCTCTTCTGTTTCGCTGGTGGCCGATCCAGAATTTAATAATTCCTTTTCATACTGAGCAACCACTGTGTTATAGGCCGACTGTTTCTCATTCAAAACTTCCATCGCATCATTCCGCGCTTGTTCAGCCTCGGCAAGATTCATCTCAGCTTCCCAGATACTCTGGGCAATCGGAACAAGGCTTTCCTGCGCCGCTTTGGCCATGATCATATCTTTACTAGCCTCGGTAACCGCCACGATTGCATCTTTATTCATATTAAGATACCCGGTCTCTTCATCTATCACCAGATTTAATCCAGGAATCTTACCATTGAGTTCGTCTACGATGGCCGCCATCGCCGCCTTGTCTTCAGCGCTTTTATTTTCTTTGTCCGATAATTCAAACAGCTTCTGTGTGAGAATATCGATCGCACCAGCTTCCGACATAGCACCGTCGTAAGACTGCTGACGCTGTTCGATACTTCTCTGAACGGACTCGTTAGTCTTACTTAAGCTCTCCATAAGAGTTTCATTCTCTTCCACCCAAGCGGTCGTCTCTAAAGTTGCTTCTTCCTGAGTCGCACAGTAAGCAATGATACCAGCTGTCAGAACGCCCACTGCTGTCAAAGCAAGTCCCAAAGGTCCCCCAAGAATAGACAGTGCAGCATTCCAAGCGGTCGTAGCCGCAGTGGCCAACGTAATCTTTCCGGTAATAACACCAACAATAACCTCTTTTGCCGATAATGCGCCTGAAGCAGCCAGTATTTGCGCCGCATTTGCAGCTTCTGCAGCTGTGAGCATTGTCAACGCCGTATCAAAGGCCGTAATCAATGGTGTTATTGATCCTACAATCTTATAAGCGCCAAAAGCCGTAGCTCCTGCCGCTACTAGCGGCACGACGATTTCTGCGTGTTCTCCAAGAATGTCCAAAATATCAACTGCCAGTTCAATAGCCGGCACAAAGATCTTTCCAGCTGTTGTAGCCAGATTTTCAAACATTGTGACCGTCGTACCAATGGCATTTTTTATACCGCCAGAGGTCAAAGACTTTGCCATCTTATCAATCGCATCTTTTACCGGCTTTTGGACCGACTTCGGAAGCATGTCTGCCAGACCATCACCAAGTGCTTTTGAAATCTCAACGGCAGCATTCCATATTTCATTCTTATTTGCTGAAATACCTTTGGTAAAGGCTTTAATAAATTGGATAGCCGATTTGATCATCTTCGGCGCCTGTTTTGTGGCTTCCGTTGCCATGTCGGCAAATATAGTTCCCGCCTCTTTGACAGCCCCTTTTAAGCCGCCATCTGTAAATGCTTCCGATAACTGGTCCACGTATCCAATCCCTGCTTGGACCGCTTCGCGAAGTTCAACATCTACACTTTCATAAACCTGAATGCCCAATCCTTCAACAGCGGACTGTAATAACGTGATATCGCCTTTCAGGTTATCGTTCATGACTCCGGCCATCTCTTCGGCTGCACCGCTGGCATTATTGATAGATAGTGTTAGCTTTTCAAAATCCTCGTCAGAGGCATTTACGATTGCCAAAAGCCCCGACATAGCCTCCTGTCCAGCAAGAGAAGACGCCATCTGAACTTTCTGTTCTTCTGATAAGCCGGCAAACTTGGTCCGAAGGTCAGCCATGACATCACTAAGCGGGCGCATTGTTCCATCTGCATTTGTCATGCTAAGTCCAAGCTCATCTATTGCCGCCGCCGCATCTGCCGGCGGGTCTGATAATCGGGTAAACATTGTACGTAATGCTGTACCCGCCTTTTCACCCTTAATGCCAGCATTTGCCATTAATCCAATGGCAACCGCTGTATCTTCAATACTGTAGCCAAGGGCTCCAGCCAAAGGTGCAACATACTGAAATGTTGCGCCCATCAGTCCAACATTCGTATTAGAATTGGACGCTGCTTTTGCTAAAACATCTGCAAAATGACTGGAATCTGATGCCTGAAGTCCAAAAGCGGTCAAAGCATCTGTTACAATATCGGATACACTAGCTAAATCTTCTCCCGAAGCCGCAGCCAAGTTCATAATACCCTCAAGGCCGCCTAACATATCCTCAGTAGACCATCCGGCCATAGCCATATATTTTAAAGCTGCCGCTGATTCTGTCGCCGAAAACTTTGTCGTGGCGCCCATTTCCTTTGCTTTCGTTGCCAGTTCTTCAATCTGCTCTCCTGTGGCACCAGATATAGCTTCTACTTCTGACATACCTGTCTCAAAGCTGCTTCCGGCTTTTACGGAATAGCCTGCAAAAGCTGTCAATGCACCACTTGCTACCGTTATGGCCGCCGTGGTTGCTTTTAACCCCGTTGATGCCAGACTCCCAAGCTTCGATATATCTTTTTCAATCCCTGAACTGTCTAATCCAGTTTCAATAACAACCTTGCCATCTGCCAATATCCTCACCTACCTCGAGTAAAGACACCGGCACATCGGCACACATCTTTAAATCTTTAATTCAAATTCTTTTTTGCAATCCTTATTTTTGCACTTCAAAAAAATGCCCTGGCATTTGGCACCCGGTATTTTAAATACATTCACCGGATAGCCGCAATGCGGGCATTTCACTTTCACCTTTTCAATTTTTCATCACCTCTGAAGGATGTGACTGATATCCCCACCATTTATAAGCGCTTCCTCGATTTCTTCAATCATCTGGCTCTTATGTTCTGGCATCGGAAGTTTATATTGTTCTTTCATCCTTTTATAAAACCGCTTCTGGTCATTGGTCATCTTCCCGGTTATTTCCATATTCCGGTACCCAATGATCTTCGTTATCTCGTTATCATCACCCAAAGACTGAAATAACGACCGGAACTTCCACCAATGCATATAAGGCAGTTCCTGCAGATCGATACTATACTGAGACAAAAATGCCGAATAGATATAATCACCGTCACAATCAAATCGATACAACGGCTTACGTGATCGTTTCTTTTCATCCTTTTTCCCACAGGAATAAAACCACATGATCTGCTCCAACGCTTCTACTATATTCTTTGGAATAGATGGATAGCAAAGCTTAAGCATCCGATAGATTTTCTCTTCATCAGACAGTATATCATCCTGCAACGTAAGTTCCAGATTAACAAAAATACGATAGTCCGTATTTATTTTAACTTCCACCCCGTCAATCTGAACTGTCTGTGGAAGTCTCTCAGTTAAAAGAGAACTCATTTACATCACTTCTTTTTCGGACGATACTTTTTGGCTGCTACATCTGAAAGTTTTTTCATTTCAGCAATCTGTTTATCCTCCGAATCACGGATTTTAGAAAACACGTTCAACGCAGTCATCATGTTTGGACGACTACCGCAAATCTTTTCGCCCATTCCTGCACCAAAAAGTATATCGCATCCCTCAGAAACCACCGAAAACATCTTTCTCATAGCATCCCCCGGCTTCGTTTCTGCCAGTTGAACCACTTCTTCCGATGCTGCAACGATATTACTTTTTATATCCGCATAATAATCGGCTGTTTCTGCATCATAGATGTCAAAATCAACTTCTACACCATTGTCGAATTTAACCAACATAAAATCCCTCCTTTATACAGATGCTGTAAATGTTTTCGAATTTGTATCAAAAGTTCCTTCGGTCAAGTTCCCAATCTGAAGCAGATTACCAGACGCCGCCATCTCACCGTCATTATTTTCAAAATTTGAAATTTCAACAGCTACGTGAAATTTTCTCGCATGATAGGAACTTCCTGTATCTCCAACCTTCTGATCCAGATCCACAATCACATAATCTGTCTCAGCATCACCGCCAACTTTTTGAAGTTCACCAATCTTGCAAATAAAATCAACTGCTTCCTCACTGCGAATCTGATCTGTATTAAATGAAGACGACCAATCATACCCCGTAACTCGTTTGGTCTGGGCTTTGTCATTAATGTACCGTTTAGAGCTTGTCTGCGCCGAAGGAGATTCATTCAATTCCGAAAAACCGGCACCCATAAAAGCATATGTAGAATCGGTGCTCCCTACGTCAATATAGTTCGCCTGCATATATCTCTGTCTTACTTCACCTGACATCTTAAATCATCCTTTCCTGAAAATATGTTAATTTACATTGTATCTGATACTGAGCCAGGGTCTCATCCGCATTATAAACATACCCCGTTGTCTCAGCAAAAATCTTTCGTGGTGTCTTTTTATCGTCCAACACCGGTAGTTTACCCTGTAGCGTACTTTGTTCCAGCCAGTCAGCAAACCGTTCATAAAAACCGCTGTTGGAAATATTTTCAATGGTATCCGGACCATAATATTCCCGGCTGGCAAATACAAAGGCAAACTGTCTGACAGAACTGCCACCCATGTATTTTTTTACAATTGGATTCACCGGCGTCGGCTCGATCATATAGTTAACTGCATCATCATCCATATAATTAACATTCACAGCCTTAGAAAATTCATCCAGAAACGGACAGCCCTGAATGAAATCCCGAATACTTTCTATAATCGTCATCCTGGTTTACCTCCTGCAAATCTTGCTACTGATTGAACAACCTCATCGCCGCGATCAGCCCACATCCGCCTGTCCCACAACTTTCCACGAAGTCCGCTGCCGCGGTTCTGCTCATATTGCTTTTTAGAATATACCTGTGGGTACATAATAGTATCCACATTTTCGATTGCCGAATTTTTCAGCATCCCAGATTTCATGGGGACATATGGGTCTGACAGCCTTCGGACCTCATGAGTAAAAAAGCGCTGTGCATCTCCATTTTTATTCAGCCCTCTCTTAAGCAATATTTGCTGTGTAGGATTCATCGTCAATTTTACTCTTGCCATCAGGAGACACCTCCAATTCGAAAATGTGGATTATTACCACGGCGATTATCCGAAAACGAATTCACCCGTGCGACGTACGGATATTTATTCAACAGATCCGAAGCCTGACGTATATCGTCATCCACCAGACCCCTGACAACCAGATCGTCATTCTGAATCGTCCAATAGCCGTCTGTATCTTCCGACTGCTTCCATTCTGAATGATCAAGAAACTTTCTATCTGTCACTGACTCTTCCGGGACCCGAATCTTGTAGATATCTGCACTGTGTACACCTGACTGGTCAACAGATGTTTTCTGATCTGTATACCAATGGACGTTTCTAATCTGTGTCCGGACATACTCGGTCAATTTTGTAACCGGATTGCTTTTTTGATTATAAATGGTTATGTCTGCATTAGTAATCATAAGACGCCATCCTATTGCGAAGCGTAGTATCCGCCAAATATATATCCGCTGCTTCTATCATCCGTAAGCGTCTTGAACTCTCGCCGCTGTCCACATAAGTGACGGAATATCCATCGTTATTCTCGGATTTAATATCCCGATGTTTATCCAAATTGTAGACCGCTTCTGCCGTTGCGCAGATGGAAAGCTTCACAGCCTTTAAATCATCCGGACGCAGATCATATTTATGAATCCTCCCGAAAGTAATTTTGTTAATGAATGCTTCGGATTCCACACTTTTTCTATCAAAGGCACTTTCGGGTATGACTGTACCTTTGAATGTATTTGTATAAAAATCATAATCAACATTTATCCATGCCATACCCTTATCCTCCCATTATTCCTTCGGGATCAATGTTACCGCCTTTGTGACCGCAGAAGATGCAACGATAACTGTCTCCGTAATCTGGCCAAATCCTGCTTTACGGATCTTCGCCGGATATGTGCCGGCGCGAAGATTAAATTCGGCTTTGCCAGAACCATTTGTCTTTAATCTAGAGCCGTTGACGTCGATAATGGCTCCTTCAATTGCTGCCGGTGTCGTTTGATTGTCACTTACGGTAAAGGTTACCTTCTGTGTAGTTACTGCTGTAGCTGGTTCCAAATAAGCAAATGGGCAACCTACGCGGTCTTCATCCATACGTGTTGCCGGATTCGGAAGCGCCCACCCCATACGGAACACAACACGAAGTGCAACCATATCCTGCTGTGCCAGGTTATACACGATTTCTTTGGTCACAGGGTCCTGGATAACTCCCTGATCAAGAATCTTAACGGTCACATCCTGACGAATAGAATATACAGCCTGTTTAAAATCTCCAACGACCATCTGAGCTACTGTATTATCAAAAGCACCGTTCTGAGGAAAATACATCGGTGCGCCATCAAGTGCGTACTGTGTAGAGCCCTGCATATCAGACTTAAAGATAAGACTGCCATCCGTTGCCCGGATGCCTCTGAGTTTTGCTCTCATACCCATGGCTGCCAAACATCCGGTCGCCATATAACCGTCTTCCTCGACCTTAGATATAACACCACCCTCACCCATAATCAGGTTATAGTAATCAGGACTGGAACCAACAGCAACATTGTTCCCCGCCTGTCTTGCGGTCGTAATGATATCATTGCGCCATGCCGCCGGACGGTTAACACCAAATACAACAGCACTGTCAACTCTCTGACCGATAGCTTCATTGACTCTCGGTGTAATCTCACCAAAAATATCAAACTCTGCATCATCCAGGACAGCTTCCGGAATAGGTACGATAACAGCTAACTCTGCTGCATCAAGGTATACATTATCCCATGCCTGCTTTGTTGTCTGCTTCATTCCTGTATCACCATCCACCCAATAGGCTGTTGGAAGAAAATCCAACACACGGATTCTCGTCTGATTACTTGTCATATTTGGCAACTTACGTGCCATACTCATAAATACAGACTGTCTTGGCGCATCCTGAAAAACGGTAGAAACAACCTGCTGGCGGATAATCGCCTCGGCATTTTCTCTATTTGTAATATTTACTGGCATTTAAATTCCTCCTTTTATTCTCGCCCCAATAAGCTCCTAAGTGCATTATTGGCCTGCGTTTTTAAATCATCAGATTCTTTGTTCGGCCCAGGCGTCACCGATACAACCCTTGGGATATTCACATCCTGGAACAGATAAGCATTATCCTTCTTTACTACATCTAATGCCGCCTTGATATCTGTTTCCTGATTTTTACTTGCTTTGAGTTTTTCCACATCGAGAAATGGCATAATTGCTTTAATATCACGAGGATTATAGGCCGCTGCCGTTGTTCTTAACAGGTCATTAAAATCCCTGTCTGCAATCTGCTTATTATACTCCGCTTCCTTCGTGGCCAGTTCAGTTGTTAAGCGCGTGATTTCACCCTGAAGTTGTGTTGGATTCACGCCTTCAAAGTTTTTTAAAGTTGCCTGCGCTGTGCTGAGCTGTGTCTGCAATGTATCGCGCTCCCCCTTAAGTCTCTCAATATCCCGACCGTTTTCGGCAAGAATCTGTGTGATAACGTTTTGGTCTGTAATTCCAAGACCACTTAAAAATTCAGTTCTCATTGTATCCATCCTTTCGCATTAGGTTATTTTTAGGTGTGTAACCGCCCACCGGCGAAGCGACTGTTTTAGGTCTAATCTGCTGACCAATTTCGAATATAAAAATAACACCCAGATTTCTCCGCGTGCTTCCTGCTGTTTAACGGACAGCTCCGAGATAAAAGGATCACCTTATCCTTTCTCATATTCTTTTTTAAATCGATACTTCTTGCAAACACATACATTTCCCGTATCATCCAGAATAATGTAATCTCCAAGTTTTGCTTTATATGTGCAAGCCGGCGCCCGAATTGTACAACCGTAAACTTTAGACTGTCCGTCTATAATCGCCCGGTCAATATAGGCCTTCTCACTATTCAAAAGATTTCCAAACCACTCAGGTCCTGTAATTTCCGAATCTCTCGTAAATACAAAAGCCTCTACCGGCATTGCTCTCCGAATAAAATTCATAGGTTTCACCTCCAAAAAATGGCATAAAAATGCCACTGGTTTTTTGCCCAGTGGTATTTAATACGTTTTAAATTCGATAGAAATGGCTCCATCATTCATCGTCCATTCAGCCCAGTAAATACAATCAATCCATTGATCAGACTCATTGTATTTTTCCCATTCGTGCTGAAATTCTTCGGCTTTATCTAAGGGAATCAGCCAACCACGGATATCTTCACCCTCCATATCGTCTAAGAAAAATTCCCGGCCTTCGCCGCAATCGGCAAAGAATACCATCCCCAGAGAAGCTGCCTTTGATTGAACGATCTCCCAAAATCTATTAAATTTTTCGTTTTCCTGCGTTCTTAACCCTCGCATTTTCTACACCGCCCTTCAAAATGGTTACAAATTCTTTTCCTCGTGTCACGACGACATCAGGGCCTTTAATATAAAACTGACACAAACCTTCCTGAGACCGCCAATTGCCTTCCCTTACTTCGTCTGCATTTTCAACAATATCCAGAATAAAGTGCCGCATTCTTTGCCTGTCCACAGAACTTTGTGGGTTCAAACCATATTCTTTTGTATGTTTGCCAACCTTCTTACCAAACTGTTTATCGGATATATTGATTATATCACTATTTTCAACTTTTTGATACCGTATATTCGCCTGTACTGCTTTCTGGCTGACTGATTTATTAAATCCAACAATCCGCCCCTGATTGTCTTTAACTGCATAGACCTGCAGCCTTGAGGAATCCATCGGACGTTTCGTCTTCCGGCAGAAGTCCTTCAAGTCTGTCTCCTGAGCTTTAAGACAAACGGATTTGTTTTCAAACGCCATCTTAAGTTTCTCTTTTAAAACAACATCTTCTGTAGTTTCCATAGCAGCATTGCAGGCCGTCAATTGACGTCTGGTCTCACGGATCTTTCGCTCCATAGAACGCTGCATCTGACTGCATTCATAATCCGTCAACTTATTGCCATTATATTCATACTCTCTAGCACCATAACTTGCCAGCATTTTTTCCGTATACGCTGGAACAGATACCCCTGGCCAGAACGCATGAAAGTTATGCCGACAGTTCCACCCACATAATCCGACACCGGTACCATATCCCGTTTCCGAAAATGGCGGATACATATTACTCTTTCCGGATATACAAAAAACCTTGCCCTGCCAAACTTCATGTGAAGGCCTGGCGCCACTATGCGCCGTTGTCTCTACAAAATCGCAGCCAGATTCATCGCAATACTCCAAATTGATCTTGGCTGCCGTCTGATTAACCCCGGTTAGCACTGCTCGTCTGACGGCTACATCGATTTTATCAATATGGCCAGAAGGATATAAAACTGTAGCACCGTCTCTTGCTACCGTCAATATCGCCCGTTTTATAGCTTCCTGATTGGACAGAACACCACTGGACACCTGCAAGTAAGCAAGGTTCGTAGCATTGTAATAGGCATTCTGAGCCCTTATTGCCGTTGTAAGTGTAAGATTCGTTAAATCTCGGCTTGTCTTTTCCAAACCCGCTTTTAACAATTTTATCATCGTTTCGGATTGCTTCAACTCAATCGGCATCAAGCCCATCTGAGACATGATATCGTTCTCATACCGGATATTCTCTACGCCGGCATCCTCAAACAATCGCTTAAGCTCATCCTCTGCATACCCAGTCACCTCAGAAATCCGCTCAATGACATCCTCATACAGAGTACCCATTTCCTGTGCCTGTTTCATCTGCCATGCCGCCGTTTCTGTTACCATCCCAGTCTTTACAATCCGCCGGGACACGTCCTCGATGATGGATTCATTCAAAGCATCATACATAGCCAGAATATCATCTGTTAATCCATCTAAATATTCCGGTGTAAGCAATGTATCACCACCTATTCATCATCTGGAAAGCCTTTTGGCTGCGCCGGTATCATTTTTAGCGCTTCTTCTTCTGTGACGCCATACTTTTTTGCAATGTACAATTCCTTACGAATCATTCCAGATACGGCGTCTTGTTGCATGGACAAAAGTTCTTTTTCTTTATCTACGACAATTGAATCATCCCACCGGAAGTTCATCTCATATGTACAGATTGGTGCCAGATTGTAAATCGTCGCATAAAAGTCCATCGCTCTAACAAGGTCCTCCAGCGCTGTTTGTGTCGCTTTCTGTATTTCACTCACTGCAGTGTAAGAACGCTGTTTACTTGCCTTTATTTCCTCCGCTGTCTTATCGACATTCTGAGGGTCTGAAATCGTACCGTAGGCAAGATTGCACTGAAACTCGATTAATTTTAATTGTTTATCTAATCCCCTGTAATAGCTTTCATCCCGGATATCCGGGGAATATGTATCCAAAAGCGGTTTGTCCTTTGCGCCGGAATTGTACTCAACAGATCGGTACAATCTCTCTTTTCCGCCAGGATACTCATAAGCATCCCTGGTTTTATCATACTTCAATAGGCTGTCGGCAATATGCACTGCAGCTTCCTTGGCATCATACTCCCAGTCAATCTGACTATAGCGTTTATCTGCAACTCGAATTGAATCAACTGCCTGAGCATATACAGAAGTACCAAGCGGACTATTCGTGTCCTCTGCATTTACAGAAGGAATTCTTAGATATCCAAAAGGCAGCCTGTCGACGCCTTCATATACTGCACCAGGCGACAACTTTGACCATCGGTCTACAGCTTCCAAGGGTGCCGGTACACCAAGGCTGTAATCATTTGTACTGACAAATGCCTTATTGGTGATATGCAAATGCTCTCCTTTCATCTCATGCATTTCCAACCGAGTATATATATTTTTCCCACGCCGTACCTGTTCAGCAAACACACATTGTGTCATATGCCCAGAGCCGTCAAAGCTAATAGGGAAAAAGCAATCTGCCTGGACATACTGCACTGAAATTCCTTTTTGGGTTACGTAGGGTTTAAAAACCATACCGCCTTTTGCACAGGCGAGCTGTACATTACGTCTCAAATCATTGAGAACACTCTTATATTGCTCGTTCAAATAATCTGCCCTTGGACTCCCAATAACTTCAGATTCAAGTTCAAGTGTAACCAGCCGGGAAAATTCTGACGAAATAGAGGATGGAAGATTCATTCCAAATACTTTTTTATTGTCAACCCACCAGGGACGATTCTCAAACAGTGCCGTCCACAGCTCAATCTGATTTGCCATTTTTGAAGTCACACACACATCTATCTGTGTATCCGAACTCTTATTTAACGTTTTTACGATCAAATCAAGCATCGTTGTAAACTTCAAATTTCTCACCTCTATTCATACTTAATCAGTTTTGTAATATACCGTTCAATGGTATATTCAAAAGCATCCAAGCTATCAATATCACTTGTCCCATCATCCAAACGGATATTTTTAGTAATCTCGTCCGGGTCCCATACAGCACTGCAAAATGCAGCAACAAGGCTATCACACATGAGATCCATGTAACTGTACCGGCCCTGTGCCATCAGTCGAGTCGTCAGTCGGATCCGGTCATTAATTTGTTCTTTCAGGGCGTTTTCAACGCGTATCCAACCAAGACCAGCTTTTCGGAGTGATGACTTAATCCCAAGAATTAACGTCTGTTCAGCACTATCGCAATAAACTGCTGTGATATATCCATATAAATTAATTACCTTTAAGCAGAAATCTACAAACATCTGTCCGAGCTGTTCTGGATCGATCTCAATCTGATTTCCATTCTCATCTTGGCAACCATGCCATTCCGAAGCCAACGAAACGACTTCATTAAATCCTCTTGTAATCGCTGTTGCTGAAAATGCATGTCCTGATCCGGAGCCCCCAAAGTCAATTGACAAGATAATCTCCATGATATCTTTCGGTTTTTCTGTTCTTCGAAAACGGAATGCCTTACTATTCGTGTCCTCGGCAAACTGCCTATAAATGAGGCCCTGCGCCGTCACGCGCATTCCCTTAATATCCTGCAGATACCAGATGCTCCCCGGTGTATACTGGCTTTCAATCTCACGGATCCGTTCCGGTGTAAGATTGATATTGTCGTACAGCGTACAGTGCATATAATTATAGCCGCCTATGAGTTCCCCCGCAGCGGCCTGTTTCGCATATTTATCAATATATTCTTTGTATATCGGTGCATTTGGATTATCTGGGTTCAAATCCCAGAACACCTTACGCCGATGAGCAGCAATCGTACGGTTAAAAGCTTCTCTGATAGTGTTTTTATGATGCAGATTGATTTCCGTTGCAATCCACATTCCGTAAGAATTACCTCGAATTTTTTTATAGCTATCCTCTTTTCCGCCGCCGGCAAAAATAATGATTCGCTGCCGATACTTTGTTGCCGGACCTTTAACATACAATGCCTCATTATCTTTGTACTTTCCCCAGTGACATTGCCCACGAAATATCCATTCAAGGCCGAACCCATTAGCATCGCCAATATTAAGTTTGGCATTACCGACAGTTGAACCAGTAGCTAAATGTATACGGTCCATTGTTGTTTTAAGCTCATGAGCAAACGCAAATACATTATCTACCGTCTTTCCGGCTCTGACAGCTCCCTCAGCCACGTTATACATACAGCTTTCACATTCCCGGATATATGTTTTATGCTTTTCACCAAAATTGAAGGCTATCGTCTTTTTCTTCTTAACTGCCTGAGCCATAGATATCACCCTCAATTTCATCCATATCTTCAATTTCCTGATTATTTCCGGTAAGCTTATCCGTCTGAGCCTTCATGTGGGCGATTCGTCCAATCTGCTCCTCAGAAGCCAACTCCCAGTTTTTATGCAATAGCTCATCATATTGCTTAATCAAGCTACGCAACTCTGATTGTGCTCTGGCCTGTGCTTTCAAAAAGTTTGCCTGCTTATCCCAGGCCTGCTGGACTTCCCATTTCTCGCCCATGATCTTACCGACTTTAACTTCTACTTTTTCCGTCGTCTTGTCATCACGATCGCGCACATACATGATTTGCTGTGCCCGTACAATAGCCGCATAAGCAATCTGTATATTATCCCATAAAATATCCAGAGGATCCAAAGTCATCTGATTAATGATGTCCTTCGTTTCCTCTGGAAGATATTTTGCAAAAAGCCCATGCTTCTCCGCATTTTTATTTCCTGGTGGACCAGTGGCATTATGATTCCCTGGCTGACCACCTTTTTTTCTTTCCGAACGTTCGCTTTTTTTACCCGAGCGTTCGCTTTCCCATTTGTGTGTACTCTTCCATCGCCGAACTGTCCCCTCCGGAAGATTTAGCTGACTTGCAATCTCAACTAATTTCATTCCTTTTAAATACAGTTCTTTCGCCTGAGTTATTCGTTCATCGGGTTTCCGCGGCATCATCACCACCTCTCATTCGTCGTTTTGGGAGCCGGTGCTCAAGTCACCTCAGCTCCTTTTGGATAGAAGAAAAGAGACACCGGAGTGCCTCTTTTACATTGCCGTATTATTCATCTTTATATACTTTTCATATGTCTTAGACATACTCGTTGTCTTAAAAATAGCTTTAGTAATTTTTTCGTATGGCTTTTTCCTTTTATAAACCCTCAATATCTTTGTTAACATTTCCAAAAAGAAAATCGATGGCTCTATACACAATTTCCCAAACCATTTAAACTTTCTATTAAAATAATTAATAAAAATTTCAAATGATTCCTCATAAATTTTTGCCATAAATGAATCTTCTTTTATTTTATTTATAATAATTTCCACTGACTCTTCATTCTCTACTGTTGTGGTAACTGTCGTAGCAAAAAAATCAGTAAACGAAATGTTGTTTTTAATTAAATAGATTTCTACGTTAATTAAGCCTATTAAGTATTGATATTCCTCTGTTTCTTGTTTTCCTGGACAATTCATAGCATAAAGACTCACCTCATCTCTATATCTATACAATCCAAAAAGAATCCTATCTTTTTTAGGCAACACAAAGGCATAATAACTTATTATTGCTATGGCTATTATTCCAAATAACATATAATTACTTAACATGCTCTCGCCTCCTAATTACCTAATTCTGATGAAGTATGTATGTTTATCTTTTCTTTGCCATGTATAGCTTCGCTTCTCACCGTAGCCATTCTTTTTATTTCATTCCGTAAAAAAATAATATACAAAATCATAGATACGCATGCAAAAAATAAAAATGCAACAATACTAACCAATACAATTATTAAAATATTATCATTTTGAATTAAATATGATAAAAAACCATCATTCAATAAATGCTCTGCATAGTCATAATCTTCAGGTAGATGTAAGACAAATATTATATCTCTAATGATAAACCATAATATCGCCAATGCCGCTACTTTACTAAGACTAATAAAATTAAAAAAGCCATCAATCAACGCCTTAACCACATCCCACACGTTTGTTTGTGGCCGTATATCATTTCTGCTTTTATTCTTCTTTCGTGCCATTTATATCATATCCTACTTATTCATTAATGTTAATTATTATAACATTTTAAAGCACACATTTCTATAACTTTTTATATTTTTTAATAACAAAACGCCCCGTATTTCTACAGGACGTTTCAAAAATATATATGGGGAGATCTCTTTACAGAGAAATCGGAAGTGCCGGAATCGAACCGACCTCACGGATTATTGGTGCACCTCACCGTAGTATCTGCCATGATACATAACTTCCGAGTCATCCGCCAGGCTGTGACACTCTGGCGGACACAACATTAAACTTTTAAGGAGATACATTTAATGAAAAATTCATCTAACACAACTTCCATTTTAATTAAATCATATTTTTTCGGGACATTGGGGGACATTTTGAAAAAATCTTTGAATTCTTTTCTTCACATTCTCATCAGAATAGCTTTTTTTCCTCTTTGGAAACATATAGTTCATTTTTTCGGCCACCTTCAGATACGTCAAGTTATCTATGAAATATAACCGGAACATCATCCGCAGCTCACTCTTATCTATGCTGTTTATGTACTCCTCCGCCTGAATGGTAAGCTCCATAAGCTCTGCCTCTTTCTGTTCAAGCTGGTATATATGTTTTTTTAATGCTGATTCCTTCCGGGATATTGCTGCCACCGGCCGGCCCTGAATCTTTACTGTCCGGATAGGCTTCTTGCCTTTCTTCCCGCAAGTAACTGAATCCGATACAACCAGCTTATTCAGCCGGTCCAATTCTTTCCTATCCTTCTCGATTCTCCTCCTTATATCCTTAATCTCTTCCTTCATAGCACTGTACTGGACCAAGATGTTTTTGTCCATCCTTTCAATCCTCCTTCACCCGTGGAAAATACTGTCGTTCACGATGATATTTTTCCACTTTTCTTACTCGCCCCAAAAGATTTGTCATTTGGTCCAGTGTCTTTTTGTGCTGCGGATCCTGAAAAAACTTGACAATCTCTTCGTATTCCTCGACCATATCCTTATAATCCCTCCGGGCTTTCCGGCTCCTATGAAGCTTTGTACAGATCTTACTTCGTTCTTTGGCCGAAGATTCAAATTCTATGGCATGAAGGAAATCTTGCAGTTTTTTCTCTTCTCGACGCATGTTGTCCAAAGCGCATGCATAAACCTTTCTGCTCTCATCCACGAAATCAAGAAAAGCCTTTATATTTTCTGACACCACTTATATCACATCCTCACATAAACCTGTCCATGACCTTCTCTCGCCAGCTGCTATGCTCTATCTGGCAGGCCGTAACCTGTGTACTGGTTCTTCCCAGGCTACATCCGTTTTTCTCCCGGTACTCAGCATCGCACCGGGCGCACTCTGTTGCCGGCCGTGATGCTGTTATTGTTGTATCAAGCATTGTTCTCACTCCTTATATGGTTCTGGTAATGGCATCCAGGCAACGACGTCGTCCCATCCATTTATGTCCCATGTATATGCTTCACCATCTTCTGTATTTTCCAGAAAATATCTTTCGTCTATGGTTACATATTTCCCATTGGTAATGAGTACCTCTTCTTCGTAATCTGGCAACCTTTCACTCACCGGAATCCACCGATTCTGCTGCCGCAACTCTGCCAGCTCCTTTGCCATCTTTTGATATTCTTCATTAATGACTTGGAGCTGATCTGGTGTGATACCGGTATCCTCGTAGTCTTCCAAAACCGCTATCGCATTATAGATATCCTGATTATTGCCATAAACCTCTTTGTTGCATAAGCACAAATTCCCTTTACTATCTCTTGATGTTAATCTCTCCATCGTGATTCCTCCCAACTATCTGTGCCACACTTTACAGACACAAGCTTTATGTATAAACATCTCCGTTTTCCGTTTCGTCTTCACATACTCCACGCCCAATGCATCCTGTTCTCTGATCTTTTCGCCGCACCCTTCGCACTGGGGATACTCCCCAAGATGGCAGTTATAATATCTCTCAACCATTTTTTTTACGTCTATCATAATCCCTCCCTGATTGCTTTTATCCTTGCTTTGAGGCTTTTCATCACCCAGTTCTGTACATCATCTTTTCTCTCTAAGGCCTGCATCACGTCCTCATCCCTGGTTCCGGAACACACCAGATGATGGATGATGACCTTTTCCGTTTGCCCCTGTCGGTGCAGCCGTTTATTCGCCTGGGTATATAACTCATAGTTCCATGTGAGCCCGAACCAGATAACATGATTCCCACCTTGCTGGAGGTTCAGGCCATAAGCACTGCTGGCCGGATGCGTCAGAAGCACATCGACCTTCCGGTCATTCCAGTCATCCTCATCCTGTATCGTCTTTAGCTCCCGGATGCGTAACCCGGATTTCTCCAAAACCTTCAGGAGCCGTTCCCGGTCGTGCTGAAAATTATAAAACACCAGTACTGGTTTCCCTTGAAGAGACTCAATCAGCTCCACAAACGCCTCAAGCTTACAGCCATGGACTTCGTGTGCCTCATGGTCATCATCATATAACGCTCCGTTGGCCAGCTGTAACAATTTATTGCTCAATGCCGCCGCACTGGTCACGCTGATGTCCGTTTCATCCTCAGGAAGCTCCAGGACCATTTTCCGTTCCAGCTCTCTGTAAGCCTTCTCCGCCTTCGCATCTAAGATGACCGGTACCTGATGATAGATGATATCCGGAAGCTGCAGATAGTCTTCCGCTTTCATGCTGACGCAGATATCCGATATCTTCGCCAGGATACTGTCTTCACTTCCAGGCTTGGCCTTGTAATTATACACGATGTTGTTTCCCCGGTCTCCCGGGTCAAAATATCGTTCCCGGAACTGGGTATATCTCTTTCCAAGCCGTTCTCCGCCATCCAGAAGGAATACCTGGGACCACAGATCATTGAGTCCGTTTGGTGACGGCGTCCCGGTCAGTTCCACCAGACGGACGATATGGTTCCCTATACTGGCTAAGGATTTGAACCGCTTCGCCTTGTGGCTCTTAAAACTGCTGGACTCATCGATGACCACCATATCGAACGGCCAGCTGTTCCGGTAATAATCCACCAGCCAGGAAACATTTTCACGATTGATGATATAGATATCTGCCGGTGTGTTCAACGCCCGTATCCGTTTTGCCTGGCTGCCAAGCACTGGTGATACCCTTAAGATTTTCGTATGCTCCCATTTATCTTTCTCCTTCGTCCATGTTCCCTCCGCCACTTTCTTAGGGGCAATGACAAGAACCCTTCGGACCTCAAACCGGTTATACATCAATTCCCGGATGGCCGTCAGTGTGATAACTGTTTTTCCGAGGCCCATATCCAAAAACAATCCGATTTTTTTTATCTCAATAATCCGGTCAATGCAATGCTGCTGATAAGCATGCGGCCTGAATAGCATCTGACATCACCTCTCAAAGTTCATACCTGCAATCCAGCGCCTTGCTGATTTCTTCGTACCCGTTATCCTGAAAAAACTGGCTCAGGCCGTCGATCCCTTTCACGACCTCGACATGCTGTCCAAGGCTTTTCAGACGGTCAATCTGGACCTTCTGCAAGGCGCTTAGTTTTCCGTTATCGGCCTTAAGCTCCACAAATATCGGCTTCCTGTTCGGGAATACTACGATGCGGTCCGGCACTCCGCCATTCCCTGGACTCACCCACTTATAGGCCCGGCCGCCCAATTTTTTCACCTCGGCCACCAAAATCTTCTCAATCTCTTTTTCCTGCATTTTTCACTCCCCCTCTGCACTACATTCCGCTACATCCGTCACACACACGTGTATGTGTGTATATATTAGGCGGGTCAGGCGGTATTAGGTATATCTATTATTATTTATTTTTTTATTCATATATAAAAAATGTAGTTGTGTAGTTAGTCTTTAGTTTTTATTGGATTTATGCGGTTTCCGGGCTACTACAATACTTGTAGTCTTATTGTAGAAATGTAGTTTTTCCCAAAACTACATTATCACCTGATTTCATTTGTAGTCTTTTCGTTTGTAGTCATTCTCTCGAACCCTCTTTGGGAACCATACAGACGGTATTTCCTTGGCGTCCGCGTTTTCTGCCACCCTTTGATCCCGGACAAGACCTGGTTGATCTCACGGCTGTCTCTTTTGTTCATGTACCTCGGGTCGCCTCCAAAGCATTCCGCCCATATTTCTGCTGCGCACGTCTTCTCCCTCCTTACCAGCGTCTTTCCTTCTGGCACGCGCATATTTCCATTCAAAAAGGTCCTTCGGTCCATCAGGCTCATATCCTCCCAGTTATCGGGGATTTCCTTCTCCAGGAAATCAATAATAATCCCTTCTTTTCCCGAAAGCTCTTTATGTTCTTCCTGTGCGGCCTCCGCTAAGATTTCAATCTCTTTTGGCAGGAACAGCTTTTCCCCGAACTGCCAATACATATATGCTTCCGCCCATATCAGGTCCAATTCCTTCGGCAGCTGTTCCCAGATAGATTTTTTCGCCGGGTATACGCCGACATCTACTGGCCAGAATCGGCGGTTCCCCGTGGTGTCTTTAAGAAATTCTGTGTCATTGCTGGTACCAAAGAACACGCACCGCCGCGGATATCTCTCTGTCCGGCGCCCGTAAGCCGCCCGGTAGATATCATCTGTCTTACTCAAAAACTGTTTGATGACCTGAGTCTCCTGCTTCGTGAATGCTGTCAATTCACCCACTTCATTAATCCACGTTCCCTGAATGAGTTCAGCGGCCTCTTTTCCCTCAAAGGTCGTCAGGGAGTCCGAGAACCACTCCCCGCCGAGGATACTCAGAAAAGTACTTTTACCGATACCCTGGGGGCCGACAAAGATGGGCATATAATCATACTTTACGCCACCGGTAATCGCCCGCGCTACAGCCGCGCATAAAGACTTCCGTATGACAGCGCGAGTGTAGGGTGTATCCTCTGCCCCGAGATAATCGGATAACAGTGTGTCCAAACGTTTAATCCCGTCCCACCGGACGCTCTGAAGGTAGCGTTTCACGTCATTGATACGGTTCTGAGCGCTGACGAGCATCAGGGCATTGTCTAGCTTTTCCCTTCCTGTAAGGCCATAGAAAGTTTCCATATACCGATAAAATCCAGCATCATCTACGTCCTTCCACCGGCGTTTCTCATCCCGGTTATCCCATGGGAGCCTGCCAAGGGTCATACCGCAGCTGGCAAATTCGTCGGTGACGATCTTCCCTTTAAGCAGCGGGTCATTCTCAAGAACGATGACCGCATTGTTGATCGTTTTCTCATACCGGCCATTGGCATCTTTTGTGAGCCGGACGAGCCAGCTAAGATCATAGTCGTCTTCCGTCGATCCTGCTGTCTCTGAGGCTGATCTAAAGGCTTCTTTTGCCCGCGTAAAACGTTCCTCGGACATTCGATCTGACACCTGCGCATCGTCTAATGCCAGACGGCTCATCGCCATAAAAGAAGGCAGCTTGTTGACTGGTGTCCCTTCTTTGGCATCCTTATCCTGGTCACCGTATTTATGTAGGCGTACCAAATCAAAAGCATTGACGAGCAGTCCTGAACATGGATCCGTGGCATGATGGCTATAAAGAAACATATCGCCGTCATAGATGATAGCTCCGCCCTGTGTAGTTCCGCCGGTATAGGTGTATCGTCCTGCCACTGCCGTCTCTTCATACATTCCCGGGATAAACTTATCCATAGCCTGTGTGATGGTATATGTACGGCAGAATGCACCGATAACGCCCCGTTTGGCTGTTGGGTCTTCCTGCTTTGCCAGGCGCCGTCTCTCAATAGCTTCCACTCCCGGCACCTGCGGCCACTGGGATACGTCTGTCCAATCACCATACATATCCAGGAGACCTTGTAGACTACAGAAGGGATTGTCATATACCTTGTAGATATATTCCCCATCTGAACAACAGCTTGCCCAATACATGAGCCGTGATATATCAAATGTCGTTGGGTCACAGAACTGTATGCCGATGAGTGACGCAAGCTTTCTTGCAGCCGGCTCATACTCGTCTGGGGCCGCCGTCTCATCTAAAGGGATGATGACCCTCAGCCTCGGCGCATAACCTGTGTGCTTCCTGGTACTGTAGACCACCGCGGCACAGCCGAGACCAGATACCCGTTTTAAGATATCTTCCGCACCTCCAGCCGGTATATTATCCAAATCCAGTGTGATCAGGTCCCGGCCTTCGACGTAAACTGCTTTGCGCCGGTCATTTTTAAATGTCCCGCCGACAAATCCACCGACATCCTTAAGTTCTGCCTGTCGTGCCTTTCCTGCTGACAGATATTCCTGCATCGTCTCACTGCTCCGCACCGGAATCTTCAGCTTGTCGACAAATTCCGACCAGAGGATAGAACATTTCGGCCAGTGTGTAGCCTTCCGGCTCCCGCCGGTGCTGATCATGAGTTTTCTGTTATTCTGCAATCCTATCCCCCCTGCTAATCTTTCATATAATACGTGCTTTCAAATCCAGCGCCTTTTAGTATCAGTCCTGGCGCCCAAGGTATCGGCTCGGCCATCAGGTCGCATATCTCGTCCACAGATACATCCATCGGTGCGTCGATGATAACCTCATCGTGGACGTGAAAGACCACCTGTAATCCTTTATCATCGATCCGTTTTAATGTTTC
The DNA here is from genome assembly GCF_004340975.1 of Frisingicoccus caecimuris. GTDB lineage: Bacteria > Bacillota > Clostridia > Lachnospirales > Lachnospiraceae > Frisingicoccus > Frisingicoccus caecimuris. The sequence continues at coordinate 168,254 of NZ_SLXA01000001.1, forward strand.
AGCCAGGCAGTCTCTTGCAATGGCCTGGACGATATTTTCCGTCATCTTCCCGCCATAGGTGGAAGAGATCTCCCATTTGTGTGTCTGCTGTCCGACAGAATAGTAATGAACAGCCATTTTCCCGAACTGGTTTTCCTGCAGGAAAGGCCTTGGGTAAAAAAGCTTTCGACCACTCGGGAGCCGTACTGTCAGGAAACACTGACCATAGATCATATCCCCTTCCAGTGAAAATATGAGGCCGTTGATCGCCTGAGACTGCGCCGTCTGCATCACCGCAAGCGCTGCCTGTTCGATCTTATACCACAGATCACAGATACGCCGATTTGCACTCCGCCACCGGTGGACGATATCCGGAAGCTCTTCTTCCGTAAGTCCCATGCTGAGCGCCCCCATTGCGATCAGGGCATTGACGCCGCCCTGATAGCCCAATGCGAGTGTCGCCACCTTACCTTTTTGACGTAAGCCGTATTCCGGATTCCCCTTACTTATCTTTTCTACCGGGACGTGGAACATCTGTGACGCTGTTGCCTCGTAGATCTTCCCATGCGTTGCAAACACTTCATTCACCCACTGTTCCCCGGCCAGCCAGGCGATAACGCGGGCTTCGATCGCTGAAAAATCCGCCACGACAAACTTGTGGTTTTCTGATGGTATGAAGGCTGTCCGGATCAGCTGAGAGAGGGTATCCGGAACATTCCCGTACAGGATCCTTATCCCCTCATAGTTTTTCGCCTTTACAAGATTTCTGGCGCCATCCAATGTTTTTATATAATTTCTGGGAAGGTTCTGCATCTGCACTAAACGTCCGGCCCACCGGCCCGTCCGGTTGGCCCCATAATACTGGGTAAGTCCCCGTACGCGATCGTCATCGCCTTTGGCCGTTTCCATTGCCACATACTTCTTAATTGAAGTCTTCCCAAGCTGTTGGCGTATCTCAAGCACTCTTCGTGGCCCGCTGGATATATTGTTTTTTAACACTTCTTCTACAGTGGCCTTCTGGAGATTTGGAATATCCAGACCAGAATCCTTGAGCCACGCAAGAAGCTGTGCCGTGCTGTTCGGATTTGGCAGACCGGTGAGCTGGTAAGCTTCGTCGATGAGTCTCTGGGAACTTATGGCGTCCACTATAAGGGCTCCGGATATCAGTTCTTTATCGACACGCACGCCGTAAGCATTCATCCGGACATCCATCTGCCAGAGCCGGACTTCATCTTCCGGCATCGGGAACAGGGAAAGCCGCTGCAATATCTCATGCTCCGTGACGACATCTTGCTTACAATACTCCTTAAACAACGTCCATTTTTCAGGTGCATGCTTTGGAAGATTCCACGTCCGCCCGCCGTTTGTTTTTGTCGGTTTACACGGTACACAAAAATACCGGATAAGGGCCTTGCCCACAGACAGCTTTTGTTTATCTTGTGGGAGCCCGATGGCCTTGCCCGTGGCATCCAATCCGGCCGTATACCCGCAATACAGGCCGTGAGCCATCGTACACCGCCACTGCTCCAATGGCGTCTCATATCCGGCCTGATTCAGGCAATACCACTCGAAAGCCGCGTTATATGCATGTTTTTGCACATATGGATTCGATAAACATGCTTTGATAAACTCAGGTATTTTTTCGCCACACGCCAGGTCAACGATCTCCACTGGAGAGTCATCCATTTGATAAGCGAATAAAAGTATCCCAAAATCTTTATCCTGGGCATATCGGTAAAGTCCTGTCTTTCCAATATCGGCGCTGCTCTTTGTTTCAATATCTATACTCAGATGTCTGATTACCATTGTTATCACCTATTAAACAAAGGGGCCTAAAGCCCCTTATCTCTTAAAATGGAAGTCCTGTAATGGGATTGATTCCAGATACAGGCTGTTGTGGCATTCCCGCGCCGGCCGCATAGTTCTGAGCTGCAGGCTGCTGAGGCGCCCCGAATGCCTGTGCTGCAGATACATGCCCGCCGCCTAAAACTTCGCCGTCTTTAAGCTTCTGCACCGGCCCGAGTCCGCACCCGATACCTTTTTTACCACCGAAAGAATAGGGATAAAACGTCACATTTACCCGGCCATAGATCCCACTGTAAACTTCGGACTGATTGATGATCGGATTTCCTACTTTATCTACGATTTCCGGCGGATAATCTACTTTTGCACTGGCTGTGAACACCCAATGTCCTTTACACTCCGGTCCAAAAGGCATCCCGTCCGATGGCCGCACACCATCTCCGTCATAGACCGGTGTCGGGACCACCGGTGGGCACTGACCATTCCATTTCTCGGTCACGCCGCGCTGCTTAGCCGCTTCGATCGCCGCATTAATGCGCCCCATCGTCGCCGTGTCCGTCTTCGGCACTAAGACCGTAGCACTGAACTTTTCCTCCTGTCCCTGCATTGCTGCGTATGGTTTGAACAGATGTACATAACTCAATCTCACTTCTCCTGTAGTCACATTGCAAATATTATCCATAATGATCTTCCTCTCTTTCTCACTGGTCTACGCCGCTCGGAGCAAAAGCTTCTGCAGCTGATACTTTATTCGTAATCGCCGGCCTTTTATCCGATGACCTCACTAAGGCCGGCTTTCCAGGCCGCTTAACGACCATATCGCCCACCAGCCCATTAAATTCTTTTTTACCAACAACTTTTTCAACTTGGGCCAATGTCAACGGCCGTTCTTCCCAGAGCATGGCTCTGTCTACGCCTTGTTCCTGCAGCATTTCAAAAGCCTTGTCCATGTCTGTCCAATCCCGTGAACCCCGTCCTTCTACTGCTTTCCATCCCGGCACATCACCTCCGGCCAGACATTCCGATAACGCCCACTCCTGTAGATCCTTCTGGTACTTTACTACGTCCTCAAGCTCAGCCAGCCGCTTTCCGGCTTCCACTGCACTGATGAGCGGCGGGAGTTCCCCGATATCAAATGCCTTTTTGACATTGTGATCCGAACGTGCCCGGCATCTCGCTTTTGCCCGGCAGAATCGGCAGGTGTCCGTTCCCGGCGCATAATCGCCTTCGCCCTTCCAGGCAAGCGCTGCCCTCTCTCTGACATACTCGCCCCACTTTAACAACGCTTCAACGGTATACTCCCATTCGGAGATGTTGTCCAGTCTCGGCTGTACGATCGACATGCGGATGTGCTTGATCGGATAAAGCATCTTATAAGCCTCATAAGCACCAAGAGCGTATAAAGATAACTGGGCGTTTTCCTCGGCGGATACCATTACGCCTTTGCCATATTTAAAATCAATGACGTGAAGCGTTTCCCCGCTGATCAGGATACAGTCAGCTGTCCCAAATCCGTCCGGCACATAAGCGCTGTAATCCACCCGCATTTCAATGACCGCATATGGGGCGGACTCTAAAGAGAGCGCTGTCTGTTTGATATAGTCCAGATATTCATTTGTATACCGGTCCATCTCATCCTGCCACAGAGCTTCTTTCTTGAGCTTATTCAGCCGCCGGGTATACTTCTGTCGTCCAAAGTCCACGGTGTAAAAATAGTGCCGCACCTTTATTTCGGCAAGCTCATGGGCCAGAGTCCCTTCTGCCGCTGACTCTGATGCCGTATCCGGAAACTGTTCTTCCAGCCGGGCACTCGGCGGGCACATCAGCCATCGATGCGCCGCGGAAGCGCTCAACACTGCATGCTTACGCCCTTCATGATTCATATCTGAGCCCCCAATCCGCGCAGAGCCGTGGCAAAAGCACCGTATTGTTCCACCGGCAGCTCTGGGAGAGAATTCACGCCAAACTGTACCAGGAGCTGTTGAAGCTCAGCTTGATGCCCGCTGTTCATCAGCGCCATTCCTGCCCGCGCAAGATCATCCATAGAATATGTAGTTGCTGAAGTCGGTACCGCGGCAGCTGGAGCCTGCTGCACCGGCGGAGCTGCCTGCGTCTGTACCGGAACTACTGGCGGAACCGGGGCCTGCTGCGGCGCTTGAACCGATGGCTCTGTTGCAGGGCTCCCCGACGGCACCTCTGGTGTCGCTACATAGGTTTTGTCAATAAACTCTTTCATTTCCTCTAATGAATCAAATGTTACGTGAATCTGCATGTTAATTATCCTCCCTCTGTAAATTCTTTAATATGGTTTCTGCGATCTCTTCCCCTTGTCTGGTTTCAAGTTCTTCATCCGTGAATTTTGATAACTCGTATATCGCATCCATCGCTTTGCTCGCCAGCATTCCACCAAAAGCATTTTCAAGTACTTCTCGTACACCTTTTGCAATTGCAACAAACTGATCCGTGATTTCCGTTAGATCTCCACTGATTTTCACACTTTCTTTATCTGCTTTAATCATTTACTTTCTCCTTATTCTACCTCCACAAATTTTCCGTCTATCAATTTATAAAAAGTATCCGGTTTAATGGTCTCTCCATCCACTTTTGCTGACTGTACATCAACAATGTGATATTCTCCATCAATGCGCTTCCATTCCGACAGCACCAGATAGCATCCTAAAGCTCCTTTCGCCTTACTATCACAGCCAACAGCCATAGCAACGCTCTCTTTTCCTGTAACTGTGGCTGCTGACCGGTCCCCGGTATTCGTCGCTGCTGACCGGTCCCCGGTATTCGTCGCTGCTGACCGGTCCCCGGTATTCGTCGCTGCTGACTGGTATCCGGTATTCGTCGCTGCTGACCGGTCCCCGGTATTCGTG
>NZ_SLXA01000001.1:173011-467712 GCF_004340975.1 Frisingicoccus caecimuris
GGTCCCCGGTATTCGTCGCTGCTGACTGGTATCCGGTATTCGTCGCTGCTGACCGGTCCCCGGTATTCGTCGCTGCTGACCAGTCCCCGGTATTCGATACCTTAGCATGTTCCCAGTCAACTTGGTCCTTTATGTATCCAACACCGGCCTTAATTAATCCCGGAAGGCCAATTTCGGCATTGATTTTTATATGTTTTCCAACACGTTTGCTATCGTCACTTTTCTGGTCATTCACATCCAGGTCAACCTCGCAATATCTTGAATCAGCTGGTGGGTAATAGCCGAATACGTCCAGAGGATTCTCACAGGCATGGAATCCGCAATTGCAGATATCTGCTTTTTCTTCCTCATATTCTTTGCCGACTTCAAATTGATAATCGCGGCACTTCAAATCTTTATCAAAGCCTTTATAAAGTTTCATTTACTTTCTCCTCATTTTCTGTTAAAATAATGTTGAAATTTTTCTTGTTTGCCCATGATCTGAGTTGCTGCTCGATCGGGGCATTTTTAATAATGGGCCATCATCTGTCTGATACCGGAACAGCTGCCACAGGCCAGATAACATCACCGCCAGGACCCAAGCCACGAAAGCCGGACCGTCTGGATTACAAAGTGCCATTGGCACTGCCGCGATTGTACTGGCCAAAATGACCGCGCCGGACAGCATGTCGATTATCTTTGGTATCACTCATCTGGTCCCTCCCTTCTCACAAATATCATTTTCATTCCAAGCACATCCATTACCCGGTAAAGCTCATCCAACCGAAATTTTTCTGGATGCTCTCGCTTGTCATACAACGTCCGCGAAGCTATCAAACTTTTATTCGCCAGGGTATTATTATTTAAATGATAACGCCGCATCTCGCCGTCAATTAAGCTACCTAAATAATCACAACGTTGCTGTAGCAAATCTGCACTCCTGCTAACAGAACCCCTTATCATCTATTCATCTCCCTTCTGTTTCTATATATTTCGTGGTATAATCCTCCTAACAAATGACGAAAGGAAATATAGAAAATGGAATTTAATTACTTTTTCACCAAAGAAAACATCACATTTATTCTTGCTACCATTGGCTCAATCGGTACAATATATACCCTGATTTCTGCTGCAATTTTTCAAAGAGTAAATTTTTCTATGCGCCTCCACATGTACCATTACAAAAATAACCAACTTTTAATTTATGCATCTTTTGAAAATCATTCTAGGCTATCATTATCAATAACCGGAATCTCTGCCATATATGATGGCGTCAGCTATCCTTGTCTGTATCAATCAATTTCTGTTTGTGAACATGAACGTAGAATTGGTGGGAAAATAGTCAGCCGAAAAGAAGATTTTTCTATTTCCCTTCCAATAAATCTATCTTCTCTTGCAGGGACATCTGGTTACTTGTATTTTGACATGCTTCCAGATACCTATCCAAGCGATGCCAAAACTCTGACTCTTCAAGTAAGTACCAATCGGGGTAAGGCAAAGAAAATGATATTACCGGTTGACTGTTGATATATTTTTTTACCTTATACATTTGCTCCACCTCCTTCTCAATAAGTTAGCGAAATTAATGAATCGTCAAAAAGGACATTGTGGAAATATTATTGTAACGGACTATAATATGCTATTTCATCCGCTATCTGTAAAATGTCTTTCACTATTCCATAACTTAGCTGTGTATCGGAAAGACTTTTCTTAATGGCTGCTATAGCATTCTCGGCGGCCATTTTTCTTTCCATATTGGGAATTATTGTTCCGCCATTTCCATATCTTGTGCTTCCTATCTCATTCATCTTATCTACGCCACCTCCTTCTTCATTTTTCAAAGTCCTATTTACGGAGCAGTGAATTTGCTTTTCTGAACCGCATCACTATTCGCCTGCTTGAACTTCCGAATTAAGGAAGTTCTTTTTTAAATTCTTCATCCCTTGAAACAACAAGACTGCTTTTTCCGGCTTCGCATATCTTTCTCCATCAGAGCTTCTTGACGAATATAAAAAAGCTTATAGCGAAATCAATAAGCACAAGGCTGAGAAATACGGCCCGAAATGGACTTTCTAATTCCTTATAAATATTTACCATTTCATGGCTGTAATTTGACAGTCCATCATCACACGCATGATTGTAGGAAGCCTCTGACAGCATCTTCATTTGCTTGATTAGGCTTTCTCTCATGTCGCTTTTTTCGAATATACTCATGTCTATGCCACCTCCTTCTAGTTTCCTTTCAAAGTCCTGTTTATGGGACAGCAATTCGCTTATTCTATAGCCACACCATTAAATAAGTAATTCATCTACTGAACAATTTAAAATTGCCGCAACCTTTTTAAGGCTTCTGACTGATGGACTTACTGTATTCCATTTACAAATACTGCCTATACCAAGACCAGCTTCCTTTTCTAAATAATTAATAGATAAGCTCTGTTCAGAAGCTTTTTTGGTGATATTGTCATATATCAATATCTCTTTTGATTTCGTAGTATCACCTCCATGCTTTTTCTGAAAATATCGCTAAATTATATTGACTAACTTCTGAAAATAATATATAATTTGTTTACCAGACAAAATTCGTTATACTATATGCCATTCAATATAATTGCGATATTTTCAGAAGTTATGATTCTATTATACGCGATTATTTCAGAATGTCAATACTTATTTTGCGATTATTTCAGAAATATATGAGGTATGTATAATGGGATTAAAAGAACGAATTAAAGAATTATGTAAAGAAAAAAACATTTCTATGAACAAATTGGAAGAAACTTTAGGATTTGGCAAAGGGTACATAAGTAAATTAGGTACTAGTAATCCGAACACTTCAAAATTACAAAAAATTGCAGATTATTTTGGAGTATCCTTAGATTATTTAATGACAGGAAATTCAGAATCTTCTAAATCAAATACTCTTTCAAAAAAGGATGAACGAGATATTGCAAAAGACTTAGAAAACATTATGAATAAACTCTCTAATAAAGAAAATGGCCCAGCAAGCTTTGAGGGTGAGGACATCCCCGAAGCCGATCAGGAACTTTTTGCTGGTCAAATCGAGCTTATGCTTCGCCGTCTGAAAGCAATAAATAAAGAGCTGTATAATCCTAACAAAAACAAAAAGTAGGTGTATTGGATTGAACAGAAATATCAAACATATTGTCAATACATTAAGAAAAAAATACGATACTGGCAACCCCTTTGACATTGCTAGGCAAATGGAGATAGAATATATCATAGGCCCTCTTGGCAGTCGAAGCGGCTGTTATATGTACTTGAAACGACACCGTTGCATTTTTCTTAATGAAAACCTATCTGAACATGAAATGAAGCTTGTAATGGCTCATGAATTAGGTCACGCCATATTACATAGGACGCAAGACTGTTATTTCATACGACATAAAACATTACTGTCTACAGATATTTTCGAACTTGAGGCAAATAAATTTGCTATGGAACTTTTGATTTCAGATGATTCTCTGGAAGAACATAAAGAATACTCCGTTAATCAATTGGCCAGATTATATGGCTATCATGAAAATCTAATAGAATTAAGATTAAAATGATTAATCCGCCTACGGCGTGTTAATAAAATACTATATGAAAAGGGGAAATGATTATGAAAAAACGAATTGGAGCTATCACATTAGCAATGGTACTATGTTTTTCTGCAACGGCTTGCAGCGACAACTCAGCAGCACCTACAGAAACTGAATCAGAAACCGAGTATTTTGCCGATGAGGATTTTCTATCCGACCTATCCAAAAGTCTAGAGGCTCGATGGGATATATCAGAGGCCCAAGACCTTGCTACATTGACAAATGCAGAATACAAAACAACCATGGAATCCGCCATTCAAGCCGAGTTGGATATCGTTGGTAAATATCAAACTGAAAAATTTGAAGATACTAAACTTCAAGAATATGTTCTCCAATACATAAACAACCTTAAAGATCAGCAAGCAAGCCTTGATTATATCGATGTAGATAATGTAAAGTTTATTGATGAATGGAATAATCTCTACGGTAGTCGCACAGAAATCGTATCAACATTTTACAATACATACGGATTAACTGTTTCCGAAAAATATCAATCTGTCCTTAACGATATGCTGACAAAGGCAACGATTGTAGCGAATCAAAATGAACAAAAGGCCATTATCGACTCATGGGTAAAATCCATCACATTTGAACTTGCAGAAGATAATTCCGGGTGGAAAACTTATCAGGCTGTTGCCGAAAACACTACTGGATATAGTTTTGATTATATAAATTTAAGCATTAATTTAATTGACTCAGATGGGGTTATTCTTGAAACAAGATACTCAAGTTTCCAAAATATATCTACTGGAGCTAAGGTAAAATTTGAATTTATGTCTGACACAGAATTCACTTCAACAGAGGTAACGGCTACTTATCAGATAAAATAAAAACTATGCCCCCTGCGTCAGCAGACGCGGGGGACATAAAGAAAATTTAATATATTTACCCGGACAACTGGGGAGGGTTAATTCCATCCGTTTCGGAGGTCTTACGAAAGGGGTGGTAATTATGAGTACATACGAAGAATTTATGATAATCTTGAACATAGCGTTACTGATTATCGCCATTCTGAATTTTACCCATAAAAAATAATCGCCCTGCCTCTGGAAAAGTAAGAGCGATTATTTTTTAATACTTCTATTTTCCCGGAGCGGATAGGCTTCATCTATCTACTCCAGTTGTCTTGTTAAGTATATTATATGTCAAACAAACAACATTGTCAAACAAAAACCGGTTCTTACGCCAATCGAAAACCCATAAGCGCATTATTAAAATATTAGAGTAAAAGAGGGATTATTATGAAAAAGATAGAAGACAAACTGTTAGAAAAATCTATAGAAGCTTTCTCTATGGCAATTGAATTATATAACAAGCCTACAATAAAATATCGTGTTGAGGGATTCAGTTTATTTATCTGCAACGCCTGGGAACTCATGTTAAAAGCCCACATGATAAAATCCTACGGCGAATCCAGCATATATTTCCCTGATAATCCCGGAAGAACTCTTTCTTTAGAAAATTGCATTCAAAAAGTATTCACCAATAACAAAGACCCTCTACGGCTTAACTTGGAAAAAATAATCGAATTAAGAAATACCAGCACACATTTTATCACTGAGGAATATGAAATGGTATATGTCCCTTTATTTCAGGCATGTGTGTTGAACTTTAATGAAAAAATGGAAAGTTTTCATAAGATAGACATGACCAAAATCATTCCTCAAAATTTTCTTACTCTGTCAGTCAGTATGAAGGCCCTTAGTGAAACTGAGATTATAGCCAAATATCCAGAAGAAATTGCCACAAAAATGTTAGACATGAAAAATAATGTGGATGCCATCTCCATTAATAATAATGCGAAATTTGCAATAAGAATTGACCACTATCATTATCTTACAAAGAAAAAAGATGAGGCTACGTCATTTGTAAAAATTGATTCTTCTGCGGATGCGAGTGTAAAAATAGTAAGAGAACTAAAAGATCCTAATAATACCCATAAGTTCACCGCAAAACACTGTATTGCAATTATTCGTGATCACCTTAATAAAAACAATATCGAATTGTTCTACAATGGCGTGACTACAAAATTTAACAGTTTTCATTTTAATAATTTCTGTAGATATTTTGGGATTAAGTGCAACGAGAAATACTGTTATATCCATAGACAATTTAGTCAACCGCAATACTCTTATTCTCAACAGGCAATAGATTTTATCATTGAAGAACTTGCGAAAGATCCTTTACATATTCTCGACAAAATAAAAAAAATAAGCTAACCCCAGGGGCAAAGGAATTCTAAGTCTTGCGACCTACTCCCATTCGGGAACCCAGCCTTATCCTTCACGAGTTAACTTATTTATATTATATAATATATTTTGAATTTGTCAATTTATGCACGAAAATATGTGCAAACTAAATTAAACTAAAACAAAAACCGCCCGGTGCTACCAATACCAGACGGCTTCACATAGATTTCTATACGGGCTGCTTGAGCCAATGTGTATATCATCCCTAAACAAGTTGATTATACCACAATCCTCCGGCACCTGTATAGGTGTTATTTTTGTACAAATTTTTAAGGAGGATGATACAATGGCAACACCAAAGAAACTTCCATCTGGCCAATGGCGAACCCAAGTATACGACTATACAGACGAAAATGGCAAACGCCACTATCGCTCTTTTACAAGCCCAAATAAGAAGCTTTCGGCTCTTATGGCTGCGGAGTTCGCCGCCAATAAAAAACGGATTTCCTGCGGAAATCTGACGGTCTCAGAGGCTATAGAGGAATACATAAGAGTCAAAGAAAATGTTCTATCCCCCAGTACCATTCGAGGATATACAGTCATAAAGAATAATCACTTCAAAGAGATCGAAAATATTTTTATCCGGGATATCACAAATGAAGATGTTCAGAAGTGGATCAATAATCTCGCCAAAAGACTTTCAAGTAAAACCGTCAGCAATGCTCACGGCCTTCTGATTTCGGCCATCGATATGTTTGCGCCAGAAATCCGAATTCGCGCAAAACTGCCAAGAAAGAAAAAAGCGGATCTATACGTACCGTCCGATACTGATGTCAAAAAGCTCCTGGAGCATATTGCTGGCACAGAACTGGAGATTGCCGTTCTCCTAGCGGCTTTTGGTCCTATGCGCCGCGGCGAGATCTGTGCTTTGACATCGAACGATATCCATGGTAATTATATAGATATCAACAAATCCATGGTACGAAGCCAAGACGGCAAATGGATCACCAAAGAACCAAAGACCGACTCCAGCTACCGGACCATTGATTTCCCGGATTTCGTTATCGAGAAGATATCTGGAATTGAGGGACGCATCATCAAGGTCACCCCAGATACCCTCACAATGCAATTTGAAAGAATTTTTAAAAATATCGACATACCCAAATTCCGGTTTCATGATCTGAGACATTACTCTGCTTCCATCATGCACGCCATCGGTATCCCCGATCAGTACATCATGGCCCGTGGCGGTTGGTCAACGGACGGTGTTATGAAGTCCGTTTACCGGAATGTCATTGATGAGCAGACAGTTAGAATGAATCAGCGCATTAACGGTCATTTTGAATCCATGCAACACGATATATCACACAACTTTTTGAAACCCTTGTAAATTAAGGCTTTTTAGCTAATTGTGAAACTTTTCAATTCCCGTCGGGTGCATTTTTTAATTTTATCAGAAAAACCAACAGACACCGATAAACACTGGATTTGTCGGTGTTTTATTTTTGCGATATTTTTGTTTACTATGTCTTCATTATCTCAATAGAAATCGCCACTTTATTTTCCATGAACCCATCTCAGGAAAGTGTCCTGCGCAATCGAGAGCTGCTGGGCCGCCTCCCGCGAAGTGATCTTTTTATTTTCCCAATCCACTTTAAGCTGCCAGAACTCCTCAGGGATCGGTTTCCTTGGTCTGCCAAACCGTACCCCACGAAGCTTTGCTGCCGCTATACCTTCCTTCTGCCTCTGGTGGATATTTTCACGCTCTGTCTGGGCCACATAAGAAAGAATCTGCAATACGAGATCTGCTACAAATGTTCCTGTCAAATCATTACCTGATTTCCGGGTATCTAAAAGCGGCATATCCAATACCACCACATCCACTTGTTTTTCTTTGGTAATGATCCGCCATTGCAGCAGAATTTCTTCATAGTTACGGCCCAACCGGTCAATGGATTTTATTACCACAATATCTCCTGGCCGGATTTTTCTCAACAGCTTCCGATATTGCGGCCTGTTAAAATCTTTTCCGCTGAGTTTATCCATGTAAATATTGTTTACTAAAACAGGAAATTCACGCAGCGCGATCAACTGCCGATCCTCGTTCTGTTCCTTTGTAGATACGCGGATGTATCCGTAAATTTTGCTTTCCATAAAAAGCCTCCTTTGTTAAATTTCAGAGTGGTATGCGCTCCTGATATAATTCTAAAGGAGGTTTTACATTTTACAGATATTATTTTCTTCGGGTGCATGTTAAAAAACACCGATAAACCTGTGTTTACCGGTGTTTTTTCTTATCCTGCAATAATGGCTGTCGGATACCCGCTCTGACGAAGTCTTCGCTCCATCATGTGAGCTTCTTCAAGCGTATCGAAGTTTCCCACCTGCACCCGGTAATACCCATTACCTTCTGCGATAAATGCGGGATAATTCTGGCTCAGAAGCCGGTCCAACATCGTTCTGGCATAGTCTTCATTGCGAAAAGCTCCTGTTTGAATCGTATAGGCCGCCCCCATTGTACCGGAAGGTTTTATACCTAATGTATCCAAAATACCATCAGCAATTCCCTGGGCGATCGCCTGAAAATTATCGTCAAATAACTGATTATCAATATCCGAATTAATAAATCCCGCTTCCACCAAAATGGCCGGCATCTGCGTCCGGCGGAGCACCGCAAGATTCGGCCGCTCCTTTACTCCCAAATTGCGAAAACCTATTTTTTCAAGCTGCCGATTGACATTCTCTGCCATTTCATTCTTAATTCCGCTTCGATCATAAACGAGAGTCTCCACACCGGATACTTCATTCGGCCTTGGAAAAGAATTGCGGTGAATCGAAACAAAAAAATCCGCGCCGGCATTGTTTGCCTCTCTCGCCTTTTCGCCCGGCGATTCGTAGATATCTGTTGTCCGGGTATATTCCACATCCAGACCCGAATCTTCCAAAATCTGTCCAACAGCCAGCGCCAAAGCCAGCACATCATCCTTTTCCTGCCGTCCGTTATAAACGGCTCCCGGATCACGACCCCCATGCCCTGCATCAATCATGATTTTGTATGCCATAAAAAACTCCAAAAGTTCTTTATAACTATCTTATGCAATTTTATTTCAATCGTTTCTCAATCGCTTCTACGACCGTTTCAAGGACTTTAATACGTGCATAAAGCTTATCGTTACCTTCCACAATAATCCAGGGAGCATAGGTTGTAGACGTACGAAGAATCATTTCATCCACAGCCTTTACATAATCCTCCCATTTTTCGCGGTTCCTCCAGTCCTCGTCTGTAATCTTCCACTGTTTATTCGGATCTTCCATCCGCTCTTCAAAACGTTTTTTCTGCTCATCTTTATCAATATGAAGCCAGAATTTCAACACAATGGTGCCTGCATCCGCCATTTGGGCCTCCATCCGATTAATCTCATTATAAGCCCGTCGCCATTCATCTTCCGTACAAAAGCCCTCGATTCGTTCCACCATAACCCGGCCATACCAGGTTCTGTCGAAAATTGCCACATGACCAGCCTTCGGCATATGGTTCCAGAAACGCCAGAGATAATGATGGGCTTTCTCAATATCATTTGGCGCTGCCGTAGGAATAACCTCATAACCTCTCGGGTCCATCGTTTTTGTCAGCCGGTGAATAGCTCCCCCCTTGCCGCCGGCATCCCATCCTTCAAAACCAATGACAACAGGTATACGTTGTTTATAAAGCTCACTGTGGAGAAGGGCCATTCGCTTTTGAAGGTCATCCAATTTCTTTTTATAAACGCTTCGTGTCAGAGATTTTGACAAATCCACCGCGTCCAGCACTGAAGAACCAAAAGTAACCTCGCTGCTCTCGCCAGTCAGAGGTTCCACAGGCGCCGTCTTTCCCGCCGCCTTTGCCTCCTCTTTTGCCAATCGGTCCGCAAAAATCTCCACAACAGTTGAAATGATTTTTACCCGTGCATATTCCTTATCTGTGGCTTCCACAATGGTCCAGCTGCCAAAAGATGTATCTGTCTTTTGTATCATCTCTTCATAAGCCCTCGACCACTCATCATAAGCCTTATTATGTTTCCAGTCGGTTTCTGTTACCCGCCAATTGGTCTCTTTATTTTCCTCCAGTGCCTGAAAACGTTTTTTCTGTTCCTTTTTTGAAATGTGCAGAAAAAATTTAATGATGAGCATGCCGTCCTGAGCCAGTTCCTGCTCAAAATTCAAAATATCATTATAGGCATTTTCCGATTTTTCCCTGCTTTTCTGCTTTTCCGCCCGGGCTTCAACAATCTTTGTATACCAGCTCCGGTCAAAAATGTGAATTCGTCCATTTTCAGGGAGCTTCGTCCAGAAACGCCAGAGATAAGGCCGCATCGTCTCCTCTTCCGTCGGTTTCTGAATCGTAAACACCTTAAAGCCTCTCGGGTCCATTGGCTGAATCAGCTGATTGATCATCGTCCCTTTTCCCGAAGAACCGAAACCTTCAAACAGAATCACCACCGGAACTTTATAACTTTTTAATTTTCTCTGCAGCAAAGACAATTGTGGTTCCAGCTGTTCCATCCGTGTCCTGCATTCCTTCTTGGACATCTTTTTTGAAAGATTAATTTTTTCCAGCATAAAATACCTTCTTTCATGACTATTCTCTTTAAATATACCCTTTCCGGACATACTCATACTTATGCACATTCCAGCAAAAGACAATTAAAAAAAGAAAAAACCAGGATTCCAAAGTCGATTGGAACCCTGATTTACAATTCTCCTCAGAAATATTTCTTATTGCCCCACAGATTGCTCTTTTTCAGCTCAACATATTCACTGTACGCTTTTTCGAGTATCTGTTTTTCATTCGTAAACTTTAACAAATGATAAGCCTCGTGATATTTGTAATATCCTGAGTCCACAAAATATTCTTCACGTTGTGGTCTGCTATGATAACTGTCGGACATCATCAGATACCAGTGTACGTCTTTCACGATCAAGTCCTGTGCGGTATTAAAAGTATATTGGCTTTTTCCCACATATTTGATGATCGAAGCGCTGACGCCAGTCTCTTCACGCACTTCCCTGATCGCCGTTTCTTTGTATTCTTCACCTTCCTCAACAGTCCCTTTTGGCAAAACCCATCCTTCATACTTATTCCTGTAATTTTTATATAGCAGAAGGATCTTGCCTCTAAATATAACCACACCGCCGCAGCTCGTTGCTTCTGTCATGGTTGTACCTCCATTTTATGGTGTGCGTCACTCTTGTTATAAGTATACAACCATTTAACCACAAATACAACCTTAATTTTGAGGGCTGCCCCGGTCTCAGCTCTACTGTCCGAGATAGGCCTGAAGAACAGCATTGGCTACCGGCAGCGCACTCTCATAATATCCTTCATCATTTTCTACAAGAACGCAGATGGCAATCTGCGGCTGTTCGACCGGTGCGTAGCCGATAAACCAGGAGTTATCACCCCGGCCACTCACTTCGCCGGTTCCGGTCTTCCCGGCCACTGAATAGCCATAGCCTGAGAGAGATGTCGCTGTACCATAATCAACAACAGCTTCCATTAGCTGACCAAGTAAATCCGCTTCCTGAGTGGTTAAGACCTGACCATAGGATTCGGGCAGATATTTTTTCACCCGATGTCCGCCTCCGGCTGTCTCCACCGCATCCACCATATAAGGCTGCATCATATTACCGCCATTGGCGATCGACGCTGCGATCATGACCATCTGAAGCGGTGTCACCTGGGTATGACCCTGACCAATGGCTGTCGCCGCTGTCTGCCAGTCTGAATCATCCGCCGCCAGGTTAAAAGAACTCTTTGTATGCGGTATTTCCGTCGGAAGCTCTTTGTTAAAAAACAGGCTCTCACAGGTATCTTTTAAAAGGTTATCCGGAAGTGACAGGCCTATATTACCAAAGGAAGCATTACAGGAATAGGCATAAGAATCCATGAAATTCTCTTCGCCGTGAACAATCTGATCAAAGCAGGTAATATACTCATCGCCGCCCAGATTAATCTGACCTTCGCACACATAATGATAATTATTATAGTCGGTCCCGGAGCGAATATAAGCCAAAGAAGTCAGCGTCTTGAAAATGGAGCCAGGAACAAAAAGTCCAAAAGTTGTCTTATTCAGCAGACTGTCATTACTCTCTTCCGAAACAATATATTCATAGTCATCTACCAGTGTATTTGGGTCATAATCCGGTTTGGACACCATAGCCAGCACCCGCCCTGTAGCAGGCTCAATAGCAATGACTGCCCCGTTATTATAACCGAGGGCATTGTAGGCCACTTCCTGCAGCTGTGCATTCAAAGTCGTCACTACCCGGTCTCCCTGATTTTTCTCTCCCCGGATATCCTGAAGAGCGTTTAAGATTGGATTGCCATTCGACTGCAGCATATAAAAATTCTCCGACAGTTCAATACCGGACTGATTAATCTCTGATGTACCGACGGCATGAGAAAAGATCCGTCCCATCGGATAGTATCGTGTTTCATTGCCGTTTTCATCAACCAGTGTTTCAGCCAGGACCGTTCCGTCACTGGATACAATATCTCCCCGAATAACCGTATCCGCAAAAGAATTGATCCGTACATTATAAGCGCTGTTAATGACATTCTTGCTGACAAAGGCATTAAAATAAACAAAATAGCCAATCATCAGTACAAAGAGAAAAGCAAATACATACGTCACCGCCAGGATTTCCGGATTCTGGCTGCGGCGTTTTTTGCGCACGGCTTTTCGTTCTTCAATTTCCTCCGGCGTCAGTTTTAATTTTTTAATCCGGCGTTTCTCAGGAATTTCTTCCTCTGTCTCTTCCGGGACTCTTTCCGATTCCATCCGACGACGCCTGGTTCGACGTACCGGACGTTCTTCCGGCATATCCCCTTCTTCAACCGGAATGCTTCTTCTGGATGCGGATGCAGTTCTTCTGGGAGGCTCCTGGAGAATGTCCTCATCAAAAAAGTCCATGGTATCAAAATCCGGCTGAAATTCAAAATCCTCACCGTCATTTAAAGGCAGATCCCTAAACACTTTTGTTTCTCCCATGGCATCGCCCTCATCACTCCCGGTGTTTTTTTTCACCGGTCTCTTCGGCAGATCATCAATATTTATTTTACGAACACTCTTCTTCGGCGTCTCGTTCTTCTCGTCTCGTTTCAAGGATACGCACCTCTCTTTGTCGCAGCAGGTAAAGGCCCTGAATGACTGCAAAGATTATAATTGTCGATAAAACACTACTTCCACCGTAACTGATCAACGGCATGGTAACACCCGTATGTGGAATCAGTTTTGTTACTCCGCCGATACAGAGGAACAACTGAATTCCATAGGCCGTACTCAATCCCATAGCCACCAGCTTGTAAAAAGGTTTTACCAGCTGCAGGGAAATATTAATAAACATTAAAAAACAGCTAAAATATACAAGAATCAGACATATGGCAAACAGCGCCCCCAACTCTTCGGCAACAGCAGAAAAAATAAAGTCACTGACTACGACCGGAATCGTATCCGGCTTGCCTTTAAAAAGTCCCATGCCAAACCATCCGCCCGTGCCGATAGCAAACAAAGACTGAGCGATCTGGTATCCGGCATCGTTATAATTCCCCCACGGGTCACTCCATGCCACGACTCGGGTCTTTACATGATCGAATAATTTGTAAGCTATGACCGCCGCCGCCGATCCGGCCCCCAGCCCCAACGCCATGTATCTGAACTGGCGTGTGGCCACATAAAGCATGACCAGATAAGTCACAAAGAAAATGACCGCCGCACCAAGGTCACGCTCAACAACGAGCACGAGTACATAAGCTGCTGCCACCGCTGTTGTGATCACGATCCGCTTAAAACTTGTATCCCGCGCCAGCATAGCCGCAACGAAGAAAACAAAAACAATCTTAGCCAATTCTGAAGGCTGAAGGCTAAAGCCGCCAATAGATATCCAGTTGGTCGCTCCATACATACTTCTTCCGAATACAAAAACAGAAGCAACCATCAAAAATCCAAACACCCCCAGAAATATGCCCCATCGGTCCACTATGCGCACCCGAAGGATAAATGCCGGAATGACAAGGCTGATACATGCCGCCGCTACAGCAATTACAAACTGTCGTACAGCCATATCAAAATCCAGCCGGGTCAGTATGACAAATCCGACCATGAGCAGATAACACATATTATTGACAATCAATCTGGACGCATTCTTATAGACCGTCCCATAAATGATCAGTGTTGTAAGAAACAACACGAATTGAGCGCCGTAAAAATACAGCATCTTCATATCTTTGGTCATTAGATAAATAATCAGGTAACAGATAAAATGGATGAGAAACATCAGTACATTCTGAACCACATAGACATGTCCCCGATCATACTCGTGACGATCGCTGAATACGGTAAAACATTTCATTGCATAGGAAGCCGCCAGAATTGCCAATATATATTTTGAAACATGAATAATGACATTGACCATATTAATCCATCAACTCCTTACTCTATTCCCCGGGCAAAATGTCCCCGGGTAAAATCTTTAAGGATATTTTTCTCCGGTAATCCATCTCCGTAGATTGATTCATAACTGTGGAGCAGCGCCCGTATTTCTTCATCTGTTTCCATAATAAACTGTATACGGACAGATGCCGGGGCCAGTTCAAGAAGCTCCTTTTTCTTATCGATCAACATTGTCGGAAGCCCGTTGTATATCTTGTTATAGCAGAACTCACATTCATTATATACATAAAAATGTTTATTCTGCCGATCTGTTAATTGTAACATCTCCGGACGTTTTGTACAACCTTCCCGCGTTTTTTTCACACATTGGGCAGAAATCATAAGCTGCTGATGGCCATAAACAACCAGTTCCATATCAGAGCAGCCGAGCTTCTTAAGCTCGGAATAATTCAACTCCACCGGCGCCGTCAACTCCACCTTTCCAAGGTCCGACAAAAAGATTTTTGAGCGTCGATTCATACTGTAAATGCTCGAATCAAACACAAAATTTCCTTCCGGTATCAGGGATTTCACCAATAGAAAAGCCTCCATATGGCATACAAGCCACCCATCGGCAAAGCCGGAAGCCGACTGAATATAAGAAATCAGTTTTTGCCTGTCTTTTTTCCGGAGGATTCCCGGCAATGCAAAATAGATTTCTTTTCCTTCCTGTTTTAACAGACGCACGGTTTGAAAGTTTTCCTGAACCGCCTCATGAAGTTCCGTATAAACCCGTCGGATACCTCTGAATTCTGTCAGAATCCGGCCGCGTCTCAACATCTCCGGTCCGGTCAGCATCACGTGCAATGCCGGAATTCTTTGTGCCGATGTCACCGCCTTTTCCTGTAATGGGACTTCTCTTTCTTCAACCCGCATATATTTTTTTAAGCATTCTGCCTCAAGAGTTTTCAGTCCGCGCCGCCTCAAAAGCTTCAATTGCTGATTTGGCACATAACACTCTCCATCGGTTTCCACTTCCAGCATTTCAAAAACAAACGGGGTGCTTCCTGTTTGTAAAATTGGTTTTTCAAGCTGGCCGGCCGACATCGGTTGATTTTTTGCCGCTTCAGCCTTTTCCCCTTCCAGAGAAACAGAAATGTCCCCCCATACTAAAGTCAGTATAACAGGAAAATCTTTCATAACTCTTAATGTCCCGTAAATTTTCTCTTTCAATTCCTGCCTCATATATCTCTCGTGAAGTTCCTCAATCAAAGAGGGATTTCGCATACGAAAGACCGTTGTTCCCGGGATAAGTTTTCGATTTTTCTCTTTCTTTTTTCCTGTTTCCGGTTCAAAGAAACCATTTTCAGGTACAGAATGACCCAATGTCCACTGCCGTTCTTCCTTCCCATTTTTGCTGCGTATTTCAAGTACATCTCCCGGTTTTAATTCAGTATCGGCTCGAATATCCCCTTTTTTTGTCACCGTTCCAGCAGGTACGCCCATATGATTTGGCCGTTTCGTAAATATCATCTCTGCTCCGTTATTTCGATACAGATAACCATGGGAAAAGCCGCCCCGGTTATACAAATCCATGAGCCGTTCCATATCTTTTCCATCCACCCGGAATCTGTCCCGGCCGTATTCCAGATAAAGATCTGTATAATGACGATACAAAAAAGCCGTCAGTGCCGCATACTCAGGCTTTTTCATCCGTCCTTCGATCTTAAAAGAATCGGCGCCGCTTTCAACCAGCTCAGGAATATCAGAAAGAGTACATATATCCTTTGGACTGAGAAGATAATGTCCTTCCCTGTCGCCCTCTGCCCGATAAGGAAGACGGCACGGTTGGGCACATCTTCCCCGATTGCCGCTGCGTCCGCCGATTACACTGCTCATAAGACACTGACCTGAATAACAATAGCATAATGCTCCCTGAACAAATACTTCCAATTCCATCCGGGTATTCTGCCGTATATCCTTAATTTCTTCGAGTGACAGCTCTCTTGAGAGCACAATTCGGTCCATTCCCTGCTGCTCCAGCCATTTTACTATCTCTGTCCCGGTAATCGTCATCTGAGTGCTGGCATGTACCGGGAGCTTGGGAAAACTCTGTTTTAAAATGGACAGCAGGCCAAAATCCTGAATGAGCACGCCGTCCAGCCCTTCTCTGTAATAAGGACTTAAAAACCTGTACACTTCGCCCTCAAGTTCGCTGTCTTTTAACAGTGTATTCAACGTCAGATAGAGTTTTTTATTATGAATATGGGCATGATCAATAGCCCTTTTCAGATCCTCTTCATCTGGATTATCCGCATAGGCTCTGGCCCCAAAACGGCTGCCGCCCATGTATACTGCATCTGCTCCAGCGTTAAATGCTGCTTTCATTCCTTCTACAGAACCGGCCGGGGCCAATATTTCAATCTTTTTTTCTGATAACATTTACACTTCTCCCGTTTGCACTGCTATGAAACCAGAAAGACGGGAAATTCATCATTTCCCGTCTGACAGTATATTTATTGTTTCTGATAAGCTCTGGTCTCCAGCTTGACAATCTGCTTCTGCAGATCATTAATTTCGTTTTTCAGCCGTTCAATTTCTTTTTCGGCTTCCTCCAGATGAATCTGAGCGCCGATCAGTTCGTGCTTCAGGTCATATTCGGTCTTGTCCTTTTCCTCGATATCCGCTTCCAGTATCTCCACCTGTTTTTTAGCTTTATGGTAATCATCTGCCATATTCAATTCCAGCAATGTCTTCTGCATATCCATGCTCAACCGCCGGTAATTAGGAATCTGGTCCATCTCTTCCATCTTATTATTTATGTATAATGCAATCTTCTGCAAATATTCCTCACTCTCATAGCCGCTCAGCGTGTAAACCTTGCCGCCGATCAATACCTGTATATCTTTTTTCGCAGCCATCTTTCTCCCTCCAGTCCGCAATCGATATATTTATTATAATCGCTATAATCTACAAAAACAAGACCAAATCGCAGGAAAGGCCCTTACTTTTCTCCGACCGGCAGTCCAAGATGACGGTAAGCTGCCGGCGTTACCATACGTCCTCTCGGTGTCCGCTGCAAAAATCCGTTCTGAAGCAGATAAGGCTCATAGACATCTTCCAGGGTTCCCGCATCCTCTCCAATAGAGGCGGCCAGCGTATCCAGCCCCACCGGACCTCCGCCAAACTTTTCGATCATTGTCCAGAGAATATTCCGGTCTACCGAATCCAATCCGTATCGATCTACTTCAAGAATATCCAGCACCTCCCGGGCCACGGTCTCCGTCACCCGTCCGTCATATTTGACTTGAGCATAATCACGGACCCGTTTCAACAACCGGTTTGCCAGTCTCGGCGTTCCCCGGGATCGTCGGGCCAGTTCCATGGCTCCCGCCTCATCCATCTGCATCTTAAATACATCTGCTGAACGAAGGATGATCTGACTCAGTTCTTCCGGTGAATAGAATTCCAGACGCTGAATCACGCCAAAGCGGTCACGCAAAGGAGCCGTCAACATGCCGGCTCTCGTAGTAGCTCCAATCAACGTAAATTGAGGCAGGTCCAGACGAATGGACCGTGCAGTTGCTCCCTTACCGATGACAATATCAATGGCAAAATCCTCCATTGCCGGATAAAGCACTTCCTCTACCTGACGATTCAGTCGATGAATTTCATCAATAAACAAAATATCTCCCTGAGACAAGCCGTTTAATATAGCCGCGATCTCCCCGGGCCGCTCAATCGCCGGTCCGGAAGTCACTTTCATATGTACCCCCATCTCATTGGCAATAATGCCGGCCAGCGTCGTCTTTCCAAGTCCCGGTGGCCCATAGAACAACACATGGTCCAGCGCTTCATCTCTCTGTCTGGCTGCCTGAATATAGATTTCCAGTACTTCTTTAATTTTCGACTGTCCGATATAATCTTTTAACCAGACTGGCCGCAAATGATTTTCAGTTTTAATATCTTCTTCAATAAATTCTGTTGTTATGATCCGTTTATTCATATTTCTATGCCTCTAAAAAGTAAGCATTTGTTTTAAGGCCAGTTTCAGCAGGGTTTCACCATTCATATCCGGTGTCCCATCAACTTTCTGGACCGCTTTAAAAGCTTCCGTCTCCGAATAGCCCAGAGCCACAAGTGCCATAATGGTTTCTTTTTCCGCATTGCTTCCCACATGCGATATGCCTGAGACCTCTTGCGGATTTTCTTCAAACATATCCTCCAATTTCAGTTTATCCTTCAATTCAATAATCAGTTTCTGGGCTGTTTTCGGTCCAATGCCCGGTGCCTTTGCAATGGTTTTTGAATCTCCGGACATGACAGCAAAACGAAACTCATTCGGAGAAATGCAGGATAATATCCCCAACGCCCCTTTTGGCCCAATGCCGCTCACACCGATCAGAAGTTTAAAAATCTGTAAATCATCTCGAGTCAAAAATCCATAAAGGGTGAGTTGATCCTCCCGGACATACATATACGTATACATTTTCACCGGCTGTCCCATCGGAGGAAGATTTTCCAGCACCGATGACGGTGTATAAATCAAATAACCAATTCCCTGATTATCCAGGACCACATAATCCGTTCCAGTCTCAGCAAGACAACCTTTTACAAAAGCAAGCATTTTATTTTTCCTTTCTCAGTTTTTCCAGACGTTTCTTCATATCTTCCATAGGTTTGGCATATCTGCTGGATTTAAGATTTGGATAAGCTTTCATATGATGCTGAAGCACCCCTCGATGCTTGATCTTATTCTCTTCATAGCGTTTTACAAGTACAGATAACTTATCTTCCAGTTCTTCACGATATTCATTGATCGTTCCGGTCAAAGGAATATTCTCGAAATACTCCTTGCGTTCTTCCCACTGTTCCTTCAAACGGGATACCATATGGGACGGTGACAGTTCTCTGTATTCCGGGCCCAGATTATGCACATCCAGAAACTGAAAAATATCTTCTCGAATATTCTCCATTTTTTCCAGAGTCTTTTTCACATCCAGGGTTGCCACCACTGTATTCACAAAGTCTGCTGAAAAAACAACAATAAAAAGGCCACCCAATACCTGGCCGGCTGTTCTCGGCAGCTTATCGATCAAGAGCAATACGATCGGATGCAGAATTTCTACCATGATAACCGAAAAAAATCCCCAGAAAAGGGACACTTTCAGGCAGATTCTGCCCTGAATATTAAACTTTTCATTACTGTAATCCCACCATGTTGCCGCAAAAAGCTTTTCCATGAGCCATGAGGTGAAGAATTCCAGAATGGTCGGAAATACCACACCGCCCATATAAACAAGCCACAAATCTTCTTTTAATGGATATAATGTCAGATAAACAACCAGCGCACCGCAGCCATAGATTGGAATATAAGGCCCCATCAAAAATCCCCGGTTAATCCATTTTTTAGCCTTTATGGAACAAAAAGAGCTTTCCCAAAGCCAGCCGCAGACACAGTAGATGATAAAAAACCATAAAATGTGATAAAAATCCGTATTCAAGTTCAAATATTCATGCCCCCAAAAATTTTTATTTCATATGGGTATACTATACACGATTTTATTATAAAAATCAATTTACGAAACCGTTTTTTTCGTTCTATAATATAAACATAAAATCATTGATGAAAAGGAGCCGCCAACATGCAAACATTAACTCAGACCTTTCCAATCCCATATATACAACAGGAAGATTCCTCTTGTGACGAAACCATACTTCTTTTGGATATCGAAACCACCGGATTTTCTGCCGACATGTCAACCATTTTCATGATTGGCTGTGCTCATTTCGATGGCAAAAAGATGCTTGTGAATCAGTGGCTTTCCGATACTCTGGAGTTACGGGGAGAACAGGAAGTCCTTAATGCTTTTTCCGAGTGGCTTCTGCAGCGGGTCTCCTCTTCTAAAAAACTCTGTCTGGTGACCTATAACGGTGATAATTTCGATCTTCCTTTTCTGAAAAACCGTTATGCCCAATGTCAGCTTTCCTGTCCTCTGGATTCTTTGAATTTAAAAACATTAGACTTATACAGAAAGTTTCTGCCCTTAAAAGCTTTGTGGCCTGTAAAAAATATGAAATTAAAGACAATGAGCATCTGGCTCGGTTACACACCTTTGACCACCCCGTCAGGCCGTCAGCTCATCAAGTCCTATCATCAATACATAAAAATAAAAGATTCAGAAACCCTGAACCTTTTATTTCTCCATAATACCGACGATCTAAGGGCTTTAGCCGCCCTTCTGCCAGTCTATAACTATATACTTTTTTTCAGTGGTTTCTATACAGTAACCTCTGCAGACCCCACAGGAGAATCTCTCCTGTTTCATCTGACACCGGAAGTGTTCCTGCCTGCACCACTGACGTTTGAATCCTTCGGCTGCCGTATCGACATCAATGATTCCGAAACCCTGCTGCGTGTGCCTGTCTATGAGCGCGGCCTTCGCTACTATTATAGTGATATTAAAAATTATGTTTATCTGCCGAAAGAAGATTATGCGCTCCACAGATCCATGGCCGCCTATATTGATAAAAGTCATTGGCAAAAAGCCACCCGCGAAAACTGCTACACCTGGTTTTGTCTGGAAGAGACTTTCTTAACCGATCGTCAACAGATGAAAGATTATGTACAAATGATTTTCCGTTTACTTGGATTTCTTCGATGAAAACCGTTTTAACAATGATTCCGGATTCAGACGCTCCCGGACATCCTGTGTCATAGCTTCAAGTTCCTCTTCAGCTTCCGATTCACTGTCGTATCCGGATTCATACCGTATTCGGGCATCTGTCATCTGCTTTATTAATTTTCTTCGATATCCGCTTCGACGAATCTGGGCTAAAAAACTATCATAATCTTCATGAAAAATCCATGGCATGCCGGTACATATTTTACTATACAGCCTGCCCGCTGCATCCGAGCTGCCATTTCCCCGTATGTCTACATTCACCGATTTAAAATCCGTGTCGTAAATCACAATCTGGGCTTCCGTAGCTGCTTCCTCCTTATGGACGTCCG
Source organism: Frisingicoccus caecimuris (assembly GCF_004340975.1). GTDB lineage: Bacteria > Bacillota > Clostridia > Lachnospirales > Lachnospiraceae > Frisingicoccus > Frisingicoccus caecimuris. The sequence continues at coordinate 194,211 of NZ_SLXA01000001.1, forward strand.
CCTGAAAGCATCCAATCATCCGATTTTTTGCAAATACGTGAACAAAACTCATATTTCTGGCCGGAACAAGCAGATAATGCCGGGTCATTACCACCTGACCCGGTATAGATAATTCCACACCATCAGAAAGTTCGGAAACAAACTCATGACGCTCCCCCGGCTCCAGAGACTTTAATATCCGACGTTCATAGTTAAATGCCTGCATCAATTCGTAAACACCGTATAAAATAATGCCGGCACAGGCAATCAGTCCACAGACATAAGCAAGCTTTGAAGCCGAATCATATTCTTTCAGCATTTCCAATAATATCGCCTGGAAAATCCCTGCGCCGAAAAGAACCATTAAAGTTCCCGCAACCAAATGAAAAAAATAATTTTTCAGTTTTAACATTTTAAAGGTATCCATATTCGCATATCACCTTCCATGCGGATTAAAAAAGATGCAGGAACATACAATCAGTATATTCCTGCATCGATATGTCCGTTAAATTATTCCTCTACGGTTTCTTCTTTCACTGGCGTCTCCATAGCCTTGATACTCAGGCTGATTTTTCTTTCTTCACCGTTGAAATCAACAACCTTCGCTGTAATAATCTCACCAACCTGCAAAACATCTGATGGTTTTTCAACATGCTCTCTGGAAATCTGAGATACATGGAGCAGAGCATCCACACCCGGCTCAAGTTCGATAAAAGCACCAAAATCTGTCATTCTGGCTACTTTACCTTCGATCACGTTGCCTACCGCATATTTTTCATCTGCTGTAAGCCATGGATTCTGATCAGCAAATTTCAGGCTGAGGGCAATCTTTTCGCCCTGGATATCTTTGATCAATACAGTAATATCATCGCCGACTTTTAATAACTTCTTCGGATTTTCAACACGTCCCCAGGACATTTCAGAAATATGAAGAAGACCGTCTGCACCGCCAAGGTCGATAAATGCGCCGAAATCTGTAACATTTTTAACCTTACCTTCAACCACATCACCAATATTGATGCGTTCAAATAATTCTTTCTGTTTCTGAGCTTTTTCAGCTAAGAGAAGCTGCTTTCTGTCACCGATGATACGGCGTTTTCTTGGATTAAATTCAGTAATGACAAAACTGATCTCCTGTCCGTCATATTTTCCAAGGTTCTTTTCATAAGTATCGGATACAAGGCTGGCCGGAATAAATACCCGTGCTTCTTCAACAACAACACTCAAACCGCCGTCAAGAACATTGACAACCTTCGCTGTAAGCACTTCTTTGTTGTTATATGCTTCTTCCAGTCTCTTGTTTCCTTTTTCAGCAAGCAGTCTTTTATAGGTTAATAACACCTGGCCTTCACCATCATTCACTTTCAGAACTTTCGCCTGCATTGTGTCACCTACGTTAACTACAGTAGTCAGGTCCAGGTTTGCTGTATTCGAATATTCGTTACGTGTAATGATTCCGTCTGCTTTGTAACCTATATTAAGGATGATTTCATCTTCTTTAACGTCGATAACAGTACCCTCAACGACCTCCCCATTTCTAATTGTCTTTAAAGACGCTTCCAATAATTGTTCAAAACTCATCTCTGACATAGCAGTATGAACCTCCTCGATAATATTATTTGGGGTTGACGCCCCGGCTGTAATACCTACATACCTTATAGATTCAAAAGCAGTTAAATCCAAATCAACAAGTGTCTGTATATAGTAAGTATTTTCGCATTCTTTTTTACTGATTTCGTATAGCTTCCGGGTATTCGAACTGCTTTTATCACCAATAACGATCATCGCATCCTCTTTTGATGCAATATCTCTCGCTTCCTGCTGCCGAACAGCCGTTGCATTACAAATCGAGTTTACACAGTTTATATCATACCCCTTTTCGGAAAGAATTTCAACTAATTCTTTAAATTTATTGTAATTAAATGTCGTTTGCGATATTATGCACAATTTTTCCCCTTTCATTTGGGAAAATTTCACGGCTTCGTCAACGCTTTGTATCACAGTCGAAGGTGTCAGACACCATCCCTGAATCCCCTGCACCTCAGGATGATCAGGATCACCGATAATGATAATATTACGGCCATCCCTGCCCTGTTCTTCTACAATATTATGAATCCGCTTGACAAAAGGGCAGGTTGCATCGATTATATGAAACCCCTTTGCCTCGATCGTTTCATAGACAGAACGCGCAACCCCATGAGAACGGATGACCACCGTGCCTTTCGGCAAATCATCCAGTTCTTCCAGCGAATGTATGACCTCTGCACCTTTCGCCGCCAAATCCCTAACGACCTCATCATTATGGATGATCGGCCCATAGGTATATACCGGCTCTCTTCCCCGGCATTTCTCCGTCTGCTCATAAACCATATTGACGGCCCGTTTTACACCCGGACAAAATCCGGCGCTTTTTGCCAGTATGACATCCATAAAAAATCTATCCTTTCAACTTCAATGATTCCTGAAACGCATCAACGATCTTGTCCATGACTTCCGGAATGGACATACGGGAACTGTCAATGACTACTGCATCTTCCGCCTGCTTCAAAGGCGCTATGCTGCGATTCATATCCTGGAAATCCCGTGTACGGATATCCTGCTCAATCTTTTCAATATCCGCATCGATTCCCTTTTCTTTTAATTCAAGGCAACGCCTGTTCGCCCGTTCTTCCACACTGGCTGTCAGATAAACCTTTACATCCGCATTCGGCAGGACATAGGTTCCTATATCCCTTCCATCCATGATCACATCATTATCACGGGCTATATCTCTCTGAAGCTGAAGCAGCTTTTCCCGGACTTTTGGAATGGCCGAACTTTTTGAAGCCATATTGCCGACTTCTTCCCTCCGAAGCTGGCTGGTAACGTTTTCGCCGTTTAAGATAATCTGCTGTTCACCGCCGGAATAGGCAATACGGATCGTCATGTCTGCCAAAAGCCCTTCAATTTTGTCCGTATTCTCCGCTTCCACATGATTCCGAAGCAAATGCAGCGCGATCGCACGATACATCGCCCCCGTATCCACATATAAAAAGCCAAGGCTCCGCGCAGCCGCCCTTGCTATGGTACTTTTTCCGGCACCGGCCGGACCATCTATGGCAATATTAAAGCTCATCTTCCAAAACCTCCAACATACTTTTTGCTGCCAGCCATGCCGTTGACCAGGCAATTTGTAAATTAAATCCACCGGTCAAGGCATCCACATCCAGAATTTCACCGGCAAAATATAAATTTTTAATATTTTTGGATTCCATTGTCTGCGGATTCACCTCTTTGACCCTTATACCACCTCCGGTGATAATTGCCTCATTAAATCCTCTCAAACCCCGGATATGTATCTCCAGATGTTTCAATAAATATCCCAGGTGTATCCGTTCTTCTCTGGATACAAGATTGACCTGCTTATATGGGTCAATGCCTGAAAGATAGATGATCACCGGAATCAGCTTATTCGGAAGAAGTCCAGCCAGACTGTTCCGAAATTGTTTATTTTTATTTTCCTCAAAAATCCGAAGCAGACGTCCATCCACTTGTTCTGCCGTCAAAGCCGGCTTTAAGTCAATTGTCAGAGTCACATCCTCAAAATCCTTCAGCCGTCCGCAATGAGCACTTCCGCTGAGAATCAAAGGCCCGCTCACTCCGAAATGGGTAAACAGCATCTCACCAAAATCTTCATACAGTTTTTTCTTTCCTTTTTTGAGAACGACCGATACATTCCGGAGAGAAAGCCCCATCAGCTCACGGCACCAGTTTTCTTCCGTCTCCATCGGAACCAGAGATGGTCTCGGTGTCACCATCGTATGGCCCACGGTTTCCGCCATCCGGTAACCATCTCCATCAGAGCCTGTCGAGGCATAGGAAAAACCGCCTGTGGCAAGCAGCACAAAGTCTGCGTTCTCTCTGCGTCCGGAAGCATCTGTAACCCCCGTACAGACACCATTTTCAACATCCAAATGCTGAGCCCTGCGATTCAATTCTATGGAAACTCCAAGCTGTCTTAACTTTTTTTCCAATACCCGAATGACATCGGAAGACTTGTCCGATTCGGGAAATACCCGATTCCCACGCTCAGTTTTCAACCGAAGCCCTTCTGACTCAAAAAAAGCCATTAAATCCCGACTGTTAAATTGATAAAAAGCACTGTATAAGAATTTACTATTCGTCATCACATTCCGAAATAATTCTTCTGTCTCACAATCATTCGTCAGATTGCACCGGCCCTTCCCGGTAATAAATAATTTTTTTCCAAGTTTTTCATTCTTTTCCCACAGCGAAACCGATAATCCTCCGGCCGCCGCCATGACAGCCGCAAACATTCCTGCCGCGCCGCCGCCGATCACTATACATTTTTTCATATTTGCTCCTTATAACACGCTTTATTATATCATAATATGAAAAAAAAGAAAACCTGCGGCATTCTGTATTTTCATACAGATTACCGCAGGATTCATTATTTAAGACATAAATACGACAATAGAAATTATCTCTTAATAATCATTGTCTGGCCCTGACCGCCGCCGATACACAGTGTAGCTAAACCAATCTTGTTGTCTCTCTTGATCATTTCATGAATCAATGTTACAAGGATTCTGGCACCGGAATCACCAATCGGATGTCCTAATGCGATAGCGCCGCCGTTAACATTCACTTTATCCATATCAAATTTAAGATCTCTGGCAACAGCGATAGACTGAGCAGCGAAAGCTTCGTTTGCTTCAATCAGATCAATATCATCAATTGTCATATCAGCTTTAGCTAAAGCTTTTGTACAGGAAGCAACTGGTCCTACACCCATGATGCTTGGATCCACACCACCTGTAGCGTAAGAAACGATTTCACATAACCAGTTTAACCCGAGTTCCTGAGCTTTGTCTTTGGACATTACAACTAACGCTGCCGCACCATCATTGATACCGGAAGCATTTGCTGCTGTTACTGTACCACCCTTTTTGAAAGCAGGTTTTAATTTAGCCATCTTTTCGATGGAAGCACCGAATTTTGGATATTCATCTGTATCAAAAACAACCGGATCGCCTTTCTTCTGAGGAATTTCTACAGGAACGATCTCTTCTTTAAATTTTCCAGCTTTGATAGCTGCTTCTGCAAGATTCTGGCTGCGAACTGCAAACGCATCCTGTTCTTCTCTTGTGATTCCCCACTGTTCTGCTACATTTTCAGCGGTGATACCCATATGATACTGATTGAAAGCATCCCACAGACCATCGTTAACCATAGCGTCAACCATTGTAGAATTATTCATTCTTGCGCCCCATCTTGCTGCCGGAAAGACATATGGAGCAGCACTCATGTTTTCAGTACCGCCGGCAACGATAATATCTGCATCGCCAGCTTTGATAGCCTGTGCAGCCATAGCTACAGTTTTCAGACCGGAACCACATACGATATTGATAGTTACTGCTGTTGTTTCTACAGGAAGCCCAGCTTTAATGGATACCTGACGAGCTACGTTCTGACCAAGTCCAGCCTGCAATACGTTACCGTAAACAACTTCTTCTACCAGCTCAGGAGCAATACCAGCTCTTTTAATTGCTTCTTTTACTGTGATTGCGCCTAAATCTGCTGCTGAAACAGATTTTAAAGAGCCTCCAAATGATCCAATAGGTGTTCTGCATGCGCTTACAATTACTACTTCTTTCATAACGTCCTTCTCCTTTTAGTTGTTAGATTTGCATTGTTTGTATCACGCTCTGACGGATCAGAATTGTGATAATTGATTACTTTTTGGAATCAATTAATAACTTTTAGTGTTAATATTTTAACCGATATCCCTCATGTACAACATTATGACATATTTATTAAAAACTGTAAAGTCCAATTTCAATTTTCAGCATATTGTACAATTTCGGATCATTTTTTATGTTTATTTTTGTTCGCATGCAAATTAATCGTAAACTTCTTCTTCTTTCTTTGTTAATAAATTATCTTTTGTCACAGTTTTGATTTTCTGCCCCACACTATTAAAAATACTGAAACTTCCCTGATTTTCCGGCCATTCCTGCCTTTTTTTCAAATATTACAACATATTGTAATTCATCGTAATCGCCAGCACAATATATTGTTCCCCGCATTGACATTCCATTTGTTTTATATTAAAATAAAAAAACAACAAACTTTCAGATATTTACATACAGCAAATACAGGGAGGAAATTACTATGTATCAGGTTATTAAGCGTGACGGAAAAATCGCCGAGTTCGATTTATCCAAAATTAATGTGGCGATCACCCGCGCTTTTGAAGCAAAAGAAGTCAATTATAATCCAAACATTATTGACTTCCTCACATTAAAAGTTACTGCGGATTTTGAACCTAAAATCAAAGCAGATAAAATTCAGGTAGAGGATATTCAGGACAGCGTAGAACAGGTTCTCGTTCAGGCCGGCTACACTGAAGTTGCGAAAGCTTACATCCTTTATCGTAAACAGCGTGAAAAAATCCGAAATATGAAATCTACCATCCTTGATTATAAAGATGTGGTAGACAGCTATGTCAAGGTTACGGACTGGCGTGTTAAAGAGAACTCCACCGTTACCTACTCGGTCGGCGGTCTGATCCTGAGCAATTCCGGCGCCATCACAGCCAACTACTGGTTATCTGAAATTTATGACGAAGAAATCGCCAACGCCCATCGAAATGCCGATATTCATCTTCATGACCTGTCCATGCTGACCGGTTACTGCGCCGGCTGGTCCTTAAAGCAACTCATTCAGGAGGGCCTGGGCGGTGTCAGCGGCAAGATTACTTCCGCTCCTGCAAAACATCTGGCCACCCTCTGTAATCAGATGGTCAATTTTCTTGGAATCATGCAGAACGAATGGGCCGGCGCTCAGGCCTTTTCATCCTTCGACACCTATCTGGCTCCATTTGTCAAAACCGACAATTTAAGCTATGACGCTGTCAAGAAATGTATCGAATCCTTTATTTACGGCGTCAATACGCCAAGCCGTTGGGGAACCCAGTCACCATTCTCCAATATCACCCTCGACTGGGTTGTTCCGGATGATCTGGCCGAACTGAACGCCATCGTCGGCGGCAAGGAGATGGATTTTAAATATAAGGATTGCCAGAAAGAAATGGATATGGTCAATAAAGCATTTATTGAAATCATGATCGAAGGTGATGCCAATGGCCGAGGGTTCCAGTACCCAATCCCGACCTACTCCATCACAAAAGATTTCGACTGGTCCGACACAGAAAATAATCGGCTTCTTTTCGAGATGACCTCCAAATACGGCACACCGTATTTTTCCAATTATATTAACAGTGATATGGCTCCAAGCGACATTCGGAGTATGTGCTGCCGTCTGCGTCTGGATCTGAGAGAATTACGCAAAAAATCCGGTGGTTTCTTCGGAAGCGGTGAAAGTACCGGTTCTGTCGGTGTTGTTACAATTAATATGCCGCGAATCGCTTACCTTTCTTCCAATGAAAAAGAATTCTATAAACGTCTGGATAAGATGATGGACATTGCCGCCCGTTCCCTGAACACAAAGCGTGCCATCATCACCAAACTTTTAAATGAAGGACTCTACCCATACACTCAGAGATATCTCGGCAGTTTTGAAAATCATTTTTCCACCATCGGCCTCCTCGGCATGAATGAAGCCTGTCTCAACGCGAAATGGATCCGTGAAGATCTGACCCACGAAAAGGCTCAATCCTTCACAAAGGATGTGTTAAATCATATGCGCGAACGTCTTTCCGATTATCAGGAACTGTATGGCGATTTATTTAACCTGGAAGCAACACCGGCCGAATCCACAGCCTATCGTCTGGCAAAACATGATCTGGAACAATTCCCGGATATCATCACCGCCAGTGATGACACAGCCATGCCGTATTATACAAACAGCTCCCATCTTCCGGTAGGATACACAGAAGACATCTTTGAAGCCCTGGATATTCAGGATGAGTTACAGACCCTCTACACCTCCGGTACAGTATTTCACGCCTTTCTCGGAGAAAAGCTTCCGGACTGGAAGGCCGCTGCAAATCTGGTGCGGAAAATTGCGGAAAATTATAGATTACCATATTATACGCTATCACCAACCTACTCGGTCTGCAAAGATCATGGATACATCAGCGGCGAACAGTATACCTGTCCGGTCTGCGGCGGTAAAACAGAAGTATACAGCCGTATCACTGGTTACTACCGCCCGGTTCAGAACTGGAATGAGGGAAAGACAAAAGAATTTAAAGACCGTAAGGTTTACAACATTGAAACCTCTGTTCTTAAGCCAAAGGAAATCCATTATAATGAAGCTCAGCCACAGGAAGAAGTTTCTGCTTCCAAAGACCAGATTCTTCTCTTTACGACGGCCACCTGTCCAAACTGTAAGATGGCTGACAGTATGCTGACAAAAGCTCATGTGGATTTTGAAAAAGTCGATGCGGAAGCTCACGCGGAACTGAGCCAGAAATTCAATATCCGCCAGGCGCCGACACTGGTCGTTCTCCACGACGGCAACGTGGAAAAATACGCCAACGCTTCCAATATTAAAAAGTATATTCAGGAACGTTCCTGACTTGACCGACTTTCGAGCCCGGTAACATACAAAAAGCGGAATCAATCTCATTTTTATTGATTCCGCCTTTTTATTTTATACCGGATAAACTTTATTTTCCGTATCGGCTTTTGCCGCATCTATTTTTGTCTTCTGAGCCTCCCGGTATTTGAAAAATTCCGTTGCCACCTGAGGGAATAAGGCATAGGATAAAACGTCCTCATCCTGCTGTTTGTACCCGGCCATTTCTTTTTCCAGGCTTTCCAGCTCATTTGGAATCAAATCTGCCGGACGGCAGGTGATTGGTTCTTCATCTCCGATAGCCTTTTTCTGTACTTCCGGGTTAAACGGTTTCACAGTCTGCCCGTACTCACCCTTCAAAAGCGCCTTGCTTTCCTTCGTGATCATCTTATAACGTTCACCCATAAGAACATTTAAGACCGCCTGGGTTCCCACGATCTGACTGGACGGAGTAACCAGCGGCGGCTCGCCGAAATCTTTACGTACTCTCGGTATTTCCTCCAAAACTTCGTAATATTTATCTTCCGCATGGGCTTCCTTTAACTGGGATACCAGATTGGAAAGCATACCTCCCGGCACCTGATATAAGAGCGTCTTAATATTTACACCGAGTACCTTCGGATTTAAAAGACCACTTTCCAGCGCTTCTTCCCGAATCGGCCGGAAATATTCGGCAATTTCCGATAAAATTCCCTGATCGAGCCCCGTATCATAAGGCGTCCCCTTAAAGGTTTCCACCATCACTTCCGTCGCCGGCTGGCTTGTTCCCAATGCCAACGGGGACATGGCCGTATCGATGACGTCGCATCCCGCTTCCACCGCCTTCATATAAGTCATTGAAGCCACACCACTTGTATAATGGGTATGAAGCTGAATCGGCAGATCTGTGGACTCTTTTAAAGCAGTTACCAACTCTGTTGCCGCATAAGGCACTAAAAGTCCAGCCATATCTTTGATACAAATAGAATTGGCCCCCATATCTTCAATGCGCTTTGCAATATCTTTCCAATACTCCAGTGTATAAGCATCTCCCAGTGTGTAAGAGAGGGCTACCTGGGCATGTCCGCTCTCACGCACCGTCGCCTTTACAGATGTTTCCAGATTCCTCAGGTCATTCAATGCATCAAAAATACGGATAATATCAATGCCGTTAGCAACGGATTTACGGACAAAATAGTCCACCACGTCATCGGCATAATGGCGATATCCAAGAATATTTTGTCCACGGAACAACATCTGGAGTTTTGTATGTTTAAAACCGTCACGGAGTTTTCTGAGCCGTTCCCAAGGGTCTTCTTTTAAGAACCGAAGGGATGCATCAAAGGTGGCGCCGCCCCAACATTCAACAGAATGATAGCCCACCTTATCCATTTTATCAATAATCGGCAGCATCTGCTCTGTCGTCATCCGTGTGGCAAGCAGAGACTGATGTGCATCTCGCAATACAGTTTCGGTAATCTTTACCGGTTTCTTCACTTGTTCTGACATTTTTCTACCTCCTGCACAAAAGACCTGTCATCACATGACACCAAAAATCGCCATAAAAGTACCTGCGGCGACCGCCGTACCAATCACACCAGCCACATTTGGACCCATGGCATGCATCAAAAGGAAATTGGTCGGGTCTTCTTCCGCCCCTACCTTTTGGGATACACGGGCTGCCATAGGCACTGCGGAAACACCGGCCGAGCCGATGAGCGGATTGATCTTGCCTCCGGTGAGCTTGCAGAGAAGCTTGCCGAATAACACACCAGCCGCTGTTCCAATACAAAAAGCAATCAGACCAAGCGCTACGATTCCCAGCGTCTGGAGATTTATGAAAGCTTCTGCACTGGTTGTAGCGCCGACACTTGTTCCAAGAATAATGACAACAATGTACATCAGCGCATTGGATGCGGTTTCTGTAAGCTGCTTCACCACGCCGGATTCTCTGAAAAGATTTCCGAGCATCAGCATACCAACCAACGGCGCTGTCGTCGGCAGAATCAGAACAACAACAATCGTTACAATGATCGGGAAAAGAATCTTTTCCAACTTGGAAACCGGACGAAGCTGTTCCATTTTAATGGCCCGCTCTTTCTTCGTTGTCAGCAGCTTCATGATCGGCGGCTGAATGATCGGTACAAGAGCCATATAGGAATAGGCCGCCACAGCGATCGGTCCCATCAAATCCCCCTGTCCGAGCTTTCCGGCCAGGAAAATTGACGTCGGGCCATCCGCACCGCCGATGATGGAAATCGCCGCCGCTGCTTTATCACTAAAGCCCATTAAAATAGCTGCAATATAAGCAAAGAAAACGCCAAACTGGGCCGCCGCTCCCAGGATAAAACTGATCGGATTGGCGATCAACGGTCCAAAATCCGTCATGGCCCCAACCCCAAGGAAAATCAGAGACGGCAAAATGGCCCATTCATCCAGCAGATAGAAGTAATGTAAAAGCCCTCCGATACCATTGGAGGATTCTTCCACTGTCATCATAATATCCGGATACAGATTGACAAGAAGCATACCAAAAGAAATCGGCAGCAAAAGCAATGGTTCATAGCCCCGGCCTATCGCCAGATAGATAAAAAAGCAGGCCACGAGAATCATAACATAATTGCCCCATGTCAAATTAAAAAAGGCTGTCTGATGGATGAGATTTCCCATCGTTTCTATAACGTAATCCATTTAATAACCTCCTGCCATCCAGACTAATTCAACGATGCCAGCGTATCTCCCGCTTCCACCGCGCTTCCAGCAGCCGCCTGCACACTTGCGACCGTGCCGTCCTGCGGTGCTACGATTTCGTTCTCCATCTTCATCGCTTCAAGAATCATAACGACATCGCCCTTTTTAACTGCCTGTCCGACACTGATCTTTACATCCAGGATCTTTCCCGGCATCGGCGCCGTAATCTTTACAGAGCCTGCCGCCGCGGCCTTCGGAGCTGCTGCCGGTTCTTTTACCGGAGCCGCGCTTTTCGGCGCTGCTGTCGGCGCCGGTGAAGTTCCACCCTTTTCTCCCTGTCCGGTGAATCCCTCTTCCACAGTAACTTCATAAACTTTGCCATTCACTGTAATTGTATAATTTTTCATTCTGTTTTAAATCCTCCCACTATACATTTTTCCATCGATTCGGTGATGCTTTCCGTCGAATCGACCGTACAACCAGCTGATCGGCCGGAACGCCCTCCGAGGCCGCTATCGCCGCCGCAATGACCGCCACCAATTCAAAGTCATCGGTCAAATCCTCCGGTTCTGCCGGTGTTTCCATGACCTGCGGCTCTGCTGGTGTTACCGAAACCCCAACGGTTTCAGCCGGTCTTTTTTTCTGTGCTTTTCCAATAAAGCCCAACAGATAAATAATAATCGAAATAAGAATCAATACAAGAAAGACCGTTCCCATACCCATGACAGTATTCAGTCCGGCTTTCTTCATGATTTCTCCCATGTTTTCACTCCGCGCCTGTCCGCAGGCTGTACAGCCGAATACTGTCACCAGAGTAAACAGGAGCAATGTTATCTTTTTCATCATACCCGTCACCTCATCTAAACGGTTCCATGTTTTTTATCCATGACCGGCTCCCTTTTTGTCGCCAGCATGTCAAAGGCTGCAATCAACCGTTTTCTTGTCGCCGCCGGAAGAATGACCGCGTCCACATAACCTCTTGAAGCCGCACTCTCCGGACTGTTCTGCAATTCATCATAGTCCCCTGTCTTTTCCCGAATAAAGGCTTTTTGATCTTCGGCCTTCCGGATGTCTTCTGAATATATGATCTTTACTGCCGACTCTGCCGCCATCATTCCAATTTTAGCATCCGGCCAGGCATACATCAGATCTGCACCGATATGGCGGCTTCCCATACACAGATAAGCACTTCCATAAGCCTTACCGATAATCACAGAAATCTTCGGTATTGTCGCACTGGCATAGGCGTAAGTCAATTTTGCCGATGCCGCCGCCATTCCCATTTCCTCTGCCTTTGAGGCCTTAAACCCGGCCACATTGACAAGGGTCAGCACCGGAATGGAAAAGGCATCACAAAAACGAATAAAACTTTCTGCTTTTTTTGCTCCGCCAACGGTCAGTACTGGTTCAAAATGTTCGGAGACGCCACCGTCTTCGCCAAGAATCTCCTCCCGGTTTGCCACAGCGCCTACCGTGTTGCCGTTCAGAGTGATAAAGGCTGTTACCATCTCTCTGGCGTATTCTGCCTTTACTTCAAAAAATGTACCATTATCCGATATATCCTGAAGAATATACGCTGTATCCTTTGACATTCCCAGAGCAGGATTTTCCCGATTCAGATCATCGGAAATATCACTCATACAAAAGGCATCTTCTTTATTATTTGACGGCAGAATGGACACAAGCTGACGAATCTTTCCGAGGACTTCCAAATCCGTCTCACAAGCCCCGTCGATATCGCCCATGACTCTGCTGTGAAAATCACTGGAAGCCGTATTGCATATTTCGACACGATTTCCATCTAAGGCATCCGGAGAATTTACAAAAATTTCCCCCTTCCCCGTCACAGCAAAAGTGAAATCCGCCAGAGCCGGCACAAGCGCCATTCCTCCGCCGCAGGTTCCGAATACACCCGTGATCTGAGGAACAATTCCCGAAGCCATGGTCTGCTTATAATAAACCTCTCCAAAAGCATTTAAGGCATCTGTCGCTTCCTGAAGCCGCATCCCGGCGCAATCGATCAATCCAATGACCGGAGCGCCCATCTTTAAGGCCATATCATACATACGCACGATTTTCTTGGCGTGCATCTCACCAACCGAACCGCCCATAACACTGGCATCCTGGCTATAGACATAAGCCAGTTTTCCATCAATCGTCCCATACCCGGTTAAAACGCCATCGGCTGGTGTTTCCTGTTCTGCCATATTAAAATCCGTATTTCTTGCATGGACCATTGAACCAATCTCTACAAAACTGCATTCATCAAGCAATCCCTTAATCCGGTCTCTGGCAGACAGTTGTGTCCCTGTACTCATCTGTTTCCCTCCATTACATCCATTATTTAATTTAATTATTATATGATAGTTCTCCTCGAATTGCAAGTTAAAAGGTCAGCCAGCGTCGAAACATCTCTTCCAGACAAAAACCATAACTCTTTTTATCAACCTCCTCCATCGTACAGATCGGAAAAGATTCCACAATCTTTCCATTAATTTTATAATACACCCATCCGACCTGTGTGCCGGCGGCAATCGGCGCTTCTTTTGACAAATCCTTTACAACACAGACCTCCCCCTTCTCTTCTGTTCCCATCAACATCTCCATTTTATGACAGTCGGCCCGGAGTGCCACTTCCTCCCGACAGCCGCCGGAGACCGTCAATATACCTGCATCCAGTCCATCACTTCCTATCGCCCGTTTTTCATAATTGTCTATCCCATAGTTCATAAGATTCACCGTGTCTTTCCATTTATAGCTCTTATTCGGCGGCCAACCGCTGCCAAGCACCACAGAAATATACAGACGCCCGTCCCGGTTCAGTGCCCCGACAAAACAATAGCCCGCATCTGCGGTAAATCCGGTCTTAATACCAAAAGCTCCATCCATCATTTGTAAAAAAGAATCTTTATTATTCACCTGGTATTGCCTGTTTCCTTCCAGATTTGGAAAACTATGTGAGGCCGTATTAATAATCTTTACAAATGTCTCATTTTTTATAGCCTCTGATGCAATTTTAGCCAATTCGGCCGCCGTCGTGCAATGTCCTTCCGCATCCAGTCCATTTGGTGTGACAAAACGGGTGTGACTGCATCCAAGTTCATCAGCCCGTGCATTCATCATTTCTGCAAAACCTTCCACACTGCCTCCCACATGCTCCGCGATCGCTACGGCCGCATCATTATCCGATTCAAGCATCAGAGCATAAAGAAGATCTTCCAGACGAAAGTGATCTCCGGCAATTGCATCCAGTTGTACATCCGGCATACTTGCCGCATAATCTGATATTTCGACTGTATCTGATAAATTCCCGTTTTCCAAAGCAATCAGACAAGTCATAATCTTCGTTGTACTGGCCATTGCCATCGGCTCATCTTCATTTTTTCCCCATAAAATCCTTCCGGTCTCCCCGTCGGCCAATACTGCAGCCCGTGCGTAAAGTCCCGTCAAAGCTTCCCCATCATCTTCATTTTCCTGTCCATGAACCCACAACGTTCCTGCCAAAACAACAACACAAGACAAAACAAGGGTCAGACAGATTTTCATAAAACGTTCCACCTCATCACCCCAATGCTCATTTCATTTCAATTTATTTCCCGTTCAAAAGTTTTATGCTTGTCCTTGACGTATTCCTTTATCTTCGTTTATAATCCTTAAATACGGCTGAAAATGCCAAATGAATATACCGGTACTGCCGAAAGGAGTCTATCATGATTAAATTAATTGTATCTGATGTGGACGGCACCCTCGTCCCGGAAGGAACCAACGATTTAAATCCCGAAATTTTTACATTGATTCGTCGTCTGAAATCCCAGGGTATCTACTTTGCCGTTGCCAGCGGCCGCCACAAATGCAGTATTGAAAAAATGTTTGCCCCGGTCAAAGAGGACATTTTCTATATTACCAGCAATGGCGCCTATACCGGCACCTGTCATGAATGCCTTGCAGTCTCTGGGCTGCCGAAGGAAGTCTGTCAGAAATTATTCCGGGATTTTAAAGCATTGGGTGATTTCCCGTATATAGCTGAATCAATTGACGCCGCTTATACAGCCTGTCCTGACCCGGAATTCACCCGGATACTCACTGAAGATTACGGATATCAGATGACCCAATGTACATCTGCGGAGGGTTTTGGCAATGACATCATCAAATTTTCCCTTTATCATCCTGAAAATGTTTTAAATTTTAACGGAGAATTGTTAAAAAAATGGAATGAAATCTGTAAATGCTCTATCTCCGGCACTCATTGGATTGACTTTATTCCTATGGATGCAAATAAGGGAAACGCTCTCGCTCGCCTTCAGGAACGTCTCGGCATTACTATCCAGGAAACCATCGCCTTTGGCGACCAGGCCAATGACATCGAAATGCTGAAACAAGCCTATTATAGCCATGCCATGGCAAATGCCGGCTGTACGGTCAAAAATGCGGCCCGTTTTACCTGTGATTCTGCAGAAAATAACGGAGTACTGAAAGTTTTGAACAGCTTCTTTCCCAATAATTGAGTATTAAAAAACCTGGCAGAATGATTTTACACATCTGCCAGGTTTTAATATACCTATCAGGAATCCTCTTCAATTCCCAATTCAATCTCTTCTTCAGCTTCCATTTTAAATTCTTCAACTTTTTCCGGGTCCGGTACGGGTAAATCTTCCGGTGAGCGCACACCAAAGGTACGCAAAAATTCTTCCGTTGTTCCAAATAGAATGGGTTTCCCTGGTGCATCCAACCGGCCGGCCTCACAGACCAGATTATATTCTACAAGCCGATTGATCGCATGATCCGAATTTACTCCCCGGATTTTTTCAATTTCAGCACGTGTGACCGGCTGCTTATAAGCAATAATCGAAAGTGTTTCCAGAGCCACATCCGTCAATGTATGTTTTTTCGGCCGATGAGTCATCCTGATCAGATAATCATACATCGATGGTTTCGTACACATCTGAAAGGCATCCTCCAGCTCGATGATCTGCACGCCCCGGTCATCTTCATCATAACGTGTCATCATATTCCGTATCAGACTGCGCGCATCTTCCACATCAATTTCCAGCACCTGGGCAATATCTGCTACCGGTATCGCCTCACCCATTGCAAAAAGCAGAGCTTCCACAGCTGCCTCCATGGCTTTTATTTCCATAAATTACGCTCCTTCAAAACTTATTTCCTCCGGCACAGTTCCCTGACCGGTCATTTCTATCTCAATGTCTCCAAAAAGCTCATCCTGGGAAATTCGAATCACACCGCCCTTCATTAATTCCAAAACAGCCAGAAAAGAAACGATGACATAATTTTTGCTCTGTCCCTTCGACAAAAGCTCCCGAAAACTGAATCTGGAACATTTTTTTCCGTAAGCCAGAATATAGTCTATCCGGTCGGACAGACTGACCTCCTCCTGTTCGATACGCCCATAACGGCTCCGTATCGGATCCATCTTATCCTCCTGACGTTTCAGTACGTCCAGGAAAATCTGATGGAGTTTTTGAAAATCCATGTTTCCTACCAACGCATCCAGATCCACTGGCGGTTCTTCATAGACCATATCCTCCGGCAGGGTGGTTCCCTTAAACATTGCTTTCGATGCATCCACCTGGCGGTCTTTCAGTTCCATCGCCATATATTTGTACATTTTATGCTCTAAAAGACGTTCCACCAGTTCTTCTCTTGGGTCTTCGGCCATCTCCTCTTCCTCCGATTCTGACGGAAGCAGCATTTTTGACTTGATGCGAAGAAGGGTGGCTGCCATAACAAGAAACTCACTCATTATCTCCATATCCTGAGCCTGCATCTGCCGGATATATTCCAGATATTGGTCCGTGATCAATGAAATGGGAATGTCATATATATCAATCTTATTTATATCAATCAGGTGCAGCAACAAATCTAAAGGACCTTCAAACACCTGAAGCTTTACCGCAAGCGCCATAATACCTCCTATGCGAACCCCAAAAACTGCTCCAGGCTGCTCATTCCCTGAACGGCCAGAGATGAAATAACTCCGAGAACAATACAAATAATCAATAAACCTTTAATCAGCGTATCATTTTTCATTAACGGAATCAGTTTCGACGGGGATATGGCAATAATAAGAAGAAAAATATCCGATGAAATCATAGGAAACAGATTAACGATCAGGAGCACAAAAACAGCATAGACAAAATACCAGCTTGTCTGAACAAGAAACACCATCACCTCACCCCGGGGATTCAACCCCAAAGCTATGGGAATGTGGGGAAGCACCAGATGATAAAAGGCATAACCCGCCATAAGCATGACTCCCAGAGATAAAAAGCCGGTAAGACCAATGGCCACATTTGTATCCTTCTCTTTCAGCCGATACGGATAAGGGCGGCTGCAGCCTGCATGACATATAAGAAAAAGGATCCAGCCCACTGGGTCCACATATTGATGTAATTTAAAAATCCGGTATCTGTCTTCCGCCTGGCAATGACGCCCCGTCAATACATAAACGACAGATTTTGGCAGCTCATGCAGAACCATCGCCAATGACGATGCAAAAAGAATGGCTCCGATTTCAATAATATATTCCATATAACTCATTTCCTCATTATTTAAACTCATTTTATTGTACATATTTTCTATTTATAATGCAAGCTTTTATTTTGACAATCAAAAATCATTGTATTATAATAAAATATCAAAGAAATTCTTACCATATAAGGAGACATACAATGAGTTTTAAATTCAAGAAAAAATTACCTGTTCCAAAAGAAATCAAAGAGCTATATCCGGTAAGTTCTGCCCTCGCGGCCCAAAAAAAGGAACTGGATCAGCAGATTATTGATGTCATCACCGGAAAATCTGACAAATTTCTGGCCATTATCGGACCATGCTCCGCAGATAATGAAGCATCGGTCTGCGAATATATTGAACGCTTAGTAAAAGTTCAGGAGAAAATTAAAGATAAGGTGATCATCGTTCCGCGCATTTATACGAATAAACCACGGACCACCGGCGAAGGCTATAAAGGTATGCTCCATCAGCCGGACCCGGAAAAAGCGCCGGATCTTCTCCAGGGTATCATCGCTATCCGTAAGCTGCACATGCATGCACTGGAGACTTATGGTATGCCGATCGCCGATGAGATGCTTTACCCGGAAAACTACTGGTATCTGGCAGATATTCTGTCCTATGTCGCTATTGGTGCCCGTTCTGTTGAAGATCAACAACATCGTCTTGTCACCAGCGGTTTCGACGTACCGGCCGGTATGAAAAATCCTACCAGCGGAGATTTCTCCGTTATGTTAAATTCTGTCGTGGCCGCCCAGGCTGCCCACAACTTTATTTATCGCGGTTGGGATGTGAATACGGAAGGCAACCCATATGCCCACACAATTCTCCGAGGCTCAACAAACAAATATGGACGTTCCCGCCCGAATTACCATTATGAAGATCTGATGAAACTTCTTGACATGTACGGTGAGCGGAGTCTGAAATTCCCGGCGGCTATTGTGGACGCTAATCATGCCAATTCGGACAAGCAGTTTAAAGAGCAGATTCGTATCGTCAAAGAAGTGCTGCACAGCCGATCTCTTTCCAACGACATTCGAAATCTTGTAAAGGGTGTCATGATCGAAAGCTATCTGGTCGAAGGCAATCAGAAAATCGGGTGCCAGCCTCACGTTTACGGCCAGTCTATTACCGACCCATGTCTCGGATGGGAAGATTCTGAAAATCTTTTATATGAAATTGCCGAAAGATGCTGATATAAATAACTCAAGCGGAACCAATCCAAATCCATTGGTTCCGCTTTTTAAATTCCTGAATAAACTTTTAAGCCCTTGGATGAGCTTTCGAATAAACCTCTTTGATCCGTCGGTTATTCATCCGGGCATAAATCTGAGTTGTCGATATATCCGAATGTCCCAGCATCTCCTGAACCGAACGCAGATCCGCACCGTTTGCCACCAGATGGGCAGCGAAAGAATGGCGCAGTGTGTGCGGTGTAATATCTGTCTGTATGCCTGCATTTTTAGCATACTTCTTCAGTAATTTCCAGAAGCCCTGGCGGCTCATCGGCGTCCCGTTGCAGTTTGTAAAAAGTATCTTTTCTTCCTCACTGTCAACCATGGCCGGCCGTGCTTCACGTATATAAACCTTCAAAACATTTTTTGCCATATTTCCAAAAGGAACGATGCGTTCCCGGTTCACGTCCTGACAGTGGATATAAGACGCACCAAGATTCACATCTGACAACTTCAGAGAAATCAGTTCACTGACACGAATGCCTGTGGCATAGAGCAGCTCCAACATAGCCCGATCCCGGATGCCTTTGTTTGTCTTCATAGACGGCTGACTCAAAAGCAGGTCCACCTCTTTTGGCGTCAATATCTCCGGCATCTTCTTTTCAATCTTCGGTGCCTTTAACTGAAGTGTCGGATCAATTCCAATATAGCCTGCGCGGCAAAGGTATCCGAAATAAGCTTTCAGCGTGGCAACATTCCGGGAAATCGTCGATGTGGCGAATTTTTCCTTCTCCATATAAATTATATAGGAATTCAAATTCGTCGGATTGACTTTCAGTATATCTGTAACCCCCTGAGTCTCCATAAATTTATTAAATTTTACCAAATCACGTCGATAAGAAACGACCGTATTCATCGAAGACTTTTTAACCTCTGTCAGATAGGTCACAAATTCATCTATCATCTCGTACATACCGCCACCCTCATTTGTATTATAACTAACCTAATTATAATCATAATTGTTCAGAAAATCAAATACATTTTTTACGAAAATATTACGCAAATTCTCATTTTTGTAACAAAATACAATATACGGTTTGTTTACATAGTATCTGCCCAATATCTTGTTTTTTGTCAGAAAAAATTTTTTAAAACAATTTTTAAAATCACAGGGTTTATATAGCTTTCCAAACCACAACCAAGGATTATTATGCTGAAAATCACCACTGAGCGCCTCAAACTGGCCGGAAAAGCCCTGTCCATTTGGGATGAAACTTCTTTCAAAATCAGGATCATCAACGGAATATAAATGAAATATTGTGGACATAAGTAGGCCAGCATGCACACAATTCCCCGAAGCCCATATCGAAAACTGAGCAGCGACAGTGTATAGCCAAAGGAAACACTCATCAGAAAAACGGACGGATAGAGAATATAATAATTGCCTGTCAGACGAATACAGGCCATTAGAATCAGAGCAATACCAAGTCGGTAAAAACAGATTCTGATAAACACGCCCAAAGAAGGCTCCATCTGCCCCTGTAAAAGCCGATGATATTGTTCCACCTGCTCTGTCAGGGCTGTCCCCCAGAATTCCATGGTCACATTCAAAAGCAAGGTTCCCAGAACCACTCCACATAAAATGATCAGTGCCCATAGTCTCGCTCTATATCTGTCTCTGAAAATAAAATCATCTCCCGACCTGTTCTTTTATTGATTATATGAACCGGTCGGGAGAGATATGCCTGAAAAGATCATTTGCAATACTTTTGATAATACGTCATGAGACCGCAGATTGTCTTACTGTCCTGAATCTTTCCATCGTATATCATCTGAATTAATTCTTCTATTGGGTAAGTATATACATCCAGGAACTCATCTTCATCCAAATGCTGTTTGGTAGGTTTTAAATCAGTTGCCACATAAATAGAAATCTTCTCATCACAAAAAGCTACAGTTGTAAAAATATCGACCAGATGCTCCATCTTTCCGGCCACATGACCGGTTTCTTCCTCCAACTCCCGACGGGCACAGTCTTCCGGCGGTTCTTCTCTGAAATTTAATGCGCCGGCCGGCAGCTCCAGCGTCACTCGTTCCAATGGATTCCGGTACTGACGGACCATAAAAAGCTTTCCATCATCGCTTACGGCCACCACAGCCGCTGCTCCCTTATGAGAAATCAAATCCCAATCCACCTCATGACCATTTGGCATCCGCATTGTATCCTTATAAAAATCCACGATAACACCGCGATGCATCAGTTCTCTGCGAATCCGTTTACATTCTTCCATAAAATTTTCCACCTTTCTACATCCGCTGACATTTATCAAATACCGCCGATGCCGCTTCGATCACTGCGCTCCGCAATCCTCTGGCTTCAAGCACGGCAACACCTTCAATGGTCGTTCCCCCCGGCGAGCAGACATTATCCTTTAATTTACCCGGATGCTCTCCTGTCTCAAGTACCATTTTTGCCGAACCAAGCACCGACTGAGCCGCAAAAGTATAGGCTTTATCCCTCGGCATACCATATTTTACTGCACTGTCTGCCAATGCTTCAATAAACATATAAACAAAGGCAGGGGAACTTCCGCTGGCCACGGTCACCGCATTAATCAAATTTTCAGGAACAACCTCCATCTTTCCAAAAGATGAAAAGAAGTTCTGTATCATCTGCCGCTCTTCGTCACTGTAAACGTCCTCTGAGAAGCAGACGCCGCTCATGCCTTCACCCACCATCGCCGGTGTATTCGGCATTGCCCGCACGACCCGGACATTATCACCAAGTCCTTTCTTTACCTGAGCAATGGAATAGCTCGGTGCGATGGATATAACGATCTGTTCCTCCCGGATTTTTCCTGTCAACGCTTTCAGAATCTCCGGATATACCTGGGGCTTAATTGCCAGCACCAGATACTTTACATTTTTTGCACAGGAGACAACGTCCATCACATAGCTTACGCCTGTTTTTTCGCTGACAGCCTGACAGTCTTTCTCCAAAAGAGCCGTAAATACAAGTTCCTCCGGCTTAAATACATTCAAACAGCCTTTCATCATGGCCTGCCCCATATTACCCATTCCTATAAAACCTAACGTCTTCATATCTGTCCTCCCTGTAAAATAACATAAAAGGACACTTGAAAATTTCAAATGCCCTTTTGCCCTGTCCATAACCGATTTTCAGATTATTCATCCCAGTTATGATATACGTTCTGTACATCATCATCATCATCCAGCATGTCTAAAATACGATTCATCTTTTTTATATCCTCTTCACTGGATAAAGTTCCCCATGTCTGCGGAATCATGGTCACTTCTGCAGAAGCCATCGGAATGCCTTCTTTTTCGAGATTCTCACGCACGGTGCTGAAATCCTCCGGCGCTGTTGTAATCTCAAAGCTGTCCTCTTCATCGGCAAAATCTTCCGCACCTGCATCCAGAGCGATCATCATCAGATCGTCCGCATCCATGTCACACTCTTCTTTATCTACGATAATTAAACCTTTTTTATCAAACATAAAGGAAACGCATCCCATCGTGCCAACAGAACCGCCGCCTTTTGTAAAGGCGTTACGGACATTGGAAGCCGTACGGTTCCGGTTATCCGTTAATGTCTCAACAATAATAGCAATACCGCCTGGTCCATAACCTTCGTATGTAACATTCTCATAGTTTACGGCGCCATCATCACCAGCTGCACGTTTAATTCCACGCTCAATGGTATCATTTGGCATATTATTCGCTTTTGCTTTTGCAATAACATCACGAAGACGGCTGTTGTTTGCAGGATCTGCACCGCCTTCTTTAACAGCTACAGCAATTTCACGTCCGATAATTGTAAAAATCTTGCCCTTCGCGGCATCGTTCTTTTCTTTTTTATGTTTTATGTTGGCGAACTTTGAATGTCCTGACATAATAACACTCCTTATCTTTGATTAATTCATTTCTAACTTTAATATTCTATCATCCATTTAGGATTCTTGCAAGGTCTTGTTTGGTAATGGTGTTACTTTTACGAGTTGTATCGTGTTGTCGGCCACACCCATTACCTCAAAATGGTATCCCCTGTAAGATACGCTGACTTTCTCATCCTCTGAAGGGATATGTTCCAACCGGGATATAAGAAAACCATTCAGTGTTTCGAAATCATCATCAAATTCAATATGCAGCGCTTCCTCCACATCCGAAAGCTCTGTCAGACCTTTTATTAAATATGTATGGTCGTCCATCTCCTGGATAAAATGTTCATCCACATCGTATTCGTCCAGAATATTTCCGACAATTTCCTCCAAAATATCTTCCATGGAAATCACTCCTGCCGTCTGGCCATACTCATCAATGACAACCGCCAGATGAACCGATTTGTTTTTCATTTCACGGAACAGGTGACTGATATTCTGTGTTTCAGGAACATAATAGGGCTGACGCATTATTTCCCGTACCGGCTTTCCCTCCGGACAAGCCAGCAGAGATTTCAAAACATCTTTGATATGTAAAATACCTACAATGTTATCCACATCATTTTCATAGACCGGATATCTCGAATACCGGTCATCCGCCATACTGACCGCAATATCCCGTAACTGCATACACACATCAAATGCCGAAATATTTCTGCGGTGTGTCATGACTTCTGAGGCTACCTTATCATCAAATTCCATAATATTGCTGATCATTTTAGCTTCCTGAGCATCGATTGCCCCCTGCTCATGCCCCTCGCTGACCATCTGTATGATTTCCTCTTCCATCTTCTCTTCCTGTTTTTCATCATCCGAATCACTTCTGAACCATTTTCCAAAAGTTTTTCTCCAGGGATTTCCCTCATCCATACCTTCATCTTCTCCTTTGCTGTACACTAATCTATAATTCCAGACTTATACTCAGCGCCTTATCGACTTTTTTCAAAATCTCCACATCCAAATGGCAGACCTTTTCTTTTAAACGTTTTTTATCTATGGTCCGTACCTGCTCCAGCAGAACGACCGAATCCTTCACCAGCTGGTACCTGGACGCATCCAGCTCCACATGGGTTGGAAGTTTTGCCTTATTCATTCGTGAAGTAATCGCCGCACAGATGACGGTCGGACTGTGCTTATTTCCGGTATCATTCTGAATGATCAATACCGGACGTACGCCGCCCTGCTCCGAACCGACAACCGGTCTTAAATCGGCATAAAATATATCTCCGCGCTTAATAACCACACATTTCACACTCCTGATAAATCTCTAAGATGAATTATTCCCATTTATCTTAAGTATATTCATCAGGGGCTCCAGGTTCCTGCCCGATTCGCCGTCTAACACAAATAATTGACGACGCTCACCGGCTTCCCATTTTTAATATATACTCTCGGTACCCGTCTGGACACATCACAGACGAACTCATAATTAAACGATCCGGCCATTTCCGAAATTTCTTCAACAGACAGGATTTCTTCGCCGTCCTGTCCGATCAATGTCACCACATCTCCCACAGAAACCTGCGGCATGTCCGTCACATCCACCATGAACTGATCCATGCACACCCTGCCGATGATCGGCACCCTGCGGCCATGGAGCAACACAGACGCTCTGTTGGAAAGACTCCTCGGATAACCATCCGCATAGCCTACTGGAACGGTAGCGATCCGCGTCGGACGTCCCGTTACATAGGTTGCTCCATATCCGACAGTGACCCCTTCCGGCACTTCCTTTACATGCACTATATGACTGTAAAGTGACATGACCGGTTTCAGCGGCAATCTCTTTTCTTCCATCTCATTGGATGGATAAAGCCCGTACAAAATAATTCCGGCCCGGACCAGATTCATATGTTCCGACGGCAGCTCCATGATCGAGGCACTGTTGGAACAGTGAAAAATCTCCACAGGGATTTCTCGCTGCCGAACGCCGTCAATCATCTGATGAAACTTTTCAATCTGATGTCCCACATGGGTCTTATCCCTCATATCCGCACAGGCAAAATGCGTAAACATTCCCTGAATCCGAAGATGCCTGAGTTCATGAATTTTTTCAATCTCATCCAGACTTTCTTCCCCCGGAAGGAAACCGATACGGCTCATCCCCGTATCGATTTTTATATGTATATTGGCAACCTTACCCGCCTTTGCCGCCGCCGCATCAAAAGCCTTTGCCATATCAAGGCTGTAAATCGTCGGTGTGATCTCCCACTGCACCATATCCGGATACTGTGCTTCGCAAGTATATCCAAGTACCAGTATCGGCTGCTCAATACCATCGCGGCGCAGTTCAATACCTTCATCCACTGTGGCAACAGCGAACCAGTCAAATCCCATACGATCCAACTCATGGGCAAAGACCTTTGCACCATGGCCATAGGCATTGGCCTTAATGACACCCATCAGCATCGCTGATTCCGCCTTACACCGCTTAATCCCTTCCACATTATATTTTAAAGCATCCAAATCTATCCCGGCATATATCCGGTAAATACTGCCCATTTCACTCTTGTTCAATTTAATTTCAACCTCGGTTCTTCAATTCAGTTTTTGAGGATTTCAATAAGGCCCTCAATGATCTCCACACTGGTCATTCCCCGGAATCCAAAACGGGCCGCCGCCGCATCTCCCGCACTTCCATGAAGGAAAACACCCATGTAAGCAGCTTTAAAAAGCCCTTCTCCTGCACCTGACAACCCGCCGATGACTCCGGCAAGTACATCTCCTGAGCCTCCGGTGGCCATTCCATGATTCCCTGTCTGATTAAAATACAGATGCTTTCCATCCGAAACAACAGTGGAACTGTCCTTCAATACACAGATGATCTGACGTTCCCGGGCAAGTTTCAAAGCAGCTTTCCCTCTGTCTGCTTTCAATTCATCAATAGAACATCCTGTCAGCCGTGACATTTCACCCATATGCGGTGTTAAAATGGTCCGCCCGTTCAACAGAGAATACCATTCTTCATGTTCTGCTAAAAGATTCAGGCCATCCGCATCCAGAACAATCGGACACTGACTCCCTGCGAAAACCGATTTCAGACGCTGTGCCATGATCTCACTCGTTCCGATACCCGGTCCGATCACCAGCGTATCCGCCCAGGCCAGCATATTTGCCAATGAATCCCTGTCCGTCTCTTCCCAGACAGAAATCATCGCCTGTGGAAGCTGACTTTGCAAAATGACCCGGTTCGCTTCCGGTGTAAGAATACGCACCAGTCCGGCTCCGACAACAAAAGCTGAACGCCCGGCAAAATAGGCGGCGCCGCTCATATTCTTACTCCCTGCGATTACTAATATTTTACCATAAGTTCCTTTATTGGAATCATTTTTTCTCTTTGGCAGTTGTTCAAAATCCTGTACATGACAGGTAAAACCGGCCGACGGATGAACTTGCAGTGATTTTCCCGGAAAACCAATATTTTCTACAAAACATTTTCCGGCCAGTTCCCGTCCCGGATAGAGAATTATCCCCCGCTTCATATATCCGAAGGTCACCGTATAGTCCGCCTTCAAAACACAGCCGAGAGGTTGTCCCGTATCTGAAGACAGTCCCGATGGGACATCCACCGCCCAGACCTGACGTTCTTTCCGTCTCCCCCGCCATTGATTCACCTTTTCAATCAACGTATGATAAGGCTCACGGACAGTTTTCGACAAACCAATACCAAAAAGGCCATCCACCAGAACCCTGATATGCGTGAGGTCTAATTCATTATATTCAGGTACCCCCACATTTCTTGCTATCTGAATTTGTTTTTTTGTTTCTTCCGTCCATTTTTCCGGATTCCCGGCCATATAAATGGCGGCAGAATATCCCTGTCCGAACAGAATCCGTGCTACCGCCACGCCATCACCGCCGTTATTTCCCGCTCCGCAGATACATAAAATCCGGTCCGCCCGGTCAATTCTCTCTTTCATCCGGCAGACCATGGACAACGCCGCACGTTCCATCAGAACCAGGGATGGGATACCCATTTCCTGAATCGTATACGTATCAATTGCTTTCATTTCATTTCCGGTAACTACTGCTTTCATTCTCACACTCCTTCGCCGATCACATAAGCAGCGGCCAATGTTTTCGTGTTTGTAATAGATATATGCCATCGTCGGATGCCCATCGTCTCTGCCCTTTCAGCAGCCCGGCCATAAAGATTCACATAGGGCTTTCCAAGTGAATCGCGGAGCACCTCAATTTCATTTAAAGACATGCCTCGAAATCCTGTTCCCATTGCTTTAGAAACAGCTTCTTTTACGGCAAAATTTCCGGCCGCCCGCTCAAAGCGGCCGGAAATACATTTTCTCTCGTTTAAAGTAAATGAACGCAACAAAAAAGCCTCTTTCGCACAGGCTTTTTTGACGCGTTCAATCTCAATTAAATCGGTTCCGATTCCTATAATCATAGTTACTAACTCAATCCCGGCCGCTCTCTTCATCCTGAGTATGCATGGCTCTGTATTCGTAGGAAAGTGTCATCAAACTCTCATTTAAATGTACATTCTTTACACAGACATCTTCCGAGACATTCAGATCCGTCGGTGCAAAATTCCAGATGGCCCTTATGCCAATTTCTTCCAGATGATGGCCAATCTCCACAGCCTGACGTTTAGGCACAGTCAGAGTCACCACATCCACCTGATGGGTGGCCACGAACTCATCCAGCATATCCATCATATATATCTCTATTCCCCGTACGGAAACTCCTTTCAGACGAGGATTGGTATCAAAAATACCGATCAGATTAAAACCTACTTTTTCAAAATTGTAATTTGCCAGAGCCTGACCCAGATTACCGGCACCGATGATGATCATATTATGCTGAACATCCAATCCAAGAATCTTGCCAATCTCACTATGAAGGTATTCGACATTATAACCATATCCCTGTTGTCCAAAACCTCCGAAGTTATTTAAATCCTGCCGTATCTGAGAGGCAGTCACCCGCATCCGATTACTAAGTTCTTTGGAAGAAATACGCACAACATCGTTTTGCAGTAATTCTCCCAAGTATCGGTAATACCGTGGCAGCCGGCGGATGACAGCTGCTGAAATTTCCCTTTGTTTCATAATCTAACACCCTATCCCATATCGTTTTGCTGTAACTTATCGTTAAATAATAATCACAGTCTACTATTCATTTATTATATCGAACCGTTATTAAATTGTCAAATTTTCTTTATTAATTTTTCCCCTGTTTACACAATTTTTCTCCTGTGCTAAAATAGATTTCGACATTATACCCGGAAAGGAATGTAAATTTATATGATACTTGCATGTCACCACATTTCCAAAGCCTTTGGGACTGACGTGATACTGAATGATATATCATTTCATATTGAAGATTATGAAAAAGCCGCCATTGTCGGTATCAATGGCGCCGGAAAATCCACACTGATGAAAATTATCGTGGATGAGCTTTCTCCGGACTCAGGCGATGTGATTCTCGCAAAAGGAAAAACCCTTGGCTATCTGGCTCAACATCATTCCAGAGATTCCCATCGAACAATTTATGAGGAACTCCTTGATGTAAAAAAGGATATCATCGCCCTGGAACAGCGAATGGCTGAGATTGAACTGGCAATGAAAGACGCAAAAGAAACAGAGTTGGACAGCCTGCTTAAAAGCTATGCCCGTCTGCGTCAGTCCTTTGAAGACCAAAACGGCTATGCCTACCGCAGTGAGGTCGTCGGCGTATTGAAGGGACTCGGCTTTACTGAAGAGGATTTTAATAAAGAAGTCCATCTTCTCTCGGGAGGCCAGAAAACCCGTGTGGCTCTTGGACGGCTTCTGCTGGCCAAACCGGACATTCTTTTACTTGACGAACCGACCAACCATCTGGATATGAATTCCACTGCATGGCTGGAAACTTTTCTCATGAATTACAAGGGAGCCGTCATCATTGTTGCCCACGACCGTTATTTTCTTGATAAAGTTGTAACAAAGATTATCGAAATTGACCACCATGAAGGTCTGGTTTTTAAAGGAAATTACACCGACTATGCGGCAAAAAAAGCACAGCTTCGGGATATCCAGCGAAAAGCCTGGTTAAACCAGCAGGCAGAAATCGCCCATCAGGAAGCCGTCATCCAAAAGCTCCGCTCCTTCAATCGGGAAAAATCCATCAAACGGGCGGAAAGCCGGGAAAAAATGCTGGATAAGATGGAACTTGTCGACAAACCTTTTGAAGAGAATGACGGTATGCGCATTCTTTTGAAACCGGATACAACAAGCGGCAATGATGTTCTCTTTATCGAACATCTGACCAAAAGCTTTGACCACGAATATCTGTTCCAGGATATTTCCATGGACATCAAACGGGGGGAACGGGTTGCCCTGATCGGTGACAACGGCGCCGGAAAAACAACCATTTTAAAAATCATCAACGGTCTCCTGCCGGCCGACACCTGCGAGCTGCGTCTCGGGGCAAAAGTACATATCGGCTACTATGACCAGGAACATCAGGTCCTCCATGACGAAAAAAACATCTTCGAAGAAATTTCCGACGACTATCCGTCTTTAAGCAATACGCGGATTCGAAACGTCCTTGCCGCTTTTTTGTTTACCGGAGATGATGTTTTCAAACAAATCAGAGAACTCAGCGGCGGTGAACGGGGCCGGGTTTCGCTGGCCAAGCTTATGCTCTCTCATGCGAATTTTCTCATTCTGGACGAGCCGACCAACCATCTGGACATCCAGTCCCGGGAAATTCTTGAAGAAGCCCTTCAAAATTATACCGGAACTGTTCTCTATGTCTCCCATGACCGTTATTTTATCAATCAGACGGCCACACGGATTCTCGACCTCACCGGCGGCGGGCTGAACAGCTATACAGGAAATTACGACGACTATCTTGAGAAGAAAGAGCATCCTTCCATCGATTCCTCCGGTGGTTTCAAGACTGTCCCGGCTCAGGATTCCCGCCCGGGTGAAACCGGCGCGGACAGCCTTCCGACGAAAGCCGCCGGAAAAGACGATTATCTGCGTCAGAAAGAAGAACAGGCAAAAGAACGAAAACGCCAAAATCAGATTAAACGGATTGAAAATCGTATTGAGGAAATTGAAAACCGCATCAACAAATTGGATGAACTGCTCGTCCGTGAAGAGATTGCCACCGATGTAGAAAAACTGATGGAAATCAATCAGGAACATGAAACTCTGGACGAAGAATTGCTTGCCCGCATGGAAGAATGGGAATCATTAGTTGATTAATAATTTGTTAAAGGCCGGAAGTTTTACAGCTTCCGGCCTTTTGTATACCCATCCGGGCATACTATTCTACGGCATGAATGGCATCGTTGGATTTCCAGCTTTCCACCGCATTATCAATATGTTGTTTTGCCAGATCAGCAGCTGCATCCGCCTTCCGGCTTTTTATAGCCTCCAATATGGCCGCATGCTCCTCAAAAGAGCTTTTTGCCCGTTTTTCATCCTGTAAAGCAGATTTCCGGACCTGCTGAACATACTCATGAAATGTCCGGAGCATATGCTCCAGAAGATGGCTTCCCGAAGCGGCGTACATCAGATCGTGAAACTTATTATCACAGATATAGACCTGCTCCCACAATTCTTTTTTCCGATAATATTCGGACATATAAAGCACTTCTTCCATGGCTTCGATCTGCTCATCTGTAATGTTTTCCACTGCCCAACGGGCTGCCAGCCCCTCCAGCAGAGAACGGATGGCATAAACATCCTTCACATCTTTTCCGTGAATACTGTGAACATAAGCTCCCCGGTTTGGAATCGTATCCACAAGGCCTTCCAGCGCCAGCTGACAAATAGCTTCACGTACCGGTGTCCGGCTGACACCATAGGCTTTCGCCAACGCAGCTTCCCTCAGCTCTTCCCGGTCTCTGAATGTTCCCGAAAGAATATCGGAACGAAGATTCTGATAAACCTTTTCTGTCAGCGAATATTCATTTCTTAACATAATGCGGCCTCCTAAGCCCCGATGGTATAATTACAGGCCTTACAGCCTTCGTCGATCACCTTTAAAAGTTCCTCATCTGTCAGCGACGTCACACGTCCACTCTCATATTCCTTGTCTACCCATTCTTTCACATAATGAATCAATGGATCAGATTTCGTCACACATTTATCCCCTTTCAGACGGAAATAGGTATTAATCCAGTGAGCAATACCGGCCAGACCGGAGGTGTTGGAAACTGCCACCATAACCGGACGATTCAGGAATTTTTCTGTATCAAAAATATTGTAAATTTCTTCATTTTTAAGAAGACCATCTGCATGAATACCGGCACGGGTCACATTAAAATTCTTTCCTACAAATGGTGTTCTCGACGGCAGTTTGTATCCGATCTCTTTTTCATAATACTCCGCCATCTCCGTAATCACGGTCGTATCCATACCGTCCAATGTTCCACGAAGCTGAGCATACTCAAAGACCATAGCTTCCAACGGCGTATTCCCGGTACGTTCTCCGATACCAAAAAGGGAACAGTTGACTGCGCTGGCCCCATACAGCCAGGCCGTGGAGGAATTGACGACCGCCTTATAAAAATCATTATGTCCATGCCATTCAATCATATTGGAAGGTACTCCGGCGTGAACATTCAGACCATAAATAATTCCCGGAACGGACCGTGGAATGGCCGCACCAGTAAAGTTTACACCATATCCCATCGTATCACAGGCTCGAATCTTAATCGGTATACCGTAGCTTTCACCCAATTTCTGAAGTTCCAGACAAAATGGGATGACAAAGCCATAAATATCCGAACGGGTAATATCTTCCAGGTGACATCTCGGACGCACACCGGTTTCCAGGCATTCCCGGACAACACTCAGATAATGCTCCATGGCCTGTTTACGGGTCATCTTCATTTTATAAAAAATATGATAATCGGAACAGCTGACCAGAATGCCCGTCTCCTTAATCCCCATCTCCCGTACAAGTTCAAAATCCTTTTTATTTGCCCGTATCCAGGATGTGATCTCAGGGAACTCATATCCCCGTTCCATACATTTATAAACCGCATTCCGGTCCTTTTCACTGTAAAGGAAAAATTCACTCTGACGGATAATGCCCTTCGGACCGCTCAAGCGGTGCATATAATCAAATAATGTCACGATCTGTTCTGTGGAATAGGGTGCCCGGGACTGTTGACCGTCCCTGAAAGTTGTATCTGTGATCCAGATTTCTTCCGGCATGTTCGGAGGTACAACTCGATGATTAAATACAATCTTTGGTACTTCTTCGTATGGGAAAAGATTTCGGAAAACATTCGGCTCCTTCACATCCTGAAGTGCATAAAAATGTTCCTCCAGGGTCAGCAGATTGTCATGAGGATTCATGACCACGTTTCGATTATCCATGTCCAACACTCCTGTTCTATTTTATACAATCACTTTAATTATTTAACATGCAAACGTTTATGTATAATTGTATACAATTATACAGCTTATGTCAATACTTCAACGTACAAAACCCTCCTTGCCATAATCATCATTGATTAAAACAAAGAGGGTTTTATAGTCAGTAAACTCGGCCCGAACGAGACGAAACACACTTTGCGAGTTTGGCTCGTTGCTTCGTGTAAATTAAAGCATGGCTTCAAGATTTTCACGAATCGCCTTAATAAATCCTTCACTGGTCAGTTCTGTTACGTTTTCAAGTGTGGTCAAAAGTACTAAATCTTTCGTCATCTTACCGGACTCAATAGTCTGAACGGTTGCAGCTTCCAATTTATCAGAAAAATCCATCAATGCCTGATTGCCATCCAGTTCACCCCGTTTTCTGAGGGCTCCGGTCCATGCAAAAATGGTTGCCACAGAGTTAGTGGATGTCTCTTCACCGGCCAGATACTTATAATAATGACGCTGAACAGTGCCATGAGCCGCTTCATATTCATAATAGCCTTCCGGGGAAACGAGAACAGATGTCATCATTGCCAGAGAGCCAAAAGCAGAAGAAACCATATCGCTCATAACATCACCATCATAATTTTTGCAAGCCCAAATATAACCGCCCTCTGACTTCATGACACGGGCCACCGCATCATCGATCAGAGTATAGAAATATTCCAGTCCAGCCGCCTCAAAAGCTTCTGCATAATCAGCGTCATAGATTTCCTGGAAAATATCTTTAAATGTATGGTCATACTTTTTAGAAATCGTATCTTTTGTTGCAAACCATAAATCCTGTTTTGTGTCCAGTGCATATTTGAAACAACTATGAGCAAAACTCCGGATGGATTTTTCAACATTATGTACGCCCTGGACAATACCCGGTCCATCAAACTCATGCACCAGTTCCCGGGTCTCTGTGCCGTCATCGGCTGTATATACCAGCTCGACTTTACCTGCTCCCGGAATTTTCATTTCAGTACCTTTATACACATCACCATAGGCATGTCTTGCCAGAGTGATCGGCTTTGTCCATGTTTTTACATTCGGCTCAATACCTTTTACGATAATCGGCGCACGGAAAACGGTTCCGTCCAAAATCGCACGAATCGTACCATTTGGGCTTTTCCACATCTCCTTCAGATTATATTCGCTCATACGAGCCGCATTCGGAGTGATCGTCGCACATTTTACAGCAACGCCGTATTTTTTCGTAGCCTCTGCTGAATCTATTGTGACCTGGTCATCGGTTTCATTCCGATATTCCAGTCCCAAATCATAATATTCCGTATTCAATTCAATAAATGGCTCCAGTAATTCATCTTTGATCATTTTCCAGAGAATACGAGTCATTTCGTCGCCATCCATCTCAACCAATGGTGTCGTCATCTTAATTTTGTCCATATGTGCTTCCTCCCGACTTGAATTTCTAAACCTCATAATATAATAAGTTTATGGATTATGCAAGAATATTTTTAGAGACATTCAATTTTTCTATTTAAAATACATATATTATATAAAAAAACAGGCGATTCTATGTACCAATCACGAAAGGTCATTCACGCTGACAATCCGCTGCTCCTGCCCTATACAGGAAAATCCATAGGTGTCGCCGTCCTGGATACCGGGATTTATCCCCACGAAGATTTTATTCTTCCTTCAAATAGAATAGCTGCTTTCAAAGATTTTGTTCACCATCGTCCGGAGTGTTATGATGATAATGGTCACGGAACCCATGTCTGCGGTATTATCGCTGGAAATGGAAGACATTCGGAAGGACGATACCGCGGAGTAGCGCCTGAAGCCCATCTGATCGTCGGAAAAGTTTTAGATTCTTCCGGAAATGGTTCCATTTCCCATATCTTAGACGCAATCCGATGGGTCATCGATAATCGTCAGCTTTATAATATCCGTATTTTAAATATCTCTGTCGGCTCAGAAAACAGTGAAGTCGACGAAGAAAAATCCATTCTTGTTCAAAGTGTCAACGCCGCCTGGGATAATGGCATCGTTGTTGTCGTCGCCGCAGGAAATAACGGGCCGAAACGTATGTCTGTGACCTCTCCCGGCATCAGTCGCAAAGTCATTACTGTGGGTTCCTCCGATGATGATAAGACAGTCATTCTCGGAGGCAGCCGTATTCACAATTACTCCGGCCGCGGACCGACCCGACGTATGATCCCCAAACCGGACATTGTAGCCCCCGGCTCAAATATCATCTCCTGCAGCCCGCCTTATTACGGCAAAACTTCAGGTTACACAGCCAGAAGCGGTACCTCTATGGCGACTCCCATCGTCTCCGGTGCCGCTGCTCTTTTTCTGAGCAAATATCCGGATATGACCAACGAACAAGTAAAATATTACTTTCAGTCTACGGCAACAGATCTGCATCTGCCCCGTAATCAGCAGGGCTACGGTCTGCTGAATATTGAACGGCTGCTCTCGGCTCCTGATAAGTAACCCCACATTTTCCTGGAGATAACATTTCGGGATGTACAGACAGTAAAAGAGAGTTTCCCTACCCATTCGTAAGGAAACTCTCTCATCATCAATAATGATATTTCTTTCGTTTCATCAGTAAAAACATCACCGTCACACTGACAGCCATCAGTTCCGCTGCCACAATGGATACCCAAATACCATCGATTCCCCAGATTAACGGAAAAATCAACACAGCCGCCACCTGGAACACCAATGTTCTCAGGAAGGAAATCAACGCAGAAATCAATCCGTCATTCAATGCGGTAAAAAAAGAGGAACCGAAAATGGCCATACCTGAAAAAAGGAACGAAAAAGAATATATCATAAACCCTCGCAGTGTCATTTTAAACAATTCCAGATCATAACCTACAAACATAGACGCAAGGGGATGCGCCAGTCCTTCTGCTGCCACAACCATGGCCACCGAAAATATCCCGATGAGACACAGACTCTTTTTCAAAAGATTTTTCAGCTCACTGTGATTTCCGGAACCGTAATTATATCCGATGATCGGCGCCGTTCCTACAGAATAACCAATGAATGCCGCAAGGAATATAAAATTCACATACATTAACACGCCATAGGCGGCTACACCATTTTCACCTGCATATTTTATGAGCTGCATATTGTAAAGCATACCAACAATGGACATGGAAATGTTCGACATCAACTCGGAGGCACCATTTGTACAAGCCTTAAACAACGCCCTGCCGTCGAATTTTGTCCGGGTCAGTCTTAAGATACTGGAATTTGGACATAAAAAATAAATAAGCGGGATAATGCCGCCCACACATTGGCTGATCGCCGTTGCTGCCGCTGCTCCCACTAGTCCCAGAGAAAATACCGCCACCAACAGCGCATCCAGTGTCATATTGGTCACTCCTGCTGCAATCGTGACAACCAGGCCCAAATGGGGCTTTTCTGCAGCAACAAAAAAACTTTGAAATTCAAACTGGAGCATATAAGCCGGCAGAGCGATCAAGATGATTCTCCCATAACGGACGCAGTCCTCCAGCATCGTTCCATCGGCTCCGAGAAGTGCAGCCACAGGACGAATAAAAATAATACCTGCCGCAGCAATAACAACACCGCAGCCGGCCGATACATAAATAAAAAGCGAAAACAATTGTTTTGCTCTTTCTTTATCCCCCTCACCCATTGTCTTTGAAATAAGCGCACTGCCGCCTGTACCAAACATAAAACCAAAAGCCCCCAGAATCATAAGAAAAGGCATGATAAAATTTACAGCGGCAAATGGCGTTTTCCCTACAAAATTGGAAACAAAAAAGCCGTCGACAACACTATAAATAGATGTAAAAATCATCATAATGATTGACGGCAGCGTAAAACGCAATAATTTTTTATAATTAAAATGTTCCGATAATTGAATCTTCACGCTAATAACTCCACTCTCTTTATTTTAAAGTTCATGTGATTTCCCATAATATGCCTCCAGACAGTATGATTTGGTATTTGCCAGTATAGTATTATTTCGTACATATGTCAAGTATAACTCTGCCGATTCGTTTCCAATTTTCATCATAAATTATTCTACCGCCTGTACCCCCCATTCTTTCAGAAAAAGAGCCTCCTCCGAAAAACCATTTCAAGGTTTTAAGAAGAAGACTCTTGATAATTTTAAACCTTATCTTTATTCCGCATATCCTTCCGGATTATTTTTCTGCCAACGCCAGGAATCTTCACACATCTTATTCAGATCACGAACAGCTTCCCATCCCAGTTCTTTTTTCGCCCGAGTCGGATCCGCATAACACGTTGCGATATCGCCGGGACGTCTTGGCTTAATGACATATGGAATCGGTTGCCCAACGGCTTTTTCGAAACCTTTCACAATATCGAGAACGCTGTAGCCAATACCTGTACCAAGGTTATAGATCAGAACGCCATCCTTGATCTTTGCCATCTTCTCAATCGCTTTTACATGACCAATGGCCAGATCTACAACGTGAATGTAGTCCCTCACACCCGTACCATCCGGCGTGTCATAGTCGTCGCCAAAAACGCCAAGAGATTCCAGTTTGCCGACAGCCACCTGAGTAATATACGGCACCAGATTGTTCGGTATACCCTTTGGATTCTCACCGATCCGACCGCTCTCATGGGCACCGATCGGATTGAAATAACGAAGTAAAATAACCTTCCACTCTGGATCCGCCGTATGCAGGTCTGTCAGAATCTGTTCCAGCATAGATTTCGTCCAGCCGTAAGGATTGGTACATATGCCCTTCGGGCATTCTTCTGTGATCGGAACAAAAGCCGGTGTGCCGTAAACGGTCGCTGAGGAACTGAATACAATACTTTTTACACCATGGCGGCGCATCACATCACAAAGGACCAATGTGCCTGTAATATTATTTTGATAATATTCCAGTGGTTTGGCTACAGACTCGCCGACCGCTTTCAGTCCGGCAAAATGAATCACTGAATCAATCTGCTCTGCCTCAAATACTTTTGTCAGGCCCTCTCTGTCCAAAATGTCCACTTCATAAAATTTTAAAGTTTTTCCGGTAATCTCCTGAACCCGGTCCAAAGCTTCTTTACATGAATTACATAAATTATCCACAACAATGACATCATAACCTTCATTTAAAAGTTCGACACAGGTGTGGCTTCCAATATATCCTGCGCCGCCGGTAACTAATATCGCCATGTTCATTCTCCTTTTCATCTTTTAAAATAACTATACCATATTTTTTAATCTGATGAAATACCTCCCCAAAGAATATACCCTTTTATGTATTCAATAATCTTTTTTGGCCTTTGAAATAATGTCGAGCAGTGAAATTTCCAATAAATCAGACAACAGCAGTAATGAGCCCATCGAAGGCTTGCATACTTTCGTCTCCCAGAGATGAATCGTGTTCGTGCTCACGCCCAGTTTTTCTGCCAGTTCCTGTTGGGTCATGTTATGTCTGACCCGATATTCACGCAGAGCATATCCCAATTGGGTCATCTTGTGTTCATCCGTTTTCATAAGTCATTCTCCTCATTTAAAGATATGTCCCGATTATATCACGAACAATCTTCAGAATTTGTCGAAGCCTGACGAGAAAATAAAATTTTATTTTTTCTCCATTATGTATAAAATTGGCGGACAATTTTTTCTATTGACAATTTCTGTCCGCAAAATTTCTCCCCATTCGGAGGGCATTTCTTTCATAAAGGTTTCCACTGCTTCTTTTTCTTCATTTCCCCCCGGATGACCATAATAAATAAGGACAAGTCCCAGACCACCGGGACTTAAAAGCTGTGTGAGTGCCCTCAGAGCGGCAACCGTAGATTCACTCCGGGTAATGATCTTCTTATCTCCGCCCGGAAGATAGCCAAGATTCATCGTAAAAGCCTGAATATTTTCATGAATACGCTCACCGGCTTCACTATGAGAACAGCAGAATAATTTAGCCCTTCCCAGAAAACCGGCATTTTCCAGACGCTCCTTTGTTGTTGAAACAGCCTTCTCCTGTATGTCAAATCCATAGACCATTCCCCTCTCCCCGACCAGTTCGCAAAGTTTTAACGTATCCCAACCATTTCCCATAGTCGCATCTGCCGCCCGGTCTCCCGGCTTTAATTTCTCACTTAATAGCTGATGGACTCTGTCGACCATCTGCATATTCATCCCTCCTTATACAGATTTTTCAAACCTGAATAAATTTTATCGTAAAATATGAAACCAGACAAGTCCTCCCACATAATATAAATCAAAAGTAATCAATTAAAAATATATGGAGGCAAATTATGAGTGATTTAGCTGCTACTGGCTGCGGTAACAATGATTGTGGTTGTGGATGTGGTAACAATGACTGCGGTTGCGGATGTGGTAACATGACCGGATTTTTTAACGGAGGCGACAGCTGTTCTTTAATCTGGCTCATCCTTATCTTAAGCTGCTTTGGCAACGGCGGATGTGGATGCAACAATGGCGGATGCAACGGATTCTCCAATGGTTCCAGCTGTGACTGGCTGCTTCTGATTATTCTCCTGTCCTGTTTTACGGGCAACTGCAATAACGGTTGTGGCTGCTGCTAATTTCTGATAACAAAAGACGGGGTGCCTTCGGGCGCCCCATGCTCCAATATATAAAATTTGAGGTGAAACCATGTCCAATGAAACAACCTATATTCCTCTGACTGAATTGGATCGTCAATCCTTTCAGGGTACATCCCAGATGCTGAAAGCAGCCGTAACCTATATGGACCCTTCTTCCGGGAAAATGTTGGCCATGCTTGCCCGGATGCTGGAATTAAAGCAGACCATCAATCTTTTCAATCAGGAACAAATTTCTATCTGCTCTGTCCCCCCCGACGGCCACCGCCCCGGCATCGAAGAAGTTCTCAAAGATATCCGTAAATATTGCGCTCCGGCGGAAGCCGAACAGATTGACCAGTTTTTAAATATCTTAAATGCGGTACGGCTCTATAATCAATATAATGAACTCACTAAAAATACAGACTTTTCCAATATGATGAATCAGATGAACCAGATGAAAAACATGAATATCTCCCCGGAACAACTTCAGATGATACAGACA
Source organism: Frisingicoccus caecimuris (assembly GCF_004340975.1). GTDB lineage: Bacteria > Bacillota > Clostridia > Lachnospirales > Lachnospiraceae > Frisingicoccus > Frisingicoccus caecimuris. The sequence goes on from NZ_SLXA01000001.1 coordinate 233,464, forward strand.
CTTCTGCACGCCCAATCGGTCTCCTCGGATAAAGAAAAAAGCTGATCTTTCTTTTGAAATCCTGAAAAGGGCTGGCGCTCTGCCCGCGTCAGCCCTCTTACTTACATCAACATCTTAAACAGCATGGCTACCTGTTCCTCTTCCACCTGCTGTTCTTCGTCCCACATCGTCACTTTTCCATCTTCATAATCCGCCGCATCTCCCGGGAAAACACGTCTCGGAAAAAGTTCTCTCGGCAGTCTGAGCGTCTCCCTGTCCGACTCGCATACAATGACGTTTTCCATAACTTCTCCAACTACAATTTTCATTGTTTTTACCTCCGTCATGTTTCTTTTATGTATCCTTAAATATACTGCATCCGTTCAAAATAGCGAATCAGTACATCCGCACAATTCTCAATACCCCATTCCGACGTATCCAGTATAATGTGATAGTCGCTCACATCTCCCCAGGTCCGTCCAGTATGCTGATAGTAGTATTTCTCCCGCTCCGCATCCGTCTCTTCAATGCGCTTTACAGCTTCTTCATAGGAAAGCCCATCCTTTTCCATCACCCGGTGAATCCGGTCCTCTTTGTCGGCGCACACATAAATATTAAAAACATTGGATTGATCTTTTAATATTTCTGACGCGCACCGTCCGAGAATAATACAAGGCTTCTCAGCTAACTCACGGATAGCTTCCGCTTCCGTCTCAAAAGCATTCTTGCGAACCTCCTGCTCCACATTCACCTTGTCATAAACCGGCAATCCCAGTCTCTCCGATAATTCTTTCGCAATGGTGCTTGCGCCTGTACCATATCTACGGCTCATGGTAATAACTAATCCCATACCCGTGTGCCCCCTTTGATGTAAATCTTCTTATACAGGTTCTATGATAAGTCACTTGATGTTATTTGTCAAATTCTCAAAGGTCTTTTTATCCCATTTTTTTAGAATATTTTTCACTTTTTACACATACAATTTATGGAAAAATTTTTTGAGGTTTTTTATGAAAATGAAACCCAGATACATAACTGCCGTAAAAATCGGCATGCTTTTTGTCGCCGCTTACATGTTTGGCCATTTCAGCGCCGTTGCCGCAGATTACTTTCAGCCGGAAGCTGTAGAAGCCTCTGCTGACGGTAACTGGGGACTGAGTTTCCAACAGGAAGGAGAACCCCCGGTAGCCAACGCTTCTGCTGAAGAACTGGCAAAATATGATGCCTACTATGCCGAAATGACCGATGAAAAAGTTCTCTATCTGACCTTTGATGCCGGATACGAAAACGGAAATATGCCTGCTATTTTAGATGCGCTGAAAAAGCATCAGGCACCGGCCACCTTTTTTGTTGTGGGAAACTTCATCGAGAGCGAACCCCAATTGATCCAGAGGATGGTATCCGAAGGCCACACCGTTGGAAATCACACCTACAGCCATCCGGATATGTCAAAAATCTCCACTGTGGAAGCCTTTACCCAGGAGCTTGAAGGCGTCGAAAAGCTCTATGAAAAAATAACCGGTCAGCCGATGATCAAGTATTATCGACCACCGCAGGGTAAATACAGCGAAATGAATCTCCAAATGGCCAAAGATCTGGGATATAAAACCTTTTTCTGGAGTCTGGCCTATGTGGACTGGTATGTGGATAAACAGCCGACGAAGGAGGAAGCCTACGATAAACTCCTTGGCCGCATCCATCCCGGCGCTATCGTCCTCCTCCACAGTACCTCTTCCACCAACGCTGAAATCCTCGATGAACTTCTGACCAAATGGGAAGAAATGGGCTACAGCTTTAAGAGCCTGGATGAACTGGTCGGCGCCCCGCAGACATAATTCGTAAATTTTTTCCCTTCTCTCAGGGCAAAAAAATTCCTTCTCTGTTCATCATATCCGGAACAGAGAAGGATTTCTTTTAATCTAAATTATTTTCACTGACAATGCTATAATAGGCCCTGGATGTTGCCAGGTATACTAAAATATAAAACAGAGCAAATACGCCAAAACTACCAAGGGTTACCAAAATCAATAATCGGATATTCATTAATCCAAACAGCATCAACAATTTGGAAACCAGAGGAAACGCAAACCCCATATGAATCCCCGACATAATCAGTGGTGCAAAAAAGACGGTCAGCACCTGAGAATTGATGCTTTTCTTAATCTCCTTTTTCGTCATGCCCACTTTCTGAAGAATTTCAAACCGGGACTGATCTTCGTATCCCTCGATAATCTGTTTATAATACATGATCAGCACAGCGCCGCAGATGAACACAAGCCCCAGAATCAGACCAAGGGCAAAGAATCCGCTGTTTAATGAGAGATAATCATCCCGATAGGCAGCCATACATTCAAAGGACACGCTGAGATTCTGTTCAGCCACTTCCTCCGCTGAAAGTCCGGTGGCTTCCATAATTGGCTCTGCCGTGACCCTTTCCATGATACGGTTATATATTTCCGTCTGTTCCTGCTCATCACACGCCAGATCGAAGCCGTAATAATCATGAATATAGGCCATTCCTCTCGCTCCTTTATCTCCCGTCCGGACCACTATTTCATTGAGAGCATTTAAAATGTCGGTCACATCCGGGACGAACAGAAACATCGACGGCATGATCTGCATCGAATCCGTTTTGTTTGACACGAATCCTTCTTCTGCGTTTTTGACGTGGAAAGTTCCGATGCCATCCAGAGTAATCTCATCATATTTAAAGTTTGTCTTCGTCGCATAGATTAAAGCCTCCCCTTCTGCAACGGTCTCGGACGTTCCCATAATCTGGTTATAATCTTCCAGAGGGATAACAAATATCTGCCAGTAATTGGAAAAATCCACCGAAGCGCTTATCTTGCTCTCATCTAAAATGATTCTGTCATCCTCCCTGATGCCTCCAAAGCTCACGTAACGGTAATGAATGGCATTTTCCTCCCTCTGCTGATGGGCTGCGAGCTCTTCGTCAATCACCTGATGAAAATAGGCCGTATACTCCTTATCCGCCACATTCGTTTCCAGGACCATATTTCTCGGATAACGCTGACGCAGCATATCTTCACCGCCAATGTAGAGGCAGGAAGTGGATGAGATCATTACAAGTACCATCGTTGAAAGAATACATATAGAAGCCAGCCCGGCGCCGTTGCGTTTCATCCGATACACCATGGAAGACAAAGAAATAAAATGATTCGTTTTATAATAATAGCGTTTATTTTTCTGGAGCAACCGGCAAAAAGTTACTGAGCCGGCGATAAACAGCAGATAGGTCGCCACAATGACCATGACGACAGCAACAAAAAACAAGAGCATGACCGTTATCGGATCCTGGATCGTTATGGCCAGATAATAAGCGCCGCCTAAAAGAACAAGGCCGACCAAAGCCAGAAGCCAGTTGGCCTTCGGCGGTTTCTCCCCTACCGACTCACTCTTCATCAGTTCCACTGGTTTTGATTTATAAACCTGATACAGACTACTCAGCAGAATCAAAGAGAAAATAACTCCAAACCATTTTAAAGTCATTACCAGAGCTTCTTCATCAACGGTAAAATTAAATCCCACCGTACTGTCTAAAATTCTCGATACCAAAAGCTCCGCAGCTTTTGAAAAAAGGACGCCGCAGCCAAGCCCCAGAACAATCGATGTCACAGCGATGATCAAGCTCTCCCAGATAATCACTCTCGAAAGATTTCCCTTACTCATACCAAGAATATTATATAAACCAAATTCCTTTTTTCTGCGTCGTATAAGAAAGGAATTTGTATAAAACAAAAGCATGGTCGAAAAGATGCCGATGACCCCGATTCCCAGACTCAGAAATCCCTGGACGCTCTCACCGCCCCGCATATTGCCCACGGCGCTATTTTCAGATAAAAAAGTGACAATATAAAACATCATGACCATACCGATGCCCGTCAATATATAAGGAACATAGGTTTTTTTGTTTTTGGCAATGCCTGTCACTGCCAGTTTTGGATAAAATCCCAGTCTCATCGCCGCTCACCACCTGTCATTAAAATGGTCAGCGTATCTGAAATCTTCTGATACAGCGCCTCACTGGAACTATTGCCACGGTAAATTTGATGAAAGACTTCGCCGTCTTTGATAAATAATACCCGGCTTGCATGACTGGCCGCTTTCACCGAATGGGTAACCATCAGAATAGTCTGACCTTCCTGATTGATTTTTCCAAACAGTTCCAGCAATTCATCCGTAGACTTGGAATCCAGAGCCCCCGTCGGCTCATCCGCCAGGATGAGCTTCGGATGGGTAATAAGGGCCCGGGCCACCGCCGCCCGTTGCTTCTGACCTCCGGATACTTCATAAGGATACTTGCCCATCAGTCCTTCAATCCCCAGTTTCTGCACGATAGGCATCAGTTTCGCCCGCATTTCTCCATAATGCTTTCCGGCCAAAACCAGCGGAAGCATGATATTATCTTTTAATGTAAATGTATCCAGGAGATTAAAGTCCTGAAAAACAAACCCCAGATTCTCCCGCCGGAATTCGGCGATCTTCGTCTCACGGATTTTTGAAAGCTCGTTTCCATCCAGACAGACACTCCCGGAAGTCGGTCGGTCTAATGCCGCCAAAATATTCAGCAGGGTTGTTTTTCCTGAACCGGATTCTCCCATAATCGCTACATATTCGCCTTTTTCCACACTGAAAGACACATCCGAAAGGGCCTGCACTTTATTGGCTCCAAATCGTGTCGTATAAATTTTTTTAATATTATTGACTTCCAAAATTGCCATTTGGAATCCCTCCTTATTCTCTTTTACGAATCTATTGTAGCAAAACAGGGAAATGTGCTGCCATCGCTTTGGCTTACATTTCCCCGGTCCAACCTTACATTTTTGAAATATTTCTATTCAACTTCCAGTACTTTTCTATTAAGATCAATACGTACCTCGGTTCCTTCATCTACCTTTGAGGTCACGCTGATCTCATGATTTAATCGGCCGCAGATCCTCCGACACAGATATAATCCGATACCACTGGCCTTCTTATCGCTCCGGCCGTTATATCCGGTAAAGCCCTTTTCAAAAATCCGCGGTAAATCCTCCGGTGCGATACCGATGCCCGTATCCCGGATACACAGTGTTTTCGGAGCCTCCAGGGTAATGCTGATTTCCCCGGAACGGGTATATTTCAGCGCATTGGACAATACCTGCTCAATAACGAATAAAAACCATTTTTCATCCGTCAGCACCTTGCAGGAAAGAGGTTCATAGACAAGCCGGATTTTTTTACGGATAAACTGGGAAGCATATTTCCGCACGGCCTGACGGAGAATGTCATCCAGATCATACTGTTTTAAAACGTAATCCGTAGCTCCGGCATCCAAACGCAAATATGTAAGCACCATCTCCACATACTGTTCAATCCGCTGTAATTCATCCAAAAGTTCCCGGTTGCTCTCGCTATCCTCGCCCTGCAGCTGGAGCCGCATGGCTGCAATCGGAGTTTTTATCTGATGAACCCAGATTGTATAGTACTCCATCATATCCGTATATTGATGGGTCATCTGATTCGTCATCTGCTGTTTTTCTTCATAAAGCGAACGAATAACCTCCTGATAATCCATTTCAATCCGCCCATCCGCTTCCGGAAAATGGCTGTCTGTGTATTTGATTTCTTCCACCATCGACTCAAGCTGCTTATGTTTCGCACAAAAACGATGATAATCCCGTCCCCATATGATCACCGCGACAAAGAGTCCAATCACAGTCCCATAAAGGACCGAAACAACCGGAAGTTTCCATAGAGCAAAAATAATCCCAAAGATGACAGCAAACAGGAAATATACTCCAATCACTTTTCTATGAAGTTTTATATACTCTGCCAACATTTCCATTGTCCATCCCTCTTATCCGATCAAATATCCCATACCTTTTTTGGTCACAATAAATTCCATTAATCCAACCTGTTCCAGCTTCTTCCGAAGCCTTGCAATATTGACTGTCAAAGCATTTTCATCCACAAAGCTGTCTGTCTCCCAAAGCCGCTCCATCAATGTATCCCGGCTGACAACCTTTCCTTTGTTCTCCATGAGTGTCCTTAAAATACGATAATCATTTTTGGTCAATTCAATCCGCTCCCCATTATAGGTCAGACTGGCATCCGAAGTATTCAACATGGCGCCCCGGTGCTGTAAGATTGTCATCTGCCCGCCAAAATCATAGGTTCTCCGCAGTATAGCCTGAATTTTCGCCGTAAGTACATTCAAGTCAAAAGGTTTGGCGATAAAATCATCTCCCCCCATATTCATGGCCATGACAATGTTCATATTATCCGAAGCGGAAGAAATAAAAATAATCGGTATTTTGGAAAACTTTCGGATTTCCGCACACCAGTAATATCCATTATAAAAAGGTAGTGAAATATCCAACAGCACCAGTTGGGGGGCAAATTCTGAAAACTCTTCCAGCACATTTCTGAAATTCTCCACACAACTCACTTCCAAATCCCACATCTCTATCTGTTTTTTCATTGCAGACGCAATGCCCATATCGTCTTCCACTATCAATATCCGATACATCCGCTACCTCCTGTCTCATACTTTGTCTGTTGCAGTCATCCCTCCATCTGAATAAAAGAAGTATATCATACCAGACCTGGTGTTTCAAGAAGCGATAAACACTATGATTTTTATATAAAAATGTCCGGGATTTCTGTCTGACATTCAAGAAATCCCGGACACTTTTTATTTTTTTACTTTAAAGCATAAAACATTTTTCTCTAAACGCATTGCCGCGGCAATAGGTCTGGATAACATCATAATCCCTGTTCAACACCACCAGGTCTGCATCATATCCGGCGCAGATCCTGCCTTTCCGGTCGTCTACCCCCAAACATCGTGCCGGATTCAATGTACAGGCATTGATTGCCGCATCCACAGGAACGCCTGCTTCCTCAATGAGAATCCGAAGCCCCCTGTTCATCTGCAGTGTACTTCCCGCAATGGTATCCGTTCCTTTGAGTCTGGCCAGACCATCTTCACCGATTTCAATATCATGACCGCCAAGCTGGTAATCTCCTCCCGGCGGGCAATGTTTCGCCCGCAAGGAATCCGTGATCAGAATTCCCCGTTCCCGGCCTTTCGTCTGAAAGAATATATTCAAAGCCCCAACATGGGAATGGTGCCCGTCACCGATAATCTCTCCGTAAATATCCCGGATACGGAAGGCAGCGCCAACCAATCCCGGGTTTCGATGGTGCAGTGGCGTCATTCCATTATAAACATGGGTCATAGATGTTGCGCCATTAGCCACTCCCATTAAAGCTTCCTCGTAAGTTGCCGAGGAATGGCCCATGCTGACAACAACGCCGTGAGACGCACAATAACGAATCAATTCAAAATCTTCATCGTGCTCCGGGCTGACCGTAATATACTTAATCCATCCTTTGGCAGCCGCCTGATACATTTTAAACTGCTCCACCACAGGCTTCGCAATCGCTTCCGGCGGCTGAGCGCCTTTATACTCCATGTCCAGATAAGGCCCCTCAAAATGAATACCGAGAATTTCAGCGCCCTTATATCCTTCTTCAATAACATTAGCTACATTGGCTACAGCCTTAGTAAGAACATCCGGCATTTGCGTCACCGTTGTCGGCAGAATGGCCGTTACCCCTTCTTCCGGAATCCGTTCCATCCAATCCCGGAGTCCGGACGGTTCACCATCATTTGTATCAAAGCCATAGGCGCCGTGGGTATGAATATCTATAAAGCCCGGAAGTATGGCCAGATTTTCATAATCCACATCCACAGGTTTTGTTCCCCAGGTATAAATTCTTTCAATCTTACCTTGTGAAATTTCTATCTGAGCCGGCAGAAACTGGCCGCCAATCCAGACTCTTTTGCTCTGAATAATCATTAAAATCCCTCGTTTTCCATATCGGCGCCTTCCCAGAGGCGATGCCCATCCAGGCAGATATCTCCCTGCACTGCCCAGATTTTCAGATTTTTAAATTTCAATTTTATACAGCCGCTTGTTCCGGCAAGACTTTCCAGTCCCTGTGTCCACTCGATTCGTTTCCATCCGCCCTCCAGTTCCGATACCCTGCTCTCCTCATAGGAAAAGCCTGAAATCGGTGCTTCTGTCCACACTCGGTGAATCTGGGCTTCCAGATAAATCGGCATAGAAGGTTCGACCGCTTCTGCCAGAATTTCCAAAGATGGTCCCTGAAATTTTAATTTGCAGGAAGTCAACAGACTGTTTTCCTCCTCACGTTTAGGCACCATAGATGCAAAACAATCTGCTTTCCACCGGGCCCTTGCCAGTGATGACTCACGGAAATTCGTATGTCGTCCATTGCCTCCCATATAATAGATCCACAAACTGCCATCAGGCCCCTTGACCGGCTGCGACGCATAAATACAGCCGCAATCAAAATCTCCCGTCGGATAAGCTCCCGCTCCCCTCGGAATGACTGTCTGTCCCGGTGCCACAAAGTCAAAATGATCCGGAGACACGGCCCAGGTCAGTTCACAGTCTACTGTATCAAAATCCACATCCGTCCGATCCCCTTCGTGGATGATCGATGCCAGTCCGAGATAAAGGTTGTTCCAAAAAAATACAGGCATGGAATAAATCTGATTTTCAAATCCACGCCCCCGAAGTGTCTCTTTCGGCTCACTCCAATGGATAAAATCATCGCTCCGGCTCAACGTCGTCATGCGGATACCGTCTTTCCATACTCTGGATAACAGCATATAGCACCCTTCCTCTTCATTCCAAAAAGGAAGATTATGACTGTCTGCCGGCGGATTATATTCCGGCCATGGAATCAGATCAGACCAGTTAACGCCATCCGGCGAAAAGGCCACCGCCATATAAGCTCCATGCCCCGGAATATCCACTTTTGTGACCATTTTGTATCTTGCGGCAGAATCAGAGCCATGGTGATCCACCATGACTCCGGTTCCGTGTGCAAATAGAAAAAGAATGTTATTTTCTTTATTACCGCGCCATTCGACCCGGCCTAAAGCCGGCTTCTCCCAATGAATGCCGTCTTTGCTCTCGGCATAGGCCAGAGAAGTTACCCGGTCCATTCTCGGAAGATAGTCTCTGGATGTCCGTTCTTCAAGAGTTGTCCCTTCCGTATCCAGATCGTCTGTAAACAATGTATAATAACAACGGAAAATCTGAGCCTGTTCATCATAAATAACGTTCGGATAGCCATTATCAATGCGTATCTCCCACGGCTGATCCTGTATAAACAGCGGATTATTTGCCTGATCCTTTTCCGGTGGCGTTATCCGAAGTGTGACATTTTCCATTGCCTGCGGATTCAGAAACCTTCGGTCAAGCATTAGATACTTTGCCAAAGAATCATCTCCATTTCCCGACACAGGCTTAGCAGTAAGCCTTGATTGCCTCGTCAATCATTGCAGCACATTTTTTTACCTGTTCCATATCCTCAGGAATCAGTTCCGGCAGAGGTTTACGAACCCCACCGACATCCAGACCTTCACGTATTCTTAAAATCTCTTTCATAACCGCATAGAGATTTCCATGACATTCACACATCGCATAAATGACAGCGTCTGCCGCATACTGAATCTTCTGAGCCTCTGCAAGATTTCCGGCTTCAACGAATTCTTTGATCTTTAAATAAAGTTCCGGCATTACCGCATAAGTTCCGCCGATACCGCCATCGGCGCCCATAGCCAGACCGGAGACAAGCTGTTCATCCGGACCGTTGAATACCACAAATCCTTCGCCGCCTTCCATCTTGAACATCTGAATGTCCTGAACAGGCATGGAACTGTTCTTTACAGCAGCCACCTGCGGATTTTTACGCATCTCTTTAAATAATGACATTGTCAATGCGACTCCGGCTAACTGAGGAATATTATAGATCACAAAGTCTGTATTCGGTGCGGCTGAGGAAATATCATTCCAATACTGGGCAATGGCATGCTCCGGTAAGTGGAAATAAATCGGAGGAATGGCAGCAATGGCATCTACACCAAGGCTTTCCGCATGTGCCGCCAGTTCCATACTGTCTGCCGTATTATTGCAGGCAACATGAGCGATCACTGTCAGTTTTCCTTCAGCTGCTTTCATCACATGCTCCAGAACCAATTTACGTTCCTCAACACTCTGGTAGATACATTCGCCGGAAGAACCGCCGACATAAACACCTTTAACACCTTTTTTGATCATATACTTTGTAAGCGCTTCCACCCGCTCCGGGCTGACAGCTCCCTGATCATCATAACATGCGTAAAATGCCGGGATAATTCCCTGATACTTCGAAATATTTTTCATAATTCTCGCTTTCCTTTCAATTCTGTCTTAATTATTTCATCTGTACTTTTACTACTGCCTTCTCGACACGTTCCGGGCCGTCTACGGCAATCTTAACCTTATGCGCGTCCTCTGGAAAGACGATCAACACCTTCCCCGGAGTCATATAAAGCCGATTCTCCACCGGACCGTCGCAGTCCACCGAATCTGTCACTTTATCTATGGCAGTGACGTTCATCTTCTCCATGTCCGTCACACCGACCCACTCCTGTCCGGATAATACCAGATGTATATCCGCATAAAATTCATGGGCCTCAAAAGCAGCCGCTTCCTCAGCCATCGTCTCGTAACCAAAACGATTAATAAACACATTCTCGCCGTCCACATCATTCCTTCCGGCTTTAAGCTCGGTGAGCGCATGACTCTTTAAAAAATCAATAGCCGTATCCAGATGTGGTGCCATTCCGCGATAATGCTCCAAATTGTTCATGTCCGTATAAATCATTCGCTGTCTCCACTTTCTTTTCCATCATATAAGTGGCATGCCACCATATGGCCCTCTTTTCCATGATACCGGAGCGCCGGGTCCTGTTCTTTGCATATATCCATGCAATGTGGACATCTGTTACGAAATGCGCAGCCGCTCGGTTTATGGATCGGGCTTGGAACTTCACCTTCAAGAATCTGACGCTGTTTTTTATTATGTATATCCGCTACAGGAATTGCTGAAAGCAATGCTTTTGTATACGGATGAAACGGTTCTTCGTAAAGCGCTCTGGAATCGGCAACCTCCACGATCTTTCCAAGGTACATGACCATGATACGGTCGGACATATACTGAACAACCGAAAGGTCATGGGCAATGAAAAGGTAAGTCAGATTCAGTTCCTGCTGAATCTCTTTCATCAGGTTCAACACCTGAGCCTGAATAGATACATCCAGTGCAGATACCGGTTCGTCACAGATCAGCACTTCCGGCATAACCTCCAACGCTCTGGCAATACAAAGACGCTGACGCTGTCCACCGGAAAATTCATGCGGATAACGCAGCAGATAATCCGGCTGGATATTTACCATTTTTAATACTCTCTGCATCATCTTTTCCCGTTCTTCCTGAGAATTAATGCCGTGAGTTTTTAACGGTTCTTCAAAGGAAGAATAGATTTTCTTCTGAGGGTTTAACGCAGAATACGGGTCCTGGAAAACCATCTGAACCTTTTTACGAAATTCAAACATTTCCTCTTTATTAAATTGGGTAATATCTTTATATTCACCGTCATAGTTAAACATAACCTGTCCGCCTGTCGGTTTTTCAAGCATCATAACCGTTTTGCCAAAGGTTGATTTACCACAGCCGGATTCGCCAACGATTCCCAAAGTTTCACCCTTATAAACATCCAGACTGACGTCATCCACCGCTTTAACGTGGCCGACTACTTTTTTCATAAAACCTTTTGTAATCGGAAACCATGTCTGCAAATTCCGGATCTTAAAGATAATTTCTTTATTTTCTGTACTCATATCAGTCCACCTCCGGATAAGAATCAAATTTCAGGCAACGTACCCGGTGTCCCGGGGCAATTTCAAACATTGGTATCGTTTTTTCACGGCACCGATCCATACATTCGGAACAACGGTCTGCAAATTCACAGCCGCCTTTCAAATCGGCCGGGTTCGGTGTAGCTCCAGGAATTGTCTCCAGCTTCTGTCCGTCAGCCAGACCGAGTACAGGAACGCTTCGAAGCAATGCCCGTGTATATGGATGACTTGTGCGGTCAAAAAGATCTTCCAGACTTCCAAACTCAACCACACGGCCCATATACATAACGCAGACTTCATCAGCCATTTCGGCCACCAGACCCATATTATGGGTGATCAGAATAATCGACTTGCCTTCCTTCAACTGAAGTTCTTTTAACAAGTCCATGATCTGGGCCTGAATCGTAACATCCAGCGCCGTTGTCGGCTCATCACAGATGATCAGCTCCGGATTACAGATCATAGCGATGGCGATGACCACCCGCTGTTTCATACCGCCGGAAAACTGATGCGGATAACAATCGATACGCTCTTCCGGATCCGGAATACCAAGTTTCCTGAACATCTCAAGAACCAGTTTGCGGGCCTCATCCTTTTTCATGCCCTTATTATGCTGAAGCAATCCCTCAGCCACCTGATCGCCAACCTTATATACCGGATTCAAACTGGACATTGGATCCTGGAATACCATAGACATATCCGGTCCGCGCAATGCACGCATCTCAGGACCGTTCGGTTCCTTGATACTTTCCAGATGATATTCGGTGACTTTCCCATCCCGAAGTGCATTATACTGGATATTTTCCGCTTTGACAATGGCATTCTTTCCGGTAAACCGCATAATAGAATTCATGGTAACACTCTTACCGCAGCCGGATTCTCCAACAACAGCTAATGTTTTTCCACGGCGCACCTGGAAAGATACGTCTTTAACAATCTTAATTTCTTTTCTATCAGAGATAAATGTAGTATTTAATTTCTCAACATTTAAAATAATTTCTTTATTATCCATGAGGCCCCTCCTTACTGCTGTTTAGCATCCAGCACATCACGCAGACCGTCGCCGAAGAAGTTGATTGCCAGGACAAAAAGACTGATGGCAAGACCCGGGAATACCCAAATCCACCACTGGTTAGTAACAACGGATACGGATTTCGCCGCATTTAAAATATTTCCCCAGGTCGGTGTACTGTCAGCGACGCCAAGACCGATAAAGGAAAGCGCTGCTTCCTGAAGAATGAAAAAGGCTACGTTTGTCGTTGTGGAAACGATGATCGGACTCATAACATTCGGAAGAATCTGCTTAAACATAATATTGCTCTTCTTCATACCAAAGGCTTCACATACTTTAACGTAAGTCTCATTTTTCAAGCTCATAAATTCGTTGCGGACCATACGGAAAGTCGTCATCCATCCGGTAAATACGAAGATAAACAACAGATTGCCAAGGCCTCGTTTATTTACGATAGCCACAAGCATCATAACAAGTACCAGCTGTGGGAATGCCTGGAATATTTCGGAGATACGAATAAGGACCATATCGACTTTTCCACCGAAATAACCGGCCAGAGCGCCCAAGATGGCGCCGATCACGGAACTCATGATCGCACAGAAAGCACCGATCAGGATAGAATAACATCCGCCGACAAGGACACGAGCGAACAAGTCGCGTCCAATAGTGTCCGTCCCAAAAAAATGTCCATTTCCCGGCGCCTGTTTCATATCAGTTATGACCGGTGTGCCATAATCCACACCAACGATCATGCCGATCACACAGGCGATCGTAATAACCACAATAATAACCAAACCAAGAACGGCCAGCTTATTATTCATAAACTTTCGTACATTTCGTTTAAATAAAGAAGAAGATGCACTTTTATTCGAATCTTTAATACTCGTTGTTTCACCCATAACTTCTTCCTCCTTCTTTATTCACCAAGACGTACACGCGGATCTAACAATGCGTTGAATACATCGACCATGAATGAACAGATCAACATGGTAGCCGCAATAATTAACGTTGTTACAAGAACGACCGGATAATCTCCGGATACAATCGCATTTGTCATCGTGAGACCGATTCCAGGATAAGAGAATACAGTCTCAATAACAACGGAGCCGCCGATCAATGCCGGAATACGGAACACCAGAATGACGAGAACCGGTTTCATGGCATTTCTGAATCCATGTTTTAAATAAACCTTCCACTCCGGAATGCCTTTCGAGCGTGCCGTTTTAATATAATCACTGTTCAACACATCCAGCATGGTATTTCGGGCATAACGCATCAATACGGCTACCATACCAATAGTCAATGTAAGGACCGGAAGAAACAGATGGAAAAAGGCATCTGCAAAAGCGCTTGTTGCATCCGGACTGACACGGTTGCTGGCCGGAAACCAGCCAAGCTTGATTGAAAAAACCTGAATCAGTATAATACCAACAAGGAACTGAGGAACGGCCTGTCCAAGAACAGCAAGAACACGTCCTACATAATCAATGATACCATTCTGACGTACAGCAGAAATGATACCAATGCCAATACCAATGATAGTAGAAAAAAGAAGTGAATATCCAGCCAGTTCAAAGGTATACGGAAGTCTCACTGCAATAACAGAAGCGATGGATGAACCGTCAAAGGAATATCCAAGGTCACCGTGGAGAATATTTCCCAACCAGCGGAAATATTGAACGATCAACGGGTCATTTAATCCAAGGGATTCTCTCAGAGCCTCTACATTTTCTTTATTTGAAGAAAGCATTTCCGGGCTGACCATAAAGTTGATCGGGTCGATACCTGTCAGCTGCAGACCATAATACACAATAAAACTGATAATCAAAAGCATCGGAATCATCATGAGCAGCTTTTTAATGATGAATTTTAACATTCTATCACCCCATTCTTAAGGAAACATCAAACAAAAGACTCTCAACCTCCAAAAATCAAGGGGAGACCTTCGAAAAATTCTCTCCCGTCTCCCCCTTTAATCACTGAATCAATGTTTGATTTCTAAACAACTATCTTACTGAGCCATTTCCCAGTTAGCGAAATCCAGATCGCACATATACAGTGGATTACAGAATGTTACGCCTTCCGGAATGACAACTTTGTCACTTGTGAATACATATGTACCAACAGTGAATACCGGAACTTTATAAACAACTTCCTGTTCTTTTTCCTGAAGAGCTTTCAGAGCTTCGTTTCTTGCTGCGGAGTCTGTAGCTTTAAACAGATTGTTGACCAGTTCGTCAAATTCGTCTGTTCCGCCGAATACGTTAGCGAACAGAGCATCTGAACTCTGATATTCGGTATACCACTCATCGATAGAGAATGCACTCTTACCTTTGAAACCAATATCGTAGTTACGTGTTGTAAACAGATCTGTTGTACCGTCGTTGGACAATGTAGCTTCAACTGTCAGACCTGTCTGTTCAAGATAATGAACAACTGTCTGGATCAGGTCAATCGATGTCTGATCGTTGTTGTAGTAACAGATCTTCAATGTACGGCTCATATCATAGCCGGCTGCAACGAGGTCTGCTTTTGCTTTTTCAGCATCGAAAGTATATTCAAAGCCATTATAAGCTTCATTGCTGTTTGGAACACCACTGTTCAGAACAGTTGCTGTTGGGTAAAGTGTTGCCAGAGTTGCACGGTCAATAGCTTCGATCAAAGCTTTACGAACTTCTACATTCTGCATAGCTTCGTTTTCGTTGCCGTCGGCGCCCTTCATGTTGAACAGGAAGTATTTATAGAATAATACATCAACTTCGTGTTCTGTGTAGTTCGGCATAGCTTCAAGTGCTTCCACAAGGTCTGCTGCATTACCAAATACATAGTCAGCCTGTCCAGCCTGTGCTGCTGTAATGTAATCCTGTACAAAATAGCAGATAATAGACTGAATCTTTGGTGCTGTACCTTCATAGTTTTCATTTACTTTCAATGTAAAATAGTTACCAACATTCAATTCATCCAGTGTATACATGCCGGAGCAAACTGGATTTGTCCAGAACGCATCCGATTCCAGAGTCAGAGGATCTGCGTTTTCAAGACTATGTTTCGGTAAGATTGCAAACTGAGCAAGTACGTCTTTCATTGATGCATATGGCTCCGTCAGAGTCATTGTGATCGTACTGCCATCAACAGCCATATTGTCAATCTTTTTGAAAGCAGATGTATAAATGGAGTTACATGTTGCTGCTTTTAATGCTGTTTCAATAGACCACTGAACATCTTCTACTGTCAGGGCTTCTCCATCAGACCATTTGAGGCCTTCTTTCATCTTAATGGTGTATACAAGACCATCTTCACTGACTTCTACAGATTCGGCCAGATCCGGCTCTGGATTTGTCAGATCACTGTCTGCGATAAGCAGGGCGCGGAACATCAGATTGGTTGCCATGATGCGGTTATACCATGGGGTTGGAATCTTGTCATCTGTTGTAGAACCATCACCTGTCGTTACAGACAATTTTAAAGTTCCGCCGTCAACGTTTGCTGCTTCTGCAGTACTCTCTGCCGTTGTTTCGCCGGACTTTGCTGCTGTTGTCTCTTTATTACCGGAACCACATCCTACTAAAGAAGCGACAACCAGCGTTGTTGCCAATAAGGCGGCCAACATTTTTTTCATAGTAACATCCTCCTTTTTGCACAAGCATTTTCAATGCTTATCGTTATATCTATCATACTATTCCTGAAAATAATTTTCAATATCTCATTTACATGAAAATTGCTTGTTTTTTTGTGCAAAGTGCACAATATGATTTTGCTTTTTCCTTTCCCAATTAAGCAAAAAGAATACCATTTGTGTCGAATTTTAAAATTATATTCATTAAAATGTAAATTTTTGTCATCAATTTTGAAAAGTTTTTGAAACTTTCCTTGCGTTAGAAATCAAATTGTATTATAATGTAATAGATTTTGAATATATACAAGGAGGCGGTTTTTTTGGCTGAAAATATACTGGATTCGATTACAAAGCAATATAACTCGTTGACCCGTTCCGGGAAAAAGCTGGCAGACTACATTTTTGCCAATACAGCCAGCACACAATATATGTCGATCACCTCCCTAGCGGAAAGCTGCGGTGTATCTGAAGCCACAATTACCCGTTTTTGCCGCGGGCTTGGTCTTTCCGGATATAATGACTTTAAACTGGCTCTGGCCAAATGCGAACGCATCAGCAACCTGGGAGACCCATCGGATATACCTCAGACGATCAATGCTGAAGACGACTTTGACACCATGTGTCATAAGCTGCACGCTTCCAATATTGTCTCTTTAAATGAAACATTGGAACATTTGAATGAAAAAACACTGAATCAAGCTATTGATCTGTTATCTGCTGCCCGCCACGTATACTGCTTCGGTCAGGGAGGCAGTATGGTCATGGCAATGGAAGCATGGGCGCGCTTTTCCACAACTACTTCAAATTTTATCCACATTGAAGATTCTCATATGCAGACGATGGCTGCTGCTCTGGCTTCTCCACAGGATGTGATTCTCTTTTTCTCTTACTCAGGTTCCACAAAGGATATGGAAGAGGTTTTAGAGCTGGCCGAAGAACAGAAAACACCGATCATCCTGGTGACTCACTTTCCAAAATCACGGGCCGCCGAGATTGCCGATGTTGTTCTTCAATGTGGTTACAGCGAAAGTCCGCTTCAATCCGGATCCATTGCCGCTAAAGTCGGACAATTATTTCTGATCGAGTGTTTGTTCTACGGCTACTGTCGGAAAAATCCTGGAATCCGCGCTGCTGCCCGTTCAGCAACAGCCCAGGCCATTGCAAAAAAATTGCTCTAAAAAAAACAGCCGTTTTCCTGCCGCTATATGGCAGATAAAACAGCTGTTTTTATTTTCTTACTTTTCTAAAAGTTCGCGGGCCAGCCAGGCTGCTCCCAAAAGCCCTGCCTGATTGCCAAGACCTGTCTGTCGGATACGCGTTCCCCGAAATCCTTCTGAGATTCCCACATCTACTCTCCGGCGTACTTCTTCAATAATATATTTCTGAGCGAGAATTCCGCCGCCCAACAGAATATCCGAAGGATTGAAAATGTGAATCAGCGTGATCAGTCCATAGACAATTTCATCAATCCAGCCATCAATCTCCGCCCGTATTTCCGGGCGTTCAAAAGCCTCAAAAATCTTTCGGCCATTATCCAGCGAAGCATCTACTGCCTTCACTCGTTTAACAAGGGCCGTTGTAGACGCATATTTCTCATAACAACCACTGAATTCCTCATCTTTTCTGATGGACTCCGGATGAACGACAATGCCGCCGAAACTGGCGCCCGAAAATGTATTGCCGGTATAAATGCTTCCATTCAACACGATAGCTCCGCCAACGCCGGTGCCATAAGTAAGGCAAAGAAAATTTTTACTGCCCTTAGCCGCTCCAAAATAAAGTTCTCCAAGCGCTGCCGCATTGACATCATTTTCCACAGCAACAGGAACACGGAATTCCTTTTCCAAAACAGCACGGATTTCCATCCCTGTATAATTCGGAATATTGTCATTTGCATAATGAATTTTTCCTTTTTCAGAATCTACCTGTCCGGCCGTACTGATACCAATAGCGTCAAAAGCCCCATACGTATGTAAAATCTCTTTTACACGCTCCATCAGATATTCGCCGCCCCGGCTCGCATTTGTATCCCATTCTTTTAATTCGCTGGCCTGGCATCCATCCCAGATACCCGATTTTATCGACGTACCCCCAATATCCAGTGCTGCTATTCTCATTATTTCACGCCCTCATCAATCGCTTTCATAAACCGCTGAGCAATTTCCAGCGGACGAGTGATCGCTCCGCCGACAACAATAGACCAAATACCTGTCTGAAGAGCTTTTACAGCCTGATCCGGATAGTGGATTTTTCCTTCGCCAATAACCGGAATATCAATATCCGCCGCCAGACGGGTCATCAACTCATAGTCCGGCTCATCTTTTTTGGATGTATAGTCCGTATAACCGCTCATGGTCGTGCCTACGATATCCACACCGCATTTCCATGCGTTGATACCTTCTTCATAGTTGGAAATATCCGCCATCAGAATAATATCCGGATATTTTTGGCGAATCTGAGCGATAAACTCATTGATGGTCGTACCATCGCCACGTTTACGGAGTGTACAATCCAGTGCCACCACATCCGAACCAACAGCTACCAGATCATCCACCTCTTTCATCGTTGGTGTGATATAGCTGTCATATCCCGGATAATTAATCTTTACCAGCCCAATGACCGGTAGACCGGTTTCTTTTTTAATCGCTGCTACATCCCGGATGCTGCTTGTCCGGATTGCCGGTGTGCCTGCTCTTTTGGCAGCCCGTGCCATCAGATACATAACAGAATCATCTTCCAGATATAATGGCTCTCCCGGAATTGCCTGACATGAAATAATCATTTTACCATGAATTGCATCTAAAATTTCCTGCTTTGTCACAATCGCCACACTCCTTTTATTTAATCAAACTCAACGCCGCTTCATCGGCCACAACCGTCACATCATTATGCATCTGAAGAATAGAAGCCGGTACATTAGATGTCACAGCGCCAAATAAGGAATCTCTCAAAATCTGTGCCTTATCTACTCCGCTGACAACAAGAAGAATCTTTTTTGCCTGCATGATCGTCTTGATCCCCATCGTATAAGCCTGGCGCGGCACATCATCGGCAGAAGCAAAGAAACGCTTATTTGCTTCAATCGTACTCTCTGTCAAATTCACACAGTGGGTCATCTTTTCAAAAACTTCTCCCGGCTCGTTGAATCCGATATGTCCATTATGTCCAAGCCCTAAAAGCTGCATATCAATACCGCCGACTTTCTCGATCACATGATTATAACGTTCACATTCCTTCTCGCTGTCCATCTCCATACCATTTGGAATATTTGTGTTCGCCATATCAATATTAATATCTTTAAAGAAATTTGTGTACATAAAGTAATAATAACTCTGATCGTGATCCTTTGGAAGTCCCTTATATTCATCAAGGTTTACGGATTTCACCTCAGAGAAATCCAAATCCCCTTTCCGATACCACTCAATCAGCTGTTTATAAACGCCGATCGGTGTGGAACCTGTGGCCAACCCCAGGACACAGTTTGGTTTCATGATGACCTGTGCAGATAAGATATTCGCCGCTTTCCGGCTCATGTCCTGATAATCTTTCGCTTTGTAAATACGCATATGTAACTCCCCCTTTTATTATGATCATTCACTATCTATCCTCATTATAACATAGTGAAAATTATTTTCAATATTACTTTCAAATTAAAATGCTCAACATTACAGAAAAAGCGACTCTTTATTCTGTCGATATTTTACAGGCGTCATTCCATAAAATTTTTTGAAATATTTAATATAGGAACTGACGGAATGAAATCCCACATTCATGGCAATCTCTGTGACTGTCTCGTCGGAATCTCTCAGCATCACCGCACTTCTGTCCAGGCGATACCACATCAGATATTGATAGGGCGAGCGCTGAACATATGCCCGGAAACACCGCTGACACTCTGTGACGCTGATATTTGCCGCCCCTGCAATATCGTTCAGGGAAATATCTTTTCCATAGTTTTCATGAACAAAAGAGAGCAATGTCCGAATCCGTTTATGACTTCGCGCATTTTCGTACCATTCAGGTGACACCGTATTGGAAAACTGTTCAAGGAATGCCAGCCATACCTTCACCAATTGTATAGAAATCCGATATTCCAAATGGTCTGTATGTTCAGATTCATTAAAATATATCTGATCCAGCTCCCGGACTTCTTCCAGGATACTCCCACACTTTTCGTCCTCCCTCCGCATTGCAAAATGGGTCAAAAAAGGATGATTGACCACTGCCCCTACATCCCGCTCTTCCATAATACTTCCCTGAAAAAATGAAAGCAGTCTCAACGGAATAATATAGCTGTGATAATGGCAGTCTTCCTTTTCCATGATCTGATGCAACGCTGCCTGATTAATAAACATGCAGTCCCCAGCTCTTAAATCTACTTCCTTATCATAAATATGAAAATGTACGATTCCCTGTAAAATATAGACAAACTGTATTTCATCATGCCAGTGAAATACCCGAAAGCCTTCATTATAAGGTTTGCATACCTGCCGTTTCACGTCCAGAACAAGAAGCGGAAACCGGGTGGCATCATAAGGGTTATGGGAATAAACAGGAATCACATCTTTTTCAATCATTATCCAGTCACTACCTTTCCGCGAGAGTTGGTTATTTATTTATAAATTATAGGTAAAAATCGACTATCATTCAAGGCTTTTGTGCTATATAATTCTATTTGTTTAAAGCAAAGGAGGAATTCCCGATGATGATTGAAGAAAATCCAATTGAAAAACAAGCCATGAAAGCTTTTCACGCCGGCCGCCGGGAGGAAGGCCTAGAAATTCAGGAAAAATTTGTTTCCAGATTTCGGCTGGAATACGGCGAAAAAGATCACTGTCCATGTAAAAAGGCCTGCCGCTATCATGGCAACTGCAAAGAATGTGTGGCAATCCACAGAGCCCACGGTGAACATGTCCCGAACTGTATGCGCCCTCTCATCAATAAGAAACTCAAAATATTGTCGGAATTAACAGAACATACGCTGGCTTATGAAATCGAACCCCCAAAAGAAATTCTTCGCAAGAAATAGAAAAGTGCGTGATCTCAACCCCGCACAACGCCAAACTGCCGGATATCATCTGATCCGGCAGTTTTACGTTATAAAATTTATTCTTTTTTCTCATCTACTTCCCATATCATCAACAATTCGGTCTCTCCGGTATTTTCATCGGTCTGCTCATGTTCAATCTGAAAACCCTCCCGCAGATAAAAATGCAACGCCCTTTCATTCTTTTGGTAAACATGTAGTGTCAGACGTTTTTTTACCTGCTTTGCATGATCCAGCAGCACTTTCCCAAGTCCCTGACACTGCTTTTTTTCATCCACAAATACTCCCGCAATATAATCATCCATCAATCCGATAAAACCGGTCACCTGCTGATTTTCTTTACAGACATAAACCTCTGATGCCGGCAGCATCTGGCGAACCGCCTTCTCATTGGATTTCCAATAATCTGCCGGAATAAATTCATGGGCCCGCACATTGGCCTGAAGCCAGATTGTCATCACCTGATCCAAATCATCCTCAGAAAATTTCTGTGCCAGCGGCCGAATTACCCGACATGGATTTCCCCCGGCCAGTACATGATCCGGAATATCTCTTGTAACAATACTGCCTCCCGCAATCACCGTGTCGTTACCGATCGTCACTCCTGGCATGACATGTACGCCGCCGCCAATCCAAACATTGTCCCCAACAAAAATCGGACGGGCATATTCCAGCCCCTGATTTCTCCGCTCCGCATCCATCGGATGGCCCGCCGTATAAAATCCACACCCCGGTGCAATAAAAACATTATCTCCAAAGGTAACCTTTGCGCAATCCAGAATGACACAATTGTGATTCATAAAAAAGTTTTCCCCAATCTCGATATTATATCCGTAATCACACCAGAAGGGTGACAATACATAGAAGGATTCTTTGGTCTTTCCAAATATTTCTCGAATTAACCGTGTTTGTTCCTCAATCCGGGACGGGCGCAGCTGATTGAACTCATAACACAAATCTTTACATTTAAGCCGTTCCTGCATCAAATCCTTATCATAATTGGCATCATAAATCATTCCGGCCAGCATCTTCTCTTTTTCTGTCATTGAGTCATCTCCAATTTTCATATTTTTTCATAAATAGTTATCCCTTCTTTTGCGATGGATTCTCTCAGCTCCTGTTGCACAGGCCCGTCTAAATTAACAACATCAAACTTTAATAATGTATATGTTTCTTCATCGACATCTATTGTAAAAGATATGATATCGCCTCCACCTGGGCCAAAGGTAACTGGGTCTTTTTTGCCGTCTGCTCTGCTGTCATCCCCTGTCTTAAAAATCTCCGTGCAACATATTCCATTTCCTCACCTATTTCGATGATATGCCGGTCCGGATCATAAAGCCGAATCACCCTCTGACCCCAATCATGCTCTTTCAGACGATTCACATATTCGATATTGAAGGAACTGTCATCCAGTTTTTTCAAAAATCCATCAATATCATTTTCCTCAAAATAAAGTTCCGCATCATTGCCGCCTTCGATGGACTTTCTCTCAATAAATGTCTCCCACAGGTTCTTTTCTTGAAGAGCCAGTCCTTCAGTCAGCACAACATTCTCGCCAAAATCGGCTGCTATTTCCAGACCAAACAATTCTTTATAAAATTTTTTTGACTTTTCAATGTCCTTTACAACGATCAATATATTTTTTAGACGCATAAATTTCATTCCTTTCCAGAACTCTGACTCCGAATCTTATTTACTGCTTCTATTATATCAAAAAATCATTCAAAATAACGCAGATAATGTCTCCACTACCTGCGCTATTTTTCATTATTATTTCTGCACAATATTTACGATTTTACCCGGCACATAGATTTCTTTCACGATGTTGCCGCTTAAGCGGTCCCCAAGAACTTCTTTTGCTTTGGCAATGACCGCATCTTTCGCTTCATCGGCTGAAATGCTGATGACAGCCTTCGTTTTTCCGTTAATCTGAACCGGAATTTCCACTTCGTCATCTTTCATGGCTTCTTCATCGGCGGATGGCCACGTATTCTTAAATACGGAGGTATCATGGCCTAACTGCTGCCACAATTCCTCTGCCACATGCGGAGCAAACGGAGCCATCAGGATAACGGCTGTTTCCAGTGTTTCCTTATCTACGCCGCCTTTTTTGGTCATCTCAATTAATTTATTGTTATATTCCATGAAACCGGAAATAACCGTATTTAAACTAAAGGACTCAAGACGGCTTGTGATATCGTAAACCATCTTATGACGCAGCTTCACAAGTTCTTTTGTCTCTTTAACGTCCTTATCTTTATTCTGAAGAACCATATTCCAGAAACGATTGAGGAAACGATATACACCGTCGATTCCCCGGTCATCCCATTCGGAATCCAGTTCCGGCGGACCCACAAACAGCTCGTACATTCTCAGAGAATCACAGCCGTAATCGCGTACCAGATCATCCGGTGAAATAACATTGCCTTTAGATTTACTCATCTTGATACCGTTTTTACCTGTGATCATCCCCTGATTGAACAGTTTATGGAACGGCTCGTCAAAATCGATCACGCCGATATCATAGAGGAATTTTGTGTAGAAACGGGAATAGAGCAAATGCAGTACCGCATGTTCTACGCCGCCGATATACATATCTACCGGCAGATATTTATCCGCTTTTTCTCTGGACACGAGTTCATCCTTATTATGTGAATCCACATAACGAAGGAAATACCAGGAAGAACCGGCCCACTGAGGCATGGTATTTGTCTCTCTCTTCGCCGGAGCGCCACACTTCGGACAGGTTGTATTTACCCAGGAGTCGATGGCCGCCAATGGAGACTCACCGGTGCCTGTCGGCTGATAGGATTCAACTTCCGGAAGCAATAATGGAAGTTCTTCTTCCGGTACAGGAACACAACCGCATTTCGGGCAATGGACGATTGGAATCGGTTCCCCCCAGTAACGCTGGCGGCTGAATACCCAGTCACGCAATTTGTAATTAACGGTCTTACGTCCGAAGCCTTTTTCTTCAATGATCATCGGAGCTTCTTTTTTCAGAACCGCCGATTCCATACCGTTCCACTCACCGGAATTGATCATCGTTCCTGATGCTTCCGTATATGCTTCGGTCATATTTTCAATCGCTTTTCCGTCTTTGGCAATAACCTGAATGATCGGAATATTGAATTTTGTAGCAAATTCGAAGTCGCGGTCATCATGGGCCGGAACGCACATAATCGCACCGGTACCATAATCGGCCAGGACATAATCGGAAATCCAGATTGGTGTCTTTGCACCATTCAGCGGATTAATCGCATAGCTTCCGGTAAATACGCCGGTCTTTTCTTTATCCTGCAGACGATCCACGTTCGATTTCATGGAAGCTTCATAAATATACTTATCCACAGCTTCTTTATTCTCCGGTGTTGCCAGAGATGCTGCCAAAGCATGTTCCGGCGCCAGTACCATAAATGTCGCACCGTGAAGCGTATCCGGACGGGTCGTATAGACTGTAATCTTTTCGTCTCTTCCGTCAATCGGGAAATCTACTTCCGCACCATAGGATTTTCCAATCCAGTCGGTCTGCATCTTTTTAACCTTTTCCGGCCAGTCCAGCTTATTCAGATCTTCCAGCAGACGATCCGCATATTTTGTAATCCGGAGCATCCACTGTTTTAAGTTTTTCTTTGTTACAGGGGAACCGCAGCGCTCGCAATTACCATTGACAACTTCCTCATTTGCCAGACCTGTCTTACAGGAAGGACACCAGTTGATCGGCATCTCTTTTTCATAAGCCAGACCTTCTTTGAACATCTTTACAAAAATCCACTGAGTCCATTTATAGAAATTAGGGTCGGTCGTATTTACTTCCATATCCCAGTCATAAACAGCGGCGATTTCATTAATCTGACGTTTAATATTGGCCACGTTCTCCGCGGTGGATTTTGCCGGATGAACGCCCATCTTAATGGCATAGTTTTCAGCCGGAAGTCCGAAAGCATCCCATCCCATCGGATGGATAAGATAGTATCCCTGAAGCATCTTATAACGGCTCCACACATCAGAAATAACATAGCCTCTCCAATGTCCGACGTGCAGGCCGTTTCCTGACGGATATGGGAACATGTCCAGGCAGTAATATTTCGGTTTCTTACCGTCATTGACGTTTACCGGATTCTTTTCCCAGTTCTGACGCCATTTTTTTTCAATCTCCTTATGATTATAAGGTGTTGCCATAATATAAACATCCTCTCTGTATCTCAATTTTGAACTTTCATTCTATCGTTCACAGTATACCATATTCCAGCCAAAATTCAACGTTTATTTTGAACACTGATTCCCTTTTCATGGTGTCCTCCCAGAACGCGCAAAGCGACGGGGCAGATATGATTGGTTCATTTGCCCCGCCGCCAGACTTATTTATCTTTTGCGCCGTTTTCCTTTGTGCCGCATTTTAAACATGGCTAAAACAACAATTATTCCAATGCCGGAACCCCCCATCAGCGCCAGCCACAAGGTCAGATCAGCGTCATCCCCTGTTGCCGGTACATCATCGGTTGGTGTGGATTTCGAAGGCTTTGTATTTGGTTCTGTTGGCTTTGTGCCCGGCTCTGTCGGTTCATCAGATTCGCCCCTGGTGGTTCTCTCATATGTCAGAACAAATTCCTGAGAATCACTGTCCGTCTGCCCAGCCACGAGGGTGATCTCATCCGGACTGGTACTTTTATAGGTATATGTCACCTCCTGGTATGTAGGACGCAGTTCAATCGAATCCTTGGATATCTTCTCGCCCACCATACCGTTCCTGACTTCCTCATAGGTTCCCGTCAGACTGCCGTCAGTGTAATACTCATGCCGAACGGTATAGGCTGCAGATATCGGCTCGTCGGGACCAGTCCCGGTGGTTCTCTCATATTTCACAACGAATCCCTGAGAGTTGCTGCGCGCCTGATCGGCCACAAGAGTAATCTCATCTGGACTGGTACTTTTATAGGTATATGTCACCTCCTGGTATGTAGGACGCAGTTCAATTGAATCCTTGGATATCTTCTCGCCCACCATACCGCTCTTGACTTCCTTATAGGTTCCCGTCAGACTGCCGTCGGTGTAATACTCATGCTGCACGGTATAAGTTACAGATGGAATCTGCCTGTATTTGACGACCACAAGGACATCCTCTCCGGGCATAACACCTTTGATCATAGCCTGGGTCTCATCTGACAACTCATAGCCGGGGATAGTCGGGGATTTCACATTATACACATCATCCCTTTTCAGATTTGTCTGGCTGTATGTAGTTGCCAGTTCATGACTCAAATCGGCTTCATCCACATATCGGATTGTCAGAGTATGATTCTTGTCTTCCACTGGCGGCGTTTTCTGCACAAAGTAAAGCTTTAACGCCAGCACAAACTGAACAACGCCGATGATCGCTATGGCTCCCACCCAGCCGACACACAGCCGTTTGAGTAGCTTCTTTTCCTTCTCGTCCAGACATGCCATCAAAAGATAGAGCAATGGATAAATCATTTGTGTAGAAACGTACCCCTCGGCAATATTGCCATATACCATATAGGAAGAAACCGAACTGAAGAGATTGTAAACGATCAACGGCACAAGAACCCACAGCAGGAGTGTATCCACTTTTTTTCGTTTTATCATAGTCCACTCCTTTCTACCCGTATATACAATGTACGATATGGCAAAAATATCGTATGCCGTAAACAGGAAAAAGCAGGAAATATCGTGCGCATATTTTACATGCATTTTGTGTGTTTTTATCTGTTTTATAACCTGTTTTTTGTACAGACTAGTGTAAAAAATGTTCAACGATAGGATAACACATACGCCCGAAAAAGTTCTACTTTTTCAGGTGTATTTCAATTATTGTCCGTGTACCCACCGTAAGAATGTGTCCTGTGCGATAGAGAGTTGTCTGGCCGCCTCCCGTGAGGCGATTTTTTTATTTTCCCAATCCTCTTTGAGTTTCCAAAACTGCTCTGGTACAGCCTTTCTGGGCCGTCCGAACTGTACCCCGCGCAATTTGGCCGCCGCAATTCCTTCCATCTGTCTTTGGTGAATGTTTTCCCGGTCTGTCTGCGCCACATAAGATAAAATCTGCAAAACCAGATCGGCTACAAATGTGCCGGTCAAATCGCTGCCCGATTTTCTGGTGTCCAGAAGCGGCATATCCAAAACCACCACATCCACCCGTTTTTCCTTGGTAATCATCCGCCATTGCAGAAGAATTTCCTCATAATTGCGTCCCAGACGGTCAATGGACTTCACAACCAGAAGATCGCCGGGTTTCAGCTTCCGCAAAAGCCTTTTGTATTGCGGTCTGTTAAAATTCTTTCCGCTGAGTTTATCCATATAGATGTTTTTCTCCAAAACAGGAAACTCCTGCGGGGCAATCATCTGTCGGTCTTCGTTCTGTTCCTTCGTGGATACGCGCACATATCCGTAAATATTGCTTTCCATAAAAAAAGCCTCCTTTATAATTGTACTAAGAGTAGTATCTGCTCTTAACACAATTTTAAAAGAAACCTTTTTCTGTCATATTTACTATAAAAACCCTGGACAGAAGCCAAGTGACGGAGCATGCTTGCATGCGCAGGCACACGGATATTTGACGGGCTGACTCTTATACACCCATTTAATGACATTGACTTTAGAAGTATCCCATCACTATCGCGCGGTTTTCTTAATAGAAAAAGACAATCAACCTATTTATTTTACAGGCTGACTGTCTTTTAAAGAATTAGATTCCAGATTCAATTACTATTCTGCTTTTGCATTATCCGCAATAACTTTCTCCTGAACATCACTCGGAGCCTGTTCATATCTGCTGAAGGAGTATGCATAGCTTCCCCGTCCGCCGGTCATAGAACGAAGGTTTGTGGAATATCCGTAAAGCTCAGACAATGGAATATCTGCAATGACTTCTGTCTTTCCGCCTTCGGTTGGATTCATACCAAGTACACGGCCGCGTTTCTTATTCAAATCCCCCATGATATCGCCGGTATAGCTGTCCGGAACGATAACGCTCAGGGAAACGATCGGCTCAAGGATAACAGGATTTGCCTGCATAAATGCGCTCTTGAAGGCCTGACGTGCAGCGGTCTTAAATGCCATTTCGGAGGAGTCTACCGGATGGTAGGAACCATCGAACAATGTGGCCTTTACGCCGACAACCGGATATCCGGCCATAGGTCCTTTGAGAACGGAATCCTGAATACCTTTTTCAACAGCCGGGAAGTAATTCTTCGGTACAGCGCCGCCGACTACCCGCTCTGCGAATACATATGGTGTTTCCAGATCGCCGGATGGCTCAAATTCCATAGCAACATCGCCATACTGGCCATGTCCGCCGGACTGTTTTTTATATTTTTCACGTACGGAAACTTTTTTACGAATTGTTTCACGGTACGGAACTCTCGGTTTGGAAAGGTTGATCTTAACTTTATATTTTGCCTCCAGTTTGCTCACAACAACATCCAGATGCTGGTCGCCCATACCATAAAGGAGGGACTGACGGTTTTCTTTGTCGTTGAAAGCTCTCAGCGTCAGATCTTCTTCCATCATCTTCTGAAGAGCCTGAGAAACCTTATCTTCATCACCCTTATTCTCAGCTTCATAACGCATATATGTATACGGGGATTCCACTTCGAATTTCTCAAATACCAGCGGATCAGCCTTTAAGGATAATGTATCACCGGTAGATGTATTGGATAATTTAGCAATGGCACCGATATCACCGGCTTTTAATTCCGGCATTTCGATCGCTTCCTTACCTCTTAAAACATAAATTCTGGAAAGCTTTTCTTCCGTTTCTTTTTCATAATTGTAGATAACAGAATCGGATTTCAATTCACCGGAGCAAACCTTGATCAATGAATAACGGCCGATGAACGGGTCAACGATGGTCTTAAATACATAAGCGGAGAATGGACGACGGGAGTCATAGTCCACGTTATACTCTTTATCTGTCCGAGGATCTTTACCAAAAATCTTAATGTTATCACGGATTGGTGATGGAAGGAATTCGACACATGTTTCGATCAAACCTTCAATGCCATAAGCCAGTGTACCGGAACCACACTGTACCGGAACCACAGAGCCTTCATTAACATTCACACGAAGAGCATCAATGATCTCATCTACCGTAAATTCGCCGCCATCAAAATAGCGTTCCATATATTCTTCACTTGTTTCAGCAACTGCTTCCATCAATGCTTCACGACATGGTTCAAGATCATCCTGTACATCATCCGGAACATCTCTCTCTTCCCATTTGCCGCCACCGGTAAAACGACGTCCTTTTAAGGTGACCACATTGACAACACCGGTAAATTTGTGGTCTTCACGAATTGGCAGATGGAACGGTGCAATTCGTTTGCCATAGAGATCACGAAGCTGGTCAACAACTTTCATGTAATCTGCGTGTTCATCATCCATGTTTGTTACAAAGAAAACTCTTGGAATACCATATTTCTCACAGTAAGCCCATGCTTTCTCTGTACCGGCTTCCACACCGGCTTTTCCGTTGATCACGATGATCGCACCATCGGCTGCTGCCAGAGCTTCATCGACTTCACCGGCAAAATCCAGATATCCCGGTGTATCTAAAAGGTTAATCTTCCAGAATTTCCATTCAATCGGTACAACAGATGTACTGATTGAAAATTTACGACGGATTTCTTCTTTATCATAATCGCTGATGGTATTTCCATCCTCAATGCGTCCCTGACGTGTTGTAACTCCCGTAACATGGGCCATTGCTTCTACAAGTGATGTTTTTCCACAGCCACCATGGCCTAAAATTGCAACGTTACGTATGTCCTGTGTTTTATAAACCTTCATGTCCTATTCCTCCAATACGTTTTTAACTACTATGGATATATTTTACTAAAAAATCTGTCCATCTTCAAGAGTTTTATAGAAATTATACAACTTTTTCCGGTTTTTTCTCAATTTTCTTTCGAAAAAAGCCCTGTAGAAAAAAAGCTTGATTTTTTTTTTTAATAATGCTATCATTAGGACGAATGAAAAAAGCTATGATGGGAACGAGTAAGGATTCTTTGGTTTATACAGAAAGTTACCGGTTGATGAGAGGTGCATAAAACAGATTTCTGAATACATCCCTGAGCTGCAGGCTGAACCCGTTGTCAGTAGGCTGTGCCGGTTGCAACCGTTATATTGCGAGAGTATAATCAGCAGACTGACGTACTCTATAAGATTTGTACAGCGATGTGCAGATGAATAAAGGTGGTACCACGGAAGATTTGGCTTTCGTCCTTTACAGCAGGGACGGAAGCTTTTTTTGCGCGAAGGCACGAGTCAGGCGAAAGTGTTTACACTTTCATTTGACGACGCCCGCGAACCGGGGTGAAAGACGTTTTGAAATTTCTCCCGGTATGCGCGAAGGCACGAGTCAAGCGAAAGTCTGTCCCACAATCATCATGAACATTTCAGGAGGACACTGCAATGAGTAAACAAACTATTGGATTTATCGGACTGGGCCTGATCGGCGGTTCCATTGCCAAAGCCCTGCGTGCAAAGCACCCGGACCTTACTTTAATCGCTTACAATCGAAGCAAAGACAGTCTGATCGAGGCTATGGCCGACGGAACGATCAATCAGGCCATGGATACCATCGGACCGGGATTTTCTGACTGCGATATTATCTTTTTGTGCGCGCCGGTCAGCGTAAATATCCGCTGTCTGGAGCAATTAAAGCCTATCATCAGACCCGACTGTATCCTGACCGATGTGGGAAGCGTGAAAACGACCATTCATGAAGCCGTTGCCAGACTGGGTATGACGAAACATTTTATTGGAGGCCATCCGATGGCCGGTTCGGAAAAGACAAAATACAGCAGCGCCAAAGTGCATCTGCTTGAAAATGCCTATTACATTTTAACTCCGGGAGAAGGAACCACCGATGAAATGATTTCTGAAATGGTCTGCATTGTCAAGGATATTAATGCGATTCCTGTGACCCTGGATTATCACGAACATGACCGGGTCACCGCTGCTATATCACATCTGCCCCACATTATCGCCTATACTCTGGTCAATCTGGTCAGAGAGTCGGATAACCCGGATGGCATGATGCGCATGCTGGCCGCCGGAGGATTTAAAGACATCACCCGAATCGCCTCCTCATCACCGGAAATGTGGCAGCAGATCTGTGATGAAAATCAGACACAGATTCTGAATATGCTCCACCTTTACATAGACCGGATGACAGAAGTCGGAGAAGCAATCCAGGATAACAACACCGGGAAGCTCCTGGATACTTTTGCATCAGCCAAAGAATACAGAGATGATATTCCTCAGAGTCATGCAAAAAGCCTTCTTCCGCCAACCTATGAAGTTTTCGTTGATCTGGTCGACGAATCCGGTGCCATCGCCACAATTGCGACGATTCTGGCAACCAACGGAATCAGCATTCGAAACATCGGCATTGTTCATAACCGGGAATTTCAGGAAGGTGTCCTTCACATCGAATTTTATGATGGTGAATCCGCTGAAAAAGCAACCGAGCTTTTAAATCGTTTCCACTATGTTATCCATCTGCGCAAATAATACACAGGAGATATAATTATGAAAATAAAACGCCTCAATGGATTAAAGGGAACCATTTCGGTTCCTGGAGACAAATCCATTTCCCATCGAAGTATCATGCTTGGCTCTATCGCCGAAGGCACAACGGAAGTTCACAACTTCCTTCAGGGAGCAGACTGCCTCTCTTCCATCGCATGCTTTCGGCAAATGGGCATTGATATTGAAAACAACGGAGATATCGTCCGCATCCATGGGCAGGGACTTCACGGATTGAAACGCCCTGAAAACACCCTCGACACAGGCAACAGCGGAACAACGACCCGACTCATGTCAGGCATCCTCGCCGGACAAA
The DNA here is from genome assembly GCF_004340975.1 of Frisingicoccus caecimuris. Classification (GTDB taxonomy): domain Bacteria; phylum Bacillota; class Clostridia; order Lachnospirales; family Lachnospiraceae; genus Frisingicoccus; species Frisingicoccus caecimuris. The sequence continues at coordinate 265,771 of NZ_SLXA01000001.1, forward strand.
ATTTTGATTGTACGATCAATGGCGATATCTCGATTCAGTCCCGCCCAATGCGCCGGATTATGACGCCCCTGTCTTTAATGGGCGCCTCCATTGAAAGTATCCGGAGCAATGACTGCGCCCCGTTAAAAATCACAGGGCAGAAGCTTCACGGCATCCATTACGATTCACCGGTATCTTCTGCTCAGGTAAAATCCGCTATCCTTCTGGCGGGTCTTTATGCCGATGGCGAGACCAGTGTGACCGAACCGGTCCTCTCAAGGAATCATACGGAACTGATGCTCGGCGCCTGCGGCGGTGATGTCCATTCTCAGGGAACAACCGCTACTCTCCGGCCGGTCAAACGACTGGAATCTCAGAAGATCATTGTTCCCGGCGATATTTCCTCCGCCGCCTACTTTATGGCTGCCGGCCTTATCGTTCCCGACTCAGAAATTTATATCGAAAATGTGGGAATCAATCCGACCCGGGACGGTATGGTCAAAGTATGTCAGGCGATGGGTGGAAATATTTCTCTTGAAAATGTTCGGGATGTCTGCGGTGAACCGGTAGCTGATATGGTTGTCCGGCATTCTTCACTGCATGGAACCGTCGTCGAAGGTGATATTATTCCAACCCTTATCGACGAACTGCCGATCATCGCTGTCATGGCCGCCTTTGCTGAAGGTCAGACCATCATTCGGGATGCCGCCGAACTGAAGGTTAAAGAATCTGATCGTATCGCTGTCATGGCTGAAAACCTCAGTGCCATGGGCGTGGACATCACCCCGACGGCTGACGGCATGATCGTCAATGGCGGCGGAGCGCCTCACGGTGCCCGGATTCAAAGCCATCTGGACCACCGGATTGCCATGTCCTTTGCCGTGGCTGCTCTTGCCAGCGATGGCGAAACAGAAATCATTGGCAGCGACTGTGTCAATATCTCCTATCCGACATTCTATCAGGATTTATTCAAACTGGCTGAATAATGCAATAAAAAAGTATTCTCCTTTGGAGCCTTCAAACGGCGCCTTTGGAGAATACTTTTTTATTCTTCCTGAAAATCACTTGCAAATTTTGTCGAATCATTTATATTGACTTCATTCTCACTTTATAATAAACTATGTACACATCTTTTCTTCATATCTCAGAAATCAACTCACAAAACACTATTTTTTTACCCAAATTGAAAGGAAGTAGAATCATGTCACTGACAAACAAAGATTTATTATCTATTTCCCAACTACTTGATTCAAAGTTAAAACCTGTAAATGTCAAAACATCGAACATCGAATTATTACTTGAAAATGATATTCTTCCAAGACTTCAAAATATTGAATCTTGCTATACTTCTACATATCGCAGATATTCTAACGGAATATCTGAATTGGAATCTCTCAAAGCCAATATGGACATCATTGAAAAAGTCGTTGCAGAACATTCTGTGGAATTACAAAAACTAGCCTAAATCTCATCCTGCAATCATCATACAGAGCGGAATGGTCACGATCGATAAAAGGGTTGTCATACCGAAAAGTTCTGTCGCATAGTAATCATCCCGGCCATAGAGAATCGCCATGGTGATGGTCATGGCTCCCGACGGACAGGCCGCTGTCACCGCTGCAACAACCCGCATCTGTTCATCAATCGGAACAAATCGGAGCAGCAGGGCAAAGATGGCTGATGAAACGATCAGCCGAAGAGCCACAACGAAAAACATCCGTCCTTTTTTGAACGTTTCCTTAAAGTTTAACTGAGCCATGATAGCGCCGGACAAGAGCATGGCCAGCGGTGTATTCATATCGGCAATGGAATTCATGGCAAATGCGATGTTTGTCGGAATCTTCAGTTGAAAGATAAAGCAAATAATTCCGCTGCAGACCGCGATCAGACATGGATTGATCAGCTTCTTCGGCTGAAATCCGCTGTTATCCAGCAAAAGGATGCCGTGCGTCCAACAGAAAATATGAAAGGTAGCCACGAATACGGTCGCATAAATGACGCCAATGCTCCCAAAAAGAGCGTAGCCCAACGGAACACCGATAAAGCCACAGTTCGTATAGGTCACGGCAAATTTTTCCACAGCCAGGTCATAACCTTCCTTTTTATGAAGCAAAAAATGACCCAGCACGATTGAAATTACATAGCTGATGACCGCCAGTATAAACAAAATTCCCATATTCTTTAAAAGCGCTGTATCATATTCCATCTGGAAAGACATAAAGATCAATATGGGGTTTACGATCAGGGTACTCAATCTTGAAAGTTTTTCTTTCGTGTTGTTATCAATGATGCCAACTTTATAACAGATGACTCCGACCACCATAATAATGAATATGGATATAATCTTGCCCAGTACTGTGGATACAATCATCTCTGCTAATCTCCTTTTCTTTTGAATATGATTCTGACAATTATAACACTATCTTGCCATTTGGTAAATACGAATCATATCTGCTTTTTCCAGCTTTTTAAAACCGCCAATATACCGGGTTTCCATAAAACTGCACTTATAAGCCAGTGTTTCAATCTGTTCATCTGTTAAATCAATTCCCATCTCATGGACAGACGTCGGCATTCCGATATCTCTGAAAAAGCCTTCTACAGCCCGGATACCTTCCAGCGCTGTCTTCTCCGGGTGATTGAAGTCCTGGGGAATTCCCATAACATTCACTGCGAACTGGGCAAATCTTTTTGGATTTTCCATATAGACATATCTGGCCCAACTCCCCCAAACAGCCGCCAGACCGGCGCCATGAGCTACATCAAACATGCCACTGAGTTCGTGTTCCAGCTGGTGACTTGCCCAGTCGGAGGAAAGGCCGCAGCCGGTCAAATTGTTATGAGACAGGCTGCTCGCCCACATCAGTGACGCCCGGGCATTATAATCTTCCGGTTCTTCCATGAGAATCCGGGCATTATGGATGACAGAAACCATCAGTCCCTCAGCAATCCGGTCTGTAATTTCAAAATCCGTCTCCGGATTAAAATATCGCTCCATCGTATGCATCAGAATATCCACGGCACCACACTGGGTCTGGTACATTGGCAATGTATAGGTCAGTTCCGGATTCATAATGGCAAACCGACAGCGGCTCAGATCATTACTGTATCCCCGTTTGATCCAACCATCCTCGTTCGTAATGACCGACGACCAGCTCATTTCACTGCCGGCTGCGGCGATCGTCAGCACAGCGCCGATTGGAAGACAAGCTTTTGCTTCCCGCTTTCTGCTATAGATATCCCATACATCGCCTTCATTGGCAACGCCGTAGCCGATCCCCTTTGCCGAATCAATGACACTGCCACCGCCGACCGCCAGGATAAAGTCTACGCCGGCCTCTTTACACATACGGATGCCCTCATACACAAGTGATAATCTCGGATTCGGCACCACACCGCCCAGAGAAATATACTCAATGCCGGCTTCTTTTAAGGACGCTTCAATTCGACCTAAAAGGCCGGATTTCTTTGCACTCTGTCCGCCGTAATGAAGCAATACCTTCCGGCATCCCTGCTCCCTGATAAGTCTCCCCGTTTCCTTCTCTGTGTCTTTTCCAAAGATTACCCGCGTTGGCGTGTAATATTCAAAATTAATCATTTTCTTACCCCTTTCCCATACTATTATAAAAAAGCCCAGATATCTCTTCCGATATCTGAGCCCCTTATTCACTGTCTGACCTGATGACTATCTCCCACAGCAGAATTTGTATTTTTTACCGCTGCCACAAGGGCACGGTTCGTTTCTGCCGATCTTTTTGCCTTTTACCACAATCATGGAACGTTTCTGCGCCTTGTAAAGTTCTTTTCTCTTCTCTTCATCAAGAAGTTTATCCCACTGAGGCAGTTCATACAGCCACTCAGCCTTTGCTGCCACCATATTATAATAAAGTTTTTCCAGATCAATATCAATTGTTACCTGGCTGTCCGCCTCAATCGTATCCACCGGATTTGGCTCTTTTAAGCTCTCGTTGATACCATCCAGAAAACCGCCGAAAAGAACAACATCCATTTCGAATTTATCGGCCAATTCCTGAACTGTTCCTGAAATAGCTTCTACAGGCTCCTCCAATAATTTTTCATAAACACCTTTTTCCTGAAGATAATAGTCTGTCCAGAATTTCTGCTGAGCCTGAGCATTATTATTAAATACAGACACCATATCTTCCCATTGCTGCATTAAACTCATTGTATTCACCTTATCCTTTGATTTTTTTAAGTCGTATTCAATTTTCTATTATATAGAATCCGGTGATTAATGTCAAATATTGATTTTATATTCGAATCCGAAATGTCTTTGGAGCAAACCGGTAGACCAGGATACAGGCCGCAATACTATACGCCACACAGAACAGAATCGTCATGATCCCAAATACCGGAATAGGCATGCGAAACTGCATTAAAAACAGGCAGATAAAATAGGTCGCCAGCATTATGATACGATAAGTACCGCTCTTTAATTCTGTCCCTGCATTATAAGGCTGCAGCAAATAATAAATCGTAAGGTAATGAATAGAGAAGAACAGACTCATACAAACAATCGAAACAACCAGGATAATATAGTTCATCCAATGATCTGTTCCTCCGGTAACAAAAAGAATCAGCGCCAGACCACTGCCGATGACGAAGGCCGGAACCGCATTGATCTTCATGATTTCACGAAGGCGTATCTGGAACAATCGCAGTACAAAATTTGGCTTCTTATAAAACGAATATGTCAACAGACTATGATCACAGTTCATGAAAAGCGCCTGTGTGAAGTTTGTACCGCGGTTGATCGCATACATAATGAATACAAAATAGGGAAGCCATGTCATCACCATTTTATTGATCTCCGGTTTCAACTCGGGTCTCAAAAAAACTGCCGCCAATATTCCAATCACTAAAAAAGTACAGACATAAGAAATTTTTTTCGTCGAATTCCATAATATTTTTTTATGTCTTTTGATAAACAGTTCATTCAGATATTCAAAGCCTCTGCGGCTGCTGGTAATCGAAATATCCCCGGATATTTTCTTCTCATTTAACTGCTTTACAAGCTGCGCCTTTGCTGTCGAATCCATCTGATTCGTTAAACCGGACAACAGTTCTTTATTGACTGCCCGATAGTCACGGAAGTTCAGTATTTTTACCAACCCGGCAAAGCCCAGAGGAATACAAAACAAGAAAACCGTCATAGAAATTACTATCGGCAAAACCAGGCCGAGTACCGGCAAGACGTAAGCCGCCGCTAAAAGCAAAGCAATACCGCCCCATACATATTTAGAAAGCTTATTTTCGTTATATCCAAAGCCCCGTTTCTCATAATCCCACAGAGAAATTGACACAACAAATAGTTTCATACCTGCTATACAAAACGGAAGAATCAGGCAAAACCACAAAGGCACGCCCCGGTCCACTCCAAAGAAAATGGCAAAGGGCATAAAACCGACAATAACTTTGAAAATAGAATAAAGATAATTGACCAGTGTATATTCCCTTGCATCCATCCTCATAAGGAACATGGCGTAATATTTATCCTTCGATGGATTAAAAAGGCTGGTGTTCGTAAAACTGCCAATTACTGTCAGAAACAACAAAACATGGAGAAATACCTGGTTTTCAGGTAATTCCGCATAGAGCATCCCCATTCCCCATACCATCGTGATCAGATAAAGGAATTTTCCGATAAACGCGGAAATAATTTCCCAAAGTACTGACAGAACATTCGCAAATATTTTAAGTCCCTGTACTTTATACAAAGATTCCGGAAACATATTTTTCAAAAGTGGAATCTGTTTTAAAGAAAACAAAATACCGTTGACACGGTATGTATTTTTCAGAGAGAAAGAAATTTTCAAAGTTTTATTCATAGTCTTCCTCCCGCAAAGCCGCGATAATTTTATCCTTAAATTCCCTGCTGTCCAAATCGGTTTTTTCTACAACTTCCAGTTCGCCATGATTGAGCAGAACGATTTCATCACAAAGATCCAAAGCCAGATCCATAATGTGCGTAGAAAAAATCGTAATACGGTTCCGTTTTAATGAACGGAGCAGCTGCTTCATCTCCTCAGCAACAACCACATCCAGGGATGTCAGCGGCTCATCCATCAGCAAAATATTCGGCTCAGCAATAATATTGATCAGCATCTGCATCTTATTTTTCATTCCGTGGGAATAATCCTTCAGCAGCTTATCACGATCTTCCTCTGCAATACTCATGTAATCAAAATACTCGTCAATACTTTTTGGGTTCTCAATGGATTTTTCATTGATATCCATAAAAAACTTCAAAAACTCTCTGCCCGTAAGGAATTCCGGCACCGTAGGCGTCGAGAGTACATAACCGATATCTTCGGCCACCACCTCACGGCGGGAACCCTTTTCCTCCAGATAAAAGCTGCCGCCGTCCGTCTTTATGTCGCGGTTCAGGCAATTAAACAATGTGGTTTTGCCCGCGCCGTTTCTGCCGAGCAGCCCGTAAATCTTACCCTCTTCAAACGTAAAATTAATGTCTCTTAAGACTTCCTTTTTCTCAAACCTTTTCGACAAATGCTCAATTACAAATTCCATGTCGTTTCCTCCGCCACATTCTTTTTTTCTACATTATAACATGGTATTTCAGATTTTCGGCGGTGCCTGGCAAATGTAAGGTAAATGTAAGATGTGAAGGAGGTTCGCCTAAGATTGAAAACCTATACTGGCAGAAAGTCATTTGATAGTCTCCTGAAATATTCTCTCGCAAAACACCACATACCGCTGATAGTTATGGCGATAGGGATGGCAGGTAATCAGCGTCACCAGGTCCCGTCCCTCCTGGATGAGCAGCTGATCGATATCCGTCGGGTCGATGACCCGTATCTCCGCCACCTCATAGGTCAATGTCTCCCGGAAATTCTCAATGTGAATCTCATCCCCAATCTCCAGCGCTTCGATATCCCGGAACATCGCCGTCTCGCTGTAGCCCCGGTGGGCCGCTATGACGCAGTTGGTGTTCTCTCCGCCAATGGGGTAGGAAGTCTCCGTCAGATGGACAGCTCCAAGGGCCATGTTTTCCTGGTTAGCCCCCAGGAGTATTGGCAGTTCAATCTCCATCTTCGGGATTGAAAGAAAACCTATCGTATTTCCCTCCAGGCCGTATTCTGTCAGATTGATGTCCGGCTGTTCATAAGCCCAGGGGTCGGTCAGGTTTTTCTGTTTTTCCAGATAGAGGGCCTCATTTCTTTGTTTCAATTCCTGATAGAGTTCTTCAAAGGGCAGCGCTTCCTTCCCGGGGACCTCTGGCTGCAGCTGCCGGTCAAACTGTCCCTTCTGCTCCCGAACGTCCTCCCGGTACAGCCAGTCCGTATAAAAGGGGTAAATGAGGACGGCCAACCCGCACAGGAACATCAGGACAGGGATCAGTAGATATCCTTTTCCTCTTTTTTGTTCTTGCTTATTTTTCATGTCGCCTTCTCTTCCTCCGCACCATCAAAAAGATTGCCAACAATACCAGCAGACAGAGCCCCAGAATCATCCCAACTCCACTCAACTTCAAAGTCAGCCCGGTCTCCTGTTTTTCCATGGTCCTCACTGCTTCTTCCTCCTGCGGCACATATGCTGTCCGGCTCCCACGGACCAGCAGCCGATGAGTATTGACACCATAAGGGGTGCATGTAAGGAGCGTCACCAGATCTTTTTCCGGTATGGCCTGGATGTCCCCAAGTTCTGTAGGGAGTACCGTCTTGATCTGGTCCACCTCATAGGCCAGTGTCTGGTCCAGCACATGGATCAGGAAAATGTCTCCGATCTCCATCTCATCCAGCCGGGTGAAAAGCTTCGCACTGGGAAGGCCCCGGTGGCCGGTGAGAACGCTGTGACGGAAATTCCCGCCGATAGGCAGAGCGGTGGATTCGATATGCCCCACGCCTTTTTCCAGCACTTCCTCCGATGTTCCATGATAAATGGGCAGCAATACGTCAATCTTCGGTATCTCCACATAGCCCATGACGCCGCCCACATTCAGGACTTCCTCATAGTTCCCCGGCAGTGCATAGCCGCTGCCCGGCACGAAGGGGTCCTTTACCGGATCGCCCGCCAGATTTTCATTGTAGGCTTCGGCCTTCTCCCATTCTGCCTCCAGATCTTCTGTACTTCCCGTCTCCATCTGAGCCTGATACTCCCGGATGACCGATATCTGCTCCCGCTCTGCGAAGTAGTTGCTGACGGTAGGATAAAAAAATACGCCGGCTCCTGTAAAAAACAGCAGGGCGGCCAGAAGGGGGGCAAAAAGCTTGCCTCTCAGTTTTCCCTTATTCTCCGTTCTTTTTCCTCGTTTCATCTGCATGTCCTCTCTGCATTTTCCTGACGGAACCAGTAAAGGGGCGGGGTCTCAGCCCCGCCCCTCTTTCTGGGTCCATCCTTTCTGGATGCCTCTTATCTATTGGATACGCCCTTTCTCCTGCGGAGGACAACGAACAAAAGTACCGCTGCGCCCATGATAGCTACGCCGCCTGCTGTGAACAGGATCGTTCCCATACCGCCGGTAGTCGGAAGTACAAAGCCCTGGGTATTGATCACATCCAGCGCCACATATCCGTCGGCGAACTCACTGCTATTGCCGCTGGTCGGTTTGCCATCAAGGTTGTCATCTTTGATCTCAATAGTCACCGAAGTATTCGGTTTGTTGTATCCACCCGGTGCTTTTGTTTCAGTCAGGTAATACGTTCCTGTGGACAAACCGGAAATTGTAAGCTTACCTTTGGCATCTCCATTTTCTCCTGCCACAAGCGTAGTCGTTTCCTGCTCGCCGGTCAGTGCCAGACGGTATGCACCATCATCAGTTTTAACAAGCATCAACGGATTGCTTCCGTCCGAATTCTTGGAAAGGGTAAACTCGGCGCCGGTCAGCAGTTCGTCCTGCTTGTTAACTTTCCTTATTTTCAGGCCATAGGTGTATACCTTGACATCGTCCGGTGTATCTTTCCATGAAGAACTATCATACGGGTTATTATTGTAATCCAGTATGGCTTTATTCGTGTTTGCGCCTGTACCTACTACTGCATTTCCGTTGATGACTGCGTCATAATCTACATGAATCTGCGTATAAGCGGCAATCTCATCATAAACAAAGTTCAGTGTGAAGCTGGTGGTTTCACTGGCTGCGGCCGGATTTGGTCTTTTTGTGTCTATGCTATATGCCGTATCTTTTGTCAGCAAAGTTTCACCGTCTGCATTAACACCATATACCTTGATGGAACCATCCGCCAGGCTCAGCCCTGCGGACAGGATATCGCTGATGGCATAGTTTTTAGCACTCGCATTTGCCGGATATTTAGGCACGTCGGCGCGCAAATCGAAGTTTACTGTATCGCCGATGGCACCCTTGTCGGATACGTCCGAATCATGCCCATCACTCTCATCTTCATTGACTTTTTTTTCAATGTCCATGTTGCTGGATTTCACTTCCAGAGAAGGTGTACTCATCTTCCATTCCTGGGCAGTCTCATCATACTCCGGTACGATGTTGACTGCGGATGGACGATATACTTTCATACCGTTTTCAATCAGGAGCAGGTAGCCGCCCATAGGCAGGCTGCTGATCGTTCCATTCCCGGTGCAAGTACCACTGGCAGTAAGAGTAATGGTATTATTTTTAATCGCAGCCGCCAGCGCATCATAAAAGCCAGCTTTCTGATCCGCATTTAGCTGATTCTCTGTAAATGTTTCCGTCACGCTGTCATCTGTGCCTATGTAACTTGAGTAGTTATCTCTTACCCATGTTTTGACTTCGTCGCTCCAGACATATACCGGGTCGACCGGCTGCTGTTCATCATAATTAAAGTTCACGTCCAGCACCTTGTAGGCGCTCACAGTAACGCCATCCTCCACACCAGTTACATTGATACTGCCTGTGCTCTCGGCAATCGGAGCCGCAAAAGCGGTCGCTGAGAATATCCCCACTGCCAGGAGCAGGGACAGACATAAGGCTGTCAGCCTTTTCCATGTGTTTGATCGTTTGTTCATACTCTTGTCTCCTTTACATGTTTCTGAATTTTTATATATGATAACAGTCCGGGAGGCCCGCCGCTAAACGGCAGGGCGTCCCCGCCGGCTGTTCCTGCGTTTTAAGACGGCCGCGCCGAGTAAGAGGCCGCCGCCCATAAGCAGAACCCCAAACAGGATAAACAGCGTCGTACCGCTGCCTCCGGAGGACGGGATGTCCGCCGGTCTCATATTTGGAAGAAGCCATTCTCCTTCGCTTCCCACCGCAAAAGCCGGCGGCAATGTATCCCCAAGGGCTGTGATGGTAATCTGCAGGTCGGTCCCTACAACAACCTGCCACTGCCCCGCTGGGAGTACCCGACCATCCGGGGCCTTAGTTTCTGCCAGACGGTATTCGCCGGGAAGAAGGTCCGTAAAGGTCACCTGTGGATTGCTGGCCTGTGTATCTACAAGTTTCCAACAGCTTCCCGAATTCTTCACATCTACAAGGGCGTTGTGGTCATGGGATGTGTCTGTGCAGACAAGCTGATACAGTTTGAACTCCGCACCAGTCAACTCCGCTGTGGTATCCTCCGCTTTTATCTTTGTGAAGGTAAAATTCACAGAATTCATCTTATTAACGATTTCATAGTGCTCTTCATCGCTGGGTGTCAGTTGGCTGCCGTCCGGTTCGTAAAGCTGAACTGATCCATCCTTATCCAATACAAGCCTCCAAGGCTGTACAGGTTTTTGATAGCCCGGCAGCGCCCCGGTCTCATACAGCAGATATGTTCCCGGCAAGCGCTTTTCCTGAAAAGAAAGTATTCCATCCGTGTCCGTTTTTGCTGTAAGCGCTTCGATTTCACTGTCTTCATCAATCACCCAGTTTCCAGTTCCATCCTCTTTTGCAGCGCTGAGAGTAAACTCCACGCCTTCAAGACTTTCTCCGCTCTCATTGACCTTGTGAATTCTGCAAGAGAGCGGAACCGACGGCTGATAATAATTGACCTTAACAATATTGCTGGCCTCTGTGGATTCATTCCAGACAGTTCCATCGGTCGTCGTGCTGACGGTGCATGCTGCATCGTTGTAGGCGTACACAGTGCCGTCAGCAGGAATTTCCCCCTTTGGGGAAGCCTGCATAAAAATCTCCACATAGACGGACTGAGCGTTCTGCATCACAAATTCGCCGCCGCCCGTACTTTGCCGCAAGTCAAACGCCAACGCCGTCACCTGGCTCAGATCTTCCGGAGGCGTCAGCGACCACAAGTCAATATCTGACAAATCCCCCTGGGCTGTAACGCCCTTTGAATCGTATGGCCGGATACCCTGCGTGGTGGAATAATAGACCTTCACATCCGCCCCCTTTACACTCGCCTGGTGAACACTTACGCCTGTAAGCACCCCTTGCCAACGATTCTTTTCGCCATCAGCTGTTTCCAGCGTGTCGTAAAAGACAAGGTTTTTTGCCTTAAGGTTGTCTATCCGGGCAGTTTCATACCGCAACTGATAAGAGTATCCACCGTCTGCTTCTGCGGTGGCTGACTGCCCGTAAAGGCCGCCCGGTACTTTAACAAATTTTTTAAACCCGGATTCCGTTGCCATAGGTACAGTGACAGTCGTAACAGCATCACCATACAGTGTCGTTTTACGATCCACTCCGTCCGGATTTTCGTTGCCATTTAAGTCGGTGAAATAGCTCTTTATCGGCTCCTGAAAGCTTCCGCCGTCGTCATTCTTTCCTTGCCATAGCGTGCCCACCTCTGTTTGCCAGGCCGCGTAGTTGTGAAATGTACTTCCGTTGTCCAGGATATTTGCAAAGGTACTGATGAGGTCATACCTAAGACCGTAACCAACACCCAGATAACTTCCCTTCTGCGCCGGCCCTTGCACAGAAACAATCATCATCGTCTGACCGGAATCTCTCCAGTTATCCACAAACTCCGTCTCCCAGGAAATATCACCCGTGTCCTTGCCGGAAGCTAGCACCTCTACATTCTCTACTGAAGTACCTGGCGGCAGAAGATCGTAAAACTTTCCTTTTTCAAAAGAATTATAATAATAATCGCAATTAGGTCCTCCTTCTTCTTCTTTCGCCCACACAAGCCAATGAATAACGACTCTGCTGTTTTGATAATCTATTTTAGAAGTACTACGCTTCACTAAGCTACTCTTAACATTTACGGGCACAAGATCTACAGAAGCCTCATCTTCTATATTGACACCATTATTATTGTCATTTTCGACCTGAAAAGAAGCCCAGTTCCAAAATTTAAATCTGTACTTGTCACGGGAAGACAGAATCTCCCGGACGATTTCCTGCATATGTTCTGTAGGATTTAAACGGACGATAGGCTTGCACTGCATCTTGACATAATCAGAAGTCGGGGCATAGGATATCCGGAAAGCGCAGGTTCCCTCCGGCAATTTAAAACCTTGGGCAACGGGCGAACTGTCTGTATAATCTTCACTCAGAATTCCATCTTCATAAAGTCGAAGACGAAGCACAGAAGCAGAAACTGGCGTTACCTGCCCCCAATGATACCAATCATCCTCTCCATCGGCTTGCAGATAAATCTCCAAAGGCGCATACTTGTCATACTCTGTACCCTTCCCCGTCCATCCACGTTCCGGGTCCAGGACCATACTGTATTCTCGTACATTGAATCCAAGATAATCAAAATTAAAATCTCCCTTTTCAAGTGAAATTTTATTTTTATCACCTATTTTACCAATCGCCATTTGATAATTCTTATTTTGTGATGAATGAAGAATTCCATCTGTGATTTCTATAGGAACAGGTGTGCCGCTCCCCAACTGGTCCTGCGGTCTTCTAAACTCTGCCTCCATAACAAATGTAGACACGGTACTCGCAGTAGTGCTGTGACCATATAAAATATCATCAATATTGTCAATTGAATCTCCGAGGCTTTTAGAAAAATTATATAATTCTCCAGGGTAAGTTGTATCTACAGGCTTATATATGTAACTGGCCGTGGCCTCTTTTTCTTTCAGCACATCGTCATACCCTTCCAACTTATATTTCACGGTATTGGTGAGTTTGAGTTCTTTTCCCTCTTCAATCAAAGTCCTGGGATACTTCACAACTACATAACCTCTTGGGTCATTACCCGAACTTCTGGGGTAGTCCCATATGACTGTTATTTCACCGTCTTGTATTTCCGTGCTTGTTCGATAGTATTCACTAGTACCATTAATAGGATTATCATAGTAATATATAACCTGGCCCATATCACCGCCATCATCGGTCATCGTGACTTTATAGGGTTGCGTAGAACCATACTCTATATCTGACTCTACCCTCCACAATACGTAGAAGTAGTCCTCCGCATCTTCCGGCTTTTCTCCCCATGCATTCTGCCAAGTCTCATACTTCGAGGAAGAAGATTTTATCACAGAGTTAAGCACCACAAAAGTATGGTTTATTACTGTCAGGATGTCCGTCGACAGTTCTTCCTGGCGCTGTCCGCTCTCTCCCGGATATTTAAAAGAAGCCGAAATATCGCCCTTTGTATATCCGTTCGCCACTTCAGGAGCTTCGTAACGATACACAATATCGCAGGTAAAATAATAAGCGCTGCTGACCTCTCTATAGTTCGTGATCACGATTTCATCATCGCTCCTGTCATCGGGCGTACCCTGATCATCGATCCGATACCAAAAGCCGGTATCGCCCTGTGCCGTACCCTCTTGAGACAGCGGAACCGTTACGGTATCCGCAGCGCTACCGTCGCGTTTATAAAAGATATGGGCCGGAACTCTTATCTCAATTTCTCCTGTCTTTGCCGTATAATCGCCGCCGCAGGTAAACTGAACCTGATAGCAGACGGAATTTCCATAGATACTATCCGGTGTAACATCCATCTGATTCCCATTGATTTCAGCATCGTCCCCTCGCACCCAAACGATGGTATGTTTTGCGCTGGAAGCATTATTTCTATAATCATTGTCAGACATAGCGGGAGTCTGTTCCGATGCACCGTTTTCCTTTCCACAAGTTTCACACACAAACGTACAGGGGCTGCCCACGCTCCCCTGGGCATAACCGCAGGCTTCGTCATGGATATGCTGGCAAGGCTGCCCCTCGATACCCGGCGCATAGGCGCAGTCCTCTGCGTGATCGATCACGCCATCACCGTCCGTATCGGTACATCCTTTATCGCAAGGAGTTTCCGGTACAGCTTCTATGTATCCACAACTTTCATCGTGGACATGAGTGCAGGGGCTTGCCTCCACCGCTGCCGCATAACCGCACTCTGCCGTATGCTCCGGATGATGCTCACATAACCCGGTATCCTCCGTTTTCGCCGCAAATGCAAAATTCGCCCTCATCGGGAGCAGCATACACAGGCACAGGAACAGAGCCATCAGCTTTTTTGCCCAATGCTTACGTTTCTTTCTCGTCATAACTCATCTTACCTCTCTTTGCCTTGATCGTTTTGCACCATAGAATGTTCCATCCGTGGTAACATTCCATCGGCAGAGACAAAAAAGGAAAAGAAAAAGAAAAATGCCGGCCTTATCACCGGGGAAACACAGTCTTTTTGACACAACAAGGAAGCCTGCAACACGAAAAATCGTTTCAGGTTTTCTTGGTATGCTCAGATTAAATTTGTTTCTGCTTTTTTACACAGGATTATTGAAAAAAACATTTTCATAGGTTATACTGTATGTAGTTTTATTTCTCAAAACGATGTTGAGGGAAAAAAGCGATACCACGGATGGAACACTCTGTGGTCTTTTTCTTTTAAGACCTATATGACCAACCCCATCCGGTTCAAAATCCTCTCATGGGCCGCTGCACTCACCGCCACATAGATCCGTGTGGTCTCAATCCGACTGTGGCCAAGGACGTCGGCCAGGTGGGCCAGATTCTTCTCAACGGCATAAAAGGTACGGGCAAAGAGATGGCGCAGGTTATGGGGAAAGACTTTGCTGGCATCTACCTTTGCTTCGGCGCACAGCTTTTTCATATCGTGACAGATATTGGAGCGGTCGAGGGGGTTTCCGCTTCTTGTCCGGAAGATATGTCCGCTCTCGATACTTTGTTCTTTTGCATACTGTAACAGCTTCCGGCAAAGCTCCTTTTGCAGAATGATCGTCCTGTTTTTCCCTTTCATACGAATCTCTGCCCGGCCTGACCGGACTGCTTCCACCGTAATATAGGGCAGCTCTCCTACCCGAATGCCGGTGCCGCAGATCGTCATCATCAAAAGATAGAGGCGCTCGTTTCCTTTGGCTTCGGCGGCTAAAAGAAGACGCTTATATTCTGCCTCGGACAACTCCCTGCTCTCATCCACAAAAGCCTGTCTCTGCACTTTCAAAAACTTTACCTTGCAATCCTGCAGACCCAGGAAATCCAAAAAGGCATGGAGGGCGGATAAGACGCCGTTGACCGTCTGGGCTTTCATCTGCCCCATGAGCAATTCCCGGTATTCCAGCAGACGGCGCTTTGTCAGTTCCTCGTCCTGTAAAAACTCTGTAAGCCTGCGCACTGCCCGGATATATTTCACTGTAGTTGCCCTGGATTTTTCATTGAGGTAGAGATAAGTTTCAAATGCCTGTATATCGTTTTCTCTGATCATGTTCATGTTTCATTCCTCCTGTCATCTTATTCTTCCCCAATACCTTATCTGATGACACAACATAAGAAAATTTTTATCTAACTGGTGCAAATTCATATATAGATATAAAAAAACACCAATGCTCAGCTACATTGTTATACTGAACATCGGTGTTTTGTCGTTATACTATTTGAATTTTTTGCACTTACTCAATAAACATTGCATCTCCGAAACTAAAGAAACGATAACCTTCCTTCACGGCGGTCTCATAGGCGTTCAGAATAGCCTCTTTTCCCGCCAGAGCAGACACGAGCATGAGCAGAGTGGATTCCGGCAGATGGAAATTGGTGATCAGAGCGTCGATACATTTAAATCGATAGCCCGGATAAATAAATATTTCTGTCCATCCGCTTGTCTCCCGGACAAAGCCCTGTTCATCGGCCACTGATTCCAGCGTCCGCGTACTTGTCGTTCCTACAGAAATGACCCGTCCGCCCCGGCGCTTCGTATCATTGATGATATCCGCCGCTTCCTGACCGATCATATAAAACTCGGAATGCATATGATGGTCATTCACGTCTTCCACCTTCACCGGACGGAAAGTTCCCAGGCCCACATGAAGCGTCACTCTGGCAATCCTCACGCCCTTTTTCTGGATAGCATCCAGAAGCTCTTCGGTAAAATGAAGACCTGCCGTCGGCGCCGCTGCACTGCCTTCATGTTTCGCGTAAACCGTCTGATAACGATTCTTATCCTGAAGCTTATGGCTGATATAAGGCGGCAGGGGCATTTCCCCAAGCTGATCGAGAATTTCTTCAAAAATCCCATCATATTCAAAACGAATAAGGCGGTTTCCTTCCTCCACCACTTCCATAACTTCACCCACGAGCAGACCGTCGCCGAAGGAAATCCGGGCGCCCGGCCGGGCCTTTTTGCCCGGCTTGACCAGAGTTTCCCAGACCGAATCACTCTTTCGTTTCAAAAGAAGGACTTCAATATGGGCGCCCGTATCTTCTTTCACGCCGTGAAGTCTGGCCGGAATAACCTTTGTATCGTTAATCACAAGGCAGTCCTCCGGATTCAGCTCATCGATAATATCTTTAAATATTTTATGCCGGATATCACCGGTCTCCTTGTCCAGGATCATGAGACGGGAACTGGAACGGTCCGTCAGAGGGTCCTGGGCAATAAGTTCTTCCGGTAAATCATAATAAAAATCTGATGTTTTCATAATCTGTTACTTTCTCAGTTCAATGCCCATCTTTTCAAGTTCGGCAAGAATCTTATCCATGACCGCATTGACATCCTTATCTTCCAGAGTTCTTGTCTTATCACGGAACACAATAGAGTAAGCCACGGATTTAAAGCCTTCTTTGATCTGAGCTCCTTCGTAAATATCGAATAATTCAAAGCTTTCCAGAAGCTTTCCGCCCCGTTTGCGGATAACTTCTTCTACTTCACCGACCATGATATCTTTGCTCATGACCATACTGATATCACGGGTGACTGCCGGATATTTGGCAATGCCCTGGAATTTCCGTCCAAAGGATGCACATTCCACCAGATAAGGCATATCCAGAACAGCAATATAAGTTCTTGCACCCAGTTTATAATTATCCGCAACTTCCGGATGAATTTCGCCAAGATAACCGATAACCCGGCCATCATAAATAATGTTGGCCTGACGTCCCGGATGGAGATAATTCTTTCCGGCCTTCGGATCATAATTCACCTGTTTTTTCATGCCGATGCGTTCCAGATATTCTTCCACAACACCTTTCATAGTGAAAAAGTCACCCGAGCCATACATACCCAGAGTAAACTGTACCCGTTCGTCCGGATAATCCTTCAGTGGAAGTTCCTTCGGCAGATAAATGACAGCCAGTTCATAAAGTTTTGCTTCTTTATTCCGATGACTGTAGTTAAAAGCCAGTGAAGTGAGCATGCCGTTTAATGGCGTGGTACGCATAATGCTGAAATCTTCACCCAATGGATTCATAATGGTTACTGTCTGACGCAGCGGGTCATTTTCATCTAATAAAAGTTTATCAAATACCTTCGGACTCTCGAAGGAATAGGTCATGCTCTCGGAAAATCCGCAGAATTCAGCTGTCTCTCTGGCAACCGCTTCCACACGGAGTTTATAGGATAATTTTCCTGTGGTGGCTTCACCGCTCGGCAAAGTTACAGGAATATTATCATAGCCGAAGAAACGGGCAACCTCTTCGGCCAGATCAGCCTGGCCCTCCAGATCCTGACGGAAGGTTGGCACAGTCACTGTCTTTCTTTCCGGATTATATTTTAATTCCAGAGGTCCGAAGTAGGTCAGCATCTCATCTAAGGTCAGATCTGTTCCAAGTAAGTCATTGACTTTCTCAGGGCTGAAAAGAATGTCGTGTTCTTCCCGTTTTTCCGGATAAATGTCAACGACACCGTCAACCACTTCACCGGCGCCCAATTGTTCAATGAGCTGGCAGGCGCGATTCATAGCATCTATGGCATTATTCGGGTCCAGACCCTTTTCAAATTTGCTCTGGGCATCGGTACGCATGCCAAGCTTCTTACCAGAAAGACGGATATTGGTTCCGTCAAAGCAGGCTGCTTCAAAGAGCATTGTCTGAACGCTGTCTGTGATCATGGAGTTTTCGCCACCCATGATGCCTGCGATACCAACCGGCTTCTTGCCGTCACAGATCGCCAGCATAGAGTTATCCATCTTATGGCTCTGTCCATCCAATGTCACAAACTCTTCTCCGTCAATGAAACGGCGAACAATGATCTGATGATCTTCGATCGTATCCAGATCATAGGCATGCATCGGCTGTCCATATTCTTCCATAACATAATTGGTAATATCCACAATATTGTTGATCGGACGAATGCCATTGGCTGCCAGGCGGCGCTGCATCCATTCCGGTGACGGTGCCAGTTTGATATTTTTAACGACTCTTGCTGTATAACGTGGGCATAAATCCACGTCTTCCACACGAACCTTGATGTAATCGTTGACATCGCCGCCGCAGCCTTTCACTTCGACCACCGGCGGTACAAAAGGCTTCCGGAAAGTTGCTGCCGCTTCTCTGGCGATACCGAGAACACCGAAGCAGTCCACACGGTTGGATGTGATCTCATACTCAAATACCACATCGTGAAGTCCAAGGGCTTCCACCGCATCGTCACCTGGTTTTACACTACCTGCTTTGAAAATGTAAATACCTGCCTCCGGTGCTTCCGGGTAAAACTCCCGGCTGGATCCCAGTTCCTCGATGGAACACATCATACCAAAACTTTCCACACCGCGAAGTTTGCCTTTTTTGATAGCAATGCCATTTTCCGGCAGAGGACCGCCGTCATGCCCTCCGGCTACCCGTCCTCCCACACGGACTACAGGCACCAGATCACCTTCATGGACGTTTGGCGCTCCGGTAACAATCTGAATATTTTCTTCTTCACCCACATTGACCTGGCAGATGATCAGTTTATCTGCGTCCGGATGTTTTTCAATCTTTTCAATCTGACCGACAACAATCTTGTCCAGATTCTTGTCCATTTCCACAAATCCCTCAACCTTTGTACCGGATAAGGTCATTGCATCTGTGTATTCCTGAGCAGTTACATCAAGGCCAGGAACATAAGCTTTAATCCATGATAATGGTGTATTCATTTTTCCTTTCCCCCTTTAGAACTGTTTTAAGAAACGTGTATCATTTTCGTAAAGCAACCGCATATCATCAATTTCATATTTCAGCAGGGCAATTCGTTCAAGACCAACGCCGAAGGCAAAACCGGAATATTCATCCGGATCAATGCCGCTCATAGTCAGAACCTTCGGATGAACCATACCACAGCCGAGGATTTCAATCCAGCCGGAACCTTTACACATACGGCAGCCCTTTCCGCCGCATTTGAAGCAGGTCACATCCATCTCGGCGCTTGGCTCTGTGAATGGGAAATGATGCGGACGGAACTTAACCTTTGTCTCTTCACCGAAAAGCTCTCTGGCAAACTCAGCCAGCGTCCCTTTCAGATCCGCAAATGTAATATGCTTATCAATAACGAGACCTTCAATCTGATGGAAACACGGAGAATGGGTCGCATCCACCTCATCCGAACGATATACCCGTCCCGGAGCAATCATGCGGATCGGCAGCTCCTGAGTTTCCATCGTGTGTACCTGAGTACCGGAGGTCTGGGTTCTCAAAACAAATTCTTTATTGATATAGAATGTATCCTGCTCATCCTTTGCCGGATGGTTGTCCGGGATATTTAAAGCTTCAAAATTATAATAATCCTTTTCAACTTCCGGTCCTTCAATCACTTCGTAGCCCATGCCGACGAAAATACGCTCTACCTCTTCAAGAGCGATGGTATTCGGATGGCGATGACCTACATTACTCTTTTTTGCCGGAAGGGTAACGTCGATCACCTCAGCCTTTAACTGGGCTTCTCTGGCTTTTCTGGCCAGTTCGGTCTTCATCTCCTCCATCTTTTTCTCAATTTCGGAACGGGTCTCATTCACCATCTGTCCAAAAGCCGGACGCTCTTCCGGCGCAATTTCTTTCATGGACTTCATGATGGAAGTCAATTCACCTTTCTTACCCAAAAAAGCGACACGGATATCATTCAGCTTTTCCAGCGCACCGGCTGCCTCAATCTGAGCCATCGCATTCTGACGGATTTGCTCTAATCTGTCTTTCATCTCTATCGATTCCTTTCTAAATAATATTCAGGGCATAAAAAAAGCCCCTTTACACAAAGGGACGGATTCTTTCCGCGGTACCACCCTAATTCCAGACGTTAAATGTCTGACACTCGGATATGCGTAACGTGCACCAACGTCATCTCCTACTACCAGAGGATTCAAAGATGCAGCTCCTGTGGGAAATTCAACACATATCCGAACTTAAACCGGCTTCCACCCGATGACCGGTTCTCTCTGTAAGAAAATATGCGTCTACTGACACATTCACAGCCTTTACACTGAGTTTTATTTTAACATATTCATTTTCTTTGTCAAGTGGCGCAGATGGATTTGGTTGCCATTTTTTCTAATCCGTGATATTATCGTTGTTATCTGAAAATGATATCCTCAGGAGGAGATTATGATGCTTAAATTAATTGACTGGGTTCAAAATCTATTAAAAAAAATCCGAAAAGACCGTCTTGCCGCCTACTCCGGCCAGTCGGCCTACTTTATCATACTGTCCTTCCTGCCTTTTCTTCTGTTTCTTTTGACATTGGTACAGCATCTGCCGATCGATATGGAAAATTTGATGGATGCCATTTTCCTGGTGATTCCCCGCTCCTATGAAACGACAGTGGCTGCCATACTCAATGATATTCATGTTGAATCCGGCGCAACTATTCTTTCCGTATCTGTTATTATGACCATATGGACCGCCGGAAAAGGTATTATGGCCCTTTCCGACGGACTGAATTCGGTACAGGAAATTGAAGAAAACCGAAACTATTTTATTCTCCGGTTGAAAGCGGCCCTCTATACACTGCTGTTTGCCATTGTGATCATCTTTACAGTGATCGTACTTGTCTTCGGTAACCGCATTTATTCCTGGCTGCGTACCGCAATACCAAATATGCCGGAATATTCCCAGATTTTAAGTATGCTCCAATCCTTTATTGCCATTGGATTTTATATTTTAATTTTTACTCTGTTTTACAAGTTTCTTCCCGCCAAGCCGATGAAAACCTTGAAGCAGCTTCCCGGCGCTATATTTACAACTGCCGGATGGATGATCGGCTCCTATATTTTTTCTTTATATGTTGAATACTCCAGCAGTTCTTCTTATATGTACGGCAGCCTTACCTACTTGATACTCTTCTTCATCTACCTGTACTTAATGATGTATATTTTCTTTTTGGGAGCAGAACTCAATTATTTCCTCTTTCCTGATAAGAAAGAAGATTTTCATTTACTGTATTAAATTTAAGGGTCGGCAGTTTTTAATTGCCGACCCTTATTTTTACTCCGTGATCAATTCTGAATCTGGAAAAAAGTATTTTAAAATCTCATCATATGTTTTTCCCATCTCGGCCATTTTCATGGCCCCGTTCTGGCTCATTCCGCAGCCATGCCCGTATCCACCGCCGTGAATCAGAACCCCCTCACATATATTATTTTCAACCACCGCATCCATATAGCAATAAGCGCTCGGAAGCATTTCCCATCCTGTCACCGCCTCTCCGCTCTGCGGAATGAGTTCTGCATTGACCGGAGAAAATATCTGTCGGATTTTATATTCGCCATAGACCGTACATGTGTCCAGACCGCCGTCAAGACGGATGGCTTTAAGCAAACCGCTCTCCGCCCGTTCAAGCACCGTGACACTGGTCAGCTCGCCGATATCTGTCTGACAGACATTTAGCACACTGTTCCGGATATCTTCTGCAGATACAAATACCTGCCAGCGAAACCACGGCAGTTCCTGTTCAAAGTAATCCGCACCATCTTCCATATTGATAAAACGCCGGAAATCCTCTTCCTGCATAAGATTTAACGTTACAGAATCGTCACTCAAAAAAACGGACACTGCCTTTTCATCATCCGTACCGCTGCCGCTGTACCAGACATCTTTTGCATCCGAGGTATGACCGCAGGAAGTAGAAAAGAAATAAGTCGCCGTCAGCCCCTCCGGATTCTGGAGTACCTGTCCCCGTGTCTCAGAAGCCGCCTGAATACTTTCCTCACATTCTTCCTGATTATTATATACCTGGCTGGACACCGTATCATCCAGATTCGCCGGATAGTCCCGAAAAGTTGTTCCAAGAGCTCTCCGTCCGAAAGTCCGGGCACACACCGCCTGCACCTTCAGCGCTTCCTGCCCATAGGATACCGGCATTTCACCAGGGATCACACCGGCGACATAATCTTCCATGTTCACCTGATTTATAACGAGCAATCCGCCTGCAGCCTCCTGAATCTGAATTTCACCATGATAGGAAGGCGCTCCGCTGCTTCGTTCCAGAGAAAGAACTTGTATTTTGCCCCGTTCATTTTCTGCTTTGATCGCCACTTCACCGCCCCCTTCAAAAATACTTTCTCCCTGGGAAAATGTCACTTCCGTACCGGCCTCATACCGTTTTACCTCATCATTTCCCATAACAAGAAACGGCTCTGAAGAGGTCACGGTCACCGAGGATTGTTCATAGACCTGCCCGGTTCCATGAAGCAACACCCGAATCGTCTCCTCGGCATAATCCTGATAAATAATCCCGCAGATTTCATTCCCCTTGAGAACAAACTCATACACTGTGCCGTCTGTTGCCAGTTCATCTTTCGAAATCACCTTCGGCGATGGATAGATTTGATAAACTACCAGATTTTCAGAAATCGGAACCGTACCATAATCTTTGAGTACAGCAGCCCTCTCCTCTATTCCTGTCAATGCGGCCTTTAAACGGCTCGTCTTATAGTCCACACCGTTCAAACGCCCTTCGGTAAAAGTTAAATCCGCCATATTCGGCTCCAGTTTCTGATTAAGTTTTCCTTCCAGCTTGATACTGCGCTCATATCCATCAAAAAAAATCTGTATTTCATCACCTTCTCCTGACTCAATCCAGACATTTTCTATCCGGCACATATCATCCGCTTTTCCTGCAACGCAAAGGATTTCATCTCCAGCCGTATAGACTTCAAGACTGTAATCCATGTAAATATCCATCGCAAGCCCTTCAGCCGAATACAGCCCCCGGCTTGTCAGTGTCTGCCACGCTCCCAGTGCCGATATATTTGACGGCGTCCCGTGAATAGACAATTTTTCCCTCTGAACCCGGGAGCTTTCCGCAGAAAGCAGCTGATAGACCTCACACCACTGTGTCCTCGGAACCATGCCATCCCCCTGATGGTATTTCAATGAAAAAGACAGCAAGTCCTCTGAAAGATGAAATTGCTCCATGATATATTTTAAATCACCATAAGTGAATGTATCCCCGGGATGAAATTTCCCGTCCTCCCGCAGGCTCATCCATCCTTCGTTTAACGCCACTGCCGCATATTTTGCGTACCACTCTTCTCCGGCAATATCCTCCGGCAGTCCGTCCCCGCTTTTTTTCTGTGTTTCACACGTTTCTCTGTCGTATCGCATCAAGGCCAACATCCTGGCGATCTGGGCACGGTTCATCATTTCATTGGATGTCCACTGTCGATGAATGTTCATAAAGTAAATGAGTAAAACTGTCAAAGCTGCTGAAAAAATGCCTATATGTATCAGGTAACGCCGCAAATACATCCTCTCCTTCCGGAAAATCATCCTAAAACACACCCAAATGGATAAAAAAAAGACGGCAACTATACCGTCTTTTGTTCTTAAAAATAATATACCCAGAGTGCCGTCTCCTGCCTTTTGACGCCTAACCCGACGCCAAGTGGGTTACCTCGTCAAGTTTTCTGTCTTCCACTGCAAACGGAGGCCTGACATATTCTTGATATATGGTATCCCGTATACATAAATGTAGGTTCAAAACAGCAGGATCATCGTACACCCCAGGCTACTTTCTGAATTTATTATATCCTAAATGTTTTTAAAATTCAAGTATCAATAACACAGATACTTTATATGACAAAAATTGTCATTGGTCATCCTTTGTATGGACTTTTTTTCATCCCCGTGCTACTATAAGTATATGCAAATTCACATATAAAATGAGGTTTACAATGAAAAAACTTTCAAAACTTATTCAATCAATCCGACATTTGTTTACGATACTCTGCGGGGCGATTCTTTTTTTCATCCGTCCCCGACTCATGCTGAATCATCAAAAAAAATGGGCGCCATTTGTACAATGGGACTATGCCCACCGGGGTCTTCATGATAATCTCTGGGGTGTTCCGGAAAACTCTCTGCCGGCCTTTCAGGCTGCCGTGGACAAGGGATATGGTATCGAACTGGATGTCCATCTGACAGCAGATAATGAGCTGGTCGTTCACCACGACGACACCCTCTACCGCATGTGCCATGTGGAAAGGGATATCAAAGATATGACCCTGAAAGAAATCCGACAGTATACACTCCTTGGAACAGAAGAAAAGATACCGACACTTCAGGAAGTTCTTGAACTGGTAGGCGGCCGGGTACCGCTTTTAATCGAACTAAAGACCGAATCCCATACCTGCGACCGGCTGTGCCGTATTTTATCCAAAACCATGCGAAGCTACTCCGGCAATTATATCCTGGAATCTTTCAATCCACTGGCCCTTCGGTGGTTCCGCAAAAATGAACCACAGATATTACGCGGCCAGCTTTCCTGTAACTTTTTTAAGGAAAAGCCCCATTGTGATCTGGTGTTATTTATGATCACCGTCCTCGGCTCTAACTTTCTTTCCCGCCCGGACTTTATATCTTATAAATACACCGATTACAAAAATCCGTCGGTTCGTATCAACTGTCGTCTCTTTCAGGCACGTCTGGCGCTCTGGACTATCAATACCATTGATGCTTACGACGCGGTTCGAAACAGTGCCGACCTGATCATATTTGAAGGTATTGAGCCATAAACATAAAGGGAATATTAACTGACCGGCATATTCTGATGATCAGATAATACTCCCTTTTATTTTTCACTTATCATATATAATTACAGATATCCTCTGTCTTTGTTACAGTCACGCCAATATTTTCCAATTCCTGAATGCCTCTCTTATATAATCCGGACATTGCATCCGCCGCAAGCACAATACGAAAATCTCTTTCGCTGGCTTCATATATTGATGTTCTTGGACAATTAGGAAAATTACAACCGGAAAAAATCAACGTATTTACTTTCTTTTCCCGAAGGAAAGCTTCCAATCCAGTGCGATAAAAGGCGCCCCATCGGGATTTATACATGACCCAGTCGTTACTGCCAATCTGCTGAAATTCACCGTTGATCAATCGATTCCAATCCAGTTCCACCTTATCTTCCGGTTTCAGCTCTTCAGGAAAATCAATGCCTTCGGAATAGGGCCGAAACAACACGGCTCCGTTCTGAACCATACTGCGTCTGCACAAATCCACATTTGAACCATCAGGCAAATACGCCCGGACCACATGAATCACCGGCATACTGCTCTCACGCACATGTCTGACCAGTTCTTGTAATTTCGGAAGCACATCATAGCTTCCGGCTATTTCAAAAGGCGCTCCAGGTAAAATACAATCATTTTGATAATCAATGATGATCAATGCGCTATGTGCATAATCCGGCACCAGTAAATCCATGTCTGTATCCTCCTCCGCTTCTCAGAAATCTACTGAATTCCAAGCCACTGCTTTACGGTTGCTTCCATGGCATCCACCGCACATATATTGTTGTGACGTACCGGCGCTGTACGAATCTCTTTCACAGCTTCCGGCTCCGGTGTATTGGAAAGCTTCACCAGTTCATCGACCAGTTCAAATTCATCAAGCGCATCATATTTTTTATCAATAGCTGTCATAACGCTGCGGGCAAATTTATATGGGCTTGCCGTTGATGCAATGACCGTCGGCTTTGCATCTTTTGTATCTGCCACATATTTTTTATAAACAGATGCCGCTACGGCGGTATGGGTATCAATCACATAGCCAGTGTTTTCATAAAGATTTTTGATCGCCTCGGCCGTTTCCTTTTCATCTGCATAGTTGCCGTAGAAATCTGTCAGTCCCGCTTTCATTTCTTCTGTAATTGTATACTCACCTTCACCGGAAAGGGCCTGCATCATCGCTGCATTCTTCTCGGCATCATTTCCGGCGATCCGGTAGATCAGACGTTCCAGATTGCTGGAAATCAAAATATCCATCGATGGAGAAGATGTTACTGTGAACTCACGTTTTTTATCATATGTACCTGTTGTAAAGAAATCAAATAAGACTTTATTTGTGTTCGATGCACAGATTAATTTATCTATCGGAAGACCGATCAACTTAGCATAGTAAGCCGCCAGAATATTTCCGAAGTTTCCGGTCGGTACGGTAATATTGATCAGCTCTCCGTTTTTAATCTGCTCATTTTTTACCAGGGTGGCATAGGCATATACATAGTAAACGATCTGTGGTACCAGACGTCCGATATTGATGGAGTTTGCAGAAGAAAACTGGAAACCGGCCCCGTCCAGTTCTTTCGCCAGTTTCTGGTCGTTGAACATCTTCTTTACACCGGTCTGAGCATCATCAAAGTTTCCTTTAATACCGACAACAAAGGTATTGTCCCCCTTCTGGGTCACCATCTGTTTTTCCTGAACCGGACTGACACCGTCCTTCGGATAAAATACGATGATCCGTGTTCCCGGAACATCGGCAAAACCAGCCATCGCTGCCTTTCCCGTATCTCCGGATGTAGCTGTCAAAATAACGATCTCATTATCCACATGATTCTTCTTTGCAGCCGTTGTCATTAAATGAGGCAAAATAGATAAAGCCATATCTTTAAATGCAATCGTATTACCGTGGAAAAGCTCCAGGAAATAGGCTCCATCTGCCTGTACCAACGGTGCGATCACTTCCGTATCAAACTTGGAATCATAGGCATTTGCAATACATCTTTTCAATTCTTCCTCTGTAAAGTCTGTCAAAAACAGTTTCATAACCTCATAAGCTACTTCCTGATAGCTCATGCCGGCCAGTTTTTCTACCGACACTTCCAATTTTGGTAAAGATGTAGGGACAAATAAACCGCCGTCATCTGCAAGACCTTTTAAAATGGCCTGAGATGCTGTTACTGTTTCACCATGTCCCCGTGTACTGGTATATGTCAAATTCATCTTTTTTCCCTCTTTCTCTATCAAACAAATGTGCACTTTAGTATATCACAGTATCTATCTGGCTTCAAGCCTCTTTCGCCATCTGATTTTCAATTTGAATGTACAATATTTTGAACAAAATCCATAGAACAGCAATAATAATGACCGGAATCCACCACTGGATATCAAACAGGTGGATATCGGATAAAAAGAAAACGCCGCCATAAGCCGCAGCTACGATCACTGCGATGAGGACGATCAATCCGGCCATCTGTGGATTTGTCATACGATTGGTTTTGGTTTTTAAAATTCCGGAAACATAGAGATAGATGAAAACTGTACCCAAAAGAATGGCCGCCGTAGCCGACAAATATCCCAGATTAATTTCCACTGGATTTTTTAAGAAGTTGCCGCCATCAATGAGCGTATCAATCAAACGGACCAGATACATCAGTGCCAACGCATATATAATAGTAACACCCCGCGACAGGACAAGTTCTTTTGCCGACGCATGGCGCATATTTTCACAAAGTTTATTGCAATATTCCCGGTAGTCTCCACCGGACAAAAACTCAAGATTCTTTCTTTTACTATAAGAACGCAGGGTATTTCGGATAATCGTCTTACGAACCCTCTCAACATCATAGTCACATATCTTTTGTGTTTTCATATATCCTGTCATATCTGATAAAAGTTTTTTATCCGATATGTTGAGTCGTCTTTCTCGTTCTTTATTTTCCCTTTTCAGACTGTTTAAGAGATTTTCCATGGACATTCTCTCCTTCAGTATATTACAAATGGCGGCCGAAAAACTCCGGCCGCCCGAGATAAACCAGAAAAAGCGGCAGAGCACACTCCTTCTGGATGCCGCATCAATTATTCAATCGGTAATACAGCGCCTTCATATGTTGTTTCAATGAAGGATTTGATTTCATCACTCTTAAGAACTTCTACTAAAGCCTTAATTTCTGCTCTTTCTTCGTCACCTTCACGAACTGCAATGATGTTTGCATACGTCTGAGCTGCTTCAGAATCGGATTCTTCTTTAGCCAGGGCATCATTTTCAACACTGAAATTTGCCTGAAGCGCATAGTTTCCATTCAAGACAACAAAATCTGCATCTTCTACAGCTCTGGCAATCTGTGCTGCTTCCATCTCAACGATTTTTACGTTATGAGGATTTTCAGCAATATCATTTGCTGTTGCATTTAAACCGGCATCTTCCTTTAATGTGAGAATGCCATTTGCTTCAAGAAGAAGTAAAGCTCTTGCTTCATTTGTTGCATCGTTTGGAACAATAATTTCAGCGCCATCCGGAATGTTTGTTAAATCGTTGGACTTTCCAGGGTAAATTCCCAATGGTTCATAGTGAATAGCACCTGCGGAAACAAGCTTTGTTCCCTGTTCTTCATTGAAGTTTTCAAGATATGGTAAATGCTGGAAATAGTTTGCATCCACATCGCCTGCATCGACAACCTTGTTTGGCTGAACATAATCTGTAAATTCAACAACTTCCAGTTCAATACCTTTTTCAGCCATTAATTCTTTTGCCGCATTTAAAATTTCTGCATGAGGTGTCGGGCTTGCCGCTACTGTTAATTTTGTTCCGGCTTCAGCAGCACCGTTTGTCTCCTTGCCTGTCTCTGCTGTTGTTTCTGCGCTTGTTTCAGCCTTTGTTTCTGCTTTTGTCTCTTTTGAAGAGTTGCCGCATCCTGTCACTGCTGCCACACAAAATGCTGCAGTCAGTACTAAAGCTAATCCTTTTTTCATTTTTATTCTCCCTTTCCTTTTTTCGTCTACTCCCGTATCCTTTTATCTGTTTTCTTGGAAATCTTCATACCGATCACCTGGAAAATCTGTACCAGAATTACAAGCAGGCTAACCGTCACCATCAGAATATCAAACTGATATCGGTTATAGCCGTAACGAATGGCAATATCTCCAAGACCGCCGCCGCCAAGTGCTCCGGCCATGGCTGAATAGCCAAGAATCGTTCCGATCACAATGGTACATCCCACGATCAATGAGGTCTTTGCTTCCGGAATAAGAACTTTGAGAATGATCGTTTTTGTAGAAGCTCCCATACTCAGAGCTGCCTCGATCACTCCCGGGTCCACTTCCAACAGCGAAGATTCAATCATACGCGCCACATAAGGCGCCGCAGCGATTACCAACGCCACGATCGTCGCCGTCGGACCGTAGCTTTTTCCGGCAATCAGGCGCATCAGCGGAGTGACCAGAATCATCAGAATTAAAAATGGTACGGAACGTAATATATTTACAACCACATCGGTAACCATATTGACCACCGGCATCGGGTGCAAACCACTTTTTCGTGTAACTACCAACAGGATTGCGATCGGCAGCCCCAGAATATAAGAAAAAACTGTGGAAACCAATACCATATATAAGGAGTCCCGGACACCTTCCGCAATCATCATCCAAATATCTGAACTAAATAACATACTCTTCCAACTCCTCCACTACAAGATTTTTCGAGCGCAGATAGTAAATCGCCCGGTCTCCCTGGAGCCTGTCCTCAGGAAGCTGGAGAATCATATGTCCATAGGCTTTTCCATCAATATCCTTCGTATCTGCGAACATGATATTTACGGCAATCTTACATTCCATGATCAGATTGGAGATCACCGGTTCATACGACGATTTTCCATCAAAGACAACCCGGATGCACCGTTTGCCAAGGGCAGCCTGACCACCTGCTGATTTCTGATAAATAATTCGTTTTGCCGTTCGAGATTCAGGCTGGGTAAAGACCTTCTCAACGGTTCCCACTTCAGCCAACTGGCCGTCATCAATAATAGCCACATGACTGCAGATGCTTTCCACCACCGACATTTCATGGGTGATAATAACGATCGTGATCCCATACTTACGGTTAATATCCTTCAATAATTTCAAAATAGACTGGGTCGTCGCCGGATCCAAGGCACTGGTCGCTTCATCGCAAAGAATGATCTTAGGATTTGTAGCCAAAGCCCTCGCGATCGCCACGCGCTGCTTCTGCCCGCCGGACAACTGGGCCGGATACATCAAAGCACGGTCCTTCAGATCGACAATCTCTAACAGCTCATCGATCCTGGCATCAATATCTGCCTTCTTCATTCCCGCAATCTCCATGGAAAATGCAATGTTTCCGCGGACATTCCGCTGCTGGAGCAAATTAAAATGCTGGAAGATCATCGCCACTTCCTGACGGGTCTTCCGAAGCTCCCTGTCAGATAAAGCCGCCAGGTCTTTACCGTCAATCTTCACTGTTCCGGATGTGGGACGTTCAAGAAAATTCATACAGCGAATCAATGTACTCTTGCCCGCGCCACTCATTCCGATGATTCCAAATATGTCCCCTTTTTGAATATCAAGGTTTATATCCTTCAAAGCGTAAACTGTCTGAGTTTTCCCCCTGAAGGTCTTATCCAGATGTTCAATCTTAATCATTGGTTCCAATTCTATCATCCTTTTCTTTTATATTTGAATTGTAAAAAAAGTACTTCAACCAGGATTGTTAAAGTACTTTTTGTAAGTCCTTAAATATTCTGTCTTCAGGCCACTTTTATATAGCGATGCTGCTGCTGATGCAGCAATGATATCACGGCCTCAAGTACCTGTCGGCACACCTCAACACTGTGCCTGCAGTCAATATCCTGTCCATCGGCTGTCATTTTAATATATTCTACATGACAGTTCTTAATAAAATTGCAAATATCATCTACTGAAGACATGGACATTCGAATCAAAGGCTGATTCTCAATGTTCTTCTGGCCGACATAATGACGCATGGCATGCTTGAGAACCTCTTCATAGCTCACATGATCTTTCAGATTCCCCTTAAATTTCTTATTATGAGGTAATGTAAAGTAATCCGCGATATAATGGGTAATCACCCCCAGGTCCTTACATCTGGACATAGAAAGACCATCTTCTCCGCTGTACTCTTCAATCACTTTACGCAATTTTTTCTCTAAAATGTCAAAAGTGGTATCCATTTGATGTTTTTTCGTCAAAAACGACGGAACCAGATCCGGCAAAAGGCTGCCAAACTGAAACATATAAGTATGAGCCATCAATGTTTCATCTTTAAATTCATTCAGCATATGATTTGCAAGTGAAATATGTGATTTCTTACGCATAATGCCTCCTCTTGACAAAATGTAATTTCTAAACCATTCCTATTGTACAATGATTTTTTATGAATGACAAGTGGAAATCTTGGATTTCCTGTTATTTCTTGACAATCACCTCTATATAAGATAGAATCTTTCATTATAATACTAAATTACAGGAGATGATTTTATTTGGATCCCACGAGTGTGGCGCAACTAATCACGCTGATTATTCTCGTACTTTTATCAGCATTTTTCTCTTCCGCAGAAACAGCCTTTACGACTGTAAACAAGATTCGTATCCGAACCTTCGAGGAGGAGGGCCGTCCAAAGGCCGCCCTGATTCGGAAAATTATTGAAGAACCACAAAAAATGCTCAGTGCCATTCTGATTGGTAACAACATTGTTAATCTGTCCGCATCTTCGCTGATGACCACGATGGTCACCCGTATTATGATGAACCTGGGGCTTGTCTCAAAAACAGCAACAGCCATCGGTGTGTCGACCGGTATACTGACTCTTGTCATCCTGGTATTTGGTGAGATCACCCCAAAATCTATAGCGACCCATTCAGCCGAACGCATCTGTTTCATTTATATTAAACCGATCTACTGGCTGACAGTTGTTTTTACACCATTGATTTTTATTGTTAATAAAATTTCCTTTGGTCTTATGAAACTTCTCGGTATGCGTTATACCGGAAAAGAACGGGTTATGACAGAAAATGAACTTCTCACCATTATTGATGTGAGCCATGAAGAAGGTGTTCTTGAAAGCGAAGAAAAAGAAATGATCAATAACGTGGTTGATTTTGGCGATTCTCTCGCGAAGGATGTTATGGTCCCGCGAATCGATATGGTTTCCATTCCTGTGGAGGCATCTTACGATGAACTGCGCAGCGTCTTTAAAAAAGATATGTACAGCCGCCTTCCTGTATATGAAGAAACGAAGGATAACGTGATCGGCATTGTCACTCTGAAAGACTTTTTCAACTACGAAGGCACAAAGGATGCTTTTAAACTTTCAGACTTGCTCCGTGAGCCATATTTTACTTATGAATACCAGAAAACATCGGATTTATTGATCCAGATGCGTGAAAATTCGATCAACATCAGCATTGTTCTGGATGAATACGGCGCTACGGCCGGTATCATTACTTTGGAAGACCTTCTGGAAGAAATCGTCGGTGAAATCCGCGATGAATATGACGATGATGAAGTCGATCCGATACAAAAGCTGAACACCAGCGAATATCTGGTGGATGGCTCCACCCGTCTGGATGATATCAATGAAACTTTTGGCTGTCATATTGAATCCGACGACTACGATTCCATCGCCGGACATATGATCAACGTGCTTGAACATATCCCAACCGAGGGTGAAGAAATTACTGAAGATTATATCCGATTTGTCATCGAAAAAATGGATAAAAACCGAATAGATACGATTCATGTTTACCTTACCGAACCGGAAGAAAACATGGAACCGGAACATAAATAACAACAATATGCACTGACTGATAAACGGTGGCTAAATTCTAAAAGCCACCGTTTATCGTTTTTTTGTGTCACATCTGAACTCTGATTTTCTCCAATTCATCCCCCGTTATCCCGACTGCTTCCATGATAATTTCATCAGATACCGAACCTATTCCCAAAAGTTTTTTTACAATTGTCCGTATGGTCTCTTCACGGCCCGTTTGAATTCCAGTTTGAATTCCAGCTTCAACTCCACGTTCCCACACATATTCTGATAAATTGCACATCAGATCGACCTCCTTACCTAAACCATCATTCATGGGTATCTCATATTCGTCCTGAAGGATCTGCTTTTTTGTTCTTACATCCAGGGTAGCTGAGAGAAGCGTATTCATCATATTAAAAAAAGCATTCTTTACTCTACTCTTCTCATTCAGGCATATCATGACAATGCACATCTTGTCATAATCTTCGGAAATATCCGGTATTTTCCCAATAACATCGGTCTTATGTATCTCGTATATCGAAAGAGCATTGCCAATATATTTCGGTGCGCCCATGCATATCCAAATAGAATAGACCTTTTTAATATCTCCATAATCCGGTTCCCTGAACTCCACACCGTTCTGGGCTGAGACCATTCGGGCCCCATAGTAGATCCCTCTGGAAATGATTGGATACCCCGGATAAAAATCTTTCTGTGATTCTATATTGATGATAAGCTTTATTCTCTCATTTTCTCCCGGCACATAAGCCTCAAAACGGATATCATAGGTAACGGAACCTTCATTTTGAACCTTATCTTCGGTATTTATCCCTATAATCTTATCTTTTGTATTTGTCCGTCCCGGGTCCACATATATCGTACTGATTTCCGGCTCCTGCTCAATACATTTATAAATATCATCCACTGACATATGCGAAAACTCTGATTTCGCTAAGAGCCAGGCTCCATAGAAATATTTACATTAAGGAACGATAAAGTTCAGCGATTTCAGCAACGCTCGTCTCTCTTGGGTTACCTGGTCTGCAGGCATCATCAAAAGCAGACTGGGCCAGGAAATCCACATCTTCCGGTTTTACGATTTCTTTTAAATTCGCCGGAATACCCACATCCTTAGAAAGCTTTCTTACGGCGTCAACAGCAGCTTTACGATACTCTTCCTGAGTCATATTTTCTGTCCCCTCAGCACCCATAGCCTGTGCAATGTATTTGTATTTATCACCGGTAGCCGGAGCATTATATTCCATAACTGTCGGAAGGATAATGGCATTGGCTACTCCATGCGGCGTATCATAAAGTGCTCCCAGAGGATGGGCCATAGAATGGACGATACCGAGACCCACGTTAGAAAAGCCCATCCCGGCAATGTACTGTCCAAGTGCCATGCCTTCCCGTCCATCCGGTGTATTATCCACAGCACCGCGCAGAGATCTGGCGATCACTTCAATGGCTTTCAGATGGAACATATCCGAAAGTTCCCATGCGCCGGCTGTAATATAACCTTCAATTGCATGTGTCAGTGCATCCATACCTGTTGCTGCGGTCAATCCCTTTGGCATGGAAGACATCATATCCGGGTCAACGACTGCAACCACCGGAATATCATGAACATCTACACATACCATTTTACGATGTTTTTCTTCATCTGTAATAACATAATTGATCGTTACCTCAGCGGCTGTACCTGCTGTTGTCGGAACGGCAATAATCGGGACGGCCTTATTCTTTGTCTCAGCAACACCTTCCAGGCTGACCACATCGCCAAATTCCGGATTTGTAATGATAATACCGATGGCTTTTGCCGTATCCATGGAAGAACCGCCGCCAATCGCAACGATACAGTCTGCACCGGAAGCTTTAAAAGCCTCAACGCCTGTTTTTACGTTGGCAACAGAAGGATTTGCCTTAATTTCAGAATAAATTTCATAGTCAATCCCTGCATTTTCAAGAATGTCTGTCACTTTTTTTGTCACATTAAACTTGATCAGATCCGGGTCGGAACATACAAACGCTTTCTTAAATCCCCGCCCCTTAATTTCATCCGGAATACTCTGAATAGCTCCTGCTCCGTGATAAGATGTCTCGTTAAGTACAAATCTGTTTACCATTTTAAACTACCTCCATGATATAATTTTGCATCCTATACATTTGTTAAAATTATAACACTCCGATTTTTTTTCGTCAAGCACTGGCTATAAAAAACATTCCCCGCTGAAACCGTTTAAGGCAAGATTTCCAGGGGGAATGTTTTTGGTTAATTATTTAAAATATTCAACACCAGACTCGAAGATATGCTGATTCTGGTTGCCTGTGATATTCATGGCCACATGATCGCCGATACGTTCGGAGTGAGCCATCTTACCCAGAACGCGTCCATCCGGACTGGTAATACCTTCGATCGCATAATAGGAACCATTTGGATTGAAGTCCTCGTCCATGGTTGGATTACCATTAACATCCACATACTGAGTGGCTACGCATCCGGTCTCAAAGAGTTTCTTAATCCATGCTTCACTGGCAACGAAACGGCCTTCACCGTGGGAAGCCGGAATGGCAAATACATCTCCCGGTGTCACCTTCTGAAGCCATGGAGACTTATTGGTGACAACCTTTGTATAAACCATCTTTGAAATATGACGGCCGATATGGTTCGTCGTCAATGTCGGTGAATCCTCCTTCTGCGGTGTGATCTCACCGTAAGGTACGAGACCGAGCTTAATGAGGGCCTGGAAACCATTACAGATTCCGAGAGCCAGACCGTCTCTCTGATTCAGAAGCTGATTTACCGCCTCTTTGATACGTTCGTTTCGGAATACAGACGCGATAAATTTCGCTGAACCATCCGGTTCGTCACCGGCGCTAAAGCCGCCTGGGAACATCAAAATCTGAGCTTCATTAATTGATTTTACATATTCTTCGACGGAATCCCGAATCATACCTTCGTTCAGATTGCGGAATACGGTCATCTTTACATCGGCTCCGGCCTTTTCAAAGGCTTTCATCGTATCATATTCGCAGTTTGTACCCGGGAATACAGGAATAAATACCTTTGGTCTTGCCACTTTATGTTTACAGATATAAATATCTTTTGTTTCATACAGACCGGTATCAATGGTCTTTTCCTCCACACCGGATTTTGTAGGGAATACAGACTCCAGAGGTTTTGTCCAGGCAGCAACAGCCTCATCCATCGTCACCTTCATATCTTTATAGACAAATTCCGGAGCTTCTGTTACGGTACCGCATACCATGTAATCCCCTGTAAGTTTTTCCATATCTTCCGACGCCACTTCGGCAATAATATCTCCATAATATGGTTTAAAGAGCTCTGCAGCATCCAGACGGTCCTCCAGAATAACGCCGAGTTTATTACCAAAGGCCATTTTGCTGACAGCTTCTGCCAGACCGCCAAATCCGATGGTGTAAGTTGCTTTCAGAACACCGTCATTGACCATTTTGGTAATCTTTCCATATATATCCATAACCTGTTCATAAACCGGCAGGTCATATTCATCTTTTTCAATCTTAAATACAACCAGCTTATCACCAGGATTTTTCAGCTCAGAAGTTACGATATCCTGCTGTTTTGCCACATCCACTGCGAAGGAAACCAGTGTCGGAGGCACATTCAGTTCATTAAAGGAACCGGACATGGAATCCTTACCGCCGATGGCCGGAAGTCCAAAACCAATCTGGGCTTCATAAGCGCCGAGAAGTGCGGATAATGGTTCGCCCCATCCCTTCGGGTCTTCTGTCATTCTGCGGAAATATTCCTGGAATGTGAAATGGATCTTTGTCAGATCACCGCCAGCCGCAACAATTTTTGCCACCGAATGCACAACCGCATAAACAGCGCCATGATATGGACTCCATGCAGACAGATATGGATCAAAGCCGTAACTCATCATCGTTACCGTATCTGTCTTTCCTTTCAGAACAGGCAGTTTGGCGATCATGGACTGAGCCGGTGTCAACTGATATTTCCCGCCGTAAGGCATATATACGGAAGATGCTCCGATGGAACTGTCAAACATTTCCACCAGACCTTTCTGAGAACATACATTCAAATCGGACAGATTTGAAAGCCAGGCCTGTTTCATATCGGAAACATCTTTTTCCTTTCTGAAATAATTCTCTTCCGGGTTTGGAACAGAAACATAGGCGTCATTTTCCTGATGAGCGCCGTTTGTGTCCAGAAATGCTCTGGAAATATCAACGATGACCTTGTCTCTCCAGTACATGACAAGACGTGGTTCCTCTGTAACCTCAGCCACACAGGTAGCTTCCAGGTTCTCTTCCGCCGCATATTTCATAAAGGTTTCCATATCCTTCGGGTCGATAACAACTGCCATACGTTCCTGAGATTCGGAAATTGCCAGTTCGGTTCCGTCCAGACCTGCGTATTTTTTAGGTACTTTATCCAGCTGGATATGAAGACCGACAGCTAATTCGCCGATAGCTACCGATACTCCGCCGGCGCCAAAGTCATTACATTTTTTAATGAGACGGCTGACTTCCGGATTACGGAAAAGACGCTGTAATTTACGTTCGGTCGGTGCATTGCCCTTCTGTACCTCAGCACCGCAGGTATCGATCGACTCTACCGTATGCGCTTTGGAAGAACCGGTCGCACCGCCGCAGCCGTCACGTCCGGTACGTCCGCCCAGAAGAATGATAATATCTCCCGGATCCGATGTGGCACGGGTAACATTACTTCTCGGAGCTGCTGCCATGACCGCACCAATCTCCATACGTTTTGCCGCGTAATTCGGATGATAAATCTCATTAACAAGGCCGGTAGCCAGACCAATCTGGTTGCCATAGGAACTATAGCCGTGGGCCGCCTCTGTAACAAGCTTTCTCTGAGGCAGTTTACCCTTCATCGTATCCTTTACAGACACTCTCGGATCACTGGCTCCCGTAACACGCATCGCCTGATACACATATGTACGGCCGGACAATGGGTCACGAATAGCGCCGCCAAGACAGGTCGCCGCACCACCAAAAGGCTCTATTTCCGTCGGATGATTATGTGTTTCATTCTTAAAGTTGATCAGCCATTCTTCCGTCTCGCCGTCGATTTCCACCGGCACAATGATACTGCAGGCATTGATCTCGTCCGTATCTTCCTGATCTGTCAGCTTGCCGTCTTTTTTCAGTTTACGCATAGCCATCAGAGCCACATCCATCAGGCATACGAATTTATCTTTACGTCCGGCAAATACCTCTGCCCGATGATTCATATACATATCATAAGTATCTTTCATCGGTTTCTTGTAATAACCATCCTCAAAATCAATATTTTTAAGCTCTGTCTGGAAAGTCGTATGACGGCAGTGGTCAGACCAGTAGGTGTCAAGCACACGGATTTCCGTTACTGTCGGATTCCGTTTTTCCTCAGATGCATAATATTCCTGAATAAATTTAAAATCATTAAATGTCATCGCAAGACCAAGCGAATCATAGAGACTCCGAAGTTCTGCTTCCGGCATGGTCATAAAGTTATCAAATACTGCCACATCGGCCGGTTCTTCAAACTTTGTGATCAACGTCTCCGGTTTTGCTTCCCCTGTTCCTCTTGAGTCTACCGGATTGATACAGAAGGCCTTAATACGTTCCATCTCATCCTCTGTCACAGAACCTTTTAATAAATAGGTCGTTGCGGAACGAATGACCGGTTCTTCTGTTTCATTTAAAAGTTTTACACACTGCTCCGCCGAATCCGCTCTCTGGTCAAACTGACCCGGAAGGTATTCTACAGAGAAAACACGTTCATCCTCTGTCTTGGGAAGCTCTTCCTCATATAATACATCTACCGGCGGCTCCGAAAAGACAATGGCCTTCGCACTTTCATAAGTTTTATCTGTAATATTTTCAATGTCATAACGAATCAGCACCCGGACACCAGTAACAGACTGGATATTCAGGTAACTGTGGATATCATCCAGCAAATCCTTGGCAGCTACGGCATATTCCGGTTTCTTTTCAACATATATACGTTTTACCTGGGTCATTCATTTACCTCCATCTTTTATCACTTCGTTTTGTACAGTATACCATGCCGCCCCCCATAATTAAAGTTAATATATTTAATTTTTTTTATTAGCTTCTCTAATCAGGCCCGCTTTCACACTATCTGGTATTATTATTTTTTTTCAAACTGGCCGTTTTCACAGGGTCAGTTTTCCTGTATAATACGTGAAAAAATATAATTTAGAGACACCAAGGAGTGAACATTATGGAAAAATCTATTACAAAAACAAAATCTCTGGTCTTTGCTGCACTGTTTGCCGCACTGGCCTGCGTTGCTACGATGAGTCTTCATATTCCGACACCCGGCACCAGCGGATATATTCATCCGGGTGATGCGATTGTTGTTCTGTCCGGTATCCTTCTCGGACCGATTTACGGCGGTCTGGCTGCCGGTCTCGGTTCTGCACTGGCAGACCTGCTGGCCGGATACATGGTTTATGTGCCGATCACATTCTTTGTCAAAGCCGTCATCGCTGTCGTATGTTATTTTGTTTATCATAAACTACTCGGCAAAGTCAATCACATCGTTATAAAAGGTATTATTACCGGATGCTTTTCCACAGTGATCGTGGCTGCCGGATACTGCTTCTTTGAATACTATATGTATGGCAGCGGTGCTTTTGCCAGTGTTCCCGCCAACCTCATCCAGGGACTTTCCGGCCTGATCATTTCCACCATCCTGCTGCCGCTGCTCAAACAGGTACCGGATTTTAAATCTGTCATCTAAAAATGAATTATTACGTACATCAGGAAATCCCTGTCTTTCGAAAGCATTTTAAGCTTTTATAAGGCAGGGATTTTTCTCTATAATTTTACATTTACTATTTTCTCTATATATGTTATTATTTAAATATATTAATATAACTTCTGTATTTTATTAAAGTCATTAATAATTGAGGTAGTCTATGGACATTAACTATGAATTATATAAAGTATTTTATTACGTTGCCAAAACATTAAGCTTCTCTGAAGCATCAAAAAAGCTTTTTATCTCCCAGTCAGCCGTCAGCCAGTCCATCAAAGCTCTGGAAAAGAAGCTGGATCAGACCCTTTTCATTCGAAGCACAAAACGGGTCAAAATGACACCGGAGGGAGAGATTCTTTTTAAACACATTGAACCGGCCATCAACCTGATCATCCGAGGCGAAAATCAGATCATGGATGCGAAAGCATTAAACGGCGGACAACTGCGTATCGGCGCCAGTGACACCATCTGCCGTTACTATCTTGTACCTTATCTGAAAGAATTTCACGAACATTTTCCAAACGTACATATTAAAGTGACAAATGCCACTTCCGCCCGCTGTGTGGATTTACTGGAAAATGAACTGGTAGACCTGATCGTGACCAATTCTCCCAATCCGCGGATGAATGCCATTCACAATGTTCGCAAGGTCCGGGAATTCCATGATGTATTTATCGCCAATGATAATTTCAGTCATTTAAAAAACAAACGGCTGGAACTGGCAGAACTGCTCAGCTATCCAATTCTCATGCTGGATAAAGTGAGCCTGACCAGTGAATTTCTGCACAGTCTTTTCCAACAACATCAGCTGGATCTGGTACCTGAAATTGAATTAAGCAGCAATGATCTGCTCATCGACCTGGCCCGCATCGGCCTCGGTATTGCCTTTATTCCAGATTTTTGTCTGCCCGAAAAGGAATCGGATTTATTTATTATACGCACCCGTGAGATACTCCCATCCCGCCAGATTGTCGTTGGATATAATAATAAGGTGCCTCTCTCTGAAGCTGCCCAGTATTTTATTGATATTCTGGTCTGACTGAGATATTCCGCAAAAAAAAGATGGTTCCGCAGCGTCCTTCGCCTTGCGGAATCATCTTTTTAATTATTCACCGTCAAATAATTCATCAAATTCTTCGCTGTCTAACAATTCATCAAAAGCATCGGATACCATTTCCCATTCTTCATCGGTTTCGATATCTTCCAACTGAACATCTTCTGCATTTTCAGCAGCGATAAACCGGTAAATATAAACTTCGTCTTCGTCCACGCCCTGATCCTCAAAAGGAAGTAAGGCAATGTAATTTTTCTCGCCTACTGGAAATACGGCAATCACCGCACATTCGATTTCAGCGCCATCATCAAAGTTTAATGTCATCGTATCGTCGTCTTCTGGAATAAATGTTCCCATTCTTCTACCTCAAC
This sequence comes from Frisingicoccus caecimuris, assembly GCF_004340975.1. Classification (GTDB taxonomy): domain Bacteria; phylum Bacillota; class Clostridia; order Lachnospirales; family Lachnospiraceae; genus Frisingicoccus; species Frisingicoccus caecimuris. The sequence goes on from NZ_SLXA01000001.1 coordinate 306,793, forward strand.
TTTCTTTTCGCGTATTTTTACTCACTCTCACTCTACCAGATTCTTCCCTAAAAAGCAAGAAATTCTCCAACAAAAGGCGACATTTCCGAAGCTTTACCGTATCGCTCCCGGGTAAAATATACCCGAAGATCATTTTTCGCCCGGGTCATAGCTACATAAAACATCCGCCGTTCCTCTTCTTTATCTGATTCTGTCGCTGCCTTTTTATGGGGCATCAATCCATCATTGGCATCCGGTATATAGACTACGTCGTATTCCAGTCCCTTCGCCCCGTGCATCGTCAGGAGCCGTACTCCCTCTGCCGCTTCAAACCGCTGTCTGGACCGTATCTTCAATGTCTCCGAATATTGTTCAATGGCTTTAAACCATTCCTCCCAGGTTTTGTAGGCATGGCTCTTATCCATCAATTCATCCAATACCTCCAGCAGATCATCACCTTTAATCCCCCGCCCCATGGCATATTCCTTCAAATACTCATCATACCCAATGGAATGACGTATATACTGAATGGCCGGATAAGGTCCCATGGATGCCAGCATATATAAATCATACTCTAACTGCTCAATCCGCTCCATCATCCACTCCCGGTTTTCCAGATAATCTTTTACATTAGACAGATTTACCGGGTCCTCATCCAGATAGGAGCGGGAAATATACCGGTTTGGACGATTGATGATACGCAGATAATCTGCTCTGGAATTGTTCCCGAAAGCAATATTCATATAGGCGAAAATGTCCTTCGCAATCCAGTGTTCATATATATTCGGCACCGAATCCTTCATGACAAAAGGTACATTGTAGACCATGAACTGTTCCACCAGACCGCTCATCTGGATATTGGTCCGGAAAATCACTGCAATCTGCTCCCAGGCTATTCCCTGCTGCTCATGCATATCCACGATTTCCCGTATCATTTTCAAGTACTGGTCCGTCGGTTTCTTAAAGGCCTTTACGAAAACTTCTCTGCCCTTTTCTCTGGACGCCGTCATATGCTTGGCATAGCGATGCTCATTGTGGCGAATCAGCCCTTCCGCCCGGGCCACAATGGAACCTGTGGAACGATAGTTTCGATTCAGCACAGTCATTTCCGCTCCCGGATAATCCTTTGTAAATCCGAGAAGTATCTCCGGCCTGGCGCCGCGGAATCGATAAATCGACTGATCATCGTCGCCCACTACAAAAAGATTATTCTCCGGTCTGGCAAGCATCCGGATAATCTCATACTGAATTCGATTGATATCCTGAAATTCATCAATCAATATGTAGGTATATTTTTTCTGCCAGGCCAGCAGTATGTCCGGCCGCTCCTTAAAAAGCTGCCAGGTCTGAACAAGCATATCGTCATAATCCAAACGGCGCATTCTTCGGAGTTTTTGTTCGTAACCTGCATAAATATCTTCAAACACATCCTTGGAACAATTGGCCGAATAAAAATGCTCCAAAGGCATCATATCTCCCTTAACCCGGCTGATCTCCCCGGCAATATTCATCAGAAAATCTTTCTCATCGTCCATCTCCACATCAATCTGATGCACGATATCCCGAAGAATTCCATATTTTTCATCTTCAGATAAAATATTGTCTACCCGGTAATTATAGGCATATTTTAAAATTGTAAAAAAGACGGCATGAAAAGTTCCAAAGCTTACCGGCAGATGGCGACCGTCCATCAACCGGTCAAACCGGCTCCGCATTTCTCCCGCCGCTGCCCGGGTGAAAGTCACTACAAGAATATTACCCGGAGCCACACCGGCTTTTTCTATGAGCCACTGCGTTCTCCGGGTAATCACAAGCGTTTTTCCCGAACCGGGACCGGCCAGTACAAGCATCGGTCCCCGGTCATGTTCAATTGCTTTTTTCTGGGCGCTGTCTACTTGCATGCTTCCAGTTTTTCAATGGCGCTGCGGATTCTTGCCAGAGATTCCTCTTTGCCGATGACTTCCATAATTTCGGTCGCTCCGGCCGGTGTCATCTGCTTGCCGGAAACTGCGGTACGGATCGGCCACATCACATATCCGTTTTTATAGCCTTTTTCCTTCACGAATTCTACGAGACAGCCGTAAAGGGCGTCATTGCTGTAATCTTCCTGAGCTTCCAGAACCGGAAGAACCTCTTTTAAAACTGCGAGAGATGTTTCCGCATTTGTCTTCATCTTCTTATGGGTGTACATCGCCACATCATATTCCGGAACAGCTTCAAAGAAATCAATCAATGCCGGGATATCCGGGAAGATTTCAATACGTGTCTTTACCATCTCCCCAATCTTTCTGTAATCCACATCTCTGTGAACGGTTTCCTTAATAAATGGCAGAGCCTTCTCATAAAAAGCATCAAAGTCCATCGCTTTGATATATTCGCCGTTCATCCATTTTAATTTGGTCATATCAAATACCGCCGGAGATTTACTCATATGATGATAATCAAATGCCTGCACCAACTCTTCCAGACTGTAGATCTCCCGGTTTTCTTCCGGGCTCCATCCAAGAAGGGCCACATAGTTGACAACAGCTTCGGTCAAAAAGCCCTGGTCCAGCAAATCTTCAAAAGAAGAATGACCGCTGCGCTTACTCAGCTTTTTATGCTCCTCATCCGTAATCAGCGGACAATGAACATACGTCGGAACTTCCCACCCAAAAGCTTCATAGAGACGGTTATATTTCGGGGAGGAAGATAAGTATTCATTTCCACGGACCACATGGGTAATGCCCATCAGATGGTCATCGACGACATTGGCAAAGTTATAGGTTGGATATCCATCGGATTTAATGAGGACCATATCGTCCAACTCCGAGTTATCTACGCTGATATCTCCATAAATATCATCATGGAAAGTGGTGATTCCTTCCGTCGGGTTATTCTGACGGATAACATATGGAATACCCGATGCCAGTTTTTCCTCAACCTCTTCTTTGGAAAGATGGAGACAATGTTTATCATAAATCATGATCTCCTTACCGGCCACTTCCTGTTTCAGGTTTTCCAGACGTTCTTTGTCACAGAAACAATAATAGGCTTCACCCTTATCGATTAATTTTTTCGCATACTCCATATAAATTCCGGCCGCCTGACGTTCACTTTGAACATATGGACCGCAGCCGCCATCTTTATCCGGTCCCTCATCATGAATCAATCCTGTTTTTTCAAGGGTACGGTTAATAATATCCACGGCACCTTCCACAAAACGTTCCTGGTCTGTGTCTTCGATTCTCAAAAGGAAATCGCCGCCTTCATGTTTGGCGATCAGATAGGCATATAATGCTGTTCTTAAATTTCCTACGTGCATCCGTCCCGTCGGACTCGGTGCAAATCGTGTTCTGACTTTCTTATCCATCTTCAATCGACTCCTCATTTCTGCATATTCAAAACATTCACCCCGTATCATACCACATTCGGACACAGGGTGAAAGCATTTATTTTTCATTTTCTATTTTATCACATGTTTTATTCTCGGTACAACCTGATTTGACACAATTCCGATCAACATTCCGGTCACTGTTCCCGCAACGAGCAGGGGCGGCAGATAGGAAATCAGGTGAATGTTTTCCACCACCGCCATCGCCACAGCCAATTGACCGATATTATGAAGAATACCTCCGGCCACACTCACTCCAACCATGGAAAAGTTCGGTATTTTTTTCAACAGCATCATACCACAAAAACTTAAAATGCCGCCTGCCAGACTGTAGAGCATCGCTGCCAGACTGCCGAAGGTCACCGAAACAAGCAGGATACGAATCATCGATACGGCAAAGGCCATCGGCGCCCCCATTGTATAGAGAGCCACAACAACAACCAGATTGGCCAGTCCCAGTTTCATCCCCGGAACCCCTAAACTTATCGGTATGAGAACTTCCACATAACTCAATATCATCGCCAGGGCTGTAAACATCCCGGCCATCGCAACTTTTTTAGACATAATTCATCCTTTACGCACCCTTATTCTTCACTTTTTATGCATCCACGTCTCTCGGTTCTTCCCCTTCGGTAATCTCAAGAACTACTTTGTGAGGCAGGCAGACAATCGTTTCATTCACTTTGGCAATTGGCGCATGTTCGACGCAATACTGATCCGGACAATCCGCCTCCATCATGGAAACAACGCCGTCTTTAATCCGGAACCGGTTATGCCAGCCGTCAATTTCCAATGATATCTCCTGGTCTTTTGCCAGGTCATAGGTCTCATATATTTCGCCTCTGACCGTCACTGTCAGCGTTCCGCCGGACTTTTTACCGCCCAGATTCATAAAGATCAGACCCGCCCCAGCCAAAATAAGGACCGCACAGATCAACAGGATATCTCCTTTTTTCATAACTGCCCCTACTTCTTTTCAATCTGATTCATCATGACAAAGGTATCTTCCGAATCCACATAATTAATAGTTACTCTGTCTTCCGGTTTCAGCACCGCCAACACGTCATTCAGCTGTATAGAAGCCACAAAGACTTTGTCCGACCCGGAAATCTGAACATAAAAGTAAGTATTTCCGTCTTTGACCGCTGAATCCACCTGAACAACAGATCCTGTAATCTCTGATAAGTCGCCGGTATCGATCATCTGCCCCGACGATAAAAGCTTCACATAAACGGAATAGGCTTCATTCAGCGTATCACCAATGGCAACCTGCTGATACTTTTCTACATTGACAAAAGCAAACTTTTTAACCAGGCCTGCATTATCCTTTAAAGAAACAAGATAGGTCGGCTGACTTCCTATATTCAGAAGCACCGGGAAGGTTGCATTATAAGCAAGATTCTGAACCTGACCTTCCGCCGATTCCATAGCCGAATATTCGGTAGCGCCGGATACAATATAGTAATGAGCTTCCTTTGTCCGCATATTAACAAGAACAAGACCAATATTAGATTCATCATTACCTACCGATGTCAGGCCGGTATAAAGCCACACATCATCATCCAACGCCAGATAATTATAGCCGCCGGAAGTCATGCAGACATCTTTCTGACCAATTAAAGTATTAATATAACCATTCTTATATTGTCCCCAGTAATTAATCTGCTCCACGATAATATCCGCCGAATAAGCTCTGTCCACCCATTCCGGACAGTCCTTGATATCATAATACGTCGAATCGCCATTGCATGCGTCCACGATGACGATACCAACGACATCCCGTCCTCCGAACAGACCAATCGTGTAATTGATCACCGGACAAATCCAGTAAGGTTTTCCCTCATCATCCACTTCAAAGGAATAGTCTTCAAAAATCTTCGTCGGATATTTAAACCGCAAATGTCTGTCCAGGTCTCTGAAAAAATATTCCCCCGGCGAATACTTGATTCCCTGCTCTAACTGAACAAGGTCCACATCCTGGGTTGCCATATTTACCGAAATATAGCCAGGAATACCCTCTGACCGGTTATTAAACCACTTAATGATATTCCCATACCTTAAAGGCGCCACCCGGGTCGGCACATCCTTAAAATTAATCTGAGTATAAGAATAACTGTATTCATCCACCTCAAACTGGGAAATGAGATTGACCAGCTCTCCGATTTTCCGGTTTCCCAGACGGACTGCAGAATCTCTGTCAACAATCGGAACATCATTCATGGAAACCTGAGTGATATCCTCAGAAAACTCCCTGTTTTCAACAGGCATCAATTTCTGATAGGCACCTGCATGGAAAAACTGATGGGATGCAACCTGTCCAATGCCCAGAACCGCTAATGACAGAATAACGACGATCAGGCCGGCTTTGGCATTATTTTTTAAAAATTTAAAATCCACGGTCCGGCTCCGCAGATCTGCAATCGAAAAAGTTCCGATCAGAGATGCTATTATATAGATCACAGCAACCTCAATCAGCCAACTATAAAAAGCCGGTGAGCGAAGATTCAACGCCGGAAGAGTAAAATAGAAAGATACAAGCGCAAAAACCAGTGTAATCCCCACCGTACGCACAATTTTTTTCATATAATTCCTCCATTAAAAAATCATTCATCAATTACTGAATTTACTGCACACGGGAATACTCCGTATCCACCGCTGGTCATCACAAACGTATGGGTCTCAACATTGCCGCTCTTTGTCGTAAATGCAACCGTTACTTCATAACCATTATCCGTTTCTTCAATCTCCATAAATTCCATTGAGCCAAGATGCCCCTCAGCACTATACAGTACATAGCAATCCGTATCCACATCAAACTCAATACCGCCAACCGTCGCCGGAATCTCAGGAATCCCACTGTTTCCCGCAAACATGGCTTCAGCATATTCGGCCATGACTTCTTTCGGCACCATATAGCCACTGCCATCGTCTGACAGACTGATATCCGGATGAATCCAGTTGCTGCCATTAATAGCCGCATAAATACTGTTCCAGAAAAACTCGCTGTCCGCACCATCATAAACCCTGCCGCCGCTCATCGTTTTACAGATTCCCAGAAGAATCGGACGCATGGTGTCCACTTCGTCAGGTACGGAAATCGTCACTTCGGTCTTTGTCTCCTCAAAAGGCGGTTTTGTCTCATCAACTTCCTTCGAAGCTCCTGTTGTACTTTCATTCTGTTCTTTTGTCTGAGTCTCATTAATTACAATATTTCCACTTGTTTCATTTCCGGTTTCTTTTTTTCCACATGCTGCCAGAGATGCCATGAGCAGGCCCATTACGGCGGCTGTACTTATCATTTTTACGAATTTTTTCATGGTATTTACCTCCCATTCTTATTTGAATTTATATATTATACACTATTTTTGCTCAGATTAAAAGACCAGGCAGCATCATCTGCCAATTCATTCATGGAAACATGTCCCTCTCATAGAATATTAAAATCTGCCAAGGCTAACTAAAAAGTACAAAGGAGATATTGAATATGGAAAAAAATTTGTTGATACCTTATAAACAGCTTTTTCTCTTTGTCCTTGGCGGCAGCTTGTATTATATGATTGAAATTCTTTATCGGGGGTATTCTCACTGGACCATGTTCATGGCCGGAGGTATCATTTTTCTCTTTGCCGGATACCAGAGTCACTCCCATTCTTCCGATTATCCATTCTGGAAAGAGACGCTCCATGTCTGGCTTTTCGCCCTGTGTATTGAATTCTCCACCGGCTGTCTTGTAAATCTCCGGCTCGGATGGAATGTCTGGGACTATTCAAACCTGCCTTTTAATCTCTTTGGCCAGGTCTGTCTTCCTTTTGCCCTTATGTTCCTCCCTCTCTGTGCTGCGGCTATCATCCTGGACAATTATATCTGCTATTGGTTATTTCAAGATAAAAAACCAAAATACAAAATTTTTTAAATTTTTCCAAAAAAACACTTGCAATTTTTTTACCCCTATGGTATCATTCATATTGTTGTTGAGCAACACCAAAATTGAAACGCAGTTGTGGCGGAATTGGCATACGCGCTAGACTAAGGATCTAGTCCGGGATAACTGGGTACGGGTTCAAGTCCCGTCAACTGCACTGAGAGAACGAGGCGACGATAAGTTGTTCTCGTTCTTTTTGTTTTAAAATCTTTTAATTTTTTACTCCTCACCGTCTAATATATTCTCATCAAAAGCATCACACAAATATCCTCTTTTCATTGACATTTTCTTCAAATCGCGATATGATTATTTCAAGAGAATCGAACATGTGTTTGTTTATATAAAATGAATGGAGGAAGGTATCATGTCAAAACATCTTACATCTCAAAGATATATATATAAATTACACTCTTCCCGCCTTCGCAGAGCAAAATGGAATCTACATTTAACGATACATCAGGCACGGGAGAACAAAGAACTCATCACATTAAGTGACAGTCAATTGCTGCGCTTCATTGATGATCTGAACGGAGTTACGAAACCTGAACTTCGTATCTCTGACATAAAAGCCCGGATAAACATGTTAAAATCCGAAAAAAACCTGTCCATCTCAAGACCACGCATAAAAAAGCTTTATGAAAAACTGGATGAATATCAGTTCCAGAAGGACTATGTCTGTGTGGTCATTGATTCGATAAAGGATTACAGAAAAATGTATAAAGACGGCTTTCAGATAAATGGCGTCACATACCGTCGTCTTTTGGGAACCACCGGCGGTGTGAAGACTAACACGATTATTTTTGTCAATGAGACGCTGCTGCCGGAATTAAACCGTAGAATCGACAATGGCCGGGATCTATCCAAAGCCTTCACGCCAGCCAAGCTGGAGGCTTATCGTTCACTTGTCTGCAGTTCATCCATACCGGTTTCCATGCCCCGGGGCATCGTGGTCGTCCATGACTGTATCACCCGCTTTCAATCCGATATTATCGAGCTGGACGATACACGTGGGGAACAGCCAAGCATGAAATACATTAAAGATAAAGATATTGAATTAAATGACAGCGACGGCTACGGTCTGGCCATGCCGGAACTAATGCGGCGATGGGGCGAAGATATCGGCGCTGATTATCTTCTCCCTGGCTGTGTCCTTCGGAATTCTTTCTGTAAAGGCGCCGTATTTCCTGTAGATTTTCAAAAATTTGCCAGAGACCACCAGATAGACCAGATTCGCGATGTATGGAATAATGTCTATAAAATTCAGGACATTGAACTGGTGCTGACCGAATCCATGCTCAAACTCTGGGATTCCTATGTTTCAATGGAAGATTATCTGGAAAACTGTAAAGAAAATCATTACACCTTTGCCATCACCAAAGCATCGGAAAAGGAGCTTGAGAATCTCCGAACGATGAACTACCAGTTTTTACAATCCTACGATTTTACCGATGAAGAGATTGATGAATTGATCGCCCCCACCGTAGATGAAATCACAGATATTTTATCTGAAGACTACCGGAAGACAATCCTGTATGCCAAAGGTACCGGACTGAATGATAAAAATGTCCGCCGACTGGATGCTTCCTTTGCCACTGCCCTGATGATCGAACCCAGGATGCTCAAAGACGCCTATGTCCGCGATCAGGTGTCGGCGATGCTCCGTAAGCGGATTGACGCGGCAAAGGTGGGGGTTTTAAATGTTCCCGCCAACTACTCTTTGGTCTCCGGCGATCCCTATTCGCTGTGTCAATCCATGTTCGGCCTGAAAGTCACCGGCTTATTAAAATCCGGCCAGGTCTATTCCAGATATTGGAATGACCGGGGTGTAGACAAGATTGTCAGTTTCCGTGCGCCGATGACCTCCCACAATAACATTCGTGTCCTCGAGGTTGTCCGCTCCGATGAAATGGATACATTCTATCAATATATGACCACACCGACGATTTTTAACAGTTGGGATACTTGTGCCGACGCCATGAACGGTATGGATAAAGACGGCGACTGTGTTATTAATACGTCCTTTCCGCTCCTTGTAAAGCGCACCCGCCCGCTTCCTGCCGTTGTCTGTGTCCAGCGCAAAGCGCCAAAATGTATACCGACAGAAGATGACCTCATGATCTCCAATATAAACAGTTTCGGCAATGCAGTTGGAGAAGTAACCAACAGAATTACCTCTATGTTTGAGGTTCAGGCCCGGTTTCCAAAGGATTCCAGAGAATACCGCATTTTAGACTACCGAATCAAATGCGGCCAGCTTTATCAGCAAAACAGCATCGATAAAACAAAGGGAATTGAAGCAAAACCCATGCCCGAAGCATGGTTCCGCCCTGTCTGCCATCCCACCGGCAAGGAGGTCTGGTCCGACGAGAAGCTCATCGCCGACAAGAAGCCTTATTTTATGCAATATATTTATCCGGCAGAAAAGGCTCAGATGAAAAATTACATCAAAAAGAACGAAGAAAAATGTATCATGCGTTTTCGGATGACACTGGATGAACTCATAGCAAAACCCGATCTTACCCCGGAGGAGGAAAGTTTTCTTTGCTACTACTATGAAAAAATGCCTATGGGAACCGCTCCATGTACCATGAACAAAATCTGCTGGAAGATTGAAAATTTATTTAAGGATGTCAAATCATCTAAAACAGAAAATTTTGATTATTCCATACTAAAAAGCAATGTCACCTATTCCACTCAGTTGTTTTGCAAAATCAAAAAAATCTATGAGCGTTACCAGCGTGAAACAGCCAGTTTCATGCAGTATGCGAAAAGTGAACGTCTGAAATCCGATGAGCGGCAGATGCAAAGGTATATATTTAGAGAAGAATTTAAACGCCAGTGCCTCAGCGAGTGTCCCAACGAAGACTACCTGTGTGACATTGTTCTGGATTTGTGCTATTCCAAATCCAAAGCCAGCAAACAATTTGCCTGGGATATCTGCGGTGATATATTTATCCGCAATCTCCTGAAACGCAACCACTATCAGATCTCCTATCCTGAAGCAGACGCATCCGGAGATATCCTGTTTAATGGTCAGCGTTTTAAAATGAAAACCATCACACTGGACATGAATAAAGAAAGAAGCGAGGAAGAAAATGACACTATTATTAAACGAAGTGAAGGAAGCCAAAAGGCTTCTTGAAACCAGGGATATCGGCAGTAAACCTACTGCCGCCCTTTTCCTTTTAGCCAAATATTACCGTCAGTGAGAAAACCTGAACAAGAACGAGACGATCGGAAAGCTGAATGACTTTATGGCCTCCTGTGATAAACATTATCATCCGGCACTTTGGGAAGATACGATTGAGAATATTGCCAAAAAGGCGGACAAGTATCCGCTCCGTGAAATCGAATCCATCGGCCTGACGATAAAAGAACTGGACCAGATCAAAACGCTGAATCATCTGAAATATGAGAAGCTTGTCTTTGTCATGCTCTGCCATGCCAAGCTTCATAACACACTTTTTCCTGACAACCACGGATGGGTCAACGCCACAATCCCGGAAATCTATCGGACCGCCCGGGTAACAGTCAAATACCGAAAAGATAAATTTCTATATTTAAATGATATCGAAGCCACAGGTCTGATTTCCTTTTCCACCAGAAATGATAACCTGAATCTGCGGGTCAACTTTATTGATATGGAAGGTACGCCGGTTTTTGAAATCAGTGATTTCAGGGAACTGGGCTACGAGTATCTAAACTACTATAAAAAAGGAAAATTTGCCCGATGTACCGAATGTCAAAAACTTTATGTGCGCAAAACTAACAATCAAAAGTACTGCGAGCTTTGTGCCCGGTCTAAAAAGATGGCTTCTGACCGGGCGCGAATGGAAAAGCTTCGAAAAAAATCGAATTCTGAAATCACCGAAAGCCCTTGATTTTTCAAGGGCTTTCGGCATATCTCCCGTTTTTCTTATTGTGTAGAGAAATAACAAAACAAACATGAGGAGGTAACACAATGCTTAAAGAACTCGGCAAATATAAAGATAACCTCAGTTCGATTCTTCTTGGCGATGAATACATCCTACGCTTTCTTTTAAAAGAAACTTCCGGCAAATCGGATGAAGCTATCGCCATTGAGGCCAAAAAATATATTCAGCCCCATCTCTACATGGAGCCGGCAGAGGCCGAACCGGCCTGTTATATTTTTTTGGAAACTGCCGTCACAAAGACGACGTCCACAATGAAAACAATGAAAATTGTTATCCAGCCTGTCTGTCACAAAGATATTCTTACCGTTCAGAACAGCTCCGCCGGCTATTACGGCACACGATACGATTTATTAGCTGAACGAATTGAAGAACTTCTTTATCCGTCAGATAAGGCCCTTTCAAGACAGCGTCAAAAGGAATTCGGCATCGGTCTTCCTGAGCTTCAGAGTGTGGAAACCTTCACAGGCGGCTTATGGATTGGACGGACAATGACTTATCTCGTTCCCGATTTCAGGCAGGTGAGATGATGAAACTGGATTATTCTGACTTAATCTCACCCTTTTCCTTTTATGTGGAACGCATTGGTCATGTCAAGACCCCGACCCTCAGAGACATCTGGAATCCCCGAACCACCTGGCAGGGCTATCAGATGTATCTGGGGCTTCTTTTAATGACGCCTCAGGCCTGCGGACAGGAGAACAACATTTCCATGTTTGACCTCATCCGTTCTGACATCCGGCTTCAGACATCCTATGCCGCAATGTTTGACTTCTTTCTGGAGGAAAATATTCTCTGGGACGAAAACAATCGATTATTCTTTACCTATAAAGAAAAGGATAAAGATAATCAGATTATCCCTGTCGGCATGATCTGTGCTGAAAATTTTTCCGAGCTCTGTGACATCATTTTACAGAAATGCGGTATTGCGCGCAAGGACTATGATGTGGACGCGTCTAAAATCAAAAACAAACGGGCTCTGGAAATACTCACCAAAATCCGTCAGGGAAGACAGCAGGCTTCCGGGAAATCCAAACATGATAAAGATATGGACCTGCCCAATCTGGTCACCGCGGTGGCCGTCAAAAGCAACTCTATTAACTTTACGAATATATGGGATCTGACCATATATCAATTCTATGAGCAGTTTAAAAAAGAACAGGTGGGCATCTATTTTGACATTCAGAAAATGTCCGTCGCTGCTTATGGAAACACCAAAAATACCTTCAAAGGAAATGAATGGTATAAAAACGAAAATTAACCCATAAAGGAGGAAATTAAAATGGGAAACACATTTGCAAACAGAGAAGTATGTGATTTGATCTTTGAGGATTACGCAACAAAAACACCGTTCCTGAACATGGATTATGCCAATGTCAGCACAACAGAAATCACAGGAGAAAGCGTATTTGCCTACGGCGGAAAGGGTCATCCAAAACGCGTGGCATTCTCCGGTGAAAGAGGCGGCACACTGACTATCGAAACACAGATGCAGAGCTTCAAACTGTATCAGTTACTGACTGGCGGCGATATGTCCAAATCCGCTAAATTCATGGTCAGAGAAGAACTTACAGCAGCCGAAGGCGGCACTGTCACACTGACAGATACACCAGCTTCCGGCGCAGCCATTAATGTATTTGCTGCCGACGATGACTGCGGTACAGCAAAAACTGCAACTGTTGCGAATAAAACAGTGACCATTACAGATGCCGCAGCCGGAGACAAAGTCATTGTCTACTATGTCAAAGACATTACAGACAAGGTTCAGAAAATTTCTGTCAAAGGCAGCTCCTTCCCGAAAGCCTTTACGGTTTACGGCGACACAGTTATGAAAACAGAAAACGATGAACTTTTACCATATAAGTTTATCGCTTACAAAGTTACTCCACAGTCCAATATGAGCATCAGCATGTCCAACAATGGCGATCCGGCAACGATCACAATCACCTGCGACCTGATGGTCAATGACAAGGATGAAATGTTAGACCTTATTCTCGAAGAAGAATAAATCATCTGTACCAGAGGGCGGTTTCGGCCGCCCTCTTAATTTCTATGAAAGGAAAATCAACAATGAACAAAATTTCTGTGGGGACCATTTCTCGAACATTTGTTCTGTTCGTGGCTTTGCTTAACCAGTTTTTGACAATCACCGGTAAGAATCCTCTGCCTTTCAGTGAAGATGAGATATACAACGGCATATCAATGCTGCTGACCGCCGCTGCCTCCTTATGGGCCTGGTGGAAAAACAACAGCTTTACAAAAGCCGCCATCGCCGGTGACGCCTATAAAGAAGGCTATAAATATACCAATAGGGGGGGAATTTCATGAAAGGAATTTATACATATAACGGAACCGAATACGAATTTGAATACAAAACGGTACTGACGGCCATGCAGCGATTAATGACCATAATGAATATCGAACAGGTCCTGCTTCAGGACGGTCATTATTATTCATTATTGAAGGACATCGCCATTAAATATTATATTCTGAGAGCCTATGCACCGGATTTTGAATATCCCACAGCAATCACAGACGCTGATGGCGATCTGGATTGGGATGAAATCGAAATCTTTTTCGCCGATACGGATATTTATGCCATTATTGCCGAAAATGCCGATACCATACAGTTTCAGGAAATGCTGGAAAATCTGGACAACGACCTGGCCTACCAGACCGGCATTGACAAAGCCAGCATTACCAACGAACTCATTCAATTGATTCACTCCTACAAAGAAATCCTGGATTTATATAATCAAAATCAACTTACACAGTCCTGACATCTGAACACAAACCTAAATCGTAAAAAAACTTACAGACCAAATTAGGTTTTCATATAAAAAATCTCTTTTTCTTTTCTCAAAGTCCGTTTTATGGGACACTGACTTCTTTATAATGGAGGATATCTTAATTTATGACAAAGGAGGAATCGTCCATGGACAATCTGACAGAAATTCATTTCATCCCTTATAGGATACTTCTCGCTGTCCGAATCGACACATTTGAAGCGGAAATTATCGATGAAATCCATTGCGCACCTCATGAAGAGTTTCGCAAAAAACACTTTGAAAAACTTTATTCCGGATATGACAATGTCGTCATCGTAGAAATCCCGGCATAAAAACGGACAAAAGGGACATCCATCACAATTTTAGAAATTTGGAGATGGATGTCCCTTGCACGTTCTATTAAAAAATGCTAATTATGACGGAATATCGAATATGGACATCAGTTTTCTAAAGGTATCCTGTCCGTCCAGACAGGTGTCTGTCAGATATCCTTTCTCCCGTTCCCATTCAGAGAGCCCCCGGTAATAATACAGCTTCTTGGCATCCTCAATGATAAACGGAATAAGCCCAAAACGCAGGCACTCCTTTAATGCGATCAGCCTGCCGACTCTGCCGTTGCCATCCTGAAACGGATGAAGACGTTCAAATTCATAATGGAAACGGATGATGTCGTTCATCGTGATATCCGTTTTGGCTTCATATTCAGAAAGCAGAATTTTCATGCGTGGAGCAACCTCTTTTGGCTTTGCAGTTTCACGGCCGCCGACTACATTAGCTCTTTTCTTGTAATCCCCAACGGCAAACCATGCAAGCGAAGAGTTCTTTGTACTTTGCTTCAAAATACGGTGCAGTTCTTTGATGATATCCTCGGTAAGAGGTTCTTCCGCCATATCGATACAAAAGTCAATGGCACGAAAATGATTGACGGTCTCAATAATGTCATCAACAGGAATACCCTCTCCCACATCTACGGTGTTTGTTTCAAAAATCAGCCTGGTCTGATCTTCACTAAGCTTGCTTCCCTCTATGTGGTTAGAGTTATAGGTCATCCGCACTTGAAGCTCATGGTACAGACCTCCAGGCATACGGATGTTTTTCTCATCCCTGAGAGTTTGAAGCAAAACGTTATCCGAAATGGTCTGACATAGTTCACCTGCAGAACAACCGAAAAAAACAGCCATTTTTTCAAGAACATGATCGGCGATTTTCTCTCCTCGTCCGATTTTTGCCATGGTGCGAGATGAGATACCAAGCTCCCTTGTCAATGCAGTTTTCGTCAAACCTTTTTCATTCAGTTTTTGCAGCAAAACGGAATATGAAATCATAGTCTTCGCCCCCATCCTTTACTTATTGTACCATAAAGAGCAAAAAAGTAAAGGACGAAACCGTCAGACACTCTGTAAAGAAAGCATTATGTTTAAGTAACAGTGGAAAACTGCAAAATAATTGAATACACTATCTAGAAGCAATCGCAACTACAAACCCTTCCTCTGTTTTTTATTAAGGGGAACTACTTTTATGAAAGGAGAAATCAAATGCCCGACTACAAAGTCAAGATCACACCTGAACTTGATTCAGGAAAATTTCAAAAAGAATTGAAAAACCTAACAAGAGACCGGACCATGAAGATAAAGCTGGATAGCTCCGGTCTTGAAAAAGCGGCCAGATTGGCTGAAAAACTAAACACCAAACTGACCTCAGCTTCCGGCCCGAAAACTCCGAACCTTTCAAACTACAGTCAGGCCGCAAAGGATATCAACGCCCTCGTTGATGCCCAAAACCGACTCCAGAGCGCCATCGTCCGTACAGGAAATATCAGCCCTCCTGCGATCTCCGGTCCTTCCGAAGCTGACCTGAACCGGATGCGTGAAGCCTATGAAGAACTCTGTTCTTCCATCCAGAAATACAACGAAATCTCTTCGGCCGTTTCTACTGATTCTGGAAAAGGCTCTATACCTTCTTCACAGATGCAGACTGATGCTTCAAAAAACGCTAACTCTTCCCAATCCATACTGGATAAGGGAATAACTGCACTGAATACATTATCTGCCGTCACCTCTATAGGTAACGGTTTGCCAACATTATTAAAAAATATCAATTCCAAACTAACAACAAACCTAGATCAGCCAAAATTCCTGGCTGCAACTTTACCATAAGTGGGTCTATCATCGTAAAGATGCTTTCATAATGGCGAAAGTGTTCAATGCGGTGAGATTAGGGTTTTAAAATAAATAGAGGAATAATTCGTCGAACTCACTATTCTGTGACGAAATCCGCAGTGAATCGGATGAAAAAAAGCGCCCTTACAGGCGTTCCGTGACAACGCACGAACCAACCCGGCAGCACACAGCCGTATCATATAATCCGTTAGCAGCGACCACGTTCCTGCGTGGCGGCGGGATAAAGATACTAATGACCGGGAGGCGCAGAGAGAGCACCCTTCCTCGGAGGACATGCAGGCCATAATTGCATGTGCTTTTAATGAATGTTCCAGGGTAAATAAACAATGGTAGTATTCTACTGCGGCAAGCTTCATGCCGCGGCTGCCCTTCCGGCAGCCAGACCAGTGATATCTAAGGAGATATTTTTCTAACCGCAGACTGTCCTGCGGCTGGAGAAGCTGACAGTTTTTGAAAGACTTTATTCACAGTAAAAAGTCCTTAAAAATAGCTTCCACAATCTTTACACACCCACTGTTTCCCTACAGATTGCCATAGACCAAAATCCGACCAAAATGTAGTTTTCCTGACATTGACAGAACCGCAATAGGGACAATGAATTTGCCTTGACTCAATCGCACGTATCTGAGCTAATCGCATTTCTTCTTTTTTCTCCCATTTTTCTTTATGTGCCTCTATTTTGCGCCTGTTTTCTGATTCCTCCGCAGCATTCATAACCGTTGGCGTTAAAGGACATTTACACCAGATACATACATTTGCGTGTTTACTTATATTTTGTCCACAAGAAGGACATTTTATTGATGACATAACTCTTTCTCCTTCCATACACAGAATGCTATACATTAAAAATCACTTCGGCATTTTTTACAGTGCCATTGCTTCTGAGCAAAGCCACCAAAAAAAATTTTTTTTACATCAATGGAACCGCAATATGGACACTTTATTATGACATGGTTCTGAGTACTTTTCTTCACCTGCTCGTTCCACTCTTCCACCGTCATAGCATTATATTCAGATGGTAGCATTCCTGTTTCTACTGCTTCTATGCAAAAACTACTTGTTCCCCTTACCTGAGTTAAATCATATACCTCCCAGATAATTTCAAGCATTTCTTCTGAATGCGACCATTCTAAATTGTTTTTATCAATAGCCATCATTTTTTTATATATTTCTGTAAAATCATAATCTACATTATTGATTTTACATATGATTTCCTCTTCGTGCTGCTCCATTGGATTACCACAGTAAGGGCACTGTACTGCTTTACTCAATACTGTTTTTCTACACTTTTTACATAGCCTTAACGCCATATTCTTTCCCCCTTGAAATGAAATAAAAGTAGAAATATTGTTTTCATTATATCATACTGTCACTTAAAGATATAGGTTTATATGGCGACCGGGTAAAATCTTTTAAAGGAATTAACACGACATCAAGTAATCAATACAGAGCCCTAAAATCCGAACTGGAAAATGCAAGTGATTTTACCGAAATCAATAAACTTCTAAAAGTTGGGAATGTACCTAAAGAAATTGCTGAAACCGCTTTAAACGAGATTCCTGAATATGCTAAGTCTTTAAATACTGTTGCAGAAGCCGCTTCCACTTCTGCAGATACTGTAACCAATCTCGGCATAGCACTTGACGGGTTAAAAAGCTTTACAAATACAGGCGATGATCTGGGCCTTATCTTTTCAGGACTTGTAAGCTATTTGCCTTCGATATTACCTGTGGCCGCAGTCCTTGGTGCCTCCGTCGCCGCAATCAGTATCCTATCAAAACAAGCAAATGAATTTAGTGATGCGATATCAAAAACATCAAGCTCACAGTCTTCCTATAGCGAAACTGCTTCGGAACTGAACAACCTGAATTCTGAATTAGCAACTTCCGCACAGCGTATATCTGAATTACAGGCTTTAAAGAACGCTGGAACAATTTCTTTCACAGAACAAAGTGAATTAGAAACTCTGAAACTTCAAAATGAAGAGCTGGAGCGGCAAATAAGTCTTAAACAACAGATGGCAGACACTCAATCTGAAACTACAGTAAATGATGCATTAAATGCATTAAAATTACAAAGAACTACAGATTTCACTCAAGAGATTCTTTCACCTGCAGAAGACGGTGAACGATATTTCAGCGGTTATGCAGAAACCGATATTATTTCTGCTACTAAAAATCAAATAAACGAACTGTCTGATTTACAAACTGAGCGTACTGCTTTATTAAATAAACTTAATAGCACCTCCAACAAATCTGAAAAAGATATGCTTACAAAAAAGCTTAACGTTTTCGATCTTAAAATATCTGACCGCTTTAATACCGTCTCAGATAATATTAAAATTCTGAACGGTCTTCGTGAAAGTTTTAAAGACCCATTGACTGGTCTGATGAAAACGGATATGAGTGCTGAAGCTGAGATGTATTATAGTTCCATTACCAAAATCATTGATGACTTCAACAGCCAAAATCTTTCACCAACTGAGCGTTCTTCAAAAAATCTCGATAAATTTTTTGATAATTCTTATTCAAAAAATGTAATAAAAGACACACTGATCGAGGCTGCAAAATCCGGTGAAAACTTAAATATCATATTAAAAAACATGGGTCTGAGTCTCGATGATTTGGGTGTGGAAAATATCAAGGATTTAAAAACATACCTTAATGCTCTGGTCTCTGATGCAGATGCCGCATCTGATTCAATCAAAAGTCTTTCGGATACAGAATCCATAAACAGTGTTGCTTCTGCTTTCCATTCAAAAAATTCCGGTTACAACTATGAACAGGCCATCGTCTACTCACAGAGGGCAACCGATCTATTTAACCAGGGTCTTGTTGGCACAGATGATTTCAAAGCTTTTGCCGATTATATCTCCTATGGCATGGATGATTCCATCGAAGCCTATCAGGCAGGCATGGAGAAATTCAATCGCTACTTTACCGCCGAAAATGACACCGGGCTCCAAAATTTCATCCAGGATTTCAAAGAAATGCACTCTCTTGGAGAAGATGATGATTGGATCTCGGACATCGGAAGCACTGCGCTGCTCGCCAAGGACATGGGCATAGGTATCGGCGCCGTCGAAGATATCTTAAGCCGAATGGAGGATTACGGCTATATTACCAGTGACCAATGGCATTCCTCTCTTGAAGACCTGTCCGAATACAAAAATTCACTTTCAGCCCTCGAAGAACTTTACGATAGTATGGATTCCGGTGAACACAATCTCCCATACCATGGGATTTATCATAAATTTCAGCACAGAGTGTTCCATTTGCTGAATAAGCCACTCCGTGTTCTCCGCTTCTTTTCTCTCAGAGAAGCGATTGCAACTATAAATTCTTCCTCTGTTTTTTAATAAGGGGAACTACTTTTATGAAAGGAGAAATCAAATGCCCGACTACAAAGTCAAGATCACTCCTGAACTTGATTCAGGAAAATTTCAAAAAGAATTAAAAAACTTAACGAGAGACCGGACCATAAAGATAAAGCTGGATACCTCCGGTCTTGAAAAAGCGGCCAGACTGGCTGAGAAACTGAACACCAAACAAGCCTCTGCTTCCGGCCCGAAGGCTCCGAACCTTTCAGATTACAGTCAGGCCGTCAAGGATATCAACGCCCTCGTTGATGCCCAAAACCGGCTTCAGAGCGCCATTATCCGCACAGGCAATATCAGCCCTCCTGTGATTTCCGGTCCTTCCGAAGCTGAACTGAACCGGATGCGTGAAGCCAGTAAAGCCTATGAAGAACTCTATTCTTCCATCCAGAAATACAACCAGATTTCTTCGGCTGCTCCTACTGGATCCGGTACAGGACGTGCAGCAACACAACAGGCACCTTCTGTTTCTGCTGACAACTCCAGTCCTATAAACCATTTTAAATCGGTGTTGGACGGTGGTTTGTCTGCTTTAAACACCATTTTAAAAGTCAGCTCAACATATGAAAACGTATCTGTATTATCAGAAAAAGTTAAACAAAACCTAGATCAGCCAAAATTCCTGGCTGCAACTTTACCATAAGTGGGTCTATCATCGTAAAGATGCTTTCATAACGGCGAAAGTGTTCAATGCGGTGAGATTAGGGTTTTAAAATAAATAGAGGAATAATTCGTCGAACTCACTATTCTGTGACAAAAGCCACAGTGAATCGGATGAAAAAAAGCGCCCACGCAGGCGTTCCGTGACAACGCACGAACCAACCCGGCAGCGCACAGCCGTATCATATAATCCGTTAGCAGCAACCACGTTCCTGCGTGGTGACGGGACAAAGATACTAATGACCGGGAGGCGCAGAGAGAGCACCCTTCCTCGGAGGACATGCAGGCCATAATTGCATGTGCTTTTAATGAATGTTCCAGGGTAAATAAACAATGGTAGTATACTACTGCGGCAAGCTTCATGCCGCGGCCGCCCTTCCGGCGGCCAGACCAGTGATATCTAAGAAGATATTTTTCTAACCGCAGACTGTCCTGCGGCTGGAGAAGCCGACAGAAGATTAAAAATAGCTTCCGCAGTTTTTACATCTCCAGTTTTTGCCGATAGACGCAGAAGGAACAAAAAGACTATGTCCACCCATAAAGCCCATATTACGTCGTACATCCAAGGAACCGCAATATGGACAATGCAACGTCGAACGCAGCTTTTCTTGTTTCTCTTCCAATTCCTTTTTGCGTTTTTCTTCTTTTTCTTTTTTAATTACTTTATATGACTTATACTTTAGCTGTCCTTGCAATGGATACCCACAATGAATACATTTTTCTGACAGATTACTAACATCTTTTCCACATTCTGGACACTTTATTAAACTCATATGCGACACCTCGATTAATAATTGATGATAATAGAAATTTTATTAATTATACTATACCACACATTGTCACTTAAAGATATAGGCAGGTTGTCAGATACAATAAGCTCCATTAGAAC
This sequence comes from Frisingicoccus caecimuris, assembly GCF_004340975.1. GTDB lineage: Bacteria > Bacillota > Clostridia > Lachnospirales > Lachnospiraceae > Frisingicoccus > Frisingicoccus caecimuris. Next base: position 327,893 of record NZ_SLXA01000001.1, read on the forward strand.
CTCTGGAAGCACAGAATACCACGGTTTATATAGTATGAAAAAACTCAGGAATTTAAGAAACATCATTAATCAAATGGACAATGCTAATGATGTAAATACAGTCTTAAAATCATCTGGAGTCGAAAAAGATTTCGCTCAAAAGGCTCTCAAAAGATCAATTTTTTCAGATGATGCTACTATCGCTCTTAAGGGATTAAAAAACTCAGGGGATTCATTAACTTCTTTAGAAAACATTTTTACAGGAATCGGAACAACCCTGAAAGCTACCCTCACAAATCCTTTGACATGGATAGCCGGGGCCGGTATCGCCGCTGTCGGCGCGTTGATCTATAAAGCTACCGAATTTGACCGTGCGGTAAATACCAGTACAAAATCTCAATCTGCCTATGCTTCATCAGCAAATGAACTATCAGAATTAACTTCTCAGTTGGATACTGCTGCCGCAAGGATATCTGAACTCCAGGCACTAAAACAGCAGCAGAAAATATCTCCTGCCGAATCCACTGAATTAAATCTGCTCATTCTCCAGAATTCAGAGCTTGAACGACAGATTCTGTTGAAGGAGAAGTCAGCCAGTCGTCTTTCGGATATTGCGGTAAACGATGCTCTCAGCGCATTGAAGCAGAAAAATACAGTCGATCTGGTTCCTACGGAAAACTCTGAGAATGGTTCGGATACTAAAAAAGTATATGACGATTTTGGGACAGCTTATTATGCTTACGATCAGACAGACATCCTTACTGCAACAGAAAAAGAAATTCAAAAGTTGGAAGATCTAAAAGAAACAAAGGCCAGCTTAATGGCAGAAATAAAGAATCCTCTCACAAGCTCTGAAAGGAAAACCGAAGCCGAAAAAGAACTTCAGGACACAGAAGCTGAAATAACAAAACTGACCCATAATGTAACGGACCAGATTCAGGACTTACAGATACTGCACGGAGGTCTGAGCGATCCGATGACCGGTCTGATGAAAGAAGGCATGAGTGCTGAAGCTCAGAACGCTTATCGTTCCCTGACAGATGTCCTCAACAATTTTAATACTTTAAATCTTACAGGCCCCGAAGCGGAACTGGCCAAACTCGACAATTTCTTTAACGGTTCTTCCGGCAGGAATTATATTAAAGATGCTTTAATGGCCGCATCTGATGCAGGAGAAAATTTGGAAGATACCTTGCGAGGTATGGGATTGGGTCTGAAAGATCTCGGCATTGATAATGTAAACACCTTGAAACAATATCTGGATGATGCACAAGCCTCTGCCGAAGCCGCTGCTCAATCCACAGGAGCCTTTGATGGCTCTCTCGAAAGCGTACAGACTGCATTTGCTACAGTAAACAAGGGCAATGACTGGTCCAACATGGCCGGATACATAGAACAGGCCAATGAACTCTACAAGCAGGGACTTATCGGCACTGACGATTTTCAATCCGTTGCCCAATTAATTTCACCGGAGAAGATTGATATTTCAGATGGTGAGAACAAGGCGGAAGCTTATGCAAAAGCCTGGGAAAATGCCTATGAAAAGGTTTCCCGATGGTTTAACGCCGAAACTCCGGACGAAAGCATCATGAATTTTGCCCGTGATCTGGATGCTGTAGACGGAACAATTGGAAATCTTGATGATTCACTGGTCAGCATCAACGAGGACGACGGACGGTTCAAAGTTGATTTCAAATTTAAATCCACAGCCGAAGCTGCAAAAGAATTAGGTACCAGCGTTGAAGTCGTGGAAGCTCTGCTTCATAAATTCGAAGATTATGGCTATGAATTGGACGATGTCCTGTTCAGCGGCGAAGGCCTGGATGCTTATAAACAATCTCTGGAAGGTATTCGCACTGTCTTTGATTCATTGAGCGACGGCGCCTCAAAAGAGCGTCTTGGGGGCCTGCTCGAACAATGGGATTCCGACTATGCCTACTTCTTAGAACATCCTGAAGAACTGGATAATGAGCAGATACTCAAGCTTCAGTTTGAGTATGATATGGCTTCTCTGGAATCAGAAATTGACCACTTACAGGAACTATGGAATGAAGGCTACCGTTCCGCTGAAATCGGGGCTTCTCTGAACGCCTCCAAACGAGCTTACCGGGAAGAGCGCGAAAAAAACTCTGGATATGATGAAGAAGACGATATCGGTTACCGGGCAGCCTCTGACAAGATAGAAGAACTCCAGTCCAAATTTAACTCTAATCAGAGCGATGCTGACCGTGAAAATATCCAAAGTCAGATTTCGGCAATTTTGGATCTGCAAAACGCTTTTCAGGATGCCTTTAATGATGGTGACGCTGTAGACTGGGAATCCTTCCTGAACAGCGAACAGGCAATGTCTGTCATGGAAGACATAATGAACAGTACAAATCTTTCCAAAGAAGACCTTGAAAATCTGCTTAATATTGATTTTGAGGCTCTTGCCTCGAACGAACCAGTAATCAAAGTGACAGCCGAAGCCGATGTTTCAAGTATCGAAGCTCAAGTATCCGATATGGAAATTGGTGAAACATTAACTTTCAATGCAGATATCAGCGGAGTAGAACAGGAAATAGAAGCTGTAAAAAATGAAGATGGTACCATTTCCTATTTTACAGAAATTGACGGCACACGAACACAATTCGAATTAAACAAAAATGGAACCATCACTTATACCGTTAATGAAGTTCCCGGAACAGAAGTTGATACATCCGATGATTCATGTGAACGAACAGTGAATGAAGTGCCTGGAGAAACAGTTCAAACTGTGCCTGTGGCAACCAGTACGGCAAATTTCAATCTTGGAAGCTATCCGACAAGTCTGCCCCCAATATACCAAACGGTCTATCAGGTTCCCTTCAAATTATCTTCTGGCGAAGGCGGCCATGTCACCGGCACCCTTCTCTCCCCGGCCCACGCCGACGGTAAGGTCTCCTTACCTCAAAATGAAACGGCCCTGGTCAATGAGTTGGGTACGGAATCGATTATTCGAAACGGCAAGTGGATGCTGATTCCGGGCGGTATGCACCGGGAACATTTGAAGAAAGGCGATATTATCTTAAATGCCAACCAGACAAAGAGCCTTATAAAATATGGAAAGGCCGCCGGAAAAGGCCGTGCCTACGCGGAAGGTACATTAAATTCCGTCCTGTCCAACGCCTACGCCAGCGGTTCAGGGGACGCGCCGGAACCGGAAACCTTTGACTGGATTGAAAACCGAATCAAGCATCTGGAATCTCTGACGGAGGACTGGAAGAACAAATTGGAATCCGTGACCACCTTTAAGGCACAGAATTCCTACATCAGCCAGATCATTTTAGCTATCCAGAATGAAATATCCAACCTGAACGCATCCTACAATGCCTATATGGCAAAGGCCGCTTCTCTTGGTCTGGGCAGCGACTATGTTGAAAAGATTCAAAGCGGTCAGCTCGTGATCGAAGATATCACCGATGAAGATTTACAGGAAAAGATCAAAGAATATCAGGACTGGTACGATAAGGCCGAGGACTGCCGTAAATCCATTGAAGATCTGAAACTGGATGTGAAAGATTTAAATGAAGAACGGGTCGACAATATCACCGATGACTTCGGCAATCTTTCTTCCCTTTTTAAGACCATCATCGGTCACTACGAAACTTTGAATGAACTGGCCGAAAAGCAGGGAAAATCCCTCGGCCGCAGTGATTACGATGCCCTTATCAAGTATAACAATGAATTGAAGGCCGTCAAATCCGAAGAGCTGAAAAATATACAGGCTGAATTTGACCGTCTGATGAAAACTCAGGAAGACTTTGCCGGTTCCGACCTCTATATGGACATGCAGGAGCACATCTTCTCTCTCAAAGATGATATTGCTTCGATCAATATTGAACTGGAAGACATTAAAGACACGATCGTCGAATCGGATTTCAGCGCTTTTAAAAAGAATGAATCCCATCTGAAAAGCTTTGCTGATGAGCTGGACCGTGTCGGTGATTTATTAAATGAAAATAATTTCTTCAACGACAATGGCTCCTTTACAGCCTCCGGATTGACAAAGATTGCCCTGATTTCTGAGCAGATGACCACAGCAAAGCAATTAATGGCCGAATATGAAAATGCCATTGACCAGCTTGGCAAACATCTTTCGATGGGAAATATTTCTCAGGAGGAATACAACGAATCCTTGGAAGAATACCGGGAAGGAGCTCAGAATGCAGCGGCGGATGTGAAACGTTACAAAGAAGCCATTCTGGACTTGGTAAAGGATGGTCTGAAACAGGAACTGGATGCCAACAAAGAACTCATCTCCGCCCGGAAAGAAGCGCTGAAAGGACTGAAAGACTATGATAATTACCAGAAGAAAATCGAGGATAAGAATAAAGACATTCAGCAGCTTCAGGCTCAATTGGCCGCCCTCGAAGGCCAGACCGGACAAAATGTGGATCGACAGCGCCGTGAACTCCAGGCCAGATTAAAGGAACTTGAAGCGGATAAACAGGAACTGATGGACGACCGGGCCTACGACCTCCGGATGGAAGGCTATGACAAAGCCCAGGATGATCTTCAGGAAAGGTACGACGCCTACATTAAAGACCTGGAATCTAATACCCAGACTCAGGAAAAGGTCATTTCCGACACACTGAAAAATGTCCGGGACAATTATGGTTCCGTCGCCGGAGAATTAAATAAAATCGGCGTGAACATGTCAGAGGACATTGCCGGGCCATGGCTCTCAGCCAAAAATGCGGCCAAGCAGTATACGGATGCCATGAAGGACGCAGCGGCAAAATCAACGATCGTCACCGACAAGATTGACACATCCAAACGGGAAGATTCATCGGTCATCCAATCCATTGCTCCAAAGCCGGCAGAAAAAGGGCACGAATCCCCTACAGATCAAACGCATCAGCCCGACGGCCCATCCGGTCCAAAATCTCCAAATGATCTCGGACTGGACCCAAGTCCATCGACCAAAGGATTGAGCTGGCTGGCAAAGGAAGTCTCCATCCATGACAGGCTTCTCTACAACGGTTGGGCAGCCAGTGACAGAAATTATCAATTACTCCACGAATGGGCCGGAGGTCAGGGAAGCTGGACCGGCACCGCTGAACAGAATATTCACATTCTAAACGCTCTGAAATCCGCCGGATTCAGCCATGGCGGTATCCTGGAATCCACCGGAGAGGATGGTATCTTCCTCGGCCGCAACAAAGAAGCGGTGCTTACAGAAACCCAGTGGAACACCATACGGAATCTGGCAGACGCCGCTCCGGTACTTGTTCACCCTCTTCCGCAATTTTCTGCACCTCAGAACCCGGACACTGTAACCAATGTCTTCGACGCGCCTTTGATTCAGGTTGAAGGCAAAGCAGACGAATACACGGTTCGGGAGCTGCGCCAGCTTGCCAGGAGCATTGCGCCGATGATCGGCAAAGAATTCTATAAAGACGCCCGTAAAATTGGCTTAAAATAAAAAGGAGGTACTTATGGCACTATTTGCACATTCATTTAACTTTAACGGAACATCCTCCGAAACCTGCCAGCTTCGGCTGGTGGGTTTCGACAATGATTCTCCTCTGACGACCCTATATGAGAAGTCTGTCATCAAAGGAGATATCCATATACACCACCCGATTCCTGTACGGATGGGTATGAAATACAGTGATGTTCTTAAAATCCAAATTTCCGTCGTCAAAGAAGACGGTTCTGTCATTACAGATTCCGAACTGCGCCGGATCCGGCGCTGGCTGAACGGCTGTAATGAACCAAAGCGGCTGTATTTTACCGGCTGCGAAAATGAAATCTTTGAATCTGTAGACTATTACGGAAACTTTATTTCCGTTGAACGTTTTGAACCAACCTGCGAAACCTACGGTCTGAAACTTGTATTTGAGAATATTGCGCCTTACGCTTTTGCAAAGGAAGAAACCCACGCCTATACGTGTACAGATTCTTTAAATATCCAATTGGAAAACACCTCGGACGAAATCAACGAGGACTACTATCCTGTCGTAAAAATCAAGTCCAATGTCAATCAGACCGTCACCCTCGTCAATCATTCGGATAATGAAAGAGCGCTGACGATTTATATGTATCGTGACCAGATACTGACCTTTTACAATCAGGATAAATATATTGAAGATAATACCGGCATCTTCAAAATGGATGACTGGAATCTGACCTGGTTCCGTCTGCGGCCCGGGATGAACGATATTTCCATAACGGGAAACTGTATCGTTGACATCTCCTGCGCCTTCCCGAGATTGGCAGGTGGTCAGTAATGTATTTTAATCAGGACAGTTTTAAACACAACACGCCTTTGGAGCTTTATGTCTGCCGTCCGAATAATCGGACCGCGGCCCCTGTCATCGGTTATGAAAATGATTCGATGACCTTAAAACTGCTGGACATTTCCGAACTCTCCTTTGAAGTTCCCGAATACATTTACCTGTCTCAGAAAAAGGCCACAATTTTAAATCCATGCTTTCATTATCTGTCCCAATACATGCGGATTAAAGACTCGGAGGGCCGAATCTTCCGAATCAACGCCGAACCGGAAATCCGTGAAACACCGGACGGCCGGATAAAGTCCGTCTCCGCCGATTCTCTTGAGTGTGAATTGCAGGATAAGGATATCACAGCCCTGGCTGTCAATATGGGCAATGAACTGAGCCTGGAATGGTATTCAGAAAACTTAAATGCTCTGGGCGCTCCGATCAACTATATTACCTTCATCAATGACAGTGAACCCCGATTAAGTCTGATGCACATTCTTATGGAATACGCTCCGAACTGGAAAATCGGCCATATAGACACAGAGCTTCGGTCCATGCGCCGCTCCTTTGAGATTGACGCCTCCGACCTTTATGCCATCCTCACTCAGGACGTGGCCCGTGCCTTTGAATGTGTCTTTCTCTTTGACACGGCCGCACGGACCATCAGCGCCTATAAAGTAGAAAATATCGGTGAAGACACGCACATTTATCTGTCCATTCACAACCTGATCACCAATCGGGTCATCACACCATCCAGCGACAATATTTATACTCAATTTTCAGTTCTGGCCGATGACGGAAAAGATATTCTCCCCTTCGCCAACTTTGGAAGCCATAGGATATCCAATTATGATTATTTTCTGAATCCCATCTGGTTTGATGAAACGACCATCACCAAATACAACGCCTATAAAACCAATGTGGATGCAAAACGGAATCGGTACATGGAACTTACCAAATCCTGGAACTACCTGAATAGCCAGGTGACGGAACTCTACGACCGGGTACCGGACAGCCGCTGTGAGGCCGCCTGGACGGACCTGACGTCGGAACAATTGGACGCTGAACTGGAAAGCTGTCAGGCTGCCGCCGCCCTGCTCCGGGAACTGCACACCGTCGATGGCGTCCTTCAGATTGAAGGTTCCAGCGATTACGGTATCTATGTCAGTTTGACCGAAGTCATCATCCCTAAGCTCATGGCCCAGATTGAAGCGGTAAACTCCGGAAAACCTAAACCCGACGAAGAAGTCTCCTGGAAAACCAACTGGGACTTATACGGCATTAATGAATTGAATCATCTGCTGCTGACCTACACAGATGCCGTAACCCTTTATTCGGCTTACACGCAGCCCTATGATTCAGGTGTCCACAGTGAAAATGAGGCCCTTTATAAGCTGAATCACCAGCTCTATCTGGAAAATACCGAATATGTCCGTCAGATTCAGGCAGCCATTGGGGCAAGAAAATCCCGGGTTGCTGAACTGCAGGCGGAAATGGAAAAACTTCAGACAGAGCGAAAGCATCTTATCGCCTATGCCCAGATGACCCATCCGGAACATGGCTTCACCAGTGAGGAATTAAAAACTTTTGAATCTCTGACCGTTCACACGGATTACGAAAATGAAAACATTCTCGTTACGGACTTTGACGACGCGATCGCTCAGGTTGATCTGGCCGGGGAATTGTATGACGCCGCCTGCGAGCAGCTTGCCATCGAATCCCGCCCCCAGTTGAGTATGCGAATTGATCTGGATAGTTTTTTATCCATCACCAAGTATAACGGTTTTACCGATGAGCTTGCCGTCGGAAACTTTATCCGTGTAGGGGCGAATTCAGATGAATCTGAAAAGCTTCGTATCGTAAGCATCCAGTTTCAGCCGTCGGACCTGTCAGCCAAACTAAACCTGGAATTTTCCAACATGGTAACGACCTATAACCGCAGGGATGATTACACCTACCTGACAGGAAACAGCTATTCCCGCTCCAGCAAAAATAAAATCACTGCAGGCATATCTTCTGAGGATCTGACAACGGCCCTTTCCACCCTGTTAAACTCCAAATTTGCCTCCTTCACATCCTCTCCGGTTTTTCAGAATGCCACTGCCCAAAATATTCAGGCCGTCCTCGGCGCCTTTGACGTGGCTCTGGCCGACTATTTAAAAACGAAGGATTTATCGGCCGAAGTCGCAGATATTTCCAAACTGTCTGCCGACTCGGCATTTATCACCTATCTGCAGACCCAGTTTGCGTCCCTGACCGAATTGGATGCGGCTAAAATCGACGTGGACGAGCTCGTCGCTGACTACGCAGAAATCAAACTTCTCCTCTCCGGCTCGACCACCACCGGTTCCCTTCACACCATCTATCTGAATGCTCAAAACTCGGTCATTGATACGGCCTATATCAAAGACCTTATGGCGCAGAACATCACGGTAAACGATTTGAAAGTCGGAAATATCAACACCGATTATATCGGCCTTGCCTCAGATGACGGCGCACTCAGCATCAATGGCGCCACCATGCAGTTTTCCGACACTTCCGGCGTGCGGCTCCAACTCGGCAAAGATTCCGATGGCAACTTTTCTTTCATTCTTCGGGGCTCTGAGCAATCTGTCCTTATTGACGAAAAGGGTCTGCATGAAGACGCGATCACCGACGGTCTGATCAAAACCCGTATGGTTGAAGATAATGCCATCGATACAACCAAGGTGGACTGGACTTCTGCCGGAGCTTCCGAGGAAAATGGAAAACCGGTGTGGAAATCCACCAATATTACGGTGAATGAAGATGGTACGACCCTGACTGAAAAAATCAACACAATTCAGACGGCTATTGACACCAATGCGTTAGAAATCACCCAGTTGATTTCCGATACGACCATCACAAAAGCAGACGGAACGACCGTTTCTGTCAAGGATGATTACAACCGGACCAAAGACACGGTTGACAGTCATGCTCAGATTCTCTCATCCCACGAGTCGTCGATATCCGGAGTTACATCCAAAACCAATACTTTGGAACAGGATTTGAATTCCACCAAAAATAACATTTCCAGCATTACGACCAATCTGGAAGGCGATATTAGTTCCCTGGAAGAACGGACCGGAACTCTGGAACTGGGTCTGGACAATTTCAAAATCGGAGTGGAATCCCACCTTGAGGAAACCAATGAAAACGCTGCGATCCTGGCCAATATGGCCGCCGGAGAAATGCTTTATGGGAACCCGACATTTGCACTGGAAAACCCGGAAGGATTTCTCCCGGAACATTTCAGTGAATATTTTCCGGGAATTTCTCTTTACAAATGCGACCATACCGCTGTTACCGTCACAGCCAATACAGCCACTCCGATCGAAGACTCTCTCGCCCATAGTATTTCCTTTTCCGCCTCCGAATGGAACACGGAAACGGAACAATTCATCGGCGGTTTTTGTTTTCATACAGCTTCCCGCTGTAACGGCAGATATGTGTGTAAGATCATCGCAAAAATCCCGGCAGATTATTCCCTCGAATGTCTGGAGACCACGGCCGGCGCCAGCTGTGACGCCCGGTGGATTGGCGAAACAAAGACTTACGGCGATATTTCCGGGAAAAACATCGGCACCGGGCGATGGGCCGAATATGACTTTTATGTCGGCTGCGGCGATACCGGCGATTTCGGGGAAATGTTCCATTTTTGCCTGACCAGCAGCTCTTCTGCGCCTTCTGAAGCCTACCCGGTCACATGGGAGCTGTGCTTTGCGACGGTGTATGACATAACCAATACATTTTCCTATGCACGAAAATTAAATCATATGGAAGCGAGCATCAAAGCTCAGGGCGACCGAATCGATCAGGTCATCAGCAATACAATGGTAACTGTAACAGACGTTGATGATAATGGCACTGCAACCGAAAAAGTAATTGATGTCAAAGAAATGTACAACCGGATGAACAGCTCTCTTGAAGGAACGACAACACAAATCGGTGAAATTTCAAAAACAGTTGAGAAAAATACTGAAAATGTAGTCGCTTTGCAGGGGCAAATGACCTCGATTGAAACAACTGTAAACGGTATCAATACGACCATAACAAACATTCCTGAATCTATTGACGAGCGAGTACAAGCAACCATTGCCAATTATGAAATGACTTCCGAGGCCTGGATGGCTAAATTTAAGGAAGCGCTCAATGCCCCGGATGAAAACGGAGAGATCGTCGGAACAACCGTCGGCGAAGTGACCATCAGTTCCAAAGGAATCCAATTCGACAAAGGGCCAAAACGTTCCGTGTTCAATACGGACGAAATCAATGTTTATGAAAATGAAAATCGTGTTTTCGGAATTCAGGAGGATTCCGTTTACACCAACCGCCTTCTGGCTCCAAACGGCGCCGATTTTTACGGAATTAAAGCCGTTCCGATGCAGATTTCAGAAGACACCAAATTCTTATGCTTTGTTCCATCAGGAGGTGACAGTTAATGGGATATACAGAATTTAACGGCTATCAAAACGGTTCCGGCGGCCAATATACAATTCACCTGAATTGTACCTATACCAGCAACGGCTCCAACGCCAATACGTCAAATGTCTATATGACATTATCCTTCATGCGAAGTGATTACAGTTCTTACTGGTACAATGAAACAGGCAACGCCTATGTGGAATTCTGGTGCGATGGCCAATACTACAAAGAAAACTTTAATATTGATCTGAACTACAATGCGGGTCAATGGTATCAGATTGGCCCCGGCCATACCTTTGTCGTTCCCCACAATAACAACGGCACAAAATCCTGTGAAGTCCGTGCCTACGCCTACATCGGTATTGCCCCGGACAATGTCGTTGTCGACGCGCATACGCTGACACTGGATACGATTCCAAGATACGCAAACTTTACAACCGGCGTAGATAACCAAACCATGACTTCAGCAAGGGTCAAATGGTCCGCCGACGCCCACATATCCGAGGGCCAATACTATCTTGACGGCAGCTCGACCGCCGTGGGCATCACGACCAACGCCACATCCGGCTCCTTTACGGTCAGCGGCTTATCACCGAAGACCAATCATAGTGTACAGATTCGACTCAAACGTAAAGATTCCGGACTATGGACAGAGAAGACCGCTTCTTTTACAACCATCTCGGGCGCTTCCATCAGCAGCGTTCCCAAATGGACACTGCCGGATACCAGCGGAAATATTACGTTAAACATCTCGAATCCGGGTAAAGGATATATTCGCCTTTTCTTTTACACAGACGTAGGCGGTACGATTTCATCGAATGTGGTGGTTAAAACTCTTTCTGGTACTGTCAGCGGAAACACGACCGTTTCGTTCACCGAAGCGGAAGTGAATCAGTTTTTTGCCAAGGCGCCAAGTTCGACTTCCGGTAAATACTGCGTTTATACCCGTACCTATGCCACCCAAACGAATGCGAACAATAATGCATCTCCGTTGTCGACCATTCAAAGTTCCTGGAACACTTTCAGTATTTCCAACAATGCCGCCACCAGACCATCGGTGGCCGCTTCCCTGCTCAGTGTGTACGATAACAATAATGCCTATGGTTATTTTACTACAGCGAACAATACGCTGTTTGTTCAATCCTTATCTGCTATTTATGCCAAAATAACTGCTGCAGCCACAGCTAAAAAGAGCGCATCCATCCCGACCAAAGCTTATAAAATTATCTTTAATGGAAGTACTAAATCCCAATTAAACGCCAATGACGTCGTTTCCTTTGGTTCTGCCCCTGCCGCTAATACTTACAGCGTTACTCTGACGGTGACTGACAGTCGGGGCTTTACCGGCTCGACTAGCAAAAACATAACCGTTTACCAATATTTCCAGCCTACGGGAACGATCACGCTCGAACGCCAAAATGGTTTTGAAGCTCCAACGACTCTGGCTTTCAGTGGCTCATATGCCGTTGTTAATAACCAAAACACGATAAGATCTGTAAAATACAGATACGGTGAAACGACTGCCGCCAGAGACGCAGCTTCCTGGACAGACATTACCGCCAAAGCCACTCTTTCCAACGGCAAAGTCACTGTGGAGAAATTCAATATTGGCAGCTTTGCAATCAACAAAACCTATGAATTTCAGGTACAGATTGCCGACGGCTATGGTACATTCGAATTTTCAAAAACTCTTACTCAGGGTATACCGATTCTTTCCATCGGCAGCAAGGGCCGTGTGGGCGTTAACTGTCTGCCGACCGACAGTGCGACAACCAATGATACTTCTACCCGGCTGCAGGTAGATGGCGCCGTAAAAGCCTACAGTTTTAACGGAATGCGTGGGATCGCCACCTCTCTCGCCACAAACAGTGATGCCTATGCCGCCAGCAGTAAGCTGACCAATTCACTAAGCAATGAATTAAAGAATCTGGGCCAAAAACTTTTTCCCAAGGGTTCTATATTTCTTACAACGGTAAATACAAATCCCGGAACTTTTATCGGCGGAACGTGGGTAGCCTGGGGTTCCGGCCGGGTCCCGGTTGGTGTCAATACCTCGGATACGAACTTTAATACTCCAGAGAAAACCGGCGGGACATCCACTCATAACCACACTGTTAATTCGCATAACCATACGACGCCTTCCCACAGACATGCTTTTACAATTGGATGGTATGACTGGTACGCTTCCGCCGCTGGCATCACTGCCTATTCCAGTTCCAAGGCCAAATTTCAAACGGCATCCAACTCTGGGGTATATGCCAACAGCCTTTATGGCAGTGACATATCCATCAACGGTACATTAACAAATTGGGCCACTACCAATAATCCTGTAATTTATCAATCTGCCGGCGATACGACTGCCGTAAGCGCAGGTAATACCGGAAATAGTTCTCCGAATACCAATTCTAAATCTAATTTACCGCCATATATTACCTGCTATATGTGGAAAAGAACTGCTTGAGAAACAGTGACACAGGTTTACTTTTATACTGAATTGGAATATAATATAAACAAACTCAAGTTTACTTTAGATTTCAAGAATAGAAAGGATGATTCTTATGAATTTGGCAAAAATCTCAGCAAATGGTCAGATTACTGTGCCGATTGAAATTCGTCGGCTACTTGATTTGAAATCTGGTGACAAGATTCTGTTTTTCCAAAAAAAGAACGGAGAAATCGTAATAAGCAACGCCTCTTCACAGGCAATCCGTAAAGCGCAGGCTGCATTCACCGGAGCCGCTGAAGCAATGGGTATTTATAGCGAAAATGATATTCAGGAACTTGTAAATGAAGTACGCTATGGAAAGGAAAAGTAAAATGCGTGTATTAGTTGATACAAACATTCTGTTTTCCGCATTCCAAACCAGCGCAGGCATTATTGTATATTGCAGATAATCACAAAATTATTTTATGTGATCGTAACATTGTAGAGTTAAGAGATATTCTAAAACGAAAGGCTCCAAAATTTCTCCCGGATGCGGAAGTTCTCCTTGCAGAAATGTCCTATGAGCTAATCCCCGCAGTCGATCATGCGGAAAAGCTCATACGCGATGCCAAAGATCAACCGATTTTAAATGCGGCTATTGTATTTGATGTGGATATTATTCTCACAGGTGATAAAGATTTTCTAAGCCTTGAAATAGAACATCCAAAATGTATGACTGTTGCACAATTTTTTGAAAATGAAGGTGTGGAAAAATAAATTCTACACTCCATATATCCTAAAACTTCAGGCTGCCCCTGCCCGGGCAGCCTTTTTCAAACAAAAATTAAAGAAAAGAGGGAAACGCTTTGAAAAATATCATTCGATTTAATGATTTAACAACAATGGAGTGCTCCGGTTTCACTCCGACACTCATTGACAATGTGGATGCTTTGATCATCGAATTTCATTATGAGAATTTTATTGATATGAACGAGCATTCGGTAACTATTTACAGAAAATTCAAAGATGAATTTGCTTTAAAGAAGCTGGAACTGGTGGATGAACAGGGAAATGCCATCTCGGCCGCTTACATGGGTTTTGGCGACGCCAAACTTTCAACCCAGACGCCGGATTCCGGCAGTCACACAAAAGACTATATTGTCTTTGTTCAGTTAAAAAAACTGATGGACATAGAAGCAAAAATAAGCGCATTAAATATTGTAGTGGAGCAAATGCGCGAAAAGATAGACCCGGTAACGGATTTCTCTAAGATGACCCTGGAAGAACTTCAGGAATATAAATGCAAAGAAATTCAGGATGAGATCAGTCATTTTATTGAAAAGGGGACGGATGTGGATCTTCCCGGCGGCGCCGAACATTTTTCTCTATCCACTCTGGATCAGTTAAATATCGATAAACTGACCCGGCGGGCCGAACTGTTCCAGGTTGCCGTTCCTTATCATTCGGACAAAAACTCCTGTCGTGTTTATACGCCAAAAGAAATGTCCCTGATATCTCTTGTGACAGATGCATTTGTGACCCAATTTACAACGCTGATCAACGCCTATAATATATGGATTCGCAGATGTACTGCTCCGGAAGAGATTCTGGCCATTACAGCCAGCTCCGAACTGCCGGAAGATTTACAGAAAAACATGGAAGATATTTTAACTGCCTTAAATGAAATCGTAGAAGCTTATAAGAAACATGCGGAGGTTGATTCTATTGAAAACATTGAGGTTCATCCTTAAATATTTTTTTCTGTTCTATATCGGCGGCTTTACCTACTGTGGCATCGAAATCCTTTACCGCGGCCGGACCCATTGGTCTATGTTTCTCTGTGCCGGAATTATTTTTATCTACGCTTCCGTGCAGAATGAATTCTTTGAATGGGATTATCCCTTCTGGAAACAGCTTTTAAAGGTGTGGACATTTGCACTGATAGCCGAATTTATCACCGGCTGTATCGTCAATCTTTGGCTTGGCTGGAATGTCTGGGACTACTCCAATCTCAGATTTCACCTGCTTGGCCAGACGTCCCTTACTTTCGCCCTGCTCTTTCTCCCAATCTGTGCCTTTGCCATCGTGTTCGATGATTACATTCGCTACGTGTTTTTTAATGAAGAACCTCCGCGATATAAATTTCTATAAATATGAGGTGAACAACATGCATGAAGAATTTACAGCCTTATTCAGTATCGACTGGCGTACATTTGTATTTGCCGTCTGCACAATTTTTTCTGCCTGGATGGCAGCCAGTAAAGTCATTGACTTTTTCACTGAAAAAATAGGCATTGAAACCAAATTATCGCTTCGTCGAAAAAAGATGGAAAAATCCATTTCTGAAATCGACGAGATTAAAGACTCCATCAACGAATTAAAGGAACTCATGACCAAACACATTGAAAAGGATAAAGAACGTACAATCGTATCTCTGCGCTCAAATATCTGGCAAATGCACGGTGAATTTATGAAACAGGGATTTGTTACCAAAGATGGCCTCGAAGTATTCAGCGAAGCCTGCAAACTTTATGAAAATGACGGCGGCAACGGCGTCGTCAAGCAAAAGATTGAACCGGAAGTCATGCGGCTTCCGGTCAAATAAATGGAGGGAAATACAATGAACCATCCGATTAATAATAAAAAAACCGGCATTGACGTGTCCTATTCTCAGGGACAGATCAACTGGCCGGAAATTAAAAATCACATTGATTTTGCTATTATTCGCTGTGGATACGGCGATAATATCGAATCCCAGGATGATGCTTACTGGAAATATAACGCAGATGCGTGTACCCGGCTGAACATCCCCTTCGGCGTCTACATCTACTCTTACGCCGCGAATGATACCCAAAGCCGCAGCGAGGCAGAACATGTTCTGCGCCTTATCCATGGATATAAATTATCCTATCCCGTATATCTTGATCTTGAAGAGGAATCTGCGGCCGTTCAGGAGCATGCGGTCCGGGGAGCCCAGATATTCGGTGATATCCTTGAAACTTCCGGATATAACGTCGGCATCTATGCCAATCTGAACTGGTTTCGGAACATCATCGGCAATCGTCTCGACCGTTTTTCCAAATGGGTAGCCCAGTATAACACTGCCTGTACTTACGAAGGCCGCTATGACATGTGGCAATATACCTCCGCCGGATATCTCCCGGGTATATTCGGGAACGTCGATATGAATTATGACTTCTCTACGCCGACAGTCTCTGCCGCTCCGAATACATCCAATCCGCCAGATATTTACTATGCCGTTAAAACACGAAATTACGGCATTCTTCCTGATGTGAAAAACCGCGACGACTATGCCGGATGGCAGGAAGATGAGATTATTGCCGTAAAAATCGGCGTCAGCTCCGGCGCTGTCCGCTACCGCGTACATCTGATTGACAGACAATGGCTTGACTATGTTACAGGCTGCAGCTGGCAGGATTATCACAATGGCTATGCCGGGGACAATCAGACTGCCATTGACGCCATTGAAATTTATTACGAAACAGATATCTCCAAAACCGGCGGTAAATACTACAAAGCCGTTTACCAGGTCAAAGGTAAAGGAAATTCATCTTATTATCCGAACCAGTACGATAACGAAACCGGACCGGATATGGATGGCTATGCCGGCTGCTTTGGCGTACCATTAACCGAATTACTCATTCGTTTAGAATAACAACAGGATGTCCCAAATTATATGGGGCATCCTGTTTTTTCGCCTGTCTTCTACTGCATCCATCCATTAAAAGAACTTTATCCTCTATTCGCCACCATTGATTTTATAAAGATGGTTCTTACCTTCAAGCGTTTTTTCAAAAGGCTCTCCTTCGGAAGCGGAAATGAGCATATCGTCCACAACGATATCTCCGTCGCCTTCCACATCATCATAATCCACATCCAGTCCAAAAAGCAAATCGGACAGCTGTCTCAATGCCTCATCATAGCCTTCATCTTCCATAGAACCAAGTGGAATCGTAATATGATCCACCATCTCTTTTCCCTTTTTATTATACGTCTGTACACTCACCTGATACATAAATATAACCCCCTTTTGCTTACAGTATAACAAAAGAGCCGATAATTGTAAAATTTTTTTACAATTTATCGTCCTCCTGATTTGACTTTTCCATCCGAAGGTTCTATAATTTCTAATAATTAAAAATCATGAACATCTGGAGGTTTTTTAATGAAAACAAATTTTTGTGTCGTCAGCGACGGTTCCTGCGATCTGCCGGAACAGACTTTAAAAGAGCATAATATCAGCGTTGTTCATTTTCTTGTTTCCTTTGATGGAAAGACGTATCAACGGGAAGGTATAGATATCGAATTAAAAGACTTTTATCAACGGATGGTAGACCATCCAAATATTATTCCAAAGACAGCGACGCCATCTCCTCAGGACTTCTATGCAGCCTTTGAGGCCCGGGCTAAAGAGGGGCAGGATATTATCTGCATCTGCATTTCCACAAAACTGAGTTCCTCGGTCCAATCCGCCGAAATCGCCGCACAGATGCTGAAAGAAAAATATCCGGATATTCGGGTCGTTGTCCTGGATTCCCTCTGCGCCACCCTCATGCAGGCGGTCTATGTCCTGGAAGTCTGCCGAATGCGGGATGCGGGCTATTCCCTCGATCACACTGTGGAAATGATTAAAAGACTGGGTAAGACAGCAAGAATTCTTTTTACTGTCGGCGATCTTCATTATCTGCAAAAAGGCGGACGCATCGGCAAAGTAACCAGTATTGCCGGAAACTTATTGAATGTAAAACCATTGATCACACTCCAGGATGGTGAAATCCATTCTTCCGGCATAAGACGAGGCCGCCGCAAATCTTTAAACGGCATTATTGATTTACTCATCAACTATTGTAAAGACTACAACTGCGCTCCGACCGACTGTAATATCATCATCGGCTATTGCCACGACTATGAAGAAGCTGTGCGTTTCCAAAAACTGACGGAAGAACGCTTATGTGAAACTTTTGGAAATCAAATTTCCGTTCCGCTCTGTCCGATCGGAGCGACCATCGGCGTCCATGCCGGTCCCTACTCCATCGGATATGGCGTCATTCAACGAAGCGATTTTATTACACATGTATAATACCACAGATGTTAAACAGGATGACCACCATGCCAAGAATGATCCGATACCAGCCAAATACCTGAAAATCGTGTCTCTTTATGTAATCCATCAAAAACCGAATGACAAACACAGAAACAATAAATGCAACCAGCATGCCAACAATCAATATGGCCGCTTCCATTCCTGTAAAGGACAATCCAAATTTCAATATTTTTAATAAACTGGCCCCAAACATGACGGGAATAGCAAGGCAAAAGGTAAATTCTGAAGCAGCAGTCCGGGACACTCCGACAAGCAGGGCTCCGACAATGGTAGCGCCCGACCGGGATGTTCCGGGAAACACGGCGGCAATCAACTGAAACATACCAATAATCAAAGCGGTCTTAAAATCAATATCTTCCATCTCTCGGATTCTCGGCCGTCGTGATTCATTTCCCCGCTCAATAAGGATAAAAGCAATGCCGAAAACAATCAATGCGATCGCTACCGGAAGGGCATGATAAAATAATGCCTCAAATACATCATCAAATAAAATTCCGACCACTGCCGCCGGAATACAGGCCACAATAATCTTGCACCAAAGCACCATTTTCTCCTGCTCGATCACTGGTTTTTGCCGGTCTTTGAACTGAAACGGAAATATTTTATTCCAGAATAACCATACGACCGCTAAAATCGCGCCAAGCTGGATGACGACCAGAAACATCTCCATAAATTCTTCGCTACAATCCAATTTAATAAAATCATCCAGAATGATCATATGCCCAGTGCTGCTGATGGGCAGCCATTCGGTGATACCTTCCACAATGCCAAAAATAATCGCTTTTATAATTTCTAACAATATTTTTCCCTCCCTTATTTTTTCGGGTATGCGGTCCATTATACTATTTTCCTAAAAAAAATTGCCACATCACTGTGACAATCTTTTTTAAACTCATTTTCATTAAGTACTTTCGGTGTCGTCCGTCAGCTAAATTCAAGCGGCGCTTACGCTTGCTTTCATTAAGTGCTTTCGACCTCCCCGAGCGGGGCTCGAACCTGCAACAACTCGGTTAACAGCCGAGCGCTCTACCATTGAGCTATCGAGGATTAGTATGACATAATCCTAGTCCTTTTTGGCCCATTTGTCAAGACTGAAGATAAAAAATGCCCCCGAAAAATATCGGGGACATTTTACAAATTATGCTAATTTTGCTTTAGCTACTTCGCAAAGTGCTGTAAATCCGGCAGCATCACTGATCGCCATTTCGGAAAGCATCTTACGGTTTACATCAACACCGGCTAATTTCAGACCATGCATTAATTTGCTGTAGGAAAGTCCGTTCATTCTTGCAGCAGCGTTGATTCTTGCAATCCAAAGCTGTCTGAACTGACGTTTTCTTTCTTTACGGCCTGCAAAAGAGCTTGTTAATGCTCTCATTACGGACTGTTTTGCTACTCTATACTGTTTGCTTCTGGCTCCTCTGTAACCTTTAGCCAGCTTTAAAGTTCTGTTATGTTTTTTTCTAGCGTTTAACGCACCTTTAACTCTTGCCATCGTTATATCCTCCGTTTCGTTCTATTACAGATAAGGTAAAATCTTCTTCATTACTTTTGCGTTTGTAGCGTCTGTAATGGTTGCTTTTCTAAGATTTCTCTTTGTCTTTGTGGATTTCTTTGTAAGAATATGGCTCTTGTAAGCTTTCATTCTTTTTAATTTACCAGTACCTGTTTTTTTGAAACGCTTTGCGGCTGCTCTGCTTGTTTTAACTTTTGGCATAGTGTGTATCCTCCTTAATATTTACAAATGATTAATTGCGTTTTTCTGATAAGAACATGACCATGCTCCGGCCTTCCAGTTTGGCTGCTTTATCAATTACTGCAACATCCGATAACTTCTCTGCAAATCCTTCCAGAATAACCTTACCTGATGCGGTATGTGCCAGTTCACGTCCACGGAAACGTACAGAAACCTTTACCCGGTTACCGCCTTTCAGGAACTTCCGTGCCTGGTTCATCTTTGTATTCAAGTCGTTGACATCGATATTCGGTGATAAACGAATCTCTTTAATATCAATAACCTTCTGTTTCTTTCTAGCTTCCTTTTCCTTACGAGCCATCTCATAACGATATTTACCGTAATCGATGATTTTACATACCGGCGGCTTTGCCTGAGGGGCGATCTTTACTAAATCTAAATTAGCTTCTTTAGCCAGTTTCATAGCTTCTTTAGCAGACATAACCCCTAACTGTTCTCCGTCTGAACTGATCAGACGTACTTCTCTGTCACGAATCTGCTCGTTAATCATTAAATCGCTGATAATTGACACCTCCATAATCAAAAAATGGTGAGCAGCATACTACTCACCATTCATAAGACACTTGCGTGCCAATCTCTCGGAATATACCCCAAAGGGCATACCGTAATACATGCTCCTGATGGAGCGGGCGAACTCTGTTCGTCAAGGTATTAACCCGAGTCATTTCAAATGCTGAGGTGAGAGTGAGTACTCTGCTTTCTTATCGTGTTCTAAACACCTAAAATAGAATACAACACTTCTCACCGAATGTCAAGCATTTTTATACTTTATCGCACGCAGCCTGACGGCGTGCGCCCATGCGGAGCATCTGACATACGGTGTGCCCGGATGGGTATAGCTTTTAGATCTCAATCTTAGCTCCGAGAAGTTTTACAAATTCTCTGATGATCGCTGTATCACCAGGCCAGGCCGGAGCTGTAACCAGATTGCCGTCCACAACAGCTTCGGAAGCGTCAACCTCCACATAGGTTCCGCCGGCCAGAGTCACGTCCGGTCCGACTGCCGGATATGCGGTTGCTTTATATCCTTTCAGAACGCCGGCAGCAGTAAGTACCTGAGGTCCATGGCAGATTGCTGCTACAGGTTTTTTATCTTTGAAGAATTCCTGAACGATCTCGATCACTCTGGCATTCAGACGAATATATTCCGGCGCACGGCCGCCAGTGATGAAAAGTCCAACATAGTCTGCTGTATCTACTGCATCAAAATCTGCTGTAATAGCAAAGTTATGACCTGGTTTTTCCGTATAGGTCTGATCGCCTAAAAAGTCATGCACTGCTGTACGTACAACATCACCTGCCTTTTTATCCGGGCAAACTGCATCTACCTGATATCCCAACATAGATAACGCCTGAAATGGCACCATTGTTTCATAATCCTCAGTAAAGTCACCAACAAGCATCAAAATTTTCTTTGCCATACAAATACCTCCTAACATAGATTTTGTCTAAATTATAGCACTATGTCCTAAAAATATCTATCTTTTATTTGTCTGTGATTAAAATAAATTTTACTTCACCCTCCATTTTATCCGAAATGCCTGAAAAATTATTATATTTTTTTGATGCATCCAGAATCTCATTCAAATTATCCAACATGCTTTCCACATCACCATCAAAAGCATTGACTAATTTCTGAATACCATCCTGATTAAACTGAATCATACCGCTGTTTAATTCAGCCGCACCATTGTCCAACTGTGTCACACCGTCTACCAGTTCTCCTGAACCGGACTGTAATGTGCCAAGACCCGAATTCAGAATCACAGTCCCGGCCTGAAGGTTGGAGGCCCCTTCCACTAAAGCCTCAAGGCCAGCCGCCAATGTCCGGGCGCCATCATCCGCCGTTTTCATGTTTTCACTTAATGTATGACTCCCCTCACTGATCTGAGCAGCGCCATCGGCCAGAGTTCCCAATCCGTCATTTAAATCTTCGGTTCCACTCAATAAGGCCCCGGTTCCGGAAGCAAGCTGAGACGTACCGTCTTTTAACTGTCCGGCCATCTGCGTCACACCCGCATCCAACTGGGCGGCTCCGGTGCTCAAATCTTCATTTAATGCGTTATTCAGTCCATCAGCGCCATTTTTAATATCTCCATTAATAGCGCCGGACAAGGCTTCGGCTCCGGCAGCCGCATTATTTAAACCATCTGTCAGTGCACTGCTTCCGGCAGCGATATTTCCGGCGGCAGCAGCCGCATTGGAAAGCGCCTCGTTGACCCCGTCGGCCTGAGTATATAATGCCCCGATAACCGCCTCAATCGTTTGAATCTCTTCATCACTCTTTCCGGCTTCCAGACCTTGCAACGCTCCAATCAAAGCGCTGTTATCAACGCCTTCCGCAGATAAGCTGTCCGCCAGACTCTGAGCTCCGGCCGCCAGTTCCGCTGAAGAAGCCGCCGCATTCGAAATGCCGCTGCTCAAATCCCCCGCACTGGTCCCTACCGTATCGATACCATCAGCTAACCGGGCGGCTCCGGCGGCTGCTTCTTCGATTCCACCCTTTAACTGGCTGGTACCGCCGGAAAGCTGGCCAATGCCGCTTTCAACCTGGGACTGCATCCCTGTCACACCATCATAAAGCTGCTGAACGCCCGAAAGTAATTGTTCTGAAGTACTTTTATGGGCGCTTTCCGCTCCGGCCGCCACCTGGGATGCACCGCCGCTTAATTTTTCCGCTCCGGCCGCCAGTTGGGATGTTCCTCCGGCAAGAGTTTTGCCGCCCTCAGAAAGTTCACCGGCGCCGGATACTAAAGTTCCTGCACCTTTTTCAAGTTCATCACCGCCGGCCGTCAGTTGACCAATTCCATCAATCAATGTCCCGGAAGATGAAAGCAGCGTATCCAATCCGGTCTTCAACTGTCCGGAACCATCGACCAGCTGATCAGCAGCACTCTGGAGCTGGTCCATAGAGCCCTCCAAATCTTCCAGGCTGTCAAAACCGTCATTGCTCATTGAATTAAAGACTTCATTGGTCGCCACAGTGATTCCCTCCACGGCCTCATAATCTGTCACATCCGCCTCAAGAACAAAATAATCCGGAATATCCATATCCTCCACATTTAATGCATCTTTCATTTTCGGTATGCCCATTCCGATGGCGAAATCTCTGTCGCCGTCGGATACAAGCTTTCCATTTTCAATTGTCACATTTGAAAATTTTTCTGTATTTAATATCAGTCCGGTTACCATTAAAAACGGTGTGTAGGCTTCATTTCCATTCCCTGTCGTATTTTCATATTCATAACGCATTTCCAGATGGCCGCTTTTTCCCTCCAACTCTTCGGCACCAATTTTCCTGCCATCCAGCGTATAGGTCACTCGAATTCCGACCGGAAGCTTCTTTTCCGTTGTTCCCTGATAGACGATATCTTTACCGTTGCCGTTCCATGTAAGTTTTCCGCCATTTTGAGAAAAACTTTCTTCTCCTTTGACATTTTCAATATCTTTCAAATCCGAAACATCTTCGATACTTTCTAATCCGCCCACGTTTTTCAACTGATCCGACACTGTCACTGACGTTATTTTTCCCGAACCATCCAGCTTCACATAAACCGTTTCATCCTTCACAGGTTCTGCTTTCGGATCATCCGCCTTTTCAGCAGCCCCCTGAGTCATCTGCCAGGTCCGACATGGACTTTCCGCGGCCCGGACCGGGATGGCAGAAACACCCATACTGCCGATGGTCAATGAAACCGTCAGCGCCATAACTAACATTTTCTGATATTCTTTATTCTTCATGATGATGACCTCCTATGAACTTGATTTTCCTCATTTCTTTTGTCGTTGTACAAATCACTTTATCAAATACTATCAGCATAGACGGCAAAATAAATATAACAACAAACATACTGATGATGGCTCCCCGTGCCATTAATGTACACAGTGAAGAAATCATGTCGATATCGGAATAGAGACCGACACCAAAGGTTGCTGCAAAAAAACCACAGGCCGAAACAAAAACTGATGTAATCGATGTAGAAAGGGCAATTTCAATCGCTTCTTTTTTCTCCCTGCCGGCACATCGCTCTTTCTTATATCTGGTCGTCATCAGGATAGCATAATCTACCGTAGCGCCAAGCTGTATAGTACCAATGACAATGGATGCGATAAACGGCAATTGTGTTCCCGTATAATACGGAATACCTAAATTAATAAAGATAGCAAATTCAATCACCGCGACCAGAATCACCGGAAGGGAAATCGATTTAAATACAAATAAAATAATCAGGAAAACGGCTGCGATCGATACAGCGCTGACCACCTTAAAGTCCTTATCTGTAATCGTGATCAAATCCTTTGTACACGGTGCCTCACCGATCAACATAGCCTCCGGATCATATTTCTTAATAATCCCTTTCAGTTGTTCGCATTGCTGATTCACCTCATCTGAGGCTACCTTATACTCAGACTGAACCAATATCAGCTGCCAGTTATCTTTTTTCAGATTCTCCGTCAGCTCTTCCGGTATCATTTCCCGTGGAATGGCCGAACCAAGCACGCTGTCCAGCCCCAATGCGAACCGCACGCCCTCTACGTCCGACATTTCATTCAGCATGGCTTTCCCATCCTTTGAGGACAAATCCGAACCGGCCAATACCATGTGGGTCGCATTCATATCAAATTGATCGGACAACTTATCATTGGCCTGAATGCTTTCAAGATATTTCGGCAAAGTAGCATCCAGATTATAATAGACCTTCGTATTCTGATATCCATACAAAGCCGGAATCAATACAACAATAAACACGAGGATAAAAACTTTATAATGTTTTGTTATAAAACCGGATAATTTATCCATTTTCGGTATCCATGCCCGATGGGTCGTTTTTTCAATCACTTTATCAAAGATCAAAATATAGGCCGGAAGAATCGTCACGCAGCTAATGACGCCGAACACAACCCCCTTCGCCATAACAATACCCATATCTCTTCCAAGGGTGAAACTCATAAAACAAAGGGCTATGAACCCGGCCACTGTCGTTACCGAACTACCCACAACGGAAGAAAACGTATTGGATATGGCATGGGCCATGGCCCGCTCTTTATCTCCCGGAAAACGCTCCTGATTTTCTTTGTAGCTGTGCCACAGGAAAATGGAATAATCCAGCGTTACCCCAAGCTGAAGCACTGCACTTAACGCTTTTGTTATGTAAGAAATCTCTCCAAGGAACACATTCGTCCCAAGATTGTAAATAACCGCCATGCCGATACTCAGCATGAAAAATAGCGGGATGATCCAGGAATCCATGGAAACCGCCAAAACAATACAGGTCAGCAGTACGGCGATCAACACGTAAATCGGCATTTCCTTATCGGAGAGATTTTTTATATCGGTGACCACCGCCGACATACCGCTGAGATAACATTGGTCATTCGTAATTCTGCGGATTTCGGCAATGGCATCCATCGTACTGTCCGCCGATGTCGTATCATCGAAGAAAATCGCCATCAGCGTTGCATCATCTGTGTTAAAAACGTCTTTTAATTCTTCCGGAAGCACTTCCATGGGAACGGAAATATCCATCAATGTATCATACCAAATGACCTCAGCCACACCATCTACAGCTTCAATCTCCTTCTTAATTCCGGCCACATCCTTCGCGGACATTCCTTCCACGATTTCCATGGCAAAAGCCCCTTTTCCGAATTCATCCATCAGTATATCCTGACCAACCATTGTCTCGATATCATCCGGCAGATAATACAAAATATCGTAATTTACCTTTGTTTTAAAATAGCCCATAGCTGAAGGAATCAACAGTAAAAATCCAATGATGAGAATTGCAACTCGGTATTTTACAATTTTTTTCCTTAATTTCTCCATGCCGTATCCTCCCTTTCATTTTTATGACCTTTGGTCATTTTTAGTCTTTCACTACTATACCGCAAAAATGACCATCAGTCAATATTGTTTTTATAAAAATTTGACTTCTGGTCATTTTTGTTCTATAATCAAATTATCTACTGAAAAAGAGGGAGAATTATGGGGAAAGCAGAAGAAAATAAACAGCAGAAACTGGAAGCACTCTATAAAAACGCCTATGAATTATTTCTGACTAACGGAATCGAAAAGACTTCCATAAGTGACATTGCTAAAAAGGCTGGTGTTGCCAAAGGAACTTTTTATCTTTATTTCACAGATAAGTATGATATTCGAGATCAGCTCATTGCCAAAACTGCTGACAATCTTTTTCATAAAGCTTTCAAAGCTATGGTGAATGAACAGATTCCGTCCTTTGAAGACCGAATCATATTTATTGTCGATTATGTTCTGGACTCTATGCAGAAAAACAAACCAATGCTCCGGTTCATCTCCAAAAACCTGAGCTGGGGAATCTTTCGTCATGCCATTACGAGCAGTCTTCCGGGAGAAGATATTGACAGCTATGACATTTATCAGAAACTCCTGTTTGAAAATCCGGATGTCCGCCTGCGTGCTCCGAAAACAATGCTGTTTTTGATCATCGAACTTGCAAGCTCCACATCCTTCAGTACAATTCTTGAAAATGACCCGATTCCCTTCGATGAATTAAAACCAGACCTCAATGCCAGTATCCGGGCCATCATACGAAATCATACCTTGTCGCGCGAAGCCTGACGGAGCGCGCCCATGCGAAGCATCTGACATACGGGATGCCCGGATGGGTATACATTGTCGCGCGAAGCTTGACGGAGCGCGCCCATGCAAAAAGAGAATTATTCCGGAAATCTCCTCCGGAATAATTCTCTTTTTTAAATCAGAGGAATACCTTACCTCTTAAATTTGCATTTTAAACCACTGCTCAGGCTTCTTCTTCAACCTGACGAATTTCTTTTGTGCGAATCTCTTCTAAAATATCAGCGATAAAGGCCTGCAGATCCTTCTGTCCCTCGTCACCTTTGAAACGGCTGCGGACAGAAACAACTTTTTCTTCTTCCTCCTTAGCGCCGACAACAAGCATGTAAGGAATCTTCTGAAGTCTTGCTTCACGGATCTTATAACCAATCTTTTCGGCGCGTGTATCAATTTCTGCACGGATACCGGCGTCATTTAACTGAGTCAGCACAGTATTCGCATATTCCATATATTTATCAGAAATCGGCAGAACTTTTACCTGTACCGGAGAGAGCCATGTCGGGAAAGCCCCCGCAAAATGCTCGATCAAAATACCGATAAAACGCTCTACGGAGCCAAAGGCCACACGGTGAATCATAACCGGACGATGTTTCTCACCATCTGCCCCGGTATATTCCAGATCAAAGCGCTGAGGCATCTGCATATCCAGCTGAATTGTACCGCACTGCCATGTTCTTCCGATGGAATCTTCCAGATGGAAGTCAATCTTTGGACCATAGAAAGCGCCGTCGCCTTCATTAACAACGTAATCAAGACCCAGATCTTCAAGTGCACCTCTGAGACCATCTGTTGCGATTTCCCAATCCTCATCGCTTCCCATGGAATCTTCCGGACGAGTGGAAAGTTCTACATGATATTTAAATCCAAAGAGATTATAAACTTCATCGATCAGTTTGGCTACGCCTTTAATCTCCTGACGAATCTGATCCTGCGTCATAAAGATATGCGCATCATCCTGTGTAAAACAGCGCACACGCATCAATCCATGAAGCTGACCAGATTTTTCATGGCGATGTACGAGACCCAATTCACCGACACGAAGCGGCAGGTCTTTATAGGAATGTGGTTCGGATTTATAAACCAGCATGCCGCCCGGACAGTTCATCGGTTTTACCGCAAAGTCCGCATCATCAATGACTGTCGTATACATATTATCTTTATAGTGATCCCAGTGACCGGAATTTTCCCAGAGATGACGGCTCAAAATAATCGGTGTAGATACTTCTACATAACCGTTTTTACGGTGAAGGTCTCTCCAGTAATCCAACAAAGTATTTTTAAGTACCATGCCCTTTGGCAGGAAGAATGGAAATCCCGGACCCTCTTCGCGAATCATGAATAATCCAAGTTCTTTACCAAGTTTACGATGATCACGTTTCTTTGCTTCTTCAATCCGTGCCAGATGTTCTTCCAAATCCGCTTTCTTTGTAAATGCCGTACCGTAAATACGCGTCAGCATCTTATTCTTTTCGCTTCCGCGCCAGTAAGCACCGGCCAGACTGGTCAATTTGAATGCCTTCACAGGTTTGGTCGTCATCAGATGTGGTCCGGCACAAAGGTCCACAAACTCACCTTGCTGATAAAAACTAATTTCCGCATCCTCCGGTAAATCTTCAATCAATTCAACTTTATATGGTTCGTCTTTTTCTTTGAAATACTCAATGGCATCCTGTCTGCTCTTTGTAAACCGGGTGATTGGCAATGCTTCTTTAACAACCTTTTTCATCTCTGCCTCGATCTTTGTCAGATCATCGGCAGTCAGGGGTGTTTCGCTGTCCACATCATAATAGAAACCATCCGCAATCGACGGTCCGATAGCCAGCTTCACATCCGGATAAAGACGTTTCAGCGCCTGAGCCATAATGTGGGATGTTGTATGACGGAAAGCTGCTGCGCCGCCTACGGAATCAAATGTTAAAATGTTTAATTCACAATCATTGTCAATAACGGTACGCAGATCCACTGTTTCACCGTTTAATTCACCGGCGCAGGCCGCCCGTGCCAGTCCTTCGGAAATATCCCTGGCAATGTCGATCACTGACATCGGCTGTGCATATTCTTTTACAGAACCATCTTTTAATGTTACTTTCATCTTGTTTTTCTCCCTTCACCAATTATTTATCTTTAAACCAGACAGAAGATTATTTATTTCTTACCCAACCGGGTTACTCTTTTGGACATAAAAAAAGTCCGCTTTCTATCATCTGTCTGACAGAAAGGGACGAGCTATTCTCGCGGTTCCACCCTTTTTGTTTCATACGTATGCTCTCCGATGCATCGATACAATCAGCCATACACCGCACAACATATGCTAAACCACTTCATTTGGATTGATAACGGAATCACCGGACTTGATTAGAGCCACTCCGAGGTAGTTTTCAGATATTTCCCAACAGGACCCTTTCAGCAGCCGGTCCCTCTCTGCGATGTTCCATATCCTACTCGTCTCATCAACGCGTTGCTTCCATTATAAACAACCGCAAAAACCTTGTCAAGTCATAGTTTTAAAGCTATAATCACCCTGCAACACGATTGTTCCACAATATGATTTTAATGCGTTCTCTTTGTTAACCTTTGATATTTTTTAGTTGACATTTCTTTTCTATCATGATATCCTTTTCAAAACTTTAACGTGTACGCCGCTCTTCGGCGTCAGAAAGAGAGGATCATTATGACATCATCGACATCAACAAAAATGAAAACACTGGATATGGCTTATATCGGACTTTTTGCCGTGGTTATAGCAATCTGTTCCTGGATTTCCATCCCTACTGTCGTTCCGTTTACTTTGCAGACTTTTGCCGTTTTTCTGGCCGTTGCTGTTCTGGGCGGAAAACGGGGCACTTTATCGGTTATCGTCTATGTACTTCTGGGGGCTGTCGGTCTTCCCGTATTTTCCGGTTTTAAAGGCGGTATCGGCGTTCTTTTAAATACTACTGGAGGTTACATCATCGGCTTTATCTTTTCTGCCCTTCTCATGTGGGCCTTTGAAAAGGCCTTCGGTAGAAAAGCCTGGGCGCTGATTCTTTCCATGATACTGGCCCTCGCCCTATGCTATGCCTTCGGCACGATCTGGTTTATGATTATTTATGCAAATAATGTGGGGGCTGTCGGTCTTTCCGCTGTCCTTGGGTGGTGTGTCATCCCATTTATCATCCCGGATCTGATCAAAATTGCTCTGGCATTTATCCTGAGCCGCCGAATTTCCAGATCAGTGACATTATAATCAAAGGCTGCAGCCCTGCTGATTCTGATGTGGTCTTTATCAGCAAGGGCGGCAGTCTCCCGGTTTTTATCCGCCAATTTGAGACATTCCTCTTATCTCGTCTTCATTTTTTGTCTTCTTTTCATCAAAATGATGAGCCTTTGGCTTTTGTTTGATAGCTGTTTTCATTGTCTCCCACAATATCTCGTCAGAAACCTTTTGCTCCAGCAATGATTTCAAATAAACTCCATGGTCATATTGAAGACAACTCTTTAAAAAGCCATCGGACGTCAGGCGCACTCTATTGCATGTATCACAAAACTTGTGACTCACAGCGCTGATAAATCCGACTTTTCCAATAAATCCGGGAACATCATAATATTTGCATGGCCCATTTCCTCTGGTTTTACCATAAGGTGTCAACTTTCCATACTTTTCTTCGATCATTTTACGGATAACCGCTTCCGATACAAATGAAAATTGCCTGCCAAGCCCAATCGGCATCATTTCAATAAATCGAATATCCACATCGGCACGTTGGGCATAATTCAGAAGCGCCAGAACATTCTGCGTATCTATGTCAGCAACACAAACACAATTGATCTTTAACCGTACCCTGTTCTCCCGGATTGCTTTTTCAATTCCACGCAAGACCCTTTCCAGTTCATCTCTTCGCGTAATCTGCTGATAAACATTCCGTTTCATCGTATCCAGACTGACTGTGATGCTATCGATTCCGGCATCGATCAACTCATCATAGTATTGTTCCAGCAAAACACCATTGGTCGTCAGGGTCACACTGGTAATTCCCGGAACTTTTTTTAACTTCCGGATAAGTACGATCGCGTCTTTTCTTACCAGAGGCTCTCCTCCGGTGATCTTTATTTTTTTCAAACCGTGTCCGGCCAATACACTGCATATCCGGGCAATCTCATCATAAGAAAGGATTTTCTCATGGCAGATGTTCTTTACGCCCTCTTCCGGCATACAATAAATACATCTCAGATTACATCGATCCGTAATTGATATCCGCAGGTAATCAATGACTCTTCCCTCATTGTCTCTCATTCCCTAAACGCTCCGCTGTCATCATTCTCCAATCAACGATAAGATAAATGTTCTGAAATCTTTTTTATCCCATGTCACCGGCGTCGGATACAATGGATTGCCTTCTTTCTCGGCCCATGCCACGATCTGATCCACATCCTCCTCCTGAATCATTTCAGGATATACCGGAATATTCATCTTATCTTTCATTTCTTCAATCCAGTCTATAAATGCCTCCGCTTTTGCTTTATCCGTATCATCCCCGGCTTTTATACCACATACGTCACACAGGTCAGCCAGCTTTCCATAGGCAGCTGGCCCGAAAGCCCGCATAACATGGGGCAGTAAAATAGACATTGCAAGCCCATGCGGCGTCCCATATAAACCGCCCAGCGTGTGGCCGATGGCATGCACATAGCCCACACAACCTCTTGTAAATGCACGTCCCGCCAAAAAAGCGGCCTTTTGCATATTATAGCGCCCCTTCAGGCTGCTGCCGTCCTGATAAACATTATAAAGATTATCATAAATAAGTTTCACAGCCTTTTTACACATATCTTTTTCCAGCTTCGAGTTATAAGTATTATTTGTATAGCATTCCACTGCATGGCTCAAAGCATCCAGACCGGTCGTTGCCGTTACATGAGGCGGCAGCCCCACTGTCAGTTCAGGATCAAGCACTGCATATTTTGGCATCAGGCACAGATCATTCATCGATGCCTTATGATGAGTTTCAGCCTCGGTGATCACTGCTGCAACGGTTGTTTCCGAACCCGTTCCGGCCGTGGTCGGCACAGCAAAAATTGTCGGGATCGGACGTAAAATCGTAAAAAGTCCCTGTAACTTTTCCACACTTTTTCGAGGTCTGGCGATACGCGCTCCGATACCTTTGGCACAATCCATTGGGGACCCTCCGCCAAAAGCGATCATACAATCACATTTGTTTTCTCTGTAGCACTTTACCCCTTCTTCAACGTTGATATCCGTCGGATTCGGTGCGACTCCGTCATAAATTGCATACTCCAGGCCCTGCTTGTCCATAGCTTCGAGCATACCATCCAATAAATGCAGTTCCATCAGAACTTTATCGGTTACAACCAGAACTTTTTTGAATTTTTTGCGTTTGATCGCCTCAGGCAGCTTTTTGACTGCTGCCCGTCCCCTCAAAGTTTTCGGCACTCGCCATGGCAATATGGCCATTCCAACTTTCATAACAGACTGGAAACCCCGGCAGTAGATTTTCTTCACGTTCAGTTTTGCTTTCATATGATATACCACCTCTCCTTTGTTGTGCATTTCAATCGCCTCAATCGGACACACCTTTGCACATATACCGCAGCCGATGCACTTGGTTTCATCCAGACTGGCAATTGTGTGAATATCTCCATGAAATTTTGGCGCTTCAATGCTCAGACAATCCATCGGACAATTTTCCACACAGACCGAACAGCCGGCACATGCTGCTTCATTGATATACGGCGTTTTCTTTTTTTTCATTTTCAACCACCTCCCGCCGGTGAAAGCATCACAACTTCATCCCCATCGTTAAATCTGTACCACCGGCTGACCGCTTTCCCGTTCACAAGTATGACCAAATCCTTTACTTCATTTTTCGTCATCCCCGGAACTGAATTTTTTAATTCATCCATCGTATGCACATCCGCCTCAAACTCGCTGACGCCGGTTTTCAGACGGGCCACACCAAACATTTTTACTTTGACCACAGACACCACCCTTTGATTTAGATAATTTCCAGTTTTTTCAAAAGTTTCTTTGTCGGCAATCCATGACTATCCCATCCCCGGGCATGATAATAAACTTTCTTCAATTTTTCCAACGGCACTTTGGATGTCGGATCTTTCGGGTCCTGCAATGTTTTCACAAGCCGGGACGGCAGAGCATCTTTATTGGCATTCACCCCAAACCTCCGGTTTATTTCTCTTTCCAGATTATATCCCCGTTCACCGCAGCGCATATAATGTCCAAATGTCATTTTCATACCTGTAGCATATTCAAAACCTTTCGTATGATGGAACACAGGCAGATGAAGTTTTAACATTTCCGGATATTTGTTCATCAGCCGGACCACAGCGCCGCAATATGGCAAGACTCCGTTGACCAGCTTTACATACCAGCTGTTCGGATGCTTCAAAAGCGGTGCCGGGAAAAAGGCATAGCTTGTAAACAGACATTGACCGGAAGCTGATATCATTTCCATCAAATCCTGGAACATCATTGTAAGATCGGCTTTTCCATGATAGGTCGTCTGATTGATCGATAGACCGAGACCCTCCAGAATAACAAGATAACCACCATTTAAATGGCATCCGCCCCGGTTGCTGACCGCATATCCAAGCCCCAGACCTACCGCCTTTCTCGGTTCATATGCCGCCAGCTCCATTCCTTTTGCATGGATGGCGAATTCTTTGCCGCCGTACTTTTCAGACAGCCTCTTACTGCCCTCAGCCAGTTCATTTCCGATTCCCCGACGATAGGCAATGTCCTCAAATATTTTGGAAATTCCTTCAATCTCCGAAAACTTCAACCCATTGTCCCACAACCCCTTTTCATTGGCTTCCATAGCATAGGACAGGGTATTTGCCGCTGAAATCGTATCCATTCCCAGTTCGTCCAGCTCATAATTCCATTTCAACACGGCTTCCAGATCATTATTTAATATACCACCGCCAAGCAACACCAGTGTTTCCAGTTCCGGCCCCTTCACCGGTCTTCCATCAATTTCCACCGTACGTGCACACCGAATGGGACATGTGAGACAGCCTTTATTGACAATATTGTATTTTTCCGCCAAAACCTCGCCGCTGACCTTTTCAAAATCCTCATACTGACCGCGGCTGTAATTTTTTGTAGAGAGCATTCCCCTCATCTGCATCGAACTGACAAGCCCGGCCGTCCCAAGTCTCGGAAGCTGGTCTCCGGTCAACGGGTGCTTTCTCAAATATTTAAACCATTTTTTCGTATGGGCGATCATCTTATCCTTATCATAAATCGGAATTTCCTTTGTGCCGCTGACGCAGACCGCTTTCAGGCGCATCCAGCCCATAACAGCCCCGGTACCGCCCCGTCCCGACACCCGGTCATTGGAAACGATGCTGGAATACAAGACCAGGTTTTCTCCGGCCGGCCCGATACAAATTTTCCCGTTTTTTCGTACACGGCCGTTTTTCATACGAAGCTTATCATCCAAAGTCTCCTGTGTACGGGTCGTTTTCATTCCCCATAAATCATCGGCATTATGGAATTTTACACTGTCATTTTGAATTTCAATCCAGGTCTTTTCCTCACACTGTCCGGTGAGAATCAGTGCGTCCAGCCCCGCCTTTTTCAGATAATAACCAAAATGACCGCCGCAATTTGACGATGTAATATATCCGGTCTGCGGTGACACGGTGGAAATATTAAAGCGACTGGCGCTCGGCGCCCCGGTACCTGTCAGCGGGCCGGTTGTGACCACCAGAAGGTTTTCCGTTGAAAATGCCTTTTCCGTCCCCTTTAAATGATCCCCCAGAATTTTGGCTGCCATGGTTTTGCTGCCGATAAACAGCTCTCTTTCTCTGTCAGAAAAGGGATACTCAGACACTTCCTTTGTCGTCAGATCAATTTTCAAAACTTTCCCCATATAACCCCCATATTGTGTAGCCATACCATCTCACCTCTTTCTCTATTCTATTACATAGCTACCCATGAAAAATCGCTGTTTAACATATCTACAAACAGCACTTTACGGTGCAGCAGTTCTCTGCTCCCTGTAGCAAACTTGATCACTTCACCAACCTGTAGGGCTGCCACAGCGCTGACCGTCGGCATAAGCGCTGTCACTTTCTGTTCTTTTCTGTGCATATACAGTTGTTCCAAAACCCTGTCTCCCGGAAAAATCGTTGTTACCTGACCGTACCAGCCTTCCACAGCTCCATGGACCAGAGGAATGTTTAATTCATCCATTAATTTTTCAAGATAAACCTTAGTCTCCATATCATCGACACAGTCCACCACAATGTCCGCCTCTGACACAAGCTCTTTTCCATTATTTCCATTTAAAAAAGTTTCATATGTTGTTATATCTATTTGTGGATGAATATCCAGAAGCCCGGCTTTCAGTACTTCCACTTTGGAGCGACCCACCGTCGAATCCGTGGCATAGAGCTGACGGTTAAAATTACTGTACTCCAATACATCCTTGTCAACCAAAATCAACTGCTCAAATCCACTGCGCACAAGTTGATGGGCCACCATTTGTCCCAGTGCACCGACACCGATGATGGCAACTTTCGTCTGCCGGATCTGCCCGGCCTGGGGCAATGTAAAGAAGTCCATATTTTTTTCAAACAAAACCTCATCCCCATTTCTATACCAGTCAAATAAAACAAATCTGTCCACATTCTTCACAGCCATAGCCGCCCAACATGTCCAGCCGTTTCTTGAAGGCTTCTCCCTTCAGAACATGAATAAATTCTCGGACAGCCGGAAGCTCCAGATATTTCTCATAAGTCACAAAATCATATTCTTCAAAGCCCACCTCGATGAAATCCAGATCCAGTGCTTTTGCACAGGAATAAATGCCCATGCCCACATCCGCATTATCCTTTTGAACGGCCACGGCCACACTCATGTGTGTCGCTGCTTCATATTCATATCCTGAAATATCTTTTTTAGAAATCCCCTCTTTTTTCAACAGATAGTCGAAGAGCACCCGGGTTCCGGCGCCCCGCTGCCGATTGATATATCGTACTCCGTGCATTATATCATGGATGCTTTGAATATTTAACGGATTCCCCTTTTTTACAATAAATCCCTGACGCCTTCGAACGCCTTTAATAATGACCATCTTCTCATTCGGAAACATCTCGCGGGTAATCGCTGTATTATAACTGCCATCCTTCTCATCCAGCAGATGGGATGGTGCCATATGGGCTTCTTTTTTCTGCAGGGCTATCAGCCCGGCCATTGAACCCACATGGGTTGAAGAAAGACATGTGTCCCGTCCTTCTTCCATCATTAAATCATTGATGACATCCAATATCAAATCATGACTTCCGATAAGTACCAGGGTCTTTCGAATCTGCTCCATGTCCTTCACAAGTTTTACCTGAATATTTTCATGGGCCAGGATTCCCTCTTTATCCTGAGGAATAACGCAAAAGCCATCCGCCCGTACAAGGGACATGGATGCGCCTGCTCCCCGTTCCAAAGGCGAAGCCACCAGCTCATTTTCCACAATTCCAAGCTTCACACGGACATACTCTTCATATTTCAGGCCGGACATCAGTGTCTTTGACAATTTTGCCGTGACCTGTTTTTGCTGCCTGACGAAACCTCCCGTCCTGCAGTACATATTCATGACAGGGAGGACAAACTCGGTAAATGTCAGATAAGAAGATACGGGATATCCCGGCAGACCAATGACCGGCTTATTCTGTATTTTACTTAAAATCACCGGTTTTCCCGGTTTAATAGCCACCCCATGGGTATATACCTCGCCCAGTTCCTGAATCGCATGAATCGTATAATCATCCCGCCCCGCGCTGGAACCGGCATTAATGATCACCATATCACACTCGCTGACGGCTTCGGTCAGCTTTTGCCGGATCAGTTCCAGATCATCCGGCAAAATCGGATAACGGTGTCCGATACCATCATTTTCCGTGACCAGATTTTCAAACATCCAGGAATTGGTTTCTATAATTTTCCCATCTTCCAATGGTTCCGTATATTCAATCATCTCATCACCGGTCGGAATGATTCCGACCACCGGTTTTTTTATCACTTCAATTTCTGTAATTCCCGCAGATATAAGCACGGAAATGTCAATAGCCCGTATCCTGTGACCGGTTGGGAGTATCATTTCTTTAGCTACAATGTCCTCCCCTATGGCCCGCACATGGGCAAAGGGATGGGTCGGGGCAATAATTGTATATCCCTCGCCGTCTTCCGTTTCGATCAAATCTTCTGCCATGATTACCGCATCATAGGGCGGCATGATCATATCACCTGTGTCCACATCCAGATAGTCTTTTTCATAGATCAGTCTCAGCGGATGGCTTTCCGAAGCCCCCTTTGTATGAGCGCTGATAACGGCGATTCCATCCATGGCACAGGAATTATAGGACGGACTGGAATATCTGGCATATACGGCCTCTGCAGTGATACGTCCAAGACTATGAATAACAGAAATCCGCTCCCTTCCCGGTTGAATATGAGAAAATGCCTCTAAAAAACGGGATAACGCCGTTTCCTTCTCCTGAACATTTAAATACAAATTTCTTTTCATCACAACACCTCTACCCAAACAAGTGCACCTTTATTCAGGCCCTCCTGGTTTCTCGGTATCCGCACATAACCATCGGCTCTGCCAAGAGCCCTGATACTTCCTGATTTGGCATGGATTGGCTTTGCTATCAAACCATCCGCTCTACGGACCAGCTGCACGGGCAAACAGGTTTCCCGTCCCTGATTACTGGAAACATTTTCACTGATTCTCGCCATATAAGGCAGAGGCATCTGCAGCCCGCTTTTTTCGCAGTACCAGTGAATGACCACCAATCGAAACATCAGCATCGCTGCCATCGGATGTCCCGGAAGTCCTGCGATTACTGTGCAGTTTTCCCGGTCATAAGCCAAAATCGTCGGTTTCCCCGGCTTTATGGCAATTCCATGGGTAAATACATTTCCCGTAAGCTCCTCCAATACCTTTTTGGTATAGTCTTTATTGCCCTTCGAGCTTCCACCGGATAAAAGAACGATATCGCTGTCTTTCGTCGACCGAGACACCGCCTGTAATATTTCTTTTTCATCATCTCTCACGAGAAGCCGTCTTCGGACAGTCATACCCATCCGTCGTGCCTCTGCCGTCAGCGCGTAAGAATTAATATCACGGATTTTGGATGCCGTCAGGGGTTCTCCAATATCCGCTAATTCATCTCCGGTAGAGATGATTGTCACCACCGGGGGCACGTAAACTTCAATATCACAAATACCAAGAGCTGCCATCATTCCGACATCTTTCGCATTAATCTCCCGCCCTCTTTGAATCAGGCAATCCCCGACCGCCATATCTTCTCCGATCTGAATAATATTTTCATCCTCACTGACCGCTTTATACCCGATGATTTTTCCGTCAGCATACTGTTCCGTATACTCCAGCATCAGAACAGCCGTTGCTCCGTCAGGCACCATAGAGCCAGTCTGCACCTGAACCGCTTCTCCCGAATCCACTGTCATTAACGCCTGTTCTTCAATATTCACATGGCCTGTCACCTGATAAAATGCCGGATTGGAATCACCGGCACCATAACTGTCTCCGGCTATGATCGCATAGCCATCCACCGTTGAACGTCTGAAAGGTGGTACATTCTCTTCCGCAATGACATCCTTTGCACAAATACATCCCAAAGCCTCCTCACAGGCAACCCTATGTATCTTTAATTCAAAATTCTTTGTTTCTTTATATAATTTTTCTCTGGCCTGAGTTAATGTATCCGTCTGTAAAAGTTCTATATTCAAATTAAAAGTTCCCCCTGAACAAATCTCTTTGTTTCTTCATTTTCCGAATGGGTAAAAAACTGCTCTGAACTGCAACATTCAACCAGTTTCCCTTTTTTTAATAAGATCACTTCTGCTGCCAGCCGTCTGGCCTGAGCCAGATTGTGTGTGACCATGACCATCGTTGTATTTTCGAAATGATTCATTTTCATGAGTATTTTTTCAATCTCACTGGTGGTATAAGGATCGATACTTGCACAGGGCTCATCCAGGAGCAGTAATTCCGGCTTAAATGACAAAGCTCTTGCCAAAGCCACTTTCTGCATTTCCCCCAGAGACAATTGATTTGCTTTTTTATTTAATAATGCTTCCAGGTTCAATTCTTGTGTAAGTTCTTGTGTCCTGGCCTCGATGGTTTCTTTAAAA
Source organism: Frisingicoccus caecimuris (assembly GCF_004340975.1). Taxonomy (GTDB): domain Bacteria; phylum Bacillota; class Clostridia; order Lachnospirales; family Lachnospiraceae; genus Frisingicoccus; species Frisingicoccus caecimuris. The sequence continues at coordinate 366,666 of NZ_SLXA01000001.1, forward strand.
TACTTTCTGAGTTTCATCGGATAAGCTATATTCTTTTTGACAGTGGAACCAATTAAATAGGGCTCCTGAAATACGAGCGTCATATCCTTTTCCGGCACCTTTGTATCCCCATTATACAAAATCGTTCCTTCATCTTTTTGTATCAGATTCCCGATTAAATTTAATAAGGTAGACTTACCTGCACCATTTGGTCCGACGATGGCCGTAATCTTCCCTGTCTTGATGGTCAGTCTCTCAATATCCAGCACCATAACGCCCTCATAGGTTTTTTTCAATTTTTCAATCTCTATTTTCATTGATCATCCGTTCTTTTCTCCCTGAAAATGATAAAGGATTGTATTGACCACAAAGGAGATGAGCAGCAAAATAATTCCTACAGCCAGAGCTCTTTCATATTCACCCATGCCCTTCAGCTGAGAAATATAGGTAGTCATAACCCGGGTCTTGCCATCAATGTTTCCGCCCACGATCATGACCGCTCCAACTTCTGAAATTGCTCTTGAAAATCCGGACACCAGAGCTACCACAAGGCCGCCGCGCAGTTCAAACAGAAACAGCCCCATTGTCTGCACGGAGTTCGCTCCTAGGGTTTTCGCCAGCCGCCGTATCTTGTCCTGCTTTTCTCCGGCTGCATTGATCGTCAGGCCCATAATAATCGGCAAAATCATCAAAATCTGTGCAATAATCATGATTGTCACCGTATAATTCAGCCTTAGACTTCCCAGCGGTCCCCGACGCATAAACAATATATACACCAGAAGCCCGCAAAGCACTGGCGGCATTCCCATCAATGTGTAAATCAGTCGCATAAGGAAATGTTTCAGCGGAAACTGATATTTTGATGTCAAAATACCAAGAAATATCCCCAACACCCCTGCCACGAACAGGGATGTCAGCGATACTCTCAAAGATAATAAAACAACTTCAAATACTTCGGCATCTAAAGAAAATATAAGCCGAAAAGCCTCTTTGATGCCTTCAACAATAATGTTCATGCTTACTGAGCATTTGGTGTAAATAACGGAGCGCCATATTTTTCCACTCCATATTCGCCAATCAGCGTCTGTGTTTCTTCGGATACGATCCAATTTTGGAATGCTTTTGCCCCTTCATGATTAATCCCATCATTTTTCTCCGGATTTACACAGATAACACCATACTGATTATACAAAATACCGCTTTCATCTTTTTCACAGACAATCATCAAATCCTCATCCAGTGCAAGATTCAGCCATGTGGCTCTGTCCGATAACGTATAGGCCAGTGTTTCATTGGCCATCTCAAGAACGGCTCCCATGCCCGCACCGGCTTCCACATACCAGTCGCCGTCCGGTTCAATGCCGCATTTTTCCCAAATAGACAGTTCCTTCTTATGTGTACCGGAATCATCGCTTCTGGAAATAAAGGTGGATTCCGTGTCACTTAATATCTGAAATGCTTTAACAGCATCATTCGCTGCCTCCGCATAAATACCCGCGGGATCAGCCTTTGGTCCGATCAAAACAAAATCATTGTACATAACATCTTTTCTTCCGTCTTCGTCTGCATGTCCCGCCTCAACAAAAGCTTTTTCAGCTGCCGGAGAATGAACCAGAAGCACATCAGCCTCACCATTTTCCCCCATCTTCATAGCCTCGCCGGAACCTACGGAAACAACATCCACACTATAGCCTGTGGCTTCCTCAAATACAGGAAGAATCTCATCTAATAAACCGCTGTCCTTCGTACTCGTTGTCGTTGCAAGAATCAATGTACCTTTATCTTCAGCCGCTTCTGCACCAACGCTTTCCGTCTCTGTGCTTTCTGCTGCCGTTGCCTTCGTATCCGCCTCAGTTTCATTTGACCCACCTGTTGTTTTACTGCATGCACAAAGCATCAACGCACATATACACAAAACCAACCATATTTTTTTCATAAATACCCTCCTCATTTTTAATAAGTAATAAACTATTTTAATTTTATCTTATTATATACCACAGTGAAAGTCAATAAAAGTTAATGATTTGACGTTGTGTTTTTTGGTTATTTTGTACTATTTCTTTCCCCCTCAAACCATTTTGTTTTTAATTGCGACAGCTATATTTGTACTGTATAATAAATTTGTACATGAATAGTTTATATGTCAACGTATACAATAACTGGAAAATGGGGTTTTATCCGTGCCACCATCATACATCGCCACCTGCAGATAACTGCGATGAAATGAATTGTAAGTCATCAAAACAAATGCATTTGTAGAATAATGCTTATTTCCCCGCTTTATTAAAAACCTCCAGATTAATAAATTTTTCTTTGCCAGATCACAAGTACACCCAATTCCTTCCTAAGAATTATAATGGCCAACCGTATGCCGATACATCTTGTCACACAAAGAGTTAATTTCAACCTCAGTCACTACCTCTTCTAGCCCTACATAAGTCTTAATCATAGTAACGGTTAGTACCTTCAAGTTTCAATTCTTTTAACACAAATGAATCTGCGGGTCTGACCATCCCTGACACCTAGATATAGGTTTCATTTTCTTTTCCTTTTGTAGTAAGATAATAAGGACGTTGACCTCCTAGTGCTATATTTACAAAAATCACTACTTTTTCTTCGACAGATGCCAGCGTCACAATTGACGTGATTGTCAGAGTACAGCTATCACAAATTGCCGACGGAATTCAATCCATAATAAAAACATCATCCTGAGGAATTCCAGTTACCCTAAGCGTATCATCCTCACCCTCAAATACAATCTTTCCGCTACTCGCATTTGCAAACGCTACTATCTTCTGGTACTGCCCGTTTGAACTCAAAGTAGTGGGATTCTCCAATGTCATAAGATGCAGCTCTCTTTGTCCTTTATTTTTCGAAAAACCTTCTCCGCCTATCGCAAAAAACATTTTTCTAACTTACTTACATATCGTCAAATAAGTCACTTTTTCTTAAGGCAGAATCTAAAATCCGACTTTTCTCCTTTAACGAGAATAACCCTCTTTCCTCGTCTATTCTTTCCTGGCAATAGTCCAACACTTCTCCTTTATAATCTGTAAAATTGCTGATGACGTAAGCAGGCACTCCTTCCCCCAATAACTGTATAATCGCATATTTTGCCACCGCCCCCGCCTGCATATTACCTGTTATTTTCTTTAACATGATAAACATTTTTGTATTGTCCAATTCTTTGTCTACATTAAAATCATCAAAAAACAGCCTATTACTCTTAAGTCCATATTTTTCTAAATACCCTTTTCGGATTTCTCTGTATTTTTTCATCTGCATAGCCAGTCCATCAGGTAAATGTACTCTATAATTGTTAATTACCAAATCATTTAACTGATCGTTATAGTCTTTTATCTTTAACTTCCGAATGGCATCATTTTTCAATCCATAAAACAAAACCAATTTCACAATTAAAGCTGAAATATAATTCGAATAAACTCCTTTTTTCTTTTCTAATAACTTCTCGTTGTCTATGCCATCAATTATTTTATCACATTCTCTTAGAATGCTTTTTGCTACTTCTGCTTTAATCGGTTCCTGCTGATCTGACTCCAACAAATTCAACTCTCGTATTTTCTTTTCATACGCTTTTTTAAATTCCGCCTTTTTTTCAACCGTTTGAAAATAATCATTCGTTTTTCCATATTTATCAAAAAGGAAGCTATAAAAATTACCTATTACTGAATAGTAAATATCTACTGTTGCTCTGCTTTTGACATTTCCAGCTTTTACATAATACTCAACACTTTGTAACAGAACTTCTTTATCTGCTGTATTTAAAAAATAAATATAATTGGCTTTCGTTTCCCTGAGTTTTAAAAGTATAAAATCATAAAAAACACCTATTTTACTCCTATATGTTCTTCTCGTGCGTGGGTCATTCCCAATCTTTTTCATTAGTACATCCATAAATTCTTCAATTTCATCAAATAATTCCATTTTTTTATCCTTTCATTTGTTTTATCTACTCATTTCTTTATTTTCATTGTATCATGTGTTTAAATTTTCTACAATAGAATTTTTAAAAAGTCCGGTAAAGTTAAGTGTCCCCCAAAAATTAGACTAAAAATTTAATGATTATGAAGTAAGTTTTTTCATGGCAAAATATTCACTTGAATAAAAAATCAAATAGTTCTTGAATATTTATCTAGAAAAGAGAGTCCTAATCTTTTGGCAAAAAAAGGTCAGAAGAAATTATTAGATTCAAAAACAAAGAAAAAACACTGCCCAGACGATAAATGAAATAACAATAGACACAAATGGAGAACACGTCAAACAGCTAGAAGAATGAATTGTTGAAACTCAGAATAGAAAATACCTATTTAAAAGAACTATTTCTTTGGACTTTTAAAACAAGAAATGTACTATGGAAATACATGCTACAGTTTTGATGAACTGAACGAAGCTATTGAAAAATACATTGTGTATTACAACTAAAAACGTATTAAAGAGAAACTTGGAAGAGTCCTGTTGAATACATACTCTCAACCTTGCTGTATAAAGGTAGCATAGCAGCCATTAAACTGCTACGCTTTAAAAGTCTAGAGAGTGTGAAACTTTTTCTGTAAAATAGTATTTAGAAGGTTCTTCTATGATAAAATAAAAATCATAGGAGGGCCTTTTATTATGGCAAGACAAAAGAAACCTGTACACAGAGTACAAATGACAGAAGGAAAACGGAATATTATTCATCAGCTCTTGGAGGAATATGATATTCAGACAGCTGAAGATATCCAAGATGCATTAAAAGATCTTCTGGGCGGCACCATCAAAGAAATGATGGAAGCTGAAATGGATGAGCATCTTGGATACGAGAAATCCGAGAGTTCGGACAATGACGATTATCGCAATGGCTACAAGCGGAAACGTGTAAACAGCAGTTATGGAGCTATGGAGATCGAAGTTCCTCAAGACAGAAAATCTACTTTTGAGCCTCAGGTAGTAAAGAAGCGTCAGAAAGATATTTCTGACATTGATCAGAAGATCATCTCCATGTATGCAAAAGGGATGACTACAAGACAGATATCCGAGACGATTGAGGACATCTATGGTTTTGAGACATCAGAAGGATTTATTTCGGATGTTACAGATAAGATACTGCCACAGATCGAAGACTGGCAGAATCGTCCATTAGACGAGGTGTATCCAATCCTGTACATAGATGCAATCCATTATTCTGTTCGTGACAATGGTGTGATCCGCAAGCTGGCAGCCTATGTCATTCTTGGTATCAATACCGAAGGACGGAAAGAGGTATTGACAATCAGCGTAGGAGATAATGAGAGTTCGAAATACTGGCTCTCTGTGTTAAATGAGCTGAAAAATCGCGGTGTAAAAGATATCTTAATCCTCTGTGCAGACGGCCTTACTGGAATAAAAGAAGCAATTGCTGCAGCATTTCCGAAAACAGAATATCAACGATGCATCGTCCATCAGGTCCGAAATACTCTGAAATACGTTCCAGATAAAGACAGGAAAGCCTTTGCAACTGATTTAAAGACGATTTACCAGGCAGCTGATGAGAAAAAAGCGCTGGCTGCCCTTGAGAGAGTGACTGAGAAATGGACTCCTAAATACCCGAATTCAATGAAACGCTGGAAGGATAACTGGGATGCCATTTCTCCGATTTTCAAGTTTTTTGCAACCGTCAGAAAGGTCATTTATACGACCAATGCCATTGAATCGCTGAATTCCACCTATCGGAAACTCAACCGTCAAAGAAGCGTATTTCCGAGTGATACAGCACTGTTAAAAGCCTTGTATCTGACAACCTTTGAAGCAACCAAAAAGTGGACTTCCACAATCCGAAACTGGGGACAGGTGTATGGAGAACTAAGTATTATGTACGAAGGACGTCTTCCAGAATAGGCAATATCCCAACGTTAAAACAGGCGGCAGAACCGCCTGCTCTTGACATGCGTTTTAGTAACTGTTATATATAAACTAAGGGCGAAAAGCTGATTTTGCAAGCCTTTCGCCCATCATTATCATAGAAGAATCCTATTTACAGACTTTTCTTCATAGTCTCAAAGTCTAACTTTTTGGGGCCAACCCAAATGAGCAATATCTCCCTTCCGGACTTTTAAATATGCGAATTTCCAATTTTCTCATTATCTCTTTCCTCGAGCATATTTTCGATAAATATCCCGTATCCTTTGGTGGAGTCGTTGACGAAGACATGGGTAACGGCACCGATGATCTTGTTGTTTTGGATAATGGGTGAACCGCTCATTCCCTGGACAATACCGTTGGTGGTGTTTAATAATTCTTCATCGGTAATTTTGATGACCATATCCCGATTTTTACCGGAGCCGCCAAGTTCCAGGCTTTCGATCGCCACATCATAGTCTCTGACCTCGCCGTCGACGCAGCAACGGACGGTAGCCGGACCTTTTTCTACTTCATGTCGAAAACCTACCGGAAGTGCCTGGCTTTCGTCGTAAAGCCACACGTCGTCGGATAACGTGCCAAAGATGCCATTATCATTATTAGATTCGATTTTTCCCAAGATCTGACCATGTCTATAATCGATATTGCCGACCATTTCTCCCGGAACGCCATTCTGTCCTTTAACAATGGACAGGATATTCGACTGATAGAGCCGACCGCCGCTGATGTCGATTCTCTGACTTGTATCCACATCGGTAATACTGTGCCCCAGGGCTGCAAAGTTGTTTTTAGAATCCACATAGCTTAAAGTTCCGATTCCCTGTGCATCCTGCCGGATCCATACACCGATTTTATATTTCGAATCTTCGGTACGCACTGGTGTCACCCGCACTTCCACAGTCTCATCATTCCTCAAAATTTTTAAAAGCATGTCTCCACCATTCCATTGTTCCAGTATATCTGTCAGATCATCTATGGACTGTATCGGTTCGTTGCCGACCGCCAATATATAATCACCGCTTTGAAGGACATCTTCCGCCGGTTCCACCCGGTCGCCATCGTAAGTCGTTACTGTACCAGTGCCAAGGACCATCACGCCTTTGGTCCGGATATAAATTCCTACCGGCATTCCCAAAGGCATCAGTTTCATTTCATCGACCACGTCGACTTCCACATCTTTCAAATGAAATCCCATCCAGCGCAGTGAAAAATGGTATGTGCCTTTTTCTTCGATATTGACAGAAACCGGTTTATTTAAATTCAAATTTATCTGGTCCGACGGCACCTTCTCTCCATTTATACTGGCCACCGTCAGACTTTCCCCGTTCGCCTGCATTGTCAAAGGCAGATTGAAATTTAAAGTTTCTTCTTCTCCCACCGTCAGCTTCCAGACATCCGGTATGGATGTGTGGATGGTATAAGAAAGATAATACAAAAAAGCGCAGATATAGATTATAAACACAACGATGAGCCACCTGCGGTACTTTTTCCGATTCATCCTATCGCCTCCATACAAAAAATAAAGGATATACGAGCTGCGTACATCCTTCATAGTATGTGACATATTTAGTTTTTCAAACAGGTTTTTCTAAACTGTTCTGCCATTTTTTTCATTTCATCAGCACTATCTAAAATGGTTTGAGTGATTTCCACACCACCCATCAGGCGTCCCACTTCACGCACCTGTTCTTCTTCGGAAAGCTCACGAATCCGCGTCTGTGTCCGCTCGCCTTCCGCTGTTTTTTCAATCAGATAATGACTGTCCGCCATGGCAGCAATCTGCGGCAAATGGGTAATGCAAAGAACCTGATGGCTTCTTCCGATATAGGCCATCTTTTCAGCCACCTTCTGGGCCGTCCGTCCGCTGATTCCCGTATCGATCTCATCAAAAATCAACGTAGGAATTTCGTCAATCTCAGCAAGTACGGATTTGATACCAAGCATGATTCTGGAAAGCTCACCGCCGGAGGCTACCTGTCCGAGAGGCTTTACATCTTCACCCGGATTGGTGGAAACGAGAAATTCCACATCATCACTGCCGTTCTTTGTATATTTTCCCAACGGAGATATTTTTATCTCAAAACGTACCTGAAGAAAATTTAAATCTTTCAGTGAAGCTTCCATCTGTTTTTCCAAAACAGCCGCATATGCCTTTCGGATGCCACTCACCTCTCCCGACAGGGCTTTCATAACTTTTTCACTGGCAGAAAGCTTCGCTTTTGCTTCAGAGAGCCATTCATCATAGCCTTTCAGACGATCAAGCTCCTTCTGTTTTTCCGCCTGATAGTTTAAAATATCTTCAACGGTGGCTCCATATTTCGCCTTCAGACGATTGATCAGATCCAGTCGATCTTCCGTATCTCTGAAATCCTGCTCGTCAAAGGATAGTGTATCCATATATCCGGATAAATCCCGGTTAAAATCATTTAAAAGACTTTCAATATTTTCCAGTTGTTCACGGAGAAGGACAAGTTCCGGATCAAAGTCTTCCAGATTATAGAAATTTTTAAGTCCCCGTCCAAGCTGTTCACCGGCCGATGAAGCGTCATCATAACCTGTCCACTGATGTATCTGGGAAAGTCCCTCGATAATCTGACGTCCATGGGACATCTTCAGGTAATCGGCTTCGAGCTGCTCATCCTCTCCGACGGTCAGACGGGCATTTTCGATTTCCTCAATTTCAAATTCAATAAAAGCCATCTGTCGCAGACGCTGTTCATTGTCCATGGCATGATTTTCAAAAGCATCCTTCCAGTGCATATATTCCTGATAAGCCTTTGCCAGCCTCTCCTTTTTATCGCCTAATGGCTCTCGGATAAACCGGTCCAGAATGGTCAGATGTCTGGACCTATCCAGCAGGGACTGATGGTCATGCTGGCCATGAATATCCAACAAAAGCTGCCCGGCCCGGCGCACATCAGCAGCAGAGACAATTTCCCCGTTGATCCGGCTCACACTCCGGCCTGAGGTCATCCGTCGGGATATGATGACTGAATCATCCTCCACCGGAATCTCCATTTCTTTCAGTGTTTCCAGCACCCGTTCATCCGATACAGAAAAAAACAGCTCTGCCAGGGCATAATCGGCCCCTTTACGAATCATATCCCGGGATATACGACCGCCAAGAGCCATATTTACTGCGCCCATAAGGACAGATTTACCCGCACCGGTCTCACCGGTCAGAATATTCAGATGATTTTCAAAATTCATCTCCACTTCATCGATTAATGCCAGATTTTTTACATGTACACTTAAAAGCATTTTATCTCCTATTTCAACATCTGATTAATTTTTTCCATCACCATATGAGCATCTTCATCGCTGCGAAGGGCACACATGATCGTGTCATCTCCGGCAATGCATCCGACCACACCCGGAAGTTCCATATGATCAATGGCCACCGCCACTGCCATGGCCATCCCTGTCACCGTTTTAATAACGATCAGGCTCGTAGCAACTTCTTTTGAAATGTAGCCTTCCTTTAAAACTCTGGAATATTTGTCGGTCATCTCCATGGTTGGTTTAATGAAAGCGACATATTTCTGACGTCCGTTACTGCCCGAAACCTTAGATAATTTAAGTTCGCGGATATCCCGTGAAATAGTGGCCTGAGTGACCGAAAAGCCGCTTTCATTTAATCGGTCTGCCAGCTCTTCCTGGGTTTCAATATCATATTTATCAATTAATTCCAAAATTTTTGCATGCCGTTTTGATTTCAAATCTAACACTTCCCTTCCGCATTATTATACATTTTTCATTTTATTGCGTAATATATCGCAGAAGCTTTTCTGACGTATATTTACAATCGGCACCTTTGTACTTGCCTGCACGATCTCCACCACATCTGAGGATTCCAGTTCCCATACCGTCTGACCGTCATAAGTGACCAGAGCTTCCTCCTTCTGAGTCTTACGCCTTCGGCCTACCTCAATCTTTATCTTTGCCTGAGCTGAAACGACAACGCTCCGGGCCGATAAAGAATGGGGACAGATCGGAGTAATGATCATCATTTCTGTTTCCGGGAAAACCACCGGACCGCCGGCCGAGAGATTATATCCCGTCGACCCCGTCGGCGTAGAAACGATCACGCCATCAGCAGCATATATATCCAATAATTGATCATTCACATATATTTTTAACTCTACCAGTCGTGAGAAACCAGAACGGGTCACAATGACATCATTAAAAGCAATACTTTTCTGGAGTCTCCGCCCCTCCCGATAGACCTGGCCAAGGAGCATGATTCGCTGCTGTATGCTGAATTTTCCATCGATCAGAGCATCAATACCGTCATGAAGTCCATCCACATCGATAGCCGCCAAAAATCCCACCGTTCCCATATTGACGCCGACCATCGGAATATCCAGCCCGGCAAAATCCCGAACTGTCTGAATAAATGTCCCGTCACCGCCAAGTACAATGACACAGTCCACGTCCTCCTGCAATTTACTCATATCCGTATAACCGGTCTGAAGCGGGTCGGTACCCACCAATGGTTCCGCCAGATGACATGTACAATCTCTGGATTCAATATATTTTTTGATTTCCTTTGTAACCCTCAGTTCCCTGTCCTTGTCCTGATTTGTCACGATTAAAAATTTATCCATCCGTTTCTCCTGTTACAGCGAAGCATGGGACTGCTCCACTACTCGTCCCACATCTACCGATTCATGGACCGGTACCTCATTCTCCGGCCGTTTTTCAAGATAAATCAAATACTCAATATTGCCCTCCGGACCTTTGATCGGTGAATAGTCCAGACCAAGCACCTTAAAATGAAGTCTGTCAGCAATGCCAATGACTTTTTCAATCACTTCGATATGTACGGCCTTATCCCGGACAACGCCTTTTTTTCCTACTTTTTCCCGTCCGGCCTCAAACTGAGGTTTGATCAGACAGACCATATGACCGTCTTCCATTAAAAGATTTCTGGCTGCAGGCAGCACCAGCGCCAATGATATAAAGGAAACATCCACCGATGCAAAAGCTACTGCCTCGCCAATATCCTCAGGCGTCACATAGCGGATATTGGTCTTTTCCATACTGACGACCCGTTCATCCTGCCGCAGCTTCCAATCCAGTTGTCCCCGGCCCACATCCACGGCAAATACTTTTACTGCTCCGTTCTGAAGCATGCAGTCCGTAAAACCACCGGTGGATGAACCGATATCCATACAGACCTTATCCCGGACATCCACTCCAAAAACCTCTATCGCTTTTTCCAGTTTATAACCGCCCCGGCTCACATATTTCATTGTATGACCTTTAATTTGTATGGACGCCTTTTCCTCATCAAAAGTTGTTCCGGCCTTATCCTCCCGCTGACCATTAACAAATACATTGCCGGTCATAATAATGGCTTTAGCCTTCTCACGGGAATCAGCCAGACGACGTTCCACTAAAAGCACATCCAGTCTCTTTTTCATAATAATACCTCAGATAAAATCTTTGCGGATATGGCCCACGGGTCCATTCCCATGGACGTCTTTAATTGAGCCACATTACCGTGTTCTACAAATACATCCGGAATACCCACATGTTTAACAAATACCGGCAGTCCCTTCGTCATATAATAATCGGACACTGCTTCGCCGAAGCCTCCCCGAAGTACATTTTCTTCCATTGTCACGATCATATTGTGCTTTTCCGAAAGTGCGTCCAGCATATCCGTATCGAGAGGTTTGATAAACCTGGCGTTGACCACCGTGGCTGCAAGCCCCGCCTCTGCCAGATAATCTTTCACCTGAATGGCCGTCTCCACCATACTTCCCACAGCTACCAGAGCCACCTGTTCGCCCTCATAAAGCATCTCACTTTTTCCACAGACAATCGGCGCCCGATGCTGCTGTTCGCCTTCATAGGCATCTCCCCGCGGATAACGAATGGCCAGCGGATGTCCGAAATTCAGTGAAAACTTCATCATATCATATAATTCATATTTATTCTTCGGTGCACAGATGGTCATTCCGGGAATGGACGCAAAAAAGGATAAGTCCAGGATTCCCTGATGCGTCTCCCCATCTGCCCCGACAATACCTGCCCGGTCAATACAGAAAGTTACCGGCAGATCCGGAATGCAGACATCGTGAATGATCTGATCATAGGCTCTCTGAAAAAAGGAAGAATAAATAGCCACATAAGGTTTTAAACCTCCGGCCGCCAGACCGCCGGCAAAGGTCACCGCATGTTCCTCCGCAATTCCCACGTCAAAAAAACGTCCCGGAAATCGTTTGGCAAATTTTGTCAGTCCCGTTCCCGACGGCATGGCCGCACTGACAGCGACAACCCGTTCATCCTTTGTGCCGAGATATTGAATGGCTTTAGAAAAAGCTTCCGTATAGGTAATATTCGGACTTTTGGCAATCTCACCGCTTTTCACGTCAAATTTGCCCACGCCATGAAATTCGGAAGGCCGGGTCTCCGCCGGTTCATAACCTTTCCCTTTTTGGGTAATAACATGGACAATGACTGCCTGCTTCTCCTTCTGAGCTGTCCGGATGACCCGGAGCAGCTGGTTCATGTTATGACCGTCCACCGGCCCCATATATTCAATTCCCAAATCCCCAAAAAATCCACCCGGAATCAGCCATTGCTTCAAAGAATCCTTTGACCGCTTCACGCCCCGGGCCACCGAATCACCGATGCCGGGAATCCGGCGAAGGGCCGTCTCCACATCCGACTTAAATTCCACGTAATTTTCATTGGTCCGGATCCGGTTCAAATACTGGCTCATCCCGCCCACATTTTCCGAAATGGACATCTTATTATCATTTAAAATAATAATTAAATTCGTATTCAGCCGCGCCGCATTATTCAGTGCCTCATAGGCCATACCTCCGGTCAGGGAGCCGTCTCCGATCACAGCCACGACCGTATAATCCTCTCCGGTCAATTCTCTGGCCCGGACATAACCCAGCGCCGCCGAAATCGATGTGGAGCTGTGGCCCGTATCAAAGGCGTCACACTGACTTTCCCGATGTTTCGGGAAACCACTCATGCCGCCATAAGAACGGAGACCGGCAAATTCTTCTTTCCGTCCTGTCAAAATCTTATGGGTATACGCCTGATGTCCCACATCCCAGATAATCTTGTCTTTCGGTAAATCCAGACAAAGGTGGAGAGCCATCGTCAATTCAACAACACCCAAATTCGAAGCCAGATGTCCGCCTGTTTCGCTGACTGAATGTATAATAAACTCTCTGAGTTCTTCCGCCAGAGCATCATACTGAGACGGATCAATTTTTTTTATATCATTCGCCTGTTTAATCTGCTCTAATATCGCTGACATAATCCTATCACCTGCTTATTTTTCTCTGTGTACAAGCTGACATATCAATTCCATTAAAAATGGATTCTCCATGCCCTTCGCTTCCGACATTTCTTCCAGTAAATCGATGGCTATTTGGGAAAAATGCTCCGCTTCAGCCATCGCACCGTCAATGCCAAACAATGTCACGTAGGTCGTTTTATGATTTTTCTCATCACTGTGAATCGGTTTTCCCAGAACTTCCGGGCTTCCTGTCACATCCAGTATGTCATCCTGAATCTGAAAGCTGATACCAATATTTTTTGCCATCTGCTCCACTTTATTCAAAGCGGGCCCATCTGCTCCGGCCAGTACCGCCCCGATCATCATGGAACACTCAATTAAAGCACTTGTTTTCATCTCATGAATAAAATCCAGCACCGTTTTATCCAGAGGCTGTCCTTCCCGCTCGACATCCACAACCTGTCCGCCGATCATACCATAAATCCCCGGTTTGGACGACAATATCTGAAGCGCTTTGGCCACACATTTAAATTCCTCTGTATCCTCTGCCAGATCAAAGGCTTTTGATGCTGTTTCAAAGGCATAATTTAACAGAGCATCTCCGGCAAGGATGGCCATAGCTTCACCAAATACAACATGAGAGGTCTTTCTTCCTCTTCGGTACTCATCGTTATCCAGAGCCGGCAGATCGTCATGAATGAGCGAGTAGGTATGTATCATTTCGATTGCCGCCATAAACGGATGAACCACCGCCTCATGGCTGCCTCCAAACAGCCGGTAGGTCTCCTGAATCAGCATCGGACGCAGACGTTTGCCTCCGGCCATCAGGCTGTAATTCATCGCCTGAAATATGGTCTTCTGATACCCCTCTTCTTTTGGCGCACAGGCGCTCAATATCATCTCGATTTCTTGCGTTCTTTTTCCTAATTCTTCTTTAAAATCCATGATTTTTTCCTCGTCACTGACTTCATCAGCTTATTCTTCTTCACTTACCTCAATCAGCTTCTTCTCCACCTTGTCCAGGGAATCATTGCAGTATTTCACCAGTTTCATCCCTGCCGTATATAATTTAAAGGATTCCTCCAGACTGGTTTCTTTATTCTCCATCTGTCGGATTAAATCTTCCAGCTCTTCAAAGGCTGTCTCCAATGTCTTACTTTTTGCCATGCGCCCCACTTCCTTTCCCGGTTATTCCTCCAGTCACTGACTGCTTCGATACTTCGGATGTATCGGTATGCACCACAGATACCACCGCTTCCAGCCGTCCGTCCAAAAGACGCACCTGTATGGCTTCTCCAACAGCCGTGTCTTCCACAGAATGAATATCCTGTCCATTCTTTTTTCCGACCACCGCATAGCCCCGTTCCAATTGTTTCAGTGGTGATAAGCCAGAAAGTCTTTCACTGTAAATGGCCAGTCGATGCCGCTTCTCGTTCAGTCGTTCCCATATCAACCGATCCAGCTGGTCTTCCGTATGCATGAGCTGCTGGCGATAATCATTGATTCTTGAAAATGGACTGACATATTTCAACTGTTTTTCATACTGGCCCGTCATACTTCGATACCAGTTCAGTCGTTCTTCCATCTTCATACTCAGCCGACGGCTGCCATCCTCCAGTCGCCTTAGAATCTCTGACCACTCCGGGACTGCCAGTTCGGCGGCTGCCGAAGGCGTCGGCGCCCGCAGATCAGCCACAAAATCAGAAATAGTCACATCCGTTTCATGTCCCACTGCCGAGATGATCGGTGTCTTACATCGGTAAATGGCATCCGCCACTATTTTTTCATTAAAAGCCCAAAGATCCTCAATGGAGCCTCCGCCCCGGCCCACGATCATAACATCCACGCCATAGGCATCCAGATACTTTATTCCCCGGACAATACTTGGCGCCGCCTGTTCGCCCTGGACGATCGCCGGATATAAAATCAACTGAACATAAGGATTTCTCCGGGACGAAATGTGAATCATATCCTGAATCGCCGCTCCGGTCCGGGCCGTCACAATGCCAATCCGTTTCGGATAAGACGGAATGGGCTTTTTATGTTCCGATGCAAAATAGCCGGCCTGCTCCAACTCTTTTTTCAATGCTTCGAACTGCTGATAGAGAAGTCCCTGACCTTCCATGACAATCTCCCGGGCATAAAGCTGATACCGGCCGTCCCGCTCGTAAACACTGATATTGCCCAGAACGATGACCTGCTGTCCTTCGCCCAGGCGAAACTTCAGGCCACTCCTCGAACCTGCAAACATAACACAGGGGATGGCCCCTTCCCTGTCCTTCAGGGTAAAATAAATATGCCCGGAAGTATGATATTTGCAATTAGATACCTCACCCCGGACATAAATCCGGCTTAAAAAATAATCCTCCGAGATCAGACTTTTAATATATCGATTTACCTGTGACACGGAATATATATTCTTCAACCGAGTTTTCTCCTTTATCTTTATCGACTCTTCTGAGCCGTCTTATGTCCGGCCGTCTTCAGGCCAGTTTTGCCAGAACCGCATTGACAAAGGCCGGCGACTGATCCGTACCATACCGTTTTGCCAGTTCCACAGCTTCATTAATGGCGACCCCCGTAGGGACTTCTTCATCATAAAGCATCTCATAAGCTGCCAGTCGGATGATCGTCAGATCTACTTTTGTCATTCGTTCTGTTTTCCATTTATCTGCTACTCCGTCAATCCGACTGTCCAGATCCACCTTTTTTCCCCGGATAGCATCTACCTTTCCCTGAATATAGGTCCGGTCTTCATCGGATATTTCACCAAGGTCGTTCAGATAAAAAACTTCCTGTTCTGTCATCTCCGCTTCCGAATGAAATTCCGTGCGGAATAACAGACGAAATATATGTTCCCGCAATTCTCGTCTGCCCATAATTTCCTCCTAAAACATACCCTTTATCACTGTAAAAGTGACGCAGGGTCGGAAAGGCCCTACGTCACTTATACTCCCACGCATACGTGAAAAATTATTCGTCTTCCAGATTCACACCGGCCACCCGGATATTTACGTCCTCAACACTGAGTCCGGTCATTGTCTCAATGGCATTCTTTACTCTATCCTGAACAGCACCGGTGACTTCCGGAATATTATATCCATATTCCATATTAATGGCCAGATCAACGCTGACTTTACCGTCAGATACTTCAATCTTCACGCCTTTGGAAAGATTCTTCATGCCGAGCTTTGCGACCAATTCATTGGTAATGTTGCCGTACATGGAAGCAACACCCTTGACTTCCGTCGCTGCCAGCCCTGCAATGATTGCAACAACTTCATCCGCAATCTGCACCTCGCCGATCACACGGTCATCATGTATTGAATAATTCATTGTGTTTTCCTGTTCTTTAGCCATCGGTCTCTACCTCCATTATTTTTAACACTTCTTATCTTGTATTATAACAAAATTATATGCTTTTGCAAAGAAATTTATCAATTTAATGTCGTGATGACCACATTTTCCGTACCAACATCGGTTTTTCTTGAAATAATATCTTCGATCTGTGCCCGTTCACTCTCCGTCAGGCTTTCCCGGCAGACAACTACGTCACAGGAATCCTTTGTCAGACTCACTACTGAATTTTCAAAGCCTTTGGCAGTCAGCAGATTTTCCGCAGCAACTTCCATCTCTGAACGATTTGTCATATCCATCAGGTCCTCCATTGCTGACTGCTTCAAATCCTCAGTGACATTCTCATTATTAATGACATCGATGAGCGCTTCTTTATTTTTGGAACGCATCTGCTCCCGGTTTAATTTGGCCTGGGCGCTGAAATTCTGAGCTGCCGCTGTACTTGTCAGCACTGCTTCACCCACGTCTTCCGGGCTTTCTGTTTCACTGTTCTCCAAATCCTCCATATCCTCCTCATCAGCAACTTCAATCTCCTGAAAATTATTTTCCGTCAAATCCAGCAGAACCTCGTCCGCTGCGGTTTCTCCTCCTTCGCCGACCGCCGCATGAGACAGTACCGATGACTCTCTGGCCTCTGCTGCACCAGACTTGAAATTCAAATATCCGGCAACAACGATCATCACCGCCAGGGCCGCAATAATTACCTGATTTTTTCGGATACTTTTTTTCTTCAAACAGGACCCTCCTTATTCACCTTTCATTTTTACTACTTTAATTTTATGTACGGGAATATTAAATAGAACCTGAACCGCCTGAGTAATTTCATTTGCAACATTTTCATTATCGCCGCCCTCAGCCGCTACCAGAACCCCTTCGATCTCCGGCTCCATCTCCTTAATCACCCAGGGTACATCATTCCCGCTGCCATCCTTTGTATAAAGTGAACTCTCGCTTTTACTCGCCTCATTACTCTGACGGGTACCACCCTGGGCATCCGTTTCATTGACCGTATTTGTACTGGTGGTCAGATCCTTCTCCACCACATATTCTTTCGATGCCCTTGCCCGAATCATCACCTGACTCTTCCCGACACCATCCATTTGTTCCAGAATGTTTTTAAGCCTCTGTTCCTGATTTTCCACATAAAGGTTTAATGTTGTCTCTGTAGCATCCGAAGATGTACCTCCTGCTGCCCCGGAACCCCTTCCACTTTCCGAACCGGACAGAGAATAGCCGCTGCTTCCCGATGTTTTTCCGGAAGTCGGCCAGACGACAATAAGGCACAAAATCCCTGCCAATACGATGATCAGCGCACTCTCTTTATTCCATTTCTTCATGATAATATCTCCAGCTCCAACTGTTCCACATCCATTCCAAACTGCAGCGTTAAATCCTTTGTCCATTGTTCTATTTTTTCCTTCGGCACAGAAGATTCCCCGGCCCCCTTCTTTACTTCCTCTCCGATGCGTATTTCTTCCACATATACATGTCCGCTTTTCTCCGAAGTTTCCCCCTGAGAAATATTTTTGTCTTTTGGCAAAATCCCCACCTTCATCCTATAAATTTGTCCGTAATCACTACTCTCCACATCTTCATTCATATCCAGTTCACAGTACTTGACCACCATGGCATCCGCTTCAAAGTAAGTCCTCACTTCCTCTTGAATCATTTGACGATATTCTTTGACAAAGGTTCCGTCCATTCCAAAAATTTCTTCTCCGGCCTGAGCATCTGCTGCCGAAATGCGAAAACTCTCTTTTATAAAATTTTGATAAATCCGCTGATCCATTCCTGCCAGCCGGGTCAGTGGTAAAAGAATGACCAGAATCAGGAGCAGTCCCATCGTAAGGCGTATATATTTTTTATACTTTTCATCAGGAATCAGTTGTCCTGCCATAGTCATGAGCAGAAGAAATACGACTACATTTTGAATCCATTCCCGAAAAACCGCCATCTGTTTATCCTCCGAAAACTGCCCCTGAAGCCGCCGTCATCATTGCCATTGATAAAAAGAAAAGAATAAATACAGTCCCCTGGACCTTCAAAATGAGAAGCACCCCCTCCGCCACACTGTGGAGACAGGCAAGCATCCGCTTGTCCGCCACAGGTTGAACAATGGCCTGGGTCACCTGATACATGAGCACGATCGCCGCCAATTTTACGGCCGGTATCAGAAATAAAACCGCCAGCACGATAAGGCCTGCTGTCCCCACACCATTTTTTATAAGTACCGCTGAACCGAGCACCGTCTGCATCGCCGCTCCCATGGCATCTCCCACACCGGGAACCGCCGAGGTAACCCGCGCGGCCCACCCGTTTTTTAATGAATCAAAGGCCGGCATGATCAGACTCTGTATAAAATTCAGGCCAAGAATGACTCCAAGAACCGTTTTCAGAGACCAGCCGGCAATCGTCTTCATTAAATCGGCACATTTTGAAAGAGCATCTTCTTTTGAAAGCTGATTCACGAGAGATATCAGTACATACATATGAATCAATGTGAAAATAAATCTGGAAACCAGCCATTCCGTCAGTGTAATTCCGGTCACCATAGCCTGCTGATACCATATACCTGTCTGAATGTTTCCGGTCAGAGTCACTGACAGACAAAACACGGGGACCAGCGCCGACATGAATTTCAGCATGTTGCCCATCAGTTCCGATGCCATTTCTCCGGCCGTCATAAAGGAGGTCAAAAGAAGCGAAAAAAGTACCATATAGGTCAGATAAAACCCGGTCTCCGCAACAAAAGTCTTAGAAAAAGCCATGGAAAAATTAGTGAAAACGGCACTGATAAAAACAATGCCGAGCATTTGAACTAATATCGCTTTATTGCTCTTAATCTCATAAAAAAGCTGGTCCAGCAGATAGTCCTTCAGTTTCTCAACCACACCCTGAATATCACCGCCGACCAACTGACCTACCAGTTCCGAAAAGGATATATCGACGGATTCAGGCAGCATTTCATCCATGGCCTCCTGAATCTGTCCGTAATCCAGGGTATCATCCTCTGCCGCCAGTACTGCTGCTCCACCAAAAAACCACAGACAAAGCGCCAATACCGCCATCCACCGTGAAAGACCCGTTTTTATCTGCCCCATCATTCCCCCATAAATTCCTGAATCGTTGTGAGAAGTGTCGTTAAAATCGGCAGACTCATTACAAGAATACTCAATTTGCCAAACATTTCTATCTGAGAGGCAATACCGCCATACCCCGCATCCTTACACAGATTGGCTGAAAATTCGCTGACATAGGCGATACCGATCACCTTCAGAATAATACCGATATAGGCGCTGTTCACGGACAGATACTGGCGTATCGTGTCAATGCCGGAAAAAATAACTTCCAGCTTGGTCACCGAGAACCCAAAAAGGACGACACAGGAGGCAATTCCTGTCAGCAGGGCATATTCCGGCTGGACACTTTTTAGTTTCAAAGCCAAAAACACAGCCATCAGACCGATACAGGCAATTCGAATCATCCAAATCCCTCCCAACTAAAGTGCAAACATCTGCTCTACGGTCTGAAACAATTCATAAATATAGGGAACAATCCAGAGCAGCACAAGAATCAACCCGGCCAGACTGACTAAAAACGCCTGTTCATCTCTTCCCGAATGTTTCAGCACCTGGGTTAAAATGGATATCAGGATGCCTACGGCCGCAATTTTATAAATGATATGAATGGACATAGACGCCCCCTCCCTAAATCAACAAAAGAACAAGAAAACCACCGATGGTCAATGAAAGCACCTGATATACTTTTTCCTTATCCGGCCGTTCCGACTCCATCAGGGAAATCCGTTCACGAAGTTCTTGAATACAGTCTTCCACCGCCGCCGCCTGAATGACCACATCCTGAATACCTATAAAATCCCCAAGGCGCCGAAAAAGTTCCCTGTCTTCCCTCTCAAACACATCCCCCATCTCTTCCACCGTCTGCTGCCACAATAGCGCGCCTTCCGGCTGCTCCTGCTGTTCAAAATGTCCGGCCAGTTTTCGGTAAAAATCAGCCATCGGCAGTTTCATCTGGCTGCTGATCCGTAAAAACACCACATTCAACGGAAGACGGTAGGTTCCTGTCAAACTTTTAAAAAGTATCAGACTCTGAATCATTTCTCTTAACAGCCAGATTCGACGCCGAAGCATCGCCCCCTTCTCCCATCCGAGAAAACCACAACCGGCAAGAATCAACAGGCTTCCTATACATTTCATCCACCACATGTCAGACCGCCTTATAAAGTATCCGGCCCGCACGGTCCAGTATCTGACATACATGTCCTGCCCGCTGCCAGCCATCCAGAAACACATATCTATCAAAAAGAAATTTGCCGCACCGCTGTTTCACATCCTCCGGACGACTCCCATGGATCGTTGTCAGCACCCGGCAGCCACTGTGAACTGCATAATTTACCGCATCCAAATCTTCTTTACCGCCCAGTTCATCGAAAGCCACCACCCGTGGGCCCATCGCACGGACCATCATCTCTATGGCCGCCGCCTTCGGACAATTTGCCATCACATCGGTGCGTATGCCCACATCATTTTGCGGTATCCCCATATGACAGGCGCCAACCTCTGATCGTTCGTCGATCAGGGCCACACTGACACCCGGATACCCTGAAAAGCCATTGGAGAAAAGCCGTATAAAATCTCTTAATAAAGTTGTCTTGCCTCCGCCCGGAGGAGAGACGATCAATGTATGACATGGGTTTTCTTCCTGCCAGAGATAAGAAAAAAAGGGCATCCCACACCCTTTGATCTGATGTGAGATCCGTATATTCAGTGAGGATACACAGGATATACTTTTAATTTTTCCCTGTTCTACCGCGGCCTGTCCGGCAACACCGATACGATGACCACCCCGGACAGTTATAAATCCCCGGCGAATCTCATCCTCATAGGCATAGAGGGAATACTGGCATATGTAAGCCATGCTCTCCTGAATATCCTCCGCCAGTACCCGGACTGCCCGTGTCTCATCTCTGCAAAATGTACCGGTTTCATCCAAAAACCACTCTTTTCCTCCCCGACAGACAATCAGAGGCTGTCTGCTGCGCAGGCGTATTTCCTGAATTTCATCCCAGGATTCCCGAAGCTTCGAAAAACTCCGCCGCAATCGGATTGAAAGAATATTCTCCAAAGGACCACCACCTGAGATTAATATATGTACAGGCCATAAAAAAAATACCTTCTGCCCATTTTTCAAAATGAACAGAAGGTATTAACTTCACCGAATTATTCTTCCGGTATGATGACTGCCGCCACGATATAGGCGATCAGTCCGCTCCCCGTAAAGCCAAGCAGTAAGCATAACAGCCGGATAATCGTAGGGTCCACATTCAGATAATCTCCGATGCCTCCGCAGACACCACAAAGTACACGATTATCTTTAGAGCGATATAATCTTTTCATAACTTTCACCTCATTTATTTTTTACATCCATTTTAATTTTACCTGCATCACAACTAAGCTCCCAATCTGCCGGTGCACTGTTGTCCAGCATCTGCTGATCCTCAAGCCCTGAAAATGATTTATCATTGATCGTCAGACTGCCCGCACTTACATTGATACTGTAATTATAATCCGTCACCTCAGCCCCAGTCAATACAACTTCGGCGGAGCCGGCGTCCACATCTACAACCCCGCCATCCGAAACCCGACCTTTAAAAGAAATTTTTCCTGCATCGCAGTCCAAATCCGCCCACCCTGCATTCATATCCTTGATCGTTGCAGAACCGGCATCCACATCCACATACAGATTACTGCACTCCATCGGTAATTCGATACTGCATCCGCCCGCATCTACGTCTACTTCAATATCGTTAAAATGAATATTCTTTGGAAGATAAAGCGTTGCCTTTACAGAATCCAGATCTCCCCAGTTCCAATGGTCACCGTCCGTATTACGGATCAGCAGCATATTTCCATCAAAACTCCACTCAAAATCATCGGCATGTTCACCGGCATCCAGATAGGCTTCATTCGAATCGGAAGCCTTCACCAGAAGGCTGCCGTAATCCATATCCACCTCAAATGTCTCGATTTCTGACGAAAGGCTCACTTTTTCACTGCCGTCCGCATTTAAATTGCCTTCCATCGAAGAGTGCCCGTTCCCGGAATTTTCTCTGTAATCATCCTCAAACCATCCGCTGTGAAATGGTCCGATACGCCATGCAAAATCTCCATCGTAAACCATCTGCCGGACTTCGTCAAAAGTAACGCCGAGAATTGCTGCCGAAAGGCATAAACCACCACCGACCAGCGCAAAAATCAGAGCCACGATCAGCCATACTTTGGTTCCTCTCTTCATGCATCCGCACCTCCTCTGCGAAATATCCTGCGAATCAGTCCGGCAATCCCCCGAACAATCCATGGAATCAGCCGTGTACAAATGGCCAATGTTGCTATAACGAACAAAATACCCAGTGCCAGAAGAAGGAAAGAACAACCCATCATCAAAAGGCCTTCCGGTACAGAAGCGATCATACGGACGATGCTCATCACAAAGAGAACCACACCACCCACAACACAACCGATAGCACCGCCGCCAATGCCGACCACAAGAGCAAGAATCCCACCGGCAATTCCCATAAGAATACCTACAACTCCGGTCCCGATACCGCCGATCAACGGAAGAGCTACAATGCAAAGCACAATAATCAACAAAATCTTACCCAGATTATTTCCCCTGATTCTTTCAGACTTTGGAGAGGTACTGTCATCGGTCTTCCACTCTGTACGTCCATCCTCTGATGTTTTCCCTTCAGAAGCTTCCTTCCAGGCCCCCTCTGTCTGTTTTTCATCTTTCTGCGCCCAGTCATCCCTCTTATAGATATCCGGCATATGTTTTTGGGGTTCCCAACGGCTGTCACTGACCCCCTGCTCACTGAACTCATTCTGCTCCTCATTGTCATCATTCAGAGAGGCCCGAATCGATATGGCAATTTTCTCCGGAACATCTAAGAGCCCATCTACAGAAGCAAACTCAGAGATACCGGCCTCGTCCATATAGTCTCTGTAATATTCCAGGGCATCATCCCTGTCTTTCTCATCGATATCCTGAAGCAAATACTCCAGTTGTTTCAAAAAGTCCATACGAGTCATTGCTTCATCTCCTCCCTGTCAAATAGCTGCGTAATTTTTGATGCATAAGATTTCCATTCATTTCGATACAAATTCAACTGTACCAACCCCGCAGGAGTAATTTTATAATATCTCCTGTTTCGTCCGCCAAACTGAACATCGTATGTTTCAAGGCACTCGTCTTTCTGAAGCCTTCGAAGCACCGGATACAGTGTGGATTCTGAAATATCAATCACCTGCCGGACATCCTGAGTGATCTTATAACCATAGGTTCCATCTTTTTCTTTTGAAACAACTGAAAGAACTATGGCATCCAGCAATGCGGCGCCTGTATTAAAAACCATCCAAACCTCTCCTTTCTCCACAAGATCATCCTACTTTCTAATACAATATTATTTTTATGGTTATATTATATATTGTATAATATTAGTTGTCAATAAATATTAATTAAATTATAATATTATTTTTCTTTCATTATTCTTACAGTAACTTACAATTGCATACTCTCAGCAAAACTGATAAAATATTTTATTATCGAATATGGAGGATTCGCTATGAAAGTTGTTATTGCTATTGATTCATTAAAAGGCAGCCTGAGTTCCATGGATGCAGGGCATGCAATTAAAGAAGGCATACTCAAGGCAACCGATGCTGACGTCATCATTAAACCACTGGCTGACGGAGGTGAGGGCACCACCGACGCCCTGATCGAAGGCATGGGCGGTGAAAAGATTTCTCTCACTGTCAAAGGTCCTCTGCAAACCCCAGTTGAAGCTTACTATGGATACCTTCAGGAAAGCAATACGGCCATCATGGAAATGGCTATGGCTTCAGGAATCACGCTGATTCCAAGAGAAGCTTTAGATCCGCTGAATACCACCACTTATGGCGTCGGCGAAATGATCAAAGATGCTGTTCATCGTGGAATCCGAAACTTTATTATCGGTATCGGCGGAAGCGCTACCAATGATGGCGGTACCGGAATGCTCAGTGCCCTCGGTTATGAATTTCTGGATACCAATGGACAACCGGTTGGCTTTGGTGGACAATGCCTTGAAAAAATTGCAGCCATTTCCGATAAGAATAAACTGGCCGATCTGGAGGAATGCCACTTCCAAATTGCCTGCGATGTGGAAAATCCACTGTGCGGCCCAAAGGGAGCTACCTATATCTATGGCCCTCAAAAAGGCGCTGCAAATACATTGCTGCCGCTTCTCGACGCAGGAATGAAAAATTACGGACAAATCGCGGAAGCCTTCACCGGCAAACAGACCATGGAAACGGCCGGCGCCGGAGCAGCGGGCGGACTTGGTTTCGCCTTTGTCACCTTCTTAAACGGTGAATTAAAATCCGGCATCGATTTAATTCTGGATGCTGTCGGACTGGAAGAAAGTCTGGAAAATGCCGACTTCGTCATCACCGGAGAAGGCCGTCTTGACCAGCAGACTGCCATGGGCAAGGGCCCGGCCGGCGTCGCAAAACTCGGCAAAAAATATGGTGCAAAGACAATCGCTCTGGCAGGCTCTGTCACCGAAGATGCATCCGCCTGCAATGCAGCAGGCATCGACGGATATTTCTGTATCCTTTCTTCAATAAGTACACTGGAGGAAGCCATGAATCCGGATACGGCACGCAAAAATCTGACCCTGACCGCAGAACAGCTCTTTCGTCTGCTTTAAAACACACAAACACCTTTCAGAAACCGTCGGTTTCCAAAAGGTGTTTATTTTTCAACTCACGCAGAGCTGTTTCAGATATTCTTTTTTATCCCGGTTGAGTCCAAGTCCTTTCTCAAGATATCCATCCATCGTCCCATAATGAACTTTAATCGTATCAAACATTTTCTCAATATATGCTCTGTGTACAATGAACATCTTCATTAAACCATCATGGATACGGTGATTGTTCATTTTATCTTCTACGGATCGACAGAGCTTTTCGTTTTCGTCACGCAGAAAATCGTTGACCTTAAAATAATCGGCTTCAACCACAGCCTCCGGAACATCCAGAGCACTCAACACAAGAATCGAAGCAATTCCCGCTCTGTCCTTTCCTGCTGTACAATGCCAGAGTGTCGCTCCTTCTTCCTGTGCAAGTAATTCATCAAACATCCTTCCGTATTGCCGGGTTGCATTATCACTGAGGATAATCTTTTCATAAATATCTGACATATAACGGGTCGCGTCAAACCCCGGTGACATCACTGAAGCTGCAAGCTGGTCCAGGAAATCTCCATCCTGACCCTCCC
Organism: Frisingicoccus caecimuris; assembly: GCF_004340975.1. Lineage (GTDB taxonomy): Bacteria > Bacillota > Clostridia > Lachnospirales > Lachnospiraceae > Frisingicoccus > Frisingicoccus caecimuris. The sequence continues at coordinate 392,503 of NZ_SLXA01000001.1, forward strand.
GGGTCACTCCTAAAGCCTTTTCATCCAATACGGGCATATGTAAATTGACCACGCCATCCATTACCGGATCCGGATGCTCTTCCCGCTCCTTTGCTGTTCGAAAATCAAGCACTTTTTTCAGATCATATTCCTGCATTAACACTTTTCTGTCTCTTTCCGTAGTCACGCAAAGTTCACAGCTTCGAAGCAGATGATGTGGTTTGATATATTTGCCATCTTTTGTCGGAAACCCTCCAAAATCACGAATATTTTTTGCTCCTTCCAGAGGGATTCTCTGGATTTCTATCTGTTCCCCAGAAATATCTTTTGTTTTTTTATGCGTATCCCTCATACGCCCTACACTCCCTTCATTCTGTTTTTCCAGCACAAAAAACAAGCGACTTAGTCCTCACAACTATGCCGCCTACTTCCTGCCTTACAAATTTCTTCTTAATGCGCACGCCACTCCAGATCCCCATGCTCAAGGCCCATGATCAGGGCTTCCGCCGTCGCAATATTCGTTGCCATAGGGATACAGTAAGCGTCACACAAATTCATCATCGCATATATATCCGGTTTTTCTGTTGCTGCCATCGATGGATTATAGAAGAAAATAACCATATCCATCCGATTATCCTCAATCATCTCCATAAACTGCCGGTCACCGCCGACACTTCCCGGTAAAAACTTATTTACCTTCAGATTCGTGGCTTCCTCAATACGGCGTCCTGTAACACCGGTTGCATATAACGTGTGTTTACCAAGAATTTTTTTATATGCAATGCAGAAGTTTTCAATCAGTTCTTTTTTATTGTTATGCGAAATAATACCAACATTCATGTTCCATATATTACCCCTTTCAATACTATATACCTTCCCCCATATATAGATAATTTCCTACTTTATATATTACTTTACTTTCATTTACTTTGTCAATAACATAGCTGCATCTAAATTGTTTCCATCTTAACAATTTCTAAACCGGCTGTCCCTTTACACTTCGCACACAATTTTGTGTCTGAGGCTGCTTTCCGCTGTCTTGACCAGATACTCCATAGCTTCTGCCGGATACTCGCCCACGGCCGTTTCTCCTGTAAGCATCAGGGACGAAGCGCCTTCCAGCACCGCATTATAAATATCAGACACCTCTGCCCGTGTTGGTACGGGAGAATGTTCCATTGAATCCAACATCTGAGTGACGACCATAAATGGTTTTCCGGCCCGCCGGCACTGAGCTCCGATCCGTTTCTGTACTGCCGGCAATTCCCATAGCGGCATGGCATTGCCCAAATCACCCCTGGCGATCACAATTTCATCAGCCAGGGAAAAAAATGTATCTAAAGCTTCAACCCCCTGCATATTCTCTATCTTTGCAAAAATCTTTATATGTCCACTGTGATTTTCTTCCAGTTTCTGTCTTAGACAGAGCAGATCCCTGTCGCTTCGCACAAAAGGCAGCATCACTCCGGTAACTCCATACTGCCCGGCAACCTTCAGGTTCTCCAGGTCCTTTGCTGTCAATGTTGGCGTCTCGATGATCGTTCCTTCCGGAGTAATACTTTTTCTTGACTTTAAAATACCTCCGCGGAGTACTTTTGCCAGCATCTGACTGCTGTTACATTCCAGAATTTCTACTTCCATCTTACCATCATCCAGAAGAAAACGCATCCCTTTTTTTCCCTGAGCCAACAAAATCTCCGGCACCGGAATTCCCCTCTGCCCAAAAATCACATGACTGTCCGTTTTCAACGTTCGATAACCGGATATATCCCCAATACGTAATTCCGGTCCCTCCAGATCAATTAAGATTTTTGTCGGCTTTCCAAGAGCTTTTGCTGCCGAAGAGGCCACATAAAGCCAGTTGGCATGCTCCCGCAGCATCCCGTGGGATAAATTCAGACGTACGCCGGTCATTCCCACTTCATACATTCGGGACAGCACCGGATGCAGACAGCAGGCCGGTCCCAAAGTTCCGTAAAAATCCATAATCCCCTCCTGATCTGCCTACCCTTCCAGATAAGCTTTCAGCGCATCATAATCTTTCATCATCTGAATATACCCGTGACGGTAGAACTCCATCAGTCGTTCCCGGTTTCGTTCCGTTCTTGAAATCGTCCTGATCTCCGGCCGGATGACAAAAATCTTTCCCTCTGACTCAAGACGATCCACCAAATCCATCTGCCGGTTATAAAGGGCATACCGCATCTCCAGCGTCTGAGCCAGTTTCGGATATTTTCGAAAATAACGATGCCATATCTTATCCACCCGGGGTGACGGCGATTTACGATACCCTTTATTTCGCGTCAACACCACAAAAACTTTATCATATCCGAAGGCCAACGTTCTTTCCAAAGGAACGGAGTCGGCCACACCACCGTCCACATAAAAATCATCACCCACACGAACCATCGGCGTTACCATTGGCATACTGCAGGAAGCCCGGCAAATCTGCATCAGTCGTTCCCGGTCGCTGTTTTCCGTAAGATATTCTGCCTTACCCGTCCGAACATTGGTCGCTACAATCTCACATATAGATTCAGAAGCAAAATAGGTATCAAAATCAAAAGGATAAATACCCTTCGGATACTTGTCAAAAATCAGATCCATATCAAAGATGCTTCTTTTTTTCAAAATAGCTTTTGGCGTCATATAATCATTTTCCTTCTCCGGCATGAGACAATGCCGCGTTCTGTCGAACTGTCTGGACACAAAATCCACCGCATTACAGCTTCCTGCCGATACTCCGATGATATACGAAAATTCCACATTTTTTTCAATAAGGAAGTCCAGCACCCCAGCAGTAAATATGCCGCGGGTAGAGCCGCCTTCAAGAACTAATCCTGCCTGATACATGTCTGTTCCACCTTTCTGTCCGTTGAAAGAAAAACCCCGCAGTGATTTGCGGGGTTTTATAAGTCCTGTCCATTCTTTATCCATTATACTCTGGATAAATATTCTCCTGTACGTGTATCAATCTTGATAACATCACCGATTTCAACAAATAATGGCACATAAACAAGAGCGCCTGTCTCAACAGTTGCAGGTTTTGTTGCTCCAGTTGATGTATCGCCTTTAAATCCAGGTTCTGTCTCCGTAATCTCAAGTTCTACAAATAATGGCGGTTCCATTGCAAACACTTCATTGTTATGAGAAAGAATCTTGACCATCTCGTTCTCTTTAACAAATTTCAATGTATCGCCAACCTGATCATTGCTCAGTGCGATCTGATCGTAAGTTTCTACGTCCATGAAATGATATAAATCACCATCACTGTAAAGATACTGCATATCTTTTCTTTCAATATGAGCCTGTGGGCACTTTTCTGTTGGACGGAAAGTTTTTTCAACAACACCGCCGCTCTTGATATTTTTTAATTTTGTACGAACGAAAGCCGCACCCTTTCCAGGTTTTACATGCTGGAATTCGATAATCTGATAAACATTGCCTTCATATTCAATAGTCAAGCCATTTCTAAAATCACCTGCTGATACCATGCTTGGAATCCTCCTTAAAAATATTGCATAAATAACTTATTCTAGTATAAATAACTTCCCGCAATTTTTCAACTGTTTTTTTCTCGCTGACGTTTCTTTTTATAAAAATATAAAACAATTTTTTCCAGTTTTCGCTTGAATACGATCTGAATCTCCTCTTTCGGATGAATTGGCTGAACAAGAATGCTGTAAATTCCCGCCATATGCGCTCCTAAAATATCTGTAAAAATCTGATCGCCGATAAAAAGGACTTTGTCCTTCGGCACATCCATCAGAGCTGCTGCTTTCAGGTAATTTACCGGGCTTGGTTTATGAGCATCGCACACCGTGTAAGCGTGGATATTTTCATTAAACATCTGAACCCTCGGCCCCTTATTATTCGAAATCAATGCAAAGGCAAAGCCAATTTCCTTTAAACGCGCAAACAAAGCTTCCGCCCGCGCATCTGCCGGCGCTCCGTGGGGTACCAGCGTATTATCAATATCAAAGATGATTCCCCGATACCCTTTCCTATATAACTTTTCAAAAGGTATATCATATGTGGACGCCACCCATGCGTCCGGATAAAGTTTCTCAAACATCCGGTCTTCCTCCCATAATCTGATATATTTTTTCCATATCCAGCGATTTCCGTACCAAATCTGCCAGCTTGTCATATTCCGCTTCTTTATAGGCTTTTACATCCTGGCGTCTGCCAAAGTCTCCATTTAGATGATACTTTTCCATCAGCGGTTCAATGAGACGGCTCAGGAAATCTCCTTCATCAAAAACACCATGTAAATAAGTTCCCATCACAGTGCCATCCCGGCTCGTTATTCCATCCATACGCCCGTCGTCAAGCCTGATCCAGGGCAGAAATCCGCCGTTGTTCCCATCTTTCATCCGGGTATCACCCATATGGATTTCATAACCTTCCACCGGACATCCTTTCAGGACGCCGTTGATCACTGCCCCACGTATCCGGGTCCGGGTCTTTTCTTCACGGAAAATCGTCTGTCCGGGAAGCAGGCCCATTCCGGCCATTTCACCTCCATCTTCCACCCCTTCCGGGTCCGAAAGCACACTGCCCAGCATCTGATAACCACCGCAGACGCCCATCACAGACACCCCGTCCCTTGAAAGACGTATGATCCGTTCTTCCAGGCCATTATTTCGCAGCCACCGCAGATCCGCCATCGTATTTTTAGTTCCCGGCAGTAAGATCAAATGGGGGCTTCCCAGCTTTGACGCCCTGTCCACATAGCGCAGAGATACGCCAGACAACCGTTCAAAAGCAGTAAAATCCGTAAAGTTTGATATATGGGGCAGCCGGATGACCGCCACATCCAGACCTCCGGTCATTTCTTCCGACAGCAGATGTTCCGACAGGCTGTCTTCATCGTCGATATGGATTTTTTCCATTGGCACCACGCCCACTACAGGGATATGCACCAGGTCTTCTATCATCCGGATCCCCGACTTTAGAATCTCCGGATCTCCCCGAAATTTATTGATAATAAGCCCCTGAATCCTCGCCTGTTCTTCCTCTTCCAACAATTTAACGGTTCCGTACAGAGATGCAAACACGCCGCCCCGATCAATATCCCCGACAAGGAGCACCGGCGCATCCGCCATTTTTGCAAGCCCCATATTGACGATATCATTTTCCTTTAAATTAATCTCGGCCGGACTCCCGGCGCCTTCGATGACAATAATATCATAATCCTCAGCAAGCCGTCTAAAGGCCGCCATAATATCCGGAATCAGCTCGGTCTTGTGTTTAAAATAGTCCATAGCTTTCATCTGTCCCCGGACCCGTCCATTGACGATCACCTGTGAACCGGTGTGGCTTGTCGGTTTTAAAAGAATGGGATTCATATCTGCCGTTGGCTCCACTCCGGCCGCCTCTGCCTGTACCACCTGTGCCCTTCCTATCTCCAGTCCGTCTTTTGTAATATAAGAATTCAGCGCCATATTCTGAGATTTAAAAGGCGCTACCCGATAGCCATCCCGGGCAAATGCCCGGCACAGTCCGGCAGTGATAAAGCTTTTCCCCGAATTCGACATGGTTCCCTGAACCATAATAACCTTTGCCTTCATATATCCAATTCCAGTTCTACCGGACAATGGTCTGAACCAAAAATTTCCTGATGGATAGATGCACTCTGAAGTTTATCTTTTAATATTTCCGAAGTCAAAAAATAGTCAATGCGCCATCCCGCATTATTCTTTCGTGCATTAAACCGATAGGACCACCAGGAGTATTCCCCCGTCTTATCCGGATAAAAGTACCGGAAGGTATCAATAAACCCGGCATTTAACAGTTCGGTCATCTTTGCCCGCTCTTCATCGGAAAAGCCGGCATTTTTACGGTTTGTTTTCGGATTTTTCAAATCAATCTCTTCATGGGCCACATTCATATCTCCGCATACAACCACCGGTTTTGTTTTTTCCAGTGCTTTTAAGTAATTACGAAACGCATCCTCCCATTCCATCCTGTAGGGCAGCCTTGCAAGACCATCCTTTGAATTCGGCGTGTAAACATTGACCAGATAAAATTTATCATACTCTGCCGTAATCACCCTGCCCTCCGTATCGTGCTCTTCGATGCCAAGACCGCAGGTTACTGAAACGGGTTTTACCCGTGTAAAGACAGCAGTCCCGGAGTAACCTTTCCGCTGTGCATAATTCCAATACTGCTCGTATCCCGGCAACTCCAATGTGATCTGTCCGGCCTGAAGCTTTGTCTCCTGAAGACAAAATACATCCGCATCCAATGTATGAAATATATCCACAAAGCCTTTGCCGACGACAGCACGCAGGCCATTCACATTCCATGAAATCAACTTCATTTCAGCCACTCTCCAATCTTTTCTATCAGCGTTTTATTCGCTTCATGGGTGTTAATCCCGATTCGATAAAAATTCTCATTTAAGTTTTCATAATCATCACAGCAACGAAGCATGATCCCCTGCCGGAGCAACCAGTCTCCCAGAGGTTCTCTGTCGCCGCAGGACACTTTAAACAGCAGGTAATTGGCCTGACCGGGCACGACCTTCAAACCCAACCGCACCAGTTCTTCATACAGCCATTCCCGCTCCGATTCCACGTAAGCGAGCACTTTGCTTTCATAATCCGCCGACTTCAATGCCTCAAGTCCGGCCGCCTCCGCCACACAATTCACATTCCAGTCACAGCCGAATTTATCAATCCTTTCGCCGAGCCCTTCCTCGCCGCACAATAAATACCCCAGACGCAATCCGGCAATACCAAACATTTTAGTAAAAGATTTTAGTACAAGCAGTTTTGAATGGGCCATCAGTTCCCCGATCATGGAATACCGCTCTCCCTGTCGGACAAATTCCAGAAAGCATTCATCCACCACCATCCACGTCTCCGTCGCTTCACACCGCTTTAACACCGATATGAGGAAATCCTTTGACATCAGAAGTCCGGTGGGATTATTCGGATTGCACAGAAATACGACATCGGTCTCCGGGCGAATCTGTCCACATATATCCGCCTTTACCTGAAAATCTCCATGATTTATCTGATAATACTCTATCTGCCCATTAACACACCGAAGAGCCGCTTCATATTCGGCAAAGGTCGGCGCCAACACAAGAGCCCGCTTCGGCCGGAGGGCAAAGACCGTCCGGAAAATCAAATCCGACGCTCCGTTTCCCACACAAATATTTTCTGCCGGCAGGCCATACTTTCTATTCAGCGCTTCTTTTAAATTTCTCTTGCTGTCATCCGGATACCACCCGGCCCTGGACAGACTCTCTTCCATCGCCCGCCGGATATTCTCAGGAATTCCAAGGGGTGTCACATTGACCGAAAAATCAATCATATCTTCTTTCCTTTTATCTGCAGCTATCGCACCATCCCGACGTTTCCCGCCGTGATGTATATTACGCCATGCTTTCATGAATCGCATCCAATACCTTTTCTAACTGTTCAGCCGGCATCTGCCCCGGAGCTGATGCCTTTACTCCGGCCCCAAAAGTGATCGCCGAACCAAAAGTTTCTCCGGCCAGACGGCTGATCAGCCCCATCGGTCCCATGGACATGGTCACCACCGGTTTTTCTGTGTAAAGCCGTCCCATTTCCTCTGTAGCCGTCAACAATTCCAGTACATCGGTTTTACTCTTTGGCATCACCGCAATTTTTAGTATATCCGCACCCATTTCATCCATAAGAATCAGTCGACGGGTCATCTCATCCTTCTCCGGCGTTTTGACAAAATCATGATTCGATGCAATGACGACCATTCCCTGTCTATGGGCCATATCGATAATCTCTCTCGTTATCTTACCATCCATAAATAATTCCACATCCAGCGCATCGACCTGTCCGGACGCACAGACCGTGCGGCTGACTTCCAGATACTGGTCCGGGCGAATCGGCTTTTCGCCGCCCTCCTGGATTGAACGGAAAGTAAATAACAAAGGTTTATCACCGAGCTTATGGCGTAATGACTGCAGCATCTCTTCCAGACTTGCTCTGTCAAACACATCATCATACCAGTCAGCCCGCCATTCGATCAAATCCGCCGAAAGCTTTCGGGCAATTTCCGCCTCCCTGAAAATGTCTTCTCTGTTTTTTCCGCAGACAGGCACACAAATCTTCGGTCTTCCTTCTCCAATCGCCAATTTTCTTATATAAACTGTATCCATACAAACCTCCGTCCAAATTGACATTCCGTCTTTTTTATTTTAATATTTATTTGATATAATGGCAAGCTTTAGATTAATCAGATAAAGGAGAACACTTATGAAATCAAGAATTACCGGACATACTGTCCTGACCGGTCTTTTAGGAAGCCCGGTCGCTCACAGCATTTCACCAATGATGCACAATGAATCTTTTCACCAGCTTGGCCTGGATTACGCCTATCTGGCTTTTGATGTAGGAACAGAAAACCTGAAAACCGCCGTCGAAGGTCTGAAAGTCCTCGGCGTCCGTGGATTTAATCTGACCATGCCGGATAAAAATCTGATGGCGGAATATTGCGATAAATTATCTCCGGCGGCTGAAATCATCGGCGCTGTCAATACGGTCGTTAACGATAACGGCATTCTCACCGGGCATACCACCGACGGCATCGGCTATATGCAGGCGGCAAAGGACGCCGGATTTGACCTGACAGGAAAGACAATGACGCTCCTTGGCGGCGGAGGCGCGGCCACGGCCATCTGCGTTCAGGCTGCCCTGGACGGCTTAAAGGAGATTCATGTCTTTAATATCAAAGACCAGTTTTTCCCTCGTCTCCAGGCCCTCGTTGATAAAATTAACGACCGAACCAACTGTAAAGTCACCCTCAATGACCTGGCAGATACTTCCGCCCTTAAAACCGCTGTCGGAAACAGCCACATTTTAACCAATGGCACTTCCGTCGGCATGAGCCCGAACACAGACGGCTGCCTGATCACCGATATGTCCATGTTCCGCCCGGATTTAATCGTTTCCGACGTCATCTATAATCCGGAAGAGACCAAATTGCTCCGTCTTGCCCGCGAGCACGGATGCCGGACCTTCAACGGCCTTTACATGCTGCTTTATCAGGGAGCAGCTGCTTTTACCCTCTGGACTGGTAAAGAAATGCCGGTGGATATTATTAAAGAAAAATATTTCAACCGTTAAGTTACGAAAAAAATCGAGGCTTCCAAAAAAAGTCTCGATTTTTTGCCTGTCTATACTCTCATGCTGCAACCGTTTTTCGCCAGTGCATAGGCCCCGGCAAACCATGTGGAGAAGTCATCCGGCGCCTGACTCAGCCATTGATCCAGTTCCTCCAGAGAAATCCACCGAATTTCCGCGACTTCATCCTCATTCATCTCAATTTTGTTTTTTATCACTTCATCCGGATAGTATATAAATACACGATCCATTTCGTGCTCTGACAGTTCGCCATACCCGGAATAATATTTAAATCGGCCGGCATACCGGATATGATGCACATCCGCCACCATGTCTTCTACGATCAAATCGTCCGCAAAATCCGGCCGGATTCCCAGCTCTTCGCCCATACATCTTTTGAAGGATTCCGCCCAGGTTTCATTTTTATAAGGATGGGAACAACACGCGTTGCTCCAAAGTCCCCCGGAATGATACTTATTCAGCGCACGTCTCTGTATCAGCATCTTTCCGTCGGTTGTGTCAAAAATAAAAACAGAAAAGGCGCGGTGCAACTGCCCCAGTCGATGAGTTTCTATTTTTTCTCCATATCCAATGACTTCATCCTTCTCATTGACCCAAATTAATTGTTTTTCCATGACTCCTCCATCTTTGTTCCGACCTCATAAACCGTTTATCCATTCAAGAGTTTCTCTGCGACAAGCTACAACGGCTTCTTTGCACTCTTCAATATCCTCTGAATCCAGCATAACACTATCTTCTCCTGGATAGCGTGCTGAAAAATAAAAGCCGTCAATCAACTTTACTTTTTTTCCCTCTTTCCTTATATTCTGATAGTAAAGCATCCGGCTCTTCTCCCATTGATTTCCAATGACAATCTTCATATCTACTTCCGGATCTTCCAGATTATCCGTCGACACATTTGCCTGAAGCATCCGCATCTCTTTCCGAAGCAGCTTTCTATCAAAGTTTTCATTCAAAACAAGAAGTAAGTCTACATTGCTGCCATATTTCTCTTCTCCACGACTGCAGCTTCCATAAAGAAAAGTTGCCTGATGTCTTTCTGATTTGATAACCTTCTCCATAATATCTCCTACATCTCGTTGATTCTGCGGATGATCTCATCACAGATATCATCCACCCTTCGATGGTCCGTAGCCACGGCAATATCCGCTGCCGCAGCATATTTCGGCCGGCGCTTTTCAAGCAATTCGCCGATAAAGGCCGTATTTTTATTGCCTCTTAACAATGGTCGGCTGTCGTCATTCTTCACCCGCTTTAGAATCGTTTCCGGTTCGGCTGTAAGCCATACCACGGTTCCTGCCGCTTTCATAATAGCCGCATTGGTATCCCGAAGAGCCATGCCGCCGCCGCAGGAAACGATCAGATCATGTGCGGATTCCAGTTCCTTTAAAAGCGCTGTCTCCATATTCCGAAATGCTTCTTCCCCTTTTTGAGCAAAAATATCTGAAATGCTCATACCTTCACGTTCCACAATCAAGGCGTCCGTGTCCACTTCCCTCATATTCAGCCGTTTTTTCAGCCGGGAGGAAATCGTTGACTTTCCCGTACCCATAAAACCAATGAGTAATATATTTTTTCTATCCATTTTATCGTCATCCTATATCTATTTTAATTATAAAGGCCATACAAATCCAATCAAGGTTAAACAAAGAATGCTTGTCACAACCATCAATCGATTTGCCCGTCGTATATCCTCCGGCCCGGCCTGTCGTTTTTCATCGCCCAGAGTGGGCTTTTCCACCGGTTTTCCAAAATAATCATGGGTACCTCCGAGCTGAATTCCCAGGGCCCCTGCACAGGCGCTCTCCGTCTGAGCGCTGTTGGGGCTTAAATGCTTATTCCGGTCACGGACAAAGCAGCGCCAGGCCCCCGACGCATCATAACGGCATAAAAAAGCGGCAATGACCATCAGACCCCCGCCCAGACGAGCCGGAATAAAGTTGACCACATCATCGGTTCTGGCAGACGCCGTGCCAAAATAGCGGTATTTGTCATTCCGATAACCCACCATGGAATCCAATGTATTCACGGCTTTATAGGCAAATCCCAGGGGCGCGCCTCCAATCGCCATAAACAGCATCGGTGCGATCACCCCATCGGTCGTATTCTCCGCCACCGTTTCCACCGTCGCCTTAACAATCTCTTCTTCTGAAAGATTCACCGTATCCCGGCCCACCAGCCAGGACAGCCGTTGTCTGGCCAGGGCTATATCCTGATGCGCCAGTGCATCGTATACTTTCAATGCCTCAACCTTTAAGCATTTCATTGCTAAAATCTGATACATCCAGAAAACTTCCAGAACGTATGCCAGCCACGGATGAAGCTTTCCCGCCATGAAAATGATTCCGGCCGGCAGTCCAAAAGAAGGCAGGACCACCAATATCGTCAAAAACACGCCGGCCATCCTTTCCCCCCACAGATTTGCCGGAAAATATTGCCGCAAGAATTTTTCCGTCAGAGAAATCCATTTGCCGATCACACGAATCGGATGATAAAGCCAGACCGGATCGCCAAGCAGCGCATCCAGGACAAAAGCCAATATCAGTTTAATCATCATACTTTACTGCCTCCATTGCCCGTACAAAATTTTCTGCAATTTCCGGATTTGCGTAAAAGTATAAATGAGGGTATGCCGCATATAAGTATTTTCCGGCAGTACCGCCGCTCCAGCTGCGTCCATTGGATTTGGACAACCGAAAATCCTTTGCTCCGCCGTCCATCGCCGAATAGTGAAACTCATGGGCTATGAATCGTTCTCCGGCCGGTCCGATCAGACTGTCTTTCTGACCGGTTCCGGTCACATAACCAAAGGGCCCAAGTTTTCCCGTCATCCGACATTTTCCCGGAACAATCCCCACCATGGGCCATAGCCCGCCTCCGCCATTTGATGTATCGCGCTTCTGCATGTTCTCATTCTGAATACTTTCCGACAAATACATATATCCACCGCATTCACCGATGATCGGCAGTCCCCTTCTGGCCGCCTGACGGATGTCTTCTTTCATCCTTTTATTTTCCGAAAGTTCCTTTGCATAAAGTTCCGGATAACCGCCGCCAAGATAAATTCCCCGGATATCTTCAGGCAGATGGACATCCCGTATCGGACTAAAAGACACCAGCTCGGCTCCCAGACGACGCAGCAGTTCCAGATTGTCTTCATAATAAAAACAAAACGCCTCGTCCATCGCCACCGCCAGACGAACATGTCCCACCGGAGAAATAGTACCATAAGCATCCTCAGCCGCCATCGGTTCCGCTGTTTTTGCAAGAGCGAGCAGGCCGTCCAGATCCATATACTTTTCCGCCAGTTCGCCGAGGACCGACAGTTTTTCAGACAATCGCTCCTGTTCTGCGGCGGTCACAAGTCCCAGATGACGGCTTTCCAGAGAAACTTTAGAATCCTTCGGCAAAAATCCATAGACTTTCAGTCCGGTTTCCTCTTCGACCAGTTTCCGGTAAAAGTTATACATCGCTTCCCGAACACCATTGAGAATAACGCCCCGAATCATAGAATCTTCCCGAAAGTTTTTAAATCCCTGTATAATGGCGGCCACCGACAAAGCGGTCCCCTCTGGCCGCACAACCAGTACGACCGGTGTTTTTGTAATGGATGCCACATGATAACTGCTGCCTTTGCTGCCGCCTCCCTGACCGTCATAATAACCCATCACGCCTTCGATGAGCGCCATATCCTTTTTCTTCATGTGCCATGTAAAAATCCGACGAAGTTTTTCAGGCTCCAGAAAAACACTGTCCAGATTGATTGAAGGATTTCCCGTAATCCGGCGATGGAACATGGGGTCGATATAATCCGGACCGCATTTGTAAGTCGCCAGTTTCATTTTCCGGGCCGTCAATGCCTGAAGCGCCGCCGCCGTCACCGTCGTCTTACCACAGCCGCTCCCGGTTCCTCCAAACATCAGCCTCGGCATGGATACAAACTCTGCCGGACAGTTTTGAAATTCCCCTTTATCCATCCTTTTTCCTCCTTTACCGGACTTCTTTCTGTCATGTGAAATACACATCCAATCTGTCCAGATTTTCCAAGATATCTTTCTCCTCCGGTCTGCGGATTAAAATAACTGAAACGCCCTCCAAACGGGCAGCTTCCAGTTTTTCCGGCAGACCTCCGGCTGCGCCGCTGTCCTTTGTGACAAGCGTCTTTGCCCCGCATGTCTGCAAAAATGTCCGGTTGGCTTCCACATCGAAAGGCGGCGTCTGGGCCTGCCAGTGGGTCTCATCCTCAAAAATCTCCCGACACCTGACCTTTGACGTTTCATTATCCAACACCCGGGCATAACAGCGCTCCTGAAAGTTCCTCACATGATTCCGGTAAACATCCAATGTCTTTACCCCGGTCAGAAGAGCCACATTCCCAGATAATTGATTTAAGACCCGGGCAGCTTCCCGGCCATCGGCCACAGAATAAATCTCCGGCATCAGATTGCCTCCCGCCGCTGCTTTTCCATCCTTCATTCTATCCCGCCGGGTATAGCGGATATAAACCAATCCCAGTTCATCGCAGACCCTTTGAACAATCTGTGTCACTTCCACTGCATAAGGATGAGAGGCATCCAGTACATGGGTGATTCCTGAAACCTGTATTTTTTTGGTAAACTGGTTCTGATTTAAATAGCCGACCCAAAGTTTTACAGAAAAATCGACATAAAGAGCCGCTCCCATATCCGTTGCCACCGAGACGGTAACATCCGCTCTTTTTGACACCAGATACGTTACCGCATCCACTGACTCGGTAGTACCTCCGATGACCAGCCACCGCATTATGCCTGCCATTGTCCCAAAGCCTTTCCAATGGCTGTTTCTGTCTTCCGGATATCCTCATCCGAATGGACGCCACTGACAAACAAGGCCTCAAACTGGGATGGCGCAATGTAGATGTCTTCTGCCAGCATCACGGCAAAATATTCTTTAAAACGTTCCAGATCAGAAGATGCCGCCGAAGGATAATCTGTCACCGGCTGTTTTGTAAAGAAAATGCTCATCAATGAGCCGGCCCGGTTGCACACCGCATCCACATGATATTTTTCTATATTTTCAAGAAATGCCTTTTCCAGTTTTTCTGCCTGCATCTCCGCCTGGGTATATATTTCCGGATGAGCTTTTAATATTTCCAGAGTTTTTACTCCGGCCGCTACCGCCGCAGGATTTCCTGAAAGGGTTCCCGCCTGATAAACCGGACCGGAGGGCGCCACCATTTCCATAATCTCTTTTCGTCCGCCATAGGCCGCCAATGGCATGCCGCCGCCAATAATCTTTCCCATGGCCGTCATATCCGGCAGGACCTTATAATGCCCCTGAGCGCCGGAGTAACCGAGACGAAATCCGGTAATGACTTCATCAAAAATAAGAATGCTCCCGTAATCCTCTGTGATTTTACGCAATCCTTCCAGAAATCCCGGTTTTGGAAGAACGACGCCCATATTGGCGGCCACCGGCTCGACAATGAGGGCCGCGATCTGCTCTCCGCAGGCTTCAAATAAAGCTTTCACACTGTCCAGATCATTATAGACTGCCGTCAGCGTTTTGGAGGCATAGGCTTCCGGCACCCCGGCGCTGTCCGGCACATTCTGAGTCATCAGACCGGACCCGGCTTTCACCAGAAGGCCATCGGAATGCCCATGATAGCAGCCCTCAAACTTGACGATATAATCCCGTCCCGTATAGCCTCTGGCCGCACGAATGGCGCTCATGACCGCCTCTGTTCCCGAATTCACCAGCCGGACCATTTCCACGGAAGGCATTGCATCGATGAGCATCTCACAGAGAGTCACTTCGCCTTCCGTCGGCGCACCATAACTTGTTCCCCGGTATACAACCTGACAGACGGCCTCTGCCACTTCCGGGTTGGCATGTCCCAGAAGCATCGGTCCCCAGGAACCGATATAATCAATATAATCATGACCGTCCACATCATAGATATGACTGCCCTTAGCCCGCTCAATAAACCGGGGCGTCATGCCGACCGCCCGATAAGCCCGTACCGGACTGCTCACACCGCCCGGCATCAGCCGGCAGGCTTTTTCAAATATGTTCTGACTTTTATCCATGCTCTTTCACTCCTTCAGCCACCGGGCAATATCCAGCGCATAGTAGGTAATGATCATTTTTGCTCCGGCACGCTTCATCGCTGTCATTGTCTCCATGACAACCCGTTTTTCATCAATCCAGCCGTTGAGAGCCGCTGCCTTCATCATAGAATATTCGCCGCTCACACTGTAAGTACATACCGGCAGCGGGAATTCATCTGAAATGGTTTTTAATATATCCAGATAGGCCAGTCCTGGTTTTACCATAAGAATATCGGCTCCTTCTTCCACGTCAAGCTCCGCCTCAACGAGGGCCTCTTTTTTATTCCGCCAATCCATCTGATAGGTTTTCCGGTCCCCAAAGGACGGGGCTGAATGGGCCGCCTCCCGAAACGGTCCGTAATAGGCCGACGCATACTTGATACTGTAGGCCATGATCAACACATCACCGAAGCCTTTGTCGTCCAGCGCCCGGCGCATATGACCGATTCGCCCATCCATCATATCTGACGGCGCAACCATATCCGCTCCGGCGGCTGCGCAGCTTAATGCCGCCTTTGACAGCATCTCCAAAGTTTCATCGTTTAATATTTTACCGTCGTGAATCAGACCGCAATGACCGTGATCCGTATATTCACACAAACAGATATCGGCAATACAGATCATTTCCGGATAAGCCTCTTTTGTCAGACGTATGGCCCTCTGAACAATCCCTTCCGGATTATAGGCCTCGCTGCCCATCGCATCCTTGTGTTCGGGTACGCCGAAAAATATAATCGCCCGCACACCGCTGTTCCATATTTCCTCTAAATGTATCCTAAAGGTGTCCAGTGAATAATGATAAATTCCCGGCATAGACAGAATTTCTTCTTTCACACCGGTACCTTCCACCACAAAGACCGGATAAATCAAATCCGAAAGCTCCACCTCATATTCATGAACCATATTCCGAATTGCCTGAGAACTTCTCAGGCGTCTCGGCCGTCTTATCATATCCATTATTTTCACTCCCTGTCCCGGAGCTGACATAAACATTCGGTCAACCCCTCGATTGTATATTTTTCTGCCGTCGCTGTCACTGTCAATCCCACTTGTTCTGCTTCCTTAGCCGTCACCGGACCAATACAGATAATTTTCGGATATTCTGTCGTCCCAACCGTCATTTCGGCAAAGGCCCGGACCGCCGAACCGCTGGCAAAAGTCATATAATCTGCATCCCGCATCGCCCGAAGCAGCAAATCCTTTTTTCGCCAGTCGATACGGGTTGTGTAAGCAGCCACATCGTTGTACCTGATTCCCTTTGCATCAAAATGCTGGTTCAAAAGTTTTGAACCCTCTCTTGCCCGGAAGATAAGTACCTTTTTCATAACTCCTATCTGTCCGGACAGGCCTTCCGCCAGACTTTCGGAAGTATAACTTTCCGGCATATAATCCGCAGAAAATCCATAATTGTTCAGCATATCGCCTGTTCCTGGTCCGACAACAGCAAATTTCAAATGGGCCAGCCGTCGGTAATCCATGCTGAATCTCTTCATCGATTGAAAAAAAAGTTTGACGCCATTGCCGCTTGTAAAAATCAGCCATGAATAAACGTCTAAATCCCGAAGTGTTTCTTCAAGTATTTCTGCCGCCGCAGGTTCCGTATAGATCAGGCTCATATCAATGGCCTCCCCACCTTTTTCCGAAATGCTCTGATGCTGCTTACGCACCAGCTCCCGTGTTCCGGTCAAAAGCACCTGCTTCCCGGTAAGCGGCAGTTCCGGCCGCCAATAAAGTTTTTCAGAAAGTCCGGCCACTTCACCGACCACAAGAATTCCCGGCGGTCTAATATCGACCTTCTGACAGGCCTCTGTAATGGTTTCCAAAGTAGCTGCCACTTCCTTCTGATTACTTATCGTGCCGTTACAAATCACAGCCGCTGGTGTATTTTTATCTTTCCCATAGTGCATCAACGCGCCACAGATCTCGGCCATCCTCTGAATTCCCATAAGAAACACCAATGTCCCACCGTAAGCCGCTAAAGCGGCATAATCAATGCCGGAAGCCCTGCCGTCTGCAGCTCTTTTGCTCTCAGAAGACCTGCAGACCTTTGCCTGCTCATGTCCGGTGATAAACTGGACCTGAGACGCTATTCCCCGATGAGTCACCGGGATTCCCGCATAAGCCGGCACACTATAGGCCGAAGAAACCCCCGGGACAACTTCAAAAGGAATCTCCGCCGCCGAAAGAGCCAAAGCTTCCTCGCCGCCCCGGCCGAAAATAAACGGGTCACCGCCCTTTAAACGCACAACCCTCTTCCCCTCAAAGGCTTTTTCCAATAAAATCTCCTGAATTTCCTCCTGAGACATGTGATGATGTCCTGAACGTTTTCCCGCATAAATCAGTTCCGCATTTTCACCAGCTTCATTTAATAAGGCATTGGATGCCAGATAGTCATAAACGATCACATCCGCATGACGAATGCACCACAGTCCTTTAACCGTCACCAGCCCCGCATCCCCCGGACCTGCACCAACAAGAAAGACCTTTCCGCGCGGGCTGCTCTGCACACTTTCACTACAGTGAAAGGCTTCCTCCTTAAGATTCTCTGCTAATTTTTTTCCTATTTTTTCTATGTCGGCCACATCACCTTGAACTTCATCAAAAATCATATGCCGGCCATTCCAGGCAACCCCCCCCTTCATATGAAGCTGCCTGCCGTCCAGCCACGAAAATGCGCACACGGGGGCATTGCATCCGCCGCCGATATCATAAAGAAAACTCCGTTCTGCCAAAAGCTGATATTCTGCTTCATTTTGATTCAATTCACCACAGATATTAGCAAACTCCTCATTCTTCAAAGCTTTTTCAGGGACTTCCACCGCCAAAATTGCCTGACCTGCCGCCGGCAAAAATTCCTCTGAGTTTAAAATTTCATAATGAAACCTGGCATAAAAATCGTCCCTCATTTCCTCTGACATCCCATATTTCTGTGCATCCCGACGAAGCCGTTCAATTCCTGCCCGGGCCAGAACGATGGCGTCATACTGGCCTTCTTTCAGTTTTCGAAGCCGTGTCTGCACATTGCCGCGAATCTCTTTTGTCTGAATTCCCGGATTCAGCCTTTTAAGCTGCAGGCTGCGCCTCAGGCTTCCTGTACCAATGACAGTCCCCGAAACCATTTCTTTTAGAAGCTTTCCATCTCGTGTCACGATCATGTCTTCCCATTCAGCCCGCTCAACAACGGCGCCAATCGTAAGTCCCTCAGGAAAAACCATGGGCATATCTTTTGCACTGTGAACAGCCATATGAATCCGCCCATCCAGCAATGCCTGTTCCAGTTCCTTTGTAAAAACGCCTTTACCGCCAAAGCTTCCCAACGATTTATCCAGCCGCAAATCACCTTCTGTATTTATAGGAAGAATCTCTATTTCAATTTCCGGCGCTATCTCTTTGATTTTTTCAGCCACAATCCGGGTCTGGGCCTGAGCCAGCAGACTCTTTCGCGTTCCAATTCGGATTTTTTCAATCATTTTCTTCTCCCGACCGGTTTTCCCGGATAATTTTATCAATATCTTCCTCCGTCAAACGTCCCCTGTCTTCCAAAGCTGCCCGAAGGACTTTAACTAAAATCTCTTTCCGCTCACCCAAATCCGACGTTGCCTGGTGAATTCGTTCTCTGGCTTCAACCCCTGTTTCTGCCAGAGTTTCATACCAGTCCGGTAAAGTCTCCTGAATCTGCCGTGACACCATCCGGGACAATGCCGGTGTCCGCCCGCCTGTGGATATACCAACCATCAGATTTCCCCGACGTACTACCGACGGAAAATAGAAATCACAATCTGCCGGGTTAGTTGCCGAATTTGCCGGAATCCCATGCTTTCTCGCCCACAAAACCATCTGATGATTGACTCGTTCATCATCCGTGGCACAGATCAACATAGTTACATTTCCGATGCCTTCTTTTCTGGCATTTTGCTCCAGCCATACGGCCGCTGCCAGCGGACCTTCATTAATCTCATGGCATTCCAGATTCCCTATTGGCGCCGAACAGCATTCCCTGTTCTTCTGGCCAGACTGAAGTTTCAGCAGTTCCGGTTCAAATCTCCGGCTGATGACATGGACTTCTGCTCCCATATCCAAAAGCACCTCCGCCTTGCGAAGCGCCACCTTTCCGCCGCCAATGATCAGGCAGATTTCTTTTTCCAATTCAATAAACATAGGAAATACGGCCATCTTTATACCTCCTTCAAAACATATCCCCTCGGTGTTATCATCTTTCCGTCCCGGACATACGTCGTGGAATTGCCGATAATAACAATCGTAAACATATCTACTTCGGCATTATTGAGTTCCTTTAAGGTCGTCAACTCACAGGAACTATTTTCCCTTCCGACCCGGCGTACAATGCCCACCGGCGTTTCGGGTTTTCTAAAGTTCGACACAATATCCGAGGCTTTTTCCAAATAATCTTTCCGTTTCCGACTTTTTGGATTATACAGACAGATGACAAAATCACCCTCTGCCGCACATTTAACCCGCAGCATGATCTGTTCCAGCGGCACCATCAGATCACTTAAGCTGATTACCGCAAAATCATTCATCAATGGCGCTCCCAGCATAGAAGCTCCGGCGCTGGCCGCCGTCACTCCCGGAATAATCCGGACCGGAATATCCTCTCCTGATGCCTGAACAACCTGGAGCATAATCCCCGCCATACCATAAATCCCACTGTCACCACTACTGACCAGGGCTACCTGCTGCCCCTTCCCGGCCTCTTCCAGTGCAATTTTACACCGTTCCACCTCCCGTGTCATCGGTGTATTTAAAAAGGTTTTATCGGGGAAGATTCCCCGAATCAAATCAATATATGTCGTATACCCGACAATAAGGTCGGCAGCCTTCATCGCCTCAATGGCCTGAACGGTCATATATTCATAACCTCCCGGTCCAAAGCCGACCACGTCAATTCTCTTCATAGGATCCCTCAACTTTCTTCAAAGCTTCCATAAATATTTCCAACTGCTCCGGATCCAAACTTTCTTTCAGAGCAAAAAAGAAATGAGAAACAGCCTTGTCCATCCCTTTATTTTCGGCCTGCCTGCATATCTTTTCCTTCATCAGCTGCACAGCACCAAAAGATTTTTGAAAAATCATCCATTTTTTAAATTGAACCCGGTAATCTTCCAAAATATCCACGGCCGCCGCCGCTTCTTTTTCTTTCTTCCGATTATTTTCATCTGCCACCCGGGCAAAATCATCCATATTATAGTAACCTGTATTTGAAAGCTCCCGAACTCTCTTATCAATATCCGGTGGTACGGCCAAATCAACAAAAACCCGGCGTTTTTCCGTGATAAGGGCTTTTTTGACTTTCTCCAGAGTCATCGTATAATGGGGACTTGACGTCGCACTAATGATAACATCCATCTGGTCCAGCCATTCATAACGCTCACCATAAGGCAATTCCAGATATCGCCTGCCCGTTCCTCCATGACAATGCTGACGGGTCGTCATATATACGTGGGTCTCCCCTTCTGATAAAAGATTTTTGAAAATACTGTTTCCGATCTTTCCTGACGCACCGAGCAAAAGAACATTTTTTTCCTTTAAATCTCCCAAATATTCTCTGGCCGCCTTCACCGCAATGGTAGCCGTTGACACAGATGTTCTGGACAAAGCTGTTTCTGTCTTAACCTTTTTTGCCGCAGTGACCGCATATCGGAAGCATGTATCCAAAAATGTCCCCATAGTTCCTGCGTTCCTCGCCTGCTGCTGAGCTTCCTTTACCTGTCCTAAAATCTGGTCCTCACCTATAACCATGGAATCAAGTCCGGCTGCTACAAAAAAGAGATGACGTTCTGCTTTTTCACCTTCGTAAAATCGCAGATATTCTGCCCCGTCAATACCTGCTGGAAATGTAATCCGTCGAAGGAGGACCCGCTCCGCCTCTGAAAAGATTTCCCTCTGATTTTCATCTGGGCCATAAAGATATACCTCCAAACGGTTACAGGTCGACAAAAGGGCACATTCTTCAATGTACCCAAGGGAGATCGTTTCTTTTAAATATTCAATTTGCGTTTCTCTGTCCAGTGCAAAGCAGCTACGTATATTTAAATCCGCTGTCTTATGGCTGATGCTGATCAATTGTATGCTCATATGTCAATCATCTGTTTCATCTCTGCCACCGCAAAGGTGATTCCTTCATATTTTTGTTTTTTTATACTTAAACGCGCCCCTTCTTCTGGCACAATATAACGTCCTGTTTTATATTCACTCCCCACCATAGAGCGGGCAGCCAGATAGGCGCTGGCCTCTGCCACAGAACCCACGCCCAGATTTTTCTCTACAAAAGGCGAAAATTCTAAAGGGCCTCCCGGCACTGTATGAAAATCAAGTTTTCCTATCATTTTTCTGGAAATAATCATCAATGGAATCTCAAGTTTTTCAGCAAGAGACAAAATGGCCCTTTCTCCTGCTTTTACATCGACTGTTGCCACTGCCCGGATACACCGCATGTCCGGAAGATATTCTTTGGCAAAGCTATGAAATGCTTCCACCATCCGTTCCGGCGACATACCTTTTTTGCACCCCACGCCAAGGACCAGCGTCTGAGGTCTCAAACACAGTGTCTTTTCACCATCCACTTCATAAAAAGGGTCAATAACCACTTTCACTTCCTTCTTATCAAGCAGCCGTCCACTGACATATTTCAGGGCAGATAGATTTTCAATCAACAATTGATTTCTTTTTGCCACCTCATCAAAAGCGACAATGCCCTCAACATCTGTAGCGGTCGTCACTATCGGATGCCCTTTGGTCACCGCTGCTAATTGAACGGCCAGTTCATTGGCTCCTCCAAGATGACCGGATAAAAGGCTGATCACCCACTGCCCACGGGTATCCATGACAATAACCGCCGGATCCTTATCCTTTCCCCGGAGCAAAGGCGCAATATAGCGCACCACAATTCCCGCCGCCATCACGAACACCAGAGCATCTGACTGCCCCCATGCTTCTTCTATATGCTGTTTTAAGTCGGCTTTTGGAAAAATCCCGCCAGGCCAACGTTTATTCAACCGATGTACCAGTTTAAATCCCTGCTCCGTTAATGCAAAATATCCTATCTTCATTTTTTATTTTCGTTTCAAACTGCGAAGCCGGGCTTTTTTCTCCTTATCCACCCGGTAAGATTCACATATTTTCTGAATTGCTTTATTGTGGGTAAAATCATCCAGCTGGTTTTCCAGGATGTAATTCTCCGTTATGTCCGGCAAATGGACATAAAATACGGAAACAGCCCAGGCCACAGCCATCTGAACATAATAGTCTGAATGCTTCATATGATCAAAATACTGAAAAACAAACGGAGTATATTCCGGCAGAACATAATAATCCAGAGCCATTACCGAAGCAAACCTCAGATCATAAGTTTTATCCGAAGTAAAGCAGGTTTTCAAAAACTCCCAGACCGCCTCCCGATGTTTTTCAGTAAATTTCAGAGTAGAACAAAAGCAATCGCAAACTGCCCAATTATGAATACTCGGCAGAAACTGACGAATTCTTTCCAACCGCTCTTCCAAATTCATTCTTCCATAGCCGACCATAAAGCCCCGAAGCATATCCTCTTCATAATACATGTTCGGCGCCGCCTCAAAATATTCCCGCCAGTCCTCTTTCACAAGCTTCCTGGCCAACTTCCGAAGTTCCGGTACCCGCACGCCGAGAATATTTTCCGTTCCCGGCACCAATTTGCTGTGAAATGCCCGATAATCCTCATCTGCCAGATCTATCAACTTTTTTCTTACGCTCTCAACATCCATAATCGCATTCCTTCCTATTGTTTCATCCGGCATGACTCATTTCCAGATCAAGCAGACGACGCTTTACATCCAGACCACCGGCATACCCTACCAACTGTCCATTGGCGCCGATGACACGATGGCACGGAATGATAATCATGATTGGATTGTAGTGATTTGCCATCCCCACAGCTCTGGCCGCTTTCGGTTTTCCAACAGCCTTCGCGATATCTCCATAGGTACGTGTCTCTCCGTAAGGAATATCCAACAGCGCTTTCCAGACACTTTGAAAAAAAGCGGTCCCATCCGGCTTTAACAATACATCAAACGATTTCCGAATTCCCGCAAAATATTCCCTGAGCTGTTGCTCCGTCTCCGCCAAAGCTTCCGTCTTCTCAGTCACTGCGGATTCAAAGGTCTCTGCTGTTTTAATAATCTTCCCTTCAGAATCCAATCGAGCCGCCGGCACATCCGCCCGGGATATTTCCTTAATAAAGCCGTCACTTTCAACCAGACGGAGCCGTCCGATCGGAGAATCCATAAAATATTGATACATCTGCCACATACCTCCTCTGTCCGTAAATCAGTCTCTTATTTCAATTATTCTAAGTATACAACACGTTCCATTAACTGTCCAATAAAATTGTGTACTCATCTGCTGCACACCCTTTGGGTCAAAAGAAATGTGGGAAGGGGCACACCCACCGATAATTTTCTGGTAAACCATACAAAAAGCGTCTCTGGCGCATTTCTCTGCATGCTATAGCATGTCAAAAGCCCCTGCAGTGGTGCAAACTGCAGGGGCTTTCGCGTATTTATTATTGGTTTAAGGCAGGACTCTTATTTCACGGCTGGCAATAGCCATTGTCAATTTTATTCGTAAGTATAGAAGCCGCGTCCGGCTTTCTTACCAAGCCATCCGGCTTTTACATACTGGCGAAGCAAAGGACATGGACGATATTTGCAATCCGCATATCCTTCATACATAACTTCCATGATTGCGAGTACTGTATCCAAACCAATGAAGTCTGCCAGCTGCAACGGTCCCA
The DNA here is from genome assembly GCF_004340975.1 of Frisingicoccus caecimuris. GTDB lineage: Bacteria > Bacillota > Clostridia > Lachnospirales > Lachnospiraceae > Frisingicoccus > Frisingicoccus caecimuris. The sequence continues at coordinate 416,496 of NZ_SLXA01000001.1, forward strand.
TCGGATGATTCATTCCAAGTTTCATTACCGCGTCAATATCTTCCACGGAAGCTACGCCTTCATACAGACAATAAATCGCTTCATTGATCATCATCTGAAGGACCCGATTGGAAACAAATCCCGGAACATCGCGAACTTCAACCGGTGTTTTATTTAATTCCACGGATAAATCCCGAACCGCTTCATAGGTTTCATCGGAAGTGGCCAGCCCACGGATGATTTCCACCAGTTTCATTACCGGAACCGGATTCATAAAGTGCATTCCGATAACCCTGTCTGGCCTTCCTGTCACCGCCGCAATTTCCGTAATCGGAAGCGACGATGTATTGGAAGCCAGAATACAGGACGGCTTACATATAAAATCTAATTTCTGAAATGTACTGCTCTTAATATCCATGTTCTCAACAATAGCCTCAACAACAATATCACAATCCGCCGCATCTTCCAGGTTCTCTGAAGGAAGCAGTAAAGAGAGTGTTTTGTCTTTCTGCTCTTCTGTAATCTTCCCCTTTGCCACATCTTTGCTGAGAAGTTTTTCGATAAACTGTATACGATTGTTGACGATTTCTAAATTAATATCATTCAGATAGGTTTCAATTCCTGCCGCCGCCATAATCTGGGCAATTCCCCCGCCCATCTGACCAGCGCCAATGACCATTGCTTTCTTTACACTCATTATGTTATACCTCCTGTTATTCAACTTCCACCCAGACAGCATCCCCCTGGGCCATACCGGAACAAATTGCGGCTACGCCGCTCTTTTTACCAGATCGTCTCAGTTCATAAATCAATGTCATCAAGATTCTTGCACCGGTAGCTCCAATCGGATGACCCACCGCAACTGCACCTCCGTTGACATTTACCTTTGCATCCATTTCTTCTTCACTCATTCCCAGGACTCCCAGACAACTCACCAATGGAACTGCCGCAAAAGCTTCGTTAATTTCCATCAGGTCAAAGTCTTTAACCGTCAGATTATTTTTCTCCATCAGATTCTGAATAGCCAATCCCGGAACAGTTGCAATATAACGGGATTCTCTGGAAGCCTGTGCATAACCCCTGATGGTTGCCAAAATCGGAGCTCCGAGCTCTTCCGCCTTTTCCCGGCTCATAATAACAATAGCAGAGGCGCCGTCATTTGTTCCCGGTGCATTGCCTGCAGTGACTGTTCCATCCTTGACAAACAACGGCGGAAGCTTTGCAAGTCCTTTCATTGTTGTTCCCGGACGCGGTGCTTCATCTTTATCGAAGATGATTGTCTGACCCTTTTGGGCCGGAACCTCTACGACAAAACGTTCATCGTCAAATTTTCCCTGAGCTTCTCCTTCGGCCCAAAGTTTCTGACTTCTAAGGGACCACGCATCCTGCATTTCTCTTGTCACGTTATACTCGGAAGCAACCTGCCCTCCGATGACCGCCATATGTACATCATTTTCCGGACACCATAATCCGTCCAGTACCATTGCGTCCTTTGCCTTAACATCATTCATCCGGGCGCCCCAGCGCATATTCTCCAACACATATGGAATGTTGCTCATGCTTTCCATTCCACCAGCTACAATAATATCGGCATCTCCGGCTTTAATCATCTGTGCTCCCAAAGTCACAGCCTTTAAAGCGGAACCACAAACTTTATTAATCGTTACGACCGGCACTTCATGTGGTATGCCGCCCTTTACAGATGCCTGGCGTCCCGGAATCTGACCCTGTCCGGCCGGAACAACCATGCCATAAACAACTTCATCGACCTGTCCCCCCTGAATCCCGGCGCGGCTCAATGCTTCTTTAATCGCAAGACCGCCAAGATCTGTCGCTTTCAATGATTTTAATGTACCGCCCAACTTTCCAAATGGGGTACGTGCCGCACTGACGATAACTACATCTCTCATTTTCTTTTTCCTCCTCACAGTAATAATATAACCCTTTGCTTTAAACCCTTTACCCGACGCATTTTATCTTTCCGATTCCGAGTCTGATTGGTTCTGTCTCGATTCTCTCATAACTTTTTTTAAAAAACAATGATCGGATATTCCCGGTTTTCTTAACGGTAAATTTAAGATTTTTTCTCATTTTACTTTAGAGAAACAATAAAAAAAGAAGAAATCTGACCGAATTTTATGAATCCTAACCAAATCTCTTCTTTTTATCTATTTATTGCAAAATCATTATCGGCCCAAAAAAGGCTTCGGAGTTCTTTTTTCCAAAAATGCGTGCATCGCTTCCTGTTGATCCTCGGTTCCATAGAGTTGTGCAAAAAGAGCTGCTTCAATCTGAAGTCCTCTCTGTAAATCACATTCCATACCATCCGTCACGGCAATCTTCAGGTATTTCATTGCCAGCGGACCCCAATGAGCAATTTTTTCCGCCATAATCAATGCATCCTTCATCAACTCCTCCGGTTCAGACAGTTCATCCACCAGACCAATACGATAAGCTTCCTCCGCAGAAATCTTATCCCCTGTGAACATCAATTGTTTTGCTTTTGATACGCCAACAAGTCTCGGCAAACGCTGTGTTCCGCCCCATCCGGGAATCACTGCCAAAGAAATTTCCGGGGAACCCAGAAATGCTTTTTTCGAAGCAATACGAATATCACAAGCCAAGGCAAATTCCAGGCCTCCGCCTAACGCATAGCCATTGATTGCTCCGATAATCGGTGCCCGGAAATGCTCCATTGTATCCAATACCTGAGCGCAATTTCGGCTGAATTGATATCCGGTGATAACCGTAGTCTGGGATTCTTCATTAATATCTCCGCCAGAACAAAAAGCCCGGCCTTCGCCAGTAAGTATTAAACACCGAATTTGTTCATCTTTTTCAATTTTATCCAATAATTCCCGCATTTCATTAACTGTTTCCGTATTCATTGCATTTAACGCCTGCGGCCGGTTTAAGGTAATCACCCCAATACTCTTATTTTTGCCGGCAATCTCATACTTCAATCCATTCATATGTTTCCCTCCTTCATGATTGATATATTTTTAACATTCTAAATCCTATTTTCTCTATCTCCATTTTCCTATATTTTCATTTAAATCACAATTACCATATATTCAAGAACTTTTTTACTTTAAGTTAATGCTTTTTAAGATTATTTATGAACAGTATGATATAATATTTTTATAAAAAATAAAATTCAAAGGAGAAAAAAATGGAATTAAGAGAATTAAATTATATTACTGCAATCGGAAAGACACGGCATATGTCCCATGCCGCTAATGAACTATATATTTCTCAGCCTGCATTATACAAGAGCCTGCGCAAAATAGAATCTGAATTTGGCACACCGTTATTTTACCGAAAAGGAAATGAGCTGCTGCCTACGGACACCGGACAGATCGTATTGGAAAAGGCCGGCGAAATATCCATTTTAATCTCTCAGATGAACGACGCTGTCGCTGCGACAAAAAACTTAAAGCAGGGAAAGGTCAATATCGGCTTCCCTTCTATCATCGGAACAATGTTTCTTCCAACCCTTCTAATTGAATTTCAGAAAAAATACCCGGATATTTCTTTGCATACTGTTGAAGCAGGCGGCAATGCCCTGGCCGGAATGGTCATCTCCGGCGATATCGACATGGCTATCATTATGCGCCCGGTCTTCTCGGAACTTCTTAATGAAATCCCTCTGATCCGTGATCAGGTTACCGCAGGCGTCCTTCCATCCCACCCGTTGTCCAGGCGTTCCTATGTAACTATAAAAGATTTTGATAACCTTCCTTTCATTACCTTTGATAAAACCTTTAACATGCGGGCACAGCTTATGGAACTCTTTCGCACCGAAAAGTTTCGTCCGAATATTGCTTTCGAAGGTGCAAGCTGTCAATTTCTTTTTGAGCTTACCACTCTGTCCGACGGTATTCTTATACTTCCCCGGCCTATTATTGAATTTTATGCCCATGATTCAATGATCACTCTGCCTTTTAAACCGTCATTTCAATGGGAGCTTTCGCTGATTTTTCAGAAAAACACCTTTTTATCCACAGCCAGCAAAGCACTCATTAATCATATACAGGAATATTTTTTCCGAGTATAATTAAAAGCCCTGCGGCACAAGCCGCAGGACCCACTGTTATCTACTTTATTAATATTCTTTCAGCAAATGGTTTGCAATGACCACTCTTTGTATCTCATTGGTCCCTTCAAAAATCTGATAAATTTTTGCATCCCGCATGAGTTTTTCTACCGGGTATTCCCTGCTATAGCCATAGCCGCCAAAAATCTGAACGGCTTCCGATGTCACTTTCATGGCCACATCGCCGCCATAAGCCTTAGCAATGGCGGATTCCTTACCATAAGGCCGCCCCATCTCCATCAGCGTACATGCATGCGCTACTATCTGACGGGCTGTTTCAATCTGGATTTCCATATCCGCCAATTTAAAGGCAATGGCCTGATTGCTCACAATCGGCTTTCCAAACTGAATACGCTCCTTACCATAAGCAATGGCTTCTTCCATCGCTCTCTGAGCAATTCCCACTGCCATACAACCGATAAATGTACGGCTGACGTCCAATGTCTGCATGGCAATCCTGAAACCTTCGCCTTCTTTTCCAAGAAGGTTTTCCGCAGGAATACGACAGTCATCAAAAACAAGGTCGCAGGTTCTGGATCCACGGATGCCCATCTTATCCTCATGTTTACCATATGTAAATCCCGGTGTGCCGTCCTCTACAAGAAAAGCACTCATCCCCTTGATTCCTTTACTTTTATCTGTCATCGCAGTAACCACATAAATACCAGCCACGCCGCCGTTGGTAATAAAGCATTTCCGTCCATTCAGCACGTAACTGTCGCCGTCTTTTCTGGCCGTCGTTCTTCCGGCCGCCGCATCTGAACCGGCCTGAGGCTCAGTCAGAGCAAAGCCGCTGAATTTTCCAGAAATTATCGTATCGCAGAATTTCTTTTTCTGTGCTTCCGTTCCTGCCATAAATACAGACTTTAATCCAATATTGCTGACGGAAAATGTCAAAGCAAAACCGGCGTCCGCTTTTGCCATTTCCTCCAGAATTGCAGCTATAGAGAGTTTATCAAGTCCAAGGCCGCCGTAGGCTTCAGGTATATCCAGCATGTGTAACTGCATCTCCATAGCCTTATCATAAATCTCCTTCGGCCATTCTCCAGTCCGGTCATATTCCTTCGCCTGTTCTCTCACCTCATGATTACAAAACTCGCGTACCGCTTCAATTAATTCCTCTGTTTCTTCTGAACAAATATATCCCATATCGATCTCTCCTTTTTTCTTTTATTGTGCTATGTTTTGCGTTAAAATTCAATGACAATTTATTCAAATTCTTTTCAACCTGTAGTTTATAAGCCAAAAGTAGAGGCTCCACAACTGGTGCAAATTGCGAAGCCTCCACTAAAAAGGAAGTTTTTGTTTCTGCTTTCGCAGAATATGAATTTTATTAATGGATTTTAGTTTATCAACCTATTTTTACAGTTTCTTTGTTGCCATGATCTTGGCCTGACCATCGACAACAACCGTACCGTCCTGAATCGCTACAACAGTCTTCATGGTTAAAATTTTACGCTTTTCGTCCATGTCGATGATTTCAGCCGTTGCTGTGATCGTATCGCCTACATGAACCGGTGCTGTGAATTTCAGGTTCTGCTCCAGGAAAATCGCATCCGCGCCAGGAAGGGCCATGCCCAATACGGTAGATATAAAGGAAGCCGTTAACATACCGTGGGCAATCTGACTGCCAAAACGGGTTGTCTTTGCATATTCCGCATTGACGTGCACCGGATTAAAGTCTCCGATGATCCCCGCAAAATTGTAAATATCTGAAGCTAAAATTGTTTTACTAAAGGATGCTTTCTGACCAACAGATAACTCCTGAATCGCATAACCGCTCATATTAATACTGTTTGGATCTAACATACTCATATAATCACCGGTCCTATTCTTCAAAACTTAAGTTCATCAGCGCATCTGTAAAGATCTTTTCATCCATAACTTTGATCTCTTCGTCCATGATCGGTGTGAATTCCATTTTATCAAGAATATCTTTCTGTAAATCAACACCCGGTGCGATCTCAAGAAGTTTCATGCCGCCCGGAACCAGTTTAAACAATGCACGTTCTGTGATATAGTAAACGGTCTGTCCGGTCTCCACACCGTATTCGCCAGAGTATGTGATCTGCTCTACGGCCTTTTTAAATTTAATGTTCGGCGCGTCTTCGATGATATTTAATTTGCCGTCTTTGATCTCCCATTTCATCTTACCGGCTGTAAATGTTCCGCAGAATCCTACAACCTTGGCATTCTGAGTAATATTGATGAAACCGCCAGGACCTACCATACGTCCGCCGAATTTAGATACGTTGACATTACCTTTTTCATCCACCTCAGCCAGTCCGAGGAAGGCCATATCGAGACCGCCGCCATCATAGAAATCGAATGTATCCGGCTGTTTTACAATAGATTCCGGATTCACTGTACCGCCGATTCCAAGGCCGCCGGTCGGAACACCGCCGAGAACACCGGATTCGATGGACAATGTGATCTGGTCGGCAACACCTTCTTCACCGGCAACTGCAGCGATCGCTTCAGCCACACCGATACCCAGGTTGACAACAGCGCCCTTCTTTAAAAGCATAGCGCCGCGGCGTCCGCAGATCTTACGCGGATTTAATGGCATTGGTTCAATGGCATCCAGTGGGATATAAATCTCTCCGGTAAGTTCCGGACGATAATCCGGTCCCATAAAGGACTGGGGATGATTTTCAGGTTTTGCTTCAACAATATAATCTACCATAAAGGACGGAATCTTAATATCTTTTACAGGAAGACTGCCCTTCTGTACCATCTTTTCAACCTGGACAACAACGATACCGCCGCTGTTTCTTGTCGCCATCGCCATTTCAAGCTGATCTCCATGAAGTCCTTCTTTGACCATGGATACATTACCGGTTTCATCCGCATAGGTTCCGCGGATAAAGCAGATGTCCAGTGGAACAGACTTATAGAACAAATAGTCCTTTCCGTCAACCTGAAGCAACTGGACAACCTCATGACCGGACTGACGTGCTGCTTCATTGCCTTTACATGCTTCAACTCTAGGGTCCGCATAAGTCTTTAAGCCAACATGAGTAACGAGGCCCGGTTTTCTTCCGGCTGTTGCACGAAGGATATGACTGCATACACCCTGAGGAAGAATGAAACATTCCACTTTATTTTCCATACAGAGCTGTCCAAGCTTTGGCGCAAGACCCACATGGGCACACACAAGACGTTTGATCAGACCTTCATGGCCCATATGATTCATACCTCTGTCTTTTCCGTCGCCGATACCAGCGCCATGGAATACCGTAAGATTTTTTGGCTCTCCGGTTTCCAGGTATCTTTTTTCAATGGCAACCAAAGCTTCTTCTGGTGTTCCGAAACCAACAAAACCTCCCATGCCAACACTCATACCATCTTTAATCAAGGATGCGGCATAATCCGCTGTAACTAATTTACTCATTTATGTAACCTCCGTTTCTCATCTCTTTATAATTACGGTAACATTGGGAACAGTTGGAATAAAACAATCGCCAATGCACAAGCCATAAATGGCAGAACAACTGTCAACCAGAACAATGGCATATAAGCGTCTTTATGTGTTTCACCACAAAGATTCAGCAATGTTACAATATATCCATTATGTGGGACAGAATCCAGTGCTCCGGATGCAATGGATGCAACCCTGTGCAATGCAGCAGGCGCTACGCCCATTTCTACATATGTAGGACCCACAAGCGGAATAGCAATACCAAGGCCGCCGGAAGCAGAACCAGTCAGGCCACAAATAACCGTTACTGCAATTGCTGCACCGAGCAGCGCCGGTCCAGGAATATTTAACATAACACCCAAAATAGACTGGAATAACGGGATTGCTTTTACAACAGAACCAAAACCAACTACAGCACTTGTATTGGCAATTGCACTAATCGCTGATGTAGCGCCGCCTGCAAATGTAGCTGCAATCATCGTTGGTTTATATGTTTTGTTTAATAATACAACACCAATAACGATGCTGATGAAGATAGCAATTGCTGCCGGAACCTTAAAAGCATTCATCAAGACGATAGTAACGATCAATGGAACAAATGAAAGGGCAACACTCGGCATTTCATCTTCACTTAACTGTGCAGTCTGTTCGCCTTCTTTAGCCACAAAATGTCCGCCTTTAGCCACTTCTTTTTTAATCATACTATTCAGCCAAATATAGCCGACAATAAACATGAATATACCGGCAATAATACCAACAACAGCGCCAGACATAGTTGTTGTTCCCAACGTCTGAGACGGAATGATATTCTGAATCTGTGGTGTGCCAGGACAGGTCATTGCAAATGTAATGGAACCAAAACCAATGGTTCCCGGAAGCATATTTCTTGGAAGATCTGCTTCTTTAAATAAGCTGATCGCAATCGGAAAAATAGTAAAGCCTACAACGAATACACTAACACCGCCGTAACACAATACGAAACAGCTAAGTACAATAGCCAGAACAGCCTTCGATGCCCCCAGTTTCTTAACAATCCAGTTAGCAATAGCATCCGCCGCATGACTGTCATTCATAAATTTACCGAACAAAGCGCCTGCAAGGAACACCAAAAAATTTGATGTGATAAAGCTTGAAAATCCAGGCATATAATTTTCTGTCAATACTGTCCATACATTCATACCGCTTGTTGCAGCAAGGATTACTGAACAGATTAACCCAATTGCCAAAACATGAATTCCTTTCATAGCCAAAAAAACTAACAGGAACATGGCAATAATCAATCCAATAACACTTAACATTTGCATATTTTATCTTCTCCTTTGATTTCTTCTCCCTAAATCCCCTTAAATATCCCTTAGATACATTTTTACTTTACACCGATAGCTCTGGAAATGACCATCTTCTGAGCTTCCGATGTCCCTTCATAGATCTCCGTGATCTTTGCGTCACGCATCATACGTTCCATCGGATATTCTCTTGTGTAACCATAACCACCGGAAAGCTGTACACACTCCCGGGTCACAAGGTTCGCCACATCCGAATTGTAGAGTTTCGCCATGGCCGCTTCCTTACCATATGGAAGGCCTGCATCCTTCAGCATGGCGCAGCGCCATACGAGCATCCGGCCCGCATCCACCTTTGTCTGAAGCTCCGCCAGTTTGAACTGGGTATTCTGGAACTGGGAGATACGTTTCCCGAACTGTTTCCGTTCTTTGACATATCGGATCGTCTCATCGATGGCTCCCTGGGCGATGCCGAGTGCCTGCGTTGCGATACCCATCCGTCCCGAATCCAGGCTGGCCAAAGCCATCTTTAAGCCCTGTCCTTCTTTTCCGAGGATATCATCTTTGCTGACACGGACATTCTTAAGGATCAGCTCACATGTGGCTGAACCGCGAATACCCATTTTCTTTTCGTGTTTTCCGACAGAAAATCCCGGCGCATCCTTGTGGACGATGAACGCGGTCATCCCATTGTTCTTCTTAGCACGGTCTGTCACGGCGATGATGATGTACCATTCTGCCTGTCCGGCCGTTGTGATAAACATCTTTGTCCCGTTCAGGATATAATCGTCACCGTCTTTCACTGCTACCGTCTGCACGTTTGATGCGTCTGTGCCCACGCCCGGCTCTGTCAGGGCAAAACATACCAGTTTATCAGTGAACGCGCCTTTCTGATATTTTTCTTTCTGCTCCGGCGTACCGTATTTTGCAAACAGTCCCATACCGAGACCGGCCTGCACGGAATAAATAACGCCGGTTGTCGCACATACTTTTGAGATCTCTTCAAGAGCGATGACATAGGCCAGGCTGTCTCCGCCCTCGCCGCCTTCCGACTCCGGATAGGCTGCGCCAAAGAAACCATATTTAAACAGTTTCGGGATCGTCTCTACAGGAAATCTCTCTTCTTCATCCAGTGTTGCTGCTAAAGGTTTTACTTCCTTTTCAGCAAACTCTCTCGCTAACTGACGTACAAGTCTGTGTTCCGGTTTTAATAATGCATACATTCCTATTTTCCCTCCTTGTACTCTTTGATCGCTTCCGTAAGTTTCGGAAGTAAGGTATCCACATTTCCGACAACACCAAGATCGGCGATGTCAAAGATCGGCGCACCGTCATTCTTATCAACGGCCACGATATATTCGGCGCCTTCCATACCGGCAACGTGCTGGATAGCGCCCGAAATGCCGCAGGCCAGATACAGATCCGGGCGTACCGTCTTACCGGTCTGTCCCACCTGGCATTCATGATCGATCCATCCTGCATCGACAGCGCCACGGGAACCAGACACGACACCACCGAGGACTTCTGCGAGAGGGTCTAACAGAGCGTTGAAGTTTTCCGCATCGCTCATACCGCGTCCGCCGGATACGAGGACCTTAGCCTCTGTGATATCCACTGACGTCCGCTCTTCCCGGATGACCTCGACGACTTCTACAGGCATATCTGCTGCACTGAACGCTACTTTCAATTCTTCAACTTCCCCTGTTCGTGTGCTGTCTGCCGCAAGGGCTTTCATCACACCCGGACGTACCGTTGCCATCTGAGGGCGATGATCTTCACACACGATGGTCGCCATGATGTTCCCGCCGAAGGCCGGACGGGTCATCAGCAGATTTCTGCTGGCTTCATCAATCGCAAGCCCGGTACAGTCTGCTGTCAGACCGGTATGTATCCTTGCAGATACACGCGGCGCAAGGTCACGGCCGATGGCTGTGGCGCCGATCAAAAAGATCTCCGGTCCTTTTTCCCGGATCACTTCAACGACTGCTTTTGTATAGGCTTCTGTCGTATATTCCGCAAGCATTTCATCCTGTACGAGTACGACCCCGTCAGCGCCTGCTGCGATCAGGCTGCCGGCCTGGGCGTCCATTCCCTGTCCCACAAGGACCGCATATACTTTTTCATCTAATGTATCGGCAAGCTCTCTTGCCTTTCCTACTAATTCATAAGCAACCTTCTGGATGTTTCCGTCGCGCTGCTCTGCAAATACATATACATTTTTGCTCATCGAATTCATCCTCCTCTAGATCAAATGCTTTTCAGCAAGTCTGCTTACGATAATGGCTACTGCTTCATCTTCAGGGACATTAATCTTTTCACCGGCGCCCTTTGCCTGTTTTGTAAAGGATTTCCGGACTCTTGTCGGTGAACCTTTAAGGCCGATGTTCGCCATGTCCACCGTGTCTTTCATATCCTCAAGGCCCCATACCTGGACATCCTTTTTATAAGCTCTGAAGATGCCGCCGATGGACATATATCTGGACTCATTTAATTCAGAAAGACACGTCAGGAGGCACGGAAGCTTTGCACGCAGGAGGTGGCTCCTGTCTTCAAATTTACGCTTGACAAGAAGTGTCCCGTCTTCAACTTTAATGTCTTCAACATAACTGATCTGAGGAATGCCGAGGTGCTCCGCGATCTGAGGTCCGACCTGAGCCGTATCACCATCGATCGCCTGCCGGCCGGTGATGATCAGGTCATAATCCAGTTTTTTCAGCGCCGCAGCGATCGTGGAAGACGTCGCCCATGTATCCGCGCCGCCAAATGCACGGTCACTGATGAGAATCGCATCGTCAGCCCCCATAGCCAACGCTTCTCTCAGAGCCACATCGGCCTGAGGCGGTCCCATGGATACGATCGTCACTGTACCTCCAACCTCTTCTTTGATCCGGAGAGCCGCTTCGATGCCGGCCTTATCATCCGGGTTAATAATACTTGGAACGCCATCACGAATCAAAGTGTTTGTGACCGGGTCCAAACGGACTTCTGTTGTGTCCGGAACCTGTTTTACACATACAACAATTTTCATCTCTCAATTTCCTTTCTTTATTAAATTCCGCACTCGTCTTGAACCTATTGCGGTTTTTCATTTAAAATTTGCAGGCCGCTTTTCAAGGAAAGCTGTCATACCTTCTCTCTGGTCTTCTGTTGTAAAGGCCACTGCAAACAGGGAGGCTTCATGCTCAATTCCCTTCTTTAATTCCATTTCCATTCCTTCATTCATGGCTTTCTTTCCTAAAGCAATGGCCGACATGCTGTTTTTACAAATCTGAGCCGCCAGTTCTTCTGCTTTTGCCAGCGGATTTTCATCAACAACATAATTCACAAGACCAATTTCCTTTGCTTCATCCGCATGAACCTTTCTTGCCGTGGCAAGCATCTCTTTAGCGATACCTGTACCAACCAATCTCGGCAGTCTCTGCGTTCCGGCAAATCCCGGAAATACTCCCAAAGTAACTTCCGGAATACCAATCTGAGATTTTGCTGAAGCAACACGAATGTCACAGGCCAGAGCCAGTTCACATCCGCCGCCCAGTGCAAAGCCATCGATTGCCGCAATGACGATCTTTGGCATATCCTGAATCTTGTTATAAGTCGTCTGTCCAAGTCTCGCATAGTCATACGCCTCGACCGCCGTCATATGCTGCATGGCAGAGATATCTGCTCCGGCTACAAAAGCTCTTCCGCCGGCTCCGGTGATGATCACGACCTTGGCGTCATCATCTTTCGCCGCCATATCCAGGGCTTCCGACAATTCTGTCAGGGCTTCTTCGCTCAGTGCGTTCAGAGCCTTTGGTCGGTTGATCGTGATATAACCGATCCCATTGTTTGTTTCATAGATGATTGTGTTAAATGCCATTTTTTTACCCCTTTCTTTAAACAATGTTTCTCTGATATGTGATACTTTTATATTTCGCAATTCGGATGCCAATTTTTTCACAAACAACTTTATATAACAAAAAAACTGGAAAAAGCCTTGAATTTATCAGGTTTTTCCCAGTTTTTTTAATTTTTCAAATTGATATTTATTATACTTTTTATTGAGTGATTTGCAGCTATAATTGTAATAATATATTACAAGATTTCTGAAAATCCCTATCTTTTGTACTGTAATGTTCCGTTACAATGTAACATTTTGATACTTTTTTAACTTTATAATTCCTCTGAGGAAATTTTTTCCATAATCCGATATAATCTTGGACGGGAAATTTTCAAAAAATTTGCGGTTTTTGTGATATTATTGTCATTTTTTCTTAAGGTTTCAATGACCAAATGCTTTTCCAGTTCTTCCACCATCGCATCCAATCCTTCTTCTGTCGTCTCAATCGGTGAAACGCGTTCCGCATAACGAATATGCCTCGGAACGTGGACCGCTGTAATTTCATCACCATCCGACATATAATATAACTTTGAAATAACATTATTCAGTTCACGGACATTCCCCGGCCAGCTGTATTTCTGCAATATGGTGTAGACCTCTTTTGAAAGGACCTTTTTTGTACCGTTTTCATTCTTCAACCCCTCTAATATATCTTCAACAAGTTCGGGGATATCCTCCAGATGCTCCCTCAGCGACGGCGCCTTAATATTTAAAATATTCAACCGATAATACAAATCCTCTCTAAAATCCCCATCCTGAACCATTTTTCCAAGATTCCGGTTGGTGGCTGCAATAATACGGACGTCGACAGGAATCGTCTGATTTCCTCCAATACGGGTAATCTCACGTTCCTGCAAGACTCTCAAAAGTTTAGACTGCATAAATACAGGAAGCTCTCCAATTTCATCCAGAAAAAGCGTTCCTCCGTTTGCCAGCTCAAATTTTCCCATTTTTCCGGATTTGGATGCGCCTGAAAAACTGCCTCCGACATAACCAAAAAATTCACTTTCAAACAGATTTTCCGGTATAGCTGCACAATTAACCCGCACAAACATCCGTTCATGCCGTTCACTGCAATGATGAATCGAATGTGCGATCAATTCCTTTCCCACACCGCTCTCACCGGTGATCAGTACGGTAGATCTCACAGACGCCACCTTAACGATTTCTTCCTTCAAAGTCTGAATGACTACTCCATGACCAAGAATACTGTCTAAGGAATATTTTGAACTCTGCAGTTCAATAAACTTTGTCTTATAATAAGCCAATTCATCATTGATTTTCTGGTTTTTTTCAGCCAGAGCCATTAAATCCTCAATACTGGTGAACATCAATAAGCCAAAAACCGCCAGCGATTTACCGTTCTCTACGATTGGAATCCGGTGAACGATAATTTCCCGGTCTTTCACCTTTCCCTGGGTGTACTTATGTCTGTCCGCATATTCGGCCTTCTGGGTTTTTAATACCAACGGCGTTCTTGAATTCTCGATAACTTCATAAACATGTTTACCGATCACACTGCTGGGTTCTATACCTAAAAATTCCCCATAGGACTTGTTCATAAAAAGAATATGCTCGTCTGCTCCAACCAGCAATACAGGCATTGGAAATACTTCCAGTGCTTTTTTGTATATACTTAGGTCATTTTCTTTATTCATTATATCTCTCCCTTCATATCATCACATATCAGAGAGAACATTTGAATTTCATGATTTGGGAATATCACCTACACCATTTAAAATAAGCCTTGGACGATATGGATACCCTTCCATTTCAGTTTTTGAAGTAACCCCGGACAGAACAAGACATGTATCCAGACCTGTTTCAATACCTGCAATGATATCTGTATCCATACGGTCGCCAATGATTGCCGCATCCTGGGAATGGACTCCCAGAAGCTGCAGTCCTGTACGCATCATTAAAGGATTCGGTTTACCTACAAAATACGCTTGCTTTCCTGTCGTCAACTCAATCGGTGCAATAAGCGCACGGCAGGCCGGAACAATTCCCTGCTCTGTGGGTCCTGTTAAATCCGTATTTGTTCCTACCAGCTTGGCGCCGTTTTGAACATGATGAACAGCCTGACAAATATTCTCATAATTATAATTATTAGTCTCTCCAATGATCACGTAATCCGGATTTACCGAATTATTCGTAATGCCCGCCTCACTCAATGCCAGAAATAATCCCGGATCGCCAATCACATAGGCTGAACAATTCGGCTTCTGTGAACTGACAAATTTTGCAGTGGCCAACGCACTTGTATAAAAATGCTTCTCATCCACATCTAATCCCATACGCCCCAGTTTCTGCTGAAGCTCTTTTGGCGTCTTACCGCTGGCATTTGTAAGAAAAAGGAAATTTTTATTCTCCCTGTAAAGCCATTCTACAAATTCCTTTGCTCCTGGCAAAAGTCTGTCACCGTGATAGATTACGCCATCCATATCACAGATATACCCTGCTTTATTTCGAAACTCTCTCATTTATAATTCCTTTCCTGACATTTTTTATACAAAAATTTTAACATTTTTCTCAATATAATTGAAGTCTTTTTAAACAATTCTTACGTAAAAATACGAAAGGGCAGAGTTATCTGAATATTCTCTGCCCATCTCTTCCTGTTTTAAACTGTTACTTTTTCTGCTTCTACATATTCTGCAATATTTACGGCATGATCTGAAATACGTTCCAGATTACTTAAAATATCCAGGAATACAATTCCCGTATCCGCCGAGCATAAACCTTTGGAAAGACGTTCCATATGATTATGACGCATATCTTCTTCCATACTGTCCACATCATCTTCCAGCATATACACCCGCTTGGCATCCATAATGGACTCCCGGTTTCTGGAACTGATGGCTAAATCTACAGTCTTTAAGACCACATCTTTGATATCCTTTAAATCTTCTACAGCATCACCGGATAATTGAATATGTCCCTGAACGAGGCACGAAGCAAGTTCTGCAATATTATCGCAGTGATCGCCAATACGCTCCAGGTCACTGACCGTAAAAAGCAGATGACTGACCGTCTGAATCTGTTGTTCTGTCAGAGACTCATGGCTCAAATGAACCAGATATTCCGTTAAATCCTTTTCAAAGACATCCAGTGTTTTTTCCAGTGCATCGGATCTGCGAATCTTTTCTTCACTGACATCAAAGACACTGCCCATGGAAATCTCCACATGTTCCCGGGCCAGCTCCCCCATATGAACGACCTGCTCTGCCGCACTCTGAATAGCAAAAGACGGTGAGCTCAAAATACGCAGATCCAGATGCGGACGTTCAAGGACTTCTTCATCCACAGAAGTCATAGATATTTCTGCGGCTGCCAGACGTTCCGGTTTTTCCCGGATAATACGTCCCGAAAAAGTAACCAGTTGTTTCGCAAATGGGAACAGGAGCAGTGTATTACTGATATTAAATACGGTATGAAAAATAGAAATACCCACGCTGGTCACCTGTCCTCCTGCAAAGACCGGATTCATCGTAAATATGGCAAACATCAAGATACCAAATACGACCGCACCGATGACATTAAACAGAAGATGTATGACCGCCGCCCGTTTCGCCGTACGATTTGCTCCTGCACTGGATATGAGTGCCGTCACACAGGTACCAATATTTTGTCCCAAAGTAATATAGATTGCCGAATTCCAGGAAACCACGCCGTTGAGCGCCAGGGTCTGAAGTATACCTACCGACGCCGAAGAACTCTGGATGATCGCCGTAACTATCGCACCCGTCAAAATACCAAGAATCGGATTTTTGCCAAGCACCCGGAAAGCCGTGGCGAAAATCGGCGCATCCTTATATGGTGTAATCGATGAGGACATAAAACTGAGTCCGATAAAAAGGACACCAAAACCGACAAGAATTTCTCCAACCTGACGATATTTTTCTTTATTGACAAACAAAACAATAAATGCGCCCACTCCAATGAGCAGCGGTGCAAAAAATTCCGGTTTCAGCATCTGTCCCCACTCGCTCATAGATACGAGCCATGCCGTGATCGTGGTACCGATATTGGCGCCCATAATAACACCAACGGCCTGAGTCAGGCTGATAATCCCGGCGTTAACAAAACCGACGACCATAACTGTCGTCGCCGACGAACTCTGGATCACCGCCGTTACCAGTGCGCCTACCAGAACGCCCAGAATCCGGTGATTTGTTAAGATACCCAATAACTGTTTCATCCTGCCGCCGGCCGACTTTTGAAGCCCGTCCGCCATCACGTGCATGCCGTACAAAAACATACCGAGTCCGCCAACGAACTTAAACAGCATCTCAATATCTGCGATAGACATGTTATCTCTCCCCTCTAATGTCTTTTACAGCTTATTGATGTGAATCATCAATTGAACCGCCTGTCTTACGATATTCGGTTTCAAAATTCTGGTCATAGAGTTTTGACAGCTCATATTTATCTCCGAGGAAATCCCCGACAACGACCAGAGCTGTCTTTGTAATCCCTGCTGCCTTTACTTTATCTGCAATCGTCTCCAGGGTCCCATAAATAATTGTCTCTTCCGGCCAGCTTGCTTTGTAAACGACAGCCACCGGAGTATCCTTTTCATAAGACTCGCTCATTAAATGAACCAAAACTTCGATTTTACCTACACTTAAAAATATTATCATGGTAGCATGGTGTTTTGCAAGGCTAAGAATTTTCTCCTTTTCCGGCACCGGCGTACGACCTTCAATCCGGCTTAAAATCACGGTTTGTGATACCCCAGGGAGGGTATACTCCTTCTTCATGCTGGCTGCAGCAGCTAAAAATGAACTGACGCCCGGAATGACTTCATAGGAGATACCCAGGTCGTCCAGCGCATCCATCTGCTCCCGAATGGCTCCGTAAATAGACGGATCTCCCGTATGCACCCGGGCGACGGACTGCCCTTTTGCTGCTGCCTCTTTCATCACGCCAATGACCTCCGAAAGCGTCATATAGGCGCTGTTGTAAACCTGTGCGCAATCTTTACGATCTGCCAGAATTTTTTCATTTACCAGCGATCCGGCATAGATGATCACATCTGCCGAATCGATGAATCTTTTTCCTTTAATCGTCAGTAATTCCGGGTCTCCCGGCCCGGCGCCAATAAAATGTACCATCACAGACCGCCTTTCTTTATGATCAGGGTCGTAAAATAACCATACTCTCGATCTTCTTCCGGCGGGCCGATATATTCATCTGCCATACCAATATTGCTGAGTACAACGGTCCTGTCTTCCAATCCCTGTTCTTTTAATATTTTGTTTATCTGTGCCATGGAACTTCCGGCCTTCATCACAACAATATTATCGCACACCTTCAAAGCTGTTTCCAGAACCTCCGTTCCCTTTAAAGAAGAGAGGACCATCATGTTCTGGCTGCCCTCCACGAGACTGATCTGCGCCAAAGCAGCCCCTCCGGAAAATGCCGAAATGCCCGGAATATTTTCTGTCCTATAGCCCTTTTCACGGATAAACTTAAAAGCCAGATGATACGTACTGTAAACAGATATGTCGCCAAGCACGATCATGGCCACATTTTTGCCCAAATCCAGCTTTTCCATCAACTGCCCGGCCGCCTGTTCCCTGCAGGCTTTCCGCCTTGATACCGAATGCTCCATCGTAAAAACCACCGGCATAATCTCTTTTCCCGTCAGATTCACTGCCGGCTGTACGATCGACAACGCCCGGCTTTCTTCTCCCGGTGCTTTTACCGGCACTGCAATGATGTCTGCCGACTCCAGGACTTCCTTTGCTTTGAGTGTCATAAGCTTCGGATCTCCCGGTCCGATACCCACGCCATATAATTTTCCTGTCATAAATCGCTCCTATAATGTTATTTATCTTTATTTTGTAAAATATACAACCAGGATGTATGATCCTTTGCCATAGGAATTCTCTGAATCCGATGTATCCAGGAATTTTCAGCTAATTTTTTCTCCATAAGTTTTCCATCTTCGCTGTAAACGACCATAATTCCCTGAGGTGCCAGAAGCTCCCGTCCTCTTGTAAACAAAAGTTCATAGAGATAGGATGCCGACTCTCTCTCTCTCAGATTCTCTGTTCTCGGCATATCCGTTAATATTTCATCAAATTTATATTCATGTTTAAAATCATTAAAATTCCGGTGTACCGCATGTATGGTTGTTCCGGCCCTCCGACTGTTTTCCCGGGCGGCCTGCACTGCCTGCTCCGAAATGTCCAGCCCATACATACTTTTAAAGGATACCTTCGCTGCCCGCTCGATGAGCAATGTTCCCGTTCCGCAAAAAGGATCCAGTATGTTTGCTTCCGGCTTCAGATAAGTTTCCGCATATTGCATGATGAGAGCGGCCTTCGCCGGATGCATCGAGGTTGAAGTTGTATATTTGCGGTATGAAAACCGCTTGTCCGGCATAGACGTTAGTTTCAGAAAAACTCTGCTCCCCTTCGTTCCTGCTGCGATCACCCGGATTTCAACTTCATAAAAAGAAGATTCATTGACGAGCATACCGCCGCTGTTTTCTTCCAGACATTTTGAAAGGGCCTTTGCCAATTGATTTTTTTTGGCAATATCTTTCATCCCCTTTACATCCACCCGGAACATAAACGGCCTTTTTTCCACATGTCGATCTTCAATATAGGGCAACAGTCCTTCTTTTAAGATTTTCTTTCCTATGGTTTCTCCATCCATGGACGAAATCAGCGCCGGATAAAAATCAAACAAGATGGCCTGAAAGGTTCGTATCTGACGCACCTTCTCCAGATTCTTTGTCGTCACCAGACAGCCTCCCGTCATCACCCGCCCATGGGTTTCCGGAATATTTTCTACCTGTTTTAAAACCGTTTCCTCATGTCCCCCTGGAACAATCAGCAAAATTCTGTTGTCTATTTTATCTCCGCAAAAGCTGTGACGCTTCGGCGGCTCTGCCTTCCATATTAGCTTTTGAAGCTGTTTCATCTCCTCTGCAGAATGCTTCGTCCGTTCCTGACCTTCCAGAATTCTATATCGTTTTTTCAACTCGGGAAGATAACTCTTATATTCAAACCCGGCCATAGCTGCCAGATAATCGCCTTTTAAAAATTGGGTTTCTTCCGTCTCATAATGCTGAAAAAGAATATCCAAAAGCACCGGGTCTCCAACCCTTCCGAGAAGCTTCACCGCATTTTTCCGCACCTTAGCGTCATCATTCTCTAAAAGTCCGGTAAAACACGCCTCATGCTCATAGTATTCATCCAGAAAATCATCCAGAACAGATTCGGATTTTACCATCTGATTCAATTGAATCAGATTTTCCCGGAGGTTTTTTCCCTCATATATTTCCGCACATGTTTTTTTAATCATTTGCACTCTCCTTATTCATCCTGTCCGCCGCAGGTTCGGGCAATGAGCAACGTCACCGGATGACCGCCCTCCATTAAATGATAGCTGCCCACCGAACGTTCTTTTTCTATACGAATGGTCAGCTGCTCTGTCTTTTCCAGTCCTTCCATCGTCTCAGCCAATTGACAGGCTTCGATCATCGTTTCCAGTGTCACAGAGGCAATCACCACTTGGATACCCGGTCCCTTCTTGCAAAGAACCTTTAAAATATCTTTTAGCGCCCGACCGGCGCCACCGACAAACACATGGGTTGGTCGTTCCAGTCCCTCTAAAACCTCCGGCGCCGCACCTTCGATGATTTCCATGTTATCTGATGCCAGCTGCTTTTGATTTTCATATAAAACTTCCAATGC
Organism: Frisingicoccus caecimuris; assembly: GCF_004340975.1. Lineage (GTDB taxonomy): Bacteria > Bacillota > Clostridia > Lachnospirales > Lachnospiraceae > Frisingicoccus > Frisingicoccus caecimuris. The sequence goes on from NZ_SLXA01000001.1 coordinate 436,867, forward strand.
TCTTGGATTCTTCTCAACCGCGATTACTTTGCCCATTGGACAGTGTCTGGCGCATTCAACGGAAACGGATCCTGTTCCCGCTCCCACATCCCAGAGTACCGAATCCGGTAACAGATTTAACTTTCCAAGAATAATCCACCGGACTTCTTCCCTGGTCATCGGCGTCTGATTTCGAAGAAATTCATCGTCCCGCAGCAGTCTATTCAAAGCCCCCTGTTTTCCATTCATCGGCACAGGCTGCTCCATATCATCCGATTTACTTTTTATCATTACAAGACTTAACGCCGGCCATTCGGTCCCAATCAGCTGCTCCGGAGCGCCGGATATTATTTTCTCATCGAGATAGGATATCCGGCTTCCCGCTGACATGTCCACCGCCGCCAGGCCCATATCCATCAGCTGTCCGGCCACCCATCCCGGCGTCCGCTCATTGTCGCACAAAATAAAAAGCTTCGGGTATTGACGAACCGCCGCCGCCAGAAATTCTCCTGTCATATTCCGTCCATGAGCGCTGATAATTTTTGACTCCTCCATGGACTCCCCAAGCCGCGCGGCAAATGCCTGAACAGAACCGATTCCCGGAACAATCCGGACTTCCGCTTCCGGAAACGTCCGCCGCACCAATCGGAACATGCTGTATATCAGGGGATCTCCTGAAACAAGAATTCCGGCTTTTAAAGAATCCGGCTGCTCTTTGAGCCATTCCAGCCGTTTCATCATCGGTCCCATTTCAAAAACGCATTTTTCATCGACTTCCAGTCCAAAGGCCCGGAGCATCCGCCCATCTCCGATAATCAGGTCGCATTGTTCTGCCGCCTGCCGGGCTGCCGGAAGTATATAGGCTGTATCTCCTGGACCGCCGCCAATAATTCTAATATCTTTCACCCTGTGATTGCCTCCATATTCCTGCTTTTTCCTAAAATTCTTCCGGATTCATCCAACAAAACAACTGCCACATCCCCGTTGCGGCCCATTCGGAGCCGGCACTTTTCAGCAGCTCTGTCACTGATCGAATTCCATATCTTCTCCAGACCATAATCTTTTAAAAGCCGCTCCGCCTCTGTTACAGTGCGGCACGCATAAAGCTGCTCGATCATAGCCTGTTCTGCCCCGGCCAACGCAGCAAAGGTACAGATTGTCTCCATCCGCCCATCTGCCACATGACTGTGGGTATTCATAATATCCGCCGCCAGCTTGACAAGTTTTCCTGCAAAACCGCCAATCAGGATTTTCTTCACATTCAGCCGGACCGCCTCATCCAGCATCACCCCCACATAATTGCTGATCTGGACAAATTCTACGCCGGTCCGTGTCTTTTTCTGTGCTGTCAGCCATTCTCGCATCCGGCGTTCTCCGGTCTCTCCCAAAACAAAACAAATGTACTCCGGCTTTGAGACAGCCGCTACGGAAAGACAGGTTTTCAATGACTCGACCACAGCCGATTCACTCATCGGCCGTACGATACCACTGGTTCCAAGAATTGACAGACCACCTTCAATACCTACTCTTGAATTAAACGTCTTTGCTGCCAATCTCTCCCCGCCGGGAATGGATATCTCTACCTCAGCCCCCACGTCGCCAACATAATACCGAATCTCTTTTTCAATCATCTGACGAGGTGCCGGATTGATAGCGGCCTCTCCCACCGGAACTTTAAGTCCCGCCCGGGTCACCCTGCCAATACCTTTTCCTGCTTTAAAATGAATATCTCCCTTTTCATGAAAAAGAGTTACCCGTACGATCACTTCGCATCCATCGGTTACATCCGGATCATCTCCCGCATCTTTAATCACGCCGCAGGCAGGAAATCCTTCCTGGATCACAGCCAAACAGACCGTCTTTCCCGACGGCAAATCTATTCGGACATTTTTCGGACATTGCCCGGAAATCTGCCACCGGACAGATGCCTGGGCTGCGGCCGCTGCACAGGTCCCTGTGGTAATCCCCTCTCTTAAATTGCTGCCTGGTGTCACTTTATCCAAACTTATCATTTCCTTCTTTTATCTATCAAAACATCGGCATTGCAAAAGAAGGCCATCCCGAGGATAGCCTTCTTCTGATAATCACGTTATGACAATACTGCAAATTCTGATACTAACGATTTAAAAACTTAAATGTATGATATTAGAAAAGGCACATTGGTACGAACACTTGATTATAATTTGGTTACATTGGTTGCCTGAGGTCCTTTTGAACCTTCAACAACATCAAATTCAACTTCCTGGCCTTCATCAATTGTCTTGAATCCATTCATGTTGAGTCCTGTATAATGCAGGAACACATCATTACCTGTCTCATCACTGATAAAGCCAAAGCCTTTCTGGCTGTTAAACCACTTCACTGTACCTTTCATAATTAAATCCTCCAAATATCTACTGTACCCTAATGGTATTCAGTACTCCTAGAATAGCATAGTCATCTTGCAGTGTCAAACATTAATTGTCGACACTCTGTGAAAAATTTTTTGCTCTTTTCATAAAAATTCTATGGTATAACCGTCCAATTTGTATTATGATAGTAACAGTATGAAACCTAAGAAAGACAATGGAGGTGTCTATGAAACATTTAATTAATCCATTAGATTTTTCCGTTGAAGAAACCGAAGAACTTCTTCTTCTGGCCGAGGATATTGCCAAAGATCGGAGCCGTTACAGTGAAATCTGTCATGGTAAAAAGCTGGCCACACTCTTTTATGAACCAAGCACCCGAACCCGCCTGAGTTTTGAAGCCGCCATGCTGAATCTGGGAGGAAACGTTTTAGGTTTTGCCAGCGGCGGTGACAGTTCCGCATCAAAAGGAGAAAGCGTTGCCGACACGATTCGCGTTGTTTCCTGCTACGCAGACATTGTTGCCATGCGCCATCCAAAAGAGGGAGCTGCCCTGGTTGCAGCAACTCATGCCTCTGTTCCGGTCATCAATGCCGGCGACGGCGGACATCAGCATCCGACTCAAACATTAACCGACCTTTTGACAATTCATTCCCTGAAAGGTCATCTGGACAATCTGACCATCGGCTTATGCGGCGACTTGAAATTTGGCCGTACCGTTCATTCCCTGATCAGTGCGCTCGTCCGTTATCCAGGCATCAAATTTGTACTGATCTCACCGGAAGAATTAAAAGTACCATCTTATATTCGTAAAGAAGTTCTTCAAAAAAACGGCATAGAGTTTAAGGAGACCGAAGATTTGGAATCCGTCATGCCGGAACTGGACATTCTCTACATGACCCGTGTTCAAAGAGAACGTTTTTTCAATGAAGAAGACTATATCCGTTTAAAAGATAAATACATTCTGGATATGAATAAGATGGCTCTGGCCAGAGAAGATATGCTTGTTCTCCATCCACTGCCGCGTGTCAACGAAATTTCTGTAGAAGTGGACAATGATCCAAGAGCCGTATACTTTAAGCAGGCTCAATTTGGCGTCTATGTCAGAATGGCATTGATCATGAAACTCCTGGGGGTAGAATTATGTTAAATATAAGCGGTATTGAAGAAGGATACGTCATTGACCATATCCGCGCCGGAAAAAGCATGGATATTTACAAGTATTTGAAATTGGACAAGCTGGACTGCCAGGTGGCCATTATTAAAAATGCTTCCAGCAACAAGATGGGAAAAAAGGATATCATCAAAGTTCAGGGCGACATGAACCTGAATCTGGATATTCTCGGCTTTGTGGACGACCAGATTACCGTCAACATCATCAAAGGCGGAAAAATTGTTGATAAACAAAAGCCAAAACTGCCTCAGACCATCACAAATGTGATTCGATGTAAAAATCCCCGGTGTATCTCATCGGTGGAACAGGAACTGCCTCAGATTTTCAAATTAACAGATGCTGAGACACGGACCTATCGATGCATTTATTGCGAAGAGAAATTCGATTCGAAATAAAAATCCGATATAAACTCGGGGACTATCTATTTTCTGATAGTCCCCGTTTATCTTTTGTATATTCATTTACCTATTTCTCCAATAGATTTAAATACTTATCTCTTTCGGTTTCCGGAACTTTGAGAATGTCCATCGCCTGTTCAACCGGCCAATCCGTACTTTCAATCAAGTTTTTAATCGACTCCAGTATGGCAGCCTCATGACCTTCGATACGCCCTTCCATGCGTCCTTCCATGCGTCCTTCCATGCGTCCTTCCATGCGTGCCTCAATACGTGCGTCTTTCAGTTCTTCCCACAACCGCATATACTTCACTCCTAAGTCATTCGAAACGTATACATGTACTTGCCTTCCCCAAACAAATCAAATGGCGCAATGAAAATAACATAGACATCGTTCATTCTCCCAAAATCCAAATCTCCCGGTTTCAAAAGATTCATATCAATGGCAGATTGATACAGACGGCTTCGTCTCATTAAAAATCTTTTTCCCTTATTTTCCTTCTGAGCCTCTGCATCATACACACTATCATCTTCATCAATGGCCAGAAGGTCCAACCGCACGGCTCTTGAATCATAGTAAGGTTCTTCCGTCTGTTCCACAGCACTGATTCGGATAGCCGGTATCTCCCTGTCACTGAAAATAATCGACAGAATATTATGACTAATCTCCGGATCGCTCATGGCAGTGTCAAATAAAAACCGATCCAATAATGTCAGGTCTTTTAACGGTTTGCGCATTTGTTTTTGTTTTTCTCTGTTCTTCAATAAGTTTCCTCCTTCATAGTAGCATATTTTTCTATGTATCGCAAGAACAGGTTACCATAATATCTATGCACAAAGTATCAAAACCCGTTGTCGAAACCCGATTATTTATCGACAAAGTAAAAACCGTAAATGCCATTATAAAAATATCCCCGCAGGATAATGCAATGTTTTTTAAACACTCACTCCTGTGGGGATATGGTTTTTATACAGATATCTTATTCTACAACTTTAAATTCGTCTTTACCAACGCCGCAGATCGGACAAACCCAATCTTCCGGTAAATCTTCAAAAGCTGTTCCCGGTGCAATACCGTTGTCCGGATCACCTACAGCCGGGTCATACACATATCCACATGGTTCACATTCATATGATTTCATAGTCATTCTCCTTATCTATTATTCAATGTCAAATCAAGCTTTCCAAAGTCCATGGAGGTTGCAGTACGCATAAGCAGCCACTACTTTATCACCTTCAGCCAATGCAAATTCAGCTTTCGGAGCTTCTTCCGGTTTTAAATCAACTTTCTGATAGCCTTTTTCTGTTTCAAGAACAATCCACTCGATATAGTGTTCTGCTGCCATTGGATGGGCTACGCCGCCAACTTCAACAACCACTTTCCGGCCATCCTGGTTGATTACAGGTACATGTTTTTCAACAGCCGCATCTGTTGTTCCAGGAACAAGCTCCACCATTTTCTGGCCGCAGCACATTACCGGAACTCCAGAGTTTTTTGCATAAGTAATAATATTTCCACAATGTTCACATACATAAAATTTCATATTTCATTCCTCCTGAACGTTTCTTTTTTCATCAGATGATTTTATTATATCCCGTTTTCTTATTTTTTCAGTTGCAATTGCAACTTTTTGTCATCTGTGTTACAATTAATTCAAAAAAGGAGGCTATTCCATGGACAATGTTTATATTTTTGACAATATTTCTCACCAGGAACTGGAAAAGATGATGGTCTGCTTCAAATCTCAGATCAGGACTTTTCCGGCTCATGAACAGCTTTTATTGTCTTCCTCATCTGCGAATCAGATTGGCGTCATCCTTTCCGGGGAAGCCGACCTGATCAAATACGACTACGATGGTTATCGGAGTATCATCGAACATCTGACCACTCAGGATATCTTTGGTCAACTCCTTCTTCGTCCCTTTGATGAATCTCCGATGGAAGTCTTATCCTGCACCAACTGCGAAGTCCTCTTTTTTGATTATGAGTGTCTCATTAAACGCTGTGCTTACGCCTGCGCTCACCACAGCATGCTGGTCAATAATGTACTCCAGATTTTTTCTTCTAAAACCCGTCAGCTTCATACCCGTCTGGATATTTTAAGCCAGCGCTCCATCCGCAATAAGCTTTTAACCTATTTCCGCCACCTGGCCTACGAATATCATTCAGAAAGTTTTATCCTTCCCTTTACATTGAATTCCATGGCCGACTATCTCTTCATCGATCGAAGCGCCATGCTCCGGGAGATGAAAAAAATGCGGGATGAAAACCTTATTCAATCGAAGGGGCGTCGGATAACACTTCAACACCATGAATAAAATCCATAAATTCCTGGCCAGTGATCGTTTCTTTTTCAAGCAGATAATTTGCGGATTTTTCCAGAACCGCCCTATTCTCTGTAAGAATATTTATCGCTTTCCGATAAGCCTCTTCCAGAATCTTCCGGACAATTTCATCGGCCTTCACCATCGTCTCATCGGCGCAGGTCTTTACCGGACGTCCATCCATATACTGGCTACCCGGAATCTCCAGACCCATCATGCCAAACTCGGACGACATACCGTACATAGTCACCATTTTCCGCGCCAGGTCTGTGGCTTTCTCAATATCATTGGACGCTCCGGTAGTGATACTGCCAAACTCAACTTCCTCTGCAGCACGACCGCCCAGATACGTTACCAGTTCATCCAGCATCTCCTGTTTCTTCATGAGAAAACGCTCCTCCGACGGCATCTGCATCGTATATCCCAAAGCGCCGGATGTTCTCGGGATGATCGTAATCTTCTGAATAGGCTGAGTATCCTTTTGTTTAGCCGCCACAAGCGCATGTCCAATTTCATGGAAGGCCACGATTTCCCGCTCATCCCGGCTCATAATATGGTTCTTTCGCTGCTGTCCGGCAATAATCACTTCAACCGATTCAAATAAATCTTCCTGGCTGATTAATTTCCGGTTCATGCGGACCGCCCGCAGCGCCGCTTCATTGACAATATTCGCCAGATCTGCGCCGGAAGCGCCCGATGTTGCCAGAGCAATAGCATCCAGATTGACACTTTCATCCAGTTTCACCTTCCGGCAATGGACTTTAAGTATATCGATACGCCCCTGCTTATCCGGCTGAGTCACATTGATGGTCCGGTCAAACCGCCCCGGACGACGCAACGCCTTATCAAGCACCTCCGGCCGATTGGTTGCCGCCAGAACAACAACCGCTTTACTGTCATCAAAACCATCCATCTCTGTCAAAAGCTGATTCAATGTCTGCTCCCTTTCGTCATTGCTTCCGAGCTGATTATCCCGGCTCTTACCAATGGCGTCAATCTCATCAATAAAAATAATGCATGGAGCCTTTACCTCCGCCTGTTTAAACAGATCGCGGACACGGGAAGCGCCCATACCAACGAACATCTCGACAAAATCCGAACCGGCCAGAGAGAAAAAAGGTACTCCGGCTTCTCCGGCTACCGCCTTGGCAAGCAATGTCTTACCTGTTCCCGGAGGACCGACAAGCAATGCTCCTTTCGGAAGCTTTGCTCCGATTTCCCGGTATTTCTCCGGATGATTCAGATAATCTACAATCTCCATCAACGATTCCTTGGCCTCATCCTGTCCGGCCACATCCTTGAACGTCACCTTCGATCCTTCAGCCACATATTCCTTGGCACGGCTTTTTCCCATGCCGCCAAAGCCGCCCATACCGCCCATGGCCCCCATGCTTTTTGCTGCCTTCCGGGACAAGGCTGACAGGAACCAGAAAGCCAGTAATAGCGGAATGACCCAGGATAATAACGTGCTCATAATTGAAGAAGTCTGGGTCGGAATTTCGGAATTTACATCCACGCCATACTCTTCCATCTTTTCCGCCAGAGAGGTATCAGAAGATACAATTCCTGTATAATAAGCCTGAATCAGTCCCCGATTCGTATCCTCATCGCTCGGATAAATAAATATCTGACTTCCGGCTTCATCAATACTGATGGCCTTAACTTTGCCATCCTTTGCCATTTCCATAAATTCACTATAACTAATCTGCTTTGTCGCCGTATCTTTGACAAAATTGTTCATACAACTATTAAACAGCATTGTCATCACGAGACCAAGCAGAAAAATCATCATCAATTTATCAATGGAAGGGCCGCTCTGTCCCGTCGGCGCTCCGTTATTCTGTCCGCTTCCGCCGGGAGGTCTGTTTCCCTGTGGCGGCGGTCCTGTTTTTTTAAGTTCCGGTCCTTCGTTTTTGCTCATACTGCATCCTCCTTCGATGGTGTTAGCACTCCATCTTCCCGAGTGCTAATTTTCATCTATTGTACCACTTAATTCGGAAAATTCAAGCCTTCTCCCGTTTATTTTCGAAAGTTCATAGTTTTTTAAGAATTTTTTTTAAATCATCCAATGTAAATATGTAGTGACTGTTGCAAAAATGACAGTTCACTTCAATTGGCTGTCCGTCATCGATCATTGACTGAATTTCTTCCCGTCCAATGCTGATAATGGCCTTTTCCACCCGTTCTTTGGAACAGTTGCATTCAAAACTGGTCGGAACCTTATCCATAATTTCCACATTCATACCATCCAGTACTCTCCGAATGATATCTTCCGGCGTATTACCTTCCTCCAGCATCGTTGTTACTGATGGCAGTATCCCGATATTTTTCTCAAGCTTCTCAACCACTTCTTCTGTGGCAAAAGGCATAAGCTGCAAAATAAAACCGCCGGCCCGTTTCACTGTATTGTCTTTTTCCATCAATACCCCAAGAGCCACACTGGAATTCACCTGCTCCGAAGTAGCAAAATAATAGGTCAGATCCTCAGCAATCTCCCCGGAAACCAAATGCGTCTGTCCCATATAAGGCTCCTTTAAGCCCATATCTTTAATGACGCTTAAGACCCCCATGTCCAAAGCGCCGCCCACATCCAGTTTCCCGGCTTTATTCGGCGGCAGCATGACCATCGGATTTTCCACATAGCCTTTCACCCGCGCCTTTCCATCAGCAGTTACCGTCAGTCCTTTCATCGGTCCGCTGCATTTAATCTGAAGAGTGATCAGATCATCCTCTCCCTTCTGCATACTTCCCATCATGGCTCCGGCTGTCAAAAGACGTCCCAATGCCGCCGTAGCCACCGGACTTGTATGATGAATCTGGCGGGCATAATCTACCATTTCCCGCGTGGTTGCCGCAAAAATCCGAACCTGATGGTCTGCACCGGTTGCCCGGATAATATAATCAACGCCTTTTTTTTGTTCTGGTTTATTACATGACATATCTTTTACATCTCCTCTGTTGTTTTGCTTTTTCCCTGTTCTCTGGCAATAATATAAATCCGTTCCGAATCCTCCCGGACCGGATCCATCGTAAAGGCATCATAAGCCCCTTCCCACCGCAGCCCTGAAGCTTCGATCAGTTGACGGATTTCCTCCAGGTCATAGGCCCTCTGGTAGTGAACCTCTTCAAAACGGTCATAACGGCCATCTTCGCCCTGAATAAAAAGGTTTAAAACATATTCATTAATTCCGGACGAAATGTCGTAATAATTATCCCAGATAAAGCAGTGATCCTCCCGGGTTTCCCCAATAGTCTGATCGCCGAGTATTTTCTCATATTTATAGCGTGTATTCAAGTCAAAAATAAAAACGCCATCCGGATCCAGATAATTATTGACCAGACGGAACACCTGTGTCAGTTCCTCCGGATCAAGAATATAATTCATGCTGTCACAAATACTGACGATTGCCCGGACCGTTCCATATAATTCAAATTCCCGCATGTCCTGACAGAGATAAAGGGCCGGCTTAAGTCCATCCTTCATTGTTTCGTACATCCTGTCATCCGCCGCGGCGTTCTCTGTTCCGCAGGACATATTTTTTTCAATGGCTTCCGCCAGCATTTCTTCCGAATTATCAATGCCGATCATATCATAGCCCCGGCGTTTTAAAGCCTCGGTCATGTTTCCTGTACCGCAGCCCAACTCCAGGACCAGACCATCCGACACACCATACTGCTTTAAAAGCGTCACCAGATAATCACACCATTCCTCATAAGGTATATTGTCCATGAATAAATCATACACCTGGGCAAATTCTGAATAAGCTTCCATGCTTTATTCCCCGTTTCTTTTTTCTTTTTTCTTTTGATTCATAAGACCGCCGATACGTCCGGTCTCTCTCGCTGTCAGTCCCTTCCAGCCAAGCGCCTCCACTTTATCAAGCAATCCCAGTTCCTCGGTAATTTCAAATTTAAGCCGTTCTCTCGCCTGCTCCTCCGGCGTCTTTTTTTCCCATTTGTCCGGCTCATTGAACTGCTCCATGACCTGCTGCCAGCGGGACTCCTTCTTCTGCTCCATGCCTCACACCTGCCTTTCCGTTATCTTGATTATGACCACGAAAAAGCAGGTCTATTCATCAGCAATGGATTTCTCTGTTCATTATAACAGAATATAAAATCCTGTCTTTCACTTTTTTTCCGGATATTTGTTCGATGGCCTTCTGGTAATAATCCAGCTGAGTTTTGTACCGTTTGATCAGCAGTTCCTCTCCTGTCTTACCTTTCGGAATTCTATCGGTCTTATAATCCAGCAGAACAACACCATCATCCTCTTCAAAGTATACGTCGATGACTCCCTGGATCAGAATCCGCTCCGAGGTTAGTCTATCGTTTTCCCTATCTGAGAGTTTTTCGGAAATACCGGATATCTCCCACGCTGCCAGTTTCGGATAAATTTCCTGCACGGGAATTCCCATAACAAAAGGCCGCTCTCTGTAAAGTTTTCCATTTTTCTCTGCCCGGGCCATCCGCTGTCCCAATTCTGAGCAACAGAAATCAAACACCTTTTGTGCCGGAATAAGTTCTTCCCAGAACGCCGGAATCTGTTCTTTTTCCACACATTGCCGGATAAAACTGACAACTTCATCCTCAGAAGAAATCTCTGCAAAGGGCAGTAATTCAAATATCTTATGTGTCGCCGTTCCCTTTTGCTGAGCTATATAAAGGGGATTCCCCGGATCCGGTAAAAGTTTTTCTACATTTTCCGGGTAAAGAACCATACCGTTCATCTCTTCACCGGCCATTTTTTTCAATTCACTGACTGTCATTTTTCCCTGAAGCCGGGTCATCAGTTCCCGCGGATACTGCCATCGAAGCTTTTTATCAATTAAATCGTACAACGGCGTACATCCTTCTTTGATTTTCTCACAGCCGCGCAAAAATTCTTTTTCACCGTCCGACTGGATTTCTTCCCGGATATCCTCTGCGGCCATATACGCCGGATTGATGCATCGAAATTCAAATCCCCTCTCTGCCCCCTGCCGTTCGTCAGACCACAAAAGAGGACCGAGCCAATCCAGGTAACTTTTGGCGCGAAGCATACGGCTGTAGGTCAGAGGCGTCGGCGCCTTACCGGCCAGAGACCATTTTTCGGCAGTCTGCTCCATATCCTCCACTGTTCCTACAAGAATCAACTTTTCTCTTGCCCGGGTCAAAGCCACATAAAGTACCCGGACTTCTTCTCCCATCTGATCCAAAAGGAGTTTTCTGGCAAAGACTTTTTTCGACAGACTGTGAATCTTGACCCGACGCTCCAGATCCACCCCATCGGCCGCCACGCCATATCGGGCATGGATAACAATACGGCTCCGGGATTCGGTAAAATTCATGCTTTTTCCAAGACCTGCCACAAAACAGATGGGATATTCCAACCCTTTACTTTTATGGATACTCATGATCCGCACTGCCTGGCCTGCATCTCCCGGAAGTACGGCGCCGCCCAGATCTTCTTTGGATTCTTTCAACTGGTCTACATAGCGGATAAAATGAAACAATCCCCGATAACTGGTATTCTTAAAATCTTTGGCATATTCTACAAGCCGTTCCAGGTTCGCCCGCCGCACTTCGCCCCCAGGCATAGCAAACATCTGCTGCACATATCCGGTCATCTCATAGATTTCATGAATAAGTTCTTCAATGGAAAGATGAATTTTACTCCGGCGCAACCGGTCATACACCATAAGAAAAGAGTTCAGCTTTTCCACCAGAAACAAATCGTCCCCCTGCTTCAAGTAATCCTGAATATTTTCATACAAAGACATCGAACGATTCACCAGCCTCAGCTCTGCCAGCTCTTCATCCGTTAACCTGCCCATGGATGATGTTAAAACAGCCGCCATGGGAATATCCTGAAGGGGATTATCCAGAATACGCAGCATATTTAAAATTCCCTGAATCTCCACTGTATCAAAAAACCCGGATGATGTTTCACCTACTGCCGGAATTCCCATGTCTTTAAGAATCCGCACATAATCCTCCGTCCAGTTTTTTACCGTCCGGAGCAAGATCACGATGTCACCGTATTCCGCCTTGCGGTATGCTCCGGATTCGGTGTCCATCACCCACAGTCCGGAAGTCTCATTCACAATCTCCCGTATACGCAGGCCCACAGCCCGGGCTTCCGCTTCCCGCTTCGTCATCTCCGGGTCATTTCCATGTTCTACCATAAGCCATTCGGCGCTCTCGGAAATTTTCTGTCTTGTTTCCGGATAATCAAGGCCCGGATAGAGAGCCGCATCTGCATCATATTCCATACCACATATTTCCGGTATCATTAAAGCTTCAAAAATCCGGTTGATGCTCTCAATCACACAGGCCCGGCTCCGAAAATTTTTATGTAAGTCAATCCGCTGATGGCTCCCCTCTTGTTTTGTATAGGTTTGATATTTTCTAAGAAAAATTTCCGGTTCTGCCATTCGGAAGCGATAAATGCTCTGTTTGACATCGCCTACCATAAAAATATTCGGCTGACCTTGCCGCTCTCTGGAAATGCTGTATAACAGTGTCTCCTGAACCTGATTACTGTCCTGGTACTCATCACACATAATCTCTTCAAACTGCTCACTATATCCCTTTGCCACCGCCGTCGGTTCATGGCATTCATCCAATAATATATTTAATGCAAAATGTTCCTGATCATTAAAATCAATTAAATTTCTTTGTCTTTTTTCTTCCCGGAATCTCTGGGAAAATTCCTCTGTCAGATGAATCAGCACAGCAAGTCCCGGTAAAATCCGTGCTTCTTTTGAAAGCACTTCCGGCAAACTTTCAGCAAAGTAATTCTTTTTAAGCCATCCAAACACATCCTTGGCTTCCTGACGCAGGGCCTTCACCATGTCCACGACCGAAGGATTAGCTTCCGGCTGCTTTTTTCCTGACAACCGCTTCCATTCCATATGTTGAATATGGTCATAAATATCTTCCCATGTGTTACATTCAAGCATTGCTTCCGTCTGTTCCAAATCCGATAAAAGCATCGGTTCATACAGAGACGGTCCTCCGACACCAAGGCTCATATCCAGAGCTGTTTTCAGAACAGCCGCCATCTCCCTGAGAATCCGACAGGTTTCTTCCATGATGAGACAGACCATCGGACTGTTCTCCACCTCTTCCTCCATAGTACCCGGATTCATCGTCAGTGACTTTTTAAGCCATTCCTCCGGCCAGGGATAACTCTGAGAAAAATCATAAATTCTTAAAATCCAGTCGGTCAGTCCCTTATCCAGTTTACCGCTGGAATAGGTCTGAGAGAAGGCAATAAATTCCTCTGTTTTGTCTGCATAACAATCCTCCAGAAGCTGCTCTGCCACATCCTGCTTTAACAAAGTGATTTCCTGGGGATCTCCGACACGAAATCCCGGGTCCAGACCGATGGTATCAAAATGTTCCCTCAGTACACTCATACAAAAACTGTCAATGGTGGTGATCATAGCTGAGGGAAGAAGCATTTTCTGCTTTTGGAGATGGGTATTTTCCGGGTCATCCAAAAGCCGGGCGTCCACAGCCGCCATGATTCGCTCCCGCATTTCTGCTGCCGCCGCTTTCGTGAATGTCACCACAAGTAATCGGTCAATATCCACCGGTCGGATGGTGTCTGTGATTTTTTGAATAATACGTTCTACAAGAACCGCTGTTTTTCCTGAGCCTGCCGCCGCTGAAACAAGAAGACTGCGATTCTGTAAATTTATGACCTGCCGCTGTTCTTCGGTCCACGACTTTCCCATGCTTCTCTCACCTCCTCATAAATTCGCTGCCATACCTCATCGGCCGACAAATGCATCAAACGATGGTACTCGCAGCCCTCCACCTGTTCGTCAAAACGACAGATTCCCCGATAACTGCAATAATCGCAGGCCGTCCGTTTCTTACTTCCATTAACCAACACATATGGATTTTTTGATATATCTCCCGACATCCAGCCTTCTGCCAGCTGCTCGATCCTTCGATGAACCAGATAACCAAGCTCATCCAGCTGGTCTCCACTGGCAATGCTGGAAGTTTTAGAAAAAGTCCCGTCTTTTTTCAAACTGACCGGCAATACCTGTGGCGCCTCAGAAGGCTTCTCATCCATCCACGCCACCACCTGGGGATCATCATTGACCAAGCCCTCCAATTTCAGCATGGACGCAATCTGACTATCTAATTCCTCAGGATTCTCCGGCATTTCCTCCAAAATCGGGTCCTGAATATGATAATAAAACATCCCGGCTTTCACAACAGGTTTCTCCGGATGCCTGGCCGTCTCAATCCGCGCAATAGATTCCATGTAAACAACCAATTGAAGCGACAATCCATAAAAAATCTCTGTCAGATCAAATTCCTTCTGTCCCGACTTATAATCCACGATTCGCACAGCCCGCGCTTCTTCACCATCATAGATATCGTAACGATCCACCGTCCCGATCAGCTGCACCCGCTCGCCAACAGAAAACTTTGTCTCAAATCCGGCAGGTACAAATTCTCCTTTACAGATCTGCTTCTGTATCGTCCAGGCCGTCCGTTTCGCCATACGGACCAATTGTTCCAGATAATGACGATAACGGGCATTCTCTAAAAACATGGCAGAACCGTACGCCATCCCTGTTTCCCGAACACACCGCTCCATCGTTTCATCCCTGAACGTATCGGGCATTGTATGCCAGTCATAGGCACTTTCCTCCACCGCTTTTGAAAACCGCTCCATTGACTGGTGAAGAATATTTCCCAAATCCGGAGGAAGAAGTTTTGATGTTTTCCGCTCTTCCAGCCGCAGGCCCGCACTTAAAAAATGAGCGTAAGCACAGGCCGCATATTTTTCCAATGTGGTAATACTTGCTCTTGGCCGCTCCCCATACAAAGCCTTTATGATTTTCTGAGATAAGGGACTCATACGCCGTATATCAAACATCTGGGATATCCAACCGGACAGTTTTTCCTTTGTCCCGTCATGTTCCGAAAACCACGCAAAAAGGGTCTGCCAGAAATCATTCCGAAGTTCCGGCTTTTTCAATCCTTCCAGCAAATAATAACTACTCTCCTGCATTCCGGTCAAAATCCGGCTTTCTTCCCACAGCTCCGGTACTTCCGGTCGTAAATCCGGAAATATTTTGTATATATCATTTAACAATGCAGACGGCCGGATAGCCTTCCCACTGCCGTCCATCTGGGCATAAGTCATCACAAGTTTCTGCTCGGGCTTTGTCATAGCTGTATAAATATAGAATTTCTCGCGGAAATTATTCTGTTTCCCCGTCGGAGCCAATTCCACCGGACATGAAACCAGGACTTCCTTTTCTCTGTCAGTAATCAGACCTCCTGTCGGCACAGGCGTAGGTATGACCCCGTCATTGCATCCAAGAATAAATACAACCTTCACATCACCAAGACGGGTTCGCTTTAAATCGCCCAGAACCACCTGGTCCAATGTGGGTGGAATGACACCTAATTGAATCTCTGCAAATCCGGCTTCCAATATTTCCATATATTCTTTCATCGAGACTTTCTCATTCTCTAAAATCTGTTCACACTTTTCTAAAAGCCCGTCTACCGCTTCATATACCTGGGCATATTCCCGTTCACGCACAAAATTGCCCTCTGCCCTGAACCCTTCACTATAAGCTTTCAGCTGTTCCCCGCCATGAATTTCCTGTATAAAGGTCCGGAGAGCCTTTGTATAATCGCCTGCCGTTCCCTGACGTTCCATTTTGAATAAGGGCGTCAGTTCCCTGACAACCTGTTCCCGGGTTTCATTGATCCTTACAAAATCTTCCGGCCCAAAATCCCGATACCGCCGGATAAATTTTTCATTCCATCTTTTCCGTCCCCGGATTCCTGTGGCCAGCAGATAATTATCCAGTACATCCACTTCAGATGCTGATACAAGAGAATAGCCGGAACGCAGATAACGAAAAACACTTTCATACGAAAAATCCTTGTAAATAACATCCATGCCACTCCGGAGCATTTCCACAAAACTATTCTCCGAAAGATTGGCTTTATCATCAATAAAAAGCGGAATTCCCATACTGTCAAACCGGCGCCTGCACGCTTCCCTGTAACGACTCACATCACCTGTGATCAGGGCAAAGTCTTTATAGGACATGCTTTCGTCCATGACCATCCGTCGGATTTCTCCGGCAGCAAAACCAACTTCCTCCGCCGGATAACTGAGGGCATAGACTTTCAAATGTTCCGGTATTCCCTGCCACGGGTGGAATCTGCGAAACCGGAATAAATGTTCCTCCATAAAATTCAATTCGTCCCGGCCGGCCGCCCCCGGTGTATCCAGCAAAATATCCGGCTCTTTCTCAATATTCAGCCGTATACACATTTTATTTATCTTCCATAAAGTCTCCTTGGTCAGATAAAACAACTGGTACTCCTGGCCCAGTTCATAAGGTTTGTCATGAACATCAATACTCAGTCCGATCACCAGACGTTTACACAACAACATAAGCTTTTCCAAAAGACGATACTGTGACGGGGTAAAACCGGTAAAATTATCAATATACAGGATACTGTCTTTCAAAATTCCCGAATCCGGCACCTTCTGAGCCAATACTTCCAAAAGTTCTTCAGACGTCATATAAGTATCCGACATATATTCTTTAAAAGCATCATACAATATCTGAATATCCCCAAGCTTTTTCCCAAGCATCGTATGTTCGCCAACCAGTTTCCGGCTCTCCGAAAGGTCGCAGGAACGAACACTGTACTGAAACAGCTCAGAGAGCATGGATTTAGCCTGGCCGACAAAACCGCTTTTGCCGACACTGGAGGCAAAAGCTTCCAGCTCATTCTTATGTTCGGATAAAAGTCTTCGGATGACCATACTCTTGCCTGTATCTTCCAAGATCGTTTTCCGGATACCCCCAAGTTCGTCGAACACCCGATAAGCCAGTCTCGGAAAACTGACAACATCCACATTCATAACACCGTGTCCCGGATGAAGTTCTGTCATCTTCATCTGGGTCTGCATCGTATACTGTTCCGGTACCACCAGATAAAAATTTTGCTCCGGCGCTGCCAGGGATTCTTCAATTAATTTCCGGTACATTATTTCTGAGCGACGGGTTCCGGCGCCGCCAATAACCATCTGAAGTGACATCTTATGACCCCTTTCTGTACTGTTACTTATCATAGCACATTTTCCATGCGCCTTCCACACCCATTCGGATGTCATATTCTTTTACCGACCTGCATAGGTTATATTAAAGTATTCTGAAGGAGGCCGATTATGGGTTCAAAAACACGCATCATTATTCTCCAAATGAAGGAAATCATCTATACTATCGTCTTCGTCGTGTTAGCCCTGCTGATGATTTTCCTGTTTATTTATATGTTTTTCCTCAGGGATAACGCAAAATCCAGCGAGCCGGCATCCGCACCTACATATACTCCGGGCGTCTACACCACCTCCATTGTTCTTGGAGACCACCCGGTCAGTCTTCAGGTGAGTGTAGACGCCGACCATATTAACAGTATTACGACCGCTCCCCTTGAAGAAAGTGTCACCGCTATGTACCCGCTGCTGGAATCCTGCCTTGAAGATATCAGCGCTCAGCTCACCGCCGGCGTTCCCATCGGTGAAGTCACCTACGACGATTCAAGCCAGTATACCGCTTCCATCCTGCTGAATGCCATTTCAGCAGCGCTGGATAAGGCATCCAATTAGACCAGACGCCGCAGGGCGCACATAAAAGACCTCCGGAACAGTCTTCTGTCCCGGAGGTCTTTCACTTGTAATAAATTAAATTTGAATTTTTTCAAGTTCTGCCTTCCACAGATGTGCGGAAGCGTCACTCGGCATCCGCCAGTCACCTCTTGGTGACAAGGCTACCGAACCGACCTTCGGGCCATCCGGAATACAGGACCGCTTAAACTGCTGTGTAAAAAACCGATGATAAAAATTCTTCATCCATTTTAAAATGATCTCTGGTGGATATTCACCCTCAAAAGCAATATTAGCCAGACGGTAAATCTTTGCCGGCGGACAGCCGAAACGCATCATATGATACAGGAAGAAGTCGTGGAGTTCATAAGGTCCGACCAAATCTTCTGTTTTCTGAGATATTTCTCCTTCCTTCGGTGGAATGAGTTCCGGACTTACCGGCGTATCCAGGATATCCAAAAGAACTTCTCTCAGGGTTTTTGATTCACAGATATCCGCATAATAACGCACCAGATGACGTACCAACGTCTTTGGAACCGAAGCATTTACGCCATACATCGACATGTGGTCACCATTATATGTGGCCCATCCCAAAGCCAGTTCGGACAAATCACCGGTACCGATGACCATACCGCCGCACTGATTTGCCAGGTCCATCAGAACCTGGGTCCGCTCTCTGGCCTGTCCATTCTCGTAAGTCACATCATGTTTTTCCGGGTCCTGACCGATATCTTTAAAATGAAGAGCGACCGCCTCCCGAATATTGACTTCCAAAAGCTGTGCCCCAAGTTCATGGACAAGCTGACAGGCATTATTGTAAGTTCTGTCCGTTGTTCCAAAACATGGCATGGTGACCGCTTTAATCTCTTTTCGATCAAGGCCGAGCAGATCAAAGGCCCGCGCCGTTACAAGCAGCGCCAGGGTCGAATCCAATCCTCCGGAAATACCGACCACCGCATTTTTACAATGGGTATGGGCAAGACGTTTTTTTAGGCCCATCGCCTGAATGGATAAAATTTCCTCACAGCGCTTACGCCGGTCCTCATCCGATGCAGGCACAAAAGGCCGGGGATCCACATAGCGATTAAGTTCCAGCGGCTCCGACGACATTTCAAAGCCCACACGTACATAGTCCCTGTCCTCATTCTGATTAAACGTGTTCATACGGCGGCGTTCGCTCAAAAGCCGTCCCAAATCCACATCGCCATAAACAATGCCCGTCTCAAAACGCCTGGATTCGGACAGACAGACACCATTTTCACAGATCAGATCATGCCCTGGAAATACCAGATCGGTCGTAGATTCGCCCTCACCGGCTCCTGCATAGACATACCCGCAGATCAGCCGTGCTGACTGACTGTTTACCAGTTCCTTCCGATAAACATCCTTTCCTGTCGTCTCATCACTGGCGGACACATTGAAAATCATCGTCGCTCCTGCCAGTGCATGGGATATGCTCGGAGGATTCGGCGCCCACAAATCTTCACAAATTTCACCGCCGATGACCAGTCCCGGCAGATTGGTACACGCAAAAAGAAGATGGGTTCCAAACCAGGTCTCCTGTCCGGCCAGCGAAATTAAAATCGGTTTCTCCGGTCCCCGCTCAAAATGACGGGCCTCATAAAATTCAGAATAATTTGGAATAAAGGTCTTCGGTATGACACCGAGAATAACACCTTCTTTAAAGACCACAGCCACGTTGTATAATTTTCCATTCACTGTGAGGGGCATGCCTACAACGCCAAGGATATCCATATTTTCAGACGCCTCAAGAAGCCTTTCCAGCGCATCCACACAGCTCGTCAACAACAGCTCCTGAAGAAAAAGGTCCCCGCAGGTATAGCCGGTCATACAAAGTTCAGGGAACACAATCATCCGTGCCTTCTGCCCACAGGCTTCTTTCAGCATCCTTTCCACCTGTTTCCGGTTATATTCACAGTCCGCCACCTGAATTTCCGGCGTTGCCGCCGCCACTCTGATAAATCCGTCCTTCATTCCTGATTCCTCCAAATTTCTTTATTTACCCGCATTTTCCCGAAGTTTACCATTTCTGTATGCCTTCAAGAGTAATTCCAGATCATCAATCTTCTGCTGAATCACCTTACCATTATCCGTATCTGCCACGTACTTTCGTTCGATCAGTTTTTCAATCACATTGATATCTTCACAGATATCCGTCTCCTCCTTAACGGCCTTTTCCGCACTTTCGAAAGGCAGATGGGTGACAAGCTTTAACCCATAGGAATTGTAAACCAGCGTATATCCGGCAATACCTGTGGTTTTTTGATATGCCTTGGAAAATCCGCCATCGATAATAAACAGTTTACCATTCCCCTTGACCGGACTTTCGCCTTTCTTCAATTTTACCGGCATATGCCCGTTAATGATATGGGAGTCTTTCGGATTCAGACCAAATTCCCGGATAATATTATCACAGACCATCTCACTGACATTCTCATCTTCGATCAAACGATAATAAGGATCCTTGCGTTCCTCATGCGTATCTTTTTCGCCAAGGAAATAGCGCTCAAACGTAGCCATCTTCTCTTTACCGAATACCGGCGAATTTTCATTCGTCCATGCAAACCACATCAAATCCTGGCCATAGGCTTTTTCTTCCGACTCAGGCAGATAATAACCTCTCCGGACATTCTTTTCAAGAACATCATACAAAGCCTTACCTTTATAACCTTTTCCCTGAAGATAGACTTCCCTGAAACTGCCATCCTCATTCATCGGAACACAGCCATGATAATAAAGATTATTATTATAGCATAAATACAAACTGCCGGATTTTAATAAAAACTGAACATGTCTCTGAAGCTTCTCACAATTCTTGAAGTTATGAATCAAGCGCTTCATGACCTTCTCTTCTTCCTTGGACAGCTGATATGGATCGCTCCACATGATGGTCGGGAATTTCGTATCCAAAAGCTTATATGTACGGCCATCCACTTCCACAGTACCCGTCTCCGGGTCAATCTTATCCAACAGAAGACGATTTTCCATGAGCATTCCCGGACGCTTTTTAATAAGCTGCCCCTCCAGCTTGAACTGGATAATGGAGATTGCCTTGTGCATCTTCATCTCCGTCTGTTCTTCAATGCGGCTCAGCATATCCGCATCTCCATGGTCCTGAACGTGGAACAGTTCACAGTCGTCATCGGCATAAACTTCCAGTGCAAAATTCGCCAAAGGCATAAGATTGATGCCATAATCGTCTTCCAATGTCGCCAGATTCCCGTAACGAGCACAAATTCGGATGACATTGGCAATACAGGCTGCCTGACCGGATGCCGCACCCATCCAGAGCAGATCATGATTTCCCCACTGAATGTCCACCGAATGATAATTCATCAGATGATCCATGATGTCCGCTGCACCGGAACCCCTGTCATAAATATCGCCGACAATATGCAGATGGTCAATGACCAGTCGCTGGATCAATTCGCATAAAGCGATGATGAAGGCTCTGGAACGTCCGATACGGATAATTGTATCAATAATTCCATTGTAATAAGCCTCTTTATTTGTCATCTCTTCTTTTTCATTGATCAACTCTTCAATAACATAAGCGAAATCCTTCGGAAGAGCTTTTCGAACCTTGGAACGGGTATATTTGGAAGCCACACGCTTACACACCTGAATCAGCCGGTGCAGTGTGATCTTATACCAGTCGTCCAGTTCCTCTTCCTCTTTTTCAATCAAATCCAGCTTTTCCGCCGGATAATAAATGAGGGTGGCCAACTGCTTTTTGTCCCGTATACAGAGTGAATTTCCAAACTCATCGTCAATCTTTGCTCTTACCGCACCGGAGCCGTTTTTTAATACGTGAAAAAACTGTTCCGCCTCTCCGTGAATATCACTGAGTACGTGTTCAGTCCCCTTCGGCAGATTTAAAATTGCCTGAAGGTTGATGATTTCTGTCGACGCCGCCGCAATAGACGGATACATTTCCGATAAAACTTCCAGATACCGTGTCTGCAGTGTATCACGTTCACTTGTTTTTCTAGTATTTCCCATAATTGTAACCCCCCATCTGTTTTATCCGGCAATAACATTACTCATTGTATATATACCAGGCTCTTTATCTTTCAAAAATGCTGCAGCAGAAATAGCCCCCTTGCCAAAGATTCCTTTGGAATAAGCCGTATGCTTAATCTCAACAACCTCATCTGGTCCGCAGAAAAACACTTCATGTTCACCAACAATATTACCTCCGCGAACGGACTGAATACCAATCTCTTTTTTGCCCCGTTTTGCCCGTTCCTGACTCCGGTCTAATTTATAGGCATACTCTTTATGAAGCACTTCGTTCATCACATCGGCAATAGCCAGAGCCGTGCCTGAAGGCGCGTCCAGTTTCTGATTATGATGCTTTTCCACGATCTCAATATCATATCCGGCCTGTGCCAGCACCTGAGCCCCAAGAGCCGCCAGTTTGAACACCATATTCACACCAAGAGACATATTTGCCGATCTCAGGATGGCAATCTGTTTACCGGCCGCTTCCACATGGGCCAACTGTTCCTCCGAAAGACCGGTCGTGCACAACACAAGAGGAAGCTTCCGGCTCACTGCGTAATCGACCACTCCATCTACCGCCTTTGCCACTGAGAAATCTACGATCACATCTGCCGGAACATCACATTCCTCAATCTTTGTAAATACCGGATAGCCATTGTCTATATTATCCTGAATATCAATTCCTGCCACAATCTCTGTCTCCGGATCTTCCTTTGCCAGTCGGGTAATCACCTGTCCCATAGCGCCATTACATCCATGCATAATAAATTTCGTCATTCTGCTTCTCCTTTCTTTCCAAAAAAGCTGTACCAGATTGTCAAAAATCTGACACAGCTCTCTCTACTGACTTATTCTTTTATTGTTATACCAAAATCTTTCATCGCCTGAATCAACCGTGCCTTATTCGCTTCTTCCATCGGTGTCATAGGAAGTCTCAGCGGTCCGACCTCCATCCCCATCAAATTCATCGCTGTCTTTACCGGAATCGGGTTGACTTCGCAGAACAGAGCATGCACCAAAGGCAGGGCTCTCAATTGAAGCTCACGGCTTCCGGCCACATCGCCATCCAGAAATCTGGCTACGATATCGTGTGTTTCCTGTGGACAGACATTAGATAATACGGAAATAACACCCTTGCCCCCGAGAGAAAGGATTGGCACGATCTGATCGTCATTACCGGAATAAACATCGATATCTCCTTGTGTCATCTGCATGATATCTGCTACCTGAGAAATATTTCCGCTGGCCTCTTTCACGGCGACCACATTCTCATGAACGCTCCGAAGCTCGGCAACGGTCTGCGGCAGAATATTGACACCTGTACGGCTCTGCACACTGTAAAGTATCAACGGCAGACTGGTATTTTGCGCAATCATGCCAAAATGCTGAACAAGTCCTTTCTGGGTAGCCTTATTATAATACGGTGTTACCACCAGTGCTCCGTCCGCACCGGCCTTCTCCGCCTCTTTCGTCAAATAAATCGCTGTTTTCGTACAATTAGAACCGGTCCCTGCAATCACCGGAATTCGCCTTGCCACCTTTTCCACAGCAAAACGAATGCATTCTACATGTTCTTCTTCCGACAAAGTGGATGCTTCCCCTGTTGTCCCTGTAATAATAATACTGTCTGTGTGGTTCGCAATCTGAAATTCAATCAACTCGCCCAGTTTATCATAATTCACCGTTCCATCCTGATACATAGGAGTCACGATTGCTACGCCAGCGCCTGTGAAAATGGCCATAATGAACCTCCTTGTCTTTATACTGCTGTCCTTATTATTTATATTATATTCCAAAACATGAAGATGAGCCGACGACTGCCGGCTCAATAAATATTTACATCTAAATCTGTATTACAAGCAGCTTTCTCCCTACCTTTGATAGTAGCATTTCTGCCATTTAATGTCAACCATTCGATGTTTTTTTAGGTTTCATCATCTGCTTTTTTTACGATATCAATTCGCGAAATATAATCAGCTTCACCGACCAGTTCTGCCGGTAAATTTCTTCCGGTAAGAATCAATTCCACTTCTTCCCGCTTTGTCTGAATTAAATGAATCACATCAGATACATCTAAAATTCCCAGATCAACTAATCCCAGAATTTCATCCAGGACGAGAACGTCACATTCGCCGATGGCCAATACTTTTTTTGCAAAATTCACACCATTCAGAATATTAATATTCTCCTCTTTCTGCTCATTCTCTGAAAGTTCTTCATAATAACGATCCATTTTCTCAAAGCGAAAAACCTTTACCTCCGGTTCAAGCCGTTTAAAATAATCCAACGTTCCCGTATGCCGGCCTTTTAAGAACTGTATCATAAATACCTCTTTACCTTCACTGGCACAGACCAGCGCTCTTCCCAGCGAAGAGGTAGATTTCCCTTTTCCTTCGCCAAAGTATATTTTGACTAAACCTTTCTCCACAATATTCACCTCATTGTATGTTAATATCATATTTTTGAGGCATCGTCAATCTTTTTATTCAATACACTCGATTTTACTCACCGAAATCTCATAGGCTGTCCGACGTTCCACCTGATCTCCTTCAATCCGTTTCTGGTAAGTCCGGCTCTGAATCCGTCCCCAGAGATGGATATGGGTCCCAACCTCAAATTTCCCTGCAAACCGCGCATTTCGTCCCCAACAGATACACGGAAGATAATCAGATTTTCCATAAGGCCGATTGACCGCCAGGAGCAAGTCCGCGATCTCCCGTCCAAGCGGTGTCATCCGGTACACCGGCTGTTTACAGATATAACCATCCAGAAAAATGCTGTTCGGTTTGACATTTTCCGGTTCCTCATCTAAAACCTCCACATCCCGGACAAAAACGGAAAGAACAAGCCGATTCCTTCCTTCCTCATGTTTATTATAGGAGCGAAACTGTCCATGGGCCTCCAGCGTACGCCCTATGTAATTTTGAGTAACGTCGATCAGCCTTTCGGAAATCATCAGTGGTATCCGGTCTACCATATTACTGAGTCTCTGCACAATGACCTCTACCACATAAAATCCTTCGCCGAAAACTTCATGACTGTACACAAATTCCGAATCTACAACCCCCACGATTGTTACCTGATTATTATCCAGCACCTTGTCTGCCATACTTTTGTTCCCCTTTCTGTATATACAAGTTTTCATCTCGTTTAATATATTTATTCGGTCCCGCATGGATTTAGAACCGAATTCTTAAATGACTTTAGCATGAATCTGTAATGAAATAAATTATCATTCATCGACAGAAAAATCCTGAATATGACAGCAAATGTGCAATTCCAGAATTCAATTATATTTTTCTTAATAAATTTTCTTGAAAAACCGTGGCATTATGGTAGAATATAAAAGTTGTCAGTAGTACTTGTATGAATGGATTGGAAGGAACGGAAACAATTATGAAAATCAAACGTGAAGATATCCGAAATATTGCGATTATTGCTCATGTAGACCACGGTAAGACAACATTGGTGGATGAGTTATTAAAACAGAGCGGTGTATTCCGCAGTAATCAGGTGGTTCAGGAACGTGTCATGGATTCAAATGATATCGAACGTGAACGTGGTATTACAATTTTATCAAAAAACACAGCCGTATTTTATAAGGATACAAAGATTAATATTATCGACACACCAGGACATGCCGATTTCGGCGGTGAAGTTGAACGTGTCCTGAAAATGGTAGATGGTGTTGTTCTTGTTGTCGATGCCTTTGAAGGTCCGATGCCGCAGACAAAGTTTGTCCTTAAAAAGGCGCTGGAACTTGAATTGGCCGTTATTGTCTGCATTAACAAAATCGACCGTCCGGAAGCCCGTCCTGATGAAGTCATCGACGAAGTGCTGGAACTATTGATCGATCTGGATGCATCCGATGAACAGCTTGACTGCCCGTTTATATATGCTTCTGCCAAATCCGGCATTGCTATGCTGGAGCTTGGAGAAGACGGTCAGGATATGAAACCGCTTTTTGAAACGATCATTGACCATATTCCTGCGCCGGAGGGTGATCCGGATGCTGAAACTCAGGTTCTGATCAGTACCATTGATTATAATGAATATGTCGGTCGTATCGGTGTGGGAAAGGTGAGCAACGGTACCATTCAGGTAAACCAGGACGCTGTTATCGTCAATGCCCATGATCCGGAGAAAAACCGTAAAGTCAAAATCAGTAAGCTTTATGAATTCGACGGTTTAAATAAGATTGAAGTAGATAAGGCCACCGTCGGCTCTATCGTTGCCATCTCAGGCATTTCAGATATTCATATCGGAGATACTCTCTGCTCTCCGGAAAAACCGGAACCAATTCCGTTCCAGAAAATTTCCGAGCCGACCATCTCTATGAATTTTCTTGTTAATGATAGTCCGCTGGCCGGTCAGGAAGGAAAATATATCACTTCCCGTCACCTGCGTGATCGTCTCTTCCGCGAATTAAACACAGATGTCAGCCTCCGCGTCGAAGAAACAGACAACACGGACTGTTTTAAGGTTTCCGGCCGCGGCGAGTTGCATCTCTCTGTTTTAATTGAGAATATGCGCCGTGAAGGCTATGAATTTGCGGTCAGCAAGGCTGAAGTTATTTACAAAAAAGATGAAAAGGGTAAACTGTTAGAACCTATGGAGACAGCTGTTATCGACGTTCCGGATGATTTCACCGGTATTGTCATTGAAAAGCTGAGTCTCCGTAAAGGTGAACTCACTGGTATGTCCAAAGCCAGCGGCGGTTATTCACGTCTGGAATTCAACATTCCATCCCGTGGTCTCATCGGCTATCGTGGTGAGTTTCTGACAGACACTAAGGGGAACGGTATTTTAAATACGATTTTCAATGATTATGGCCCGTACAAAGGCGATATTGCTTACCGCCAGACCGGTTCCCTGATCGCTTTTGAATCCGGCGAAACACTGGCCTATGGCCTGTTCAATGCTCAGGACCGTGGAACACTTTTTGTCGGCCCAGGTGAAAAAGTTTATGGCGGCATGATCGTCGGCCAGAATCCGAAAGGCGACGACATTGAACTGAATGTCTGCAAGGCTAAACACCTGACCAATACCCGTGCTTCCGGTTCCGACGATGCCCTTAAGCTGACGCCGCCGCGCATCCTGAGCCTTGAAGAAGCGCTTGACTTCATCGAAAACGACGAACTGGTTGAAGTCACACCAAAAAGCATCCGAATGCGTAAGAAAATCCTTGATACCAAGATGCGAATGCGGGCAAATCGCAAGTAATTTAAAAAAAACATCTGCCTCTTATTCCTTGACACGGAATTATCGGCAGATGTTTTTTATTTTATTCTCTATCCATTTTTTGTCGAATTATGCGTTTAATTGTGATTTTTGCAGCAACTCTTTATGTTATACTAATCTTGTATAATCTAAAGAAAGCGGATGCGATTTCAATTGCCCTCTAGTCTCCACGAAAGAGGGTGATGCCCATGAGTACCATGGAAGTTCTTACTTTAATCCTGGTTATTTTAGCGGCACTGACTTACATAGATCAGCATAATAAGAAATAGCATCCACCCGTCCAAAGTTGATGCTATTCCTTAATAGTATATCACTGAGGGCATCAGATTTTGCATCTGAGCACCTTTCTTATTTAGATTATACAATGGAGGCCTTGAGAAATCAAGGCCTCCTTCTCATTTTCAATATTCAAAATGTCTCTGCCGGTATGTATTTCTTTTTCCATTTATTTGTCCGGAATCTCAGGAAATAGATCAGTCCCCGTGAACATTCGTCAATGGCCATAGCGACCCAGATCCCCTGTAATCCCAGGTGAAGTACTCCGCCGAAAATATAGGACAGCAGCAAAGCCACAGCCCAGTGAAAACTGATGCCTACACAGATTGGCAGTTTGATCTCTCCGACAGAAATCAGGGATTTTGTCATCAGAATATTAATTGCCCGGCCAAACTCTAAAAAGATATCAATAAAAAGCACCTGTCTGCCTAAGGCCAGCATTTCCCCGTCCTGAGTAAAAATTCCAAGCACCGAAGGGCTGAAAAGCCAGATAATAAACATCATGCCGACACAGACGGCAATGGAGATTTTCAATGTCCACCAGACTTTTTTTCCCACTTCTTCCACTTTGCCGCTTCCGAGCAGATAACCGATCACAATCTGAACGGCTTCCGAAATGGCGATTGCATAGACATAGGCAAAATTTGCCAAAAGGCTGCAATAACCCTTTGTAGCCGTTACCGCAGCGCCATAGGGATTGATGATGCTCAATATACAAATCTGGGACAGATTGTAAGAGAAATTCTCCGCCCCCGATGGAATACCGATTTTCAAAAGTTTAAACAGCATCTCCTTACTGCCCTGCTTCAAATATTTAAATTTCAGTTTTATTTTTGTGTATTTACGAAAAACAATATAAATACATACAAGCCCGATGGTTTTACTGATGACCGTCGATATGGCAGCTCCGACAATTCCAAGTCGCGGAAATCCAAAGAGTCCATTGATGAGAATGGCATTGCCGATAATATTTAAAACATTCATCAGAATAGATACGGCCATAACCTCTTTTAAACGGGTATGGCTGCGCAAAATCGCCGCAAAATTCAAATATAATCCCTGCACCAGAGAGAAACCTCCGACAATCATCAAATACAGACAAGTTTCATGAAGAATGGCCGAATCAATATTCATGAGCCGAAAAATCGGGCGATTGAAAAACAGAGCAACACATGTGGAAAGTACGCTGACAGTGCCGATGACCATCATGGACAACACACAGAGCTGGTTGCTTTTATGATCATCTTCCGCTCCCAGACATTGGGTCAACACGACCGTTGTGGCCATAGAGAGCATATTCATTGTAATAATGATAATGTTCATAATCTGATTCCCATTGACAATGGCGGCCACCGATGCCTGAGAATAATGACTGACCATGATCTGGTCAATATTTCCCACCAGTAACTGCAAAAGCAATTCCACAAAAATGGGAAGGGACATTTTAAACAAATAGGAATTACGGGTCATTTTATCCATAGCTGTCAATCTCCTTTATCAAAAACAAAATATCGCGTTACATTCTATCACTGCTATTCATATTTTTCAATTGATTCTTTTATAAAAGTATATTATAATATTAATAACAATTACTATTTTCTATAAAAGGAGGATTAAAATGAACATTTATGTTTTAATGAAACAAGTTCCTGTTATCTCAGATATAAAGATTGATCACCGAACATTTACAGTAGACCGTTCCACTGCGGGAACGATGATGAATCCTGTAGATGCCCACGCTGTCTCAGCGGCTGTCGCCCTGAAAAAAAGTCTTGGTGGCACAGTCACCGTTTTATCCATGGGAAATGAGAGCTGTGAAGCCCAACTCCGCGAGTCAGCCGGCATGGGCGCTGACCGACTGGTACGCATTACGGATGAGGCTTTTTCCGGAGCAGACACACTTGTCACTGCAAAAGTGCTTGCCGCTGCTGTAAAACATCTCGGTGACGCCGACTGTATTTTCTGTGGGCAGGCTTCCCTGGACGGCGCTACCGGACAGATTGGAGCAAAGCTGGCTGCTCTTCTGAATATTGGTTTACTGAATTGTGCGGCCCAGATTGACATTGATGAGAAAGGGCTTACAATTCATCAGAAAGCCGGAAAAGGTTACGAAATCTGGCAGGCTGATTTTCCTCTCATATGTTCTGTGACCGAAGACGCAAATGAACTGGCGCCGATGACCCTTAAAGGAAAAATGGCTGCGAAAAAGGCCGTGATCACCTTATTATCCAACGCCGACTTAAATATTGCGCCAGAAGCCCTCCACTCGCCATCCCATATTGAAGCCCTCTTCCCTGCGTCCAGACAGGAAGTCGGCATGAAAATCACGGGGACGACTGAAAAAGAATCCGCAAGAAAACTCGCAGACATTCTCTTTGAGAGACATTTAATATAGGAGGATTTATCATGGGAAAATTTAATGATATATGGGTATTCATGGAAATATCGGAAAATGAGCCAAAACTTGTCAGCCTTGAATTACTGGCAAAGGCCCGGGAATTGGCAGATGAATCTGGTTCCCGCGCCATTCCTGTCATTTGCCCGAATGCATCCGAACATTCACCGGAGACAATCATCTGTGCATTGAAAGCTGCCATTGAAGAAGACAGTCCTTCCGCATTTCTTTTTGGTTCCACTCCTCTTGGCCGTGAAGTCAGTGCCGGACTTTCCGCCGTCATGAATCTGGGAATTGCTTCGGACTGTACAAATGTCATTTATCGTGAATCTAATGCGGACTTACTTTTTATTCGTCCGACCTTTGATGGCAAACTCTATGCTTCCGTCTCTCTGGATACAACACCCCAGATTGGGACTTTCTCCACAGGAATTTTCTCTCTGAAGGAAAATACTCCGGACATTCAGACGAATGCACGGACACTGAACCTGGCATCTGACGAAAATACTGTTAAAGCCCGTCTTGTAAAATTTGTCGAGGACGCAGGCCTGGCAGATTCCAATATCGAAGAAGCTTCCATTCTCGTTGCAGGAGGCCGCGGCGTCGGCAGCGCCGAAGGCTTTGACAAACTTCGCGAACTGGCCCGGCTTCTTGGTGGAAATATCGCTGCATCCCGTGGTGCCGTAGATGAAGGCTGGATTTCCAGAGACTATCAGGTTGGTGCAACAGGTAAGACTGTCACCCCAAAAATCTATTTTGCCTGCGGTATCTCCGGGGCCGTACCTCATGTCGTAGGCATGAAAGACTCTGAAACCATCATCGCCATCAATACCGATCCAGCCGCTCCAATCTTTGATGTGGCCCACTATGGCATCATCGGCGATTTACATAAAGTCATCCCGGAATTAATAGAAATTCTTAAACAGACAAAATAATAATGGAAAAGGAGCTGTCGCACTAAATAAAAATTAGTGCGGCAGCACTTTTTTTACCAAAAGCAAGAGCCGGGCTTCGAAAAGTCCGGCTCTTGGTGTAAAATT
>NZ_SLXA01000002.1 GCF_004340975.1 Frisingicoccus caecimuris
AATTTTACACCAAGAGCCGGACTTTTCGAAGCCCGGCTCTTGCTTTTGGTAAAAAAAGTGCTGCCGCACTAATTTTTATTTAGTGCGACAGCTCCATGTATCATGGTGGTATTGGCTGTGTCCGTTCCGTAAAGGACTGCCCTACGGCGTATCGGCTTCGCCTTGTTCCTTTACCTCACTGGATATCGACAAACTGGGATTTGTTTTATTACTTGTTTTCCATAAATCCTATAATCGAAAAAATCAATCCTACACTCCCAATTCCGATAGCAAGTAGCCCCATTCCTGATGAACAAAGAGAGATTATGATAGCAAAAAGTAGTATCGCAATACCTAAACCGATTTTTTTCATTGAATCTCCTCCTTTGCAAAATTCTGATTTTTCTATTTCTTTCTCAGTTAAACAGACTGGGATTTAGCTCTTTTAACTCAAGTGGCAGTTATTTCATTTCCACAATAATGGAGCTTTCCATTATTTTAATATCCTCAAAAGAACTGCTATATAGGCTTTTTGACACATCTTCAAAGGTCAATTTTTCATTGTCCGTAAGAACGACATAATAACTATCTGCCTCAGCATTTGGCATTCTTCCGTCCAGTTCTAATCGAAATGGATATATTGTATCCTCACATTTCCATGTTCCATCATTCATTTTATAGTATGTTATTAGTATTCCATCTTGTTCTGATTGTTTATAGGTTTTAGAAATATCACTCTTTCCGCAACCAGTAACCAATAAAGTATAAAGTACCAAAGCCGTTACTATTTTTTTCATTACAATACCGCCTCGTTTTTCAAGATTAATTTTTACACAAATTCCATTTTTTCTATTTCTTTCTCAGTTAAACAGACTGGGATTTATATACCAAATCCATTTGTTAATCCAATAACAACCAAAATCATTCCTGCTATTCGTATTCCCTTTTCTGCATCTTTCCGTTCTAAACGAACTATATTTTGTGGATATACAGGGTTAATGAAAAAGACGAGACCTGTAAAGGCCCACGCAAGATTATAATATATATCCTTATTGAACCATAAAGAACTTATAAACCCTACAATAACCAAAATCATAGTAGCAATTATTTGCGTTCGGAAATTTATTCTCATTTTCTGCTCCTCCATAAATTCATTTTTACCACTTTCTATAAACTGGAAATGGTCTATTTCTTCATCCTATACATTACTATAAAAATTATTGCAAAAACCATAGGGACACAAGCATAGCCTGCTTTTACTTCTCCATGATTAAGTAAAACATATCCTACACCTATCAAGGTTATTATTGTGAATATAATACCCAATATTAAATATATCCTTTTCATGCTCATACCTCGAATTTATTTTTTTCTAAATGGTAATGCTATTAAATTACCTAGTAACGCAATAACTGTATACGCAACTACATAAACCCACGCCGTATAGTTATAAAAAATAAATATAGATGGAATAAGCATAATAAGTACAATCAAAATATACAAAAAGCGAAAACCGTTTCTAATTCCATAAAAAATAGACGTTACTAAGCATACCAAAGGAACAATCATTAACATAACAATCATTCCGCTCCCTGTGTCTTTTATAAGACACGGAATAACATAAAAATCTGCAAGCAATACAATATAAAAAATCATATTCTTTTTTAACTTATCCATAATTTCCACCCTCCTTGCAAATTCCAATTTTTCCGACTATTTTCATGGTAATATTATATCATTCTGATACAATATTGTCATTCAGTTTCAATCTTGATTTTGAACATTTCTGGGCGGTCTTTAACATTGTAGACGTAATTATTTTCTGTGCCTGCTTGATATAAAATTGTAAAATGATTATCCCCAAGTTTTCGACTTAATTCATTTGGATAAACAGAAATACATATTCTATTTGGATATCCTGTTATGTCATACGAAAAACGTACCTCACGAAAAGTGTTATCTGTACATCGTTCTATTATTTCTTCAGCAAACTTTTCTTTATTTGAAACAAAGAGTTTATTCGCTATGATAGTCAATCTTTGCTCATAAAATTCACTGGAGCAATTCAGAACACTTGATTCCACCTTAACATCACGTCCATATTGTAAGTAAATCAAAGTGGTAAAAATACCAATGAATACAAATACCGTAATAAAGCGTTTTTTCAATATTTCCACCTCTTACAGTGTTCGTATACGAACACTATTATTAAAACAATTTTACGCTAATAATAATTACATAGCAACAGAAATTTGTAAGAAAGCGGAAAAGCGTGAAATGATAAAATATGACAAGTTGTGGGAAACAATGAAGTCTAAGGGAATTACTCAATATGATTTGTATACTCGTTATCATATGAATCGTTCCCAACTAAACAGACTGAGACATAATCGAAATGTAGAAGTAAACACCATAGATAAATTGTGTAATATTTTGAATTGTAACATTGAAGATATTATGACGCATTATCCAGACGATAATGTTTTTTAATGAGTAGCAGAAGTATTTATTAGAACGATACCATGCTGAACGATTTCTCCTTTCTGATTGTTATTTTATATCCATGTAGTCAAAATGTAGTCACTTGTAGTCAAACAGAATTTGAAGAAATGCTGTATTTTCGGGGATTTCGAGAGTTCCCCACAGGGTTCGAATCTCCTCCCCGCCATCCATCTGAATCTGGTCCATAAACAATATCCAGACCGGAAAAATATCATAGGAATTCTCTGTATTCTTTTGAGCCATCATATATAACGCCATTTTATTGACTTCAAAAACATCATCTGAAATAATCATTTCATACTGACTCTCCACTTTCTCAGTTAATTCATCCAAAGTAAGCAATGATACCGGCTTCTTTTCCTCAGAAGGATTCATTTCAAATAATTTATCAATATCCAAGCGTTGAATGCCTTCCTCTGAATAAATCACTTCAACCCCTGTATAGCACGCCTCCACATTCTTCATGACGTTTCCATACACATAATATAAAGGCAATCCTTCAATTTTCTGACGCACAAAACAATAATAACAACTATCCTGATCATTCCACGATTCTTTATATTTACTTGTATCTTCATTTCCATACATATCACTGGCATATTCTTCCTGTTCCAGTATCTTATAATCCATCGCATATATCGATGGTATAAAATCCATATCCGATTCAAAACCGATACGATTCAAAACCGACAATATTTCCTCATATACATCCTCACCACTCATAAATTTCAATTCACCATTGAGTTCATATCTATCCAGATTGTACCGGGAACGGCCGGATTCAGGGTATACGCATCTCAAAATATAATTTGAAAAAGGCAGTGAAAAGGTCAATGATTCCCCGTTAATGTGAAAATACTCCTTATTTGTGCCAACATAATGTTTGGATTTAAGCATTTTCCCATTGTCCCCGAGAACATCCCCTTCGTGGATTTCTTTGACTTCTCTATCCTTAAAAAACGCATCATAAGCCGAATTCATGTCATATCCCGCCCGCTTTGCTGTAAAGCGTTCCAGTCCATTTACATCTGCTTTCTCCGGCACCACGATTACCGTTTTAAAATTCAACTTATCATATGCTTTTTCATAATATTCGGGAAATTCCACTGTCACTGCTTCCTGATTTATTTCCCCCTTTACCGGCGGTTCCATCTTTTGACATCCGCTCACATAGACCGCCAGGCAAACCATACACCAAAAAAAGCCAAAACTCTTTTTCATAAGCCACTCCTCCTCTATAAGTATTTTAATAAAATCAATCTGCAAATTAATATAAATATTATCAATCGTTGTAATATAAAACTTTCAACAATACAATACCTCCCCTTTCTTCTGACATCGATATCACCATATTTCATCAAATTTGATAATTCAATTATATATTCATAATTGTGCAAAAACAAGAAGGTGGCCATCAACGACACGTTTCAGGCCACCAACTGCACTTTTCTATTTACTTTTTATAACTCCTCACTTGCAATACGGTATTTGTAATCATCAAAGCCAACAAGAAAATAAAAATATTCCAGCTATAATGCCACCAGTAAACTAACATTAAGCTTATTAAAATGATAACTGAGATACTTTCAGTAATCATATATATTTTATAAGCAACCTTACGGGAAAAGAAATTTTTGAGTCCAAAAACAAAAGCAAGACAAACTTCATATAGATAAATCAGATAAGCATATTCTGTTTGAAAAGTATTCGCTATTTCATTTCTGATCACATCATACAATGGCTGAAAACAAATAATCAAAACCCAAAATACCAAACATAACCCACAGTAAAAAAACTTATATTCAAATCGACTCATAGAACACCTCCATTATTCTGCTTCAATATTCTCTCTGACATTTTCCGGATTTAAGACGATTTTTTATTGCTATACCGCAAACACATTATATTATGTATGACCCCAATAATCACTAAAACTGTCGCCAGATAAAATCCTATTCTGTAGACCGGAACAATATAATTCCCCAGGCGCTGCATAAACAGCTCATGCTCATAAATCCGAAATAATTGTCGATGTTCTTCCGAATACAAAACAAACAATGGCGCTGTAATAAATTGGAATATAAGCAGGATTTTACTGATCATAGCAATCACATACCCTTTATGATTCTCAATGACCAGATATTGAATTAATAAACATAAAATATAAGTGATAAATATACTGCCGCCATTAAATGTAAATATTTGCATACCATTTATTGATTGAAAAAAGATTTCTATATTATCGGCATCCAGGACCGACGGAACGGTTGACCTGTACCACTCTATCGGAAAAAGAAGCATAATAGCTAATAAACATGCCATACCAAAATATTTTCTCATTTTTTCTTTCATCATATCTCTTTGCCTCCCCCGTAAAAGACACCGATGCGCCCAACTCTTTTATCAAATCAGATTCTATTCTATCATTCCTTATGCCCTACCATATTTTGTCAACAAATCATCAATTACTTCTTTTTGCTCGGGTACATGATATATACATATATGCTGTTTATATTTTCTTCCCACTTTGCCATAAACAGAGATTTCAACATCGCTTTTCCGCTCGTATTTATAAATACTCTCCCAGGGAATTATTCCATGTTTACAATCAATACCAATGTTTCCGAACGATATGTTTTTAGCTTCTGAAATTAACATAGAAATACACGCCAATAAAAGTGCTTCAATCCATATTAAATATTCCCACAATGGCATAATATTCTCTAACAGTATCCATTCACCGATACAATTTAAATACATAACCCCTATAATTTGCTGATGTGTGATAAAGAAGTAAAAGAAGTGTAAAAAATTTTGCCGTTCCTATCCGGCACTTGCGCATTGTGTCGGATAGGTCGGGCGGTCATTCGGGCAAGTCTACTTTGCCGACGAAAGAGTAATAGATTTCAATTTCCTGTCTGCGGGTTCCGTTCTCGTCATAGCTGCACTCATGCACTATGATTTTCTCTACAAACTCCCGCAACAGGGTAGGGGTAAGTTCTTCAAAATTCATGTTCTTGCGGACGATATTCATAAACTTTCCGGCGTTTACGGTGGCTTCCTGTGCTTTGGAAAGTTCCGCCTGTAATGCGGCGGCTCGCTCTTTCAGTTCTTTCTGCTCGGCTTCATAGTCTGCCGACAGTTCCGTAAACCGTTCATCAGAAATGCGCCCGGTCACGCTGTCCTCATACAACCGCTTGAAGATAGCGGATAGTTCGCCGATACGCTTCTCGGCGGCTTCCAGTTCCTTTTTCTTTGCGGCGTTCCTGCGCTTGCCCCCGTCCTCGTTCTGCTCAATCAGCAGCTTCATAAAGCGGGCTTCGTGCTTCGCCGCATAGCTGGTAACTTTCCGCAGATTATCTGTCACTCCGGCGGTCAACAGGTCGGTGCGGATAAAGTGCGCCGTACAGTCATGGGTACGCTTCTTGTAGCTGCCGCAGATGTAGCAATCCTGTTTCCGGGCGGCGTTCTGGTAACGCTGCTGATAAAGGACGCTACCGCAGTCGGCGCAGAACAGCAAACCGGAAAACAAGCCCACTTCATCATAGCGGTTCGGGCGTTTGCGCTGCTTTCGTAACTCCTGCACTCGCTCCCAAATATCCCCGTCAATGATAGGCTCATGGTGGTCTGGGAAAATCGCCTGTTTCTCAATGGGGTTCTCTACGCTGTGCTTGGTCTTGTAGGACGGCTTCTCCGTTTTGAAGTTTACCAGACAGCCCGTGTACTCCCTGTTTTCAAGGATATGTACAACGGTGTTCGTCGCCCACTTGCACTCATAGCCGGGGTGGTAGCGGCGGGTGCTGCCCGTCCTGCGGTATTCCAGCGTCCCTGGCGTGGGGATCTGCTGCTCCGTGAGCATACGGGCGATTTTGGTCGGCCCGTTCCCGGCAAGGCACAAGCTGTATATCTGCTTGACTACGGGGGCGGCTTCCTCGTCAATGATGAAATTTTCGTCCTCGTCCATGAGGTAGCCGTACACGGGCTTGCTTGTGACAGGCTTGCCGCTCATGCCCTTAGACCGTTTTACTGCCTTGATTTTCTTGCTCGTATCTCTCACCAGCCATTCATTGAAAATGTTCCGCAGCGGGGCAAAATCATTGTCGCCCTGTGCGCTGTCCACTCCGTCATTGATAGCGATAAAGCGGACGCCTTTCTGCGGGAATATCATTTCTGTGTACATTCCCACTTGCAGGTAGTTTCGCCCTAATCGTGACATATCCTTGACTATGACGGTGCCGACTTTCCCGGCTTCAATGTCTGCAAGCATGGCTTGGAAGCCCGGTCTTTGGAAGTTCGCCCCAGAATAACCGTCGTCTGTGTACCATTGCAGATTAGAAAAGCCGTTCTGCTTTGCATAGGTTTCAAGAATACGTTTCTGGTTTGAAATAGAATTGCTCTCGCCTTGCAGTTCGTCCTCGTGGGATAATCTCGGATAAAGGGCGGTAATAAGGTTTCGGGTGGTCTGTCTTAACATAGTGTCCTCCATTTCCGACAGCCAGCCCCACTATTCCGTAGCTTTATTGTACCACGGAACAGGGGCGGTTGTATAGCGGTTTCTGCTTCTTTACGTCCCGTCAAATTGCCGATTTTTGTGTAGCAGCTTCGGCTTCCAGTACTTTCATCATTTTGTCGGCGGCGGTGGCGGTGGTGTTCTCCTTGAAATAGCCGGAAACGACAAGGACAGAGTTGCCTACACGGATTTCCGTCACGCAATCCGGGCGGCGGGCGGTGCGGTCATGCTTTGGGGTGTTGGTCATAGGCGGCTCTCCTTTCCATTTAGCAGCGTTTTCAAGCGTTTCATTTTTTCCTGTGCCGTGGCTTTTCTGAAATTCTCCCCGGTAAACCGGACGGGGGAACACATTTCAAGCAGACGGTCATAAATGCGGGCGTGGGCGGTGTCCTCCGGGTGCTGCAAGTCCTCCAGCGTGAGATTGGTCGTAACGATTAGCGGCTTGTTGCTGCGGTATCGGCTGTCAATCACGTTGTAGACCTGCTCTAAACCGTATTCCGTCCCCCGTTCCATGCCGAAATCGTCAAGAATGAGAAGCGGAAAGCTGCAAAGACGGGATATGTACTCATTCCTGTCCTTGAAGCTGGCGGCAAGGTCATTGAGTATCAATGCAAAGTTCGTCATGCACACGGCAATTTCACGCTCCATGAGGGCGTTTGCGATACACCCGGCGAAATAACTCTTGCCTGTGCCGACTTTGCCCCACAAAAGCAAGCCGATATTTTCCGCTTTCATCTGCTCCCAACATTCCACATAAGAACGGGCGTGCTTCATCTGCGGGCATTTCCCGTTGTCGTTGTCAAACGTCCATTCCCGCATAGCCGGATTGGTAAAGCCCCGCTGCTTCAAACGCTCAACCGCTTCAAGGTGGGTGCGCCGCTTCTCGGCGGCTTCCCGCTTTTCACGCGCTGCCCGCTGGCAGTCGCACTCTGCCGGGTGGCGGTCATGTCCCAGCCATGCGGCGGTTTCTTTGGGGAAGTAGGCTTCTTTGGGCTTGCGGCACTTCCCGCAGTATAAAAGCCCGTCCTCTCCGGTATAGTCCTCCGGCTCCGGCGTGGTCTGCGTCATATTCAAAACCATATCATCAAACTGGCTCATAAACTTTCTCCCTCCTTGCAAGTGTAATCGGGTATGCCTTTCTTCGGCTTCTTCTTTGCTTCGTCCTCCTGCGCCCACTTGTAAATCGTGGCTGCATGGCTTTTGTATTTCTTCCCGCTGGAAGCGATATGGCAGGATAGGCGGTCAATGTAATACTCCCACTTGCCGGGAAGTTCTGCTTTCAGTTCGGCAAGTTCCTTGTCTGAAAGAAATACATTGTTATATCTGCCATAGGCGGCGGGGTGTCCCGTTTCTAACTCTCTCTCTTTTTCTATCTCTATATCTATCTCTTTCTTTATCTCTATCTCTGGTGGACGAATGTCGGACAAATGTCCGCCGTTTGTCCGGGGCGGCAAAAGCGCCCTGTTTTCCAGCCTTGCAGCCCGTTTCCGTTCCGCTTCGGTAGAGGACTGACCTATCATCAGTTCAATGTCGGTCATGTAGAGAAGCCCGCTGTTAAGCTGCTCCACAAGCCCCAACTGCCGGAAAATCTCTAAAGCCCGTTCAACCGTCCCTATCTGGTGGCGGGTAAGCGTCGCAATCATTTGCGCCGTATAGGGGATATGTTCGTCAAGCTGCAACTTTCCGCCGTTTTTCAACGATTTTAAGTACAGCTTCAACAGGATATTGGAGTACAAAATCCCGTCTTTCATATCCTC
This sequence comes from Frisingicoccus caecimuris, assembly GCF_004340975.1. GTDB lineage: Bacteria > Bacillota > Clostridia > Lachnospirales > Lachnospiraceae > Frisingicoccus > Frisingicoccus caecimuris. Next base: position 8,749 of record NZ_SLXA01000002.1, read on the forward strand.
CAACAGCACAATGGAGTCGCTGTCAAAAAAGTTCTCTTTCAGCTTGAGGTAGTAGTATTTGCGGTTATCTGCCATTGGCTGCGCCCTCCTTTTTCCAGCGTTTGGAGTAGTAGCGGGGGCAGAGTATGATAATTGCCCGGAAGCTCTGCTTGCAGTCACGGGTACAGCCCCGGCATAGGTCGTTGTATGTGATACGGTTGCGGTGGTTGAGGAAGAAAGACCATTCCTCTTTCCGCTTCTTGCTCATTCTTGGCAATCGTAGGCTCCTTTCTGCCGTTTCTATCGGCGTGGCGGGATAGGCGGCATTTTCTGTATGTTCTCGGTGTCATTTTCGGGCTTTTTCCGCTCTGTAAGCCCCGTTTGGAAGTCGGGGAGTATTGCGGTAAGGGGAAAGCCCACACCCTCGTTTTTGTATGGTTTCGGTATCATTTCGGGGCAGTCTTTAACGCTCCTGTTCCTGCTTTTTCTGCTGGCTCGGCTCCCGGCGCAAAATCTGGTCGATATTGCCCTTGACGGTCTGAAGCTGGCGGACACGCTCACGCTTTTCCCGGTAGTCGTTATATCCGGTGTTCTTCTGGACGGTAAGCTGCTCAATCTCTCTTTGTAGGGCTTTGCTGGCTGGCAGCTTCGTGATTCCATGTGCCTTGAAATAGCGGGCGGCGGATTCCGCAAGGATAAAGTCGCTCTGGTGCTGCTCCCGGTAGGCTTTCCGGGCTTTCTCCGATTTCTGCGCTTTCAGCCCGTCACGGGCGGGCTTGGTGCCGATGTAGCTTAGGAGATTGCGCTGCAATTCCTTTTTGTCTGCTATGGCGGCTTCCAGTGCTTTCAGTCCAGCAAGGCTTTCCTGCATATCCGCATGGGCGGCTGTGAGGGCTTCGTCCAGTTCTTCCGGGGAAGAAAAGCCGTATTGCTGGTAGGCGGCAAGGGTAGCCGCCATTTGCTTTAGGTTGTGCATGGTCGCCCACTTCTCATAGCCCCGTCCCTTGCCCTCGGCTTTCTTTGCGGCTATGTCAACCATGCGCTGCACACCGTCATTCTTCGGGGCGTTTTTCGCTGGTTTTGTCCTCTGTAACCGCTCTTTGATACTGGCGGGGTATTCCGGTATGGCTGCGGCTTTTTCGGCGGCTCTGGCGGCGTTCTGCTCCAAAGTGGAGAGGACGGCGGTGCGGTCAAAATCGTCCCCCAGTTTGCGGGCGGTAATAGGTTTTGCCCTGTCCGGCGTGAGGTAGGACAGTCGCCCCCGGCTCTCCTTGACGGTCACGCCCTCCCGGAGAAGCAGAGAAGAAAACTCGTCAAAGCTGGTCGCTTCGGAAAGTGCTGCCCGGATAGTCCGGCGCAGCTTCGCCTTGTCTGTTTCAAACTTGGTCGTGCGGGGTGTGATACTGTCCGCAATCATGGGGGCGTTGCGCTCGTCCAGTGCGGCTTGTCCTTTCTTCTGCGCCCAGTATTCCCGGTCGGTCACTCGTTCCTTGCTGCCATTCAAAAGGTCAATCTGGTAAAGCCCCTCGCTGTGGCACATTTCCATGACTTCGGCTTTCAGATAGTTCATGGCTGCGTCTGTACAGCGGTGTTTGCAGCCTGCTTTTCTGTCCGCTGGTCTGTCCATGTGGGGCAGCATGGGAACCTCCGCAATCCGCAGGCTGTTAATGACGATATGCACATGGATGTTTTCAGTGTGATTATGCCCGTCCGGGTGGGTGCATACAAGGGCTTGGTGTCCGGGGAAATGCTCTCTGCAAAACTTCTCGCCCAACTCCTGCGCCCGGTCTACGGTCAAGCCGTTGTCCGGGCCGTCACGGGGGTCAAAGCTGATGATATAATGGTGGCTCTTTACGTCCTCCCGTTTCTGGTTCTTGCCATAGCGGAGATTGGAACGCATACAGGCAATGGCAAAATCCTCCCCGTTGCAATTCAAAGAAGAAATGCGGTAGTCTGTCCTTGGTATCAGCCGCCCGTCTGCGTCAAGGGTGGGCTTCATGGTAAACTCGTCATGCTCGAATGTGAGATACTTTTCAGCGTCCCCGTAGTCCGCATTTTTAGAGCTGATATGTTTGAGTATCGCCAATAGCGTCACCTACTTTCTTGAGGACTTCAAACTTGAGGGCGGCAAGGTCGGCGGCGGCTCCCCGTACCTCGCCGGATAAGTTGGCGTAGGGTGCGCCGTACTCATTCAAAAAGCGGGCTATCTGGTTTAAGTTGCCGCCGATCCGTCCGTACTCGGCGGTTAGCTTCCCGACAGCGGAAAGCAATTCATCATTGACGGGGGAAACGGTAATCACGGGGCGTATGGTTGCCCCCTGTATGGCTTGCCGGATAAACTCGGACTGGCTGATTTGATAAGCCGCCAGCCGCTCCATGAAGTCGGCGTGTTCTTCATCGGACAGCCGGGTTTTTATCACATGGCAGCGGTGGGGCGTGTTGTATTTCTTTCGCATGGTATGACCTCCTTTCGGTTGCCGCATAACGGCGGCGGTATGAGCGGCGCAAGCCGTAAAGCAGGGTTTGGGGAAGGCACTCCCCAACAAGATTCCCGCAGGGGCAAAATGAGCGGATAAGCGAATTTTGGTACTGTGGTAGAATCTTGCTCTAAAAAAGTGGCAGCTTCCGGCTCCCTTCACTTACTACTACAATTCCGGCGGGGCGTTTTGGCTTCTCTGACTTCACTAACAAAGCGATTGCAACGGCAGTTTCTGCCCGCTTTTCACTAACAAGACAAATCAAAATGCCTTTTCTGCCCGCTGTTCCCCTCCACGGAGAAGAAAAATTTTTGCCAATGCTGCGGCGGATATTTTTCTCTTTAATACCTACAAACCAGCAAAAGGTAAAATAGACGGAGATTTCAGAAATTTTTATCTTATTTTCCCTTTTCGTGGGGTAATACAGGGTTTTTTCAAAAACGCCGAATAAAACCGGAACTTTTTTATCAAGGAGCGGCAAGCTGGCTCTCCGGCGAAAAATGAGCGCAAAAAAGCAGGAAACCTTATCACTGATTTCCTGCTCCGTGTGCCGCTGTATGGCGGCGGTTATTCAGTTGTGAGTTTATCGGTCAAGCCGGAACTTGAATAGGCTTTCTATCAGCTTCGTCTTGATGTAGTCCTCCATATCCACGTTGTAATGTCCGTAGATGTGGGAGTAATAGCGGATATATCCGGCATAATGGGCACGAACGGCGTTGACCGCTTCCGGCTCCCCGTTGGTAGCCTGTATGATTGTTTCATAGGGGAGAAGCCTGCTCATGGGCTAACACCTCCATTTCCTCCCGTAGTCGGCGCAAGTCAAGATAAATGTGCCGTCCGGCTGTGCTGCGTGTCCGTCCGTACCGCTTGCCGATTTCCTCATGGGTTAGATGTTCAAAGAAGTACAGGAAGATGATTTCCTGCTCTGTTTCCGGCAGAGAGGACAGGGCTGCGGCAAGATCTGGATTGCTTAACATGACAGTCTGACCGCAGACCGTGAACGGGTATTCCTCGCTCGACGGCGGCTTCGCAAAGTATTCATCTGTGGCGGCAAACGGCATGAATTTTTCTTCGGACAGGTATTCAAGGGAGATTTCCCGCTTCCACTTTGAATACAGCTTGCGGGCTGCGTCAATGGACGCATGGCGAATAACAATCCTGCAAAAAGCATTATGCGTGTATTGGATATGCTTTTGATATTCTTCAAATTCGGTCATGGAAAATCCCCCTTTCTGAATAATGTGAGGGGCGGCAGCACTCCTTGCTGTCGCCCCTTGATTGCCTACCAGCAAAGGCGGGCGGGGCTGTCAACGGCGGCGCAGTATGCGCCGTTCATCTTGACCGTTGACTGGCTCGACTGGTTTTGCTATTTTATACAGACCTTTGCTTTAATAAGTTAAATATGTATCTTTCATGTGTGATGATTCCTCTGTTGCAGCTTTTTTTACAATCTCTTTCAAAGCTATTTAATATCTTTTCGGCTTTGTCTTTATCATGCGAGATAAACGCTGCATAGGAATATTGTGTATGATACGAAGCCAGTGGAACAAGCCTTGCCTTTGTCGTGCTTTTTTTGAGAAAGTACGGTTTATTCGTTGATGTTATTCCTAACATTATTTCGCAAAACTGTTTCTCGCAGGTTGCTTCATTTTTGTAAATGCCCGGAATATTTTTTGCTTTAAGCATTTCATTACATATATCCAATGCCTTTTGATATTCCTCCAATTCTAAAAAATAGAAAATCTTATCAATGGCAAAACAGCAAATAAGAGGATTATTATAGTCATTTTCCGGCAAGTCAGAAAATAAAATTGCTGGATAGTCCAAAATGATTCTTTCTTCCATGCCAAACGCATTTATTTTCATAATTCTGTAAAAAGCCCGTTTTGCACTTGGATTATTTATCATCATTAAAATATTATAAGCGTCATTTGTTTGCAAATGTGTTCGCATTGGTATGCCATTAGAAACGGCAAAAAATAGTCCAACAATGGCAATGGCTACAAAAAAAGTTCTTATAAACGATTCATCATTAAGCCATAGAACAAACCATCCCGCAAGAAAACTTAAAAGCAAATTAAAAACTGTTCCGCCGGCATTATACCAGAAAACCGGAATATTATCAGATTCACTAAAATTAGGTTCCATAGCAGCTTGACCACCCGCACCGATTACCGGAGAGAGTCCTACAGTAAGTTTCTTATCTCTTTTGTATATCCGAATATTCAAAATTGTAAAAGAAACGAATTTATATCCTGTCATTAGCCCAAACACAAGATGTCCAGCTTCATGTACGACTATTTGTAACAATACGGCGAAAATCAAAAAGAGAATTAAAGATATTGAACCAACCATGTTTCTGTTCCTCCTGACTGATATTGACCTTTTGGATATAGCTCACCCACCTCTCGATTATATACTATTTCTTGCTGTATGTAAAGTATTTCATACTTAAAGGGTAAATAAATTCGCCACTCGGAATAATAAGACTTTGATATTTGAGCGGCGAATACTATGTTATCGAATTTTTCTTAAAACCAAAATAGAAATTAAAACTACAATCAAAAAGCCGTCATACACTAACCGTAAAGCATTAGCAAATATCACTATGTTTTCTATCGCAGCGTACATAAAATAGCTTAATATATTCATGAAGATAAACATGGCGATTATTCCATAAAAACAAGCTGTACCAATAATAGTCCTACCATGTTCATCACGTCCCTCTTTTGAAAGGCAGTAGGCAAAAAATAAAATGGAAAGAAGAATTGTTACGCCCCAAAGAAACCATGTAAATGTCATATCGTTCATCAATTTATATATTAACTCTGACATTATTATACCTCCTCAAAATCAAATAAATCTTCAATCGTCACACCAAAGACTTTTGCAATATTATAAACTAACAACATAGAAGGATTGTACCTATTTCTTTCAAGCTGCATAATAGTCTGCCTTGAAACACCCACCAAATCGGCAAGTTCTTGTTGTGTCATTCTCTTTGTAGCTCTATAAACATGGATTTTGCTTTCAAATCGGTATTTGTTACTTGCCATTGGTTCGCCACCTTTCTTTGATTTTAGTGGTACTGTGTAAATATGAGTATAACATATTTCTTGCATTTTGTGAAATAAAGATTTTGAAATATTTAAGGAATAGTGGGCGGCTGCCTATCAAAATCTTTGTTTGTTACTTTATCGCACATGAGCATTATAATAAGAGTTGTAACAATCAACACCATAAAACCAATAATGTATCGATGCCATATGGGATACTTTACATTCAAATATATTGATGTATTTTTTGATGAATATATATCTTTTATTCTATATATTGTATAAACAATGATTATCCCACACCCTAAAATCCCATATGTAAAATATACACGAAACAGTTCTTCCATAGTGACGCCCCTTTATTATCTTGTTTGATAATTCAATTATATACTCATAATTGTCTAAAACAAGCAGGTGGCCATCAACGACATGTTTCAGGTCACCATAGCCATTCATAAATCAAAATAATTCTGCCATAAGTTTTTCCGGATATAATGAAAAAGTTAAATATATATCGCGCTCTAAAAAACTATCCCACTGTGATTCTCGCATATGAATTGGAGCCACAAATGTCGGCAATTTTAATTGTATATTTTCTCCTGGCTGTAAAATCGGGTTAAAACTCATTTTTTCATTATCTTCATTTAACTTAGTAAACGCCATATAGTGAATCGCATTTTTCCATCCCCCTGATTCAAATATCAAGGCTGTAAGATCAATTTTCTTCTCTGTAAATGAATTATTCTCAATTAGAACATCTGCCACTATACCAATACACCCACCATAATGCTCTTTTTCCCATGAGAAATATCGATTTATATCTGTTTCATTCATGACATAACCATCTGTAATCAATACATTTGCTCCCTGATACTCAATACATTGATTTAATCCCACAATCTCTACCTTTGTTTGAGGATATTTACTATTAACTCTGATAACACAAATTCCATAAACTGCTAATAAAGTAATCACGATAATTTTTATTAACCATCTTTTTAATCTTATCACAACTCGACCTCTTTCCTCAGCTCACTAGGTATATAATGACTAATCATCTTACCTTCCTGCATACAAAAAATTTCATCCGATAAAAACTCTAAATCTTCTCGTATATGACAAGATATAATAATTAAGGCGCCTCTCTTTTTATGTTCAAAGAGCAACTCTTTTAATATTTTTGTACTATGCTCGTCCAAAGCATTTGTTGGTTCATCCAGCAAAATTAAATCAGGCTGTTCCATAAGTGCCGCTGCAATCCCTAGTTTTTGCCGCATTCCCAATGAATATTTTTTTACTCTTTTCTTATCCTGTGGATTCAATCCAAGAGTCTTCATTATTATGTCAATCTCTTCATCGGATATTTTGTTCTGTATAGAAGCTAACACCTTCAAATTTTTAAATCCACTGTACCCCGATATAAAACCAGGGCTCTCAATCAACGCCCCAATACTCCGTGGAAAAGAAATATCTTTTCCTAAGGACTCTCCACCAATAAGAATTTCTCCATCTGATAAGAAAACCAAGCCGCTAATCAAACGCATTAACATCGTTTTTCCGCAACCGTTTTTTCCCCAAAGTCCGTAAATATGCCCTTTTTCCATACTTAAATTTACATTTTTTATAATATCAGCCTTTCCGATTTTTTTAGACACATTCTTCAATTCCAAATACATTCCAGACCGCCCTCCTTTATTCACTGTAATTTGCCAATATGTCTTTCTTTCTAAATCCCACATATCCAATAATTCCAGAACTGCAAATGACTGCCACCGAATAAAGAATTCCTTTTTCCGCAATTATTTGTGATACCGGATTGAAAGCATAACTTCGCATTAACATTAAATAGTTTCCCATCATCCATGGCCAGGAAAAATATATGGACATTATATATATTGAAGCAGATACAATTAACCCCACCATCGGATGAACGAGCACAGCCCACATCATTTGAAATAATGATATGGCTATTGTCACAACTAAAGGAACTACACATACGATTAAAATAAATTGGAATATATTCACCGATGTGACAATCATTTGGTTATAATAAGCCTGTACATTTACCTGAGGCATGATATTTATATTTCCTGTGATGACACCACATACAAAAACATCCATAATCATAATGAAATAAAATATGCCAATGCTCAATATATTCCATATACATTTACTGAACCACCAGTACTTTCTTTGTTTTGATTGCAGTAACATCAATTGCCCATATCCGTGCAAATCCTTTAAAGGATAATAACTTACCGAAAAAGTAATATACATATACATAAAAATCCATGTGAATTCTGGAACATATATTTCAGTCAACGAAGGTTGATAAAATTGCATTCCCTTTAGAATATACGAAAGCAAGTCGCCTGTAGACAAACTTTTTTCTAAATCTTCGAAAGCTAATACACTACTATGTCCCATAATAAATTTCAAACATAAAAATAAAATGAATGCAGAAAAAACAATGTATTTTTTCCATTCCATCAACAATCCATGATGTAAATCATATTTTATATATTTAATAAACTGTTTTAACCCGTTATCCAACATAAAACTCCTTTTTATAGCTGAACCACTCACCTATACCAAGCAGGCCAATAATTATTAACAAAGCCGTCAATAATTTATTCCAAACGAAACATTCTATCCAATCTTCATATTTTAAATAAAGGTTTTGGTAAAAAAATGTGTATTTACTGTAATATTCAAAATAAAATAAGATAATCAGAGAAAACCAGCTTGCTACAGGAATATTAAAAATCCACCGATTAATAATATAAAAAACCATACTTCCAAAACTAAATAAAAAAACAGAAAAAACATATACCAATAAGCATGAATACCAGTTTATATGCAAAGTTCGCTGCATATTTAGAAAAAAGTAACTTCCTACGATATCCCAATTATATTTTGTCAACTTGCAACTTACTGCATATCCAAGCAAGACTATGACCTCCGCCACAGTTATTATGCCTGAAAGCAGCAAAGCTCTACACGTTTGTCTCCGCCATAAACTTTTACGACTTTTGTACCTTAATACAACAAAAACCGAAAAATCATTCTCTGTGCCTAATATAATCATACATAAGCAGATAATCAATAAATAGGGAAAGGATGTTCGAAAATAAGACGCTTCAACAAATAAATCTAACAGACATAATGAATCTTCGATGCCTAACATATATCATCCTTACTTCCTTTGACAACAAATATCCAAAAGGTTCCTGCCATAATGATAAGCCCTTCCAACATTATTGGTAATATTCTATTTCCACTATAGCCAGGATTTAAAAAAAAGACCATTTGCCAATCTGTTAATCCCAACATAGAAAATAATGAATTTAAAAACACACTGAGAACAAACGGTGTAATCAGTACGATGAACATATGATCTGTATAATAAGTTGCAATAAAGGCAACCGTTGCCAAAATTCCACCAAACACAAAAATAATCATTAAAAATATGCATACATAAAGCATCGGATGTACAAAATAAAAATCACCTAATGTACTTCTCATTCCAATTAACGTTGTATAGTCTGCAGCCTGAGGCTTTACAAACGGCAAAACGGCAGCTGTCAGAATAAAGTTAAACATCAAGGGTATGATTGCCACCATTCCACCCGATATAAAAGCAGCCACATATTTTGATCTGTAATAATGTTTTCTTTCCTCTCGAATACATAATTCCTCAATCATATGATAATCAATATCCTGAAAAAATGAACCCGCATGCGGCAACGCTACAAACAGTGGAATAAGAAAAAAATACAGATATGAAAAAGTATATGTCTGAGCCCCAATCCAGTTATTAAACACATTAAATGGATACTTCATACTATAATCTGAAACCATATATGTATTCTGATAAAATGCTACCGGCAGCACATTGAACATCCATTGAGCAACGGAGATGCCACAACCAAAGAGTAAGGAAATCTTAACCCCCCAACTTTCACATCCCCTCACTAATTCCAGCTTATATATATTCTTCATAATCTATTCATTCCTCTCCAATAACGAATTCAGGTAAATATCCGCAACATTATCGGTATCCATAATTTCAACAGTCTCACCTTTTTCATTTTTCCCGTATATAACAGCTCCTTCTGTACCAAATGGACTAAAATGAAGCGCCACCCTGTTCCCCTTTTGCATAACATCATCGTCTATCAAATAAAATAATTTAACTTCTGACGCTTCATTTGCCGGAATCATATGATGGAAATAATCAATTCCTACCTTTTTGGCATCCACATCGTTCACATTACCCAACTGAAATCTTTCGATTTCATTCCCCTCTGAATCATAAATTATCAAACTGATACTATTCAATGACATAACTTTTTCTTCCAAAGCATTATTCGTAATAATAAGCTGCACCTCCAGATAATTGGATTCGCTTTCATTTTGATGATAGTCTGTCTTTTTTACTTCAAAATCATAATTTCTAAGAGAAACCTTACTTTGAGCATCCTTATTTTCATATTCTGTTCTTTGCATCGTTTCTTTTGTACTCTCTGCTTGATTATCCGTGGATTCTCTGATGACTCTATTATTCTCAGGACAATTAAATACCTTTTTATGTACACCTCCAATGATAATTATGACAATCATAATTAATCCAATAACGATTCCTGCACCCTTACCTTTTTTCATTACGATTTCCACTCTTTCTATAATAATTTCAATAAACAATGCGCTAGCCCAATCATATATTGGACATATATGTCAGGCTAGCAGTATTCACTCATCTACAATGATTAATCCAAATATTTTATTTTCTGTTAAATGCTGTCCGGACTCCACCAGATATGAAGATACATACCTTGTAATCCGTTAACAGGATGAAACATCAAAAAGGCATGTGTATAATCTGGTTTATGTGAATAAATTCCTTCACCATATTCATAAACCAAATTTGGTAAATAATACGCAGCTCCTCTAGGCAGACTCTTCGGTGTACCATATGTACAATCTTCATGTTGTCCAGTTGCAAATGCTCCATAAACCCTCACTTGCATAATATCTGTATTTGAAGCATCATTATATGCATAGGATGAAGAATCATCCCATTTTTCTCTACGCTCCGTCGGCGCATCTGTTATTTGGACACCCCAATAAGAATTTGTATACTCATATAGTGTATCTGTCCAATTACCATCCGCATAGCTAAATAATGAAAAATTTGATAAAAAGATACTAGCCACAAAAACTGCCGCATATACTATACATAATCCTTTAAAATTCTTGGATACTCTTGTCGATTTCATTATTTTCTACTCCTCCCTTTAGTTTTTCTATTATCAAAGCGCTCTGATATTTTTAATAATACCTATTAACCTTTATAAAAACAAGCAGGTGGCCATCAACGACATGTTTCAGGCCACCAGTTGCATTACTCCATATTCTCTTCTTTTAATCCAGTCCCAATATATCCGGCAATGTGTGATTTTCTCGTTTCAACAGAAAATACAATATTCCGCCATACCCATTCATAAGCCCCGGATTGATTTTTTCCTGCGGCAAAAGGCTTATCTCACTCTTCGGCCAAAGCGCCGCACCCGTTGCTCTCTCCAAAATCGTCAGATTGCCGCATATGCCGTGGCACAGACTCCAACTGTCCCGTTTCCAATACTGTTCAAGTTTTTTCAACGCTCTGGAAACATCCTTTTCAAGCCGTTCCCGCCACTTATCGTTCTGAAGATTCTCAAGGCATTTTAATCTTGAGAGCAACACACCTCCGGCGCCATGACACCAGGCCACCGGTCCGATATCATCCATCCTTTCTTCCCTTGACCGTACATCTGTCCAATTATTGATTCTCACATCGTACAGGTATTCTTCATATTGCCATATCTGCTCCGCCAGCTTTTCATATTTATCCTCTCCGGTAATCTTCCACAGTGCGGCCACCGGTATAAGCATCCCGCTATTTCCGTGGGCCATCCCGGCCATTGGCGGCATATTCTCTTTGACCGGCCATCCGATTCCCTTTTGCTGTCCGATAGCTGACTTTTCTATAGCTTCAACCGCCCTTACAGCCATATCCAGATATCGACCGTCATTGAACATATCATACATTTTGAGCAGTACCTGCGCCGCACCCGCATTGCCCGATAAAATATCGTAATTCTTGTCCTCATCAATTAATTTATCTAATATCTGTATATGTCTTTTGGCATAATCCAGATAAGCGCCGTCGCCGCTAAGCTGATACAATGCCAAATAAGTATACACGATCGAACTTTCTCCATTAAAGACTCCTGTATTTTTGGATTGTAATTTATCCGGATTACTGACACACTCATCCGTATATCTGAAAAGTGTCCATTCCAACACTTTCCTCATATATGAAATCTGTCTATCTGAATCAAAAAGCTCCAAAGCATACAAAATCAATAAAATTCCAGCCAGCCCGTCATAAAGATACATATTCATCGGACGGATATCCCAGGTAGTCTTCCCGAAGGATGACAGTTCCAGGGTATACCAACTTACCTCTGTTCTGTCTTTATTCCACACAGCATTGTCAATCAATCGATTTTTAAGAACACGTATATTTTCAAAAATATCTTCTCTTTTGATTTCTTTTTTGTAATCCTTTTCTTTTGCCAAATATACATGGTTCCTGTATCTTTTCTCATCACCGGGCATCAAATCCAGAGATACCTCAATAAAGTCACACTGTTTTTTCATATCTGTCTCATTCAGCATTTCCATTCTTTCGGACAAAATCTCCATGGCAGACTGTGTAAAATAAGGTTTTCCTCGTCGGGCATCCCCCAATATTTCACTCCCCTGTACCGTAAACAGACGGGTTTCGTTCAATGAATCATAAAAATAAGGAATATCCCCATTGAGCAGGCTCAGCTTCTCACTTTTTACAACTGCCCCGTCCTCTGCAGTCCTTCCCTGCCACAGTAAATCCAAAAATTTTTCCCGTTCGCCATCTTTCATCAATAAACTGGGATGATAGGAACTGGAAAGCAGCATACTGTAACGCTGTGTATCCGCGATCAGATAACGGCTTTTATTTTGAGCAAGAGGTTTTAATAAATCCCAAAATATACTTTTTTGAGCCAGGACCTGTCTGTAGGCGCATGTAAAACCATACAAAATCTGCTTTTTATATAAATATGGCTCATAAAATTCGCCTTCCAATACGGCCAGATTCTGCGCCTTTTTTGAAACAGGATATTGATATTCGATACGCATATCGGATGTTCGTGCCTTGACAATGACAGGAATCTTAAAAGGATACCGCTGTCCGCCACTGCCGCTGATTCCGCTGTGGTCCACGCCCTTTCCATCCTTATTCCAATGATAAAAAGGAAGTAAGCCTGAATATAATACCGATTGGGACAACTGATAAAAGATTTCTTCTCTGACTGTTTTTCGTTCCTGATTGCGTCGGATATTCACCAACGTTTCCAGATCAATCACCACCGGATATTCACCGGATGCAATCACATTTTCACAGTGCAGGTCCTTTGTTCCCAAATAATAAGCCAGAAATATTTGAACTCCCAGACGGATATAATAATTCTCCAGTTCGGATTGGGTATGGCAATCTTTATAAGCTACAATAGAACACCAGCTATGGTCCGAAAAAGATAAAAAAGGATACTCAAGCTGGCTTATCCCTATCCTTTCACTTATGTATCGCAATAATTCTGAATACCCTTTCTCATTTTCCATCGAATGTGGTTTATATAATATCTCATAAATATCATCCAACTGAACCCGTAAGACCTGTTTACCATTATTATGGACATCGGAAAAATTTCCCCATATCCTTGTAATTTTATCTGCCCCCGGACACAGTTTCCTGCGAATATCTTCTCTGTCTTTCTGAAAAGCATTTATAAGTTCCTTATAAAAAGCTGTCGTCTGCTGGATTTTTCTTTCAATACACTTCTTTAATACAGGAAACATCTCAAACAGCTTTTCTGAAAACTGTCGACTTCCCACGATTTCCCGACAAAAAAATTCATACTCTTCTTCCGGATTGTTCCCTTTTAGTTTACCCATTTGTTTATAATAGTGCATCTGTGCAATTAATGACCGCAGGCAAATAAACTGTAACTGTTCCGCCAGATGCAATGAATAATCCGAATATATTGTCCCAGAAAAACAAGAGGCTTTTGCATCAATATTTTCCTCCAGTCGCTCAACAGCTTTTTTTAAAATATTTTCATAAAATGTTTCAAATACAATATTTTCCATTTGTAATATCTGTCCCTTAAAACACAAAGAGCAGAACGTTTCAAACATTCCGCTCCCTGAAAAACCATTCAATCAGCAACAATAAATAGTTAAAATCGGACTGCATTCTACGCTGAAACTGTCTTTCTGCTCCAGACCATCTGATTTCTCTACAAGTCCTCTGATTTCTCTTATTTCCTCTTCCAGATTACCCGCATACAAAAAACTCTTTTCAATCACTAAAGTCCCCTCCTATATCTATTTTTTTATTTCATAAAAGAAATTTTTACTTTAAACGCCTCTTCCTCTACAGAAAACGAAAAAACGCCATCATATTTTTGAACGATACGTTTCACACTTTTCAGCCCATAGCCGTGTAGTATTTTATCCTTTTTCGATGTAAGAAGCTCGCCATCCTTTATTCTGGGAACAGTACCCAGACTATTGGATATTTCTATAAATAAAGAACGTTGTCTTTTTTTTAATTTAAATAAAATCCACCGTTTCCCATCCTGCATCTGTTCACAAGCTTCTATGGCATTATCCAGTAAATTTCCTATAAGAATGCTGATATCCCCATCACTTAGGGATGTTTCCATCAATGCTGTGACACAAATTTCAAAGTCAATTTCTTTTTCCTCTGCCGCTTCTTTTTTCTGATTCAATATAAAATCCAGAATTCTGTGTCCGGTCCACACTTTATTCTCAAATTTATAGAAATCCCCATCGATTTCTGATAAATACTGACAAAATTTCTCATATTCGCCATCACGGGCATAGCCTTGAAGAACGGCCAATTGGTGCTTTATATCATGAACTCTCTGTTTATTTGCTTCCATGTTCATCATCAGGTTCTGGTAATTCTGAAGCATTAACTCATCTTTGGACATCAAAAACTGATTTTCCTTTTGTAACATCAGGCTTTTAACATATAGCCCCCAAACAGATAAGATAATCACCATCAACAATAACAACGACATGCCGCTGTTCATTCCATTATAGGGGATTCTCCCAAACACCATCCGGCACATGACCACCTGATATCTTCTAAGCAAAACAACAAGAATAACACTGATAATATACAGCAGCTTTCTGTATTCTAAAATATTTTTTAAAAATAACTCTCCCCTTTTCTTCAAAAGGAACAGACATATGAGCATGATCACACGCGACAAAAGAAAAATCGGCAGTTTCAGCCAGGATACCCCGTCATATATGGCCTGGGTCGTTGGATAGTCCAGTACGGCCATACTCAAAAACAGAAATAAAAAATCCAACAGCGCTGTCAGAGAATAGCTCATAACAAGAAGACTGACAATTAATCTTTTATATTTCTTTATAATATTTATGGTGCAAATACCTGTAAAGACCAGGCCTAATATAAACACACCATGAGAAAAAAATATAATATTCCGATTGTATGAAACCAATATTCCCCACACAATAATATTTGTCCATATAATTATTTTTTCTTTCAGATTCAAATATTCTTTTTCCAGAAGCGTACAGTACAGCAATTGATAACACAGCCAAACCTCGAGCATGGACAGAAAAATTTGGATTCCCTGGAGCAGGACTGTCAGCATCACAGCTCACCCCACTGTTCATTGATCTTCATTCGGACGTCCGCCAATCGTCCCCGGCTTATAACAATCTGTTCGCCATTGATCATATTGATTACATTGCCCTTCACCTGGACAATATGACCGATATTCACGATATAACCGCGTTCAGCCAAAATAAATTCTTTCGAATTTATCTCCAGCATCAACTGTTCAAGTGTAATACGCTCTCGAAAGATGCCATACAGCGTCACATATTCGACATATTTAGAACCTTTAACCTTCTTTATGCAGATAATATCCTGATAGAATATTTTATTTCCGCCATTGGCCGTTTCAATGATCCGAAATTTTTTGCGTTCCTTTTGTATCTTGAAAATTAATTTTCGCATGACCAGAGGAATTCGCTCGCCCATCTGTTGTTTTAAAATATATTGATAGGCATCTACAGTATAACTATCCGCCGCATAGTGAGAAAAAGAGGTCAAAAATATCAAATAAATATGAGGAAATTTCTCCTGAATGATGGTTCCCAATTCAATGCCCCCCATTCCATTCATTTGGATATCGGTAAAAAGAACCTGACATATATCGTCCGGTCCTATTTTACTCAAAAACGCCTCCGCACCACAAAAAGTCGATATTTCGACGTCTTCCGGTAAATCATCTATTCCTTCGATACAGGCTCGTGCCTGTTCCAGTACCGTTTCATCATCATCAACAATTGCCACTTTAATCATTCGTTTCCTCGCCTCTATACAAAAATGTAATATTTATCCAGATTACAAAATATTATAACATACTTTTTATCCTTTACCGCATCAAGGCCATGAATTGTATTGTTTCAGGCCATGAACGAACAATTTCTCTCTACACAACAATTTAGCGGAATCAGGATTTCTCCTTTGATTCCGCTAAATCTAAATATTCTCTAAATTAATTTCTGTCACCTGCTTTTGCATTTGTTTAGCGCCTGCTTTCCCGGCATATCTCACAGCAAAAAGGAGAGCTTCTCAGCTCTCCACGGTCCATTCTCGGCGCAGCTCCAATTCCTTGTTGACAACGCCGATCCAGTAAATTTCTCTTTTTAAAAAATGCCTGTCCCAGGGCATTATGGACTTTTTTCGGTTCTTAAGTTGGGATTTGCGAAGCAGCAGATCGGCGACCAATTCTTCTTTTGTTGCCAATGCCAATGATTCTTCGTCCCATTTACGAGGCTTTGTTAAAATCCTGCGATACATAATTTGCTCCCCCTGATGATTAATCTATGCTTTCTTCCTGTTGTTTATTACAAATTTCACTTTTAAATATCTCCTTTTTAGTATATCATAGAATTATAGAAAAGGAGAAGGTTTTATGAACGATATTAGTATGTTTGACATTATCGGTCCGAATATGATCGGCCCTTCCAGCTCACACACAGCCGGCGCTTTGAGAATCGCCCATCTGGCCGGAAAGCTGGCGCCTGCGAAAATCCTTTCCGTAACCTTTACGCTCTATGGCTCCTTTGCATGGACCTATCGTGGCCATGGTACGGACCGGGCGCTGGTCGGCGGTATTCTGGGTTTTCTCCCGGACGATGAACGCATCAGAGATTCCTTTCAGTATGCCGATGCCGCCGGACTAAAATATGAATTCATTGAAAACACTACGGAAAAGGACATTCATCCAAATACGGTGGACATTTTATTGCACTGTGAAAATAACCGGACCATTGAACTTCGGGGCGAATCTATCGGTGGGGGAAATGCTGTCATCCGGCGTTTAAATGGTATTGACATCGCTCTTTCCGGAGCCTATTCCACACTTATTGTCCATCATAAGGACAAAAAGGGAGTCCTTGCTTATATCACGACCGTATGCAGCGGCATCGATCTGAATATTGCCTTTATGAAAGTATACCGTAAAGCCAAAGGTGATTCAGCCTATGCGATCATTGAAGTCGATTCTGACATCAACCCTTCCATTATCAGCGTTCTGGAATGTCATGATGCCATTATCAATGCAACGATCGTACCTGCGATTTAAAATGGGGGAGGAACAGTTGAATGAATTTTACGAATGGAAAGCAATTGCTTGAAATATGTTCAGAAAAACATATTCCAATTTCCCAGGCCATGTTTCTGAGAGAAACCGATTATCTGGAACAGGACCCGGTAGAAGTTACCTGCAAAATGGAACATGCCTATGATATTATGAAACAGGCCATTCACCGGGCCTTAACGGAAGATTTGATCAGTACCGGCGGCATGATCGGCGGTGAAAGTAAACAAATGAATGCCCTTAGAAAAGCAGGAAAGAATATATGCGGTCCGCTGGTTTCAAAAGCCATTACCTATGCCGTCGGTGTTCTGGAGGTTAACGCTTCCATGGGACTTATCGTGGCGGCTCCAACGGCCGGCTCCTCCGGGGTCATTCCCGGCGTTCTATGTGCTGCTCAGGAAGAATATAACATGGAAGATGCGGTTATTATCCAGGCTCTGTATACGGCCGCAGCTGTCGGATATCTGATCACACGTAATGCCACCACCGCCGGTGCAGAAGGCGGATGTCAGGCCGAAGTTGGCTCGGCCAGTGCAATGGCAGCCGCAGCCATGACCCAACTCATGGGCGGTACTCCTTCCCAATGTCTGGATGCTGCTTCCTTTGCTCTTATCAATATTCTCGGTCTGGTCTGCGACCCGGTCGGCGGTCTGGTTGAAATTCCATGTCAGAATCGGAATGCCATAGGTGCCTCCAATGCTTTAGTCAGCGCCGAGATTGCCCTGAGCGGTATACAAAGCGTCGTACCGATTGACGAAGCTATTGAAGTTATGTACCGTGTCGGACGCTCCCTTCCGGTCACTCTCAGAGAAACCTCTCAGGGCGGCACCGCTATGGCGCCGAGCGCCTGTCATGCCTGCCAGACAAGATGGAAAAAGCCAAAGTCTTAAGTTAAAACAGCGGGCGGGCAAATTGATACGTACCCGGAATTCTGGACACATATCAATTTACCCGCCCGTTATATTTTTTAATATTTTTCCTTATTCATTCCGGTTAATATATTCGCATGCAGCTAATCCGGCGACAGCGCCGTCGGCGGCAGCCGTTGCCAACTGACGTACCGTTTTTGTCCGGCAATCTCCGGCAGCAAAAACGCCTTCGCTGGTTGTTTTGCAATCTTCCTGTGCCCGTATATAACCGCCCCCATCCAATTCAACCAATGGCGCAAAGGAATGGTTATCCGGCATTTGCCCGATAGCTACAAAAAGGCCTGTCACAGCAATGTCTCTCTGCTCTCCCGTCTTTGTATCCCGAACCCGGACACCCTCCACACTGTTTTCTCCAATAATGTCCGTTACCACCGCATTCAAAACAAACTCGACATTTTCTTTTTTGCGAAGATTATCTACCAGCCACTGCTCTCCACGGAATTCGTCCCTCCGATGAATCAGGTAGACTTTTTCACAGTAGGCGCTCAAAAACTCCGCATCTTCCAGGGCCGTACTGCCTCCGCCAACAACTGCCGTTGCCTGTCCCCGGAAAAAAGCCCCGTCACAGGTTGCGCAGTAGGATACGCCTGCCCCAACCAGCGCTTCTTCTTTGTCCACACCCAATGGCCGATTTTTAGCCCCTGTTGCCAGAATAACGGAATGACACGGAATCTCACGTTCATCCGTATAGACAACAAAATCCTTTCCGTCTCTTTCCACCCGGGTAACCGCTTCAAATTCAATCACTGCTCCAAGATTCTGGGCCTGTTCATACAGACCCGTAGCAAATTCAAAACCGGAAATCTTCGCAATTCCCGGATAATTCTCAACTTCAGGCGAATTAATGATCTGACCGCCGTAATTCTCTCCTTCAAGGACCAACACTGTTTTACCGGCACGCACACCATAAATAGCCGCAGAAAGTCCGGCTGTGCCTGCGCCTATAATAACTATATCGTACATATGAATAACCTCCGTAAAATTTTAAAGATCTATAGCATAGTTTAACACAAATCTGCTTTTAAAACCATTGACTTTTCATAAATTTAGCCCTACACTAAATTGAAATAACATTAACTTCATTTATGAAAGGACGTGACAGCTATGTTTGGTTATCCGAAACAATCCTGCCTGCATCTCCCGACACCGATAAGCTATCTCTCCAACCTGTCGGACCGCCTGGGTATTGAATTTTACATGAAACGTGATGATCTGACTGAATTTGGCGTCGGAGGAAATAAACTCAGAAAATTGGAATATCTGATATACGATGCAAAAGAAAAGGGTGCGACCATGCTGATCACCGTCGGCGGAGCTCAGACGAATCACGGCCGCCTGACTGCTGCCGTTGCGGCAAAAAATCAAATGAAATGCGCCATTGTCGCTATGGATGATTATCCTGGCATTCTCTCATCCAACATGCTTCTTGACCGGATTTTCGGTGCCTATGTCTTTTTGCACAAACCGGATGGCACGCCTCTTATGGATGTGGTTGAACGGGTTGCTGATAAATTCGAATCCCAGGGTGAACGGTGCTATTTCATTCCAATGGGCGGTTCTAACGAGATTGGCGCCCTTGGCTACTACGAATGCGCCCAGGAACTTAAACAGGAGTTCAAATCCGGTCACGTCATTGTTCCCCTCGGAAGTATGGGCACCTATATGGGGCTTTTCTGCGGTCTCCATGATTCGGACCTGACCCTTACCGGTATTCAGATTATGCCTTATGAAGAGGATATTTATACATACGCCTGCAACTATTTTAATAAGATAAAAGAAAGCTGGCATCTGGATTTTGATGTGACCGAGGAGGACTTTGATATCGCCACCGACTACCTTTACGGCGGATACAATGTTCCATCTGAAACAGTGCGTAATGCCATTTATGATATGGCCCGTTCCGAAGCAATCGTTCTGGACCCTTGTTACACCGGTAAAACCTATGCCGCCCTTCTCGACATGCTCAATGAAGGTAAAATCAAAAAAGATGAGACCATCATCTTCATCCACACCGGCGGACTTCCTGGTGTCTATACACCATCCCACCAAAAGGCATTTGAAGCCGAATTGATGGACGGTGTGACCATCTTGGGTTGATCCGTTATCCATTCGCTGTCGAAATAGTTTCACTACATCTTATCAACAGGAGAGGGAATAGGCTCGCCGGAAAGCGAGCCTACTCAACCCAAATTATATATATTTGAGCATTATTTGGTATCTTTATAATAACGAATATTGTATCAGAAAACAACCCGTTGGCCATGAACAGTACCTTTTCAGGCCACCGGTTATTTTCATCTCCCCGATGTATCGCGCCTGCTTCCCGGTGTCTATACCCCATCCCATCAAAAGGCATATTACGAAAAAAGAAAGTATTTTCTCCCCTCAAAGAAAATACTTTCTTTTATTATTGGATATTTTGAGATAATAGATAACTTGACAGTATATCTATAAATTCGCCGGATGTCGGCTTTTCATAAAGCGGGATGCCCGCCATAGATTCCAGAATGTCTGCGTACTCACTTCCCCAACAACGCTTTACCACTGTCCGTATATCCCGCTCAACACAATTAATTGTCGTATTATGAATCCTTGCAATTTCTGGATACAAAGATTTCGATATATATAATAACAAAGATGCATCTTCCATTACCAGACGCACCGCATCTGCCACATAATAGTACCCCTTGTATGTTCGCCGTATTCCTAATGCTTTTAACACATCATCTATACGGCTCATGACCCACCTCCTGCGCTGACTGTTTAATGATAGCACAGCGGTCGTTTTTTGTCATCATATGCTCCAAAAAGAATACACAACTGACATGCTTCGACATATATCTACACACTTCTTTTTTGCTATTCTTTTAATGAGAGAAAACTCAAAATCAGATGGTTAACATTCAAAGAATTTTCATGAGAAACACCATCTAATGATGGTTGTATAAATCACCGTTACGAGGAGGATGCGGCTCCGATGATCGTGCCATTTAATCAGACGATTTCCGTCGGCATTTACAGTGATCTGCAGATAAATATTTCCGAATTAGTGTAAAATGTATTTGAAAAACCTTCGAATATGTAGTATAATAACAAAGGTTCTGATTCGTATGCAGAACCTTCGTCAAATGGAGACGTACCGAAGAGGCCATAACGGGACTGACTCGAAATCAGTTTGTCGGATTTACCCGGCACATGGGTTCGAATCCCATCGTCTCCGCGAAATTTTATAAAACAGGGGCTGCCTGTTCACAAAAAAGCTACACATGGATATGCTTCATGTGCAGCTTTTCTATTTTAATAAAACACTATATAATTTCTACATAACCGCCCGAGGCAACAAGCAGGGCGCCCACCAGTACCGCATCATCCAGCAACTCACTCTGTAAGATCTGATAACGGCCTTTATTGGCAATGAAGGCCAGATTATCCGTAAACTTCCGAATCCGGTCAAACAATATATCACCCATCTTGGCAACACCGCCGCCAATGACCACGGTATCCACCCCCTGGGCTGCCAGTATATTGACAAGAGAGATAGAAAAGCTCTCGGCAATCTTATCCAGTTCCACACAGGCAAACATATCCCCGGCTCTTGCCGCTTCCGCCAGATCAGCGCAGGTAATCCGTCCCATATCACCGCCATAACATCTGGAAAGAGATGAAATCTTCGGTATATAGCCTTCGCTGCGCAGTCGCTTCTCAATACTCCGTCCGGAACAGAGCAGTTCTGTCCGTGTATATCCCCCCGGAAGAAGTGAACGCCAGTCAGGTACCAGCATATTGCCAAGATAAGATGCTCCAAAACCGCTTCCGTCATAGTATTTTCGATGAATATAGAGTCCGCCGCCGATACCGGTACCGATATTCGTATAGAAAAAATTCTCCGAATTTCTTCCCGCTCCTTTGTACAACTCGGCAAAACCGCCGGTTACCGTATCATTGACCACATTGACCGGAAGGCCAAATGACTTTTCGAACCACTGCTTCAACTCAAAGTCTTTCCATCCCGGCACCTGAAGCGAGGATAAAACCCGGCCTGTGGCTGTTTCCAACGGTCCGCCAAAACCAACGCCAATCCCCGCAATATGCCCCGCATAGGGTGCCATTGCCAGATATTCCCGAATATTCTCTAAAAGCCAGTCGAGTATATCCTCTGCGCCCCTGCGATAAACAAGCTTTACCTGCCTGCTGTCCAGAATAGTCCCATCGGAAAGACCAACCGCAAGCTGCTGTTTCGTTCCGCCGATTTCTACACCGATATAATACTGGTTATTCATGCCATTGTGCACCGTATTTCTTTTCAATATCAGAAATCATATCCACGCGAACGGCATGACGACCGCCCTGGAACTCTGCGCCGAAAAATTCATCGACGATCATCTTCGCCAATTCCGGACCTACAACACGAGCTCCCATGGCAATAATATTCGCATTATTATGTTCCACCGTTAATTTTGCTGAATATGGCTCACTGCATACGGCCGCACGAATCCCCGGCACTTTGTTTGCCGCCAGAGAAATCCCAATACCTGTTCCGCAGATCAATACGCCCTTTTCAACTTCCCCGCGCATAATGGCCTCTGCAACCCTTAAACCCGGCTCCGGATAATTCACCTTAACATTCGGGTCATAAGCACCATAATCCACACACTCATAACCTTTTTCTTTCAAATGCTCCATCAATGTTTGTTTTAATTCAACAGCCACATGGTCGCAGCCAAATCCCACTTTCATATCTGATACCTCCAATAAATTCTAATATTCGCGCGATATAGTATACCCATACGGGCATACCGTATGTCAAATGCTCCGCATGGGCGCGCTCCGTCAGGCTTCGCGCGATATAGTATATCATATTCCCCAAAACCCTTCAAGAAGAAGGCGGCGAAATACGTATATCCGCCTTAAATAATGGTAAAAAAGGGACTGAATATCTCAGCCCCTTTCTATTATGTCCTAATCAGACATTCGCAACCCTAAAATCTGCCTGATTATTCTTTTGTAACTAATACGGAATCAACTGGTGTCATATCCGGAACAACACCAACTTCACCGATATTGCCAGCTTTTACAGCTTCTACTAACAGTTCAAGACCTTTGGCGCCGATACCTGCCGGATCCTGAGCAACTGTAGCGGATAACTGTCCTGCATTTACAGAATCAACAGCTTCTGTGTCACCGTCTGTACCAACAACAAAGATTTCTCCAAGTTTGTTTTCATTGATAACAGCCTGTAATGCACCAAGAGCCATTGTATCGTTACAGCAGTAGATACCCTTTAAATCCGGGTTCTGCTGAATAAAGCTTGTTGCAGCATCCAATGCTTTCTGACGGTCCCAGTCACCCGGAACACTTCCTACAACTTCAAGACCAGCAGCTTCAAAAGCTTCTTTAGCGCCCTTTGCTCTGTCTTCACCGGAGGCATTACCAGCTTTACCTTCGATAATAGCTACTTTGCTTCCTTCTTCAACGTTTTCAACGATGTAGCCGGCACCTTTGTTACCAACAGCTACGTTATCTGTTGTAACAAAACCAACAACAGCGCCGCCCTGTTTTTCCATCTCTTCCATATCGAATTTTTCATCGATATTTACAACTGTAATTCCTTCCTTATAAGCTTTCGCAGCGGTGGAAACAAGATTGGATGCGGACAGCGGAGCGATAGCGATACCATCATATCCATCATTGATACATTTTTCAAGGATAGCAACCTGACCTTCGAAGTCTTCTTCACTCTGTGCGGAGTAGATATCAACCTGGATACCCATCTCTTCAGCTTTGTCTTCAACACCCTTCCACATCTTTGTCCAGAAGTCTGTTGCCTGTGTTTTCAGGATAACAGCATATTTTTTGTCACCTGTACTTTCCGCTTTGCTCTCTCCCGTTGTTTCTGCTGTGCTTTCAGCAGCTGTTTCAGCTTTTGTTTCTTTGCTGGAATTTCCACATCCTGCAAGTAAAGCTGTTGCCATAGTCATTGCACACGCTAAAGCTACAATTCTTTTTTTCATTTCTAATCCTCTCCTTTTTGCTTTCTATATAGACTGTTTTTCACAGAACTATATCATGTTACTTTTCCATCTTCCCCAACTTATCGAAAGCAGCGTAAGCCCCTCCAATTACTCCGCTATCCTGTGTGTGTTCAGGGAAAACAAATTCCAGATTTTCGGATGGGAACGGCTTTCTTGCCCGTTTCTTTACCGCCCAGATCAGGCGCTCCATCGGAAAATCTTTCATTGTCATGACACCACCGGCCATGATCACATAATCCGGATCCAGAATATTGATCTCTGCTGCCATCGGTATGGCCAGTGTATCCACATATTCCAGAATTCTCGGATCATCTCCGTGTTTTACAAACACCTCGGAAATATCCGTATCCGGGAAACAGGTATCCGACAAATATCTCAGATATCTTCCGGAGCAGCGTGTTTCAGAACAGCCAATATTTCCGCAGGTACAGGCCTCATCAATGCCATACATTGGAATATGACCAAGTTCCCCGGCCACGCCGTTCTTGCCCACATGAAGCTGTCCATTGATGTAAACGGCATTTCCAAAACCCGTTCCCAGATAAAATCCAAGAATCGTCCGTTCCCGTTCCGGGTCCAGATGATGACTCTTAATATCATTTACCAGAAGATAATTGACATCCCGGTCTACAAATACCGGAACATTGACATAAGCCTTTAACAAATTTCCCAAATCAATATTTTCAAGACCTTTTAAATTCGGTGTCGAATAGATAAAACTCTTATCCTTGCTCACCATCGACGGCACGCCCACCGAGACCGCTGCCACCTGACCCTTGAGTCCACAGCGTTCAATGTAAGACCGGACTTCGCTTCCAAGATTTTTCACAGCATCTTCAGATACCAGAGAAGCGCTGGACTTTCTTTCAAAATTCACCAGCCTTCCTTCCGCATCCACCGTTCCGATTCTCAGATTCGTTCCGCCGATATCAATGCCTATAACGTACTTCATAGCTCGTCCTTTCTGCACTTAAGCATTCACACAGGCATTAAAATTCTCAATCATTTTGTCCCATGCAACGGTTAAATCTTCGTCCAGATTAAAAAGTCCGGATGTTCCTACAATAAAACATTCTGTGCCGGCTTCTGCCAACTCTTTAAATGTACCCGAATTGCAGGAACCGTCGACTTCAATAATGTATTTGTAGCCATTCTCCTCTTTCAGACGTTTTGCTTCAGCAATCTTACTCAACATCTCGCGTATAAACGGTTGTCCGGCAAATCCGGGATCCACACTCATAATCGTGATCTTATCTACCAGGTGAATATAATGCTGAATATAGGACAGAGGCGTCGCCGGATTCAGAACAACGCCAACTTTACATCCATTGGCACGGATTTTATTAATGATACGAAAAGCATCGGAATTAATCGTTTCAGCATGCGGACAAATATATCCGGCACCAGCCTTTGCCAGACTCTCAATATAATCATCCGGGTCTGTCACCATCAGATGACAGTCCATCGGAATTTTAACCACCTTACTGATCGCCTTTACAAAGTCCGGAGACAATGTAATATTTTTCACAAAATGTCCATCCATGATATCAACATGGTACATATCCGCTCTTTCATTTAAAATTTCAATCTGCTCTTTGATGTTCAATAAATCCATACACATCAAAGAAGGATTAAATAATGGTTTCATAACTACAGTCCTCCTTCTCGGTGTCTACATTCTACTATATCTGTCTGCATAATACAATTGTGTAATATGACACATTTTATCAGGATTTTCTACCAACAACTGTATCAATCGTTACGGCAATGATAATCAGCGCACCCATTACAATCTGCTGATATGTGGATGGCAATGTCAAAGCTGTCATTGCATAATTGATCAGACCAATGATCAGACCGCCGACTACAACGCCTGGAATCTTACCTTTACCGCCCATAAAGCTTGTACCGCCGATAATGGATGCAGCGATGGCATAGGTTTCAAAACCTGTTCCGGCTGCCGGTTCTGCAGCGCCTACACGACCCAGAAGTACAACACCAGCCAGACCGGCGCATGTTCCGGAAATCATAAATACGATCAAACGGTGAAGGTTTACATTGATACCTGAATACCAGGCCGCATCAATATTTCCACCCAATGCGTAAATATTACGTCCGACTTTGCATTTTGTCGTAACAAACCAGAGAATAACAGCCGCGATTAAAGCAATGATGACCGGAATCGGAATACCAACAACGCTTCCACTCATCAGTGATGTAAAGGAAACCGGAAATCCATATACGGAACGGGAATTGGATAATACAAGGGTTATGCCCCGGAAGATCGACTGAGTACCCAATGTAATGATAAACGGATGAAGTCCTGTCTTATTAACAAGCATACCATTGATAAATCCAAAACCTGTACCAATAAGAATACCAGCCAGAATAGCCAGAGGTACCGGAACACCAACAATCATCATCTTCGCGGTAAAAAGCCCGGTCAATGCTGCCACAGAACCTACGGACAAATCAATACCTGCTATCAGGATGGCGAAGAACTCACCAAGGGCCAAAAGGATATTAACCGAACTCTG
The DNA here is from genome assembly GCF_004340975.1 of Frisingicoccus caecimuris. Classification (GTDB taxonomy): domain Bacteria; phylum Bacillota; class Clostridia; order Lachnospirales; family Lachnospiraceae; genus Frisingicoccus; species Frisingicoccus caecimuris. The sequence goes on from NZ_SLXA01000002.1 coordinate 35,578, forward strand.
TTTCAAAATCTGCGGCACGCTGCTCGCACTAAATACACTGCTTGGCCTAATCACAGCCAGAATAACTAATAACAAAACAAAGATACCAATAGTACCAAATTTCTGCCACGCTTCGCCGAATGACATTTTTTTCTTTGCATTATTTTCGCTCATCGTTTCAATCTCCTTTTTCTATTCGCCTGTGGATGTTTTTACAATCTTCTCTTCGGTCGCTTCCGAGTTTTTGAAAATTCCACGGATTTCACCTTCACGGAAAACGGCTATCGTATCGCATACGGAAAGCAATTCCGGAAGTTCGGACGATACAACCAGTACCCCCTTGCCCTCATTGGCAAGTTTACGCATAAGAACGTATATTTCGCTCTTACTGCCCACGTCAATACCCTTTGTCGGCTCGTCGAAAATAATCAGTTTACTTTCTGCCGCCAGCCATTTACCAAGGATGACCTTCTGCTGATTACCACCAGACAGCTCCGTGATATTCTGGTTAATATCCCGCATCTTTACACGAATATCTGCGCACTGCTGATTCGCATAATTCAATTCTTCTTTGTCATTGACCAGACCAATGACGCCATTTCCTTTTGATTCCTTAATATACGGCACAATAGAAATATTCTGTTTAATATCAAAATTATCCAGGAAACCGGTCTCACGGCGGTTTTCTGTAACCATACCAAGACCGCTCTTGATGGCTTCATATGGATTATCGATCTTCAGTTCTCTGCCTTCCATAAAAATCTGGCCCTCAGACTTCGGCTCCGCACCAAAAATCGCATTCATCAATTCACTTCGCCCCGAACCAACCAGGCCGGCAAAGCCAAGAATCTCACCTTTATGAAGCTGGAAAGATACATTCTTTACCTTCTGGTCTTTTCTGGAAATATTTTTCACTTCAAAGAACACGGGTTTGTCTGAAAAATCATGACATTCTTCATTCAGGTAGGTTCCCTGAATCTTACGTCCAACCATCATGGCTACCAGATCATCGACCTCAACGTCGGCCACATCCCGGGTTCCGACATAAGTCCCATCTTTCAATACGGTCACCCGATCGCCGATTTCTTTGATTTCTTTCATCTTATGACTGATATAGACAATCCCCTTTCCCTCAGCCTTTAACTGACGGATAATTTTAAACAGGTGCTCTGTCTCCGAAGTTGTCAAAGATGTGGTCGGCTCATCCATGATGATGACATCAGCCTTTGAAGCCAGTGCTTTTGCAATCTCGACCTGCTGTTTCTCTGAAATACTTATCTTTTCAACAAAAAGATTCGGGTCCCGGTGAACGCCGACCTTGCTCAAGACATCCGCTGCGATCTCCCGCATCTTTGCATAATCAACTACAGGAATGATACCTGCTTTCTTTGTCGGAAGTTTACCAACAAACAGATTTTCAAGAATTGACAGCTCATTGATAACACTCAATTCCTGATAAATAATGCTGATTCCCAAATCATAGGAATCCTGTGGTGTAAGTTTTGTATACTCTTTTCCTTTTACAGTAATTTTCCCTGACGTCGGTGTATAAACACCGCTGAGAATTTTCATTAGCGTGGATTTCCCTGCACCATTCTCCCCCAACAGGACATGCACTTCACCTGCATTAATCTCCAAAGAAATATTGTCAAGGGCTTTGACACCAGGAAATTCTTTGGTAATGCCTTCCATTTTGACTAATGTTTGCATAGAATCCTCCTTTTTCTTCATTTACGAGTTACCAATTTATGCCAGTTTAAATAAAGTCCGTTATTTAGGTTGTGCTCCTGACTTCCAGATGGATGGGAACCACATATTCCTTCTGTTCGATCGGCTCCTTACGAATCAGCTTAAGCAGCGCTTCTCCGGCCACAAGCGCCATCTGCTCCGTATCCTGAGCAACGGTTGTCATCGGAGGATTGCAGAACTCCGACAGGGAGACATTATCAAATCCGACGATCATCACCTGTCCTGGTACATTATACCCAGCCTCAGCCAGAGCATGTATCGTTCCCAGAGCCATCATATCATTTGTTGTAAAAACACCGTCAAAGCAACATCCCTTTTCGCCTAAAAACTCGGCAACTTTTTCTTTTGCTGATTTATAATCTGGTAAGATTGTAATTTCAAAATTCCCTTCACAGGTCTTTCCATATTCCGCCAACGCATCCAGAAATCCTCTGCGGCGCTGCTGAATCGTCGAGGCCATCCGATAATCCCGAATCAATAATGGCCTGGTGCAGCCTTTCTCGCACAATTCTTTTCCAGCCAGATATCCACCCTGATAATTGTCTGACTGGACAACAAATTCCGCATTCTTCGGAGACCGGTCAATGAATACCACCGGAACCCTCGGGTTTTTCACCAGTGAGCTGATAGCTTCCATACCTGAAACATAAATCAGTCCATCCACATTTTTGTCAAACATGTCCTGAATATGGCGCTCCTCCAGTTCAGGATCCTCATTGGAATCACAGATCAGAACTGAATAATTATATTTAATAAAAAAGATATCTAAAGTCCGGACGATCTTTGCAAAGAATTCATTTGTTATATCCGGAACAATGACCCCCACACTGTGGCTGCGCCGTGTTCGAAGACCGATGGCATTGACATTGGGGCGAAATCCACATTCCTTAATCGTGTGAAGAACTTTTTTCTCTGTTTCCTTTGAATAACCACCTAATTGATTGACAACTCTGGATACTGTGGCAGTGGAAACCCCGGCCGTCTTTGCCACATCAACAATCGATACCTTTTTCCCTTCCATTCTGCCACCTCTTTCTAACATTTGCGTAAAGGTTTACGTTTGATTTACATTTAGTATATAACCGCCTAACAATACTGTCAACGGCTTTTAAGTTTTTCTACAAAAACGGCAATATTTTATGTATTTTTTTGTGCATATATTACATAACACATCCGAACTTTCCCAAATTTTATCGTGTTATTTTAATAAGTAAACGTTTAATCTTTAACAAATAAAAAAACTGCCCTACCCCTCCGGATATCTATCCGGTTTCAGGTATGACAGTTTTCATGTGAAACGCAGTTACGCGCTGCTATTCTTATTTTGCCTGAATATAGCCTTTTGCAGTCAGCAGCTCGGCGCAGAGAATGGCACCGCCGGCAGCGCCACGAATCGTGTTGTGGGACAGGCCAACAAATTTATAATCATAGACCGTATCCTCACGCAGACGTCCTACAGAAATGCCCATGCCGTTTTCATAATCCACATCCAGCCCGACCTGAGGACGGTTGTCCTCCTCCAGATACTGAATGAACTGCCCAGGCGCACTTGGCAGATTTAATTCCTGAGGCAGACCACTGAAGCTCTTTAATCTGGCAATAAGCTCTTCTTTGGTCGGTTTCTTTGCAAATTTAACGAATACAGCCGCCGTATGTCCGTTTAAGATCGGCACACGAATACACTGGGTCGTGATAACGGGGCTTTCAGCCTTCACGATGACGCCGTCTTTCACTTTGCCCCAGAGACGCAGCGGTTCCTGCTCGCTCTTTTCTTCTTCACCACCGATATAGGGTATAATATTTCCTACCATTTCCGGCCAGTCTTTAAATGTCTTTCCGGCGCCGGAAATGGCCTGATAGGTCGTAGCCACGACTTCCGTCGGCTCAAATTCTTTCCATGCAGTGAGTACCGGTGCATAACTCTGAATAGAACAGTTCGGTTTTACGGCCACAAAGCCCCTGGTTGTACCGAGACGTTTTTTCTGATGTTCGATCACTTCAAAATGCTCCGGATTAATCTCCGGTACGACCATCGGTACATCCGGCGTCCAGCGATGGGCGCTGTTATTGGAAACAACTGGTGTCTCCGTCTTTGCGTAGGCATCTTCAATCGCACGAATTTCTTCTTTTGTCATATCTACAGCGCTGAAAACAAAATCCACTTCAGCCGCAACTTTTTCTACTTCATTGACATTCATGACCATTAATTTCTTAACGCCTTCCGGCATCGGTGTGGTCATTTTCCAGCGGTCCCCCACCGCTTCCTCATAAGTTTTTCCTGCGGAACGCGGGCTTGCTGCAACAGCGACAACTTCATACCACGGATGATTTTCAAGAAGAGAAATAAATCTCTGTCCGACCATTCCAGTTGCTCCAAGAATCCCCACTCTCAATTTCTGTTCCATTGTAAAATCTCCTTTGCTCTGATGTCCGTCCAGTAAACACATTTGTGTGTACTCGAACCATGTTACACGATATTGTATGAAAAAGCAAGTATTTTTTTATACTTTCCGATAAAATTGCCCGGAACTGGTCAGATAATAAACCGAATCATCATCCAGGCAATAAAAGGCCATTTTACCGCCGAAAGCATAACCGCAGTCCAGACCGATACGATTCTCATCCCGCCAAACTTCCGTGGAATCCAGCGGTTCGCCTCTGTCATCCCGAATGATCAGAGAAAAAGTATGCCCGAAAAATACCCGAACCTCTGGATCTTTTAATGGAAGCGGCCGCCCGTAAAAGGCCTTTTGCTCCCATAACATTTTAAAGGGCTGCTGCTGCTTCATCAACTCTTCCAGAGAATGATATCGAATCCCCTCTGTAAAAACACCGGCATGGACCAGTATATTTTTTCCGAGAATCTTATACATTGGCCGCTCCCGAAGATAATCAACTATCGCCTTCTGCTCCTTCTCTAAAAGTTCCATATACTGGATATAAGTTTCCCGCCCACCATGTTCCAGCCAAAATCGCCGCACTTCCCTATCGGAAAGGGAACTTGTATTTACATCCACATTCCACAAGAATCCCTGTTCATGATTTCCCATAAGAAGTTCCATATTCGGTTGTTCCATAATAAATTGAAGCAGCGGAACCGGCTCTTCTCCCCGATCGACCGCATCGCCGATAATATAAAGAAAATCTTCGGGGCCAAAGTGAATATAGTCCAACATTTGTTTAAATTGTTTGAAACATCCGTGAATATCCGACGTCAGATAAATCATTTTATTCGCCCCGCTTTCCCTTGCAACCGATATAATATTAACGCAAAAAATTCTCTCACATAATAGTTCCATAACAACACAGGTTCGGAGGATGCCGCCAGCCCCGAGACATGCGCCATCCCAAGCCGTCTGGCTGTCTCCATTGCCCGGAACAGATGAAATCCGTTGGTCACAATAACATAACTGCTTTCCCGTCCCCCAAAGACCATTGAGTACAAAAGATTTTCCCTCGTACTCGCCGATACTTCCTCTGTCAATATCCGCTCTCTGTCAATGCCCATCTGCATCAGCGTTTCACGGATACACGCCGCCTCTGTTATATTTTCCCCAGGTCCCCGTCCGCCGGAGGCAATAATCTTTGCTTCAGGATTCTCTTTTAAGTATACTGCCCCGGCTTGAATCCGCCGCAGTAATGAACGGGATGGCTGTGTTCCCTTGACCTGTGCGCCGAGAATGATCACATAATCGGCTCCGGTCTCAGGCCTTGCATGAGCCATATGCATCAGCTCGAATTCCTGAAAAATAAAATAAACGACTCCGATACCCATCGGAACCTTAAGCCAGGACAGCAATTTCCCCGGCAGAGCCGTCAATGCCATGAAAAAAACGCCTGTCAGCAGCCAGAATTTTGAGAATGTTGTTCGCATTCCCGCATATGATATGATAAGGGCATAATAGAGCAGGTGAAGAACGCCTGCTGTTTTTAATATCTTCTTCATTTTCAGCTCCATTGTATTAGAAAGGAATGACTCCATGAAATCTTCGAAACAGGTTCAAATTGTGCGTCAGGCTTTACTCCTCCGTGAGAAAAACCAGTACACTCAATCCAGTCGCCGTTTACTGGTCGACAAAGGTTACAGCGACTGTTCTTCCTTTGTCTGGTGGATTTATCTTTCAACATTAAAAATTGATATCGGAATGGACACCCCGGAACAGATACTGTCTCTTAAAGGGTTGGATGTGGATTTTGGTGATATGGATACGCCTGACGCTGCCCGTTTGAAACCCGGAGACCTGCTTTTCTTTAAAGGCACCGATACTTCCCGACCCTTCCAGGTAGGACATGTGGAAATGTATCTTGGTCAGAAAAAGCTCATCGGCCATAATGACAACGGCCATCCCGGACCGACCGTTAAAAATCTGGACACCTTCTGCCGGGAACGCGCCAATGCGGGACGTACTTATATCAAAACCCGTCGCTTTCTATTTTAATAATTTTTCAGGTCAAAGTAAATAATATCTTTATTTTTTAACAAAAATACTATATAATACTAACTATATGTGATTAAAAAACAGGAAGGTGATTTTATGAAGATCGGTAAATTTTTTAAATTTGTCATTAAAACATTGACCGCTGCCATTGCCGTTGGAAGTATCATCTATATCATTAAAGATATCATGGATAAAAAAGCTTCTGATAATTTCGATGACACCTGGGATGATGATTTAGACGAGGATTTTGACGATATGTTTGACGATGAGGATTCCGAAGATGTCACCAGCACTCGTGAATATGTAAAAATGGATCCTTCTAAAATGTCTGCCGAAACCTGTGAAGAATAATGAGGTGAAAATATGAGTGAATCAACAAAACGTGCTACAGAAGAAAAAATTTCATGGGAAGAATTACAGCAGATGATGGATGAGAACACCATTCTTTCTGTTCAGATCAAAGGCGTTGTCAACGCCGGCGTCATCGCTTATGTTCAGGATGTCCGCGGATTTATTCCGGCTTCCCAGCTTTCCACAAGCTATGTCGAAGATTTAAATGAATGGCTGAACAAAACCATCGATGTTAAGATCATTACCGTAGATGCCGAACAAAAACGTCTCGTTTTATCCGGTCGTGCTGCTCAGCAGGAAAAGGTTGCTGCTGAAAGAGCGGCGCAGATTGAAGCTATTTCTGTTGGTGATATCTTTGAAGGAACCGTTGAAAAAATCACTTCCTACGGTGCTTTCATCCGGCTTGAAAACAATTTGAGTGGTCTGGTACACATCTCTCAGATGAGCACCAAACGCATCAAAACGCCAAACGATGTTGTAGCTGTCGGCGATACTGTAAAAGTAAAAGTTATCCAGAAAAAAGAAGGCAAGCTCAGCCTCAGCATGAAAGCTCTGCTGACAGATGACACTGCTGAACCAAGATATGAAAGAGAATCCGTGCATTTCAAATCTGAAGGCGATGCGGCTACAAATCTTGGCGCTTTACTCGCCGGTATCAAACTGGATTAAATAAAAGAATCAACAAAGGGCAGCTGCTCAGCTAAAAACATTTAGCCGATGAAGCCGCCCTTTTTTCTTTTGTGTATACCCTTATTATCTGCCGCGTTTTCTTCCTTCGCTCAAAAAATGTTTGAACTTTTCCACCGAATCATTCAAAAGCAATTCTTCCGGAAAACCTGCTTCTTCAGCCACCTGGACAGCCTGGGTCAAATCTCCCACCATAAAACTGGCATGCGCATCCGTTGCCATGACCACAGGTACCTCATATTTCTTACACAAGCCCAGAATGACCCGGTCATTTTCACGGGCGTTGGTCCGGGAATTTAAAGGACTCATGGAATTGTTGTTCAATTCCACAATCTTCCCGTATTTCTTCGCCTCAACAATGACTTTCTCATAATCCAGTGGATAGCGTCCGTCGTCCGGATGCCCCAGAATATCCACATAAGGGTTATGAATAACGCCCAACATGGCCGCCGTATTCTCCTCTGTGGACCCCGGTGTTATGCAGGGTGGATGGAGGCTTGCGATTCGAAGGTCTGTGCAATCCATATACCGCTCCGGCAAGTCTACCCGGCCCGTGTAATCCATAATATTTAATTCCACGCCAAACATCAACTCCAGGCCTTTCTGAAATCTCGGCAATATTTTTAAATTATAAAAGTAAAAATCTTTACAGCTTCCCGGCATAGCCGGCGCATGCTCCGTGATTGCCAGAAGTTTCAGACCTTTTTCCACTGCCGCATCGATCATTTCCGTAATCGTATTATAGGCATGACCGCTGGCCAGTGTGTGGGTGTGAGTATCCAACTCTATCTTCATAATGTCCCTTCCTTTACTCGATTTTCAAAATAAATAAATTGATCAATAGCATCCAGAATATCTTTAAACGTATCCCTCGGCGCCGTATCAATGTAGGCTTTTAAAATCTCATTTTCCCTTTTCTTATAACGGCCATAAAAAATATCGTAAAGATTATGTCCTCGCATATATATTTTGAATTCTTCCATATGCTCGCGGATATCCTCCGGACGTTGGATATCGAGGCCGGTCGCCTCAGTAAAATGCCTGCCGCTCTTTAAACGGTAAAGATATTCTTTCCACTTATCATACAGTATATCATAAAATTCTCCCACGCTGTCCAAAATTCCAATTTTTACCATGATATCCGGATTTAAAAAATAATTTTCAAAAGAATAGTATTTTAAAATAAGAACATTTCGCCGGGTCACCTTCGGCATCCTGTCCACATCCGTTACCCGGCATCTGTCATAATATCGGCAGAGCTGATTTGCCAGCACCTCCGGATCTTTACCGTCTCCGTCCCGGATCATAAGAAACTGGTCTTTCAGGTAAAGCTTGTTCATATATTTTAAATTCGCATAGGTTTTAATATTCGTACAACTATTCGTTGTGATGATCGCCATTCGATAAGGTTTCCCTTCCTCATCCAATATTTCGGAATAGTATTTATCCAGTAAAAGCGGCAGCCGACTTTTGTCCTGCTTTCCTTCAACAATAAAAACAAAATTGACGTTCATCAGATCATTGGCCGTATAGCCCAGATCGTCGAGAATCTCATCTACATCCTCCGGCTTTTTCGCCGTTGAATACCACTCCTTATCCAAAACAATCTGACGAATCTGATTTGAGGTAAAGTTAAACAGCATATTCGGCGAATGGGTCGTAAAAATGACCTGATTCGTTTTGGACAGACGATACAAAATTTCCCCGGCAACCTTTTGAAGTCTCGGATGAAGGAATATTTCCGGATCTTCCATCAGAATAATGCATGAAAGCCGTTTTCCTCCATACATATAGGCCTCCAGCAGCGATAAAATATAAATGCAGCGCATGCCTGTCCCCATCTGTGACAAAGGCATTTCCACATCCCGCTCCCGATTCCGCACAAAACCACTGACCTTACATATATCCGCCATATTTTCTGCCATATAATAATAGATATCTTCACTCTGGCCGCCGTTTTTGTGAAAGTAATCATTAACGCTCCGAGCAAAACGATTAAAATTTCCCTGATAAAGTTTATATTCAAACAACCGGGCCGTCTCCAATACATTCAAATCAGCCGGCGTCTTCTGTTCAATCTTTCCGATACAATGAAAACAATGACGGCATTCCTTTCCTCCATCAAAAAGACAGCGGCCATCCCGAAGCCGTCCGGTCCATTCGCCCTCCTGGCATAAAAAAATATCATCCTGAATATCCTGAAAGTGACGCATACTGTCAATATAATAGAATTTGGGAACTACCTGGGCAATATAAACATTATTTTTCCGAATACCATCACTGTATCGCCGTTTTCCATTCCTATTGACAGTCAGCCGAAAACGAAGCAGCCCTGTCGTCTCATCGTAAGAAGGCAGCCGATTTTTAAATTCCCGGAGCCACAGATCATAACGTTTATAATTGCTGACGATACTATCCTCGTTAAACATATGCAGATCCTCATCGTCCAACTGCAAGTCCACATCAATCTCAATGTTTCCCCCATCCACATTAAAATCATTTTCATCAATCCGATATGTATCATCCAAAATACGCAGAGCATCCAGAATGATTGTCTTTCCCGTATTATTTTTCCCAACCAGAATCAGAACATTTTCAATATCTTCAATCTCCATATCCCGAATCGATTTAAAATCTTGAATCCGAAGTCGATTTAATCGCATACAATCCCCCCTGTCTATCGAACGCGCCCGGGCGCAGGAGGAATTTTCCCCTGTGTAAAAGCGCCCGGTGCCAATGCTTTATCATTTTGAGAACTGAGTCGTTACAAGTGCATCATAATCCACCCGTTGTTCAAGAACTCCAGCTTCCTCCAGAATATTTTGCAGGAGTTCAAAAGCCTCCTCTGTAAAAATAGTATCCGTTTTCCAGGTATCCTGGCTATGATATCTTTCCACGATTGTTTTCAGCGTATCATCATCGGTTTCTTCAAACTGTGGCTGAATGACTTTCGCAATTTCCTCGCTGCTGTGGCTGTTCACATAGTCCAGTCCCTTTTGGATACCCCGGGTAAAGCTTTGGATGATCTCCGGATGTTCCTTCATATAAGAACCAAGGGCGGAGAAACAGGTATACGGCACATAGCCCGAATCCACACCAAGAGATGCGATAACATAGCCGGAACCGTCTTTTTCAATGCCTGTCGCATGAGGTTCAAATTCCACTGTATAATCTCCGGTGCCTCCGACGAAAGCCTCTGCTGTCACGCCAAAATCAATATTCTGGATAATGGTCAGATCCGTTGTCGGGTCTATACCATTCATCTTCAGAATATACTCAAAAACCATCTGCGGCATACCGCCTTACGCCACCATTACAATGTAAATAATCGTTCGATAATTGTTCAGAAGTCATTTGAGTCGGCAAATCCGGCAGATATTGATGCATCAATACCGTAATCTCTTCTTTTGTTTTCACAATATTGTAAGGTTTCAGCGAATTATCCATATCTTCCAAAATTCCCAATTCTTTCATCAGATTGATATAAGGCAAGATACTTTGTTTCGTTTTCTTAAATCCCAATGCTGTGATATGTTCTGACAAATATTTTGCAGATGTATATCCACGTTCCTCTTCTATAATCAACTTCATTACAAGAGCGATTACGGTATTTTCCCGGCGATTCATCTCATCAGCAGGACTGTAATTAATTAAATCAGACAAACCATATTTTAAAGTGATTTCCGGCATTCCCTCTTTATCTACGTCTATTCTCTCAATCAACAGTTCAATATCTCTTCGGTCAAGAGTTCCACCTGCAATGATTTTATCAACTACATCCAATGCGTTTCTCAATTTGTCCTTTACATCCGGCGTTTCTATAGTAGTTTCATTCAGTTCTTTTTCCTGCATCTCCAAACCATGAATCTGCGCCAGTAGATCCTTTTGCATGGAATCATAGGTTTCATGGATCAAATCCTCATTTTCAGATGCTATGGATAAATCTTTTATTTTTTGTGTTAAAAGTACCTTTAGTTGATTTTTTCGGTTTTGAATTTCTTCCTGAATGTCCTGTCGTTTTTCTGCCAGCGTTTTCTTTTCTGCCTCAAAGTCCCTCATATCATATGTGGAAATTACTTCACAAAGCGCTTCTCTGCATAGTTTAATATAATTCAGCACATCTTCCATCAAATCATGTTCCTCAATCAGATGCGCTTTCTCACAATACCGCCTGCCTTTCGTATTATAGGTAGTACAAATATAATATTTTCTTTCTCTTCTGGATGTTTGACGCTTAATCGGTGTCAAACGACTTCCACAATCTTTACAAAACAAACAGCTTCCAAAAGGATTGGGAATTTCTGAACCGATCCATTCCCCCCTGCTTCCACGATAATTTGTGCGATTACGCTTTTCCTTTAATTCCTGTACAAGAGAAAAAGTGGCTTTATCAATAATTGCCGGATGATGATCTTCAAAAATACACTGTTCTTCTTTTGGAACACGTTTATCCTTTCCATGTACTGTATTTCTGGCACGTTTTCGCAAACGAAAAGTTCCAATGTAAAAATCATTATCTAATAATTCCTTCACCATGCTGTCAGACCAAATGGCTGCAACTTTCTTTTTGCTTATGCGACCTTCTTCAATTTCTCGTTCTCGCTGTACCATAGAAGGCGTTGGGATACCCTGGTCGGTCAAATAATTTGCTATTTTGCGATAACCGGATCCGGAGATATAAAGATCGTAAACCATTTTGATAAATTCTGCCTCTTTGGGAACGATTTTGATGATACTTTTGTCTTTCGTATCCCGACAATATCCGAAAGGTGGTTTTGTCATAAGAGTGCCTTCTTTTTGTCTAGCTCCGATCGCTCTTTTGATTTTCTTACTGGTATCTTTTACATAACGCTCATTGAACCATGTTTTAATTCCAATGGTGTCGTCGCTGGAATCGAAAGAATCATAATTATCATCAATGACAATGAGATGTTTTCCCCGTTCCTGAAATTCATCCAAAAGCAAAAGAACCTTCGCATTATGTCTGCCAAGACGAGAGAAATCTTTCACATATACGGTATCAATATCTTTATCCAGATCAGCCATCAACTGCCTAAATCCCGGTCTGTCAAAAATATAACCTGACACTCCGTCATCTTCATACCATCGATCAATAACCATTCCATGGTCAGATGCATACTGATTGATAATTAACTTCTGATTTTCTATAGAAACATAATTTCGCTTATCGTCATCTCTTGAAAGACGCACATAACCTGCATTCATACTCTTACCCTTTCTGAAATATTTATCATAGAATAATGTAATATAATTATATATTAAAAAATCATTTTCGTAAACGGAGTCTCATATAAACTTTATATACAATTTTCGATCATCCACATAACCACTGTACTTTCGGACCTTTTGAAGTATATCGAAACACTCATTTTACCACGAATTTACCACGATTGAATGAGCCTTGATATATAAAACAGCACTAAAAAGCAGTCAGTCGTAAAGACCAACTGCTTTGTGTGTATGGATATTAAATTTTGTTAGAATCTATTAGTGCCCTAAATCTTAAATACTAATATAGCTTTATCTGTTCCGACCATAGACATAGTTACTAATTTATATCCTTTGTTCAGCATTTCCTCTCCTTATTTGATTTTAGAGCAAATAGAATTTACTATTGTTTCTTTTCTTCTTTTTTTCTTCTTTTTTTATTCTTTCTATCCCACCAAGTACCTGCTAATGAACAACTTCCGCCCATAACTATAAAGCCAATCATAATAAGCCAAAATTCCATGATTTTCCCTCCGTTTTAATTTGTTAAATACTGACAAATAAAAATTACAACAAAACATATAATAAGTGCGATTGCACCTGCAATGAATGCAAATATGATTTTTTGATAATTTCTTTTTCCTATTTCTTGTTGTGTTTCATCATGCGTTAATTGTTTTTCGTCAATAAATGCCAAAATTTCTTTATAGGTTTGAATATCATATCTCTTTTTGAATTTTTCAATCTTACATGCCGTATAGAGCGTTATTGCGAACAAGCATAACCAGATAACAATTCCTATATTTCCCTTAATACTAAATAAAGGATAGGCACTTACGGCTACAACTATTAATTCAATTAGGAAAACTACACTTATCACATTAAACTTTTTAATTGTTGCTTTTTCTACAATTTCCCTCATCTCCTTTATATCTTCTTTTATAAAATTATCTAAAGACACATTGAAGATATTAGATAAAGTAATTAAACTTTTAATATCTGGACAACTTTTATTTGTTTCCCAATTAGAAATTGTTTGTCTTGAAACAAATATTTTAAGAGCCAGCTCTTCTTGAGAAATTTTTTGTTGTTCCCTAAATTTCTTGATTTGTAATCCAATATCCATCTTGAATCTTCTCCTTTATTGTATCTGAATATAGCTATTTTGTCTGTCAAAAGCCTTTGACATTGCCCTTTTTCCCTTGTCAAAATAGTTTTACATGGTTTAGAATAGAACTTTTCAACTAATTATACTTGGTTTTATATATAAGTTACAAGAAAAATATGATCTTATATTTATTTTTTCGGTTGTTCTCTGTATCGGTTTACCCCTCGCATTTTCTTATGTACTTTCATCATGCGTTCTATTTTTGACGCTATATTAACTACTTAAGCAAGAGAATGTCTCCCGCCCATAGAAATTACTGATTGATTTCTTTTATATGGTTTCGAATCAATGCTTTTATTCCATTATGTATATTTTTATCCGGCTGCCCATCTGCAAATGTGACAACCCGAAAACCTATTTTCCTATATTTCTCCTTATCTGCCTCAAAGTCTTCTGATGACGTATAATCTGTTCGCCACAGGTAATACGTAGGTTTCTGCAGAACTATCACACTCTTTCTATTTCTGATGTCTATACTAAGATATAAACATCAGATTGTTTTTGTGCCTGTCTGCTCTATAATATTTTCAGTCTGACTTGATTCGGCAGTAGCGAAAAAGGTTTTCATTTTCCCCATTTTTTCATGGGCAATATCACTCCGATAGCTAGAACCGCCGACATATAACGGAACACACATTTCCAAAATACGATCATAAATTCGTTTCTTTTCTATGTTCGTTTCTTCTTTTAATTGTTTTATCGGAAGATTGGTAGTTACGATTAATGGTCTGCCGGAGCGATATCTTCGGTCAATTACACTGAATACAATTCCAAGAGCATACTCAGAACTTCGTTCTGTGCCAAGATCATCCAAAATTAAAAGTTCATATCGTGCCAAAGCATTGATATATTCTGTTTTATCCTCTAATGGAAACATATCATCAATAATTGTATTAAAATTTGTCATTTTCACAGTAATTTCCCGATTCAAAAGTGCGTTGGCAATGCAACAGGCTATGTAACTCTTTCCGGTTCCTATTGGTCCCCACAAGAGAAAACCAATATGATTTTTCTTCATATCATTCCAGTTTGCTGTGTATTCTTTGGCCTTCTCGATGGTGGTAGTCTTTTCTGCCAGTTCAAAATTCCAATCATACATTCGTGGTTCTTCAAAACAGATTTTTCTATTTCTTTCCACTAATTCGCGGTGTTCTCTTTCTTTATATGCCTTTTCCTCTACTTCACGCTTTTGACGGATACATGCACATTGTCTAAAATGTTTTTTCATACCAAGAATACTGTCTGGAGGGAAAAATGCCTCTACAGGTTCTCCACAAATCTTGCAATATGCTAATCCATCTGCACCTAAATATGTGTTTTCCTGATTTATCATAGACTGTCGCCCTCCTCATATTCGTAATTTACTCTAATCTTATTACTAAAATTATATTTTTCTTTTACTTTACTAGGTGCCACATTTCCGACCATAGAAGAGGCTGTTTTCCGACTGAATGAAGGACAGCTTTTCATCCCAATGGAAGTTTTATTTTCGTCTGTCTGCTTTACATCCGGTTCAGAAATCAACTCTATACAGGGGATTCGCATATATAAATGATTTGGTTTTGAAAATCCTCCGGAATTGCGAATCAACAATCCATACTCATCTAATTCCTTCATGGCAGCTTTTACAGAAGTACAACATTTTCCCCATTTTAAAGAAATTTCTGTAATCGGAAAGACGAAATATACATATCCGTCTTCATTGAGCCAATGGTTTTTCTGTGAAACTCTGGCTCTGTCATATAACAGCATATAAAGTATTTTTGCATTTTGAGAGAGTGGTAGCTCTAACAAAAATTTAGGGAACTGATAATAGGGAAGTATCTTTTCCGTTTCCATCATATATTCAAATTTCATATTTTCTTTTACCTTTCTGAAAAATTAAGGAGACGGATGCCGGCTTTCCCAAAGAGATTTTTATGCTTTATTAAAATTCTCTTTTTATATCTCCCTATATAACGAAAGGGAAAAAGCTCATTTTACAGGGTACAGAGAGAAAAAATTTTACAAGAGCAAGATCCACCCATGTTTAACGTTATCACGTTTCCGCCTCCGTTCACCTTATGGGTGTTCTCTTGATGGGGAGTGACAATTCCCCATACCCTTGCTTATATAATTGGCTTACAAAAGAATTTGTTCGCATCACCATGTGTATTTTCAAAAAGAAAAAGGCATCCAATTACTTATTGAATGCCTCAAAATAGAATTATGTTAATTATGATATTTTGCTGCATACACCGCCGGTGTAGCTAATAAAAAAGTGGGTATGGGGAGGCGACAGTTCCCCAACAAGATAAAACTCCGGAATATTACGTATATGGCAGAATGGCGATATGGTAATACCGGGGTGGATCTTGCTCTTGATAATTTGAAAAAGAAAAAATGCAGAGAATACTATTTTTTTAGATAAGTGATATTCAGAGTGTGTTTGATTTTTTATGATGCTTTTACAATATGATTCTGATAATTTGCCTTATAAGAAGATTATAGCATTCGACGTTTTAAAATTCAATTTTGAATTGTAATTCTCAATCATACAAAAGCGAAAATTAAATGCAATTTTTCAAAAGACAAGTATTGAGAAACAGAACTGCTTATACTATAATTTACTTATGTCAAAGTGGAGGGGATACAAATGTCAGAATACGGATTTACCAAAAAGGATTGGTCTTTGTTCAGAGAGAAAATTTCAGACTGGCAATAAGCCTATATGGATAAGTTGAATAAAGAATATATTGAATTGCTAAATGGTGAAGGAACTCCTTCCGAAAAATTTTGGACTTTAGAAGAACGTATTCGCAATGATAAAAAAGATACCGGTGTGCAGTTAAGAATGAGTCGTTCTAATTGCATCTCTAACATTGTTTCACTTTTAAATGAAGGTGCAATCACTATGAACGATTTAGAAGAATTTAGCGATGAACTGAAGGAAAACATTCGTTTTATTACAGGCTAAAAATCGATTGTATCACAATTAATAGTTTTAAATGTTAAACAGGAGAATTTATGTCAAATTATAAATCAACAGATGCACTAATGCGGCATCTTCGGAATAATGGAATTGCTATTTCAGGCAGTTCACAAAAGCAACAATTAATTAATACAGGATATTTTCACGGATATAAGGGATACCGTTTTTTTGTTTCGTCCAATCGTAGAATCCCTTTTACCTCATACAATGAAATTAATGCTACGATTCAATACGACACAAAATTAAAATCATTGTTATACGGTAAAATGATGTTGATTGAAACTGCTCTTAAAAACATTGCCCTTAATACCATTATGGCAGAGATTAATTCAAACAGCATTTATGATATGTATGACAAAGCCGTCAGCAGTTACAAAAATGCTCCACCAGGAACTTCGGAAGACATTAAGAAAAAATTCCAGAACAATAAATTGAATTTACAGGGTTCTATTCAAAATTCTATTGCAGCGGCATACCGAAAAGAAAATCCGAAAATTACACATTTTTATAATACTGTGAATTATAATGAAGTCCCAATCTGGGCAATCTTTGAAATTTTGACAATGGGAGATTTTGGATATCTTCTTTCCTGCTTAACACAAGATGTCAGAAAAAAGATTTCAAGAAATATTGGTTTGAATTTGTCCAGCGATACCAATTGTACGTTAGTCTATAAATATGTATATGCATTAAAAGATTTAAGAAATGCCATCGCACATAATGATGTTGTTTATGATACACGTTTTAGAAAAATGGATCCATCGAAACCTATGAAGCAATGTCTAATGTTAGAAATGGGATTACCATACATAAATTTTAAGACTATAGGGGATTATATCATTCTTATATGTTATTTCTTAAAGTTGTTGAAAGTGTCCAAAACTGAAATCAAAGCATTTATAAGAGAATTTGAAAAAATAACTAAAGAATATGAGGGGCAGGTTAGTTCTGCCGTAGCCGCAATCACCGTTCATCCAGACTTGTTTTTGCGGATGACAATATTAAAAAATTCAATCTAATCTATTGCATATTTTTCGTTATTATAGTATATTATTAATAGCAATTGGGGTATGTGTTTGCGGACACATACTTGGAGGAGCCGGAGAAATCTGGCTCCTCTTTTGATTTCATGATATTTTTTTATTTCAATTTCTGAAATTCTTTCGCACTATTCATTTCATCCACCCAATTACATAAAATCACAATACTCTCTAAATTTACATTGATATATGTATGCCACCTGCCCGACCGCCAATGACGGTTTTCCCCTTTAAGTCTGACCAGGCGAAATTCTGGTCATTTGACCGGCCAACAAGAAAGTTTCCGGCTCTCTGGGTCAACTGGGCAAAGTTGACGGCATAATCTGAGTTTCCTTCGTTGTAGACATAAATCGTCGCTTCCGGCCCCATAAAGCCGATATCCGCCTCACCGGCGATCATGGCAGTCATGACCTTGTCAGCGCCGTTGCCGTTGGTCAGTTCCACATCCAGGCCCTCTTCCTGAAAATATCCTTCTTCCAGCGCCACATACATCGGTGCATAAAAAATGGAATGAGCCACTTCCTGAAGCCTTACCTTCGTAAGCCCGGCCGTACTCTTGCCGCACCCGGTCAATACCACGAGCAGCATAGACAAAACCGTTCCGATAACTATACCCTTTTTTCGCATAACTAACCTCCCATCAAATCTACTTTATAGTATTCGACGGAGGTCCTATGGGTTCCTCTGTTTTCACTGAAACGGATCTCTCTGTTCCCTTATTTCACCTGAATGGCCTTTTTCGGGCACATTTCCTGACAACAGAAACATGCAATACACTTTTTATAATCATAGACCGGCGCTGCCGGCTTATTCAAATGAATCGCCTTTCCTTCCACCGGACAGGCTTCCACACATATTCCGCAGCGAATACATCGGCTTTCCACAATATACGGTTTTCTCTGAAAATGCCGGGATAGCCAGCGAATCTGACGCCACAGACGACGCACTTCCTTTCCCCGGTTTACATCATAATCCACCTTACCGAAATATTCTCTCACCTGGGTAGTCGTCAGCCTGCCATCCCGTGTAAGGACTTCGATATCCTCTTCCCGCCAGACGCCAAGTCCCATCTTCTCTCCCTGAACATTGGTCGGCACCAGCTCCGGTGCCAGATTCATCAGTGCGCAGCAAACACTATCCAATGCGACCGGGTCTGTCGATATGAGCATCACACCCATATGCACCGGCGTTCCCGAAGCCGGGCCATTACCTTCCATAGCGGTGATACCATCCATAACGTAAAGTCTTGGCCGAATAAATTGATTTAAATCCACCAGCATCCGGGCAAAACTCTCTGCATTGGAATATTTGGTATGTCCCTTCGCTTTATGAAGGCCCTGAATGCAGCCGTACATATTTTTCACAGCTCCTGTCATCCGCTCCAACTGATGGGTTTTCATCTTACATATATTGATGAGAGCATCCGTTTCCCGAATCCCCCTCGCTATATGAAACTGTCTGGCCATCTTTCCCTCAGGATAAGATATGAGCACACTCTCATTAAAATCAGCCATTGGAATTTCAAGCGCCTCCATCTCATCGGCCAGACCACAAGCCTCCGCAATTCTTTCCATAGAACCGACGCCCGCCGAATCTCCATAGAATAAGTGGCTGCAGCCCGCCTCCTTTAAAATCCGCCCCACCTCAGACACAACCAGCGGATGGGTCACTATAGCGCTATCTACCTCTGCCTTCCGAAGAAGATTTGGTTTTAAAAGGATTTTTTCCTCCGGACGGACAAACCGGCAGATACCGCCAAGCTGCTCAATTCCCCAACAAAGTTCTTCATATATCTTTTTCCTGTCGTATGTGTCACATTTGAGTAAAATAACCTGACTTTTCAAGAAATTCTCCTTTCTTCACATCGTTTCTATTGTTACATAAATGTATTCATGGCCGTGATGACCACCATTACTAATATGGCAATGACCAGCCATGGGTCCAGAATATTTTCCGTCTCATCAATCTCCGGCAGATCATAACGCTGATAGGCAGGTGCATCTTTCTTAAAAGCGTCGGAAACTTTCCGTCCATTGACACGGAAAGTTGCTTTAATGATCAATATGATCAGCGGTATCATGATCACCGCTAAAATTCCTATAGATACCAGGGTAATTCTCATCTCGGCGCCTGACCCGAGTACACTCTCCGCATTATAGGCCGCCCCGGGCATATTCTCCACCATAGCTTCTGAAAAAAAGCCGGACAAGGTAGAAATGCCGTTCATAAAAAAGTGCATGAGCATCGGTGTCACGATCGAATCACTGGCTTCCATCATTACTACCATGATCAACCCCAGATAAATCGCATAGGGCATCTGATTAAAATTCATATGGAGCAGTCCAAAGATGACCGCTGATAAAATCCAGGCCAAAACCGGCGATTTTTTTCGATAACTCCGGTAAACAATCCCCCGCATCAAAAATTCTTCGCCGATGGCCGGACACAGCGCCATCACCAGCATGGATGCCAGAAAACCATGTTGATAAAGTCCTGCTGCCGTCTCTGCAACTGCATTTTCTACAAAAAACATAGATATCACATTCAGCAGCGCCACGATTGGATACGAGCAAAGAATGATCATAAGTGAAAACACCACGGTCTTAATACTCACCGCCCGTATTCTGAACGTCTCTTTTATGTCTGCCCCTGAGATAAATGCCCCGGCAACTGGAATGATCAGGACAGACAACTGAGTGCCGAGCACCAGGGGCAGCATATCATAAACGCCGAAAAAGACCAGTAAAAACTGAATTCCTATCATAACTACTGTTGTCACACATAAAATCCGATTGCCGGCCCTGGCGCTCAGGCCCGGATGATTCTCATAATTTTCTTTATAATATTCTTCCATGAATTCCCTCCGTTTTTCAATGTAGTTTTAAAAACTATATATTGTACTTTCATTGACTTTTTCCGTAAATTCGATATAATAAGACATATCAAACGTTTTTTTCATTTTTTACAGGAGTGTGTATTTATGGATAATTTTCCTTCCATTCAAACAATTTTAGATGAGTTTATTCAGCATATATCAGAACAGCCTCCGGTTTCAGCAGCCGATCTGCCGAATATTGACCTTTATATGGACCAGGTCACTTCCTTCATGGACGACCATCTGAAACATTCCAAACGCTACCCGGAGGACAAGATTCTCACAAAAACTATGATCAATAATTATGCGAAGAACCACCTTCTTCCTCCTCCCGAAAAAAAGAAGTATTCCAAGGACCATATGCTGCTTCTCATATTTATCTACTATTTTAAAAATATATTGTCTATCAACGATATACAGAAACTGCTCACGCCAATAAACAATCGTTACTTTAAAAATACCGAAGGTCATGACATGACCTGGCTCTACAGCCGTATTATGAATGCAGAACCGGAGCAGTCCACACGCATCGGCGAGGACATCCGGCAGCTGTCCGAATCAGCACAGAAAATTTTTCCGGATGGTCCGGAGGATGAGCAGGAATATCTTCAATTATTATCTGTTATTGCTCTGCTTTCCTATGATGTTTACATCAAAAAACAACTGATTGAAAAGCTGATCGACTCTTTTTCCTTTCCTGATGACAGTGAGAATAATAAAAAGTAAAAGAAGCACTTGTTTCTCCTGACAGAGAAACAGGTGCTTCCTGCTTATTCCTGTTTTTCCTGAATCCGCTGAATCGCCAGATCGTACCCATCATTTCCATAATTCAGGGAGCGGTTCACACGACTGATCGTCGCCGTCGATGCACCTGTTTTCTCGGCAATCTCCAGATAGGTTTTATGCTGACGGAGCATTCTGGCCACTTCGAATCTTTGGGACAGCGAAAGGATCTCATTGATCGTCGCCAAATCCTCAAAAAAATCAAAACACTCGTCCACCGTTTTCAACTGGATAATCGCTTCAAATAACGTCTCCACTGCCGGTGTGCGTATCTTTTTATTCATAGTCAATCCCACCCTTTAACACTGTAAAATTTGAAATCATTACTTATATATTAACATCTCATAATGATAAAGTCAATTCAATTTAAAAAGCATTCTCTCTTCTCCGGCACATATTGCTCAATTGCATCTTCAATTCGGCTTTTGACGATGGCTGCAATCTCTACCGTCTTCATCCCCTTATATTCTTCATAGGTCAATGGTTTTAAATAATGAATCTGAGCTGTCATTTTCCTCACAGAATGAATATCAAAAGCTTTATATGAGTCTATGATTGCCACAGGGACGATGGGACATTTGGCATAAACAGCGCTTTTGAAGGCGCCGCCCTTAAAATTCAGCAGCTTATTCCCCTCACGGCTGCGTGTCCCTTCCGCAAAGATAATGTAATTTCTGCCCTTTTTCACTTCCTCGGATACCTGACGTATGACAGTCATCGACTGACGCACATCCGACCTGTCCATCGCCTTCGCACGCACCATGCGGGCAATCTGTTTTACCAAGAGCGCATTGGCCACTTCTTTTTTCATAACAAAAGAGGTGAAGCGCCCATGGGTCTCAAAAAAGAGCAACGTATCAAAAAGCCCCTGATGATTCGGAAACAAAATATAACCATTTTCTTTTGGAAGATTTTCCAGACCATAACATTCTACCTTAACCCTTCCGGCCCGGTTGGCCCGGGTGGTCACCTCCTGTAAAAGGGCATAGCGCTGTTCCTCATCATATTTTTCAAAATTTTCATCCTTTCCATAACGGCAAACTTTAAACCACCATCCCGGCACCTTGTAAAGAAGCCGGATGACCATCAGAATAATTCGTTCCATCTCTAAAACTCCACTTCATCTTTATAGTACAATAATGCATTACATATGGCGGCCGCCACATTGCTTCCTCCCTTTCTTCCCACAGCAATAATCCATGGTATGTCCGCCTGCATAAATAATTCCTTTGACTCCACCACATTGACAAAGCCCACCGGCACACCGATGACCAATTCAGGCTTAACCTCTCCGTTCTGTACAAGTTCATACAAACGAATCAATGCGGTCGGTGCATTACCAATGACAAAAATCACCGGCTTTTTTATGGCGGCTCCCCTCTCCATACATATGGCGGACCGGGTCATGCCCCGCTCCTTTGCCTCCCTCAGGACTGTCTCATCATCAATAAAGCAATGAACCTGACCGCCGTGCTCTGCCAGACGACGTTTATTGATTCCCGCCATGGCCATCCGGGTATCTGTGACGATATCCGCCCCATTTCTAAGGGCCATAATTCCCTTTTTACAGGCGTCCTTCGAAAACTTAAGGTTTATATTGTAATCAAAATCCGCAGAAGTATGAATGCACCGGCGAACAACGGAGAGTTCCGGTTCTTTCCAGCCCGTATCTCCCAGTTCTCCGGTGATGATTTCCATACTCCGCGCCTCAATATCTCCCGGTTTGACAAATTCCATTTTATCAAGCATGTGTTATGTGTTCCTCCCGTTAATATTCGATTCCCTTTCTGGCCGCCACACCGCCGTCAAAGGGATGTTTTTCCTTACGGATCACGGATATATAATCTGCCGCCTCCCAGAGCCTGCCTTCTTCATATCGGCCCGTTAGAATCCACTCCCGGTCTTTTCCGGTTTCCAGCAGATGACATACCGCCGCCTCATCCACTATCCCCCGGCTGACCGCATATAAAACTTCGTCCAGAAATATAACCTCCGCAGACAATTCTTTCGCTTCAAGCTTTCGCCCTATTCTTTTAAGCACATCGACATAAGTCTGTTTTAAAGCTTCCTTTTCTTCCAAAGACATATGCCGCAGGAATTTCATCGTTTCCGGCCCTTTTAACAGTGTAACTTCCGGAATATGTTCCAATATTTTTCGTTCAGAGGAGGCATTATCCTTCAGAAACTGATAGATTAAAACTTTTTTTCCGGCGCCGGCCGCTCTCAGACACAATCCCATGCCTGCTGTCGTTTTCCCTTTGCCGTCACCGCAATAAATATGTATCATACCCAACCTCCTCTATCAATGTCATATTACCACATAATGCCAAAATCCGCCATACGATGCCGGAGTTTTTCCAGAGCCTTTTTTTCAATACGGCTCACATAACTTCTGGAGATTCCCATCATCGTTCCAATCTCTCTCTGAGTTACTTCTTTATAACCTCTCAACCCATACCTCTTATATATGATTTCCCGTTCTCTGTCTGTTAATACCTCATCGATGGCCAAATACATCTTTTGAATACGCTCGGAAAGCATCATGCTGTCCACCACATCCTCTGAAGTATCTTCGACCACGTCAATGAAACTGATTTCATTTCCCTCTTTATCTGTACCGATTGGTTCATACAGGGATATTTCCCGGTTCAACTTTCGTTCGGTCCGCAGCATCATCAGTAATTCGTTATCAATGCACCGGGCGGCATATGTCCCCAGACGACTGCCTTTATCCGCCTTAAATGTATTTACAGCCTTCACCAGACCGACAATACCTATAGCGATCAGCTCATCCGTATCCCGCCCGGAACTGGCATATTTTTTTACAATATGGGCCACCAGCCGCAGGTTTTTCTCCACCAGAATATTTTTTGCATCCATATCTCCATCCTGATATCTGGAAAGATAATAGGCTTCTTCTTCGCTGCTCAATGGTTTTGGAAATGACTGCAAGAAAAAAGCACCCCTATGCGACCTTTATTTTAATGTATGCGTCGCTTTGGGATGCTGTGTCTGTCCCTGACATTTTACATATTATTTATCTGATAGGTGATATAGATCATGTCGAGACCGTCCGGACTCTCTCCGTTTAAAATCTCCTTATACAGATATCCCGGTTCTCCTGTTCTCGGATGGAAAAACCTGCGGCTTTTTTCCACAGATAAATGTTCAATAGCCTCCGGCATCCGTTTAATGATCCACGGGGATAAAAGCTGCTTTCTGTGAGACGGCAAAATTGCCTCAATCCGATACTGTTCCAACTGCTGTAAACGCTTTTGATAAGTATATAAAGGCGCACTTGTCTTAAAATGCATCCAAAGGCTGTAGTCAAGATCATCTCCCGGAAACAAAATGTGATTTTTCCAGTCGAAAAACATCACGCTGCCCACCGTATGTCCTGGTATAAAAATAGCTTCAATAAGATGATTTTCCTCGGAAGCCTCATCAAAATCAAAGGTCTGATTACATCGTTCCTCCGGTGCATCCAGATCAAAGGTCTGGCCATTGATCAGCCAGCAAAACTCTTTCGTTCCCGCTGCATACCAGGCCAGCCGATCAAAATCTTCCGGCCATATCGGGCCTTTACCAGCCGCCTTACGCACCGACTCAAACCGGGCAGCCACCAGCGGTTTCTGATGATTCTGGTACTCTTTATATGTCGCCTTATCCGCCGGGTTCATCCATACTTTATTAAAATACCGATTACCGCCTGCATGATCTGTATGTCCATGAGTATTCACCACCCGAAGCGGCAGATCCGTCACTGTTCGAACTGCTTTGCTTATATCCGCAAAGCCATAACCTGTATCAATGAGCATGGCCTGACGCTTTCCGACGATCAGACTGCTTCCGACGCCACCGGGCTCGTAAATCTGGTAAATACCTTCGGCCATTTGATTAATTTTAAAATATTCCTGCATGATTCTCACGCCCTTTGTATATAATCAGTCTTTTCTTCGAAGCAAATCCAACGGAGAAAGCTCCACACCGAGATTTACAAAAATCTTCTGTTTCGGATGAGGGCAGCTTTCGATCATCGTCCCCTCGGCATCCGTCATTGCCTGCACAGTGACCTCCAGATCCCGGCCATCCGGCTTCATAACCTCGATGGCATCTCCAACGGAAAATTTGTTTCTCTGTTCCAACCCATAGAAACCGTCTCCCCGGTCTTCTCCGATCAAGCCGAGATAGGTATAGGCTTTAATATACGTATTATTATCATAAATCTGTGTATCGTGATCCGGCTTTCCAAAGAAAAATCCCGTTGTAAACTGACGATACGTGCATTTTGCGATTTCTTCTTTGTAATAATCCATTCGGCTCCGGTAAAGAACTTCATCCTTCAGATAATCGTCAATAGCCTGACGGTAGGTTCGGGTCACCACGGCCACATAGAGAGCTGTCTTCATCCGCCCTTCAATCTTAAAACTGTTAATGCCAGCCTCCACCAATTCCGGAATATGTTCAATCATACATAAATCTTTGGAATTGAAAATATAGGTTCCCCGTTCATTTTCATAAACCGGAAGATATTCGCCCGGTCGGGTCTCTTCCATGATCGCATATTTCCAGCGGCATGGATGGGTACAGGCCCCCTGATTGGCATCCCTCCCTGTAAAATAGCTGCTCAGCAGACACCGGCCCGAATAGGATATACACATTGCTCCGTGAATGAAGGTTTCAATCTCCAAATCCTCCGGGATATTCGCCCGAAGCTCCCGAAGCTCATCCATGGATAATTCTCTGGCTGAAACCACCCGCTTTGCACCCAGACTGTGCCAGAAACGATAAGTCCGATAATTGGTATTATTCGCCTGGGTACTGATGTGGATTTCAATCTCGGGACAGACTTCCTTAGCAATCTGAAAAACCCCCGGATCTGAAATAATAAGAGCATCCGGTCCAATAGCCTTTAATTCATGGAAATATTTTTCCACACCGTCCAGATCTCCATTATGGGCCAGGATATTGGCCGTCACATAGACTTTTGCTCCATGAGCATGGGCAAAGGCGATTCCTTCCCGCATATCTTCCATAGAAAAATTTTTCGACTTTGCGCGGAGGCTGAATACCTCTCCTCCAATATATACGGCATCTGCGCCAAAAACCACTGCCGTTTTTAAAACTTCCAGGCTGCTGGCCGGAATTAATAATTCTGGTTTTTTCATTCTGTTACTCCTTCACACTGACTGTCATTCCATCACCGATCGGCAAAACCATCGTTTCCAGTCCATCCATATGTTTTAATGTCCAGAGATACTCCCGCATGCGGCTATGTATCGTCCGGTTCCGGCGCACCACCGCATACCGCGATTCTACAACATCCCCATCCTGCAGAACATTATCTGATACGAGCAGACCTCCCGGCGCCAAAAGGCGTAAGACTTCCGGCAGAAAACGGATATACTGGCCCTTTGCCGCATCCATAAAAATAAAATCATAGGGGCCGTCGAGACCTTTCATCACCTCCGCCGCATCGCCTTCCAGAAGGGTGATCTTCTCTTCCATCCCCGCCCGCTGAAAATTCCTGCGGGCGATCGGAATTCTTTTTTCATATTTTTCTATCGTCGTTATATGACTGTCCCCCGTCAGGCATTCAGCCATCAATACAGCGGAAAAGCCTATGGCTGTCCCGACTTCCAGAACTGCCCCAGGCTTCTTTATTTTCAACAACACTTTCAGAAGATTCCGACTTTCCTTACGAATGATCGGCACATAATCTCTGACAGCCTCCTGTTCAATTGTCCGAACCAATGGACTTTCATCCCTGTCTAACGAAAGGATATAATCCAACATTCTTTCATCTACAATCACTGTCCGTTCTCCCCTTCGCCCGTATCGCTGGTGGATTCGCCACTTTCCTGGGATTCAGCAGATCCGGTCTCCAGTTCTTCTGCTGTCGGCTGCTTTACTACGGAATTCTCCGCATCTCCCATCAGCTCGATCATATCATCGGCAGACATACTTGCTTTGACCACATAAACTCCCGGCATGAGATTTGCTTTGCTCAGTCTGGATTTCAAAATAAATGCCCACTCGCTGTTGATCGCGCCCGCATCCTTCAATTTTTTGGCTACAGTCTTGCTTCCGTCTCCATCTTTTATTTCTATCCGAATCTCCTCATCGGCATATTCAGAAACAACCGGTTCGCCGAAAACTTCATATGAAAACTCATAAGCAAATGCTCCGGCACGAAAGAGAATGAAAATAGCTACCACATAGATGATAATATTCACACCGAGTCCTAAAATGGTAGAAATGACTTTCTTCATATCTGTGTCCTCCTCTAGCTATCTAAAAACGAAACATCAAAATCCAGACTGCTATAAATCTGATCGATCATCCGATTCATCATCAATGCCAGCCCCTGTTCCGCTGTCAGAAATTCTATTACATCTGAATTCTGCAGAATATCCCTGTATTCTTCATTCAAAGCCTCCAGCCGTCCCATATCCTCCGGCGCCTGCGGCCCGTTCTGTATCATAAAACATGCTTTTCGAAACTCATCCACTCTTCGGTTCAACTCCACGTCCCTGACAATCTTCATCTGCAGGCGACGATATTGATTATAAACATTACTCCGTTTAATTTCCCGAATGAGCTGCCGGGTCTGATATTCTACATTCTTCATTCTCTACCAGGCCTTTCTCCTGCATATTTATAATGGTAATGTTAACCACTAACATTACCATTATAAAGAATTCTCTTCAATTTATCAAGCCTAAACATCGACTTCCATAATAATCGGAAGAATCATTGGATTTCTTTTTGTCTGTTTCCATACATAATCACTCAGCGTATCCCGGATCACACTCTTAATCTTGCTCCAGTCACTGACCCGTCCATCCAGACATTTCTGCACAGCCGCATCAACCACTTTACGTGCATCTTCCATAAGCATCTCAGACTCGCGGACATAAACAAAACCTCTGGATACAATATCCGGTCCGGCTAAAAGACGGTTATCATATCTGGAAAGTGTCAGCACTACGATAAGGAGTCCATTCTGAGACAACATCTGACGGTCACGCAATACAATGTTCCCCACATCGCCGACACCCAGTCCATCAACCATGATACCTCCATGAGGCACCTGTCCAATGACCTTCGCTCTCTCATCCTTTAATTCCAGCACATTGCCAGAAGAAAGAATCAAAATGTGATCCTTTGGTATCCCCATCTTTTCCGCCAGCTTGGCATGGGCCTTTAAATGACGGTACTCGCCATGCACCGGAATCGCAAATTTGGGATGCGTCAACGCATAAATGAGTTTAATCTCCTCAGCACAGGCATGTCCGGAAACATGGGTATCCTGGAAGATTACTTCCGCTCCTTTACGGAACAATTCATTAATAATATTCGATACGGCCTTTTCATTTCCCGGAATCGGGCTGGAACTAAAGACAATCGTGTCTCCCGGTTTAATGGAAACCCGCCGGTGGGTGTTATTCGCCATACGCGAAAGCGCAGCCATTGTTTCTCCCTGGCTTCCGGTCGTAATCAGCACTAACTGGTCATCCGGATAATTGCGCATATGGTCAATATCGATCAACGTCTCATTTGGAATCTGAATATATCCAAGCTCCGATGCGATGGAAATAATATTTACCATGCTTCGGCCTTCAACGATCACTTTCCGACCAAATTTATAAGCCGAATTAATAATCTGCTGTACCCGGTCCACATTGGACGCAAAAGTAGCAACGATGATACGTCCGCTCCGGTGTTCATCAAAAATATGGTCAATGGACTGACCCACCGTCCGCTCCGAATTCGTAAAACCCGGGCGTTCCGCGTTTGTACTGTCCATCATAACTGCCAGGACACCTTTTTTCCCAAGTTCAGCAAACCGTTGTAAATCAATACTCTCACCAAATACTGGTGTATAATCAATCTTAAAGTCTCCGGTATGGATGATAATGCCTTCCGGCGTATAAATAGCCAGAGCTGTCGCATCGGCAATACTATGATTCGTCTTTATAAATTCTATCCGGAAACATCCCAGATTAATGGACTGTCCATGTTTGATGACCTTACGCCGGGTCGATTTCAACAAATTATGCTCTTTTAACTTGTGTTCAATAATTCCCATCGTCAGCTTGGTCGCATAAATCGGTACATTGACCTTTTTCAATACATACGGCAGTGCGCCGATATGGTCCTCATGACCATGGGTGATCACAAAGCCTTTTACTTTGTCAATATTATTTTCGAGATAGGTAACATCCGGGATGACCAGATCGATTCCGAGCATATCATCTGCCGGGAATGAAAGACCGCAGTCCACCACAATAATACTGTCACCATACTCAAAAGCCGTAATATTCATTCCTATACTTTCCAATCCGCCCAACGGAATGACTTTCACGCCTTCGTTTTCTTTCTTTACTACTTTTGTTTTCAATTATTCAAACCTCCGATATCCTACATAAAGGATGACAGATATTCACGACAAATACGATACGCTTAATAAAGCCTATCGTTATCCGCCCGTTTACTAGAATTTGTCCGTTCACATCTCAATATCAATATCATCCAAAATCTCAGAAAATACTCTGGATATTGATTCCAGCTCACCGTCGTCCTCAATCTCGCTGTAAATCACATCCTCAGCATCTTCTTCATTCACAGTTTCTTTCAAAATTAAAGCTTCCGCCTCATCGTCCATTGAATCCGCCACTAATATATAATTAACGTCATTAATGCGTGTCTGCTCAATGACGTAAAATTCTATTTCATCCGTATCCGTATAAAAAACAATTTTTTCAGGTTTTTCCGTCAATCTGATCACCCAACTTCTGTTCCCGGTTTATCCGATCCATATAAGTCTGCAGAATAAAAGCCGCCGCCATCTTGTCCACATACGCCTTACGGTTTTCCCTGCGCACTCCGCCTTCCATAAGAATCCTTTCTGCCGACACCGTACTCATCCGTTCATCCTGCAAAATCACAGGCAGGCCTGTCCGCCGTTCCAGCATCACTTTAAAAGCCTCTGTCGCAGCACAGCGGTCTCCTTCATCATTATTCATATGTTTCGGAAATCCAAGAACAATCCTTTCCACATTGTATTCTGCCACGAGTTCTTCAATTCTGGCCAGTGTCCTGCGCAGTTTGTTCGTATCTTTTCTTGTAATTGTCTCTAATGCCTGGGCCGTCCATCCCAGTCCGTCACTGACCGCAACACCCACAGTTTTTGAACCGTAATCCAATCCTAAAATCCGCATAAACTTTACTTAAGATTCACATCAATATAGCTCTTCAACAGTTCCTCTAAAAGCTCATCCCGCTCAACTTTCATGATCAGATAACGGGCATTCTTATAGCTTGTCACATAAGTCGGATCACCGGACATAATATACCCCACGATCTGACTGACCGGATTATAGCCCTTTTCCGTTAAGGCAATATATACGGCCTCTAAAATATCCTTTACAGTAATCTCAGCATTATTACTCACCTTGAAATACTGTGTATTTGCCATGTTTTCCATCAAAATCACTTCCTTACACTTACTCACTATATTAATATAAATCATAAAATAATTCAATCAATTATTTCACAAAACACAAAATCTTCATTCTTTGAAGTAGTCATCCGACAGCGTACGATATCTTTCGACCGCATTTTGTCGGATTTTATCCCACATTTTATATATTCTTTACTATGGCCTGTCCATACCCATTGGCCGTCTGCGAAAACTCTTTCTTCCAGAAGGACCTCCAATATCTTATCCCGGCATTTTTCCTGGTAATCTTTCGACATTTTTTCAGCCAGTTTGAGCAGTCGGCTGCTTCGCAGCGTCTTTTCCTGTTCATTGATCTGGTCCGGCATCACGGCCGCCCGCGTCCCTTTGCGCGGAGAATATTTGAATATATGCATTTCGGCAAAATGAATCTTCTCAAGAAATTTCTCTGTCTGTACAAATTCATTTTCTGTTTCACCTGGAAAACCTACGATCACATCAGTCGTAAAGGCCGGCCTGTCAAAGTATTTCTCCAAAATTCCACACCTGGCTGCATAATCCTCAGGCGTATAATGACGATTCATCCGTTTCAGTGTTGCTTCACAGCCGCTCTGCAGAGACAGATGAAAATGAGGACAAATCTGTTTTATGGCCGCCAGACGCTGAACGAAATCTTCCGTGATAATTCCCGGCTCCAGGGAGCCGAAACGAATCCGATCAACCCCTTCAATAGACGCCAGCTTTTCCACCAATGAAATTAAAGCATCTTCCCTTCCAAAATCCTTTCCATAGGAAGAAATATGGATACCGGTCAAAACAATTTCCCTGTATCCGGAGGCAGCCAAATTCGAAACTTCCGAGAAAATTTCTTCCGGTTCCCGGCTCCGTATTCGTCCTCTCGCATAAGGAATGATACAATAAGAGCAAAACTGATTGCAGCCGTCCTGAATCTTAATGTAGGCCCGGGTGTGTTCAGACACCTTTGTGATCGATAGAGATTCATAATCACAGTTCTGATTCATATCCAGCCAGCTGACCTGTTTCTCATCGCTTTCTTCCGACGCTGTCCGACCCTCCATAAAAGTCTCTACCATGGATAAAATCTGCCCTTTACAATTATTCCCTATAATTAAGTCAATCGACGCATCCGCTTCTGCTGCTTCCCTGGCCGTCTGGACATAACATCCGGCAGCTACAATGACTGCCTGCGGATTCTTCTTCCTGGCCCGATGCAGCATCTGACGTGACTTTCGGTCAGCCATATTGGTCACCGTACATGTATTAATGACATAGACATCCGCTTTTTCGTGAAAATCACGGATTTCATAGCCACCCTTCTGGAAAATTTCTTCCATGGCATCCGTTTCATATTGGTTTACTTTACATCCAAGCGTACAGAATGCAACACTTTTCATCCTATTTCCTCCAAGTTCATTATTTTCAGATAATTTGTCGTATTATGTTTCTTTTTTGTAATTTTTTTATTTTGTATTGGTTAATTCCATATAAAATCATCCAATTGTATTGACTTTTCCCTATGAAAATTGTAATATATAACTATAAAAAATAACAGCCAGCATTGTATTACAGGGGGGTTTTTCCAATGCACACAGTCCAAATTAATCTTAATTCCATTGATAAAGTGAAGGCATTTGTACATTCCGTTAACACATTTAATACTGAGTTTGATCTTGTATCTGGTCGGTTTGTGATTGACGCTAAATCTATTATGGGAATATTCAGTCTGGATTTATCCAAACCGATTAATCTGACCATTTATAACGATGATGACGCCGAAATTATGGAAAGCCTAAAGCCGTTCCTTGTTCAATAGATGATAAAAAACAAAAGGACTTCGCACCTGATAGATATCAGCAATGTGAGGCCCTTTTTCTTCTCTAAATATCCGATTCACAAAGAATAACTTCACGGTCACGAACAGCCTCTTCCATCATGCCGTCAATAATATCCGCCAGATGATGTTCTGAACGCTCAATCACCCGAATATTGGGTTTTGTCACCGGATGCTTTGCAACAAAAATCGTACAGCAGTCCTCATATGGCTGAATGGATGTCTCAAAAGCTCCGATCTGTTCCGATATTTCTACAATATCATTCTTATCAAAGCCAATGACCGGCCGGAATACGGGCATTGTACATACCGCATTCGTTGCGGCCAGACTCTGAAGGGTCTGACTGGCCACCTGACCGATACTTTCGCCGGTAATCAGGCCAAGAGCGCCGTCCTCTCTGGCGATCTGCTCCGCAATCCGCATCATATAACGACGCATGATAATCGTCAGCTCATCATGCGGACATT
The DNA here is from genome assembly GCF_004340975.1 of Frisingicoccus caecimuris. GTDB lineage: Bacteria > Bacillota > Clostridia > Lachnospirales > Lachnospiraceae > Frisingicoccus > Frisingicoccus caecimuris. Next base: position 68,632 of record NZ_SLXA01000002.1, read on the forward strand.
TTTCATAAATTGCCAGCTGGATATCTGTAAAATTAATAATATTCAGGCGAATCGGTCCTGCATACCGGGCTACGATACGGGCCAGATCCACAACCTTCTGTTTTGCCCGTTCGCTGGTGTAAGGTGGTGCATGAAAATAAGTCGCATCAATCGTCACGCCCCGTTTAGCGATCATATATCCGGCCACAGGACTGTCAATGCCGCCAGATAAAAGCAGCATAGCCTTTCCATTGGTTCCCACTGGCATACCACCCGGTCCCTTAATGCTCTTTGAATAGATATAGGTCTTTTCACGGACCTCAATATTCAGCATCACATCCGGTTTATGGACATCCACTGACATTTCAGGAAAACGTTCCAGAAGATATTCGCCAATATCCGCATTAATTTCCATGGACTTTTTCGGATAACGCTTATCAGCACGCCGGGAATCCACTTTAAAAGTAAAATGTTTGTCTTCATAGGCTTCATCTATGTAGTCGCCCACCACTTTTGTCAAATTATCCCAGGATGGATCGTCACAAATCACCACCGGACATATTGCCACGATACCAAAGACCCGTGTCAAAGCCGCCACCACTTCATCGTAATCATAGCTGCCAAGCATATGGACATAGATTCGTCCCTGCTGTTTTGTAACATCAAAGGCCGCCGCATCCTTCAAAGCATACTTAATCTGCTTGATCAAGGCATCTTCAAAAAGATAACGGTTTTTTCCTTTAATACCAATCTCACCATATTTTATTAAAAAGGCTTTAAACATTACTTTCTTCCTCCCCGTGTGAATCTGCGCAGCATCGGAAGCAAAGCTTCCAGCACTTCGCAGCAGGTATTTAACTCTCCCTCTGTAGTATCATAACACAGACTGAACCGAATTGTCGCGTCCAAATATTTTTTTTCCGTGCCAATCGCTTTTAAAGTGCCGCTGATCGCCGGATGATTGGAGGAACAGGCCGAACCGGAAGAGACATATATGCCTCTCTCCTCCAGCGCATGTAAAAGCACTTCCGCACGAATATTTTCAAAACTGACACTCACCACATGGGGCGCTGCCCCCTGATGCAGATTGACATCGGATACCCGATGGGCAAAACCATTCACCTGAACTCCGTCCATTCGTTCCAGGCGGGTCACAAACTGTTCCCTGAGAGAGTAAAGCTGTTCCTGTTTTTCGGAGAAATTCTCAAAAACCTTTCGAACAGCCTCTCCAAGTCCGGCAATCCCCGGAACATTCTCTGTCCCGGAACGCATATCCTTCTGTTGTCCGCCGCCTAAGATCAACGGCCGCACCTTTACTTTATTTCGAATATACAGAAATCCGATACCCTTCGGGCCATGCAGTTTATGTCCGCTGACAGACATTAAATCCACCCCGAGTTTTGCCGGATAAATTTCAATTTTTCCAAAGCCCTGTATAGCATCCACATGGAAAAGGATTTCCGGGCTTTTTTTCTTAATCAGGGCTCCGATTTCATCCAAAGGCTGAACCGTACCAATTTCATTGTTCACAGCCATAACAGATACTAAAATTGTGTCCTCACGGAGTGCCTTCTCCAGAGCTTCCAGAGAAACGACGCCATGATGATCTACCGGAAGGTAGGTCACTTCAAATCCCTGCTCTTCCAGCCAGATAAAAGGATTATATACAGAGGCATGCTCGATCGTCGTAGTGATCAAATGTTTTCCACGCCGCTTATTTGCCATTGCCGCACCGATGATCGCCATATTATTGGACTCGGTACCACCGGAAGTAAATACAATTTCTTTTTCATCTACTTTCAAAACGGAAGCAATGGTTTTTCTTGCTTCTTTTACATGCTGCTCCGCAGTAAACCCTTTCATATGGAGGGAAGAAGGGTTTCCATAATCCTTTGACATCACTTCAACCATCTTTTCGCACACCGAAGGATATACTTTTGTCGTCGCAGCGTTATCCAGATATATTTCTTTTGTAACGGCACTGTGGCCCAAATTGATCTCCATATTATTCCTCTTCAAATTCAAACATCAACACAGACAGCATGGCAAGTCCAGCCGTCTCCGTTCTTAAAATACGTTTTCCAAGAGTCACAGGCAGAACTCCTGCCGCCATGGCCGCTTCCACCTCTGCTTCATCAAAACCGCCCTCCGGGCCGATAAAAATCCCGACGGATTTTTTCCCTTTCAGTCCGGCAATCATCTCCCGGGTCTTTTCTATTCCCTCTGCTTTTTCATAGGGAATCAGAACGCCTTCCAGGTTCCCGGCGTAAGCCAGAGCTTCCGAAAAGCCCATCACCGGCTTTATCTCAGGAATTATTCCCCGACCGGACTGTTTGGCTCCTCCTTCGGCAATCTGCTGCCACCGGGCAATCTTTTTCGTTTCTTTTTTCTCATCCAGTTTTACGATCACCCGTTTTGTCCTCACGGGAATAATCTCATATACCCCAAGCTCTACAGCTTTTTGAATAATGAACTCCATCTTGTCTGCCTTTGGCAGTCCCTGAAAAAGATAAAGTTTTACTGGCAGCTCCACATAGGATTTCCAGGAATTTTCAATGGAAAGGCAGATTTGATCCCGCTCCATCGATAAAATACGACAAAAGTAGTCCGTCCCCCGGCCATCACTTAAGGACAGTTCGTCCCCCGGACGCATCCGGAGGACATTTTTTATATGATTCACATCATTTCCCTGAATCACGATACGGTTTTCCCGTACCTGTGACGGTTCTATAAAAAATCTCGGCATTTATTTTCTCCACTTCTTAGCCGCCGATCTAGGCTCTTGCTGTAAAGGATACCCATCCACCGGAATGGGTAACTTCCATAATTTCAAATTCATTCTCTGTCAGGGCCTTTCTTACATCTTCTTCCCGTTCATCAATGATACCGGAGGTTATAAAAAGCGCACCCGGTTTCATCATTTCTTTTACAACTCCGCTTAACGGAATAATAATTTCGGCAAAAATATTTGCCAGCACCATGTCAAATTTATGTTCGCCCACTTTATGACGGAAATCTGCATCGGAAATAACATCTCCGGTAAGTACAGTATAGACATCATTTTCTATACCATTCACACGGGCATTTTCAACAGCAGCCTCCACTGCATGAATATCCACATCGGTGGCGGATGCTTCTTTTGCTCCAAGAAGCAGAGCAATAATGGACAAAATACCGCTGCCACAGCCCACATCCAAAACTTCCTGTCCTGGCTGCATGTACTTCTTCAACTGGGTAATACACAGCCGGGTCGTATGATGGGTACCCGTGCCGAAAGCTGTTCCCGGGTCCAGTTCCACAACCAATGTATCTTCCGGAACCTCTTCCACTGTTTCCCAGGTTGGTTTAATAATAATATGTTCATCTACTTTAAAAGGTTTCCAGTATTTTTTCCAGTTATTCATCCAGTCAATGTCTTCTGTCTGGGATTTTTCAATCGTGGCATCTCCGATATCTACAAAGTCTGCCAGTTCCCGGACAGCAGCCAACACTTCTTCCAAAGTGGAATCATGGTCCTTTTCCGGCTCAATATAGAAGGAGACATAGGCTTTGCCGTCATCTTCTTCCAAATCCGGAAGCAGATCGATAAACATCCGTTTTTTATCTTCCTCAGAAAGAGGCACTTTATCTTCAATCTCAATACCTTCAATGCCCATCTCTGCCAGTGTGTAACTGATCAAATCCACCGCTTCTGTGGTGGTCGCCAGGCGATATTTATTCCATTTCATATTAATTTATATCCTCGCATTATTCATCCAGATCGTCAAAGGCTTCTTTGACTTTGTCCATAAAGCTCTTTTTCTTTTTACCTTCTTTGCCCTTTGGCTCCTCGGCTTTTTCTGATTTACTTTCCTGTGGGCGGATTCCTTTTAAAGAATCATCAAACCTGCGGAGCAGTTCTTTCTGCTCATTATTTAATTTCTCCGGGACCTGTACGACTAATGTTACATAGTGATCGCCGCGGATATTTTTATTCCGGATCGTCGGGACACCTTTGCCTTTCAGACGAATTCGTGTATCCGTCTGAGTTCCCGGCTTAATTGTCTGAGTGACATCGCCGTCCACCGTCTTAATCGTAATCTCACCGCCCAATGCCGCCTGAACAAAAGAAATCGGCATTGTAGAATAAATATCATATTCCTGACGACGGAAGATCGGATGACGGTCCACAGTGACATTGACCAGCAGGTCGCCGCGGGCGCCGCCATTGGTTCCAGGTTCTCCCTTTCCACGAATACGCACGCTCTGGCCGCTGTCGATACCAGCCGGAATGGACACCTCAATCGTCTTCTTATTCCGAATATAGCCAGTGCCGCCACAGTCGGTACATTTGTCTTTAATGATCTTGCCGCTTCCATGACAGTCCGGACAGGTCTGCACATTACGAACCATGCCGAACAGGGATTGCTGTGTATAGACAACCTGCCCTTTACCACCACACTTGCTGCAGGTCTGTGGCTGAGTTCCCGGCTTTGCTCCGGTTCCATGACAATGCGGACATTCATCTTTTAGATTCATCTCGAATTTCTTATCCACACCAAATACAGCTTCCATAAAGGATATCCGTACATTGATCCGAACATTGGCTCCCTGCATCGGTCCGTTATAAGAGCCGCCCCGGCTGCTTCGTCCGCCGCCGAAGAAATCGCCGAAAATATCGCCGAAAATATCGCCCATATCCGCCGCATTAAAATCAAAGCCGCCAAATCCGCCGGCACCGCCGCCCTGTTCAAAGGCCGCGTGACCGAACTGGTCATACTGACGTCTCTTTTCCGCATCACTCAATACCGCGTAAGCTTCCGATGCCTCTTTAAATTTTGCTTCTGCTTCTTTATCTCCAGGGTTTGTATCCGGATGGTACTTTTTGGCCAGCTTACGATAGGCTTTCTTTAACTCATCGTCTGTTGCCGACTTCGACACACCCAGAACCTCATAGTAATCTCTTTTCGTCTCTGCCATATCCAATCACCTTCTTTTATAACGTAGCGAAAGAGGACGCCCCGACACCGGCGTAAATGTCGGTGCCGAAACAGCCTCTTTATCTATCTTAGGTCATACCCAACTCTGTTTATATTACACTTCTTTGTAGTCTGCGTCAACTACATCATCGGCCTGATAGCTGCCGTTTGCATCCTGAGAAGGATTTGGCCCTGCATTCTGCCCTGCAGCTGCGCCGGCTGCTTCATACATCTTTGTAAATACGCCCTGTGCAGATTCCATTAATCTTTCTTTTGCTGCCTTGATCTCATCCACATCCGCATCAGACATGTTATCAATATTTGTTCTCTCAAGAAGAGCTTTCATGCTGTCTATCTCAGCCTGAACTTTTGCTTTATCGTCTGCGCTGACTTTGTCGCCGACTTCTTTCAACGCTTTTTCTGTCTGGAATACCATCGCATCTGCGTCATTTCTTGCTTCGATACCTTCTTTACGTTTTTTATCCTGAGCTTCGAATTCAGCGGCTTCTTTAACAGCCTTATCAATTTCAGCATCCGACATATTCGAACCGGCTGTAATAGTAATGTGCTGTTCTTTGCCTGTGCCTAAATCCTTTGCGGATACATTAACAATGCCGTTGGCATCGATATCGAAAGTAACTTCTATCTGCGGGATTCCACGTGGAGCCGGTGCAATTCCGTCTAACTGGAAACGTCCAAGGCTCTTATTATCTTTAGCAAACTGACGCTCACCTTGTACAACATTGATATCTACAGCTGTCTGATTATCTGCTGCTGTAGAGAAAATCTGACTCTTCTTTGTAGGAATTGTTGTATTTCTTTCGATCAGATGTGTTGCGATTCCACCCATGGTCTCAATGGACAGGGTCAATGGTGTAACATCCAGAAGAAGGATATCTCCTGCGCCCGCATCGCCGGCCAGTTTACCGCCCTGGATAGAAGCGCCGATAGCAACACATTCATCCGGATTCAGGTTCTTGCTTGGCTCTTTGCCTGTCAGCTGTTTAACTTTATCCTGAACAGCCGGAACACGTGTGGAACCACCGACAAGAAGCACTTTGCTCAGTTCAGAAGCTGTAATGCCTGCATCTCTCAATGCATTCTGAACCGGAATGATGGTTCTTTCAACAAGATCCGCTGTTAATTCATCGAATTTAGCACGGGTCAGATTCATTTCGAAATGTTTCGCACCTTCTGCTGTCGCTGTGATGAAAGGCAGGTTAATGTTTGTATTTGCTGCACTGGAAAGTTCTTTCTTTGCTTTTTCAGCTGCTTCTTTCAAACGCTGCATAGCCATCTTATCACCGGAAAGATCGACACCTTCGGTACGTTTGAATTCATCAATCATATACTGAGTCAGTTTATTATCAAAGTCATCGCCGCCCAAATGGTTATCACCAGAAGTTGCCAGTACTTCGATAACACCGTCGCCGATTTCAATGACAGAAACATCGAATGTACCGCCGCCTAAGTCGTAAACCATGATTTTCTGTTCATTTTCATTATCCAGACCGTAAGCCAGAGCTGCTGCTGTAGGCTCGTTGATAATACGTTTTACATCAAGACCTGCGATCTTACCGGCATCCTTTGTCGCCTGTCTCTGGGCATCATTGAAGTAAGCCGGTACAGTGATGACTGCTTCTGTGACCTTTTCACCAAGGTAGCTTTCTGCATCCGCTTTCAGTTTCTGAAGAATCATTGCAGAAATCTCCTGTGGAGAATATTTCTTATCATCAATCGCTACTCTGTAATCAGAACCCATATGTCTCTTGATTGAAGCGATTGTCTTATCTGCATTTGTTACGGCCTGACGTTTTGCCGGTTCACCGACGAGACGTTCACCGGTTTTTGTAAAAGCTACAACAGATGGTGTTGTTCTTGCACCTTCTGTGTTTGCGATAACTACCGGTTTGCCACCTTCCATAACTGCTACACATGAATTTGTTGTTCCTAAATCAATACCAATAATCTTACTCATAATAATTTCCTCCTGATCATCTGCTAATATCTAAATTTTGCTAATCAACTTTTTATTTTATTCAGCAACCATCACCATACTGTGACGGACTACTTTATCTTTATATAAATAACCCCGCTGTAATTCCTGAGTGATAATGCCGGATTCGTATTCCTCACTCGGCGCCTGCATCACTGCGTTGTGGAAATCCGGATTGAATTCCACGCCAACGGCTTCAATTACCGTGACCCCCATTCCTTCAAGCGTTGTCATTAATTGCTTATACACAAGCTCAATTCCCTGAGCAAAGGATGTATTTTTTTCTTCTTCTGTCATCGCTGCAAGTCCCCGCTCAAAGTTGTCAACAACCGGAAGCAGTTTTTCAATCACATCTGCCGCACCGATACCGTACATCTGCTGTTTTTCTTTTTCCGTGCGTTTACGGAAATTATCAAATTCAGCCATTTGCCGAATCAGCCGGTCATTTAATTCAGCGATCTTCTCATCCTTTTTATCTTTTTTGTCTTTATGGAAGAAACCTTTTTTCTTTTCTTCCTTTGGCTCAGACGTTTCGCCTTCAACAGTTTCGCCTGCTTCGTTTTCGAATTCTGCGTCTTCTGTTTCATTATCCACAGCAGCCTCTGTCTCCATAGCTCCTTCCGCTGTTGTTTCTATATCATCTTCCGTCTGAATGTCTTCATTCATCGCTTTTTCCTGTTCTGACACTTCACATCACCTCTTACTTTTTCTTAAATATATCATCCAACTGGTTCATCATCGTCTGAAGATTACCAACGACTTTTTTGTAGTCCATTCGTTTCGGTCCGATAATACCGATCGTTCCCTGAACCCCTTCCTCCAGTTCGTAGGTTGCTGTAACAATACTGCAATCCTTCATCGTACTCACCGGAGATTCTGAACCAATATATATCTGTATCGGATTCTTGTTTTCCTCACCCGAATCCTCCTGGTCGACGATCAACTCACTCAGAGCTTTTTTCTCTTCCATCGTATAGAGAAGCTCGCTTGCCTTTTCTCTGTCTCCCAGTTCCGGATATTTCAGAAGATTCGTTGTACCGCTTGTATAAATCTCCAAATCATCTTCTTCCTGAATTACAACAGCAATCGCATCAATGATATGACCGATAATCTGTCCATAACCTTCGGCCTGGACTTTCATTCTCTGAATCAACTCCATGTTGATTTCCTGGAGATTCAAACCCTGAAGGAAGGTGTTGATCAAAATATTCAGCTTGGCAACTTCATCCTCGCTTACCCTCTCATCAACTTCGATCAGCCGATTTTTAATCACATTTCCTTCCAACATGACAACCACCAGCAACTGATTATCTTCCACTCTGGACAGCTGGATGAATTTCAGTTTATTCCGTTTATACTGAGGAGCTGAGATCATCGTCGCATAATTTGTATTCGTCGCCAGAAGCTTTGCCACATGCTTCAGCAGATGATCCAGCTTATCTGCCTTTTCAATAAGAACATCTTTCATCTCATCGACTTCAGCAATCTTTTCCTTCATCAGATTATCCACATAAAAGCGGTAACCTTTATCTGAAGGGATACGACCCGCTGATGTATGCGGTTGAACGATATATCCCAAATCTTCCAAATCAGACATCTCATTTCGAATTGTCGCCGAACTCAGGTTCAAATCCGTATATTTTGAAATGGTCCGTGAGCCTACCGGTTCACCAGTAATCAGATATGTTTGAATAATACTGTTTAAGATTTTTATCTTTCTTTCATCCAGTTCCACCAGACCACTCCTTTCTGTTTTATTAGCACTCGATAAACTAGAGTGCTAATATCTAAACATTAAGATAGCACCATCCCTGCCATTTGTCAATAGTTTCAAAAATTATTTTTAAAATTATTCATTATGTGCTATAATTTCTTCCATACTATAAAATCAAACTTTAAGGAGCGTGAACAAAGATGTCTGTTGAACGAGCAAAAACCTATTTTAAAGCTTTCGGCATGGAGGACCGGATTCTGGAATTTGATGTTTCCAGTGCCACCGTCGAACTGGCTGCTCAGGCTCTCTCCTGTGAACCAGCCCACATTGCAAAATCTCTTTCTTTTAAAATCGAGGACCGGACACTGCTGATCCTGGTTGCAGGAGATGCCAAAATTGATAATAAAAAATATAAAGCCGCTTTTGGAGCAAAAGCAAAAATGCTGTCACCGGACGAAGTCGTGGGACGTATCGGACATGCCATTGGCGGTGTCTGCCCTTTTGGCATCAATGAAGGGGTGGAAGTTTATCTGGACGATTCCATGAAACGTTTTGATTATATGTATCCTGCTGCAGGAAGCAGCAACAGTGCCATCAAACTGACCATTCCCGAACTGGAGCAATATTCAGGCTATAAATCCTGGGTGGACGTATGTAAAATTCCTTAATGGCCGTTGCAAAACGTTGACGGTAAATTACTGGATTGGTATACTGTTTTAAAGGCACTCGAAACATCATTCAAATACATATTAAGAGGGAGAAATTTTATGAACAAACCAAACACACTTTTAAAAGTCACAAGTATTCTCTACATTATTTTTAGCATTATCAGTGGAATCGTTGTTATTGTTGGTTCTCTGGGGATTGGCGCTCTTCTGGGCGGTGTAGCAGGTAATATAGGCGCTGGTATCGCTATGGCTTCTTTCTTTATGGTCTTAAGTCTGATCAGTGTTGTACTGGGCCTGATCGCAGGGTTTGCCGGACTGAAAGCAGAAAACTTAAAACTCTGCAAAACTTTAGGTATTGTCCTGATTGTTTTAGCCGCCATCGGCGTAGTCAGCAATCTGTCCGACGGAGAAGATATTGTTTCCGCATTGGTCGGTCTGATACTTCCTATATTATATACCGTTGGTGTTCTTAAAGAAAATAATTAATATTTCAAAGATAAAGCGGAATCTGACATAACAGATTCCGCTGCTTTTTTCATCGATGACATATAGCTGCCATCGGATCATATCTAAATCTATGTCTGGTTTTTATAATCGATACAGCGACCGTATTTCCTTAGACTGACCAGGGCTGCCAGGCACAGCAGTGCAGCAATCACCGCATACCGCATCCTCAAGAACTGCATTTCTTGTTTCAAAGAGTTCTGTTGGACATCACCGGAATTTACAATTTCAAGTCCGAGCTGCCCGAGTTGTTTTACAGTTGTCCCATCCAGGTCCTGCCCCCTCATCTGAATTCGTACTCCGGTTTCGCTGTCTGAAAACCGTACACTATCTGCGCCACAGAAGGCACAGGCCGTATCATTTGGTACGCCTGACTTTGCGTACACGATTTGAGCCGTTCCTGTCATGTCCTCTTCACCTAATTGATAATCTAACCGCAAACTCTCCTGTTCCGTTCCAGTTTCACCGGAGGTTTGTATAAGCTGATTCCATGCCATTTCATTCAGATAAATGACTTTCATAGCACAGGTTTCGGGCATTCCATAAGCCAGAGCCAGATAATCATCGTACAATTCCAGGCAGGTCACCGTCATTTCTCCCCAGGCCCCCGACAGCGTTAGTAAAGATTCTCTCTGCCTGCTCACAGCCTGAACGTCTTCCATAATCTCAATAGCTGACGCCTGATAACTTGTAAGCCCCGATGCACTGCTGTTCCTGACAACATATTCTACAGGACTTCGCATCCTATTATAGACCTTCATCCCACTATTGACGGTATCTGCCAAAAAAACGATCATCCCCAAAAAGAAAAGAAACATTATTTTTATCCGATCATCCTGTTTTCTTCGTTTCCAGAACCTGATCCACCATTTCATTCGGCTTTTTCCTCCACTTCATTCTGTCTGTTTCTTCGCCGAATTCCACGCAGGATCATACCAATGATTAAGAAAAATAAAATTCCGACAACGACTGCCATAATAATCCACCATTGTCCTGTATCATCCGATTCCTCCTTTGTCGTATTTGAAAAAGGCGTTTTAATATTCGTTATAAAGTCTCCAGTTTTTTCATATTCTTTTCCGTTTTCATCTTCATAGTAATAGGTCACAGTGCCCTTTGTCTCTCCGTACAACGATGAACCTTTTGACAAACTGGTCACAGAAATTTTTACACTTCCTGTTGCTGTTTTTCCGGCTTCAATATCCCCGATAAAAAGTGTTCCCTCCGGCGCCAGGCCATCGGCTTCAATCACTGCCCGAACATTATGCACCTTGCTCCGTCCAAGATTCATCGCCTGTATCTGAGCGTTCACCACATCCCCAACCTGAACTTCCGAATCCAATACCAACGGATCGAACTCCAGTTTCACAGGCTGGGCTACCATCATTCTTATTTTGCCGCTGGCAGACTGGGATGCCCCTTTCGAATCCGCATAATCCATAGACACTGACAGGCCATAGGCTCCCGGAACAGCTGATGACAGAATTTTATATTTATAGGACACGACACAGGTCTGTCCCGCCGAAACACTCTCCACATAAATCGTATCTGTCGGACTGAGCAGATTCAAATACTCTCCCTCATCGCCAATGGTCACTGTCATATTTCTGACTGTTTCCGTACTGCTCGTATTAAATAAAGTAATATCCAGGGTCATTTCGTCTCCGGCCTGAATCTCATCTTTTGAAGATTTACATGACTGAACGATCATTTTCGGTGCAAAGGTCGGTGTTTCTGATGCAGTGCCGCCGCCGGAACTTGCGCCGGATGAAGCGCCGCCACTGTCTCCGCCGGATGGCCCGGTTACATCCACAGCGCCTGTTAGATCATCTTTCGGTGTTCCCGTCGATGGTTCCGTGGAAGGTTCTCCTGTCGATGGTTCCGTAACCGGCGCATCTGTTGACGGTTCCATGGTAGAAGGTTCATCCGTAACTGGCTCATCTGTCGACGGTTCACTGGATGCAGGTTTTTCATCGGTAATGACCACATTGACTGAAAATTCTTTATGTAACGGTTTGCCGTCAATATCCTCAGCATGGATACTCAAAATCACCGGATATTCCCCGTTTTTTCGTTCATCCTTCAGCTTCAGATCAAAAGTCACCAGATAACAGGAAATTGTCTCCTGACTGCCATTGACTTTTTCCTGACTGAGTTCAATATCTTTTTCATATTTTTCAGAAATAAACGGCAGCCCGGTCCCATCACCCAAATTCAATGATACTTTAAGGGTATCATTCCTTAACCGGCCCTGACATACAACAGGTACGACCAGGCTGGCCGTATCATTCTCTACTTTGGGTGTATAGCCTTCAGAGTAGGGTTGATTCATGCCTGTATAGCAATTCTCCGAATCTATTTTCAGTTCAATCGTCTCCACTGCCATTTGATTCATCGTTTCCGGACTTTCCGACAAGACCCGAGTCATCACCATAGTTTCAGATACAGCCCAGACATTCATCGCAGGACTTTCTGCCAGCATTCCTACCATACAGGCCAGCACACCCACTTTTTTCAAAATCTTCATTTCCATTTTTCCTCCATCTCATGGACATCGTCACATAATTCCTCGATATCCTGGACATTATGGCTGGCCAAAAGTATCGCCTTGCCCTGTTTTTTTAAATCTTTAAGCAATTCGCGCATCTGGCTGACCCCGGCTTTATCCAATCCATTAAAAGGTTCATCCAATATAAGCACCCCTGGGTCTTCCATTATGGCCTGTGCTATTCCAAGGCGCTGTCGCATTCCCAGAGAATATTTTGAAACCGGCTTGCCCATCACCGGATCCAGCCCTACCCGTTCCAGAGTCTTCATAATTTCTTCTTTACCAATACGCGCTTTCAAGGAAGCCAGTATCTTTAAGTTCTGAAAGCCACTCAAATTCGGAAGAAATCCCGGTGTTTCAATAATTACACCCAGTCGGTCCGGAAAATCGCAGTCTTTCCCTATCTGTTCTCCGTTCACCATAATATTTCCCGAGTCCGGCTTCATAAAACCGCAAATACATTTCATCAACACCGTTTTTCCGCTGCCGTTATTGCCGACAATACCATAAATCTGCCCGGGAAGAATCGTCAGATTTACGTCCTTTAGCACATGTTCTTTTCCAAAAGACTTATAGACATGTTCCACGATAACTCCTGTCTGCTTCTCCATAACATCACCTCTTGTATTACTTTTGTGTACCTGTAAAATCAAAGGAATAATTCTTAATCTTCCAAATGGAAAGACCAAACAGAAGCAGACACCCCGCGCCAAAAAAGATATAAGACACCCACAGCTTCGGCAAATTGTCATACCCGAAATTGTGCATGTAATAGGTCGCGTGATTCAGCGGAGATATCCATCCGAAGATAATATTGGCTGTTTTCTTCTGTTCCTGAGACAACCGAAGTATGCCGGCAATCACCTCCGGGTTCATCAAAAATCCAAATCCGCTGAATATAACGCCGCCGATCATTCCGCCATTTCCTTTCCACAAATTCAAATAGAGAATCAGGCTGGCCATCAAAACGGAATAGCCTGCCATCAGCCCAAAAATGTGAAGCGTACAGGAATATGGAAAGGACAGCTCCAGCACTTTGACAAAGGCTGGAATTGCAATCTTTTCTCCGATACTGGAATATCCGAGAATCGCCGCAGTATCGCTCCACAGATTTGCCGTATATGCCTTCGTTCCTGCCAGCACACAGGTTGAAAACAGGATAAAACACATAAATCCCATCGTTGCCAGCACCAGATATAAAATTTGACCCAAAAGCCAGATTTTACGGTTAATTCGTATTAAAAATAACGGGACTTCATTTCCCAGACTCGGCATATCGGCAAATAAAAGCAAAAGCAGCAAGGATATGACCAATATGGAATTGGCATCACCAAAAGTCCATATAAAGGGTTCCAGAACCTGAACAATGGTATCATGCTCTCTGGCAAATACAAGCACCTTATCGGAAAGCAGGAAGCATACGACAAAACCCAGGGCAAAAGCCAGGACAATCTGGGGATTTCGCCGCCACCGTCTGAAATTCGCCGCAGCGACCAGACCAATCTGTCGGATCTTATACACCTTCAATACACCTCCTGAGAATCATATCATACAGGCAGAGCAGCACCAACATCAGACCTGTAACGAGAAAGGCAACGCCCCATTCACCAAAAATCCATGTATGCTCCGGTGCGAGCCATTCATAAGGATACAGGCAATATAATGTCTGAAAATAACGTTCATGCAAAATAACCAGTATATAATAGATGACAAAGGCGCCGCCATAAGCTATATAACGACTGTTTGACAGGGCGGCCAGTACGGCCGCCGCAACAGCCCATAACATTCCCGATAAGAAAATCAGCAGGGGGTTCCATTGCATATTTCCATCATGCTTTAAACAAACATATATCCAGCTTCCCAAAAGTTCCACTCCGCCGCCGCTGAGGCCACAGGCCAGAATCTTTCCGAGAATATACGCTGTAACTCCGCTCCGAGGCAAATAGGCTTTGATAAATCCGCTCTGATAGTCTGCCAGCCAGGCCGTCGAATAGGGCAGCGTACATAAGACGGGAACTGTCATACGAAATAAATCTGAATCAAAACCCGCGGTAAACAAAATCAAAATCTCCAGCAGTACCCCTGCGGCAAATCCACGGGATAATATTGCCCGTCCCATATCTGTCTCAAAGCTATTCATAATCAATATCCCAGACTTCTGTCGATGATCGAACTGTCAATGGCATTGATTGTCATGATGCTTCCGGCATTCTCCTGACCATATTCATTGGTAACTTTTCCCTCAAAATCCCAGACCGGCACCAGAAGTCCCGTATCATAGCTGTCTGCCTCACTGATTCTCGCATAACCGAGGACTACCCGATCGATCTGAACCGTCACGCCCGAATCCGATTCTGAATCGCTCTTCGCATTGGCTATCGTCACCATTTTTTCAAACGTATCTTTGATTTCGTCAAAACTTTTCAGATTGGACTTGTCTACAACTGTTTCTGTTACTTCCAACGGTGCATTATAATCAAACCCTACAATTCCCGAATCATTTACGCGAATCTCCACACATTCCACCGGCAAGTCCTTTTTCACATAATCATCGCCGTTCCACCCTTCTTCGTGTTTGCTTTTCGCATCAAAAGTCACAAAAACACCGTCTGCATAACGCATATAACGGAAAATATACAGCTTTCGGTATCCCTTTGTTTCTGTATCGTCTCCAACTCGTATATCTCTGACTTCTGAATACAATCCGCCTTCATAATACCGATACGTATCGTCCAGGCCGACATTTTTTAAAAACATATCCGCCGTTTCCCGGGCCTCATTTTCGGAAATTGTCGTAGGCTCATCGGTAAATTCCACCAGCTCCACTTGGCCTCCATACATGGCACTTGCACATTCCGCCGCCCTGTCTTCATCAGCCGGCCATACGCCGGTGGCGATATTATCAAATACTGTAGACGGCACGATTGCCGTCGCTGTAAAATCATATCCTCGTTTTCCCCGTCTGTATCGCAGACAGTTCCCTCGTTCCTCATTATTTTGCACAAAAACAGACATATAATCGCCATTTTCTCCATCATTGGCGCCGTAATAAACCTCGCCCTTCGGATTCAGGCTATATTCCCACTGATAAAATTCCTCGCCGCCTTCTTTCTCCACCATCTCCGCAACACTGTGTAAAAGCCCGTCTGATTCGTTGCCTTCCCAGACGATCTCTGCCGGTGCGTTTTCATATTCCGACTGGAGCGCATCAATATCCTGCTGATAATCCGGCATATACGTTTCCACTTCTTCCTCCCCGTAATTTGCTTTAATATTCTCTATTTCTGCTTTCAGACCGCTGATTTCCTCTTCAACGACTTTTCGTGTCCTCGTGTTTAAAGTCACGCCGGCATCATAAAGGGTCTGACCCTGAGCCAGTTCGCCAATGATCTTATCCAAAAATTCCTGACTGATTTTTTGCTGCCGTACCCGGAAAATCGACATCTGCTCCACCTCCGGAATATCCACTTTCGCATCCACATTCACCGTCACTCCCAGAGATTCATCCGAAAGTGTTGTCTGATACGTCTCATATGCATCGGCAATATGTGCCATATCCACTGAGCTTTCGTCACTCTTCTTTGCTTCCTCGATCAGATGATCCATATCTTTATTGACAACAATAGAGGAATCCGGATTTTGCTGACACCCTGAAAGCAGCATCGATGCAATAATCATGCCAACGCCCATCCGTGTATACCATAAGCTTTTTTTCATATCTGTTTCTCCCTTCCCTTTCGATATTATTAAAAAGAACCCATATCAGGACTTTTTATTTTCTTAAAAATATCCTAACACGAGTTCTTACATCAAGTATTCATCATTTTTTAAACAAATTGTAAATTATATAACGCATTTATGCGGGTTTCCGGGCTTTTTTGTTACTAACGTGTTACTAACCGGGTTACTTACTTCATATTTATAATGAGCTTAATCACCGATTTACAATCTCTCCATCACCCTCAACGCTGTCCGTTCTGTCGAGCTGGTCCAGGTCCGGTTAAATGTATCAACACCGCATCCATTAAAAGCATGGGCCATGATATACTGTTCCATGTACGGCCGGAGCTTCTCTGCTCTGGATGGTTTTCTAAGCTCCCTCAGAGCCTTCATTCCTACTTGTTTCGCCCGGTCCGGTGCGCCGCCAATCATTTCTCCGACTTCCTTCAAAGTAAGTTCATCTTTGAATCTGGCCCGGATCACCGTCGACTGCTGCCCTGGTAATTCATCCACCATTGGCCAAAGGATTCCTTTCAGCGCTTCCCTGTCGGCTTCCTCAATGATATCATCTTCTATCCCTTCACATCCCGGCAGCAGCTCTCCAAGAGTTATCTCGTCGTCTCCGACGGGTGTCTCTGTGCTTGATATATGGCCCCATTCGGCATCTTTTTCCAATGCCTTTACCTCTTTATAGGATACGCCTAAAATCCTGGCCAATTCGTAGATTTCCGGTTCTCTGCCATACTCTTTCCGGAAATCACTCCGAACCCTCTGATATCTCCAGATGTCCGTCTGGCGATTAACCGGTATGCGTACCGTACCGCTATTTTGGATATACCGGGTCATGGTCTGCCTTATCCAGTAACCGGCATATGTGAGAAAATTGCCGCCCTGGCCAGACTTATAACCATCAACAGCCTTACACAGACCAATATAACCCTCCTAGATTAAATCATCCTCTTCAGCCAGTTGGCTGTATTTCCGGGCCATCTGGCCAATAAATCCCCGGTTCTGCTGCCATAGGTCAACCATATTTTCGGCCACATCAATTCCGGCCTGTATTCTGCTTACCAGTTCCTCATTGGTCACGGTACCCACTCCCCACATCTACTATCTTGTTCTACTCAATTAACTGAAGATTATCATCCAGATTTTTCAATGCTTCCTGAAGCCATCCGATAGACATCAGGGCAGCATAATTATTATCGACACTGACAGGACGAATAAATTTTGCAACATTCTTCCGTAGCTGTTCAAATACTTCCAGCTTATCTTCCCGAGACAATGGAATATACTGGGCGAATACGGCACTGTTCCGGTTCTCACCCAATGCCATACGGATAGATTTCATAGACAACGCATCATCTTTATAAGCAGCAATAACATCTTTAAAATCATCCTCGGATAAAGCGCCCTTTTCAATCATCTTTAACACATTAGCCAATCCAGCCTGATATCCTGGATCACGAAGATTGTTCACTGTATTGCTCTGATTTCTGTTTTTAAAATATTCTTCAGCTTGACTGATAATCTGCAAACCTCTTTGCTGATTTTTTTCAGCCGTTTCCTGAAATTCCGCATTAATCTCTTTCACCTGATTCTCTAATCCCTGTGGCGTATAATTTCCACCTTCAGCCATCTCTTTGATTTGTTTAATTACTGAATTAAGATCATTCTGATGTATTGTAACGACGCTCTGCAACTCACTCTTAAAACTCATTATTTCCTTCCTCCATTTTTTATTTTACAATCACTACATTTACCGCTTTATTACCTTTTTCTGTTGGTTCAACCCAATAACTGACCTTCTGTCCTGCTTCCAAAAAACGAAATCCATTCATAAGCACATTGCTTTGATGAACAAAAACATCTTTTCCGTTTTCGCCGGCAATAAATCCATAGCCTTTTACTGGATCAAACCACTTCACTACGCCCTGCTGCATTATTTCACTACTCCTTTCTATCTTCCCGCACCAAATAAAAAAAGCGCCGAAACAGATTACTCAATCATGAATAAACTATTCCCGCGCCCTATGGCTTCCAGGACAAGACCTGGGGTACTTTAATATTTTATTTACAGAATCATTATAACATAATGGATGGGGGTAGGCAATCAAATCACCTGTATTTCGCATAGTTCATTTGTACTTCGGTGGTTAACCCTCTTCTCCTTTATATTTTCATAATTCGCCACCACCTCTCATTCGTCGTTTTGGAACGTTCGCGAAAACCGTTCATTAACAAGCTCAGCATAAGCCTTTTTATAACGACCTTCTTTATTCCTTGAAATCTTACACGACTTCAGGGCCGGGGAGAGTAGCCGAGCAACATGCTCCAGCTCCTGGTCTGTATTGTAGGATATCTTAATCTTTATCATCCAATCACCATCCTTTATCTTTTAAGGCCCGGTAGTATTGGTAGCACACCGGGCCGCATCCGTTCAAAACTGTCATTTTGACAGTATTGTTTATCCGCCTTTTTAAGGTGTCCAAAATGTCCGAATACCTTAGCATTTGTTAGCATTTTTCAACCTTAACATTTCATCTGAGTATTTCCGAGTACACTTTGATTTCAGGTTTTTACCTATGTGAAGCCGTCCTTCATTATTCCATGGCATAACGTTTCTTTATCTCATCCGCCGCCGGATTCCGGTGTTGGCGCACCATTCCATGAAAGTCGAAATATCGCTATTCAATTGACATTTTGCCCAAATCATCAGCTATACGGTCTAAACAACAGGTCACACCGAACAAGGCCTGTTGAAATGCTGCTGCATTTAACTTAGTACAGTCCTCGTCAATATGGTTTGATAATCCCGTAATTATCATTGATATTCCACTAAGCTCGGCAGATAAATCAGACAAACACATCTTGTTCATGCTACTGCACCGCCTTTCACGCTCATTTGTTTAATATGTATATACCAGCTCAATATTAAATACATAGACGTTCTGTACTGTTTTGAATCCATAACCGGCTTTAACACACTTTTCCAAAAGCGCGCCCGCGCAATAAATTCACCATCTTTAGGAGCATGTGCCAGCTTATACTTTTCATCCTGCGAAAGCTTATCATATGCCTGTTTTGCGCTCTCAAATATCTGATATTCGCCATTTATAAGCCTACATCCCTCCACGGTATTTAAAAAAGTTGGGCCACAATTAATAATAGGCACATCTACAACCTTTTTAACCTCAATATTACAACCATTTTTCCTTTCTTTGCGCATATCCCTAAATAAATTCACAGCGGTTTTTATGTCTGTAACTAAATTATTTTTCATAAAATCCCTTTACCTTTCCCCGGATTCCATGCTATTATGTAGTTGGATTGTTTCGCATGGCTCCGGTCATGCTGCCCTATGCCTTCCAAAGCCCGCCCGGCTTTGACATAGGGCTTTTTCTTTATTTCATTCCAATGGCATGATATAGCTTTTCTTGCCATCACGATAATACTGGAAGATTTCTTTCAACACTTCGCTGGCCCGGTCAATATCCTTATATGTACCAATGTACGGGCTACCATTCGCTTTCTCAGCCACAACGTGTCCGCCGTCTGGTGTTTCCGTTGCCCAAACATCACCGGAAAAGCTGAATATCCGTGTCCGGTCCTGGGTAAATATCTTCATCGTTTCTTACCTCGCTTTTTCATTCGGCTAAACTCAAACATCCGAGATTGAAGCTGCGCCTTCTGCTTTTTTGAACTACGAAGACCAGGTTCACTGATTACCCGAAAGCCATTTTCACTACCTGTTTTTGATTTACTACTCATATTCTCACCATCCTTTTTACTGGTCCACCATCCCTATATACATAACATAAGTGGTCTAATAAGGCTCAAAGCCTTGATTTTACTGATTTTTCTCTTCTGGCCCACCTTGGTACAAAAGAGTTTTCTCTTTTCTCTTCTGGCCCACCTTGGTACAAAAGAGAAAACATAGTATTTATAAGGATTTTTACTCTTTTAGCCCACTTCATTTATGTCTGTAAGGGATATGTAATACTTGAATCCTTGCTTATCACCTTTAGTTACTGGTCTATACTTTATCTTGCCATCTTTTTTCAAATCTGCTTTCGCCCTTTTTAAAGTGTGCTCACTAATGCTCATTGCTTTGGCCATTTCGTCCAGCTCTGCAACTTCCTTCTCTCCATCCTTCAAGAAATCAAGAATAAATGCTTTTGCTTCTCCCCGTTGAGGGGCTTGTCTGGTTGAGTAATCCACCTCTGTCACGAAATCCTTGTCTTTTTTATCGCTGTATCCTTTAAACTGAATAACTTCATCGGCGATACAATATAATACTGTGCTACCGGTAGGCCCATAATTTGATTTTTCATGTGATAAATACCGGATTCCTTTTTCATTGGTTTCTCCGGCCATAATCACAGAGCGACTTATATCCCATATATCGGCACTGTCGGCAATTCGCTTTCTTCCCCATACGCCAGACTGTTTGTTTGCATGCTCTACAATCAAGAAAGTGGTCCCATATTTCTCACCGTAGCCAATTAAGGGAGCCAGACAATTCCTCATGGCATTTCTATCGCCCATTCTGATATCGGGTGGGACAAACGCCTGTATTGGGTCGAAAATACACAAAGCTGGCCGATATTTTTCGATAAGCTGTTCAAGGAATGGACCATTAAATTTAATATCTTGAAATCTATCATCCGCAATATCAATAAACATAATATTTTTCAGATTTGCGCCGTTCTTTCTTAACCGCCGTTTGAGCGTGTATTCAACCGAATCCTCAGCCGAAAAGAACATTACCTTTTTGGGTTCGCCTTTCCCCCAATCTTCAGGTAAAAACTGTTCAAAAAAAGTTTTTCGGCCACTGCTGACTGCCGCCGCAATTGCACACCATACTGTTGTTTTACCGCTGCCACCGTCTCCGGCCAGAGAAGTAATCTGATAGCGGGGCATATAACCAGTGATTAGCCAGTCGGGCGTCTTTTCTTCTGCGCTATCTGCTACGGCCATTTCAAGGCTGTGGTTTTTCTGCTGCCTAAATTTCCCTTTGTCATAAGGTGTGCTATACGGGGCCGTCGCTTGCCATCCTCTTTTGAGAGCGGGAAATATTTCTTTATCCAACTCTGCATCTGTAAGTGGTGGCATACATTTCTTTTCATTTTCTGTCCTGACTGCCGCTTTTATAGCCTCGTTATCCAGCCCTTTTGCCTTAAGACTTCCCACAAGCTTGATTAATGCACTGTGCCGCTCTCCATCGGGTATCGTTTCGGGCATCTCAAAGCGCTTCTGTTCCCAACCTTCCGGGACTGGCCCAATGAGGAAATTAATAACATTATTATCTGCTTGAGCAATTTTACAATCTCCCGGACCTATTTCCCACTCATATTGATTACCGTTAGGGTGGATACTCGGTGGTGCTATAATGTAACCACCTTCTGCTCGGATATCTACACCATCATACAATCCTATCCGGCTCCGATGGACTGCTGAATCTTTGTAAATCAAATGATATCCACCGCGGCCTGTAATGCTTGTCCATGTTTCCGGAAGTTCTCCATTATCGCGCTGCCATGTTTTTAATATTTCATAGCCATTGACGCCCTTATTTTTGTCCACATCCAAGTCAATCACGACTAATCCGCCCGACATACTTCCAGTCGCAATCCCAATATTGGCATCTGGCCAGCGATTCCACCACTCATCAATCTGCTCTTTATTAGTTGTAGCCACTTTGAAGCCATTCTCCACGATAGGATGTTTACTTCGGGACATAAGTGGGAATACTGCAAGACCAAGGTCTGCATATATAAACGCCCATTGTTTCATTATGTCCGTGATTCATTCACCTTCTTTCCATAAAAATCCTGCTTCACATACCATTCGGCAACATTTTTCAAAACTGATTCATCGTTATACTGCTGCTCTACGACAATGCAAGTATAATAATTTCTGGCTTTGTTACATCCGGCGCCCTGAAGCTTTGTCAGAGCAGCCTCGGCAAATCCTGGCCAAGTTAATTCATAGCCGTAGATCTTCAAGAAGAAATTCTTATCAAGCCTCATGCCTGGCCGGATGCTCCGCAATAATTCTTCTCTGGATGCCATCAGCTATCCCTGCCCATGTGTTGGTACAGCTTCCGCCGATAGATAACAAAAACATCCGATTTGTGTCCAGTCTTTTTGCCTGGAATACATTCTCCAAACTTCCAAATACCAAGCCGGATTCTTTGCCTCACGGCTTCCGGTGAACACCCAAGAATTCTGGCTGCTTCTGCTGCCGACATCGTTTCTTTTTCTTTTCTCATTCAATCATCCCTTCCAAAAGCCCGCCCGGCTAATTTTCTTCAATGATTTCAGTTACATCAACACCAAGCGCCTTAGCAATTCGGCCAGCCGTCTCTGGTCTAAGCTCAGCGCCACCGATTATCCGACATAACGTCCCTTTTGGGATGCCGGCAGCTATTAAATCTTTCTGCCCCATACATGCCCGCGCTCTTGCAAGCTCATATTTCTTTCTGTCGAGTTTCATTTTCTCACCTCCATTCAATCATTTGATTGTAATTTTAGATTAATACATATTTTCGATTGTGTCAACCTATTTTCTTAATCTTTTGATTGTTTTTTTTTCATAGTTATGTTATCGTATAGGAGAGGTGATATAATGCAAACTTCTGAAAGAATAAAACAAGCTCGAAAAAAAGCAGGACTTACTCAAAAAAAACTTGCTGAAATACTCGGCACTTCACAACAAAATCTTGCTCAATATGAAAATGGAAAACGAAAACCTAAAATAGAAACTTTAAAAAAAATTGCCTCCGCTTTAGGTGTCGAAATTGAAGATTTGGCAGAATGGAACGACATCCCCGAAATTGCAAACAAAGTATATGCTTCAGAATTAATTGGTTTAAAAAGAAATATTTCAGAAGAACGTTATTGTTTTTCTCCTGAAGATATAAATGATTTAAAGGCAAAAATTGATAATTATATCTCTCTAGGAAATGAAATAGAAAATGTAAACGAGCGTCGGAAATATTTCGGAGATGTGACAGAGATACTAGGTCGTGAACTATTTGAACACCTCATCGATTCACAACCTTATGGAAGCCTTTTAGATATCATAGACTTCTTATCCTATTACCTTGTTTTTACTGATTCTAAACAAGGTCAGCTAATGGAACTAGTGATGGATTTATACGAAAATAAATATTTACATCGCACTTACTGGGAAAATTTAAACAAAGATGAATAGAGAACCCAGTCTAAAATTATACTCACTAAATTTAGGGTGTCGCGTTTCCCGACACCCCCGGAAATATCCCTTTCGTCGATAACGCTCATTTGAGCTTCGTTCGTTTTTTCGGACAGGTCAGAACCTTGAAAATATAATATACTTACCTGGGCAGCCGGGGGACGTGCTTTCACCTAATCCGAGACCTTACGGAGGGTGGTGATTATTATGAGTACATATGAAGAATTTCAGATTATTTTGAGCATTGCTCTTTTAATCGTCGCTATTCTGAATCTGAAAAATAAGAAATAGCCGTCCTGCTCTCGTCAAAGTTTAGGAACGGCTATTCTTATAGTAAATACTAACTTTCGCCGGGTCGGGTGATGCGCGCTCACCTTCCGGCTCCCTTGTTAAGTATATTATATCAAATATACCAAAAATGTCAAACCTTCCAAAGCCCGCCCGGCCAGAATGGAAGGAATGTATATAAATGGCAAAAAGAAAAAAATATCCAAAACTTCCTAATGGTTTTGGGTCAATCAAGTTTCTCGGCAAAGGCCGGCGCAACCCTTATGCCGTTCATCCGCCAACGAAAGAATTCACGCTTGACGGTGTTCCTGTGACTCCGAAGGCTCTCTGCTATGTTGATGACTGGATGAAAGGCTTTGCTGTCCTCACGGCCTATCACGCCGGAACATATAAGCCAGGCATGGAGCTTGATCTGGCTGATCTGCCGCAATCTGGCGACACTGCTGTTATAAACCGCATATTGACCGACTATATTAAAATAACCGGTAAAACTCAGGAAACTCCCGGCAAGACATTTTCAGAAGTATATGAGGAATTCTACCGGTACAAATTTGAAAGGGATAAATCCCGGGAATATTCCAACGCCTTAAAGTTTTCACTCCGTGCGGCGTTCCGGAACTGTTCAGAACTGCATGAGCGCACCTTCAGCGAACTTCGTCACGATGACCTACAGGAGGTCATTGACTGCTGCCCTCTCAAATATTCCAGCTTACGGAATATGGTCAGCCTGCTCAATCAGATGTACGCCTACGCCGAGATGTATGAGCTTTGCGACAAAGACTATTCGGCCCATGTAAAGGTCCATATCCGAAATGATGTGGAACACGGCGAAGCGTTCACAGAACAGGAGTTAAAGCAGCTATGGGAGTACAAAGATGATAGCATTGTTGAAATGATTTTGATCATGTGCTATTCCGGTTTCCGAATTACCGCCTATAAGACACTAAAAATAGACCTGAAGGACCGGTACTTCAAAGGCGGTGTCAAGACGGCAGCAGGAAAAGACCGGATTGTCCCGATTCATTCGGGAATTTATGACCTTGTAAAACGCCGTACACGGAGAAAAAGGCCGCTCCTAGATGTTTCTGTCCCTCAATTCAGAGCTGCCATGTATGAGACGCTGGAACGCCTTGGCATGGCAAGACATACACCTCACGATTGTCGTCATACCTTCTCAGCTCTGTGTGAACGATATGGCGTTTCAGAGAATGACCGGAAGCGTATGCTTGGCCATTCCTTCGGCAACGATATCACCAACCAGATATACGGCCACAGGGAAATTGAGGACCTGAGACATGAAATTGAGAAGATTAAAATTTGTTACTAATCTGTTACTAACCGGAACCACTTATCACTTATTTTTAAGCCTTAAAAATGACAAAGCAAAACCGCTGTTTCCCCAGTATTTTCAAGGGTTTCAGCGGTTTTTCCTGTTGTTATGTGGCTTGGCCAAAAACAGCCTGAATTTAGACAAATTGTAAAATTATCCGGGTACCGTTCCCTTCTTTGCTGTCAATCTGAATCGATATATTATGCCGTTTGGCGATCAGGGCTGTGAGCGCCAGGCCGAGCCCGGCTCCGCCGCTCTTCCGGCTTCTGGATTTGTCGACCATATAAAAAGGTTCCATAATTTTTTCCTGTTCCTCCGCCGGGATTCCCTGTCCGAAGTCCTGCACCTCAATAATATTATCATAGGCCCGGAGAACAATCTTTCCGCCACAGTCACTGGCTTTAACGCCATTGTCAATCAAATTGATCAGGACGTCCGTCATCAAATCCAGGTCCATCGGAAAATGCTCTCCATGCTCAATACATTCCAATGTCATCTGCTTGTCCTTCAGGATCACATCACAGGATTTTTCCGCCGCTTCAAAGAGACGGCTCACCGGTGTGTCTGTAAAAACGAGAGAGTCCTCCTGATCCAGTTCTAAAAGCTTCATCATCTTTTTGGAGAGCCGTTCCAAACGTCCACATTCTTCATAAATATAAAGCAGAGCCGCCTCCTGATTTTCCCGGCTGAGCTTTGTGGAAAGCAAGGTCTGGGCATAGCCGGAAATGGCCGTCATCGGCGTCTTTAATTCGTGAGTCAGGTTCCCCATAAACAATGTCTTTCGTTTCTCGGATTCTTCCAGACTGCGCGTACTCGTTTCTACAGCTTCGGCCATTTTATTAAAGCTTTCCTCCAGCTGACCGATTTCATCCTTCCGACGGACGGTCACCCGCTGGTCGTAATTTCCCTCAGCCAGCCGTTTTGTCGTCTCGTTCAATTCCTGAAGAGGCTGAAGGATATGCCTTAATATGATGAACAAAATTCCTGTTGTCAGACCGACCACGCCAAATGTAATCGCCAATACATATCCGGTCAGACGCCGAACATTTTTTTGAACCTCGTCCATAGAAGCAACCCGGTAGACATCGATTTCGCTCTGAATATTCTTATGAAAAACGACATAATCCGTATTGCCCCAGGAATAATCGGCACAGGTTATATCGCCGTCCTCATAATTTTTAAAACTCAGCTGCGAAAGTTCTTCTGCAGAAAGGGCCGTATGATTATAAATTTGCCGGATTCCGTTAGCTTCTTCCGTATTTCCCGACCGTAAAAAGCATATCGAATAATCATCCTTCAACTTTTTAAAATAATGTTCCAGATAGAGCGGCTTTGCCTCCGCGTCCATCTTTTGGAGCAATCCCTGCTCCAGTTCACCGGTCATTTCATAAAAATTCTGGTAAGCCCGTATCGTCGCCTCGTTCTTAAGGCTTTTTCCGGTTATGCTTAAAATAAGCACATCCCCCAGTAAAGAAGCGGCTAAAAGAGCCATACAGCTGATCCACAGAATTTTTGTCCTTAATTTCACGTTCCGCGCCTCCAAATAATCATCTCGCTGCAGTTTACTCTTCGAATCGGTATCCCATTTTTGAGATGGTCTTAATATGCTCCGATAGCCCGAGTTTTTTCCGAAGCTGGCCTACGTGCACATCTACCGTTCGGGTCTCTCCCATATATTCGATCCCCCAAACCATACGGAGCAGGTTTTCTCTGGATATAGCGATATTCTTATTTTTCGCCAGAACACATAAAAGTTCAAATTCTTTCGGCTTTAACAAGACCTCCTGTCCATTCTGCTTGACAGAATGTTCCTCAAAATTGATTTCCATATTGAGAATTTTAATTGTCTGACTCAGCTTATTCGTCCGTTCCAATATCTTTTCCATGCGGACAAGTAATTCCAATATCTCAAAAGGCTTAACGATATAATCCTCAGCCCCGCCCTTCAAACCCTGGATTTTTGATTCCAGATCATCCTTCGCTGTCAGGAAAATCACCGGTATATCGTATTTTTTCATATCACCCAGTAATTCAAATCCATCCTTTCCCGGAAGCATCACATCCAAAAGTCCCAGATCATAGTCATGATCCTGAACTAATGCGGCTTCCGCCTCGCTGCCATTATAGTAAATCTCCGTATCATAATTGGAGACTTCCAGATTCATTGCAATCATTTTGGCAATAGCTTCTTCATCCTCAACAATTAAAATTCTGTTTTTACCTGACATATTTTACTCTCCCACTTTTCTCTCCTGATGGAATACCAAATTCAATTGAATCAATCCCATTCCCTCATCCTCTGGAGGCACTTCCTCCGTATATGCATCATCCTCATATAATTCATAAAGCAAACTGTCATATTTAGCCGCCAGCTCATCATTCTCAAAAGTAATATATCCGTCTTCAACTTTCCATGACTCCCTGTTATCTGAAAGGAAACAGATGACCCCTTCATATACATCCATAAGTTCGAGCATGAAATCAAGAGATTCTTCTACACTGCCACCCGTATCCCACTCCAGCAAGGTACCCATTCTTTCTTCATAAAAATCCAGATAATAGCTGTCCAAAGCGCAATTCTCAATATATGATCTCAATTTGTCCTCTGTCAAAAGCTCCTTATGATTCCTTTTACATTCCTGAAATGCGCCTCGCATACGGCTGATATATTTTTTCGTCCGGGTAAAATCCGGCCCGTCATTCTCATAATTTTCCCAAGTAAGGACACATACCAGCGCCTCATCATCCAGAAGTGTTATGATATTCAGATTATTTTCGAACATATCCGAAATATACGCTTTCATGGCCTTCTCGACCACCGCATAATCATCCTTCGTCACTACCCGGTTCAATCTCAAATTGATTTCTTTTAAATTCATGTTTTCAGGATCCGACGATAATTCATAAATCTCTTCTAACTCTGTATCCAACCTGGCTTCCTGCTTAAAATCAGAAACGACAAAATAGGCAACAATAATCCCAAAAACAAGAAAAACCCCACCAATAATAGCAATACAGCCAATAAGAACCTTTTTCCCCATGTCGTATATTCCTTTCCAGTACAAATTCACATAGATAGTTTTATTATACTATGCTCCCGTCCTCCGCTGCAACCGATTTCTCCAAAATCAATTTCAGGCCACCTCCTGACATACAAAAGGAGCAGCCCTGAAGCTGCTCCCAAAATATATTTTTTCTAAATCTCTTCCATGGAAATAAGTTCCTGGTTGACTTCCAACTGAGAATAGCGAAGACCATGGTCCTCATATTCGAACTCACCGCGTTGATTATCAATCGGATCACCGCGAAGCCATTTTTTCTCCGGCATAAATTCCATCTGAATTTCAGAGTTGGCCGGCATACGGAAGATATCCAGGTTGCCGAAATAGTAATTCCAGCGTTCGGTATTGCCCGAACGCCAGGCGCTGCCTCCAAAAGACGGATCGGCAAATACCCATCCGTAAGGCTCTACATAGAACTGAGCCCAGTCGTGACAGCCTGTGTAAAACTCCGTCGCATAAAGACCGGACTGCCAACGGGCAGGAATACCCGACATACGGCAAAGTGTAATAAACAGCAATGCCTGTACACCGCAGTCTCCTTTCTGGTTTACCGCACAATATTCCGGAATACAATCAATCGTGAAATATTCACGCATATAGGAATACATAACCTTCGTTGTCACAAAATCATAGAATCTGCGCGCAAGGATGACAGGATTTGTCTCGTCTCCGGCAAGCTCATCTCGAAGTTCTCTCAGATAAGGTGTAAACACAATGTGCGGTGCCTGTTCCTCCAGACAAAAATCTGGCTGATCAGCTGCCGCCTTAGCCGGGTCCAGCTCCACATAATCTACATGATAATCATAAACATATTCCACCATGAATTCCTGATCCGGCTGGAGTTCTGTCTCAAAATATACAGTCCGCTGAGGTGCATTTTCCGGTGCAATATAGGCAATCTCCGGTGAGGATGCAAGAATTTTGATATTAGAAACCTGCTGACAGATTTTCGGAACCGGCAGGTGCACGCGGACTTTACGTCCGACTTCTTCGAATTCCTTTTTGGCTTTGATTGTCGATCGAATCTGTGTACGTACGCTGCGGCCGCCATGCTCCTTCATATATTTTACATTGTCATTCAAAAGTTTCTGTTTCTGCTCGTTTGCCTGAGCATCGTCCACATCCTGGACCATCACCCGTGCTGCCAGATCCGGTCGGGTCTTAATAAGATTTTCATAGAAACGACGTTGAAAATGCACAGTACCATCAATATAAATCCAGTCCGCCGCACTGATTTCTTTCAGATCGCGCAATTCTTCTTCTTTGAAGTCTTTCAAATGACTGGACATAATTTCTAATGCTTCTTCATAAGTATATGGGTACTCGTCATTCCCCATCATCTGAAGAATATCTTCTTCAATCTCCAGGCGCTTACGAAGCGACTGTGGAATGTCCTTGCTCAAAAAATGCTGAATCATTTTCTGAGCACCTTCAAAATCACCAAAACTTTTCAGCTTTAATACATCCTCCGGCAGAGGTATTCTCATAAATGATAAATCCTGATACATTTGTCTATTCCCCCATTATTTTTCAAATCCTATAAAACCAAATCCCGGCTCTTCTGGTAATACAAGACTCTTTGTATTTTCAACATACATGCCGCCCTTGAAAGGCAAATCTGTCAAAGTGAAGGTTGCATCCAGATCCGCACGAGTAATATTTTTCATAGCGGCTCCAAGGCTGGCTGCGGCTGTGATTCCCAGATTACTTTCTTCTGCCATACAGCCAAGCATACATTCGATTCCGGCCGCTTCACATATCGCATTGATTTTTAGTGCTTCCCGGATTCCGCCGCATTTCATGAGTTTAATATTTAAATAATCAACGGCACGACGCTCTACGAGACGAAGCGCATCTTTTGAATTAAAACAACTCTCATCCGACATGACCGGAACAGTGGAATGCTTTGTAACATACTCAAGACCGGCAATATCATGATATGGTACCGGCTGTTCTACCAGTTCAATATCATATTCATTCAGACGTTCAATCAAACGTACAGCTTCTTTTGCATGCCATGCCTGATTGGCATCCACACGAATCTTCACGTCATCACCAACAGCCTCACGGATGGCTTTTACCCGGGCCAGATCTTCTGAAAAAGTTGTCCCCACCTTGGTCTTGATGGTATCAAAACCGGCTTCCACATGTTTTTTTGCCTTTGCCGCCATAATTTCCGGTGTATCAATTCCAACAGTCATATCCGTATCGATATAATTTTGATGACCGCCTAAAAGTTTATATACCGGAAGTCCTGATTTCTTTCCAAGCAGATCATAACACGCAATATCAATGGCTGTCTTTGCGCTGCCTGAATGAGCAGCCGTACGATCCATGATCCAGTATACTTTTTCAAGATCCGTCGGATCTACGCCGATCAATTCATTTTCAAAAGCATGAATGACATCCGCTGTTCCTGATAAACTTTCTCCACTGATCAATATGGCCGGTGCGCCCTCACCATATCCCACAAGTCCCTCATCCGTTTCTACGGCTACAATAGCACTCCGGGAATGAGTAATGACTCCGAGTGAAATCCGAAATGGCTCAATCAGCGGTACCTCAACCTGTTTTACTTTAATTCCTGTAATTTTCATTTTCAATTCCCCCGTGAAAATATTTTATTCAGGGAAATGACATGCACAGCAATGTCCATTTCCACAATCTTTTAACTCAGGGACCTCTGTTTTACAGATGTCCTGCGCTTTATAACACCGTGTATGGAACACGCATCCGGATGGCGGATTCGCCGGGCTCGGCAGATCGCCTTCCAGAACAATTTTTTCTTTCTTATGCTTCCGATCCGGTACCGGAATCGCAGATAACAACGCAACCGTATACGGATGCATCGGATGAGCATAAATATCCTTTTTATCTGCAATTTCTACCAGATGGCCCAGATACATAACGGCAACCCGGTCAGAAATATGTTTGATAACACTCAGATCATGGGAGATAAAGATATAGGCCATACCCATTTCCTTCTGCAGATCCATCAACAGGTTGATAACCTGAGCCTGAATGGATACATCCAAAGCAGAAACCGGTTCATCACAGACCATGATCTTCGGATTTAAAACAATCGCCCGGGCAATACCGATACGCTGTCTCTGACCACCAGAAAACTCATGCGGATAACGATTCACGAAACGAGTATTCAGCCCGGCTCGCTCCATCGTCTCAAGAACTCTCTGCATCCGCTCTTTGGCCGGAAGCTTCAACTGAATATCCAGCGGCTCCGCAATGATATCACCAATAGTCATACGCGGATCCAGAGATGCATACGGATCCTGGAAAATAATCTGAAGATCCTTCCTTGAATCTCTCAATTCCTTATCCTTCAGCGCCGTATAATCAACGCCGTTAAAGATTACCTGACCTCCGGTTGGCTCTAATAATCTGAGAACCGAACGGCCCATAGTCGATTTTCCACAACCTGATTCGCCAACAACCCCCAGAGTTTCTCCCTCATTCAATGTGAAGCTCACACCATCAACAGCCTTGATAAATACTTTTTCTCTGGAAAAAGGCGACTTTTTGGCAGGAAACCATTTTTTCAAATCCTTTACTTCCAACAATGGAGTTTTACTCTTTTCTGTCATTTGGCTTCCTCCCATTCGCTCGTATATTTAAAGCAACGGACTTTCTGTCCATCGATCTCTATCAGTTCCGGCATTTTTTCTTCACAGATTTTCTTTGCTTCTGAACATCTTGGACAGAAAGCACAGCCCTTCGGCATCCGGTCAGGGCTTGGGACCATACCTGGAATAACGTGGAGACGGGTTTCATTATCATCATTCAGCTTCGGAATGCAATTCATCAGACCATGAGTATATGGATGCATCGGCGTTTCAAAAATCTGGTCAGCCGTACCATATTCTACAATCTTTCCGGCATACATGACCATAACATCGTCGGCTACCTCTGCGATAACACCCAGATCATGAGTGATCATCATAATTGACGTTCCGAGCTTTTCTTTCAGTTCATTGATCAAGTCCAGAATCTGGGCCTGAATAGTTACATCCAGAGCGGTTGTCGGCTCATCACAGATGAGCAGCTTTGGATTACAGGATAACGCCATGGCAATCATAACACGCTGACGCATACCGCCGGAGAGCTGATGCGGATACTCATTAAAACGCTTCTCAGCCAACGGAATTCTTACCAGTTTCAGCATCTCGATCGCACGTTCTTTCGCTTTTGTCTTATCCATATCCGTATGAATCATCAGCGCTTCCATAATTTGCTGTCCCACAGTAAACACCGGATTTAAAGATGTCATTGGTTCCTGGAAAATCATGGCGATCTCACCGCCACGAATCTTACGCATCTCATCCTTATCCTTACCGAGAAGATTCTCACCATTATAGATAATCTCACCGTCAACAATCTTTCCCGGAGGAGTCTCCACCAACTGCATAATGGACAGAGATGTAATACTTTTGCCACAGCCGGACTCTCCAACAACTCCCAGTGTTTTTCCTGGTTTAACATTAAAAGAAACATCATCCACAGACTTTACAACGCCGCCGTCGGTGAAAAAGTAGGTTTTCAAATTTTTAACTTCAAGTAGATTTTCTGACATAACCTGACCTCCCTTTAATTCTTCATCTTAGGGTCTAAGGCATCACGAAGACCATCGCCAAAAATATTAAAAGCAATAACCGTAATCATAATGGCAATACCCGGAAAGATGCTGTAAGTTGGCAGGTAACTGATAAATGGCTGAGCAGAACTGATCATAGAACCCCAACTCGCTGTCGGCGGCTGAATACCCAGTCCAAGGAAGCTTAAAGAAGCCTCATACATAATTGCATTTGGTATACCCAGTGTTACAAGAACGATAACTGTAGAAATACAGTTCGGAATCAAATGCTTTGTAATCGTATGAAAAGCAGTGGCGCCGCTGGCTTTCGCTGCCTCCACATATTCTTTCTCTTTTAACTGTAAAATCTGCCCTCGGATCATACGGGCTGTACGCACCCAGGTCAAAAGGCCAAGAGCAATAAAAATATTTTTAATACCCGGACCGATAACAAACATAATGCCCATGGCAAAAATCAAATCCGGAAACGCAGCGAAAATCTCTGTGATACGAGAAATCACCGTATCCACCCAGCCGCCGTAATATGCGGCAAGAGCTCCCAGTGTTACACCAATCACTGTAGCAAGAGCCTGAGCCAAAAGACCAACGCTCAAGGATACCCTTGTTCCATAGATAATGCGGGATAAGATATCACGGCCATACTCATCCGTTCCCAAAAGATGGGCTTTGGTAGGCGACTTTAAAATATTGGCATAATCCTGCACATCCGGATCATATGGCGCCAATACTGGTGCAAAAACAGCAATAATCACAAGAAGAATAATGACAATCGCACAAACCATCGCCATCCTATTCTTTTTCAAACGCTTAAAACTATCTTTATAATAACTGGAGTATTCAATATCGTCATTGGAATACTCTCCGGAAAGGACAGCTTCTTCGAATTTTTTCTGTTTATTAAACATAAATTATTCTCCTCCTTTCCCGTAGCGGATTCTTGGGTCAATAAACGCATATGAAATATCCACAACTAAATTCACAATAACAAATACAAGCGCGATATAGACAACCGTTCCCTGGAGCAATGGCAGATCTCGATTCATCATACCATCAACAGCCAATTTACCGATGCCAGGAATCGCAAATACTTTTTCAATCAGCATGGAACCGGTCAGCATATAACCAAGTTCTGTACCAACCAATGTAACGATTGGAATCATCGCATTTTTCAGAGCATGTTTCATAATAACAAGAAATTCTTTAACTCCCTTCGAACGAGCTGTACGAATATAATCCTGTTTGATGACGTCCAACATACTTGTTCGAGTAATACGGGCAATACTTCCAGCATACCGTGTTCCGAGCGCAATACTCGGCAAGATATAATTCAACGGGCCGTCAAATCCTGAAATCGGAAGTAAATCTAATTTCAAACCGATGACAATCTGTAGGATGATCGCTATCCAGAATGAAGGCGCTGAAACGCCGACCATGGATAGCGTCATTAGGAGCGAGTCGATCCATTTCCCCCTGTACACTGCGGCGATCATGCCACACGTCAGACCAATGACGCAGGCAAATATAAATGACATTGCTGCCAGTTTAACGGTGACTTTAAAGCTGCGAACGAGTGCATCCATAACATTTTCTTTCGTAAAATAAGATTTGCCGAAATCCAGACGTACAGCGCCCTTCACAAAATTAATATACTGTTCGGGTAATGGCACATCCAGTCCCATCTCATGACGTACTTTTTCAATCGTTGCTTCATCGGCACGCTTATCAAGCATCATCGCCACCGGATCGCCCGGAACGACGTTCAAGAGAATAAATGTAATCAGCGTGATTCCAAATAAAACAAGAACAGTCTGCGCCAAACGTTTCAAAATGTATGATAACAAGGATTTCCCTCCTTTTTAATCTTCGCCGTCATTGCCGGCATATGTTGCCGGACATTACGAACACTATAGGCATTTTCCACCCTAAAGCTTAAATGTCCTCACATTACAAAGTATAGCTATAGCAGTTAACCGCCATTGGCTCTGCTATAGCTATACTCCACTACTTATCACAAATAATAAAAATTACTGTTCAATATCTGTATTTCCAAACATTGTACGATATGTGAATGTTACTTCAAAATCTTTTACATAAGGTTTCTTTAAATAGTAAATTGTTTCATTGTAAAGCATTGCTACTGCATAATCTTCATGTGTCAAAATTTCATCTGCACGAGCATAGATTTTCTGTCTTTCAGCATTATCATCTGTCTGTACACCGTCGATCATTAACTGTTTGAATTCATCGTTGTGCCAGAAGATGGAGTTCAGGTCTACACGACCATCACTTACAGGATATAACATACTGTCAGGGTCATTGTAATCTACATACCAGTTACCAATAGAGCAGTCAATACCGCCGCTCTTCTTCATATCTGTCCATGCAGCACTATCAACCTGTTCAACTTCAACGTTGATACCAGCTTCTTTCATCTGAGCCTGGATAGCTGTACCGATCGTAACACTTGTAGGATATTTTGTATTTACAGTGATTCTTAAATCATAACCGTCTGCGTATCCTGCGTCAGCAAGAAGTTCTTTAGCCTTTTCAGGATTGTATTCAAACTGTTCCATATCATCTCTTGCACCAATCAGACCTTCCTGAAGGAAATTGGAGTTTGGTGAAGCTGTTCCGAATAACACGCTCTCACAAAGAGCTGTACGGTCAACCGCATAAGTCAGAGCCTGACGTACTTCCAGTTCCGGAATAGTATTAACGTTAAATGCAAGATAATATCCGCCAACCGGATTAAATCCGTAAAGCTCGTCTTTCAGTTTTTCAGCATATGTTGGATATGTTGCGGAATCCATGTAAACAACATCGATATTACCTTTTTCATATTCCATAACGCCCGTGTTCGTATCGTCAATAAATGTATATTTAATACCATCAAGTTTTGCTACATCACCATAGTAGTCATCATTTCTGGCAAGTTCAACGCCAACGCCTGTCTGGTAACTTACCAATTTGAAAGGGCCGGTTCCGTAGAGTTCTGTCATACCCCAGTTATCGCCTGCTGCTTCACAAGCTTCAGCCGGATAAATTGCACAATAAGGTGTGGACAGTACAGATGTAAGTGGTGTGTAAACTTCGGACATATGAATTTCGAAATGTAAATCGTCAACAACAACGACACCGCTCAATTCATCCGATTTGCCATCAAATAAATCCTGATATCCTACAACTTTTTCGAGCAGGCTTCCCATCTTTAACTTTTTAACAAGTCTTTCAAGAGAATATTTAACATCGTTACTTGTCAGAGGTGCTCCATTATGGAATTTAACACCCTCTTTCAAAGTGAAGGAATATGTCAGTTTGTCTTCAGATAATGTCGGCATCTCAGCTAACAGCTGCGGTACAACTTCACCTTCCGGATTCGTGTAGAGCAGAGACTCTGTAACGTTATCTGTGATTTTCATAATGATACTATAGGTATTCAGCTGCATATCCAGCGGTACCTGTGGATCTTCGGAAGCCACACGGAGAATCTTGTCTCCTGTCACTGTGTCAGCAGCTGCAGTTGTCTCAGTTGCTGTAGTTTCTGCAGCCTTTGTTTCTTCTTTACCGCCGCCACAGGCTGTCAGGCTTCCTATTACCATAGCGGATACAAGAAACAGGCTGAAAAGTCTTTTCTTCATAAATTTCTCTCCTTTTTGTGGGTTTTGACTAATTTTTTTGGTAATTTTTGTCTAATTTTGTTTTTATCAAAACTTAAAGTTTTAAGTTTTTAATACTTTACCTTTCTAAATTATAAAAATTCACCAAATAATCGTCTAAAATCATTATATTGTTTGTACTTTATTCCGTCAATGCTTTTTTGTTGGAAATTGCATACTTTTTTATAAAAGGAACTCACTTTCTACAATATTTGCCAAATCCAATCCCCGTTCTGTCAACAAAATGCGCCCATTCTTCCGAGCCAGGAGCCTGCGGGCCTCATTTTTTCGAACAACGCCGCCGTAGACCGCCATGAGCTTTTTACCAAATTTCCGATAAAATTCTTTCTCGGAAACGCCCCGGACCATCCGAAGCCCCAAAAACATAAACTCTTCCATTTGAGCCTCCTGCTCCAACCGTTCTGACTCGGAATACCAATTACCACTTCCTGTCTCCAGTTCCAGATAATCTTTCATATCCGCCGTATTTGAAAAACGACATCCATCAATAAGGCTGGAAGCTCCCAGGCCAACCCCCAGATAATCTTTTCCCTGCCAGTAACCTGTATTATGACGACATTCAAATCCCGGACGGGCATAATT
Organism: Frisingicoccus caecimuris; assembly: GCF_004340975.1. Classification (GTDB taxonomy): domain Bacteria; phylum Bacillota; class Clostridia; order Lachnospirales; family Lachnospiraceae; genus Frisingicoccus; species Frisingicoccus caecimuris. The sequence continues at coordinate 105,485 of NZ_SLXA01000002.1, forward strand.
CGATATTTCGTAGCGTTCATAGCCCATGCCGGATAAGAATTGCCGGGTCAGCCGGTACATCTCCCGCTCTTCGTCTTCATCCGGCAATATCAATTTCCCCTGGGCCTCCAGTGTTTCAAAAGGCGTTCCCGGTTCGATGATCAGACTGTAAGCTGATATATGCTCCGGTCCGAGAGCTGTCACCTGTTCCAAACTTTTCTGATAAGATGCCATGGTCTGCTCCGGCACAGCTGTGATCAGATCCACATTGATATTTTTAAATCCGGCATCTCTGGCCCATTTAAAGCTCTGTAAAAATGCTCCGTAACTGTGAATCCGCCCCAAAACTTTCAGTTCCGAATCCAGAGCGGACTGTAGTCCAAGGCTGAGACGATTGATGCCGCAAAATCGCATTTGATTCAATTTTCCCGGCGTCAATGTACCCGGATTGGCTTCCATAGTAATCTCCGCACCACGGCAGAGCAAAAAATTCTCCCGAATCGCAGCCATCACCCGGAAAATCTGCTCTTCCGACAACAGGCTTGGCGTCCCGCCACCAAAAAAAACCGAAATCACCGGACGATGTTTAAATTTCTCCTTGGCTCCATACCACTGGATCTCCCGGCACAGTCTGGTCACATAAACCTCCGGTACAGGAAGCTTCCTTGTCGGATGGCATGGAGTTTCTGCCAGCCGCTCATCTTCTGTCCCAAAGGACAAAAAATCACAATAATTACACTTTTTTACGCAAAAGGGAATGTGAATATAAAGCTCAAGTTCCCGTCGCTCCATTGGTCTCCCTCCTGATGATGCTCCACAATTTTAAAAAAAGCCTTCTAAAAGTACCCTGTAAACTATTTTAAGGTATTATTTCCACTCAAACACACCGCGGTCAAGAACCGGACGATCATTTTTTGTATCCACAAACTGGAACAGAGCTTTACCCTCTTCTTCTTTCCAGATATGTAAAGCTACTGGTGTATCCGGAAGCAGCACGTTACGCATCTGAGCTGCCATGCGTGTCACACGTTCCGGCTCGCCGTGAATCAAAGCATCAATAGCCATACGACAGGAGAATCCAAAGGAACATAATCCCTGAATAATCGGCTGATCAAATTTGTGATCTTTGGCATATTCCGGATCCACATGAATCAGGTTGGTATCGCCTGTCAGACGATACAACAGGTTCTGGACCGGGGAAATATAATCTTCCACAACAGCATCTGGTGCTCTGTCTGGAATAACGATCGGATTTTTCGGCATTGGTTTTCCGCCAAAACCGCCAGCTTCATGAAAAAAAGTTGTAGAATAATTCGTACATACAAGATTTCCGGCTTCGTCACGAACATCTACCTTTGTTTTTACAACAGCGCCTTTACCCTCACCTCTGTCATAAACATCTGTGATCTGATCCTGCCACTGAAACGTCCCCTTGATCGGGTCGATCGGCCGGTGCCAGATAATCTCATGGTCCATGTTCAGGAAGGCTACCGTCGGTTTGATAATTTCATCTGCCAGCATAGAAGCAGGCAACGGCATCCACTGATATGGTTTTACATTTACGGTACCCCAATATGGAATCGTGCCATAAGTCGGAATCGCCTTCAGATACTTTTCATAGGTATACTGCAGATCCTCCCTGTGGGCGCCGACAGCCAATGCATAAAGAGCCACATCTCTCCAGTTATATTCCAGATAACGAGGTTCCATTTTCTTTCCAACTAATAATTCTTCCAAATTTACTTTTGACATAGTCGCATCGTCCTTTCCGTTTTTTGTTAATTATATAACAGCATTTTCTATACCAATTTTTTATTTTTTTCTGAAAATGTCCCTAAATACAAAGAAATTAATTTTTTATTCAAAAAATATTTCAAAATTTAAGCCTTTATTTCGTGTCATTTTTTACACATCCGTGTTGTTTTTTCCAAAAATAATTGGCGGTTTTCTTCGAACTGTGATATGATAAAAACAACATATTCGGATGGAGGCAGGACTTATGTCAGAAGATCACAGATATAAGCTTATTTTTGAGGAGCTGATGGATAAATCCGAGGACGGATTTATCATTATCGATTCCCACGGCGTTATTACAGATATTAACGATAAATACTGCGACTTTCTGGGCCGAAGGAAAGAAAATATTCTCGGGCACCCGATTGAACAGATCATCTCCACAACATCCATGTACGACGTCATGGACCGGCGTCAGCGGGGTGATGACGAGGGAAGTATCTATATGCATCCATATATCGCCAGCGAGACCAAAGGTTCCCGCCATACCTATGCCATCGCCAACCGTTTCTGTATATTTGATGAAAATGAACAGCTCATCGGCGCTATGGCCCAGATGAAATTTAAAGAACGTTCTCTGGATATTGCCCACGAGGTTTTAAAAGCCGAACACGCCTACTATAAGTCCGAATATCAGAATCAGATGCTCAATACCAGCGGTTTTGATAAATATCTTGGAAATGACCCGAAAATCAATGCTCTCCGCACAATAGGTCTGAAAGTGGCCAAAACAGATTTCTCCGTGTTGATCACCGGCGAAACAGGGACAGGAAAAGAACTGATCGCCAAGTCCATTCATATTGAAAGCGAGCGGGCCAATGAACCGATGGTATGCGTCAACTGCGGCGCCATCCCCATGGAATTAATGGAATCGGAAATGTTCGGCTACGAAGAAGGCGCTTTCACAAGTGCACGAAAAGGCGGTAAAATCGGAAAATTCCAACTGGCCAACCATGGCACCCTTTTTCTGGATGAGATTGGTGACCTTCCGCTGCCTCTCCAGGTCAAATTACTTCGGGTTCTCCAGGAACATGAGATTGAAAAAGTCGGCGGTACGAAACCAATCCCCGTGGATGTACGCATTATCGCCGCCACCCGTAAAAATCTGCAGCAGATGATGGAAGAAGGCACCTTCCGGGCCGATTTATATTACCGGCTGGCCGTTGTCACCATCGACACGATTCCTCTGCGTGAACATCCGGAGGACATTATGCTCTATGCCAATATGTGCCTTCAACAGCTCAACCACAAATTTAAGACCAATGTGCTTTTTTCCAAAAATGCCACCCGTTGTCTGTTAAAGTATTCCTGGCCGGGAAATGTCCGTGAGCTGGACAACGTCATTTCCAGCGCCTTTATTTCCAGTGACCAGATGATGATTGACCTGTCCGACCTGCCATCGAAAATTTCCGATGCAGTCCGTCATGAAATTCCAGGAGAAGAACATCCGGAAACCTTAAAAACTCTGCTCTATCAGTATGAAGCCGATATTATCCGGGAGACACTAAAAAAATATGAACATAATGTGACCGACGCCGCCAAACATCTCGGGGTGGAGCGCAGTCTCCTTTATAAAAAAATGAAGAAACTCAATATTACGATTCATAAAAATTTATAGGCGTGTCAAAAATGACACGCCTGTTTTTTCCATTCTATTCGTCTATTTGTCATCCAGCTTCAGCACTGCCATAAAGGCCTTCTGAGGCACTTCCACATTGCCCACCTGACGCATCCGCTTTTTTCCTTCTTTTTGCTTTTCCAAAAGCTTACGTTTACGTGAAATATCACCCCCGTAACACTTTGCCAGAACGTCTTTGCGCATGGCCCTCACCGTCTCACGGGCAATAATCTTGCTGCCGATGGCCGCCTGAATCGGAATCTCAAATAAATGTCTCGGAATTTCTTCTTTCAAACGTTCACACATCTTGCGGCCCCGCTCATAGGCTGAATCCTTATGCACGATAAATGAAAGGGCATCCACTTCCTCACGGTTGATCAGAATGTCCAATTTGCAAAGTTCTGAACGAACATACCCCTTCATCTCATAATCAAAGGAAGCATAACCTCTGGACCGGGATTTCAATGCATCAAAGAAATCATAAATTATCTCGTTGAGAGGCAAATCATATTTTAATAGCGCACGGGTTTCTTCCATATATTCCATCCCCAGATAAACACCCCGCCGCTCCTGACAAAGCTCCATGATCTGTCCGATAAAATCTGTCGTCACCATAATCTCAGCAGATACGATTGGTTCCTCCATATATTCAATTTCTGACGGGTCAGGGAGATTGGTCGGATTCGTCAAATCAATAACATCTCCATTGGTTTTATGCACTTTATAAATAACTGATGGTGCCGTGGTTACTAAATCCAGATTATATTCCCGCTCCAGGCGCTCCTGAATGATCTCCAGATGGAGCAGTCCAAGGAAGCCGCAGCGAAAACCAAAACCCAGCGCAACGGACGTTTCTGCCTCAAACTGGAGCGAAGCATCATTGAGCTGCAGCTTTTCCAGAGCATCCCTCAAATCCGGATATTTTGCCCCATCAGCCGGATACATACCGCAATATACCATCGGATTCACTTTTTTATATCCCGGAAGTGCTTCGTCACACGGATCATCGGCATCGGTAATCGTATCACCCACCCGGGTATCCTTTAAATTTTTAATGCTGGCTGTCATATAGCCAACCATTCCAGCAGATAATTCATCACAAGGAATAAACTGACCGGCGCCAAAATAGCCGACTTCCACCGTTTCAATTTCAGCTCCCGTAGCCATCATCCGGGCACGGGTGCCCTTACGGATCGTTCCTTCTTTTACTCGGAAGAATACGATAACACCTTTGTAGGAATCATAGACCGAATCAAAAATTAATGCTTTTAACGGTGCTTCCGGGTCACCCTCCGGTGCCGGGATCTTCTTGATCACCTGTTCCAGAACCTCTTCGATATTAATTCCATTTTTTGCGGATATCAGCGGCGCGTCCTCCGCCTCAATGCCAATGACATCTTCGATTTCATTCTTGACCCGTTCCGGCTCCGCACTCGGCAGATCGATCTTGTTAATGACCGGCATGACGTCCAGATTGTGATCCAGGGCCAGATAAACATTCGCCAGAGTCTGAGCCTCGATCCCCTGCGCCGCATCCACAACAAGAATCGCGCCGTCGCAGGCTGCCAGACTTCGGGATACTTCGTAGTTAAAATCCACATGTCCCGGTGTATCGATCAGGTTAAAAATATATTCATTGCCATCCTTTGCTTTATACACGATCCGTACCGCCTGAGATTTAATTGTAATTCCCCGTTCTCGTTCCAAATCCATATTATCCAGAACCTGAGCCTGCATCTCCCGGCTCGTCAGTGTTCCTGTCATCTCAATAATACGGTCTGCCAGGGTGGATTTTCCGTGGTCAATATGGGCTACAATACAAAAATTACGGATTTTACTCTGGTCTGCTGCCATCCTGGTCTTACCTCCATTCTACATACCATATTTTTTCAATATAGAGTATATCATGAGGTTTCCCATTTGTCATATATTTTTTCATTTTCAGGAAACTTCCTGAATTTCTTCCGGAGCGAGAGACATAAGTTCATCCGGATCCGGAATATGCCGCGGGAATTTTACTGTAGCCTTAAAAAGATCACCATCAATATCAATATGGAATTTCCCGCCACAGGCTTCTGCAAAGCTCTTGACGATAGCGAGTCCAAGCCCATGTCCCTCAGTCGTTCGATTGATATCTCCCCGGGTGAATCGCTCGGTAATGGTTTCTTCCGTAAAATTCATCTCATAAGAAGACGTATTTTTGATGATCGTTGTCACCGTTTTCTCATCACCAAAAACATCAATAAAAATCCGACTTCCTTCCAGCGAATATTTCAAAGCATTTTCAATCAGATTTTGATAAATACGATACAATCTCTGACCGTCACTGATGACGTACAGCGGTTCGGCCGCCAGAGTTTTCCGAATCATCCGGTGTGAAGCCTCAATCGACTCCTCCATATCTCCCAGAGTCTGCAGCATCAAGGTACAAATATCCACCGTCTCAATATGCAGATCCATATTGCCGCTGGTCGCCTTGGAGATCTCAAAAACCTCCTGGATCATATGTTTTAAATGGGCAGATTTTCTGGAAAGGACTTCCACATAATCCCTCGCCTCATCATTTAAATCCGTCTTTTTTAACAAATCAATATAACCGATGATCGACGTCAACGGCGTTTTTAAATCATGGGATACATTGGTAATCAGATCGATTTTCATTTTTTCACTTTTGACCTGCCGCTCTACGCTGTTGTTCAGATTTTCAAACACATGGGTCAAATCTTCTCCCGCATCATAGATCATTGAATCTTCCTGGATCGCACTGCATTTTAATGTATTTCCTGTAGAAACCTCATGAATCTCCTCCACAAGCGTTCCCACATCCGTTAAAAATGTCTTATGCTGATAAATCCATATAAACACAGCGCCGGCACCAATCAAAGTCAGCATTGCCGTCAAAAGTCTGGAAAATCCATAGCCGCCCAGACCAATCAGAGTAACGATAGCCATGGCGATCAGAACAATGGAAATAATATTTGTCTCCAACTGCATCTTCCGCTCAAATGGATATTTTCTCTGATACTGCAGGTTTCGTTTCCAAGTCCATGTGCGGAATCGCTGCCACGTTTTTTTACAAAATGTTGCCTTGCGCAGTTCCGGATTCTTCAAGTGACGGATAATCACCATAATGAAAGCATTGTTCACCAGAGCGATCGGCAAGAACACAACCATAAAGCTGCCCTCTGAAAAATAGGTTCCCGCATAATTACCATACCAATCATATATTGGTATCTGAAAATGATAATAGCTGACGATCATAATGCCAAAAAAGCAAAAAAGCAACACGCCATATAACAAGATCAACAAATCACAATCCCAATGTTTTAACCACTCCATAAAAAACGGCCGGGATGTTTCCTTATCAATTCGTTTAATCATGCAGAACCAAAGAACAAGGTTCAGAATTCCAAACAAATACAACGGCAGAGTCAATGAATAATCTGCATCAAATCCCCACTGCACAAATATATCTGTAAAACTCATCAGGAGAATCACCGATATCACATAAAGACCGGTCATTGTCGTACATTTTTCTTTACAGTACCAAAAACATTTTGTCATCCATCCCGGCTTTTTCGGGCCGTACATTTCATACTTTTTCCATCTTATAGCCAATGCCCCACACCACCTTTAAATATTTTGGATTCTTCGGGTCAATTTCAATCTTTTCACGAATCCGGCGTATATGGACCATCACCGTATTTTCCACCGCGTAAGCATCTTCATTCCAAACCCGACTGTAAATCTCTTCCGAAGAAAATACGCGTCCCGGATAAGACATCAAAAGCTCAACAATTTTGTACTCTGTCGCTGTCAGCCGAACCTCTTCGCCATTCACATGCATCTGTTTCTGGTCTTTGTTCAATACCAGCTCTCCAAGATGGATTTCTTCACTTCCCGGCTCCGAATCATAGGCCGAACCCAGGGTCATATAACGACGCAGCTGAGCCTTGACCCGGGCTACCAATTCTTCCGTACTGAACGGCTTACTCACATAATCATCTGCCCCCATAGACAAACCAATAATCTTATCGCTCTCTTCCGTCTTCGCCGATAAAATGATAATGGGTATATTTTTCGTCTCACGAATCTTCATCACCGCTGACAGACCATTCAGTTTCGGCATCATCACATCCATCAGAATCAAATGCACTGTATGGTCCATTAAGACATCCAGCGCTTCCAGGCCGTCATAGGCCTTTAATGTTTCATAGCCTTCCAATTCCAGAAGTTTTGAAATTGCCCGCACAATTTCTCTGTCGTCATCCACTACAAGTATTGTTTGTTTTTTCATTACTAACTCCTTTTATCTATCCTGTTCATTTATTGTATCAAGTATTTTTTAAAACCAAATCTATGGTTTTCTTTCAATTTTCTTACATTGTCCCTTTACGTCCGAATCTGCTTTTTCAGTATATCTCATTCTCTTTGAAAATTCCACCATATAACCGTCAATTTCCTGATAAAACAAGATACAATAAATCCGCCAGAAGAGGCATTGCATTCTGAACCTCTTCCACCGTATTTGTCTGGGCACCGCATTCCACAAGAAGGCTCCTCGGAAGAATATGTAAATTATACTGATAAGACCTCAGATAAATCCGCCGCATCAAATCCGGGTAATACTGGGCGGCCTTTACCTGAAGCTTAAAACTAAACGCAAGATTTTCTGTCAGGTAAGGATTCTGCAGATATTCAATCGGCCCATTGGCTGCGGTCCGACACAGCCCATTAAGAAACATGAGCTGCGCCGTCTCCTTTCCGTCAATTTCCGTTACCAGTCGTGTACTCTCGGCAACACCGTCCCGATGCAGGTCAATTACAACTTTAATGGACGGATACTCTTCCAATACCTCCCGTACCCTTTGCTCCGCATAGGTGTACGCCGCACTGCGGTCCGTCACCCCGTCAATCACGTCAAAGGTATCTGTTAAATGCAGAACTGAAATTCCGTAACGTGTTTCTAAATTATTTTTTAAGTTTTCTCCCAGGCCGACCACCGTATCCTGCCATTCTCCCGGACGGCTGTCAGCAAAAGCTTCCTGAGAATGTGTATGATAAATGAGAATTTTTGGCCCTTCTCCCTGTAAATCGATACTCAGATCCATATTCATAAAATTTTCCGCATCCAAAAGACCATCAGGAGCGTAGGTTGTGCTGTCAATAGCATAAAATGAATTAACAAAATAATTATAATCCTTCAACATATCGACAGTATAGATCATGCCCTCTCCGCTGGTTACCGGTGCATTGACTGCCTGAGCCGCTTCATCGCCTGATGTCTGACCTCCCTCAGAATTCACAGGGACGCCAGCCGCTCCCGTGCCCCCGCTTTCCGAATCCGGATGATTTTCTGCATATACAGCCGCCAGGACACTATCTGACGGATACAACTCATTTATACTATTTCCAGAAAATGCAGCACGTTCTTTCTGGGTCAGCCACAGCGGCGCCCAACTTCCAATCAATCCGTCTGAAAAGCTCTCTGTCAGCTTCGAAACAGAAATATACACATCTCGTCCATAAATTACCGGACTCATACTATTCAGCCACACATTCTCCCCGGATAAAAGCCCGGTGAGCCAAAGAAAAAGGAATCCGCATATCATTTCAAATAAATAGAAAAATTTTCTTCCCAACCGCATTACCCGCCTCAACTTTCGTTTTGTCCTTCAGGTACCATCACTATTATATGTGGCTGTAAAAAACCTATGCCATAGAATGGCAAAGGCTGTTCAAAGATTCCGAGAGCGTATAACTCATCTGCTGAACAATTTCGTCAATATTCTTTGGTGTCACAAACATATTCATCATTTCCGGAGCCATCAATTCCCGCATAAGCTGGTACCGCTCCTGTTCATCAAAGGGGGCGACCCCCTCCCATATACGTTCTGAAAGACGATTCCTTGTCTCATCCATAATGGCCAGCAAATTTCCCACTGTATCATTGACAATAGTGGCTGCGTCAATCACCGTCGGAATGCCAATGGCAATGACCGGAATACCCATACTCTCTGCATCGATACCAAAACGCCGGTTCCCCACACCGGCTCCCGGCGCAATTCCCGTATTTGTAATCTGAATCGTTTTATTTAACCGTTTTACGCTTCGGGCCGCCAGAGCATCAATTACAATGAGTACCTCCGGCTTTGTCTCCCGAATCGTACCCAGCAAAATCTCCCTGGTTTCTATCCCTGTCTGAGCCATTACCCCCGGCGCCAGAGCACTGACACACCCCATTCCCTTTGTAATCTCCGAATGCTTCCCATATTCCTGAATCAGATGCCTCGTGATAAACAGATGGTCCACCACCATAGGCCCGAGGGCATCCGGAGCCATCTCCCGGTTCCCCACACCAGCCACCAGGACCCTTTTATGTTTTATATCCGGAAGTAACCTGCGTATTTGTTCTGCTACTTCATTGGTAATCTCCCGGTGATAACTAACGTCTGTTGCATCCAGCATCGGAACTTCCAGAGTAACATAATCTCCAATGGCCTTTCCAAGTTTTTTTGCCCCCTGCTCATTTTCCACTGTAACCCAGGTCACCCGGATTCCTGATACCTGCCCTGTTTCTTCCTCAATCCGAATCCCCTGAAGTTCCTCCGTTTCCTGGAACATTTCCGCATTCTCAATCGCCAGATCCGTACGCACTGAACTATTCATAAATCTGCCCCTTTTCTCTGCTTTTTACTATGAATTTTTTCCAAAAGATTTCGGATTATGTATTGACAATTGCAAAAGATTCTCTTATTATATAAGGGTATGTTTACATTAGAACGTCCGTGTCCGGCTTTAATGAATATACACATGAAAAATATTCAGTAAAGGGAGGTGTCCAGATTGGCTAACATCAAATCTGCAAAAAAAAGAATCCTTGTAACTCAGACAAAGGCTTTAAGAAATAAGATGACAAAATCCGCTGTTAAGACTGCTGTCAAAAAAGTAGATGCAGCTATCGCAGCGAATGATAAAGAGCTGGCTAAAGCTGAATTATTAAAAGCTACCAGCGCTATAGATAAAGCAGCTTCCAAAGGCGTATACCATAAGAATACTGCTTCCAGAAAAATCAGCCGTTTGAACCTTGCTGTCAACAAAATGGCGTAAGCAATGAGCATTGCAAAAACAGAAGCTGACAAAATGGCTGTTTACAGACAATTTTGGCAGATTCAGTTTTTATAAGGCGAATGCCGTCAACGAAAAAAGCACAGCTTTTTGAGTGGGCGCAATGCGAATATTCAAACAAAGATTATAAAAACGAAAACGAAAGAACTGAGATATACACCCTCACATCTCAGTTCTTTTTTTATTTCAAAAACAGATAAGAAATCGAAAATATCCGCATATTTTCAAACAGCCTCATTGCATAGGAATGACAAATACATTATCCTTTTACAGCAGGAATTTTTGTTTCTATTGCGGCATGGGCGAGTTACCAGCGTTCCGAAGACGAAACGCCTTATTGGAGAACATTGAAAGCAAACGGAGAACTAAATGCTAAATATCCAAATGGTATTGAAGCACAGAAAGAGAAATCAGAAGCAGAGGGACACACTATTATTCAAAAAGGTCGTAAAAATATACGGTATTATGTAAAAGACTATGAAAATTCCCTCTTTGATTTGAAGCAGGTGAATACCAGTTTATAAATATGAAAAGATATGTTTCCTTGTAAGCCCCCTTTATTTAACAAGGGGGCTCAAAAAAACTGAAAACCTTATATCTCAATTCAAAGCAAAGCATCATCCTGCTATCTTCCTGTTCCGATAGTCCAGACCTGTCCATGTGGACGCTCAACGCTCCGCCCATCTCTTCCGCCAGAGATTTTGCCACCGTCAATCCCAGGCCTGTGCCTCCCTGATTTCGTGAATGATCCCCCATATAAAATCGGTCAAACAAATGAGAAATGTCTTCTTCGAACAATGACTTTGTATCATTCACAAAAAAAACGGATACATTTTCAGCATTTTCCTGAACACGGATATTTAAACAGGTGTCGGCATAGCGTCCGGCATTTTGCATCAGGTTAAGAAACACACGCTCCAAAGCCGCCGTTTCGCCCAAAATCCACACCGGATGTTCCGGTATATCTGCGCTCACATTTAAATCTGACTGCTGAAGGACCTGATAATTTCCTGCAAGGGACTCTCTTAAGATTCTGGAAATGTCCACCCTGTCCAGCTTCAATTTATAATCCCCCGCATTTAATCGTGAAAACTCATAAAACTGAGCGACAAGGTTCTTCATCGTCTCTGCTTTATACTCAATGACCTCTATTGTCTCTTTTAATTCCTTATCCTGTGTCATATGTGGTTTGTTCTTGATAAATTTTAAATATCCGAGAATCACCGTTAAAGGCGTCCGCAGATCATGGCTGATATTCTCTATCTGTTTCTGAAATTCTTTCTCTCTTTTTTCATATTTTTGCCGTTCTTTTTGTATACCTTCTAAAGTTATATTAAACGCGCGCACAACTTCTGCCAAATGCCGATCTGGCACTGGCATATGAAGCATCTGGTTTTGAGTGAGGTCTTTTTGTATGTCACACATTTCCTGTTTCATTTTACGAAAAGCATATAAAAGTGATATATAGCGAAATGCAAAATATATGCCCAAGATTGCCATAACAATCAAAATAAAATATATCATCTCGCACCTCCTCCAAAACCCGATTTCTAATTACAATTCTCTCTTTCTTAATAATAAAATGCCCGCGGCCAAAGAAACGATGGTTCCCAACGCTCCGGAAATGAGGCATTTTATCATTCCGCCAACAGTTTCCCATGCCGTGATACACTGGCTCATATTGACGGTCATCCCGCTCATTCCAAAGAAATTCGACGGCATCCACATCGCGATATCATAAAGCACATCGACACGAAGTCCCAGGTAAAAGAATATCTTTGGAAAAATAAACCAGATAACCGTCCAAATGATAATTCCCGTCGAACTTTTTCCGAAAGCCTCGATGCAGACAATCCCCGAAATCAGGCAGGCCACCGCAATTAAAAACACGGCCGGAACTTCTGTCAGCAAATCATTTAACTCCACCGGACCGGCCTGCTCCAAAAGCATCACCGCACTCCCGATGTAGACCGCCAGGATAATAACCATCGAAATCAAGGATATGATGGTCGTCACAATACATTCGGAAATAAAAATTTTTGTTCTTGAAATGCCGAAAGCTACCGTATTTTTGAGATTTCCGTTTCTTCGGTTTCCTTCATAAAGAATCATTCCGACAATAGCGCCCATCAGACCAAAGATCAATGGACTGGCGACTAAATTCGAATAAGAATGAGAGGTAATGCCATAGGGAAAATCATCCATTCTCCGAAACCATGCCAATACAGCATTAAATGAAAATGCCAAAAGAGCTAAAGTGATTATAAAACGATAAATTTCTCTGCCGTGAAAAATCCGGTAAAATTCACTTTTTATATAGTTCATCATTGTACGCCACCTCTTTTCTTTAATTCCATATAATAATCCTCTAAAGATGTCTGTATGGTTTTCATTCCTGTAATATAAATATCATTTTCAGAAGCAAGTTTACTATAAACCTCTGCCGGACGCTGAGGTTTATAAATGCGGATATTATTTTCCGGAAATATCTTATAAGTTTCTGCCGGAAAATTCTTTTCCATCAGGACCGCATATTTTTCCACATCAGAAAGTATGATCTCAATACAATCTGAACATTTTTCCTGCAAGGCACGGGCAGAAACTTCCTCAATCAGGATGCCCTTATTTAAAAATCCATACATTGTCGCAACCTGCTGCAATTCGTTCAATATGTGGCTTGAAAGCAAAATGGTAATATTCTTTTCCTCATTTAAACACTGAAGTAAATGGCGGAACTCCAGAATGCCGCTTGGATCCAGGCCGTTAATTGGCTCATCCAGCACCAGAACCTGGGGTTCCCCGATCATGGCAATGGCAAGACCAAGCCTCTGCTTCTGGCCCAACGAAAGCGTCTTGCATCTGCTCCTCCTCTTTTCATCAATGCCGGTCAGTTGCAGCATCTCATCCACTTTTCTTGAATCTGGAATTCCCTTTTGGATACAATAATAAGTTAACGTCTGTTCCACCGTCATATTCGGAAAAAATCCAGGCTGTTCAACCATAAAACCGATTTTCTTTCTGGAATTCTCCAACTCTTTCGCACCATATGTCCCAAAAAGCCGTATTTCACCCTCCGTCACATAACTGTGGCCGGCCAGCAATTTTAAGAGCGTACTCTTTCCTGCACCGTTATCACCGATCAGCCCATAAATTTCTCCCCGCTTCACATGAAGATTCACATGATTCAACGCAAGAAAAGAACCATAGGCTTTTACGACCTGTTTTGTCTCTATGACATATTCGTTCATCCATCTACCTCCATTTTAAAAATACGTCTGTCAATCTCTGGTTTTCCCCATTGACAAACGTATTCTAGCATTTCAGTCTTTAATAAGTCATAAAGAACTTTTAAAGAAGTTATAAAGTTTTTTACTGTAACTTAAATCCAATACCATAGACAGTCTGAATATACTCCTCTCCCGAATCTTTCTCTTTCAGTTTTTTTCTCAGATTACTGACATGCACATTCACCGTATTATTTTCCCCGTAATAACCCCCATGCCAGACCAGTTCATACAGAGCTTCTCTGGAATATACCTTCTCCGGGTTTTGCATGAGCAGATAAAGAATATCATATTCATGGGCTGTGAGTCCAATCTCACTTCCAGCCACCGTCACCTTCCGGGAATCCGTAAAGAGTTTTATATTTTTATAAACAAGATTCTTCCGGGCCGACGTATCCTTTCCGACACGTCTTAAAGCAGCCTGAATCCTTGCCAGAACCTCCTCCGGTTCAAAGGGCTTTGTCACATAGTCATCAGCGCCCTCTTTTAAAAGCGATACCTTGTCGCTCAGTGCGTCTTTTGCCGAAATAACCAAAACGGGAACATTGTTATGCTGATTTCCACGAATATCATGAAGTAATTCTTCCCCCGACATTCCCGGAAGCATCAAGTCGAGTAAAATCGCATCCGGAATCTCTCTTTCCATCAAAAGTTTCGCTTCGGTGCCTGAGAAAGCCTGTATCGTGTGATAATCAGCTTCTTTTAATATTTTAACCAATAACCCGTTAATATCCGGTTCATCTTCCACAACCAGGATTTTGTATGACATTCAATCATTCCCTTCAGAAAACTTTATACGTACGGACATCGCTGTCATCTTGACGCCCCGCTTTTTAAATGCTACACTTGTATCATATAGTTCAAGATTTTTACAAAGGAGAAATAGAAATGGATAAGCGAAAGGAAGCAAATCTTCATGTCAAAAACAGTATTGTCGGCGCACTTATTGATTTGATGCAGGAAAAAAATTTTGAGTCTATCACAGTCTCTGAGATTACAACCCGTGCCGGAGTTTCCCGTGTTTCCTACTACCGGAATTTTGACAGTAAAGAAGACATCCTGACCGGAAGTTTAAGAGATTTGATGGATTGTTTTTCTGAAAAAATCAGTGTTCTCCCCGGCCATACACCGACACGCCGTGTCATGACCGCTTTCTTCCATGTTGCCAGGGAAAATGCGGCCATTTTCAATCTTCTCCATCAGGCAGGTATGGACGATCAGATTCAGGAAAGCCTTGACCAGTTCATCCTCTCCTGCCCCCATTTTCCGTCTCTGGACCGCCGCCGGACCTATCCGGCCTATCTGTTTTCCGGCGCCCTCTTCCGTCTCCTGATTCGGTGGTATTCAAGGGGTATGACAGAAAATGACAGCGAACTTTCAAACATTTTCTGTCAATATATGGACGGCCTGCTTTGAATTTCAAACCCTTTCCGGCTCTACACCGAAAAACGTATGATCAGTAATTCCACGGCCATCCGGTCGTTCAAACGTCCTGTTTTCACATCTTCTTCCCGTTCCACACAGACTTCCACCGCCTGACGAAGCTCTGCCAGGGAAAAGTGCTGGCACAGGGCGTTATTTTTTCGCACGACAAAATCCCGGACCCCCATACGTTCAGCTATCACATGTTCCGGATATCCTTTGCTCTGCAGATCTTTCATCTGATAGAGCTGATTAAACTGACGTGTGATCCAGTAGAGAATCCGCATCGGCGCCTCCTTTTGTCCAATCAGCTCATAATAAAGCTGTAAGGCCTTTGCCTGCTGCTTTTCTGCTACTGCTTTTACCATATCAAACACCTGGCTCTCTGTGTAGACCGTGCAGACCGCGTCAATATCCTCCCGGACAATCTCTTCCCTGCCGTCCGTATAGACGACCAGCTTATCCAACTCCTGGCGTATGTTTTCCATATCCGTGTCAATCCGTTCCAGAAAATAACGCAGGGTACTCTCCGACATCTGACGGTGTTCGCCCTTTAAAAGTCCGGCGATCCACCGCATCAGTGTCCGCTCATCGGGCGGCGTCATATTGGCCGCATATCCAAGGGAAGAAACCGTTTTAAACAGTTTATTTCGTTTATCCACATCCTTCTCAACAAAAATAAAACAGGTTGTCTCCGGCAATTCCTTTAGATAAGCCGCCAGTTCATCCTGGGCTGATGAAAAAAATCCGCTGTTTTCCACCAGGATCAGGCGCCGTTCGCTGAAAAAAGGCAGGGTTTCCCCCAGATCGATCAGTTCTTTAACAGAGATTCCCTTCCCCTCAAAATAGCTGTAATTCATTGTATTATCGCCGACAATGGCCTGCCTCATTTTATCCCGATATTGTTTTCGCAGATAATCCTCGGTCCCGTAAATCAGATATACCGATTTGAATTTTCCTGATTTTATATGCTGACTAAGTATTTTCACATCCTGCTCTCCTTTTCACCGCTTTACAGAAAGGATCTTGCAAATTCTCTTGCATGCTTTTCTTTTTCTTCATTCATAAATGGCTCTTTTAAATTTCTCTGTCTTTCCGCCAGCATTCCGGTGTATGTAAGACCGCAGTGCTTACAGTAACGTTTCATCATTTCTTCATAAAGGTCAGCGCCCTTCTCCACCGGATAGCCGCAGGTCGTGAGCAATGCAAAACGTTTCCCCTTAAACAAAGCCGGACCATACGGATCGTCCCCATAATACTTACAGGATGCATAAATAGCTCGGTCAATCACCGCTTTTACAGGTGCCGGAGCAGACCAGGCATAAACAGGCGCCGCAATAATGATCAAATCCGACTCGGCCATAGAATTTAAGACCGGCTGCATATCATCCTGAATCACACAACAAACTTTTTCAGAATCTTTTTGACACCCAAGACAGGCTCTGCATCCGGCAATTTTCTTTTCATAGACATCAAAGTAATCAAGTATTACACCATTTTTTTGTAATTCATCCATAAAAGGTGCTAACAATGCTGCCGTATTTCCTCTTTTTCTTGGACTCCCATAAATAATCGTAGCTTTCATAAATATTCCCCTTCTTTCCCGTCATGGATTTCTATAGATTCAATCATCCTATAGGCAGTATACCATACCTTAAAGTCTCATGCTAATATTTTCTTTTTTTCTTCCAGGCCATCACCTGGTAATCTCCGGAAAAAATGCGAAGAATCAAAGCCCCTTGCCTGGCTGTTGTCAGATATTGGCACCCTGCTTTGTCCAGCCGTTCCAAAGTTTGGGCATGGGGATGACCATAACGATTATCTGTCCCACAGGATATAAAAGTCCATTCTGGCATGACCGCTTTCAGAAAATGCATGGAAGTCGCCCTGGATGAACCATGATGCCCAACCTTAAGTACATCACAGTCCGGTAGCCCTTTCTTTTCAAGGAGTAAAGCTTCTCCCTCACTCTCCAGATCTCCCATAAACAGCATCCTGAAATCCTTTTCACCCATTTTTCGTGACAACACCAAAACGAGAGAATTATTATTTTTATCCATCAGCCCCCATTCAACTTTTGGATAAAGACACGTCAGCCTGAAATTTCCGGACGTTAGTTGATCTTCCGGACGGATAATCCGAACCGGAATATTTTTTTCAATGGCAGACCTTCGGATTTCATCCAATGTCTCGTCTTCAGCAATATCCGGTAAAATCACCTGTCTGACAGGAATCTCACAACTGCTTAATGCTTCTTCAATACCGGACACATGATCAGAATCACCATGGGTCAAAAACCAGGCGTCTATTTTTCTTACTCCGTAATATTTAAGCAGGGGTTCAATCCGGTACTGATAAACTTTTTTCACATCCGAACTTCCTCCGTCCACTAATATGGCCTCTCCATCTTCCCCAAGGATACAAATGCCATCTCCCTGCCCCACATCCATACATAAAATCTGATCCGATCTTTCACGGACAAACATTAAAATAAAGCAGCCCACAACCAGTATCCCGGCAAAAAGCAAGCATTTGACAAACTTTTTACATCCTATTTGTTTTCGACTTAAAATCCATAGGGCGATGAACATAAAGATGCAGAACAGGAATATCTGCCGCCATTGAGGCTTTCCGCAGATCAAAACACAGGAAGGAAGCTTGTGAATCCACTTTAAAAGCCAATCAATTCCCCACATCACCTTCATAGCCGCTCCAGCCAGTATTGGTATATGACTGATTCCGATCAATCCAGCCGCAAAGACAGCCGGGACAATCACAGAAACCAGAGGAATCATAAAAAAGTTATAAAAGAATCCCATCAGCGGGACTTCATACATATGCCACAGCAGTACAGGCAGGGTAACAAGGAATATCCCTATCTGTACCCAAAGAATCTCCGAAATCTTTTTTAAATAGTACTCCTTAAAAATATCTGCATTTTCGTTCTTTTGTTTCTTCTCCCCATTCCGCCAGTATTTTATAATATATTTTCCCACTTCCATTCCGGCCACAGCGCCAAAGGACAATTGGAAACCAGCCAAAAAGAGACGCTCTGGCCGGAGAAGCAGTAAAACATCGGCCGTCAGTACAAGAGCGGTCGGAACATCCATTTTCCTTCCCAGCAGTCGGCCTACAAGCAGAAACACCATCATTCCCATAGCTCTTAACATCGAATCTCCAAAGTCCGTCATATATCCATAGGCCATCATCAGTAACAACGCCGTCACTGTTGACGGCAGGACAGGCACCGTTGACTTTCTCAGTCTCCGATAAAGGCCCATGGCAATAAAGGACAAATGAAGCCCTGACGTCGTGACCAGATGCATCCAGCCATTTTGCTGATAATACCGACGTAAATCCTCCTGAAATCCGGACCGGTCACCAAGTACGGCTGCCTGTACTACCCCGGCACCATCCTCACTCATCGTCAAACTATAAAAATTAAAGAGAGCACCTTTCAGTTTCTCCAGAAACCGAAGCTTGCGCCATATCCATGAGCCTTCACAAATTATGGAAATCTCATCTGCTCTTAGACGATACATGATTCCCTGAGATCCGTAATACTGCATTGCATCAAACTGGCCCGGATTTGACGGAGTATCCAAAGCCTCCGCTCTGCCCACGACCTGAATCACCTGACCCTTGTAATATTCCTGCTGTCTTTTTTCTTCATTTTCCCGACAGGCAACTGTGACTAATACAGAAAATTTTTCATCTGTCTTAACATAAATGTATGTGCTTTTAGTTTTTTGCTGCACCCGCCATATTTCTCCTCTGATATGTTCTTCCATGTGGAAATTTTCGTACACCTCCGTCGTGCTTGACATACCTCGACAAAATCCGACAAACAAAAAGACAGAGAGTCCTAAAATATAAATTAAAGAACACTCTGTCCATTTCATCAAACACACGACACCCACAGCCGCTATTATAGCCACCCATAAACCGGGAACGTCAAATAAGGCTGCTGCTGTTCCTGCCACCAAGGCGATACCTGCACCCATCAGTGGACGTTTCATGTATTATTCTCCTGTATTTTCTCCGTTTGCTTCCGGTATCGGCTCTGTCGGAGCTTCAGCTTCCACCGGCATTTCACTTGATTCTGCTTCGTCAGCCACTGTTTCAACCGAATTTGTGTTTTCAGAAGTCACCGTATTATCTTTCAACTGCTGTTCAATGTCTCTTTTGAGAGCATCTCCGTCTTCCGGCGGCTTTGGCGTCGGATCCGCATTTTGCCCTTCCTTTTCCGGACGATAGACAAGGGACATATTCTTTTCAAACATCCCATCAATATGTATGCCTTCTACTGAACCATTGAAAATCACTCCATCAATCAAAAACTGAACACGGCTCACACCTGTCATCTGTGTCAATGTATTTACCACAGAATAAATATTTAACTCGAATCTCTGCCCGTTCACCCGTTCAAGAAAGGTTTTATCCACATCTACATAGCATATTCCTTCCCGAATATTGACTTTATTAACTACCGTATCCGGGGATAATGAAGGTTTCAGCCCTTTCGTGATCGGCCCGGATACCAGACTGTTTACCAGCGCTGTCTCCAGATTAATTTTGCTCAAATATTTCAGCACAACATCTTCGGCCTGAAGTTTGGTTCCGTCCTCACTGACAAAATACATGGTGACATAGTCCTCCCGGACATATTCCATATTACCGCTGATATTATCAACAAAATCTTTTCCCCGCATCATCATTACGGAACCATCAGCCGTCGTCATCGGCTGATTACCAATAACAAAGGAAACATACTGGATCTCATCGCTGAACTGGGTGAGCGTTTTTACAATTCCGGCCCGGGTCAGTATCTCTCTGGATGCCGTCAGCTTACTATATGCCGAATCAAAATACAATGTGACCAGCCGGCTATTACTGTCATAGGTATAATCCGTCACCTGAACATCTCCGTAAATGAGGCATTTATAAGCATTATCTGACGGCGTCTGCTTCATACCCTCGATACACGCCTTAATCAATTCCTCCGTCGAATCTGTTGTTATCCCATAAGCAGTTTTGATCAGCCGGGTTTCGCCCAGATTCATCTGATAAATCCCATGGGATGCCTCCGTCGTTGTCACCTCTGCATTTTCTTTATGTCCCAATTTATTCCAAATATTTCTGACTGAACTGCATCCGGCCGTTGACAACATCAGACATAAGCTCAGAAACAGAACGGCAAAAAATTTATTTTTTCTCATTTTTCACCCCTCCATTCAATCCTTCCTGAATATGCCTCAAAGGAATACGAACAACAAAAGTAGAACCTTCATCTTCCTTACTTAACACCTTAATGGCTCCATTGTGCATCAATATAATATTTTTCGTAATCGCCAGTCCCAGTCCCGTACCACCGGTTTCCCTGGAACGCGCCTTGTCCACCCGGTAAAAACGTTCAAAAATCTGATCCTGATATTCCTTCGGAATACCAATGCCCGAATCCGTGACTTTCACATAAAAATATTTATGATCTGCATCCAGCGATACCTTCACCCATCCTCCAGCCACGTTATATTTAATACCGTTTTCCACCAGATTCGTAAATGCCAGATTTAATTTTACTTCATCACACTCTGCCGTCACCTGTCGAAAGCTCTCGAAAACAAGCTCTATATTCCGTTTCGCCGCGATCGGACGCAGCCGTTTTAAAATCATTTCCAGCATATCATTGACATTGACCGCAGATATATTCAGTTCAGCCACCGATTTATCCATTTTAACAAGTGCAAGCAAATCATTGATAATCTGATTTTCTCGATCGATCTCCACAACAATATCCTGCATAAACTCCTTATAGACTTCATTCGGAACATTTTCCTGCATATTCAGAGAATCTGCCAATACCTTAATGGATGTGATCGGTGTCTTCAGCTCATGGGATACATTGGAAACGAACTCCTGTCGGGAATTCTCCACCTTCTGCATTTTTCCGAGCATTGTATTAAAGGAATCGGAAATCAGCCTTATCTCTGAAAATCCTCTCAGATGAATCTCTTCATCAAAATGTCCTTCAGCCATCCGGTCGATGGAATTCGCCACCCGTTTCAACGGTTTTGTAAATAAATTGGCAATAATCAGAGAAAGTAAAATGCAGAGTCCGACCAGAGCCGTCGTAATACCATTAAAGGAGCGTCCGATGGAATCACAGGTTTTTTGGATATCCAAAACCGATGAATAAAAGAGGATCACTCCGAGAACTTCCTTTTTATCTTCCGTTGTGATCGGCACGGCCAGTTCCAACATTCCGTCCTCTTTGTTATATTTTTTGATACTCTCACCATTCATAGCCTGTACCGTTTCCTGGGAAATTGATGTCAGACCGTCCAGTGTAGAATAGGTATCTTTTACAATATTGTATTGTTTGTCGATAATCAATATACGGCCATTATACATGGAGGCGCTTTGATTCATATCCGCATGGACGATCTCCTTATTTTCGCCTTTCAAATAATTGCTCCGAACAATCTGATTTGAAAGGATCAACGCATAGTTGGAAAGTTCATTCCCCCGCCGAGTACGGAGCTGAACTTCGATATTATTCAGAGCAACCAGCCGCATAATAAATAAAGGGCTGATAGTTACCGCTATCAGGGCAACTACCAACCATAAACGCATGCTGTATAAAAAACTGTTTTTCTTTTTTTTAGTCTTTTTAATTCTGGAAGAAATAACCAACACCCCATTTTGTATGTATATACCGTGGCTCACTCGGATTTGCTTCCACTTTTTCTCTGAGACGACGCACATGGACATCTACTGTCCGCACATCCCCCGGATAATCATAACCCCAAACAAGATTCAGCAGATTCTCCCGATTATAAACCTTATTCGGGTTTGTGATCAACAATTCAAGCAGATCGAACTCTTTTGCTGTCAGATTCACTTCCTTATCCGAGATAAATACCCGCCGGCTATCCAGATCAATCCGCATATCTCCGGATGTGATCATCCGCGGATTCACTACTTCCGGCTCCTTAACACGGGTCCGGCGCATAATTGCCTTAATCCGCGCCTTTACCTCTAAAATATTAAACGGCTTGGTAATATAATCGTCAGCACCATATTCCAGTCCGAGAATCTTATCCATATCATCGCCCTTGGCTGTCAACATAATAATCGGAACATCTGAAAAATCCCGAATCATCTGACATACTTCAAATCCATTCAGCTCCGGAAGCATCACATCCAGAAGAATCACATCATAGGCATTATTCTGTGCCAACTCCAGTGCCTGACGCCCATCATAGGCCACTTCAACAGTCATGCCATCCTGCTCCAGACTATAGCGGATTCCCTTAACAATCAACTTTTCATCATCAACCACAAGTACCTTTTTAGCCATCTTCCTCACCTCAATCTATCGAAATCCGGTCTTTAATCTTTGAAAAAACGCCTTCTTTGATACCCGGGACCTGCATCAGATCTTCCGTATTCTTAAAGGCGCCCACAGTCTGCCTGTAGGCCAGAATCGCATCAGCTTTTGCCTCTCCGATTCCCGGAAGCGTCATCAAAGCCTCTTTTGAAGCCTGGTTGATATTTACTCGCCCATCAGAAATACCATAGGCCGTATCCTCTGATGTATCCGGAGTTTTTTCCATTTCCAGCATCGTCTCTGCCTCTTCCTGGGATGGAATATAAATCTTTTGACCATCTTCCAAGGGCGCAGCCAGATTAATTCTGGTCATGTCTCCCTCCGGAAGAATTCCCCCGGCCATATCCACCGCCTGATAAAGCCGGCTTCCCTCCGACAACAGATACACTCCCGGCGCCCTTACATGGCCACAGACATATACGTAGATTAAATCCTCTAATTTCTCTTCAACCGTCTGAATTTCTATACTCCCGGTTGTTTCAACTGTCTCGCAGGAAGTGTCTATCCTGACCGTTCCGGGGCCTTCCCCCGTCTCAAACATCACTTCTGACTTATTGCAGCCGCTCATCAATCCTAAAAACAACCATAGAATTCCAGTCATTAATATTTTACTCATTGACATTCCCATTCTCCTTTTCGAACAGGACGCCAATAAAAACCGTACATATTCATTTTATCGAAAACCTAAAAGTATTACAATATCTTTTTGAAATATTTACGATCTTTTTAAGCGACAATTTTCCTGCTTTTACGACAATCAGGATTGCCACTTAAAAATAAAGATTCCAACGACTGCAACGATCATTCCTAAAAGCTTCGACCACTGAAAATCCACCTTTTCCATACCGAAAAGCCCAAAAAGTTCAATCAGATAAGCCACTGCCAACTGGGAAACAACAATGATCAGCGCAGCCTTCGCCGGTCCAAGCTGGTCCATACTCAGAATCACCGTCAACGTAATAAACGCCCCTATCACACCGCCAAGAAGCATGTATTTTGAATCCACCTGAAACAATGTGCCAAAGGACTGGCGCTCCTTAATAAGCCATGCACCCAGACAGACCACCAGTGCTGTTCCCTGTACCCAACTGTTGGCCACCCAAAGACTTGTCTGCTTCGTCAAACCCGTATTAAATACTCCTTGTACACTCATTAATGCACCTGAAATCAGAGCAATCATCCATCCCCACATTAATCCATCTCTCCCATTCTTTTTTTAATTAGTATATACAAGAAACCCTGTTTTATACCTGAATATAACTTGATAAGAAAAAAGCAGCTCTTTTTTGAATATCGGTTCAACACGATTTCAAAAAAGTACTGCTTTTACGCTTTAGCTGTTCAATTCATCATAAATCTGTTTATCATCCATTGTCGGATAATTTTGAATCAGATTCATAATACGTTCAATCATCTCAGGGCTTTCCTCCAGCATATCCGCCGCCACTTCCGAAGATATCCCTTTCTCTGATTTTTTTCTTACTTGAGAAATCAGCCTTCGCATATCTCCTTCTGCACGACCTTCTGCGAGTCCTTCCTCTCGACCTTCTGCGAGTCCTTCTACACGACCTTCTGCGAGTCCTTCCTCTCGACCTTCCTCCATCATTTCCTGGAATTTAATATACAGCGTCATATATTCCCGCCTCCATTCCAAATTTGCCTTTGCTTTCTTTACTTCCCTGTCCAGCATCGTAATGAAGTCATTTTCTGATTCTTTTTTATGATTCATATACTCTAAAAAGGCTTTAAGATTTGAATTCAGATGTGTACTGTCTCCCCGGGAATTCAAAAACACCTTCACTGTTTCATCACCCAGAGATATCTCGCTGTCTTCAATACAACGATTTTCAAAAGTATACACACACCTGTTCTTTCCGAACAAATCAAAACTGCATATAAAGATAACATAGCTTCGATTTAGTTTTGAATAGTGCTCTCCCTTCTCAATAAGCGCCAGATCAATCATCCCCTGATAATATCGGCTTCGTTTCGGAAGATTATCTCTTTTCACCGGCTGCATTTCAATATTGTAGACCGTATTAGCCCCATCCTTTACATACACATCCAATCGAATGCTTTTTGCATCCAGAGACATATCGATTGTCTTTTGCTCTTCCAGATAGTCGATACGATCTATTTCAATGCCTAAAATGACCTCTATCGTCCGCTTGCACAGTTCAGGATTTCTCATTACCTTTCCAAAGAGAAAATCATCTGTGATTTCCAGTTCCTCCCATGTTTTTGTACCCATGTATTTCTCTCCTTTTTATACGTTCGTATTTTCCATCATTTGTATATTGGGAGTATCTCTTTGGTTATTTATCCGATTTATCTTTTGAATAATTTTATTATATTCGATACTCTGTACAAAGTAAATAAAAAACAGCTCTGAATCAAAAGCCTTTTTGCTTTTGATTCAGAGCCGCTGTCTGTTTATTCAACTTCCTGAAGAGACGCCTCCAGAATCTGAATCATTTCATCTACATTTTCTTTTGTAATAACCAGAGGCGGTACAAACCGGATAATATGGGTTCCGGCTGAAATGATGAGCAGGCCCCTTTCCAACGCTTTGTTGATATATGGTCCCACCGGAACATTAAATTCCAGACCGCGCATCAAACCAAGTCCCCGGGTTTCTTTTAAAACGTCGTATTTTCCCACCAGTTCCCGGAGTTTTCCATCCAGATAAGCCCCAACGTTATTCACATTGTCCAATATATTCCGGCTTTCAAACATGTCAAATACCTTGCTCACAGCCGCTGTCACAAATGGATTGCCGCCGTAGGTAGAGCCATGATCACCCGGTTCCAGAGCATTTTCCGCTTTTTCACCAACGACAAAGGCTCCTACCGGCACGCCGCAGCCCAGAGCTTTGGCCGAAGTGATAACATCCGGCAGAATGCCGTAATGCTGATAGGCAAACATTTTACCTGTCCGTCCCATCCCGCACTGAACCTCATCTAAAATGAGAAGAATATCTTTTTCATCGCAGATTTTGCGAATTCCCTGAATAAATTCTTTTTCCGCCGGATAAATACCGCCCTCGCCCTGAACAGCCTCAAAAATAATGGCACAGGTCTTATCCGTGATCTTTGATTTAACGTCCTCCAGGTCATTAAAATCAGCAAAGACCACATTACCGATACCTGGCTGGAAGGCTTCACGATAATGGGCGTTTCCCGTCACCGAAAGGGCGCCCATGCTTCGTCCATGAAAAGAATGTTCCATGGCAATAATTTCGTGATCTGTCGTTCCATCCTTTTTAAAGGCATACTTACGAGCCACCTTGATAGCCCCTTCAATGGCTTCCGTACCACTGTTGGTAAAAAAAACCCGTTTAAGGCCGCTGGCTTTTGCCAGCTTATGCGCCGCATCCGCCATTGGCTCCGTATAATAAAGATTGGAAATATGCATTAACTTATCTATCTGATTTTTTAAAGTTTCTTTATATTCTTCCACATTATAACCAAAGGCATTGACCGCAATACCCGCGGCAAAATCCAGATATTTTTTACCGTTGGTATCATAAAGATACACGCCATCGCCATGGTCAAATACCACCGGGAACCGATTATATGTATGGATGATCGCACTTTCCGCATATTCTTTAAATTCATTCGTTATCATCGTAATACCGTCCTTCCCCTTCACTCAGAATTGCCGTACCGATACCGCGATTCGTAAAGATTTCCAACAGCAGACAATGCGGAATCCGGCCATCCATAATATGGACGCGGGAAACGCCATTATCAATAGCATCAATACAGTTATTTAACTTCGGAAGCATACCGCCACCAATGAAACCTTCATCGATCAAGGCATGGGCATCATCGATGGTCAATTCGGAAATAAGTGTGGATTTATCTTCCGGGTCTTTATAAACACCTTCGATATCGGTCAGGAAAGCCAGTTTCTCCGCATTGACCGCTTTGGCAATAGCACAGGCCGCATCATCCGCATTAATATTATAAGTATTAAACTCTTTATCCAGACCAATCGGGCAGACAATAGGAAGGAAATCTTTTTCCAATAAGTCATAAAGAACTTTTGGATTTACATCTGTGATTTCACCAACGAAGCCGATATCCTGACCATCCGAATATTTTTTCTCTACGGTTAAGAGTCCGCCATCTTTACCACTGATACCAACGGCTTTGACCCCCAGTTCCTGAACCATCTGAACAAGACTCTTATTCACCTTATTCAAAACCATTTCGGCAATTTCCATTGTATCTTCATCTGTTACACGCAGGCCATTGATAAAGTGAGGCTCCATGCCGACTTTTCCGACCCAACGGCTGATCTCCTTACCTCCGCCATGGACAATGATCGGTTTAAAACCAACCAGCTTTAACAGGGTCACGTCCTGAATGACCCGTTTTTTCAACGTTTCATCTACCATAGCACTACCGCCGTATTTGACAACAATAATTCGCCGGTTAAACCGCTGTATGTATGGAAGGGCTTCAATCAGCACCTCCGCTTTTTCAAGATATTTATCCATATCCGTACCCATTTTTTCACTCCTTACTGTGCTCAAAGACATCCATTTCTTTAACTGCGGTAATCCGCATTAATTTTTACATAATCATAGGTCAAATCACATCCCCAGGCCGTTGCCGCTGCATTGCCCATCTTCACATCGGCAATGGCTGTCACTTCCGGCTCTGAGAGAATTTTAGTTGCCTCTTCTTCACTGTATCCCGTAGATACACCGTTTTCCATAATCTTAATCTTACCGGCAGCACTTTCAAAGTACAGATCCACCACTTCCGGGTCAAACTGAACACCTGAATAACCCATGGCGCATAAAATCCGTCCCCAGTTGGCATCATGGCCATAAATAGCCGCCTTTGTCAGACTGGAAGTTACCACGGATTTACTCAAAGTCACCGCATCTGCCTTTGTTTTAGCCCCGATGATCTTCACCTCAAAAAGCGCTGTTGCCCCTTCGCCGTCTCCTGCAATCTTTCGACAGAGATAGGTATTGACCGTATTCAAAGCCTTTTTAAAGGTTTCAAAGTCTTCACCCTTTTCTGTAATTTTCGGATTTTCCGCCATACCATTAGCCAGTAAAAGTACTGTATCATTAGTGGATGTATCGCCATCCACAGAAACCATATTGTATGTATCTTTAATATCTTCACTTAAGGCTTCCTGAAGCAACTCTTTGGAAATGGCTGCATCGGTCGTGATAAAACCGAGCATGGTACACATATTCGGATGAATCATACCTGAGCCTTTACACATACCACCCATAGTAACCGTCTTTCCGCCCAATGTAAATTCCACGGCGATTTCCTTAGGCACTGTATCTGTCGTCATGATGGCTCTGGCAGCCTCATGCCCTGCTTCAATCGTGTCCTTTTTAATTTCTGCCAGTTTTGCAGAACCAGCTTTAATCCGGTCAATTGGCAGCTGCATGCCGATGACGCCGGTAGATGCCACTAAAACGCTTGTCTCCGGAAGATTTAAAACCACTGCAGCACCGCTGGCTGTCTCTTTACAATAACCGTAACCTTCCGCACCGGTGCAGGCGTTTGCAATACCCGAGTTGATAACTACTGCCTGGGCAAAAGGAGAATTCTTTACAATCTCCTGGTCCCATTTCACAGGAGCTGCTTTGACCACATTGGTCGTAAACGTTCCTGCTGCCATACATGGCTTCTGACTGTAAACAAGCGCCATATCTGTCCGGCCTTTATATTTAATTTCCGCTGCTGTCGCAGCCGCTTCAAATCCCTTTGCTGCGGTTACACCGCCCTCGATTGTTTTCATATTTAACCTCCTTATGGGAACATCGGCACCAGATTCAGGCCCTCGGCTTCATCCAGTCCGAAAATAAGATTCATGTTCTGAACCGCCTGTCCGGCTGCACCTTTTACCAGATTATCCAGAGCTCCCATCATGATCACACGATGGGTTCTCGGATCCACCTTAAAGTTAATATCCGTATAGTTACTGCCTTCTACCCAACGAGTCTCCGGACATATTCCCGGTTCCAGTACACGAACAAATTTTTCATCTTTATAGTATTTATCATAAGCAGCACGGATGTCCGCCTCCGTTACCCCTTCTTTTAAATTTGCATAGGCCGTTACAAGAATCCCCCGGTTCATCGGCACCAAATGGGGCGTAAAGTTCAGAAGCAGCGGCTCACCGGCTGCATAACCGAGCTGTTCTTCAATCTCCGGTGTATGGCGGTGTGTTGTCACACCATAGGCCTTGATGTTCTCATTCACTTCACAGAAGAGATTATCCACTTTTGCGCCACGACCCGCACCGGAAGTTCCGGATTTTGCGTCAATGATGATCGACCGGGCGTCGATCAGCCCTTCTTTCACTAAAGGATAGGCTGTCAAAATCGAACACGTCGTATAACATCCCGGATTGGCGATCAGCCGCGCGCCCTTGATATCTTCCCGGTTGATCTCACAAAGTCCATAAACAGCCTCCGGGATAAATTCCGGCGACGCATGTTTAATGCCATACCATTTTTCATAAACAGTCACATCCTTAATTCGAAAATCTGCACTCAGATCAATAATCTTTACTTTATTAAGAATTTCTTCACTGACAAGAGATGCACAGAGTCCCTGGGGTGTTGCCGTAAAGATCACATCAACAGCCTCCGCCAGTTCATCCAGATGATCGTCCTTACAAACGTCTTCCACAATCTGAAACATATTTCGGAACACATCATAGTATTTCTTATCTATATAACTTCTGGAACCATACCAGACAATTTCCACATCCTTATGGCCATGAAGCAATCGCACAAGTTCCTGTCCGGCGTATCCTGTCGAACCAATAATCCCCGCTTTAATCATAGGTATTTCCCCTTCTTTCTGAAATGTCTTTTCCTATAATAATACAATTTGGGAAAGCTGTAAAGACATAATCTTAATAAATATTTATGTTTTATCAAAAATATACATTATTAGTGCATATTTCTGCTTATAAACTTATAAAAATACAAAATTTTGAAAAAAGATATTGATTTTTATAAAGAAGTGTTGTATATTATGTGAGGACTACAAAAAACATGAAGATAAAATAGAATTTCAGGAGGTTGTTATTATGAAAGAAAAAGTCATTTTGGCCTATTCCGGTGGTTTAGATACCACAGCGATCATTCCATGGCTGAAAGAGAATTTTGATTACGAAGTCATCTGCTGCTGCATCGACTGCGGTCAGGGCGAGGAATTGGATGGTCTTGAAGAACGTGCCAAACTGTCCGGCGCTTCCAAATTATATATTGAAAACATTATCGATGAATTTTGTGACGAATATATCGTTCCATGCGTACAGGCCGGCGCTGTTTACGAGAATAAATATCTTCTCGGTACATCGATGGCCCGCCCGGTCATTGCAAAACGACTTGTAGAAATTGCGCGAAAGGAAAACGCTTCTGCTATCTGTCACGGTGCTACAGGAAAGGGCAACGACCAGATTCGTTTCGAACTGGGTATCAAAGCTCTGGCTCCTGATCTGAAGATTATCGCTCCATGGCGTATGACCGACGTATGGACCATGCAGTCCCGTGAAGACGAAATTGAATACTGCAAGCAGCACGGTATCGATCTTCCTTTTGATGCAAGTCACAGCTACAGCCGCGATCGTAACTTATGGCATATCAGCCATGAAGGTCTGGAACTGGAAGACCCGGCCAACGAACCAAACTATGACGATCTTTTAGTTCTCGGCGTAACACCTGAAAAAGCTCCGGATGAGGCCGAATATGTAACAATGACTTTTGAGGCCGGCGTTCCTAAAACATTAAACGGAAAGGCTATGAAGGTTTCTGAAATCATTACCGAATTAAATAAACTCGGTGGCAAACACGGTATTGGTATTGTTGACATCGTAGAAAACCGTGTTGTAGGTATGAAATCCAGAGGTGTATACGAAACACCAGGCGGAACCATCCTTATGGAAGCTCATGATCAGCTGGAAGAACTGGTTCTCGACCGGGCTACTATGGAAGTAAAAAAGGATATGGGCAATAAAATGGCTCAGATCGTTTATGAAGGAAAATGGTTCACTCCCCTGCGTGAAGCTGTTCAGGCCTTTGTGGAATCTACACAGAAATATGTGACCGGTGAAGTAAAATTCAAACTTTACAAAGGTAATATCATCAAAGCAGGAACCACTTCCCCATATTCTCTGTACAGTGAATCTTTGGCTTCCTTCACCACCGGTGAATTATACGACCACCATGACGCTTCCGGCTTTATCACCCTCTTCGGACTTCCATTAAAAGTTCGTGCCATGATGCTGGCTGAAAACGAAAAAAACAACTAATCTTTTGATAAAATCTTGACAACAAAAAACGCTCTGCCTTACAATACAAGGTAGAGCATTTTTTGTTGTTACAGTATCGAAAGGAAATCATATGCGTTTTACAACTAACATCCCATTTACAAAAGAAATACATAAAGACCCCAAGCCATTACCTCGAAACACCCAATATCTTCTGGTCGCACTGGCCCCTGCCTATTTTTTGTTTTTAGGCCTTATCCTCCAGCCTATTCCGGAAGTCATTCAGGGTCTGATCTCTATCGTTCTCGAACCAGACTTTTTGATCACGGACTATGTTGTGGTCGGCGGCGTGGGGGCTGCTCTCGTCAATGCCAGCCTGACCACACTCATGTGCCTTGGTCTCATGTATATTCTCAAGATGAACATTGACGGGACATCCATTGCCGCCCTTTCACTGATGATGGGCTTTGCTTTGTTCGGAAAAAACATCGTCAATGTCTGGAGTATTATTTTTGGTGTTTTTATTTACGCCAAATATCATAAAACCCATTTATCCAATTATCTTTACATTGGATTTTATGGAACAAGCTTATCTCCGATCATTACCCAGACAGCCCAACTGGGAAATTTTCCTCTGCCAATCCGTCTCCTGCTCAGTCTTCTTGTAGGCACTCTGATTGGTTTTGCCATGCCGCCGCTGTGTGCCCATCTTTACAATACCCATAAAGGTTTTTCTCTTTACAACGGTGGATTTGCCGCAGGTATCATTGCTACGATCATCATTTCTGTATTCAAGTCCTTCGGTGTTGAATTGGAAAGCCGTAAGCTTTGGGCCACTGGTTATAATACTCTTTTCGCAGAAGTTTTAATATCTTTCTTTGTTATACTCATCATAGCAGGCGCATTGTCCAGTCGAAATACTTTTCGAAAATATATGAATATCCAAAAATATCCCGGTATCGGCGGAACGGATTTCACTTTCAGCGAAGGCTTCGGACCGACACTGGTGAATATGGGCGTCAACGGTATTTTTACAACCCTTTATCTGCTTGTCATCGGCGCAGATTTAAACGGTGCCAGTATCGGCGGCATTTTTACGATCGTCGGCTTCTCTGCCACCGGTAAGACCCTCCGGAACATCACGCCGGTCATGCTTGGCATTACACTGTGCAGTCTGCCAAGTTCCTGGTCTATTACCGATCCATCAGCAGTCCTGGCCCTTCTCTTCGGCACAACAGTTGCACCAATTGCCGGTCAATTTGGCTTTTTTGCCGGGATTCTCGCCGGATTTATCCATGCAGCCGTTGCTACCAATATCGGTATCGTCTACGGTGGCATGAATCTGTATAACAACGGTTTTGCCGGAGGTGTCGTTGCCTCCTTCCTCGTACCGATTTTTAAATCTATTCAAAACCGTCAAGCCAAAGTTAAAGGTATTCTATAAACTTACGAGGAATACCAACGGATGTCTTTAAAAAATTAACCGCTCGTAAACCTCCACCGCATCGAGGATATTATACTGTTCTGTCTGGTGAGAACCGCCGGCCCCGGCTGTTACCAGAATGTATTCCTGCCCATGAATATAGGCCAGGCTTGCAAGGCACAGCCCGGCTTCATCCGTATAGCCTGTCTTTCCTCCAAGAATAATCTCCTCTCCAAACGTTCTGTCTTTCAGAGCAATTTGTTCCAATCCCTTCGACAATGTACTCTGAAAAAAGAATCCCTCCGGATGAATGTTTGTTGGTTTCACTTCATAAGTCCAACTTGTAAAGGCCTCTCTGAAAATCCGATTCGACAAAGCATATTTTAACAAAATTGCCATGTCTTCCGCCGTTGTATAATGATTTTCCGAATGAAGTCCGGTAACATTTGAAAAATGGGTATGTTCCATACCAAGCTCTTCCGCTTTTCGATTCATCAAATGTACAAAATCTGATTCCGTTCCTGACACATATCGGGCATAGGCCAGACAACACTCCGCTCCCGAAGGCAGCAAAATGCCATATAACAAATCCTTAAGACTTACTTTCTCTCCAGGCTGAAATCCGGCCATGGACGCATCCATTCCATATAAATCCTCAAATATAATTTTATCCAATACAACCTGTTCATCCAGATCTTTCGTATGCTCCACAGCTACGATTGCTGTCATTATTTTTGTCAATGAGGCCGGATATATCTGCTCTCCGCCGTCTGTATCCATCAATATTTCCCCGGTGTCCGCATTGATCAGCACTGCATAGGGACTGTAAATCTGACCTGAACGGCCGTTGACAACCTGAACATTATGATCCGGCAGCTTCACCGAAGCTGTCCGAATCCACTGCCCTGATACCATACATATCGAAAAAACGGCGAAGATTCCTGCCATCATAACCAACTTTTGTTTTATATGCATCCTTTATTCCTCCTATTGCTCTTATTTTTCATTTTTCCCAAAATATTTATTTATAGAACAAAAAAATCTCTGTTCCGTAGTTATTCTACCGAACAGAGACCTTCTGTTTTTCACTTCATTATTTAATTTTGAGAAAAATTACTAAGCCGGAAGGGTTACACGGAATGTGGTCACTTCGCGGTCGCTCTCCGCCGTAATCGTCCCGCCATGAAGATCCACAATCTCCTTTGCTATGGCAAGTCCAAGCCCGGCGCCGCCCGTATTTGACCGCCGAGCCTCGTCAAGACGGAAGAATTTTTCAAAAATGGTTTCCAGCTTATGGGCCGGAATGGTTTTTCCATGATTTCTGACAGCAACAACCACCTGTTCATGGACCTCCTGGGCCGTTACATCAATTTCTGTCCCCGGATAACTGTAAGCGATCGCATTTTTGAGAATATTATTAAATACCCGGGCCAGCTTTTCCGAATCCCCATAAACAGATAACGGTTCATCCACATGAAGCTCTATACGGTTATCATTGGCAGCCAACAGCGGATAAAACTCGTCCGTCATCTGGACAAGCATATAAGACAGGTCAATTGTCTCTTTTTCGAGAACCATCTGCTGTAAATTATACCGGGTAATCTCAAAAAATTCGTTAATCAGCTTTTCCAGACGCAGCGCTTTTTCCAACGTAATATGAACATATTTTGCTTTCTGCTCCGCCGGCATGTCCGGCGCTTCATCTAAAAGACTCAGGTATCCAATGACCGATGTCAGCGGCGTCTTTAAGTCATGGGCCAGATAGGTGATCAGATCATTCTTCCTTTGGGCTTCATCTTTAAGGGCCTGCTCATTTCGCTGCATCCGGTTCTTGATCGCCGCTATCTGAACCGAGACTTCCGAATATTTCTCCAGAAAAACATCAGAAACATCTATATC
This sequence comes from Frisingicoccus caecimuris, assembly GCF_004340975.1. Taxonomy (GTDB): domain Bacteria; phylum Bacillota; class Clostridia; order Lachnospirales; family Lachnospiraceae; genus Frisingicoccus; species Frisingicoccus caecimuris. Next base: position 139,684 of record NZ_SLXA01000002.1, read on the forward strand.
CTTTGACATATACTTCTGAACTCCATTACCTATTTCCGTCATCGCCGCCTTCAACTGTTTACCGGCTTTATAACGCGATACCAAATAGAGCATGACGAGCCATATACATGCCACAAACACCATGACCCAAAACAAAAATATCTTAAATCCTCCGATATCCAGGTCCCGGACATAAACGCTCTCCTTTGTATAGGGTTCAACCATCAATCTTGTTGTCAGTAAATGCCCTTCAAACCAATCCATGAAAAAGCCATTAAGCGCCACATCAAAAAGCATATACAGCAGCTGACAGCCGAGATATGCTGCCATAATGAGCAAAATAAGTTTTATAACCGAGAAAATTCTATCTTTCAATTTTATAACCACACCCCCAGACCGTTTTAATATACTTCGGATTCTCGAAGGAATCCCCCATCTTTTCCCTTAAATGACGGATATGGACGGTGATCGTATTATTTTTTTTGCTGAAATATTCATCTCCCCAGATTTCGTGAAACAGCTCCTCCGAACTGACCACATTTCCCTTTTTTTCCACCAGAATCCGAAGAATTGAAAACTCTGTCGGCGTCAAAGACAGGGGCTTTTCATTCAATGTACATTCATGATTTTTTACATTGATGACCAGACCGGAATGTATCAAAACATCCGACGTTTCCTCTTTGCCTGTATTATACCGTTTATACCGCCGCAGCTGGGCCTTGACCCGGGCTACCAGTTCCAGAGGCAGAAAGGGTTTGGTAATATAGTCATCTGCCCCAAGTGTCAGGCCGGTAACCTTATCCACTTCCTCGCCCTTGGCTGTAAGCATAATCACCGGATAATTATATTTTTCCCGTATTTTCCGACAAATGTCAAAACCATTCATATCCGGAAGCATAACATCTAAAATGGCCATATCCAGTGTTTCATTATCGATACAACGGAGCGCATCCTTTGCCGAATAAAATTTAAATACCTGAAAATTCTCATTTTCCAGATACAGGGCAACCAAATCCGCTATCTCCTGTTCGTCATCCACAATTAAAATTTTTTCACTCATGGTCTATCCCCCTCGTCTCAAGACCATTATACAGGAAACTGTTTCAAAAATCTTTAATATTTTCCTAAGTTTTTAGCAGCCCCTCCAAAACCTTTTGCCAGCGAAATCCTACTCGCCGTCTTCTGCCATTTTTCTTGCCTGTTCTTTCTGAACCTCCGGCAAACCGGAAAGCATTGGTGTCAGATTTGGATCCGTTTTTGAGATTTTCCGCCCAATATAATTCTTCGTAATGGCAAATACCGTACCGGAAAGGGTCAGTACGCCGATTAAGTTCGGAATAGCCATCAGACCATTTAATGTATCGGCAATATCCCATGCCAGATCAAAACTCATCGTTGCTCCAAAAACGATACAGATGACAAAAATCACTTTATAAGCAATCGTAGCCTTCGTCCCAAAAAGGAATTCACAGGCCTTTGTTCCATAAAATGACCAGCCAAGAACTGTGGAGAACGCAAATAAGGCTACGGCAACCGCCACAAAAATTCCTGCGGCTGAACCAAATCTTAAGGCCATCGCTTCACTGACAAGGGAAGCGCCTGTTGATTCACTTAAAACTTCACCGGTCTGAAGATCAATAAGGCCTGAATTTAACACGGTAAATGCAGTCAGTGTACATACGATGATCGTATCAAAGAATACTTCAAAGATTCCCCACATTCCCTGAACGACCGGTTCTTTAACGTTGGATGCGGAATGAACCATAACAGACGAACCAAGACCGGCCTCATTAGAGAACACACCCCGTTTAAATCCCATGGTTATCGCATTTTTAATCAAAGTTCCCACAGCCGCTCCGGCCACAGCCTGAAGTCCGAAAGCGCCCCTGAAAATAGCGCCGAAAACCGCCGGAACCGAACCGATATTCATAATCAGTGTTGTCACCGTACCGATAATATAAATGAGTGCCATGAAAGGTACGATTTTTTCTGTCACACTACCGATGGCTTTGATACCGCCCAGAATGACCAGGGCCGCTAAAAGAGCTAACAAAACACCGATAATAATCTGAGGTGTAATGCTTCCGATGACCGTTTCAGGCAGACGGAAGGCATCCACGATGGAACTGGTAATCTCATGTACCTGGGTCATATTGCCGATACCAAAACTGGCAAACATACAAAACAGTGAAAAAAGTACAGCAAGAAACTTGCCAAGGCTTTTACAGCCCTTTTTAGAACCAAGGCCGTCCAACAGATAATACATGGCTCCGCCGGACCATTCACCCTTGCTGTTTTTTCTACGGTAATAGATACCAAGAACATTCTCCGAATAATTGGTCATCATACCAAAAAAGGCAGAAACCCACATCCAGAATACCGCGCCGGCGCCGCCGACTACAATAGCACTGCTGACCCCGGCAATATTACCCACACCAATGGTAGCCGCCAAAGCTGTCGATAAGGCCTGAAACTGGGAAATAGACTTCTCATGCTTGGCCGTGTGAGCACGGACATCTTTCTTCTTGAAAATGGCAAGGAAAGTGGTATCCATCCACTCCTTAAAATGAACTAACTGGAAAAATTTCATTCCTACCGTCATAATAATGCCTGTTGAGATAATAAGGACAAGCATCGGGATTCCCCATACGACGCCATTGATCGCACTGTTGATTTTTGTAATTTGTTCAATCATAACATTTTCCTCCTGAGTTTTTGGCTTTAAGGATTTCGGTATCAAAAGCCTTTACGCATAAAAAATGGAGTATTCCCGTTTTTTAGGAATACTCCGTCGTATTAAGTTGATTATAATCAAAAATCAGATAGGCGTCAATCCCTTTTTTGTCAAGATCAGGAAACCCGATTATAGTTGATGAGACAGCCTTTAAGAATGATTTCCCTCTCTTCATCGGTCAGCTCGCCCAAAGTCATGATAAATGGTGTCAGCTCATCTCCAACTTTGTAAGCTGTGATTTCATCTGCTTTTTCCTCTACGGCCTTGCGGATATCCGGCAGGAAGAGATAATCACCATTCGTAAATGGCAGTTCGCCTTCCGGAATGATAAACGGCAGCATGCCCCAGTTGATCAGATTGGATCGATACCGTTTTGTCGCATATTCGTTGGCGATATTGGCCCATCCGCCGAGAACCTTCTGGCAGGAAGCAGCCTGTTCGCGGGCCGAACCGTCACCCGGTTTTACCGCAAAAATCGTGCTTCCAACCCCCAGATTGCCTTCGCCGGCTTCCGGGAATCTGGTATGGACTTTTTCCATGACCGGTTTCATCTCCGGCAGAACTTCCAATGGGCAGGTATTGGCTTCGATAGCCTTCTGAGCTTTCTGAACCTCTTTCGCACGTCCTACATAAGCCGGGTCTTTTCTGGACAGGGTAAATTCTGCCAGTCCCAGTGGATTGGAACGGAAGGAAGAAGTCTCACCGGATGGGATCAACTCATCCGTTGTTGTCACCGGATCATGTATCTCAGATACAACCTTTAACAGCATATTCTGAGGAAGAGCCGACATGGCCGGCCAGTCCTTAATGTTCGGTCCCAGTTTGATCTCCACATCCGGGTCTGCCACACCATGACTGTCGAATACACGGTTCTTATAAATTGTTTCATCAAAGAAATATTTTGGTTTTGTATAATTGGCATCAATATCCGTAGCTGCCGTCAGATAACCCTTATTTGCTGCAGTAGCGGCGATGGAACGGGCATCCATCAGAGCAACGGAAGAAATCTGTCCATTCTGAATCTTAGAACCTTCACGATTCGGGAAGTTTCTTGTAGAGTGACGGATACTTAATGCGTTGTTCGCCGGTGTATCGCCAGCTCCGAAACAAGGTCCGCAGAAAGCCGTCTTAACAATAGCGCCGGTAGCCATCAACGCTGCAACCGCTCCATTCTTCACCAGTTCCATGTAGATCGGCGTACTGGCCGGATAAACGCTCAATGTAAATTCGTCTGGTCCGATACTGGCTCCTTTCAGAATATCGGCCGCATCACAGATATTTTCAAAGCCGCCGCCGGCACAGCCAGCGATAATTCCCTGTTCCACATAGAGACGTCCGTTACGGACTTTATCTTTCAACTTAAAGTTCACTTGTCCGTCAAGACTCACAAGGGCACGCTTTTCACAATCATCAAGAATATCCATCAGATTGGCGTTTAACTCGTCAATCGTATAGGTATTGCTTGGATGGAACGGCATAGCGATCATCGGTCGGATTTCACTTAAATCAATTTCAATCATACCGTCATAATAAGCCACTGCTCCCGGATTTAATTCTTTATAATCTTCCGGACGTTTGTGAATCTCATAGAAATCCTTGATTTCATTGTCGGTCCGCCAGATGGAAGACAGACAGGTTGTCTCTGTCGTCATAACGTCCACACCGATACGGAAGTCGGCGCTTAAGTTGGATACGCCAGGTCCGACAAATTCCATCACCTTATTTTTTACATAGCCATTGTCAAATACAGCACCGATAATGGCCAGAGCCACGTCCTGCGGACCAACGCCCGGAATCGGTTTACCCTTTAAGTATACGCCGATAACTCCCGGCATGTTGATATCATAAGTCTGATTCAAAAGCTGTTTTACGAGTTCCGGTCCGCCTTCGCCCATGGCCATCGTACCAAGAGCGCCATAACGGGTATGGCTGTCCGAACCGAGAATCATACGACCGCCGCCGGCCAGCATTTCTCTGGCAAACTGGTGAATCACGGCCTGATGCGGCGGTACATAGACTCCGCCGTATTTTTTCGCACAGGACAGACCAAACATATGATCATCTTCATTTATGGTACCGCCCACCGCACACAGGCTGTTATGGCAATTGGTAAGTACATAAGGCACCGGAAACTTCTCAAGGCCTGACGCTCTGGCTGTCTGAATAATACCAACAAAGGTAATATCATGAGATGTCAGTTTGTCAAATTTAATTTTCAGTTTTTCCATATTTCCGGAAGTATTGTGGGCTTCCAGAATCTCATAAGCAATCGTATTCTTTGCCGCTTCTTTTTTGGAAACATCTTTCCCGGTCTTTGCCAAAAGAATCTGTTTCACATCTCCGGCATCCTCCACGATATCCACACCGTTTAAGAGATATGCGCCGTTTTCGTATAATTTCATACGCTTTGTCCTCCTATTCTACAGCCACATGGCTCATAAATACCTCATATAATTCCAGATATTCCCGTTTCATACGAACCGGTTTATAATCACCATTCAAAAAACAATGGGTCGTTTCTCCGGTGCATCGAAGCTCTCCAGTCTCTGAATCCAGCACCCGATATCCAATCGTCATCCTGACACCACTGAATCTGGTAATCTTTGTGTAAATATCCACAATGTCATCATAGCGAACCATGGATTTATACTGGCAGTCCACGGAGAGTACCGGAATGATGATTCCCATCGCCTCAACCTTTGTAAATGGCCACCCCATCTCTTCCATATAGTGAAGTCTGGCTTCTTCAAACCATCGAATATAGTTGGAATGATGGATAATGCCCATCTTATCCGTTTCATAGTAATTGGCCCGACGCACATAAAGGCTCTCCAGGCCTTCTTTATCATCCTGCTCTTCAATGATGATCTCTCTCATGATTCTCACTCCTGACATTTACTTATATTAGCATACTTTTTTACTCTGTCAAAGTAAAATTGAATAATTATCCGATAAAAATGTATTGCACAAGCACCATGTAGAGTAAAGTACCTCCGGCAATACTCAAAAGTACATTTTTCTTCCATGTGTGTACAATGACGATAAAGACCACTGCAATCAGCTCGGGTATTCCATGACTGCCGCCAAGGAAATTTACATCTTTCAAACAATAGACGATCAAAAGCCCAATGACCGCATAGGGCAGTACTCTGCCAAGCTCCCGGATATATTTGGGTGTCTCTCTATTCTCAGGAAATAGAATAAATGGGAGAAACCGGGTCAGCATCGTTCCAAACACGCAAAGCCCGATCGTCATCAACGCCTGCAAAGCTGTCACCCTACTTCCCTCCTCTGTTTCTCTGCCAGGGAAAGGCAGATCAAAATACCGATCATCGCCGGAATTAAAAAAGAACCGGTGCCGAAAAATATCCGGCAAAGCAATGTTACGACCACACCAATGGCAGCCGGTATATGATTGTCCGTTTCCTGCCATTGTCCGACAAAAATAACGACAAAAAGGGCTGTCAGCACAAAATCCAACCCCTTTGTATTAAAAGATAACACCGAGCCAAGCAGGGAACCAACAGCGCTCCCTGCCACCCAGTAAAACTGGTCTAACAGGGTTACCCAGAACATATACCAGGGTCTGGATACATCTGCCGCCGGTTCGGTCCCGCAGAGAATGGAAAAGGTCTCGTCTGTCAGTCCAAAAATCAAATAAGGCTTTAATTTCCCGGTGTTTTTAAATTTATCCAGCATGGATAAACCATAAAATAAATGTCTTGCATTGACCATTAATGTTATCATAAAAGCCGCGATGGGGTTAAAGGCCGAGGCCAGAAGCGATATGACCACGTACTGCATGGAGCCGGCATATATAAAAAGGCTCATGAGCAACGCCCAGAAGATACCATAGCCCTTCGCATTCAATAAAATTCCGAAAGCCATTCCCAGAAAAATATATCCGGTCATGACCGGAATTGTTCCCGGAAAAGCTGCTTTCAAAGCCTTTATCTTTTCGTCACTCGTGTTACTCATCCTGTCCATCCTTTTCCGCCGCCGCATTTGCTTTTTGTTTTTCCCTTTTTTTATCCCGTTCAATGCTGACATTTTTATAGCTGCCGTACCGTTCACGACGCTCTTTCCGTGTCTCGGCTGCATTATCACTATAGATCAGTTCTTCCGTTTCTATGTCGTAGCCGTCGGCCCGGATATATTTCTGAGTTTCCAGCGGCATCCGCTTTTTATACAGTGCATACTCAACAAAGGTTTTGATCAGATAATAAATGACAGCAAATACCGGCACCCCGAGAAGCATGCCTGGGAAACCAAAGACGCCGCCGCCGACCAGAATGGCGAAAACAACCCAGAAAGGTGAAAGTCCTGTAGAATTTCCCAAAATCTTCGGTCCGAGAATATTACCATCAATCTGTTGGAGAATAATAATAAACACAAGAAAAATGATTCCCTGCCTGAAATTGGTCAGACCGATCAGAATCACACTCGGTATTGCGCCGATATAAGGTCCGAAAAATGGAATGACATTGGTCACGCCGACGATCACACTGACCAGCATGGCATACGGCATATGGATCAGATTCAACACAATGAAACATACCACACCGATAATGGCCGAATCAATCAGCTTACCCGTTATAAAACCGCCGAAAATCTGATTACAGTGCCGAACCACTTCAATCAATGAATTGGCTATATCCGGCTTTAATACGGCATAGGCAATCTTTTTGGCCTGACCGGTAAAGGTATTCGTACTCATCATCACGTAAATCGATATGATCGCACCAATAACAATGTTATATAAAAACTGGAGAACATTCATAATGCTCAGGGTGAATGTATTGATTCCCGCCCGAAGCTGAGGATAGAAATCATCTTTCATCCATGTCTGCAAATAATTCATTGTCTGATTGATTATATCCTGAAGGTCTTGAGAAAACTGGCCGTCATACTGCAAACTTTCAAACCAATCCGTCACCTGCCGCGTATAAGACGGAAAACGCATGATAATCTGTGCAATACTGGCTGCTAATTGGGGCAGGACCATGTAACCTAAGATAAAGATGATCCCAAGGGCAAAAGCCATGGCACAGGCCACAGAAATTCCCCGAACTATTTTTTTCATCCGATTCGGAGTTTTCCCATGCATGGCCCATTCGATTTTTAACAGCCGCCGTTCCACAAAATCAACGACCGGAAGAAGAATATAGGCGATGACCAATCCGGCAATGACCGGTGCTAAAATCTTTATTAATCCCCCGAAAGCCTTATGGATTTCCGACCATTTAAAAAGAATAAATATAAAAATAATACTTACAGCAAGAACAAACAGATAAACTGTCGCCTGTCGAATCATGCCCCGAATTGACAGCTTTTCAACATTTTCTTTTTTTTCTTCTGTGTTTTTTTCAGCCATTTTCACCATCTTCTTTCACGCTGCTATTCTCAATTCCTACAGGATGTCTGTCCGATATCTTTTTGATAATCTGCCAGACTGTCCAGCCGCTGAATATACCGATCATCACCCCACACAGAACATCCGTTGGAAAATGTACCCCCACATAGAGTCTTGACCAGGCAATCAACACGGCCAGTATTAGGGACAATACCCCGACCAGCCGTTTTTTTTGTTCCGATGTCCAGTAAAGAGCACAGGCCGCCGCAAAAGAACTGCAGGCATGCCCTGAAGGAAAGGAAAAATCTTTCTGCCGCTCTAATAACAGAATAATGTCAGGAAACTGCTCATAGGGACGTATCCTGGCAATCATATTTTTCAATGCCACATTGGTGATCAGCGCTCCGATCAGCAGGGCCAGAAGACCGCAAATTCCCATCTTCCGGGTCTGTTTAAAAACGAGAAGAATCAGACACAGCAAAATCCAGAACAACCCGGAATTTCCAAGATGACTGATAAACACTGTCGGCCCGGTCAGCCAGTCAAACCGCAGATGTTCCTGTATAAACATTAAAATCAAATAATCGATTTGCGTAATATATTCTGCCATACAGCCTCCTTTTTCTAAACACCTTCACCATCAAAGTCCGGGATAAAACTCTCCTTCGCCGTATCGCCTTCCTGTATGAAAGCGTTTTCTACGCCTTTTCGGATCGTATATTGAATCAGCCGTTCATAAACCTGACGTTTTACTCGTTTTTTCAGTTCAGGATACTTTTCAAGAGATCCCGACGGCGTGTACTGATTCATCAGACTGAGATAAATTTCATCCCCGTAATTTTCATAAAGATAATCAATGATCTGCCTGGAATCCATCGACTGTCCTGGAAGTACCATATGCCGGACAATGATTCCCTTCGTCATCATTCCATTCTCGTCAAAAGCCGACGGCCCGGTCTGTCGATACATTTCTTCCAGGGCCTTTGCAGCATAAAAGGAATACCCCTCCTCATGGGCATATCGCTTTGACAAGTGCACATCCATAAATTTAAAATCTGTCAGATAAACGTCCACCCATCCGTCCAGCAATTCCAGTGTATCCACTTTTTCAAAACCACCTGTATTGTAGACGACAGGAAGCACAAGCCCCATTTTTTTACTGATGCGAAGCGCTTCGATAATCTGCGGTACAAAATGAGTGGGTGTCACCAGATTAATATTGTGAGCACCTTTTTCCTGCAATTCCATAAAAATATGGGCCAGTCGTATGATCGATATTTCTTTTCCGGCACCGCCTCTGGAAATCTGTCCATTCTGGCAAAAAACACAGCCCAGATGACAGCCCGTAAAAAAGACAGTTCCCGAACCTCTCGTTCCGGAAATGCAAGGCTCTTCCCACATATGAAGAGCTGCTCTGGCAACTTTCAGTCCCGCCGTCTGTCCGCAAAAGCCCCTCCGGCCTTCCAGACGATTCACACCACACTCTCTGGGACACAATGCACATTCCCGATACCATTTTTTCCAATTCATTTGCCTTCCGCCATCCTCTTTTCCCCAATTTTCAGGGATATTTTTAAAAGTCTAAGGATTTCAAAACTTTGCGCAAAAAAACGCTGCTTAGTGAAATCGCCATAATTTCTGCCAGCGGAAATGCCAGCCATACCAGATTTAAATTGCCCGTTTTTGAAAGCAGATAAGCCACCGGAATCAAAACGATCAGCTGACGGCCAACCGAAATAAGCATACTATAAATACCATGGCCCAAAGCCTGGAGCATAGAAATACTAATAATACTGAACGCAGCAAAAAGAAAGCTAATACTGATGATCCGCAGTGCCGGGACCCCGATAGAAAGCATAGCATCTGAAGCATTAAACATCTCCAGAAGCATGGATGAACAAAGCTGGAATATAACCAGACCGATCAGCATCATTCCAAAAGCATACATCATAGCCAGCTTCATCGTTTTCATAATACGCTGCTTCTGCTTTGCACCATAATTAAATGCAATAATTGGCACCATTCCGTTATTTAATCCAAATACAGGCATAAATACAAAACTCTGTAATTTAAAGTAAACACCAAATACGGCTGTCGCTGTCGACGAAAAGGACATGAGTATCTTATTCATACAGAAAGTCATGACCGATGCAATACTGCTCATGACAATCGATGGCAGACCCACAGAATAAATTCGTCCGAAAACCTCTTTATCCGGCCGCATCGTTTTAAATTTCAACTGAATATCCGCATTCTTAGTCACATTCATGACCGCACTGATTATCATGGCAATAATCTGGCCGATGACCGTTGCCAGAGCCGCACCGGTCACTTCCATCCTCGGAAAGCCAAACCAGCCAAAAATCAGAATCGGATCCAGAATAATATTGATGATCGCCCCGGACCCCTGGGTAAACATGGTATAAAATGTCCGTCCTGTCGCCTGAAGCAGCCGATCAAAGGCCACCTGCAAAAACAGACCAAAAGACAAAACACAGACAAAGAATACATACTCTCTTCCATAGTTGATGATCTCCGGAATGTCCGTCTGAAGCCTGTAAAAAAGTTCCGAACTGGTCAAACCTAAAATAAGGAAAATAACATAACTGGCACAGGCCAGAAACACACTGTTATTGGCGGCCTTATTGGCCATGTCCTGATTTTTCTCACCGAGACTCCGGGACAGGAGTGCGTTCGTACCGACTCCCGTACCGACTGCCACGGCTATCATTAAATTTTGGATAGGAAAGGCCATTGAAACGGCCGTTAAAGCATTTTCATTAATCTGAGATACAAATACGCTGTCCACCACATTGTATAATGCCTGCACGAGCATAGATATGATCATTGGTATCGACATGGTGATCAACAATCGGTTGACCGGCATGGTCCCCATTTTATTTTCCTGTATCGTTTCCTCTCCTTGCTGCATCTTCCGCTCCTCCAAAAACTCCTCTGATCGTGTTCTCTAAAATATCTGTTGTTAAGTCCAGACCGACACTTGTATTCATACAGGCGTCAAAGTTATGGTAATCACCAAAACGATTCATCGTAAAGTGATTGTAGTAGTCACTCCTCTGTTTATCCCGCTTCTTCACGTAGTTCGGCATATTATCCGGATTCTCCCCGTAAACTGTACGCACCCGTTCCATACGTTCTTCAAGCGGTGCATATATAAAAAAGCTCAGCACATCATCCCTGTCCCTCAAAATGTAATCACCGCAGTTACCCACAATGACACAGGAACTTTTATCCGCCAATTGGTTAACCACCTTGGTCTTTGCCAGATAAATCTGGTCGGAAAGGGGCCGCTCCTGTGTGGACATATAGAGATTGTAGAGAAAACTGGATGTTTTCTTCTCCTGCCATTCCTCCACCGTTTCCCGGGTAAATCCACTCTCTTCCATTAACATATTGATAATTTCCTTATCATAAAAATCAATCCCCAGACGTTCTGCCAGTGCCTGACCGATCAAACGTCCTCCTGAACCATATTCCCTGCTGATCGTAATTACAAAATGTTTCATAACAATTGCCTCCTCTTTAAATCACAGGAGCCATGATTTTTTAACCACGGCCCCAAATTTTCTGTTTTTAAATATTATATGCCTAGATAATATCCCTGAGCCAGTATGGATTCGGTACGTGACAGTACCTCTTTGGCTTCATCATAATTTTGTTTTGCCAGCGCTGCGATCAAATAATTGGTCAGACACAGTGGTGCTGCAAAGGAATTCTTATAAGTCACACTAGAGATGGCACAAGGCAGAATCACATCACCATAACTGCTCACCGCGCCATAATTCATACTGGTAATGAGTACAACCCTGGCACCATGTTCCCGCAGCCACGAAATCATGGTTGCCGCAACCTTAGAATACCTTGGAAATAAATAGGCAATACACACATCGTCTTCTCCGGCCCCGACAATCTCCTCCGGATAGATCATTCCTATAGACTGAATCAGATTGACATGCTTTTTAATCTCTCCAAGCTGAGACGCCATATAATGGGCCACTGCAAAGGAACTGCGCATGCCGAGAACATAAATATTATTTGCACTGGAAATAATCTCGATTGCTTTCTTTAAATCGGCATCATTCTGGACTTCCAGCGTCTTACGGATATTTTTCATATCATTTTCAAAGGATTCACTCAATAAATGATTATCTGAAATCGACGGCATGTCGGCCAGCCGTCCCGGCAGGGATTCTTTTTGTTTTAATTCCGCCTGAATATCTCTCTGCATTTCAGAAAAGCCTTTATATCCCAATACTCTGGAGAAACGGATAATCGTCGTCGTACTGACATTTATTTTTTCCGAAAGCCCTTCCAGCGTGCTAAAAGCAAACTCTGTCATATGATCCGTTAAATAATTGGCCGTCAGTTTTTGGGAATGGGTAAAAGAATCGAAATGCTGATTGAGATTTGTTAAAAAACCCGACATTCCAAATGTCCCCCTCTCAGATATACGATTAAATTGTATCATTTAATACATAGGGTGTCAATTTGGCGTTTATGAATTTACTTTGAAAACACTACAGAAAAAGGGATGGCCGACGACTCTGCCGAGGTCATCGAACATCCCTGCTCTGTAACTCAATTTTCTTTGACGTTTTTATGGTAAATATACCACAGGCCCTTTAAAAGCAAATCCGGATCGTAAATAATCTTCTTCCGGCAATGGGGCACGATCACTCCGGCAATGCCGCCGGTTGCCAGCACCGTGATCTCGCAGCCAAGCTCATCCTCAATCCGCTCGATCAAGCCATCTACCATCGCTGCATTTCCATAGATTAATCCGCTCTGCATACTTTCTATCGTATTCTTTCCGATCATATGCTTTGGTTTTTCAAAACGGATATAAGGCAATTGGGACGTCCGCTCTGTCAGAGCATCCTGAGAAATCTTGACTCCCGGCATAATGAGGGTCCCCAGATAAGACCGCCGTCCATCCACCACCGAACAGGTCGTCGCTGTTCCCATATCAAATATAGCGATGGTCCCCGGATACTCCTCAGTGGCCGCTACCGCGTCCACTACCAGATCGGACCCCAGACTAGCCGGATGATCCGTCGCAATCCGAATACCGGTGCGTATACCGTGTCCGACAACCAATGGCGTTAATCCGGTCATAAGGCTCAGACCTTCCCGGACCACATCGGTCAGACCAGGAACGACCGAAGATATGATGATCCCCTGAACTCCCTCCAGGGTCACATGATAGATTTCCAGGAGGGTCTTTAACTCGATCATAAATTCCTCTTTCGTCTTTTGGCGGTCGCTTCGTATCCTTCCGGAAAAGCAGACCTGTCTTGCTTCATCCATCAGGCCGATCACAATATTGGAATTTCCGATATCTACTGCTGCGATCACTGGTCGTCTCCTCCTTTCCCGGTCTTTCTATCTTCCAGCAAAATTTTCAATGCATCCAGAAGCCTGTCCGCCGCTGCCTCTTTCGACAACATCGGCAGATCCTCAATCCCATTTCTACTGATAAGACTGAGATGATTTGTATCTGTTCCAAATCCGGCGCCGTTTTCTTTCAAACAGTTTGCCGCGATCATATCTGCATTTTTCTTTTCCAGTTTTGCAGCGGAATTCTCCAGCACATCCCGGGTCTCCATTGAAAAGCCGCAAAGCACCTGATGTTCTTTTTTATGTTGTCCAAGCCATGCAAGAATATCCCGGGTTCTTTCCAAGGTCAGCGTCATATCACTGTCTTTTTTCTTAATCTTATCCTCCGCCGTCTGCACCGGCGTATAATCTGCCACCGCTGCCGCCTTGATAATTATATCCTGACTCTCCCACCGTTCCTTTACGGCCTCAAACATATCTGCCGCGCGAATGACCGGGACCACCCTGACAAAAGGCGGCGGTGTAAGCTCTGTCGGACCGCTGACCAACGTCACCTCGGCGCCCCGCAGCATGGCCTGTCGGGCAATGGCATATCCCATCTTTCCTGTAGAATGATTGGTAAGAAAACGCACCGGGTCCAACGGTTCCCGGGTCGGTCCCGCAGTGACCAGAATCTTTCGTCCTGCCAAATCCTTTTCGCAGGCAATCTGACGGACAATATATTCAAAAAGTACATCTTCCGAAGGCATTTTCCCGTCTCCTGTCGTACCACAGGCCAAATACCCATTTTCCGGCGGGATGATGATTTTTCCATAACGAGACAGACGGATCAGATTATCCTGAACGACCGGATTGTGGAACATATTGACATTCATAGCCGGCGAAACGATCACCGGACAGGTCATGGCCAATGCTGTCGTACTCAGCATATCATCGGCAATACCGAAAGCCATCTTTGCGATAATATTGGCAGAAGCCGGAGCCACGAGCATGACATCCGCCCGGCTTGCCAGAGACACATGGGCAATATTAAACTGAAAATTCCGGTCAAAAGTATCCACCATACATTTGTTGCCTGTTAAAGACTCAAATGTGGTCGGATGGATAAAATTTGTCGCATTTTTGCTCATGATCACATGTACGTCCGCATGCTGCTTTACGAGACGGCTGGCCAGTCCCGCAATCTTATAGGCTGCAATACTTCCGGTCACACCGAGTACGACTGTCTTTCCCTCCAGCATTTATTTCACCTCATCCATTTCGGACAAAAGTCCGTGCTTTTCATAACAGGTAATTCGTTTTACCTTATTCTCATCGTCTACAAACACAACTTTCGGTGCATATCCGTTCATCTCTTCCGATGACATGCCCGCATAGCACATAATAATAATCTTATCGCCTACCTGAACCATACGGGCGGCCGCACCATTCAGACAAATCATTCCGCTGTTCCGCTCTCCGGCAATGACATAGGTCTCAAACCGCTGTCCGTTATTAATATCTACAATCTGTACCTGTTCATACTCACAAATGCCCGAAGCTTCCATCAGCGATTCATCGATCGTAATACTTCCCACATAATCCAGTTCTGCCTGAACCACCGTTGCCCGGTGAATCTTTCCTTTTAACATTGTCATTATCATATCTGTCTACTCCTGTATAAAATTATCGATCAACCGTGTCTTTCCAATAAATACGGCAATGGCTACCAGTATCGGGCCGTCTACCCTGTGATGAATTTCGATGGTATCCCATTTGACCATTTCCACATAATCAATCCGGGCCAGCGGCTCCTGGGAAATGATGCGTTTCATTTCATCAAGCACCTTCTCACCGTCTTTTTCACCGGATTGAACCATGGCTTTTCCTACTTTGATGGCCCGACTCAGAACCAAGGCTGCCTGCCGCTCTTCCGGAGACAGATAAGTATTTCTGGAACTCTTTGCCAGTCCGTCGGTCTCACGTATGATCGGACAGCCGACAATCTCCACATTCATATTTAAATCCCGGACCATCCGTCGGATGACCGCCAGCTGCTGTGCATCCTTCTCGCCAAAATAGGCTCTGTCCGGTGTGGCAATATTAAAAAGTTTATTAACGACCGTACACACGCCTCGAAAATGAATCGGACGGCTTTTTCCACAAAGCTCCGCCGTCACACCGCTTGTGTTCACATAGGTCGTAAAATTCTCCGCATACATTTCCGAAGCTTCCGGTGCAAAAATAAGCGCTGCCCCCGCCTCTTCACAGAGAATACGATCGGCATTTAAGTCTCTCGGATAGCTCTCCAGATCCTCTGTCGGTCCAAACTGGGTTGGATTAACAAAAACGCTGACAACCACCTTATCATTTTCCTTTACCGCACGTTCGATCAGACTTTTATGACCTTCGTGAAGATATCCCATCGTCGGTACCAGGCCGACGCTCAAGCCTTCTTTTTTCCATGCTCTGACCTGCGCTTTCACGCCGACCACTGTTTTTTCTATCTGCATCACAGCTGCCTCCTAGTATAACTTCTGAATGACTTCATTTGAAATGCCATATCCATGTTCCGCCGTTGGGAAAGCGCCTTCGCCGACTTCATCGATATAGCCTTTAAAGGCGGCTTTCATAGCTTCGCCGATATTGGCATAACGTTTAACAAATTTCGGTGTAAAATCAGAGAACATACCAAGCATATCCTGATATACGAGAATCTGTCCGTCGCAGTCTGCCCCTGCACCGATACCAATGGTCGGCACCGGAACAGCTTCTGTCACTTTTTTCGCCAGGGCAGACGGTACACATTCCAGAACAATGGCAAATACACCGGCTTCGGCAATCGCTTTTGCATCATCCAAAAGTTTCTGGGCCGCCGCTTCATCTTTTCCCTGAACTTTATATCCGCCAAAGGCATTGATTGACTGAGGTGTCAGTCCCAGATGGCCCATCACCGGAATTCCCGCCTGAACGATGGCTTCAATCTGAGGCACGACCTCAACGCCGCCTTCCAGTTTCACTGCATTGGCACGCCCCTCTTTCATCAGACGTCCTGCATTTTTCAACGCATCGTAGACGGAGCCCTGATAAGACATAAAAGGCATATCCACAACAACGAGGGCATTCTTTGCGCCTCTGGCGACTGCCGCGCCATGATGAATCATATCCTCCATAGTCACAGAAATCGTATCCTCGTAACCAAGAATCACATTTCCCAATGAGTCGCCAACAAGAATGCCGTTAATTCCGGCCGCATCCAACAGACTTGCCGTTGAATAATCATAGGCTGTCAGCATGGACAGCTTCTTTCCATCTTCCTTTGCCTTTCTAAAAGTTGCAACTGTGTTTTTCATCTTACTTCTCCATTCCTTTCAAATATTTGGGATAAACTGCTGTAATCCCGTTCCGGATGTTTCCGTTTTGCGATATCTGTCAACACTTCCGACAATCGTATATAAATTTCTTTTTCTTCCGGAGGCAGTACATTTAAATGCTTTCGGATGGTCTTTTCATCCGCCCGCTCCACCGGTCCTGTCAGAGCGGCCGCCGTCCCTACGCGGGCTACCGACTGACAATTGTGGAGAAATAACGGCTTGAGCGCCGCTTCCCCGCTCTCTCTGTCAAATCCACAGTCCATCAATAAATTGACCCCTGTTTCAAACAGACCTGTGACCAGATTACTCGCAAAGACAGCGGCTCCGTGATAAAGTGCCTTCTGCTCTGCCTGAATGATGCGCACAGGATTCCCCAGATTTTCAAAAAAATCTTTCCAGAAACCGATATGTGCTTCCGGTCCTTCAATTGTAAAATAAGCTTGAGAAATTTCCTGATACGATTGCGATCTGCTGTGAATCGCAAACAAAGGATGGATAGAATAACCAAATGCTCCCATCTGGTTAATCTCAGAAAATACGGCGCTCGTCATCACGCCGCTACAGTGACAAATAAACTTGCCTGTCAAAGAATATCGTTTTATAGAATTCCATACATCTTCAATGGCCCCGTCAGGAACCGTCAAAAAGAGAGCATCACTCGACCCAATCAAATCTTCAAGTGTCTCGTAATACTTTGTATGTGTAAAAACAGATGCCTGTCTGGCTGACTCTTCACTTCTGCTATAGTATCCGGATACACACACGTTGCGTTCCGACATGTATTTTCCCAGAGTAAAGCCAACTTTTCCTGCACCAACAAATCCTATTCTCATCCTGACCACCTTCTTTCCAAGGTGATGCTCCCACGGAATCCCATTCGCTCACGATATAAGTTCCATTACGGATTCAAAGACTTAAATCCAGGATTTGCAAACAAGCTTTCAATCACGTTATACCCACAGGGCCCCCCTCATGTCATATGCTTCGCATGGGGCACGCTCCGTCAGGCTCCGCGTGTCACGGTATAGTTTCCTGAGGAATACTATCCGCAACCATTATACCATATTTTAACTCTGTGTAAAGTTAAAAAAACCACTACAAATATCAATTATTTTCTACGCTGTCAATGGTCTGCTGAATAATGCTCCGCACCATATCTTCGCTGAGACCGCCCGGCGCATATCCATAAACATTTCCATTTTTATCAATCATAAATGTGGTTGGAAAAGCCTGAATGCCATAGGCAGCAAAAACGCTTCCGTCCAAATCCATGGCTACCGGATAGGTATAGCCGTTCTCGGTCAAAAAGCTTTCTATTTCTTCCTGAGTTCCATCGCTGTTGTTCGGATGGGCCTCTGTTTTCGGATTGGCTACGCCAAGGATGATTATATCCCCTCTGTTGCCTCCGTAATCTTCATAAACTTTCTGGATATATGGCATTTCCATCCGACATGGTCCGCACCATGTGGCCCAGAAATTCAGGAATATAGTCTTCCCTTTATATTCGGACAGGGTATGGACATTTCCAAACTGGTCCGTCAGTGTAAAATCCGGTGCCGCCACCGTCTCTTTTCCGGCAGCTTTCGTTTCATGGACTGTATCCGCCGGTGCCTCTGTCTCCTCTGCCGCTTCGCCCGTTTCCGCAGCCGCTGCTCTCTTCGGACGGTCCGTTCCAAAGCCGGACAAATATCCCGTGAGACCATTCATCCACCCGGTCATCGTCATCACCCCCATAAGGATGAGAAGAATGCCGCCGATTTTAACCGTATATTGAATTGCCTGACGTTTCCGGTTAAAGAAATCCAGCGCCGTTCCCGCAAAGATGCCCACAGCAAGAAAAGGCAGAACGAAGCCTGCCATATAGACGCCAATCAATGCAAATCCGGACACCGCTGTTCCCGCGGAAGAAGCCATGAGCAGCACACTGGCCAGCACCGGACCGACACAAGGCGTCCATGCGAAACTGAAGGTAAAACCGAGAAGCAGCGCCATAAGCGGTCCAAAAGTCTTTCCTTCCATAGTAAAAGGCAGACGACGGGTCTGTTCCATCGACCGGGACTTTCCAAAAACCCCCAACTGATACAAACCAAGGCCAATCATGATGAGACCGCCGATTCGAGTGAACCAGACCTTATTGCCGCTGAAAAATCTTCCGATGGCTGTGAAGCCAAGGCCCAACAGAATAAAAGCAAAACCGATGCCCAAAATGAAAAACAAGGTATGAATCAGTACCTTTTTTCTTGGATAGTAAACTTTCCCATGCTCATCGGTCCGGTACATACCGCCGGCCAGATAACTGATATATAACGGCACCAACGGTAAGATGCACGGTGAAAAAAAGCTGAGTAAGCCCTGTATAAATACTGTGATAAAAGGTATTCCTGTTTCAATATTCATAAACAATTTTCCCGTCACAAATCGTAAATTTAACCTTACCCTGGAGCCTTTCCCCGATAAATGGCGAATTGGACGCTTTCGATGCAAAATGCTCACCGACGGTCCAGGTTTCATTTTCATCAAAAATGACCAGATCGGCTTTGCCTCCCACAGCCACGTAGCCCGCATCCAGGTGATAAAGATTCGCCGGGTTTGTGGTCAGCTTCTCAAGGAAATGAGAAAGACTTAAATACCCCGGTTTCACCAAATGGGTAATACCAAGAGCCAGCGCTGTTTCCAGACCGATCATTCCACTTGGCGCATTCTTCATATCCCGTGCCTTCTCCTCCCCACTGTGAGGCGCATGATCCGTCGCAATAAAATCAATGGTATCGTCCATCAATCCATGAATAATCTCCTGACGGTCTTCCTCGGTACGAATCGGAGGATTGACTTTGGCAAGGGTCCCCTTAGCCAAAACTGCCTCTTCCGTCAACGAAAAATGTTGAGGTGTCGCTTCGGCATGAATATTTTTTCCAAGAGCTTTCATGGCACGGACAATAGCCACAGACGTACCGCTGCTGATATGTTGAATATCAATAGAAGCACCCGTACTTAAAGCCAATGCACAATCTCTGGCAACGAGTACATCCTCAGCGACTGCCGGCGCACCTTCCACGCCGACTGCTGTCGATACCGGTCCCTGATTGACGCCAAAGCTTCCGATGAGCGCCGGGTCCTCCTCATGAAAACTCAGAGGTACATCCAGCGCCTTCGCCATCTTCATTGCCTCCATAACGATCGACGTATCTTTGATCGGTACCCCATCATCAGTAAATCCAACAGCCCCCAACGCTTTTAAACTGATCATATCGGTCAGCTCCGTACCGCCAAAGCCTTTCGTGATGGCCGCCGTATTTAATACATGGATTGGCATTCCGGCCGCCCGCTCCCGAAGATAAGTCAGGGTTTCTTCATTGTCCACCACTGGTTTTGTGTTGGCCATACAGATGACCGTCGTATAGCCGCCGGCAGCCGCAGCCGCCGCTCCTGTTGCCACATCCTCTTTATAGGTAAATCCCGGTTCTCTGAAATGTACATGCACATCGATCAAACCCGGAGCTACGATCAGGCCCGCCGCATCGATGATTTCATCCGCTTCCCGATGCTTTTGCTCGGCACTGCCCGGCGGTATAATTCCCGCGATCCGGTCCCTTTCGATACAAATATCACATATTTTATCTGTCTGGCTTTTTGGATCTACCAAACGCCCGTTTTTAATCCATAACATCCCTGCTCCTCCTGCATTTCTTTTAATATTCTTCCCATTTATCAAGACAATCTTTCATATCTTTAAATTTCCTGTTTCGAATTTTTACAGCTTCTTCGCCCTTTCCATTACTATAATCATAGAAACCCCGTCCATTTTTTACGCCATAAAAGCCCTGCTCATATAGATTGCGAATGATCCCTTGGGGCTCTTTAACATCACACAAATCCGCATTTAAATATTCGGATATATGATAAAAGGTATCCAGACCGCCAAAATCTGCCACCTCAAAAGGCCCATAAGCTGCATATCGAAAACCAAGACCATATTTCATCACTGCATCCACATCCTCCGCCGTCGCTATTCCCTTTTCGACAATATCCATACATTCTCTTAAAACAGCGAACTGAACCCGGTTGGCAATGAATCCGGGAACATCCTGACGGCAAATAACCGGCTTCTTATCAATGGCTTTGGCCAGTGCATAAACCTCATCCACATATTTCTGCTCTGTTTTATCGTTACAGATAATCTCTATCAAAGGGATCAGGTTCGATGGGTTAAACCAGTGCATTCCGAGAAACCGCTCCTTCCCATGAACCCGCTCACCGATTCGATTTATAGACAGACCAGACGTATTCGTTGCCAGAATCGTTTCCGCCCCGACAATTTTCGATAAGCGCTCAAAAAATTCCTGCTTCACCGCCAGATTTTCCACAATAGATTCGATAATGATATCACATTTTCCCAAATCTTCCAACCGGGTCGTATAATACAGCGGCACTCCCTCGTCCAAAGTGATTATCTTTTTCCCCCGTTCCAGAGATGCTTCTGTCCGCCCGTAAATTCGTGTTTCATACCCTTTTTCTGCAAATATCTGAGCCATGGTGGCCCCCATCAGACCCGTGCCGCAGATTCCAATTCTCTTCATTGCATATCCTCCCATTCATGTTTCTCTCCCGTACTGATTCAGTATCTCACATAAAAATTCCTGATACTCTTCAGCCACATTTTCCGGTGATAAAATTTTCGCCCCGGCACCAAGTCCGGAAAGCCAGCCAAAAAAGGGATGGCTTACAACAATCCGGACTCGAATATCAAAATGACTTTCTCCAACCGGACGAATAGTAACATCCTTTCCGAAACGGTCGATGACTACTCCAATCAATCGATTCTCAAACCGTATCTTTACATCCTGCTCTTCGCCGCCAAACATCCCGAAAATTTTTTTGGAAAATACAGCCGTATCAAAATCATCAAAATGCTCCCGGCCAAGTCTGGACTCCTTTGTCATCTCGATACCCAACATCTTATCTACCCGGTAATGTTTGACCATTCCTGCTTCCTCGTCAAAACCCAACAGGTAATAATTTTCATCATCCCAGGTCAGTACCCAGGGACTAATACAATAAAAAGCCCCGTCCCTCCGCAGCTTCATCCCCTTCGGCACGGTCCACTCATAATATTGAAACCGAATCTTTACATTCTCCGAAATGGCATTATGAATTTTATCTACATTATAATAGATACTTTCATTCATCGTCTTAATCCGATTTGCCACATAGACCTGACGCTGGAGTTGACGGGCTTCATAGTGGCTTGCCAGCCCTTCAAGTTTTTGAATCAGCTCACCGGATTTCTTTGCCGTAATAAATTTTGATGCCTGCACCGTATCGACCAATAACTTTAGTTCCGGCAGTTCAAAATCCCTTTTTCCCAGATAGTATCCGGCCGGAGCATCCTTCCGGAGAATAATATCCATCCCGAAAGTTCTCAGCGTCTCAATATCGGCATAGATACTTTTTCTTTCCGCCTGAATACCATTACGCCCCAATTCTGCCATCAAATCTGCCATGGTCAACGGATGTTTTTCATCACTGCGCTCAAGAAAAAACCGCATCAGATATAAAATCTTTATCTTCTGATTCTGTAACTTTGCCATATCGTCTCTAACCTCTCCATTCCAGACAATTATATCAATGTCCTATAAAAAGGACAATGCTTTTATAAATCATTTAAAAGCCAAAAGGTCTTAAAAGAACATCTCATTCTTTTAAGACCTTTAATTATCACGTCATAATACCATGAAGCACCCGTTCCGCTTCCTCTACACGTGCTTCGAACAATTCATAAAAATCCCCGTTCGCCGGAAAGGCTTTCATATAAAAATTCTGTAAGATATAGAGACTTACCTGGCGGCGCAAGCTATCATCATTTTTTGCATCCAGTCGTTGCTCAATATCTTTCAGGAAATAATGCCAACGGCTGATATAAGCTTCCTGCCGTTTGAGTTCCGGTTCCTCCAGCCATTTTTTAATCTTCACTTTCGTTGGATGAGAATTTTTACATTCATGAACCTGAAGAAAATATGTAAAGCTATCCTGTTCATAGTATCGTCCCAGTGGAAACAGCCGACAGATTCCCGGCCGGATATCATGGATCTCACAGCGATTTTGTTCGTCCAAAAACGCGCAGCAGTCGGATGTTTCCGTCATTTTCAGATTCGGCAGAATAATACCATCCGCCACATTCAGTTCAATCTTATCCTTCAACAGTTCTTCAAAGGTAGAGCCAAGCCGGGTCACCAGCCGAACTATATCCAGAGGGTCAAGGAGAATACTCCTGCCCATTCCCCGGCAACAGCTTCCGCAACCGATGCACCCGGCTTTTATCATATCCCCGGAACTGTAATATCTTCCATCGGAAATATCCGCCATATTCACATATCTTTTCATATCTCGTCCCTCGTTTAACCAACATTTTCGGAAATATCACAATACCTTATAGAATCCGATACCTCTGGCCTCCGGTCCGGTATGAGAAGCAATACTACATCCCAGATTACCATACACCACGTCAAATCCCGGAAAAGCATCAGCCACTTCCTGACGCCAGGCTTCTGCATCCTCTGCTCTCCGGAAGGACCCAGCAGTTCCCACCCGAACCTTCGACATATCGGCTCCATCCAGACGTTCTTTAAAATCATTTTTCAGAGCTTCGATCAGCTTAGCCCGACAGCGTTTTATCCCGCGAGCCTTTGCGTAAGCATCCAATCGATCACCCTGAATCGAAAGAATCGGTTTTATATTGAGGACACTGCCGATGGCCGCCGCCGCCGGAGTGATTCGTCCGCCCTTTCTTAAAAATTCCAGTGTATCCACTGCTATATAAATACTTGCATCATAAGCCGCTTCCTCTAAAGCTTTTTTTATCTCAAGCGCATTTTTCCCCTCATTGGCCAGCTTTATGGCATCTAACACAGACGCATACTGAGTAACAGAAATGCGATGATTATCAACGACCTGAACCTTACCATCATAATCCTCAGCTAATATCATGGCACTGGCACAGGAATTACTCAGACCACTCGACATCGGAATATAGACAAGCTCATCATAGCCATCCGCCAGGACCTGCCCCCACAGATCCATCACATCTCCCGGTGACGGCTGAGATGTGGTAATATCACCGCCGCTCATCTGACTTTGAAAAAATGCTTCCTGGGTCAGATTCACACCTTCATAATATGTTTTTCCATCAATCATCACTGGCATAGGCACAACAAATGCGCCAATTTTTTTACCCATTCCTGCCGTGATACCGCTGTTGCTGTCTGTCACAACCGCTGTTTTCATTCCCCATCCCTCCTAATTATACTGCTGCCGGCTGAACTCGTTTTCCAATCCGCCTTCTGGCCCATATAAAGCATATGACATGGGCAACAAATGTGACGATCCATGTGACCGGATAAGAATAATACACCATCTGTATATTATGAAACTCCGGCATTTGAAAAATGGTTGCCAACCAAAGAATACGAAGACCGCAGGCTCCGATCGTCGACACGATCATCGGCATAATGGAATAGCCAATTCCCCGCAGACTTCCAACCATGACATCCATCATCCCACAAAGTGCATAGGTTGCAGCTATAACTCTCAGCCGGACAAGGCCGGCCTGAATGACTTCCGGACTGGATGAATATACACCAAGTAATGGATTTCCAAAAATAACACAGGCATTGCCTAAAACGAGCCCTGCCACAATGGCACAGATCTGTCCGCAAAAAAGAATACGATTGACTCGTTCGTACCTGCCTGCACCCATGTTCTGGCTCGTAAACGAAATCGTTGCCTGATGAAAAGCATTCATGGACACATAAACAAAACCTTCAATATTCGCTGCTGCCGAATTCCCGGCAACGATCGTTGCACCAAAAATATTGACAGATGATTGAATCAATACATTGGACAACGCAAACACAACCCCCTGAAACCCGGCCGGCAAACCGATTCTTAAAATTTTCTGCAGCTTATCTTTATAAATATGAAGTTTTGAAGGAACGAGATGAATACCACCCTTTTCCTTCATAAGACATCGAAACACAAGACCTCCGGACACTGTCTCAGAGATTACCGTAGCCAGAGCAACTCCCGCCACATCCAGACGACAGACAACAACAAAAAACAGATTTAGAATTACATTAATAATTCCTGCTCCGGTCAGATAAAACAACGGCCGACGCGTATCTCCCACTGCTCTCAAAATCGCACTGCCAAAGTTATAGACCATAACTGCCGGCATTCCGACAAAATAAATTCGAAGATAGAGCGTTGCCAGACCGATGACCTCCTGAGGCGCCTGCATCCAATTTAAAAGTACATGAGCGCTGATAATTCCGCCCACCATCAGAAACAGACCACTGAACAAGCTCAAAAGCATGGCCGTATGTACCGTTTCTGTCAGATCCTTTTCCTGTTTTGCTCCATAACAGAGGCCGGTCAAAACATTGACGCCAACCGATAAACCGATAAATAAATTTGTCAGCAAATTGATCAAAGCCGTATTCGAACCTACCGCTGCCAGTGAATTATCTCCTGCAAAACGGCCTACGACAACTATATCTGCCGCATTAAATAACAGCTGAAGAACACTGGAACAGACCAGCGGTATGGCAAACATCAGCATCTTTTTCATGATCGGACCGCTGCACATATCCATCTCAAATCTTTTTTCCTGTTTTTCTTCCACAATAGATCATCTTCCTACTTTCATTTAATGCCCGATTAAAGGCTACAGTCTCTATGATAGCACTTTTAATTCAACCTGTCATCCGCTTATTTTAAAAAATGAGAACCGGTTCTCAGTGACATTCCGGTTCTCATTCTGCTTTTTATTTCTTTTTAATCTCTTACTTTAATATGGGCTTCCCGGAGCTGCTTTTCCGTCACCTCATTCGGTGCACTGCACATTAAATCCTGGGCATTGCTGTTCATCGGGAAGGCAATGACCTCGCGAATATTTTCTTCGTTACGGAGCAGCATGATCATTCGGTCAACCCCCGGAGCCATTCCTGCATGCGGCGGAGCACCGAACTGGAAGGCATTGTAAAGAGCACCAAATTTTTCTTTCAGGGTTTCTTCATCATAACCCGCAATTTCAAAAGCTTTTACCATAATTTCAATGTCGTGATTCCGCACAGCGCCAGAGGACAATTCCACGCCATTGCAGACAATATCATATTGGTAAGCCAGAATATCCAGAGGATCTTTTGTCTTCAAAGCTTCCAGCCCTCCCTGAGGCATAGAAAATGGATTATGCGTAAAACCGATTTCCTTCGTCTCCTCATTGACTTCATACATTGGAAAATCATTAATGTAACAGAAACGATAGGCATTTTCCTCCAACAGATTCATCCGCCTGCCAAGCTCATCCCGAATCTGTCCCGCATATTTGCAGGCCAGCTTTTCCGCTGCCGCAATAAAGAAAATCGTATCACCGGCAGACAGACCGGCAATTTCAGCCAGTTCTTTTTTCATTTTCTCCGGAATAAACTTATCAATCGGTCCTTTATAACTCAAATCTTCAAGAACTTCCAGATATCCGAGACCGCTCATACCCATTTCCTGAGCAAACTTCAAAAGCTTTTCATGGAAGCCTTTCGACAAATCCCCATGAACCCGAATAGCCCGAACTGTTTTTTTATGAAACGGCTTGAAAGTACATCTCTGGAAAAATTCTGTTACATCGATAATCCGCAGCGGATTGCGAAGGTCCGGTTTATCCGTACCAAATTCCAGCATGGCCTGCTTATAACTAATGACCGGAAACGGCGCTTCTGTCACCGCACACCCTTCCGGTGCAAAGGTTTTGAAAGTCTCAGCAAGAACTTCTTCGCCAACCTTAAATACATCCTCCTGCGTAGCAAAACTCATCTCAAAATCTAATTGGTAAAATTCTCCCGGAGAACGGTCAGCCCGGGCATCCTCGTCACGAAAACAGGGCGCAATCTGATAATATTTATCAAATCCGGCCGTCATCAAAAGCTGTTTATACTGCTGTGGTGCCTGAGGCAGAGCGTAAAATTTCCCTTTATGGACACGGGACGGAACAATATAGTCTCTGGCACCTTCCGGAGAAGATGCACAGAGAATCGGCGTCTGAATTTCTGTAAAGCCCATATCCTCCATCTTGTTCCTAAGGAAACGGATGACTTTGGATCGGAATAAAATATTCTCCTTCACTTTCTGATTTCTTAAATCAAGATAACGATATTTCAAGCGGACATCTTCCCGAATATCCTTCGATGTCGTAATTTCAAAGGGTAAATCCCGGTAAACCTTACCCAGAATATCCACCTTGTGAACTTCCAGTTCGATTGTTCCCGTTGCGATCTTTGGATTATAGGTTTCCTCATCCCGCTCTGTGATCACGCCTTCTACGGAAAGGCACTGCTCTTTACGGATACCTTTAAATAAATCCGTATTTCTGAAAACCACCTGAACAACTCCATACATATCCCTTAAATCTACAAAAGATACGCCGCCATGATCACGGATATTTTCAACCCACCCGGCCAATTTCACTTCTGTACCGATGTCACTTTCACTTACCTGATCCATTGTTTTGCTGCGATATACGTTTGACATTTTCCTTCTTCCTTTCTGCTCTGTTCGTTGTTGGAATGTGTTCAAAAAAGGACTGTGTGGAGCCGATTCTCACAAAGACCAAAGCGGACAAGTCCGCCTCGAAATGCCTATCTCCCTTAATCCTTGAGGGACTTGCTCCGTTTTGCGCGCCGATGCGCGGCTGCTAAAGAGGCCTTCTTCTGCACATCGTGCGCATCTCGCGGAGCGTTTTGTTGTACAGGTAACAAAGTTTCCTATAGAACAAAAAAACTGCTCATCCTGAAATTCCTTTCAGGACGAACAGTGTATATCCGCGGTACCACCTGACTTACTGTCATAATAACAGTCACCTTCATGACCTGCTGTTTTAACGTCCAGCTCACGGCGCCCCTACTAATCCAAAGGATTTTCAGTTTGCAGCTGATAGAGTGTTATTCCTGCAAATTCACTTTACGGGCATCTCACCATCACCCGCTCTCTGGAAACGATAATCCACAGTACTTCTCTCCGTCATCGCTTTTCTCAGAATTTTATACCCATACTTTATATTTGTCAAGTGGTAAATCAGATTTTTATAAAATATCAATGTATTCCCCGGCAAGGGCTTTGTTCATGCTCCGGACAGCGCAGAACTTACCGCACATACTGCATGTATCGTTGTGATCATCTTCCGGAAGACGGTCATCCCGAATGGCTTTGGCTGTTTCTGGATCCAACGCACAGGCAAACTGGGCATCCCAGTCCAGATTCCGGCGCGCATCCGCCATACGGTCATCCATATCCCTTGCCCCCGGAATACCTTTTGCAATATCGGCAGCATGGGCCGCTATTTTAGAAGCAATGATTCCCTGTTTCACATCATCCACATTTGGCAGAGCCAGGTGTTCCGCCGGCGTCACATAACATAAAAATGCAGCGCCGTTCATGGCAGCCACCGCACCGCCGATAGCGCTTGTTATATGGTCATAACCGGGGGCAATATCTGTCACTATCGGTCCCAATACATAGAAAGGCGCGCCCATGCAAAGAGTCTGCTGAACTTTCATATTGGCAGCCACCTGATCCAGCGGCACATGTCCCGGTCCTTCTACCATAACCTGGACATTATGGTCCCAGGCCCGCTTTGTCAATTCACCCAGACGAACCAGTTCTTCAATCTGACATACATCCGTGGCATCGGCCAGACATCCCGGACGACAGGCATCGCCGAGAGATATCGTCACGTCGTATTCTTCACATATATCCAGAATCTCATCAAAATATTCATAGAAAGGATTCTCTTCTCCCGTCATACTCATCCATGCAAATACCAGACTGCCGCCTCTGCTGACAATGTTCATCTTTCTCTTGTGTTTCTTTATCTGCTCAATTGTTTTACGTGTAATTCCGCAGTGCAGCGTCATAAAATCCACACCGTCCTCTGCATGCAGCCGAATCACATCAATAAAATCCTTAGCCGTCAATGTTGCCAGATCTCTCTGATAATGAATCACACTGTCATAGATAGGAACTGTTCCGATCATAGCCGGACAATCGCTGGTCAGTTTCCGCCGGAAAGGCTGAGTATCCCCATGGCTCGATAAATCCATGATGGCTTCCGCTCCCAAATTGACCGCACTCATCACCTTCTGCATCTCCATATCATAATCCTTACAGTCTCTGGATACTCCCAGATTGACATTAATCTTTGTGCGAAGCATACTGCCTACCCCTTCCGGATTCAGGGATTTGTGATTTTTATTGGCACAAATCGCCACCTTTCCTTCAGCCACCAGCTTCATCAGCCGGTCCACCGGCATATGCTCCTTTTTAGCCACGACTTCCATTTCGGGAGTCACAATTCCTTTACGTGCCGCATCCATCTGTGTTGTGTAATTTCGCATTTTTATACCTCCATTTATCTGATCGAATAAGACAAAATGGCCGGGGCAACACAAAAACGGATATACCTCGCATGGCATATCCGTCTCATCACATCGCTATGTCCCTACGTTGGCATTATCCAAATCAGGTTCAGGGTCAAGACCGTATCGTCTACTCTCAGCCTGCCTGCGCAAGCTCCCCTTTGTCATATATTACAGACTTATACTAACACACTTCGTCAAAATTTACCAGCAGAAAATCAATGATCTACCCGGTAAATTCTCTGTCCACACAATACCTCATGACCGAATCCATCTGGGGCGATACCCATTTATCCCGGTGATACAAGAGCTGCTTCCAGACCTCTACATCAAAATCATCCACCTTCAAATGGACCAACCGTCCATCCTTCACGATTCCGGCTGTCACATAATCGGGCAAAAAAGAGATACCCGCTCCCTGCTCTACAAGAGAACAGATTAAATCTGCACTGCCAATCTCCAGAACCGGCTGAATTTCCAAAGACATTTCCGCCAGCTTTTCATCCATCAATCGCCGGTAACTCATTCCCTTTTCCGTCAAAATAAAAGGCTGATGAACCAATTCCTGCACTGAAATATTTTTTCGCAGGGCCAGGGGACTATCCGCCGCCGCAACAAAATTTATTTTGACCCGCTCTTCCCTGACAATGACATATTCCGTGTTATAGACATGATTATCCAGTGTCAGAATGGCGTCGGCTTCGTTATGATTGAGCAGTCGAAACATTTCCTCCGTTCCTGCCGCAATAATTTTTAATGTGATTTCCGGATACTGGGTCCTGAAGTCTGAAAATCCTTCGTACAAAAGAGAATCACAGAGAGAATCCGCCATAGCCAAACGCACATGGCCTTTGACATTTTTGACCTCCCGCATATTCGTTTCCAACTCCTGGGTCAGCTTGTGAATCTGGTGCGCATATTTCAAAACTTCTCTCCCTTTTTCTGTCAAAGCCACCGTATGATTAATTCGCTCAAATAGCTGGGAATTTAATTCCCGTTCCAGCTGCTTGATCTGAAAAGAGATCGTTGACTGAGAATAACCTGATTTTTTCGCCGCTTTTGTAAAACTGTTCAATTCGGACACAAGAATAAACGTATTTAAATTTTTAATATCCAAGTTGCTCACTCCATCTATTTTTTCAATTCTTATCATCGTTATAATTAATTTTACAGATATTTATTTCTACTATATACTAGATATCATGAAAATACAAATACTATCGATAAAGAAGGTACAATGATAATGAATATATTGAAACTTATTTTTACATCTGTCTATCAGTTTTTATGGGGAGATCTTATCACGTTACCCCTTCCCGGCGGAAGTTCTGTAGGGCTTTCCCTGCTTGTTCTCATTCTCATTCCTACGGGAATTTATTTTACCCTTCGAACTAAATTTCTTCCCTTCCGTCTCTTTACGGAAATGCTGAAAATTACCACAGAAAAAAAATCAACTTCGGAAAAAAACTCTATTTCCGGTGTTCAGGCATTGATCATTTCCACCGCTACCCGGGTCGGTATGGGTAATCTGGTCGGTGTAGTCGCTGCGATTTCTGCTGGAGGCGCCGGCGCTGTATTCTGGATGTGGGTCACTGCCCTGCTCGGTTCTTCCACAGCTTTTATTGAAGCTACACTGGCACAGATCTATAAAGAAAAAGACCCCCTTTATGGAGGTTACCGCGGTGGTCCGGCCTACTATATACATCACTTTTTTGTAAAGAAAGACAGCAAGCGTAAACACTCTGTTATCGCCTGTCTCTTTGCCGTCTCCGGTTTAATCTGCTGGTGCGGTATCAGTCAGGTCATCGGCAATTCAGTTTCATCCGCCTTTACAAATGCTTTTCAGGTTCCACCGATCTACACGACCGTACTTCTTGTATTCGTCGCTGCCATCATCGTACTTCGTAAAAATGCCACTGTAAAAGTATTGGATGTGATTGTTCCGATCATGGCCGGTTTTTACTTTTTGATGACATTATTTATCATTTTTACAAATATCACACAGCTTCCGGCTATTTTCCAACAGATTTTTACCGAGGCTTTCGGGCTGCGCCAGGTGGTCGCTGGTGGTTTCGGTACCGTTCTCATGAACGGTGCCAAACGTGGTCTCTTTTCCAATGAAGCCGGTTCCGGTTCGGCTCCATGTGCCGCCGCTGCCGCCGATATCAGCCATCCGGCCAAGGAAGGGCTGTTGCAGGCTTTTGGGGTATTTATTGATACGATTATCATTTGCAGCTGTTCTGCCATGATCATGCTTCTGACTCCGTCTGAACTGACCCAGGGACTTGCCGGAATGGATTTACTACAGGCTGCCATGAACTATCATCTTGGGACCTTTGGCGTTATATTTATTGCTGTCATTTTGTGGTTATTCAGCTTCTCCACATTTATCGGCATTTTATTTTATGCCCGTCCTAATATCGCTTATCTTTTCGGAGATAACTGGCTTTCCCAGAATTTATACAAAATTCTGGCATTGATCATGCTTTTTATCGGTGGTCTGGCCGCCTACACCTTCGTCTGGGATTTGGGTGATATCGGCATCGGTCTGATGACTATTTTTAACATGATCGCACTTATACCATTATCCCATCAGGCGATTGAATCTCTGAAAGATTACGAAAATCAGAAAAATCAGTAAATATGTTTTCATCCTGGATGCGTCCGGTCACAGGCCGGCGCATCCTTTTCATTTCTTTAATCATTATTTAATTTCTGAAATGCTCTTTTTGAATACAATGAAATCAAAAAAGCGCCGACAGCTCCCCCCGACATAACCACCCATGGAATTACTGAAAAAATATCAAATAGAACACCGTAAAGTGCCTGTCCACCCGGCTGGGCACAATTTGCTATCGCCATAATAGCTGCCATGATTTTTCCCAAAAGATGCGGCGGCGTCTGTTGCTGTAAGAGGGTCAGTATCTGAACAGTAAAAATTGTCGACGCAGCCATAATCACAAAGCTCATCACCGTAATCACCCGGAAACCAAACAGTTTTGGCATTCCTGGTATCAATGTCATTCCCATAAACAAGGCGGCAACGGCACAGGCTGTAAGCAGCATCCAACTGTCCTTTATCTGGATTTTTTCATGTACCACACTGGCCAGCATACCTCCGATCAGGCCGCCGACCCCCATAGCTCCCTGAGCCACGCCAAGCTGCATATCCGACATGCCAAGAATCTGAATAATCATAATGGGAATCCCAACGATCAACGCTGCTGATAATACCAGATTAAAAAGAGCCAGTATGCAGACAACAGATATAAAAGCAGGTTTTTCATCTTTTACAAAACACCAGCTTTCTTTTAAATCCTCTTTAACAATTGCAGCAGCCCCCTTTGTATAGCTGGTCTTTTTATAAGGGATATGTATAAAAATTTCCATTACCGCAGATGCCAGGAAGCAAATAATACTCAGCGCAAGTATGGGTTTTATTCCAAAAGAGCCGAACAGTATGCCTCCGATCACCGGTCCAAAAAGGCCTGAGAGGGTACCCACCATATTAATAACCGCATTCGCCTGCATCAAATTCTCCGATTCGGCCAATAAAGGAATACTCGCCTGTACGGCTGGCTGGTAAGCTCCTGAAATTCCATACAGAACCATTAGCACAACGATCATCAGCGGAACCAGAGGCAATCTCTGGAACACCACATAAAATATACATATGAGACCTGCTGTTGAAAAATCGAGAGTCACCATAATATTTCTTTTATTTACCCGGTCAGCAATAACACCCCCAAAAAAAGAAAATATGACCATTGGTATAAATGAACATGCCGTAACCATGCCAAAGAGTGCTGACGATTCTGTTTCCCTCAAAAGATATAATGGCAATGCAAACCGAAGGATTCCATTGCCAAACAGGGAAATAATCTGTCCGATAACAACCATTGTAAAATCTCGTTGAAATAATTTTGTCTTTTCCATTGTCTTCTCCTCCTTTTCAAACCGACCGTCGGTTTGTATATGTGTTAAATGAAACTGCCCATCACTGAGCAGTTCACTCTACCACATTTCTTATGTTTTATTCCGGGAAGCTATGCCGCATTCGACTGTAATTTACAAAAACTTCTATCATTTCTTCGTCTAATATATCCAGTCCAATAGCATGCGTCATCGTCATAAAGACCCGACATCTTTCCCGCACCTCTTCCGGTGTGGACGGCTGAACCATCGGATTCACCCATATATCGATCATCAACAGAAGTACCTCCGCTGTGGCCCGGGTATTTTCCACCTGTATCGAACCATCCGCCACACCCTCATCTAAAATCGGCTGAATAAATTCCGGTGCGACTAAATTCAGTATGTCACGAATTTCAATCGCCAAAAACCGTGGGTTATCCAGAAGATAAGGGATAATACGAAGTACCGTCTCCTGATTCGGATGAAGCAGGGAAGACCTGAAAATTTCTTTAAGCTTTTCCCGTCCATTCAAGTGTTTGTCATCTCGTATGCCTGCCAGTCTTGCAGAATTTGCCTCACCAATCTGTCCGCAGATACGTTCAAAAATCTCTTCTTTTGACGAAAAATGATGATAGATAGCCCCCTTGGACAATTTTGTTTCATTAATAATATCCTGCAGAGATGTTCCGTCATACCCTTTTTCAACAAATAATTTACTGGCGGCATCCAAAATCAGCTTAACGGTCTCTTCCGGATGTTTATTTCTTGCCATCCAATTTCTCTCCTTTTTACAGACCAACGGTCTGTTTCTATTGTATCAAATGCAAAAGTCTGTGTCAATAATCTTACCATCTGATCTTAACATATTCCCCATCTTTTGTGGTATGCTAGTAATCAACAACCTTAAATTTTTAAAAAAGGAGTTTAAACATGCCCGATATAAATCATACATTCATGAATCTTCGAGAACAGATTTTATCCTGCCGCCAATGCCAATCCGATTTTGGTTTTGAACCCCATCCTATTGTCTTCGGCAATCCCGGCGCTAAAATTATGCAGATCAGCCAGGCGCCTTCCCGGACGGTCCATAATACAGGAAAGCCTTTCAATGATGCCAGCGGTCGAAGGCTCCGCTCCGAATGGTACCGAATCTCCGATGAAATTTTTTATAATCCGGACAACTTTTACATTGTATCCATCGCCCACTGTTATCCCGGTAAAAATCCAAAGGGTGGAGACAACCGCCCACCAAAATGCTGTGCAGACAAATGGCTGTCCCAAGAACTTAGACTTGTACAGAATGAAATATACATTCTCATTGGCAGTTCAGCAGCTTCATACTTTTTCCCAAAGCAAAAACTTACTGACCTTGTTTTTCAGGATCTGACGCTTAATGAAAAAAAAACCTTTGTCCTCCCTCACCCCTCACCACTCAATATGAAATGGTTTCGAGATTATCCTGAGTTTATGGAAAAACGCATCATTGAAATAGAAAAGGCGGTACATAAGACATTGGGAATATCCCGGTTTTCCTGTACCGCTCTATAGATTTGTAATATCTCCTAAATCAATATAAATATTTTTCCTGTTTGTTTCCGGCATTTGACTCCAACCTTGTTAAATATGAATTTCTATGCCTTAATGGCCCACCGCATTTTCGTCGACCGTGCCCGGCTGTTTCTCGCACATTCTTCGGCAGAAGGACGTATAACCTCTTCTGAAATTTCCTGATAAAGTCCTTCCTTTTTCAGACGTTTAAACGATTTTTTGACCAATCGGTCCTCACCGGAATGGAAGGTGAGAATAGCAACCCGACCCCCCGGAACCAGAACATCCGGAAGTTTTTCCAGAAAATCATAAAGCACTTCAAATTCACTGTTCACATCAATACGCAATGCCTGAAAAGTTCTCTGACAGGATTTCTTAACCGCTTCTTTACGCTCACTCGCCGGCAGAAAAGCAAGCGTTTCTTCAATAACGTTTTTTAACTGAGTTGTCGTCTCAATCTTCTGTCCTCGTTTCAATCGGGAGACTACCGATCTTGCAATCTCATCCGCATAAGGTTCATCCGAGTTTTCAACCAGCATCCCCCGAAGTTCTTCCTGGGAAAGTTCTTTTAGCCTCTCGGCCGCACTTGTTCCCTTCTGCGGATTCATTCGAAGATCCAGCGGTCCTTCATTTTTATAAGAAAATCCACGCTCCGGATTGTCAATCTGCATAGATGAGACACCCAGATCTGCCAATACAAAATCAAACTTTCCGGCCTGTTCGGCCACCTGATCAATATTGGCAAAATTTTGTAACAGTACCGTCAAGATATCCTCACCATAGCCCAACCGTTTTAACCGTTCCGTTGTCTTTGCTGATTCAATCGGATCCACATCCAGTGCATAAATATGGCCCTCAGATTTGAGACATTTTAACATCTCCAGGGTATGTCCGCCATAGCCCAGCGTTGCATCCAATCCATTTTGTCCCGGCTGAATCTGTAAAAAATCCAAAATCTCTTTTACACAAATGGAAATATGCATTCCCGCTGGTGTGCTTCCTTTTTGAATAACTTTAGATATCGTATCCGCATATTTTTCCGGCTGAAGCTCCTTATATTTTTCACTATATTTTCTCGGATGGGTACCTGAATACCTCACCCGACGTCTATGTTCTTTCTCTTGAACCATCATTTTCATCCTTTCTCAAAGATTCTATATTAAAAAAATAATTTCCAGATAGTCTACTATTTGATTATAATAGAAATTACATAGATTTAAAAGAGCAATTTCGGCTGTCAATAATCGGTATGTGGGCATTTTCAATATATGCCCGCCTTTCTTTTGAAGTGGGGATTCATTTCCTGCTCTTCTTTCATGAGAAAAGCGGCGGGACAGGTGTCATTCATACACCTGCCTCGCCGCTAGTCTCATTATCTCTTACAGTGTTTTCCTCTATATTTGCGTTTATTGACCAGCAATGCAGCAATCATGCCCATACCAGAAATTCCTAAAAGTGCCGACCACAGAATTAAATTTGTTTCATCCCCTGTCTTTGGAACATTGTCAATCGGCTTACCCGGGTCAATAGGTTCATCTGGATCGGTTGGTTTGTCTGGATCAGTAGGCTTATCATCGTTTATGATAGTAAAGGTCATACCGCTCTGATCCACCTTCGCTATAAAACCGTCCGGCACATTCACTTCGGCCACTGTCCAAGTATACCCGTCGCTGAGTCCAGTCCAAGTGAATGTCCAGTTATTTCGGTCGCTTAGTTCGACTTTCTCATATTCTTTGCCATCTCTCAGCAGGACAACCGGTACAGAATCCGTCGCCTTGCCCCCATCATCCAGTATTCACTCTTTTTTCGCCGTGAGGCTGGAATCATCGGGATCCGGTTCGATCGGCGTTACATCTTTGGTGTTGGTAAACGCTGCTGTCGATGTAGCATCTTTCCCGATCGTTCCGATATCGCCAGTCTTGGTTGTCACGTAGCCGTCACCTGAATAATCCTCCTCGGTCACCGTATATTTTGCGCCCAAGGGCAGACCCGTAATGGTAACTTGCTGGCCGTGCTTCAGCGTAATGGTTCCTTCGCCATTGTCGTTCAGGGTCAGCACATCATTTTCCGGCCCGGTCACACCATCCATAATACTGCCGCCGATATAGGCATATCCGCCTGTCAGCGGCATGTCGCCCTCATCAGTGATCTTTACTGTGAACTGGAATTCTTTGTCCAGATCGATCTGTTCTGCATTATTCCCCGCTACCTCTTTGGAAATGGTGAAGCTGTAGGGGTTTGGCATGTTCAGACGGCCGTTGTTTCCTAAGAACGCGGTCATCTGATTATTCTCCATCCATGGAACAAAAGAATAGGTTGCCGTTTCAGTCGCATTTTGCTCTTTATTCCGGCTGAAATAATCCAAACGTCCAATACGGGCAGCGCCAATTTTCGTATAAACATTTCCGTCAATGGCTTCCACAGCTCCTGTCAGCTGGTCAGCCGTTCTCTCAACAACCGTCTCCGTATAGCCGGTGTGATCGCCGGTATAGCCATGGTCTTTATCATCATCTACATAATAGTCGATCTTTAAATAGTAATTGCCTTCCGGAAGGCTGTTGTCCGTTACCTGATCTGCAGTTACCGGCACTGTACACTCTTCATTCGAATAGATCTGCCGGTTCTTTTGGAAGAAGTAGTACCGGTTATTCGAGTTAGGGGTGAACTGGACAGTGGTATCGCCAATAGCACCATCATCAAATCGGTCATCACCGGTCGGATTCAGCTGCCGCTCATATCGGTTGCTGTAAAACCGGATGTTTCCGTCTGCGGTGATATTCTTAGCCTTGTAAGTAGCATCAATTTTGGACAGATCAAGGGCTCCGCCCTCTTTCTCATCAATCTTGACCCCATTCTGGATACCCACGGT
The DNA here is from genome assembly GCF_004340975.1 of Frisingicoccus caecimuris. Taxonomy (GTDB): domain Bacteria; phylum Bacillota; class Clostridia; order Lachnospirales; family Lachnospiraceae; genus Frisingicoccus; species Frisingicoccus caecimuris. The sequence continues at coordinate 177,251 of NZ_SLXA01000002.1, forward strand.
ATAGAGTACACGTAAAGGCATTGTTTCAAATCTTGAAGAGATATAGTCCGTCATTTGGCCATTTTCTACCGTAATCTCATCATGGCGCAGCGGCAGGCACGAATTTGGGATTTCCACCACAAGGGTCTCTGTTGTTTTCCCGTTCTTTATCTCTTGTTCGACCTTTACCGTCATCTGACTGATATCAATATCTGCGCCGGTGATGGGATTCTTCGGTGTTGTTTCACCTGCGGCCAAGGTCAAAGAATAAGTTCCATCTTCATTATTTTTGGTGGCATCATACAGTGTTCCGCCCCACAGCACGCCTTTGATGTCCTTGACCTCCATGTACTCACCTATCGGATCACGATAAACTACGGCGCTCTGCTTTCCGCCGGTACTCTCCTCTGTAGCATAAAAGGCGTCACTTTGAACTTCTCCCATGATCTCAGTAAAAATATCATTTAAGTTTTCAGTGGTAGTGTGATAGTAATTATCCACATAATTCAGGTCTGCTTCTGTCACATCATCTGTAGCAGGATGATTGAACATCCGCATGTTTCCGCCTTGATCGGGAAGCGAAACATTCAGTCCTTCTTTATAGATCTCCCACGCATTATATGCATATCCAGCCGCATCATTATAGGTTGGACTGTCCAGAATAGTAATTCCGTTAATCGTGTCATTTTTCTTAAATCCTGTACCCGGATTTAAAACAGCCTGATAATAGAGTCCCTCAGGGTCACCTATATCAGCTCCGATCGTGTATATTTTCGGAGCGATCTGAAAGTTCTTCTGAATCTGTTTTTTCCAATAAGCGCCTGTCAGAACTGTGCTCAGAGCCGAGGCCGGCCTTCCCTTAACGTTTCCCCTCTGATAACCATCAGGCTCCCACCAGTTATCCGCCTGAAACTGCTGAGGCTGTCCATCTGTGACAAGAATCACCACAGGTTGACGCGTAACGTAATTACCCTGGCTGTCCCTGAATTTCGTATCTGATACCTGCGACATTTGCTTCATGCTTTCATACAGACTGCCCTGCGTAAATGTTCCGCTTTGGGTAGAAAAGTTCTTTCCGGCCTTTTTGCCGTCTTGATCCGTACAATTGATCGTTACATCCTAATAAGCCACATCATTGCTTGGCTCAACCAGTGAAGTACTCAACAAATCCCCTTCCCAGGTATACGTGCCAAGCGGAAGAGCCGTCACTACCTGTCTGGAATACGCCACAAGCGCAATACGGGAATCCTTACTATGCTCCTTTACCTGCTGAAACAACCCATTAAGAGCCGTCACTGCGTTTTTCATACGATTATTAGGAGTTGTGTTGTCATTAGCATCATAATCATTAGCCATAGACGAAGAGCGATCCAAAATGACCATGAGATCGACTGGCAAAGGTTCGCTGCCTATGACCGACCGCGTACTGCCCAGAAAAGATGCGGAAACGAGAAAATCCGAATCATTTGTAAATTTTTTGCCATCCCTCTCTATGGTCTCATCCGCAAATACCGACTTATCCGCCCAAATACGCCCGGCATACCGACTTGTTGTGGCGTTGGGATATTCTTCATTTGCCATGAGGTTGGTGTAGCCGTCGCTGGCGTCAATATCCGCTACCTTTGTCGCTGTGGGCTCTCCTTCCGCCGCCATCGCAGTAATAGAGCCGTTTCCGATTCCTGTGCCAAGCAACGCAATACAAAGTGCCGCACTGGCAACTATACGCCAAAAATCAGACCTGTACTTGTGTGATTTCATTGATATAAACCTCCTTTTTTCCCTTTTTCTCTTTTCACTTCCTAAATATAAGCACCATAGCGATAAAAGGAACTAAAAGATAAAAAAGGAGCCCTCGTGTTTTGCATTAAAGCTATAATCAAAAGGTACACTTTCGGCCAGTTTTAACAACCTGAAATTCTCCACCATTTCCAATAACCTCTCTAATTTAGCAAGTTTATTTTGAGTTTCTTTATATTCTTTTACGGATACCAATACTGCTATTGGCTGGTTATAATTCTATGATTCTCTTTATCTCGGAATCTGTTGCCCTTAAAGCGGCATAATAGACAGCCTCCGGTTCAAATATCAACCGCATTTCATATAAGTCTTTCGCATTGACCTTTATTTTTGACAACTGTTCTATATCCTGTTGCTTCTTAAACGCATTCTCTTTTACATACGTTCCTTTTCCCCTTTGAATTTCCAATATATCCAGAGCAACTAAAATTCTGATTGCTTGTCGCAGCGTAGTATCGAAAGAACTCTATCATAAAAATAAAACCTGTCTTATATCATAAACATTACCAGTTATATTGTAATAAGTGAATTTTTTTCCATCGGGTGCAGTCCACTCATTTTTACGATGAAATTTGAACTTTGTATATACAACAACTTTACAATGCTGTTTTTCTAAAAGATTGTCATAAATATTCTTATTTGTAAAATAAATTTCTACTACAATACGTTTGTTCTTTTCTTCCGAGACACTTTCATATTTCAAACAAAATTTCTGTTCCTGATACTCACTTACCGATTTAACAAAACCTACTATACAAATTGGATGATATACTTTTTCATTAGTAAGATATTTCAACAATCGATTATACTCTCCGTCCTTTTCTGAATCAAAATAGAAATTTTTCCACGGAACAACATATGGCATATCTTTCCAATCACGATACTGTAAGTTTATTTTATCCTCTAAATCAGAATTATCCTCAACTATCGCTCTCAGTTTCATAATTTGATTCATAGTCGACAAATATGCTATTTTCTTACCTGATGGGATATAATTATGCTGTCTTTTCCCATGTCCAGATTTTTCAAAAAAAGTAGAACTTTTTTGACTATCAGTTTCCTCTGACGATAGCATCAATCTTACCACATACTTATTGTCTTGCTTTGACATCAACTCATTATCGGCACAAGCTGCATATATATTTGATACTGCACCATCAACAGTATACCTACATCCCTTTTCGTGTTCCTGTCCGCTCTTTAGCCGAAAATATCTTTGTACTATAATTTTTCTTTCACCTAAGTTCTTTTCATAAGAATTAACAAAACTTACATCTGCATTACAATAGTAACATTTCAAACAACCATATGTTTTGTTTGTGTCATATTCAGTAATTTTAAGTTCCTTTCCATCACATCTTACTTTGTCCATTTTAATTCCCATAAACAACACTCCTCTAAATATAACGATTATTTTAATAGAATATGGACAAGGACTTTATTTTCTTGTATCTCCCCACTCTATATCAACCACTACCGATACATTAATATAATCATTAATCTCCCTATTCCTCATTTTCTCACCTTCATCTGTAAACACAATATGTTTATGAAAGTGCCTAAAATAAAGGATTTCTACGAGTCTTTCCTTTGTATCAACACAATACTTTCGACGGTATTACCTTTTTCCCACAAAACATATACAAATCCTACTTTATTTTAAATTCCTCTTTTAATTTCAATTCGTCTACCAACTTATTATTTGCATTCATAAATTCTTCTTTATTTGCTTCATAATCAGTTAAGCGCATTTGAAACCATAACTCAGGACTTACGGAAATTTCCGTGACATCATACTTAATTTGAGTTGCCAATAAAACATATGATGACATCATTCTATACTTATCTAAGGACGTAGTTTTCTCATTTGCAGCATAATTTTCTTTTTGCATTAAGGATACTATCTTTATGGACTTTTCCGTTCCATAAGAATATATCGTATTCATAATCCCTTTAAAATGTTTAAAATTTTGTTCTATTGTTTTCTTCTTTTGAGTTTCATTTTTTATCTTCCCTGACTCTATCATTTCGTCCATTAGAACAAGTACTTCATATGGCATCGTGGACATTTTCTCTAAAGCTACGCTATCTCGTTGCCGCTTTAATTCGTTTTTGAAATTTTTCTTCATAGAAGCATTTGTTACAATAAACCCAACAATTGAAATCATTCCTGTCACCAAAGCGGTAATAATTGCTCCTTTTAAATCATCACTCATGCCACTGCTTTCCTTTGCCAAATAAGCAGTCATGCTTAACAAACCCATATATTTCATGCTACTCCTCTATATTTTCCTGTTTCTTTTGCATCTCCATTCCTAATTTTGGAAAGCTATTTAAACTTACTGTTTCCAATGTTTGTAATTGTTGTACCGCCAACTGCCGTAACAATTCCATACGCTCTTTTTGACTTTTCCCCTGATTAATCAAAACAGCATTATAGCTTTCCAGATTCGCAAGTACCAGTAATTGATTCAGAGTTGCTACGTCCCGCATATTTCCTTTTACCGTTGGATTTTCATCTTTCCATTGCTTCGCCGTCTTTCCAAACAAAACAACATTCAACATATCTGCTTCATTAGCATAGGTATACGCCACCTGTGCGGGCGTTAATTCTGGCGGAATCAGATTTTCTTTAATTGCATCTGTATGTATCCTATAATTCAACTTAGAAATTTCTCTATTTAAATTCCAATTCAAAGACAACCGACTGTTTTCATCTGTCTTTAAACGTCTATAGTCTTTCATGATATATAACTGGAACTCAGGGGAAATCCAGGTTGCAAAGGACATGGCTATATCGCTATGGGCATATGTTCCTCCGTAGCGTCCTGCTTTTGAAACAATACCGATAGCATCTGTCGCTTCAATCCACTTCTTTGGCGACATAGTAAAGGCGTTTGCTCCTGCCTGCTTTTTAAACCCCTCGAATTCGAGGGGTTTAAAATCTGGATTATGCAGCCTTTCCCATAGTCCCAGAAATTCTATCACATCTCGATTTCTCATCCAATTTTGAATAACCGCAGTTGGGTCATCGCTCTTATACCGTGCAATATCTGTCAATGAAATAAATTCATTTTCAAAATCCTGCGTATAAATCCCAATATCTATTCCATTTGCATGAATTGTTTCTTTAATTATTTTCCCCATTGTTCCTCCTACAATCACATCTTAATCCTTTTAAAACACCTTATCCTCTTTCCCATCAAGAATGTTCTGCCGAATAACTATCTTCATCTTCTGACACGGTTCTGCTACGCACATCTTCAACCAATGGCAAATAAACCCCATAGGCTTTTTGATGTATTTCAACTATCTGCTCTGCAATCTGATAAATCCTTGCATCCATTAAATTACCTCAAAATATTTAAGTGCCTCCGTTATCGCTTCCATCTTTTCCTTCGGCGGATGTTTTCTCGGCTGTTTTAACTCTTCCACCACATTAGGAGCATCATACATTGTCAATCCCAAATACCTCTTTACTTCTGCGATATATGCGGTATGTACTTTAAATCCATTTTTCTTCTCGACATATTCCTGTATCATTTTATATGTGATTTTCGGTTTCGGCTGATATTTCTTTGCACGTTCTGCGATTGCATCCAAAGGCACCTTTCCCGCACCTTCTCCAAATTCCACTTTCACATTGATAACACTATCTGGTGATTTGTGGGACAAAAGCACGATACTTTCCACATGAGTATCAAATCAAAACATATCCCCACAAATTCACGAAAATATCAGCAATATTTGTGTAATACCAATACCGTTCGTGCAACCCTTTTCCCACAAAATTACAAGCAATATATTTAGACTACTTGGCAATAAGCAAAAAAGAAAGCACTATGCAACCTGATATTGTTTTAAAAAATCTATTAAACTTTGTGGAGTATCAGCATAATCCTGCATAGTTGATAATATATTAACATTCGGGTCGATATGTACAGACGTATATTTTTGCGAGAAATATCCTCCTGTTTTATTTTTCATTTTCAGTGAATCAATAATTTTTTTCAAAAATTCTACTTCAAATTTTCCTCTAAACCACTGCCCCATGTTACCACTTTTAAAGTAATTCATTTTTTCTTCAATATCACTTTCCTCTATATTGATTGAATCAGGAAATAATTCTTTTAATTTTTCACGATTTATTTCTTCTTTGCAAATAATACTATCAATCGATAGCTCTAAAAATAATTTAGAAATTTTAAAGCCTGATAAAACTATTCTGAGACTTTCCACAGTTTCTTCTTGCAATCTCTGACATGCCAACCATGAATTTATATAGATAGTTTTATCATGAAACTCTTGCTGTCTTTTTGAATAGTCAGAGCAACATTTTAAGAAATCTTTTTCTGTTGTATTAATTCCAAATTCTCTATTTAACATCTTAGAAAAAGCTTCCTTACTTGTGTAAAAGTTTTCTATAGAATAGCATGGCGTTTGATATAATAAATCATTATTATATTTTGTCGTATCATAATCACTATCAATAAAAAATGCCTTCGCTACAAAAATTTCATCTCTATTTTTTTCAACAAGGTTCAATGCTTTCAATACGCCCTTTTTTCCGCCACAATTATAATGAATTATTTTGTTATATTCATAGCCACTATACTTTTCTATTCGTGGGGAATAGTACTTTACATCTTCTCCCTCAAAAAAGCAAAACAAATAGTCTTGGTATTTCTTTTTCTCTTGACAATACCGTGAAAAAGCCACCACGCCCTTGTTTCTTGCATCTTTAACCTTTTGTATATCCATATATTTTCTCCCTCATTCATTCTCAGATAAACAGTTTCCCATATCCTTTGCTAAATCATCAAATTCATTATCAAAAATAAAAGGAGAGTGTGTTACCGCTATTAAAGTTGAGCACTTTCCAGAATTAACAACATCTGGAAGAAACATATTCTGCCACTTTATAGACAACGATAATTCTGGTTCGTCAAACAAGATAATACAATTTTCTATATTTTCAATATATAATTTTGAAAAAACTGAAATAATTTGTTTCTCACCTGATGATAAGTTTTGAATACTAATTGGTTTTTTTGTTTTTTCTTTGTAAATTCCTAGTTCTACATTGGTTTCATCGTATATATATTTCTTGCCATTCAAATAATTGTTACATATTAAAGCAAATGTCTTTACTCTTTCATCGTACTTATTTTGCCGTTCATAACTATCTATCAAATTTTTAATCAGGTTTAAAAGATACCTATTTTCACTATTATAGATATCTAAGCTATTCACTAATTCAATTATTCTTTGTTTGTCCTGATCTTCTATTTCGTCTCCTATTCTTGCCAAAGCAATAACCAATTTATTTTGTTCAACTTTATAATTCTCAACATCAGATAATTCACCATTTAAATATTGTTTTAAAAGGACGCCTGTCATTTTTGCAAAACCCGTAATTGCAACCGACTTTATCGTCTGTAAAAGTGCTTCTATGTTTTTCTCTACATCCGTCATTCCAAACTGTATAAGTCTACTTTTCACACGGTCTTTTTCTATATCAATACCTAAATTAGACATATCCTCTTCAATTCTTCTATATGTAGGAAAGTATAAAATTTCCTCATCGATTTTTTCACTTACGTTTTTCTTAAATGTAATCACCTTATTAAAGTCCGCTTTTGTAGTCATATTTTTTTGAAATTGTTGCACCATATATCGCTCTAACTCTCGTCGAGCCATATATGGTGACATGCCAAACACATCACTTACTCTAAAATAATACTTCTTTAATTCCTCCTCATTCGCTCCTTCCCTAATTAGTTTACTTATATTTTCTAATTCTTTTATCGTAAATAAACTTTCAAATTGTACTTTACGCCTTCTATACGGTGGATTACCATACATATAGTCTTCCACATATGATGAAATATCATTATGATCAATGCTAAATTTTTCGCCATCAACAAATGTCAATGAAATACTATCAAAAATTATACTATTTAACTTTTCAATATTTCCGCTCAATACATAATACAAACAATTCAAAATAGTAGTTTTTCCCATACCATTTTCACCTAAAAATATATTTACTTTTTCATCTAATGGTAGGCTTACATTGAACTGATTAAAAAGATTGGTTATTTCAAATAACTTCAACTTTGATTCCATAAAACTGTCCTCCACTTCCTTATTTGTATTATTTTAGTATATCAAAATATTTCAAAGCATCCTTTATAGCTTCCACTTTCTCCGCTGTCGGATGTTTCCTCGGCTGTTTCAATTCCTCCACCGCATTAGGAACATCATACATCGGCAATCCTAAATCCCGTTTTACCTCTGCGATATATGCGGTATGTACTTTGAAGCCGTATTTTGCTTCTATGTACTCCTTAATCATTTTGTAGGTAACTCGCTCTTTCGGCTTGTATGCTTCGGCTCTTTTGGCGATATTGTCAAGCGGTACTTTACCCTCGCCCTCGCCAAACTCCACTTTTACATTGATTACGCTGTCGGGTTTTTTGTGGGAAAGCATTACAACCGTCTCCACATGCACTGTGGCCGGGAACATATCAACGCACTGGACTCGCTCCACCCGGTAACCGCCGGCCAAAAGGATTTCCAAATCTCTGGCGAGGCTTGAAGGTTTACAGGAAATATACACCATTTTAGGCACCTGATACTGAATGATTTTTTCCAGCGCCTTTGGATGGATACCGTCCCGCGGCGGATCAAGAACGATAAAATCGGGTTTTTCTTCCACATCATCGAGGACTTTAAGGACATCACCCGCAATGAATTCACAATTGTCCAAATGATTCAGCACCGCATTTTCTCTGGCCGCTTCCACAGCTTCCTCGACGATTTCCACGCCAATAACCTTTTTTGAAACATCCGCAAGAATCTGAGCAATGGTACCGGTTCCGCTGTACAAGTCAAAAACGGTCATATCCTTTGTGCTGCCAATATAATTGCGCGCCGCAGAATAGAGGACTTCCGCTCCGAGAGAATTGGTCTGAAAGAAAGAAAAAGGCGTGATTTTAAATTTCAAACCGAGAATGGTCTCATAAAAATAGTCTTTTCCATAGAGAATCCGGGTCTCATCACTTTGGACCACATCCGCCAGAGAATCGTTGATAATATGCAGAATGCCGGTTATATGGCCTTCCAGTTCAAGCTTCAAAAGTTCTTCGACCAGTTCCGTAAAGTCGTGTTCTGCCTGACTGGACGTTACCAGGTTGACGAGGATATCCCCTGTTGTCTGGGCCCGACGTACCAGCAGATGGCGCAGATAGCCCTCATGGCTCATCTTGCGATAATAGCTAAGTTTCTGCTCACGGCAATATTCCAGAACACATTTCAAAATCTTTGTAAAATCCTCATGGACAATTTTACAGTCCCCGGTTGTCAGCACGTCATAGGTACTGCCCTTCTTATGAAGTCCAAGTGTCAGAGGACCGTCTTTGACCGCGTCGCCAAAGGAGAACTCCATTTTATTCCGGTAACCGAATTCCAAAGGACTTCCCTGAATTCCTTCAAATACATAATCAGCCTCTTCCGGTGCATCGGCTTTGACCTGTCCGCCACGAACCAGGGCATCTTCAATCAACGCCCGGACCTGTCCGGCCTTCATAGACAACTGATCTTTATACGCCATTGTCTGATACATGCAGCCGCCGCAGGCCGGAAACGCATCGCACACCGGCTCCCGTACTTCCCTCTCTGATTTTTCGAGCACCTCAAGAAGACGTCCTTCACATCGATTTTTACGTTTTTTATTAATCTGAAACCGGACTTTTTGTCCCGGCATACCATTCTTGACAATCACACGGACAGTCTCTCCGACTGACTCATCTTTAACCCACACGATACCTTTGTTCGGGAATTCTATCGTCTCAATCATTCCCTCATAAATTTCACCTTTTTTCATAATTTCACATTTCCTTCTAAAAATTTGTGGAGTAAAAAAGGGATGCTGAATCTGGATTCAACATCCCCATTTTGCTGGCATTAAAAATATTATTCTGCATCCTCAGCCGCTGCTTCAACAGCATCTTTAACTTTCTCAACAGTTTCATCTACAAAATCTTCACATTCATCTTCGAAATCATCAAAATCATCTTCAAAGTCATCATCAAAATCGTCGAAGTCATCAAAATCATCCATATTATCTTTAGAAAGATATTTATACACTGCAAAAGCTACCACTGCGAGAATAACTACACCAATCAGAGCAATACCCCATTTGCAAATACATTTTTTCTTTTCTTCTTCGTCTTTTTTATGAAGAAGTTCGCCGACCTTTGCGATGTTCTTTAATTCTTCGAGTTTCACTGCACTTACAATATCTTCTATACGATTCATTTTACAATCCGTCCTTTCAATAAATATTTGAATATAGTATACCACCATTTAAATAAAAATACCATCATAAATTTGGCAAATTTAATCTATCAACTTTAACTTTGCAAAGCTGGCAAACATTTTTTTAACACCGGATTTTTCAAAATCCACAGTCACTTCGTAATCCTTGCCGCCATCCACAATGTTAATGACCGTTCCAACTCCAAACTTAATATGGCGTACCATATCTCCTACCGTATAATCCAGTGCGGCCGCCTTGTTGACCTGAAATGCTTTTCCATAAGCCGTCGCCACTTTTGTCGTCTGCTTTCTCGAAAAATCCGAAGGCCGCTGAATACGGGATTCCTGTTTTGTCTTTTCCGGTTTAGCTCCCAGATCAAACAGCTCAGGAGAAATCTCTTTGACAAAACGGGATAGCATATTGTACTGGGTTGACCCCCGAACCATACGGCTTTTAGCATAAGTCATAGTCAATCGTTTTTTTGCGCGGGTAATACCCACATAACAAAGACGCCGCTCCTCTTCGATTTCTTCTGGGTCATCGTTGACAATGGTCATATAACTCGGAAATAAACCATCTTCCATACCACACATATAGACATAAGGAAATTCCAGTCCTTTGGCGCTGTGGAGCGTCATCAGCATAACATAATCTTCTGCCTCATCAAGACTGTCGATATCTGAAACCAGGGCCACATTTTCAAGAAAGCCACTCAGCGTTGGTTCTTCTTCTTCCTCTTCGTAGGCAACAATTTTATTCATCAGTTCATCAATATTTTCAATACGCCCCTGAGCCACTTCCGTATCTTCCTCTTCCAGTTCTTTTATGTAACCCGTTTCCTCTAAAACATTTGTCAGAAGCTCTGCAAGGGTTATGTACTCACTCTGGGCCCGGAAAACTTCGATCATATTGACGAATCCTTTAATCTTCTCTCCGGTCTTTCCGATTCTCGGAATATCATCGCAGCACTCCAGCGCATCAAAAAAACTCATATCCCGCGCTTCACCATACTCTATGACACGATTCAGCGTCGTCATTCCGATCCCCCGCTTCGGTACATTGATGATTCTCCGTACAGCCAAATCATCCCGCCCATTATCGATTGTCTTCAAATAGGCCAGAATATCTTTAATTTCCCGGCGCTGATAGAAATTAATACCGCCCACAATTTTGTAAGGAATACTGCGGGCGACAAACTTTTCTTCCAGTACACGGGACTGGGCATTTGTCCGATAGAGAATCGCATAGTCATTATAATGGGCCTTGCCCTGAGATACGACCCGGCTGATTTCCTCTACCACCTGATAGGCCTCATCATACTCATTCTGATACTGATGAAAAACAATTTTATCGCCGACTTCGTTGGCTGTCCAGAGGGTCTTTTCCTTACGTCCTTTATTATGTCGAATGACCGAGTTGGCCGCATCCAAAATCGTTTGGGTTGAACGATAATTTTGTTCCAGCTTAATAACTTTGGCATCCGAAAATTCCTTTTCAAAATTCAGGATATTATAAATGTTCGCTCCCCGGAATTTATAAATTGACTGATCGTCATCTCCTACGACACAAAGGTTTCGGTATTTTCCCGCCAACAGACTGACCAGGCGGAACTGAACCGTATTTGTGTCCTGATATTCATCTACCATGATATATTTGAAACGCTCCTGATAATAATTCAGGACATCTTCATTATTTCTCAGAACCTCCACGGTTTTCACAAGCAGATCGTCAAAATCCATGGCATTATTCTTGTATAAGACTTTCTCATATTCACCATAAACATCTGCTATCCTCTGTTTTCCAAAATCACCGGAAACATTCAAAGCATACGCTTTTGCATCGATCATTTCATTTTTCGCCGATGAAATAGCAGAAAGAAGCGCCCGCTCTTTATAAATTTTTGTATCAATATTCAGGCGTTTACAGATTTCCTTAATAACACTTTTCTGATCATCTGTATCATAGATGACAAAATTCCGCTCATAACCCAAATGGTCCGCAAATCGCCGCAAAATACGTACACAAGCCGAATGAAAAGTACTTACCCAAATCTGCTCCGAACCAAAACCAACAATATCATCCACCCGTTCCCGCATTTCTCCGGCTGCCTTGTTTGTAAACGTGATCGCCAGAATATTCCACGGATTTACGCCTTTTTCATCAATCAACCAGGCAATGCGGTGGGTCAACACACGGGTTTTTCCCGAACCGGCACCAGCCAGAATAAGCAGCGGTCCCTCCGTATGACAGACCGCCTCTTGCTGCATTGGATTTAACGTTTCATATATACTCATCTACAATAACCTTCCTATCCCAGTTTTGCACCGCAATTCGAGCAAAACTTATCATTAGCAGCAATCGGATTGCCGCACTGAGAGCAAAATTTAGCTCTTCCGCCATTTCCTCCGGCCTGAGAATTGTTTTCCGGCACCGGCGCACTATTCTGAGGCGCCCCGTTCTGCATATTGGTCATTTGAGGCTGTGCCATAGAATTCATCATATTTCCCATCTGTCCGGCCATCGCCATACCAGCAGCCATCTGCATCCCCATTCCGGCCATACTGTTCATGCCGCCGTTTGGATTCTTTGCCATAGACACCATTGCTTCTGTCTGGGCATCCACCTGTTTTTTGAAAGCATATGCCTGCATACCGCCCATGGCTCCCATGGTCGCACGCTCATCAATCGCTTTCAGAACGGCCTCCGGCAGAGCAATCTGAACATTCATAGCCTTCACAGTAATACCATAATCCTTCAGGAATTCGCCAAGCTTGTCCTTCATCCGTTCCGAAGCCTCTCCACAATACCCCTGAATATCAAAAAAGTTCATAGGTACGTCCGTGACGATTTCTTTAAAGATCATGGAAATATGAGAGGTCAAAAATCCCTTTAAATCTTCAACCGTGTAACGGCGTTTTGTCCCCATCAGTTTATTGATAAATGCGGCTGAATCCGTGATCGCAAAGGAATATTTACCATTCGCTCCCAGATTTACCATTCCAAAAGTCTGATCCGGAATGGTCAGCTTTCCGCTTGTTCCCCATGGAATATCTATAATATCATTCTTATTAACAAAGATTGCCTCTACTATAAATGTTTCATCAAAGCCATATTTCCATTCCTTTAACGAGGTCGTGATCGGCATATTTTCTGTTGACAACTCATATCTTCCCGGCTCGAAAATATCCGTTAAAACCCCTTCATTGACAAGTACCGCTTCCTGGCCCGGCTGAACCGTCAATATAGACTCATGCATCATCCGTCGACCTTCACGGTCAAAGACCTGTGCCAGTTCCCAGGCTTCCGTGGCCCGGTAATTAATACTTAATAAACACTGTCCCTTAAATAATTTTCCCAGTCCCATAACGTTCTCCTTATTTACTACAATATATTTATGGTTAATATCCCTTACAGCCAGTAAGGAATTATCCATCTTGTTGCTTAAGCTGTATAATGATGGAGCAATAGGTATGTCGGCTTCCTTTCCTGGACTTCGCGTCCGTAAAAAAGACTGATAACCAGCTCCTCATTCGCAGCGTTCGTTTTATGCAGGTTGAATCGCCATAGGCGCATTCGTGTCACACCACAGTAGATTGAATAGGCAATGAGTAAAACTGGTTTTTAACCATTGCAATAATTCTTAAGGAGTGACAAATTTTATGAACGCAGTAGGTATCGATGTTTCTAAAGGAAAAAGCATGGTGGCAATCATGCGCCCATTTAGCGAGATTGTCTCCCCACCTTTTGAAATCAAACACACAACCAGTGATATCAATTCACTTGTAGATCTCATCAACTCTATTGAGGGCGAATCCCGAATTGTAATGGAGCATACTGGACGTTATTACGAAGTCCTTGCCCATCAGCTTTCCGAGGCAAATCTTTTCGTCAGCGCCATTAACCCAAAGCTTATCAAGGATTTTGATAATGATTCCCTTCGCAAAGTCAAATCTGACAAAGCTGACGCCGTTAAGATTGCCCGATATGCACTTGACAAGTGGCAAAATCTCAAACAATATAGTGTTATGGATGAATTACGTAATCAGCTTAAAACTATGAACCGTCAGTTTGGCTTTTACATGAAACATAAGACGGCTATGAAGAATAACCTCATTGGAATCCTTGACCAAACCTATCCTAGTGTGAATGCTTACTTTGACAGTCCTGCACGCAGTGACGGCAGCCAGAAATGGGTTGATTTTGCATCTACATACTGGCATGTGGACTGTGTCCGTAAAATGTCTCAAAATGCCTTTACCTGCCATTATCAAAACTGGTGCAAACGTAAGAAGTACAACTTCAGCCAGTCAAAGGCTGAAGAAATCTATGGAAAAGCAAAGGAACTTGTTCCTGTACTTCCAAAGGATGACATTACAAAACTTATTATCAGGCAGGCCGTTGACCAACTTAATAGTGCCTCTACAACCGTTGAGTCACTGCGTACCTTAATGAATGAAACCGCATCGAAACTCCCAGAGTATCCTATCGTTATGGCTATGAAAGGGGTTGGACCTTCACTTGGTCCTCAGCTCATGGCTGAGATTGGCGATGTTTCACGATTCACTCATAAAGGTGCTATTACTGCATTTGCCGGTGTAGATCCCGGTGTTAATGGATCCGGTACCTATGAGCAAAAAAGTGTTCCAACTTCAAAGCGTGGTTCTTCTGACCTCAGGAAAACCTTATTTCAGGTAATGGATGCTTTGATTAAAACCAAACCACAGGATGACCCTGTATATCAGTTTTTAGATAAGAAACGTGCTGAAGGTAAGCCTTACTACGTCTATATGACTGCTGGTGCCAACAAGTTTCTAAGAATCTACTATGGTCGAGTGAAAGAATATCTTGCATCTCTTCCAAAATCCTAATTATCCACTACAATTTTCAGGCCAGCACTGACGTGGTGGTCTTATTTTGATACCCAATTTTCAACCTGTATAAAATTTTCAATGTTCTTTCAATTTAGCCTTGACTTTTTATTTGCAGGCTTTATTATTTTGCTCTGTTCACAGTAAGTTCGAAAATACCTCGCTAACTGTTCACAGTATATCATGAACTAAATTTTGACGCAATTATTCCAGCCTTACCGGTATAGGCGAATCTCCCTCCAGGGAATTTTCCGTGACGATACAGTCAAAGGCTAAAATTTCCACGCCTGCCCGGACGGCCATTAAAAGGGCCTCCGCAAACTCAGGATGGGTGATCCGATTGGGTTCAAATACGTGCACACTCTTCATCTGAATTATAAAAATAATACTCGCCAGATATCCCTGACTTCGAGCCTTCACCAGTTCATTGATATGTTTGATTCCCCTTTCCGTCGACGCATCCGGAAACCGGGCGATACCGTCGACTTCCAGTGTCACACCCTTTACCTCGATATAATGCTTTTGCCCGTCATGTTCCACATATAGGTCAAATCGGGAATTACCGAAAGTTTTTTCCCTTTTCACATAAGTAATATCAGAAAAGAGACGGCCCGCCCGGACCATCTCTTCAACAATCTGATTTGGCGCAGTAGAATCCACATTCACCCACTGACCATTTTTTTGAACACAGACAAGGGAATACCGGGTCTTTCGCTCCGGATTCAACGACAGTTCCAACAGCACCCGTGCGTCCGGCACGAGCAGCTCCTTTAACCGTCCCGTATTCCGCACATGGACAGCTTCTGCCGTGCCTTCGATCATCACTTCCGCAACGAAGCGATTGCATCGACGGATAAACCTTCCCTCGGTCATTCTTTCATATTTCATCGGCTTAACCCACCGAACCAATTACAATATTATCCCAAATCGGATCATTTGTAACGGTATATTCACCTTTCCATGTTTCATACATCTCTTCAAAGCTTCTCGCCAGAGCTTCATCTGAGCTATCCTCCGCCGTTTCAGCAAGTCTTTCCAATGCCGTATTATAAACTTTGGTTGAAAGCGCCTGTTTTTCATTTTTAATACGAATGCCCTCTTCTGTCAAAGCAAAATCCTGAGCGATTGCCGCGCCAAGCTCATCCATATAAGCTTTCGCTTCGTCCGCACACTGCCGTTTTTCTTCATCCGATAAAGATACGCCGTATTCTTCGGCCTTACTGTTTAAAATCTCCGTCCGGACTAAGCCGTTATAGAGTTCCTCTTTCGCATACTCATGAAGCTTTCTGCCATCTTCCATTTCCGTGTTCCATGGCGATTCACCGTACTGGGATGTATAGAAATCTCTCAGCTGATACAGATAAACATTTACTTCCTTCATCGTAACTTCACGGTCATTCACCTTTATAACGGCAATATTCATCTCATCTGTCGGAATCGGATCGTTCGCCGTTGAATCATCAAAAGTTTCTCCCGCCGGCTGCGACTCTGCTGCGGTCTCCTGCTTTGTTGACGGCTGAGTTTCTTTTACTCCTGCGCCATTCTTATTCAGCAGTGTCATCACGATCACTGATGCGATCACACCTATCACTATTCCGCATATGATCAATAATACGATCAAACCTGTTTTATTCTTTTTCTTAGCCATTTTAGTCTCCTTTCTTCGTTACATACGACAACAGTATACCACATTTTGAGAAATCTGCATACTATAAGAATATACACATTTTAAAGGAGGATTCTATGAAACCTTTGTTGGATGTCCATGACGTAAGCTACTCTTATCACACATTATCCGGAGAAACAAAGGCATTGAATCGTCTGTCCTTTCAGGTTCAATTTAATGAATTTTTAGGTATTGTAGGACCCAGCGGCTGCGGAAAATCGACAATTCTGTCCTTAATCTTCGGCCTGCTTTCTCCAGAGTCCGGTGAAATTAAAATTCACGAGGCCCTCTGTAAGGATCACACAATGCCTATTGGTTATATGCTGCAAAAAGACCATCTGCTGGAATGGCGGACAATTTATGAAAATGCACTGCTTGGACTGGAAATCAACCATCAGATGACTCCGGCACGTCTCAAAGCCGTGGATCAGATGTTCAGAGATTATGGTCTGGAACACTTTAAAAATGCAAAGCCTTCACAGTTGTCTGGCGGTATGCGCCAGCGCGCTGCTCTGATACGGACCCTTGCCCTAAATCCGGGACTTTTGCTGCTGGATGAGCCCTTTTCGGCACTGGATTATCAGACCCGCTTAAATGTTTCAGAAGATATTTATACCATTTTAAAGAAAAAACACAAGAGTGCTATTCTTGTGACCCATGATATTTCCGAAGCTATCAGTTTTTGTGACCGGATTGTCGTCCTGACAAACCGTCCCGCAACTATAAAGGAAATTGTTCCGATTCATTTGTCCATTGAGGAAAAAACACCGTTGAAAGCCCGCTCCGCTAAAGAATTTCAAGACTATTTTAACCGATTGTGGGGTGATTTAAATGACTGAGCCCGTCAGCACTTATCAACAGGCTTTTATAAATAATGATCGGCGCCGCCGCCGACTTGTTGCCTTCTGTCAGATTCTTATACTTGTACTCTTTGTTTCTCTTTGGGAAGGTACCACCCGGCTTGGCATTCTCAATGATTTTATTTTCAGCAGCCCTTCCAGAATTGTCAAAACCTTTGTTACTATGGCCGGTGACGGAACCGTTTTTTATCATATAGGTATTACCTTGTTTGAAACTTTTCTGAGTTTTTTTATTGTTCTGGTGGCCGGCATCCTGCTCTCGGTTCTTTTGTGGTGGAACCGGAGTATTTCTTCCGTTCTGGAGCCTTATTTGATCACGCTGAACAGCCTTCCCAAAACGGCTCTGGCACCCATTTTTATTGTATGGCTTGGCAATAATATGAAAACCATTATCGTCTGTGCCATCTCTCTGGCCATTTTTGGTACGGTCATCAACCTGACGACCAGCTTTACCCAAATGGACCCGGATAAGCTATTGCTCATAAAAACCCTTGGAGGAAGCCGAAAGGATATGCTCAGCAAGGTGATCATTCCCGGAAGTGTGCCGAATATCATCAGCAACATGAAGGTCAACATCGGCCTTTGTCTGGTCGGCGTTATCATCGGCGAATTTCTCTCCGCCAACGCCGGACTGGGATACCTGATCGTTTATGGCAGTCAGGTTTTCAAGCTGGACTGGGTACTGATGTCTATTGTAATTTTGTGTATTATAGCTACTGCTCTTTACGCCCTGTTGAATTTGATTGAAAAAGTTTACCTGAAACGCCATACCCAATAAAAAGCCGCAGCCCTGTTTCTGCCCAGGCGGACCCGTTTTCTATTGTCCGTCGCCGAAGCAGGGCTGCGGTTATAAATAAAATTCTTATTTATAAAAAACTCTGTTCTACTGTGACCACAGCATAAAAGCTTTGATCAGCATCATGAATCTTTTCTTTCATCCACCGCTCAATTTCCTGTTTTCTGCAAAGTTCTTCCGGCGCTACCACCAGATCAAAAATCAGGTTTGTATGCGAACTTCCCCGGACCATCCGAAAATCATGAATTTGCCATCCGGCATTTTCAGCCGCCACCATATCCTCTACCATTTTCCTGGCTTTATTCATTTCTTCATCGTCGGTTATCACCGGATCCATGTGAATCGTAGCATCGCACTGAAATTTTTTCATTAAATCTCGCTCAATATTATCAATCAAATCATGAGCTTCCAGAATATCTTCTTTATATGACACCTCGGCATGAAGCGAAATCATACGTCTTCCCGGTCCATAGTCATGAATGATCAGATCGTGAACACCGAGAATCTTTTCCTCGCTCAATACCCGCTCCTTAATTTTCTTCACCAGTTCCGGATCCGGCGCCTGACCAAGCAATGGCTGTATCGTATCTCTGGCCGCAGTAAATCCGGCAAAGCATACAAAGAGTGCCACCAGAGCGCCAATCCATCCGTCCGGATTTTTTCCCGTAGCCATAGCAATAAATACACCGATCAAAACAGCGGATGTAGATATACAATCACACAGACTATCAGCAGCCGTCGCTTTCATTGCCTCGGATTGAATCCGTTTTCCAAGTTTAAGATTAAACCTGCACATCCACAATTTCAATAAAATAGAGGCAACCAAAATGACGATGGACGCCACGCCAAAATCGGGAGCTTCGGGATGAAGAATTTTTTCCACCGAGGACTTCATAAGTTCCACCCCTGTCATCAAGATCGCCGCGGCAATAAAGAGCCCTGAAAGATATTCAATCCGGCCGTGCCCGTAAGGATGCCCCGGGTCTGCCGGCTTTCCTGCCATATGAAACCCGATCAATGTCACTACTGACGACGCTGCATCGGACAGATTGTTAAAGGCATCCGCCATGATTGACACGGCCCCCGTCGCCAGCCCGGCAAACAACTTCAATGCAAATAAAATAACATTACAGCAGATTCCAACAAAGCCCGACAATCTTCCATAAGACTGCCGGACTTTCGTATCATTAATATTCTCTTTATCCTTAATAAACCATCTTACTAATAATTCTGTCATCTACAGGTCCCTCCTGTCTCCGTATATATACGGTCGATTATACCTGTATCTTATGCAAAAGTCAAAGCTAACTATTACTGCCGGCCTGTTTCTTTTCAGATACGTCAATTTTCGGAGATTTACTCCGCCGCCTATGGACAGCCGCTCCGCAAACTCGCTGCGCTCAGACAATGCTTCGCGTCTGTCGCTATGCTCGTAAATCTCTGAAAATCTTCCTACCATCTGTAATCGAATAAACAGCACCACGTCAGTGTTTTAATTAAATATCCCCATTTGTTTCATTTGGAAATTCCACCATAATACATGTGCCTTCCCCGGGTTTGCTGTCGATGGTCACCAGGGCCCGGTGGAGGTTCGCTCCGTGTTTAACGATGGCAAGTCCAAGGCCGGTGCCGCCGGTTTCTCTGGAATGGCTTTTATCCACCCGGTAAAACCGTTCGAAGATGCGTTCCTGTTCCTCCTCCGGCACGCCGATGCCCGTATCCCAAACGGACCAGCGGACAGCATAGCCCTCCTTTGGCGAAGGTTCCATAAGTATATGGACCGAACCGCCGTCCCGGTTGTATTTCACCGCGTTGTCGCAGAGATTATAGATCATTTCATAGATGACCTGGCGAACGCCGTTGATCTCTGGAACGTCCCCGTCGATCGTCATGGTGATTTTCCGTTGTCTAGCCACGGCCTGGAGGCTGTCCACAACTTCCTTTGTCACCCGATTCAGATCCACCGGTTCAAAAGGCATCATATCCGACTGTTCATCCAACCGGGACAGTTTTATGATATCTTCAATCAGTGTTGTCATCCGGGTGGCCTCTTTATAGATTCGGCCTGCAAACTCGGGAATATCTTCTTTTTTAACCATATTTCGACTGATGATCTCCGCATAGCCGGAAATGGCCATCAGCGGCGTTTTCAGTTCATGGGAAACATTCGCCGAAAATTCCCGCCGCATTCCTTCAGCCTGCTTCAACTCTTCCAGCTGCATACGGATTCGTTCATTCTGATGATCCATTCGGGTGAGCAGCGGCATAAATTCTTCATATGTCGGCTCTTCCAATGGCTTGTCCAGATTAATCTCATTGATTGGGCGGACCATACGCTCCGTTTCTATATATATGATAACGACAGAAATGCCGATAATCGCCGCAATAAGCAGCGCCATAAAAGGCGCCATAGAAAATATCATCTGATAGATACTGTCCATCGAGCTGCTGACCCTGAGAATATTTCCGTCATCCAGAGTGACCGCATAATAATACACCTTTTTATCAAGCGTATCTGAATCTCTGAGAGAGGCGCCGGTGGACTGATAAAGAGCCTGTGTAATCTCAGGACGTGCTTTATGGTTATCCATCGACGAGGCGTCGGCTACCGAATCATACAACACTTCTCCTTCCCGGTTGACAATCGTAATCCTCCGACTATCCTGAAACAATGTCTCCGTTTCCAGAAAATCCGTCCCCTCCGCATCGATGGCTGCTTTCAGCGTTTCGGCTTCATTTTCTGTTCCCAGTTTCAGTAAGTCCACCGAATGAGTATACATAAGGAAGGTTACCGACAGGAAAGTCAAAATGACTGCGGCCGCAACAATGACCAGCGTATTTCGAATTATTTTTCTTTTCATCTTCAGCCTCCGATACGATAACCTACGCCGCGCACAGTCTCAATATATTTGCCGTACTCCCCAAGCTTCTGCCGAAGCGTCCGTATATGTACATCCACTGTCCGCGTTTCACCGTCAAAATCATAGCCCCACACCCGGCCCAGGATTTGGTTCCGCGTCAGGACAATGTCCTGATTTTCAATTAAATATTTCAGTAATTCATATTCTTTTAAAGTCAATACGATTTCTTCGTCATCTGCAAATACCTGATGACGTTCGGAACGAATACGCAGATTTTTATATATAAGTTCCGAAGGTCCTCCCTTTGGACCGCCCCGCCGTAGTACTGCCCGCACTCTGGCAATAAACTCCATCATACCGAAAGGCTTTGCAATGTAATCATCCGCCCCCATATCAAGCCCGGTCACCTTATCAAATTCGGACCCCTTCGCCGTCACCATAATGACCGGAATATCCTTTGTCACCATGGAGCTTTTCAGTTTCTTTAAGATGGACAGACCATTTTCCTTCGGCAGCATAATATCCAATAATATTAACTCCGGTTTTTCACCGGCGATCGCATTAAAAAGATCCGTACCATTGGAAAAACCAGCGGCGTGAAAGCCACTGGACTCCAGAGTATATACAATAAGCTCCCGAATATTTCTTTCGTCTTCCAGACAATAAATCATAAATTTTCGTCCCCTCTGTGTTTTCCGGTGATGGAAAATTCCACCCATTCGGAAATATTGGTCGCATGATCGCCAATCCGTTCATAATATTTGGCAATCAGTAAAATATCCATTACATGTTCATGTATCTCAGGATCTGAATCCATCTGCCGTATGAGCAGATCTTTTACTTCAAGGAAAAGATTGTCTACCACATCATCATACTCGATCACTTTTTGGGCCGTATCCAAATCCTGCCATACATAGGCGTTCACGCTGTCTGTCACCATCCGTACGGTAGCCTCTGCCATCCGGCCGATCGGTATATCCAGTCCCGGCGCTTTGATATTGGATGTTAAAATAATTTCCGCAATATCCGCAGCCTGGTCGCCAATCCGCTCCATATCCGTGATCATTTTCAACGCAGCGGAAACCTTTCTCAAATCTGAAGCCACCGGCTGCTGCTGAAGCAGAAGTTTCAAACACAGCCCCTCAATATCTCTTTCCTTTAAGTCGATCCGACTGTCCTTTTCGATGAGTTCTCTGGCGGCTTCGTAATCCTCATCCACCAATACTTTATACGTCATCGAGATGACCTGTTCACATAGATTCCCCATCTCAATGAGCTTTTGATGAAGCTGCTCCAACTGAGCGTCAAAACGGTTTCTCATATCAACCAAACCTCCCTGTAATATAATCTTCTGTCCGCTTATCCTTTGGAAGAGAAAAAAGTGTTTCCGTATCATTGTACTCAATCACCTGACCTAAAAGGAAAAAAGCTGTCTTATCTGAAATACGGGCGGCCTGCTGCATATTATGAGTCACCATGATGATAGTATAACTTTTCTTCAGCTCCACTGCAAGGTCTTCGATTTTGGAAGTTGAAATCGGGTCCAGCGCCGACGTCGGCTCATCCATCAAGAGGACCTCCGGCTTTACAGCCAATGCCCTTGCAATACAAAGCCGCTGCTGCTGTCCGCCGGACATGCCGAGGGCGCTCTTTTTCAGCCGGTCCTTTACCTCGTCCCAGATAGCCGCATTCCTAAGCGACGTCTCCACGATTTCGTCCAGTTTGGCTTTCGAATGAATTCCGTGGGTTCTCGGCCCATAGGCGATATTATCATAAATACTCATTGGAAAGGGATTTGGTTTCTGGAATACCATACCGACCCGTTTGCGCAGAAGATTTACATCCATATCGCCGTAAATATCTTCCCCATCCAGGCGGATATCTCCATCAATCTTACACCCCGGAATTAAGTCATTCATCCGGTTAAGGGATTTTAAAAGAGTAGATTTGCCGCAGCCGCTCGGCCCGATGAAAGCCGTAATCTCTCTGGCGCCAATATTTAAATTCACATCTTTCAGAGCATGAAATTCACTATAATGCAAATTCATGTCTTTAATTGTCATTTTATCGTTCATATTAATCATACCTCATGCCTTTGTAAATTTTCCTGCGATCACATTTGACAGGCCATTAATAAGCAACACGAGCACCAGTAATACCACCGCTGTCGCATAAGCTTCATTCACATGAAGCCCTTCATTTGACAAAGCATACATATGCAGTGCCAGAGTACGTCCCGACCCAAAAAGACTGGACGGGATTTGGGCCACCGTTCCTGCCGTAAACAGGAGGGCTGCCGTTTCTCCGACGATACGTCCCGTAGCAAGAATCACTCCGGCCAGAATCCCCGGAACTGCTGCAGGAAGGACGATTTTAAAAATGGTCCGCAGTTTGCCCGCTCCCAATCCAAAACTGGCTTCTCTGTAGGCATCCGGCACAGCCTTGAGTGCTTCCTCTGTTGTCCGCATGATCAATGGTAAAATCATGATGACCATGGTAAAGGCGCCGGATAAAATGCACAGCCCCCACCCCAGTGTTGTCGCAAAAAACATCAGTCCAAAAAGGCCGTAAACAATCGATGGAATACCGGATAAAGTCTCCGCTGTCATACGAATGATCTGAACAATCTTACTCCCTTTTCCCGAATACTCTACCAGAAAAACAGCGGCAAACACGCCGATTGGCACCGCGATCAGCAGGGTGAGAACCGTCATGACTACCGTATTGACTGCCGCCGGAATAAGAGAGACATTTTCTGAAGTATACTCCCACGCAAAAAGACCTGGTTTCAGATAAGCCACACCCTTGACCAGTATAAAGGCAATCAGAAAAACAAGTACTGCAAAGGTAAGAACGGCACATACCATGACCAGGGTCTTTAAAATAGCCGACAAAGCACGGCCGCTATGCATATCACTTTTATTATTCATGGAAAGTCCTCCTGTTCAGCATGGATACGGCCAGATTAATAATCAGAATAAAAACAAAAAGCACAACGCCGGTAGCGATCAGCGCCTCCCTGTGAAGGTCCGCCGCATATCCCATTTCCAGAACGATATTTGCCGTCATTGTCCGCAGTCCCTTAAAGAGTCCGGCCGGCATTCGCGGCTGATTTCCGGCAACCATGACTACGGCCATCGTCTCTCCGATAGCACGGCCAATGCCAAGAACAATTCCCGCGATCACCCCTGATTTTGCCGCCGGAAGCACCACAAAAAACAAACTTCTCTCTTTGGTTGCCCCCAGGGCCAACGAGCCTTCATAATAACTGTCCGGCACACTTCGCAGTGATGTTTCCGCCTGGGCAATGATTGTCGGAAGAATCATGATAGCCAATACAATAGAGGCCGTCAGCATCGTACTTCCGTCCTTCCCGGTCAAAGAATTCATCAACGGTACAATTAACACAAGACCAAAAAAACCATAGACAATGGATGGGATGCCCGCCATCAGATTAATTGCCGCCTGACAGACACGATAAATCTTTTTCGGACAGTAGGCCGCCATAAAAACGGACGTAAACAACCCAACCGGTACGCCGATTGCCAGGGATACTCCGGTCACACAGACACTTCCCATGATCATTGGAAAAATACCGAATATGTTATTTCCCGGTTTCCATTTCCGGCCAAAGATAAAATCTCCAAACCCTATTTTTGCCATGGCCGGCAGCCCTCCTGCAAAAAGGAAGATACAGATGAGGGCTACGGCCAATACAGAGGTCAGAGCAGCCAAAAAGAAAACCAATTTCATTCCATTTTCTTTATTCAGCTTCATATTGGATTATTTTACATCCTCCCAGGTTGTGATTTCTCCAGTGTAAATGGATTTAATCTGTTCGCTTGTCAATTCTTTGATACCGCTGCCATTGTTTACGATAATGGCAATACCGTCCTGAGCAATAACTGTCGCGGTAAGACCTGCTTCTGTTTCACTGTCTTTTAATTCCCGGGAAGCCATACCGATATCACAGAGACCGTCAATAGCAGACTGCATGCCTGTTGTAGAGTCACTCTGCTGAACCTCTATTTCAACGTTTGGATTTACGGCTTCATAAGCTTCTTTTAATTTCTCCATAACCGGTGTTACTGAAGAAGAACCGGCCACAACGATTTTACCTTTAACGTCGGCCGCTTCATATTCCGGCTGATCGCCAACAGCAATATATCCATTTTCCACCACAACAGCCTGGCCTTCTCTGCTCATAATGAAATTAATGAAATCCTGAGCCGCATCACCTGGTGTCCCGTTTGTTGCAATATTAAATGGACGCTGAACCTTATATGTACCTGCAGCAACATTGTCAGCAGTCGCTTCCGCACCATCCACTTTAACAGCTGTAACAGATTCATTTAAAGAACCAAGGGAAATGTAACCAATCGCATTAACGTCTCCCTCGACTGTTGTCATCATGACAGACGTGCTGTTTGTAATTTTCGCATCCTCGGTCGTCATATCCATTTTTTCACCGTCGACTTCTTCTTCAATACCAAGCAATTCGACAAAAGCCCCTCTCGTTCCCGAACCATCTTCTCTGGAAACAACCGTTATTTCCCCCGAAGCGCCTTTCACTGCGCCGGCTGCCGAATCTGTTTCTGTCTGCGTTGTTGTTTCTGCTGATGTCTGTGCCGTTGTTTCTGTTTTTTCTGTTCCGCACCCTGTCAGCATAAGTGTTCCGAGCATCAGTGCAGATAATGTCATTAATAAACTTTTTTTCATCTCTTTAATCTCCTTAGCTTAAAAATGTTGTTTACGTTTGAAATGTTAAACATTCAATGTAAAATCCTTAAGGCAGACTTTGTAAATTTTACGTAAAATATTTTTCTTGTTTTAAAAGAATTTTGAAATGCTTTATTTTACCATTTTCTTGAATATAAGGAAGATTATCGGATTGATTGACACCCCTTTAAAAGGCTGACTAAAATAAATTTCAAAAGGAGGCCGCCTATGAAGAATCCATTGATTGGCGAACGATTAAGATTCTATCGAGAACAGAATAATCTGACAGTAAAACAGGTATCAGAAATATTGTCAGAAACTCATCCTGTTGCTGATAAAACCATTTACGGATGGGAAAACGGCCGTACCCAACCGGATGCGGATACACTTCTGCGTCTTTGCTGTATTTATGAAGTCAATGATATTTTAGAAGGTTTTTACTACAAAACACCAAAGAAAACCGTATTTAAACTGACGCCGCAGGAAAAAACTCTTATTGAAGAATACAGAAAACATCCGGACATGCAGACAGCTATTCAAAAATTGCTTGATATTGAGTGAGACCGCTCATCTGCTCTTTTGAAAAGAATTTTTTCTTTTATTTTCGCTATATTTCTTTTTATACGGGAATATTTTGGGATTCGTTGACATACTTTTATATGGATAGCTAAAATGAGGTTCAAAAGGAGAATGGCCATGAAAAATCCGCTGATCGCCGAGCGACTGAAATTCTATAGAAAAAAGAACAATCTGACCATACCGCAAGTATGTGAATTACTATCGGAAACTCGGCCTGTGGCCGTTAAAACAATCTATGGGTGGGAAAGCGGGCATACGCAGCCCGACGCAGATACATTGATGCGCCTTTGCTGTATTTACCATATTGATAATATCCTGGAAATCTTTGGTTATAAAGCTACCAAAAAATCCGTATTTAATTTAACACCTCAGGAGAAAAATCTTATCGAAGAATACCGTAAACACCCGGATATGCAGAAAGCTGTTCAAAGACTACTGGAAATTGAAAAAGACACCTGAAAAGATGATTGGTCTTTCGGCAGAGGCTCATAAGGAAAAAATTTATAAGTAAAATACGTGTTCTGAGTATGTTGAGATTTTCCTTCAAATCCCGATTCTCCTATTCAGAAAACTGAAATCTATTGTATTAGAGATACCAGACCAAACCATTTTCTGTTACCTGAATCATTGCCCCTTTCGGTACTTTTTGCAATATGATTAATACATCCATATAATCGGGTGCTGGTGAAATTAATCCCATAATCGAAGACACCATGCATATTGTCATCAACCACTTCATCGTAATCGGGCAGACCAAGAATACAGCAAGTAAGACTATCCCCGGAATCAAAGGTGCCAATGACATCATTATATATCGTTCTCTGCTAAGTGCGGCGGAAGATGCAGCATATGCTCTCAACTGTTTTAAAGATACTCCTATATAAACTTTTGCTCCCTTTGGATAAATTATAGCATGAAGAAATTCATGTAACGGCATTGCAACAAAGCATACAATGCAAGAGAGAATCATATATGGTTGAACAACAAAGGCACCACTGAACTAATCAGCTGAATTTGGTTCAATTTGGACTTTTTCTTTTATGTAGGGTATACTTATCATAATACGCCTTATTATCTGTTTTACTCTGTCAACATATTTGGAGGTACTCATTATGCAAGCAACCTATATTCTGAAACCAATCGCCCATATTCACAGTGATTTTCCTGATAAATTCGGTATCCCCCGTCAAAGCGGGCTCATTGATTCTCTGAAGGCAGAAATTATTTTTGAGCCTGAATATCGAAACCCGGACGCGTTCCGGGGTTTGGAGACCTATTCTCATATATGGCTCATATGGGGATTTTCTGAAAGTATCCGCAGTGACTGGTCGCCTACCGTACGCCCGCCCCGTCTCGGCGGCAATACACGTATGGGTGTTTTTGCCACCCGCTCCCCATTCCGGCCAAATCCCATCGGGCTTTCCTCAGTCCGCCTGGAGACCGTCAAGACCCATTCCGAACATGGTCCGGTACTTTATATCTCTGGCGCAGACTTAATGGACGGCACACCGATTTTTGATATCAAACCCTATCTCTCCTACGTGGATAGCCATCCGGAAGCTTCCGAAGGATTCGCCGGCTCACTCAAAAGCTATAAGCCTTAATATTGAATGCCCCGCCAAACTTTCAGAACAAATCCCAAAGGATAAACGCGAGGCCCTTTTTGCCCTTCTGTCCCAGGACCCCAGACCATCTTACCAGAACGATGCAGAACGCATCTATCGCCTTCGTTTTGCCGGAATGGAGATTGAATTTCGAGTAAAGAATGAGACAGCATATATTATTTCGATATGGAAGAATATTTAACCACTTATCACTCTACCATATAAAATCATTATCCAATATGAAATCGAACTTCTTACAGTCTTTAATCTGTCTGACAAGATGATTCTCTGTAATCATAGAATCTATATCCAGAACTATCATCTGAATTTGTCCGTTCTGTTTTTCCGTCATAAAATAAAAATAATCTTCCGAAATTAATATAATAATTATACCATACAAAGGTTGCCTTTTTAATCAGGTAGTGGACATCTAATTACCGTGGCAGACTTTCCCTCACGCAAAGGGTTCCCGAGGATGTCAAGTCATTGTTACAAAATGGGTGGGGAGAATGTTATGTCAGTGTCACAAAACAAATGTGGATTATCTTTGCTTTTTCCAGAACTTCTTCATTCAGCTTATCCTCAAATTTGTTCTTCCTTAGTATCCCTCATTTTTCTCAGCATATTCCTGTTCCAGTTCCTCTGCCAGATACGCGTCACTCATGCAGTGCATATCCGATACACCGTCACGAATCAGCTGATAGGTCTCGGAATGGTAAAAGAAATCCAATGCCGTATCCAGTGAAAATCCCTGCTGTTTAGCAAAGCACTCAATGACACGGCTGTATTTTTTCTGAAGTAAGATCGGATTAGCTGTCATAATATTTCACTCCCTTCAAAATGCATCAGAGACAATGCCTTCTCTGTGCGGAAACAAATTTGCAGGTTCGGCTTTTCATATCGCAGACGGTTGATGGCTTCCATCTTATCAATCAATCCGTCAAAAAACAGTTCTACCGTATTGAATACCTTATCATTGGCAACACCGCCCACAACAAGGTCATAATTTGTCGAATCTTTTCCGCTACGGCAGTTCAGAATGAAATCCAGCCATTCCTCGGAATACGAATCGAATTTCAAAATTTTCAGTTCAACTTTCCGGCTTTCATCATACTCATATCGAGAAATAATACCGTCTTTTCCACGACGTTTGAACTTTCCGCACCACTTTTCAGCCTGCGCATGCAGTGGCGTAACATAGAAGCCACGTCCGAAGTCAACATTATGACGGGAATGGACCAAATCCGGCTTGGCAATCTCTAAAAAGGAACCATGATAAAGAGTCATACTTTCACACCCCTTTCTTTCATCACGTCAAGAATGTCGTCTACGATATATTCCCGGCTCTGAGTATGCAGCACTTCATATTCCGGCACGATATACCCGTTCAGAATATCACTCTTTTCAGTAAATGCTTGATAGACATGCTCTGCATCTACACCCAGCTTTGCCGCCACATTTTCAATGCAAAACACGACGAACTCCAGCTCACTGGAATTTTTTATTTTTTCATCCTGCATCACAAATTCGACCTTCCTTTACTTAATATTTGTTGCAATTTTAGAACGAACTACGTTAATTGATTTTTTCTTTTCTTCCTTACTTAAAACTGTATTTGATAATCTTGAATCAAAAATATTATGTTTCACTTCATTACCTCCTCTATATCCCCTTCTTATTTGCATTGCGTCTTTATCTCTTCTATAAAATCTTTCAATTCACGCATTTTTGTCACAATTTCAAAGTTTTCACCATTTAATTTCCAAATATCAATTGAGCTAATTGTTGTTGCCAACTCTTACAATCTCTTTCGTATCAACTAACTGAGACACAGCTCCAGATATTTGGCCACGTGTAACATCTTTCCCACTATTTACTACTATATACTCTTTAAAATCTGGTGCAGTGTACATACCACCCTGCCTAACACATTCTTTTATTAACATTTTAATCTCAGCTGTTGATATTCTCATTCCACTCTGTCTCCTTTGTTCTGTTTTATTAATTTATTTATTATTTTTATTTATTTTTTTATTTATATTTAATTGATTACATTTTTAATCTTCGTATTAAAATTGTAATACATGTCAATATCTTTTTCAATGCTTTTAAATTATTGTATAATTTCATTTTTTCTAAAGCATTATCCCGTCCACAGCATTTTGTAATTTTTCGTTTCTTTTTAACTTCATTTCTTAGGCAGGCTTTCGCTCACGCATAATGCCCCCCAACCGATCAGCGGATTCGGATATTCCGTAATTCCCGGCAGCGGCTGAGCGCCGTAGCGCAGGTAGGCCTTGACTTTCTCCCCATAGAGAAATGGATCGTTGCCGTCCACAATCCCATATTGCATGAGGAGAGCGCTGCTTCCTGTCACAAAGGGCGCCGCAAAAGAAGTCCCATCCACAGTGACGTACTGATTTCCCGGAGCAGCCGTCCGGATACCAACCCCGGGGGCCGCCAAATCCGGCTTTCCAATACCGTTAATGTTATTTCCACGCCCGGAAAAGTCCGCATACACATTTCTTATACTATCATAAGCAGCCACAGAAATTGCTCTCAGCGCAGTCGAAGGAATGGTCAATGTATGCTCCGGCGACGGATAGAGAAATCGTGTCCCGCTATTCAATATAGTGTGCGTCGGCATCCAGAAGTTGACCCGTCCGTCGGCAATCCGCTCCGGTATGAGACGAAAACGCCACTGTCCGCTGTCCAGATAATTCTGCTTTGGAATAAAATCCACAAAAATTTCCTGATACATACTAAAAGGACTCGGTTCTCCATAATAAATTAAAATCTCCGTCTGTCCCAATGTAAAACGCTGTGGTCCCAATACAGGCTGGAAGTACCCGACTCTCTGCCCCTCCGGACTGATCAGTTCCAACAGGATATTATCGACATAGGATTTCCAGATTTGAATATTCAACGACGTCTCATAGGACTGAATAAGAAACGGAACTTCCGTATCCCTTCCCATTGGAAGAATCACTTCCGTATGTCCTGCTGCATTTCCCTCGTTTCCCGTACCGATGACCAGAACACTTTTCCAAAAATTCGACATATCATCCAGATAAGTTTCCACCAGACTATTTCCGGCATGGGAACCGTAAGTATTGCCAAAACTCAGATTGATCGCCACCGGGCGGCCAATCTCCACCGCCTTCTCAATCACATAATTTACTGCCTGCATAAGTTCCGTTGTTCTCGGGAAAGATTCCGTCCGAGGCTGTCCCAGACGAACAACGATCAGTTCACTCTCATAGGCCACCCCCGAATTGCCCGCGGCAATCGCCGCCACGGCCGTACCATGCCCGGACGTATCTGCAGTGACAGCGTCTCTGTCCTCGGACAAAGACTGATTTAAGTCCTCCTGTGTAAATTCCCGCCCCATTGTATATCCCGTTGGCGGCGTTCCAACCGCCATCTGATCCCACAAATACAAAATTCTGGAAGAACCATCCGGATTCAGAAATTCCTGATGTTTATAATCAATACCAGAATCAATAACGGCAACCAATACGCCCCGTCCGGTCAGACTCAATGGTGGAACCTGCACCAATGAAATACAGGAGGCCCTCTTTCCCTGGGCCACTTGAAAATACAGTCGTTTTGGTTTTTCGATGTATTCGACTTCCGGCCAATCCGACACGGCCTCTACCAGATTTTCCGGCACCGTTATTATGGCATATTCATTATACAGCTCGACAATCTGAACAATGTCACTGGCATATTTCTGCAAACTGCCCGTATACTTTACGATCAAATCCCAGGCCTTTGTTTCCTCAGAATATCCCACATTCAAAATATATGACTTTTCCCGCTCTTTCGGCGTGGCAGAAAGAGCCAGATTTAAAAGATTTTCTATTTTTTGATCTTCCATGAAAAGCTCCCGGTAGTTTTTTACATATCTATTCTGTTTTTTTCATTTCCATGTGCTTTTTCTTTACAAGACCGCAAAAAAGTTCTATGATATTTATATTGAAAAACTCAGGAAAAGGAGCAACCCCTTATGAAACGCATATTGGCCATTATCGGCATTATTCTTCTGGTCGGACTTTATTTATCGACCCTGATTTTCGCTTTAATCGATTCCCCGCTGGCATCTACGCTATTCAAAGCATCTGTATTGCTTACAATTGCTGTTCCATGCCTGCTTTACGCCATGATACTTGTTTATAAATATTTAAAAAAATAAACAAACTATAAATTTCTAAATTTGAAACTTTAGAATTCTTTAATTTTAAGGACAAATTTTGGACACATTTTCTTACTATAATAAAACCATAGTAATTAATCATTACTATAAAGTGATTTGATTTTTTCATAACATCTGCCTGGCAGATTGCCAACTGCCAGGCCCCCTCGTCTTCCCCTATATTCATATATAGTTACAAATAATAAACTCATAAAAAAATCGATATTCAAAAATATCGATTTTTTTATACCCATTCGGGCATACTTTTAATCCATAAAATATTTACAGCATTAAAAAAGAGGCACAGAAACCCTCTTCTGTACCTCAAATTTTATACTCTGTTCCGTTTTTATAAGTCCGAACCCAGAGAAGCCAGTATTGCTTTCAATGCTGTCTCTTCATCTTCGCCGTCACAAATGATTTCAAATTCCGAATTCTGCTTAATTCCCAGACTGAGAATACTTAAAAGACTTTTCCCATTCACCGTCCGACCGCCGCATGAAAGATAAACTTCGCATTTTTTAAACTTAATCGCTGCTTCGGCAATATCACCTGCCGGTCTTAAATGTACACCAATCGGATTCTTAACAAGCACTTTTTCTTTTACCATAATTACTGCCCCCAACATTGTCTTAATCAAGTGTAGTCTTATTTTTATTATAACATACTTTATTATGAAAACTCCATATTATTTTCAGAATTTTCACATACACTTTTCATCTCGTATGTGGCGATATTTCTCCCGTGTCGCCATGCCGCCGCGAATATGTCTCTCGGACTTATTGACGTCAAGTACCATCCGGGCCTGTCTGGCCAAAACCGGATTAATTGTCAGAAGTCGTTCCGTGACATCCTTATGTACCGTCGATTTACTGATTCCAAACTGCCCGGCCGTCTGCCTCACCGTGGCATTATGTTCTATAATGTAGGTTGCAATCTCAATCGCCCGCTCTTCAATATAATCTTTCAAGGGAACCCCCGGAAATATCTGTTTTTACAGTGTATGCAGGATTGATACCAAGTATGCGGGTGCTTCTTTTGTCAAAAAAGTCTTATTTATTTCATCATCTCCAGCGGCTTTCCCGTCATCGCAAAAGGTTCTAATAGTACTTCCACTTCTCTTTCTGAAAGCAAACCTTTTTTCAAAACGAGTTCCTTGACCGGCGTTCCTGTTTTTAAAGATTCCTTTGCTATGCTCGCCGCTGCCGCATAGCCAATGGCCGGGCATAGCGCGGTGGATATACCCACGCTGGCATCCACCAGTTCGGCGCAATGCTTCGGATTGGCCGTAATTCCTTCGATGCAATTGTCATTCAACGTCCCGGCGGCACGGCCCAATGTCTCGATAGATTCGAAAAGATTATAGAAAACCACCGGCTCAAAGGCATTTAATTCAAGCTGGCCAGCCTCCGCCGCCATAGTGATTGTAAAATCATTTCCAATAATATTAAAGGCTACCTGGGATACGACCTCCGGAATGACCGGATTAATTTTTCCAGGCATGATCGACGAGCCATTTTGCCGGGCCGGAAGATTAATCTCTTCAAATCCAGTCTTTGGCCCACTGCTTAGAAGCCGCAGATCATTGCACATTTTTGACAGATTTACAGCACAGGTTTTAAGCGCCGCAGATACACTTACAAACCCGTCCAGATTTTGGGTTGCATCAAACAAGTCATCGGCCATCACAAAATTTTCGCCGGTCACTTTACTGATATTGCCACATATATTTTCAAGATATAAGGGACTGACATTAATACAGGATCCAATAGCCGTTCCACCCATATTTAAAATGCGCATAAACTGTTTTGTTGATTCAATCCTCTGAATGTCCCGTTTCAGCACAGAGGCATATGCATGGAAAGACTGTCCAAGACGCATCGGTACCGCATCCTGAAGCTGAGTTCTGCCCATTTTTAAAATCGGATCAAATTCTCTGGACTTAGCCATCAGACTGTCATACAATCGCTGAAGCTGAAACAGCATTTTCTCCATCAAAACAAGGGTAGTCAGTTTTCCCGCACTTGGAATAACGTCATTGGTTGACTGGGCCATATTGACATGATCGTTCGGATGAACCAGGCCATAATCGCCCTTTTCTCCGCCTAACCATTCGATTGCCCGATTGGCGATGACTTCATTGGCATTCATATTGGCCGAAGTCCCGGCACCGCCCTGGATGGCATCCACTATAAATTCTTTTTTGAAAAGCCCACCAATAATCTCATCACAGGCTTTTATAATGGCTTCGGAAATTGTTTCTGAAAGCTGTCCCGCATCCCGATTAGTCATCGCCGATGCTTTTTTAAGTTTTGCCATACTTTTAATAAATTCCGGATGTAAAGGCCGATAGGTAATTGGAAAATTCTGCCTTGCACGCAGTGCCTGAACCCCATAATAGGCCGTCGCCGGAACATCCATTTCCCCGATAGAATCCGCTTCCGTCCGTATCTTTTTCATTGAATTTTTCCTCCCGTGATTTCAAATAATCCTTTTTATGCCATCAAGATACACCCAAAAATCCATAAAGTAAACATCTTTTCAAAAGATATGAAAATAAAATGGATTGTCCCGATTTTAACTTTTATTTTTTAAGTTGAACAAAAAAAGACCTTATTTTCTAAAGTTTGATTGATAAATTTATTGTGTTTTCGACCATATGCGCATATACTTATTAAGTAGACACATTATAATTCCACGAATGAAAAAAGGAGATTTTATTTATGGATCAGATTGATGCAAAACTGATCATGCTGCTGCAGCAAAACGCCCGAGTGTCTTTAAAAGAACTGGCAAAAGAAGTTTTTCTCACCACTCCGGCCGTATCCGCCCGAATCGAAAAGCTGGAAAAAGAAGGTATCATCACCGGATATAGTGCGAAAATCAATCCCATCAAGCTGGGCTATCACATTACAGCCTTTGTCAACCTGGAATTACAACCGACACAAAAAAAAATATTCTACCCTTTTATTGAGAAAATTCCAAATGTGATTGAATGTAATTGTGTCACCGGCACTTATTCCATGTTGATGAAAGTTGCATTTCCAAGTACAATAGAATTGGAAACTTTTATCGGAAGACTTCAAAAATTTGGAAAGACCCAGACCCAGATTGTCTTCTCAACCCCGGTACAACCAAGAGGATTAAATATTCAACAAAAGAATTAAGGAGGAACTTATGAAAAAATTTATTGAAGAATTTAAAACATTTGCTCTGCGCGGGAATGTCATGGACATGGCCATCGGTGTTTTGATCGGCGGCGCTTTCTCAGGTATCATCACATCGCTCACCGATAATTTTATTCAGCCAATCATTGATGTGATCATGGGCCGGGCAGCCTACACTTTAGAGGACGTGGCCTTATTCGGCTCCAATTTTATCTCTGCTGTCATCAATTTTATTATCACGGCTCTCATCCTGTTCTGCCTGTTAAAGGCAATGAATAAACTATTGTCTGTTGGTCGTAAGGAAGAAGCTCCGGCTGCCCCGACAACCAAAACATGTCCATACTGCAAAAGTGAAATTTCCATTGATGCAACACGCTGTCCGCATTGCACATCTGAACTTTCCTAAAAAGGCTAAAGGGCTTCGGAAATCTCCAAAGCCCTTTTACCCTTTTATCCAAAATCTCTGTTTCCACAGTAAAAATTATTTTCCTCCAGGTTTTCGATATTTTCACTGACCCAGGGCTGACCCCGCATAACACGGGACAACTGCATTTCAAACTTTTCCCCCTGATATACAAAGGTCAGTGCATCTTCAACCCTTCCCTTTTTTACCTTGAAATCCGTAATATATTCCCATGGAATCAGCGCCGCGTCTCCCTGCAGTTTTTTCCCATTCGTCTCAAAAACGCCAAAATACTCTCTGGAAAAATAAAACAGATAACTTCGTGTCTCATTGAAAGACACATGGTGAAAAGCTGCCAAAAGCAGTGTTTTTTTCCAGTTCACCTTCACCTTCGTATGTCCCGGCACAATATTGTGATGATAGTACAGATTCCTTTCGGAAACAAGTTGGTTTATCAAATCCTGCATCTGCCCTTGCCCCTTTCAAACCTCTATGCCTGAACCGGCCGACCAATCTTCAATGGAAGATTGACACCGATTGGATTGACCAGCACACCTGCTGCATCCTTCGGAAGAAATCCAAGTATTTTTTCCGGTTTCACCATGGCCGTACCGAATTTTGAATTCTGATTCATCATCTGAAACTTCTGAAATTCCTGCACATCGGTAAAAATCGGCAGCAGAGTTTTTCCATCCTTCTGTTTCATGATAGCAATGCCTTTATCCTCCCGAACAGCAAGGATAAATGTTCCCTCACTGTAATGGGCAAGCAATTCCTCCTGAAGTTCTTTCAGCATTTCTGTCAGTTGATTGTGTGGTTTTCTGCGCAGTTCCTGCATGAAATACAAAGCTGTCAAATGAAATTCTCTGTTCTCAATCCGGACGGTTCCCTCCGGAAGCTTCTGATTCTCCGGTCTGCGTACTAACTCTTCCAGCTGTATGGCTATTTCCGAATCTGTTCCCTTATTCACAACCAGACAATTGACTCCCATCGGATATAATCCGGAATAAAATGGCAGAAAGTTCTTTTTTTCGATTTTTACCATTTGGACCGGATTCCCTGACTCATTGAACTGTTCGGATTCCTGAGCACCATCCGCTTCGTCGAAGAAAATAAAAACCTCGTCGTCATAAGTTTCCGAATCACACAACACAAACGGCATCCGGGTACATTTTGAATACATCACATAGACATTTTCCCTCTGACGCAGCTGAACCAGTACCTCATTTTTATTTACACTCATTTTTGTCTACCCCTCTTTAATCTGCAAGTAATTTTTTCGTCAGTTTTTTCACTTTTTTCTTACATTTACCACAGGCTTTTCCAGCCTTCGTCGCCTTTTTTATATCTTTAAATGAAGTTGCTCCATCCGCTACGGCATCGGCAATATCGCCTTTGGTCACATGATAACAGGAACAGATTTCTTTTTTACGATTCATTATGTTCATACCTCTATAATAACTCTTTTAGCTTGCCGATCAAATCTATATCTGCCGGCAGCCAGTCCACACTTTCCAGAGTATCTTTTGTCAGCCATCTTGCTGCCTCATGCTCTTTCAACACTAATCGGCCAGAAAGCACTTCGCACAAATAGCAATACATCGTCAGGTGGAATTGGGAATAATCATATTCTACCACATATATTAATTTTCTGATAGTGATTTCCGTATCCAGTTCTTCTTTAATCTCCCGCGCCAATGCTTCTTCCGGCGTCTCGCCCGGTTCAATCTTCCCACCTGGAAATTCCCATCCATCCTTAAAATCGCCATATCCCCGCTGAGTGGCAAAAACTTGATTTCCTTTTTGAATAATGGCCGCTGCCACTTTTACTGTTTTCATACATTCTCACCCAAATTCTGAACACGAATTCTTTCCAGCAGATGAAATACAGGCCCCATATTCTGCTTTACGAGTTGTTTCTGGGTCTGATATAACTCCCGATATTTTTCCGTATTTTCCTTTTCCGGATAATAAGTCTTTTTAACTTCTAAATACCCTTCCAGACGTTCTTTAATTTCATGAATGTCCTCAACTGCATAGGCTCCGAACATACAGTTGATAACTACAGCGCCGCCCGCATTTTTAAATGTGATGACTTTACTGTCCAACATATCTGATTTCATCTGATTCCACAGATCATCTCTGCTGCCGCCCTCGGTAATGGCAATGCGGCTCAAATCCACACCAGCGCCCCGATAAATATCTGTGATTTCCATATAATCATATCCAATGGCTTCCAGTACCGCTCGCCAAAGCACTGTCTGATCCGTATCCATCGTCATATTCAAAAAGCATCCGCAGGCGTTGGCGATTTCTCCCATACCGCCGGTCAGATAAGGCAAAAACAATACGCCATTGGCACCGACAGGTACTGCCCTGGCCCCTGCACTCAAATCCTGATAATAATCCCCGTCTTCCTCTTTTTTACATATATTATCCTTATACCAGCGCAGAGCAAGTCCTCCGGTCCGGATAAATCCCCAATAGAAATAGGTTCCCGGCAGTGTGCCGCTATTAAAAATCAACCCGCTGCCCTTTCGGCTCAGCTCCGGTACGATTCCATCCGTTGACACGCAAAACATAGAACAGGTTCCGGCCACATCCACCGCATGTCCCGCCTCCAGAATACCGCTGCCGATCATGGACTGCATCGTATCTCCGGCACCGGCGCAAATTGGAATTCCCGCCGGGAGACCGGTTTCTTCCGCTGCCTCTTCCGTCAATTTGCCAATAATATCCCACGGTTTCACAATTTTCGGCATATATTTCATATCCAGTTTAAGAAGGTCCAACTGCTCTTTTGACCATTCTTTCGTGTATACATTATAGCCAAGTCCCCATCCGGACATGGCGCCCCAGTCAATAAACATCTCCTCAGCGGAAAGCCCTGCCAGATGGGCCAAAATATAAGGGGCATTATGGATAAACTTCGCACCTTTTTCCTGAAATGCTTTACTATTTTCCAGAAACCACCGGGCAAACATGGCTGGAAACATGCAATTTGCTTCCGCATTTCCCGTCTCTTTCCCCCATATATCCAAATTCATTGCATTTATCGCCTGTACATCCCTGGCTGTCCGCGAATCCAGATAATTAATATACGGAGTGATCGCATGCCCCTCTCTGTCCACGCCGGCAATGCCGCAGATAATACCGTCACCCATGATTGATTGAATTCCTTCCACAGCAAGCCCCTTCGCCCTCATCTGCTCCGCGCACTCTTTCATACACGCCTTTGTCAGGCGCAGATATTCATCCACATCCATTTCCACCCATCCCGGATTTGGATAATAAATCGTCGTCGGTTTACTGGCTGAAGCCACACACTCCATTCTTTCATTACAAATCACAACTTTAACGCTCTGTGTTCCCGCATCAAACCCCACATAATATTTTTCCATTTCAGGCTGCTCCTTCCTGCAACACAAAAAGCTCCAAATACATACATATTCAGAGCTTTTAAATATCAAAAATAAACACTACATTTACTTTCTTCTCTCATCCAGACTATACTGTCGGTTTCGGAATCACACCGAATCATGCCTTATGGCTCGCGGACTTTACCGCCGGTAGGGACTTTCACCCTGCCCTGAAGAAATTTAACTGTCTTTATTATACACTACCTTTACGGCATTGGCAAGCAGTTCAGCACAGCCGGTCACTTCACTGTCATAGTAAGCTTTAAAACGTTCATCCGCCACGTACATCGCTGCAATACCCTTATGAATTTCCGGTGAATATTGGCTCAAAGTCATGCTTAGCCATTCCCTGTGAAGTTCCACGATTCTCCTGGCCGCGTCACTCTCCGGACCGGCACCGTCCAAAACAGCTTTTTTCAAAGCAAGCTTTATTTCATCCTCCAATGCTTTAAAATGCTGCCATTCCTCTTCTGACATATTCATCATTTTCCGGTTTGACGCATTCACCGCATCATCTCCGTATTTCGCGCGAATTTCCCTGCCATATCTTTCTTCGTTTTTATGGACAAGCTCATCCTTAAATGCCTGAAACTTTTCACTATCTTTCATTTCACATTCTCCTTTTATTGACCCTATCGTTTGCTTTACTGTCCAAATGAGAGAATCCACATGTTTCCTCTGATTTTCTAACACGACCAGATGTTCTTCCAACGCCTTTACAATATCAAAGTTCTCTTCATAAATGATTTTCCGAATCTGTTTCAGATCAAAACCTCGCTCTCTGTAAAACAGAATCTGCTGTAAAACAGCCACCTCTGAATCCCCATAAAAACGATATCCGGCATCACTTACATACAGGGGTTTTAAAAGTCCAATTTCATCATAATAACGCAGAGTGCGTGCACTCACTCCGGCCAGCTCCGATAATTCTCTGATACTATAAGCCATTTTTCTCTCCTCCTTTGGTACAAATTGAGCATAACACCTGACGCAGCGTCAAAGTCAAGAAGAAATTTCAAGCATTTTTTATATGTATCATCCTCTTTTACGATTATTTTTTGCTGACATACTTGAATATGTCATCATCCGCTCGTATCTCTGTTTATTTAACAAAGCAATGTCTTTTAATTCAGTTTTATAACTATCTTTATTTAATATATGAATTTTTCGATGACAATTTGGACAAACCGCTACTACATTATCAATTTCATCTTTTCCGCCGTTTGCTAATTCCTGCACGTGATGTTCTTCCAAATAGGGCTCACCATAATTATCTATAAAAGGGGCTTCTGCTTTACACCATTGACATTTTCCCATCGCTATTCGTTTCACTAATGCTTTCAAATATGGATTTCTATAATATACTGTTGTTTCCGCCTTCTTAGGTCCCTTAGCAGAAGCATTTATTTCAAAACGTCTACCTAATTCTTTATTGGGTAATTTTACAATATCTCTTTCGTATGCCTCTTTAATTTTTTTTTCAAAAGTATCTACCAATTTAAGCGGAAATATCCATACATCGCGCATATTACCATGATCATCTGGCTGCCTTGTTTGATATGGTTCTCTCGCTAAAACGACCACACCTCTATACGTATAAACTGTTTTCTCCATAACTTCAAATAGATGCACTTCTACTCCATTAGAATTTGAATAATATAATGTGCCATTTTGGTTACCATTCAAAACTTGATTTCCCACTTTTCCCATGCCCGTATAATATAGAACTCCCTCTCGCCATTCATCTCGATACAACCCTTTTGTCTCATCTGAAATTATAACTAAAGTCCCCGTTTTTTTAGACCGACGCATGCCTCCCATATTACCACAAGCAAAAATTTTTACAACATCTGCATTTGTTATCTTATCTCCCAGTTCAAGTCCTGGATCAAATGACATAAAAACCGCCTCCTTTGTAACTTTACATTATATTATCACATTAAACAAAAATTCGGAATTCCATCTTATCCCTTTGCTCAAGGAATTTTCTCTTCTAATAAACACTCCAGCAAGAAACGAAAGCACCTCTACCCTCAACAGCTAGGTGCCCTTTTTCAAGCAGAATCTACGCCAAAATCACCATGGTAATGACAGGAACCAACCAAATATACACGCTTGTACGATATCTTCATTTTTTAAAAA
The DNA here is from genome assembly GCF_004340975.1 of Frisingicoccus caecimuris. Lineage (GTDB taxonomy): Bacteria > Bacillota > Clostridia > Lachnospirales > Lachnospiraceae > Frisingicoccus > Frisingicoccus caecimuris. Next base: position 218,629 of record NZ_SLXA01000002.1, read on the forward strand.
CAAGCCGCCCTACGAAATCACATTTCGCAGGGCAGCCCGTCTCATCAAGTCTACGCTTCATCTCTGTCATTGGTCAGTTTTAATTTATCAAGTACATAAAATATAAGACTTAATCCCATCGCCACGATACAGGCCAATACCATTCCCGTCAATTGGATGTTGCCAAATTGTACGGCAATGCCGGAAAGGCCGGTAACAAAAACAACGGAAGTCAGGGTCAGGTTCCTTGAACGGCCATAATCTACCTGAGAATCCACCAGAATACGAATACCCGAAGCGCCGATCATGCCGTAGAGCAGGAAAGAAATACCTCCGATCACCGGCCCCGGAATGGTCTGAATCAGCATGGAAAGTTTGCCTACAAAGGAACAGACAATCGACAGTATAGCCGCTCCGGCAATCACCTGCACACTGTATACTTTTGTTACTGCCATAACGCCGATATTTTCACCATAGGTTGTCGTCGGTACGGAACCGATCAAACCTGAGATCATCGTCGACAGATTATCTCCCAAAAGGGACCGATGCAGCCCCGGGTCCTTCAGCAAATCCCGTCCGACAATTTTGCTCGTAACAACCTGATGGCCGATGTGCTCCGACGCAATTACAAGAATGACGGGCAAAATCGTAATGATTGCCTCGGCACTGAACCTCGGTGTCTGAAAATTTGGTACGGCAAACCAGGGTGCCGCGGCAATTTCCGCAAAATTCACGATACCGCAGGCCAAAGCAGCCACATATCCGGCAATGACCGCAATCAAAATCGGTATAACGGATAAAAATCCACGGAATACAATATTGCCAAAAATAGCCACGCCTAAAGTCACCAGAAATACGATCACATTCTCAGGTATGATCACCTCATCCAACAGCCCCGCATTGCTCGCCGCATTTCCGGACAATTCAAGACCGATCAGGGCGACCACCGGCCCCATTGCCGCCGGAGGCAGCACAATGTCAATCCAGTCCGAGCCGAATTTATAAATGATCAACGCCAGCACACAACCGCAGAATCCGACGGCTACAAAGCCGCCCAGGGCATATTCATATCCCATCTTACTGATAACGATTCCCGCCGGCGCCAGGAAAGCAAAGCTTGAGCCCAGATAAGCCGGAGCCTTCCCCTTCGTAATAGCAATAAACAACAGGGTTCCCACACCATTCATAAACAGAACGATGGCCGGACTGATTCCAAACAAAAACGGTACTAACACTGAGGCGCCAAACATGGCGAACATATGCTGAATGCTCAGCGGAACCAGTAAATTAAAAGGTACCTTCTCCTCCACCTGGATAATTCTTCTGCTTTCCATTTATTTTCCTCCCTTGTTCAATTTCTGTTCACAGTATATCACACAAAAGAAGAGATTGGAATCGCAGGATTTTTATTTTCAAATATTGGAAGCCAGAAAATTTTTCATTTCCTGTAGATGCCTCTGTGCATCCTGACGGCCTAACTGGTACACTCGTTTGAGTTTTTCCGGATCTTTTTCCGTCCGTCCAATGGTAATCGGTTCACTCGGCTGAAGCAGAAATACTTCGCCCCGTTCCTCCAGTTTTTTTACCGCTTTCAGAGAACCATTATAATTCCGATGCCGCCTTTTCATAGCTTTTGCAATCTCCGGATATTTCCTCATAAACACTTTAAACATCGGAATCATTCGGGTTGGCTTTTTTCTATAACCGGCCGGCTGAGTTAAAACAACAATATTTTTCTTATAGCCCTGCTTTAAGAACCATCGAATCGGAATAGAATCAGAAATACCGCCGTCCAGCAGATCATAACCGCCGACAGACACAATCCGGGATACCAGCGGCATGGAAGCTGAAGCCCGCATCCACTGAATATCTTCCGCATCGCCCCTGTTACACAGATGATATACCGGGCGGCCCGTGTGTACATCCGTACATGTCACATAAAAATCTACCGGATTCTCCTGATATGTTTTCACATCAAAGGGATCCAGACGGGTCGGAAGCTCATTGTAACAGAATTCCGCCCCATACAAATCTCCGGTTTTAATTAAAGATTTCAGGCTGACATAACGTTCATCGGAACAGTATTTTGTATTATAACGAATGACTCTTCCAATCTGTTTCGACTTATAATTACACCCAAAAACGGCTCCGGCGGAAACTCCGATCACGCCGTCCACTTCCACATGATTTTCCATCATGACATCCAACACTCCGGCGGTGTACATGCCGCGCATGGCCCCGCCCTCTAATACCAATCCTGTTTTCATTCATCTGTCCCTTTCATATTATTTTTATCAATAAACAACGGCTCCAAAAGGCATCAGCGCCAGCTTTGCTAATTTAAAATGCTGCAATCCGAAAGGAATTCCGATAATCGTCACACACAGAACAGCCCCGAGCGCCGCATGTTCCAATGCCAGCGGTAAGCCGGAAACAATAAGCCAGACAACATTTAAAAGAAAAGAACAAGCTCCGCCGCCATACGCTACTTCTTTGCCAAAAGGAAAAAAACTCAGTCCTGCAAATTTAAAGCACTGCATTCCGACAGGAATACCAACAATCGTGATACACCAGAGACATCCGGCCAGACACCAGCTCAGTCCGGAAATAGCTCCACCGCACAAAAACCATAAAATATTACCTAAACATCCCATAAAATAACCACCTTTCTATATACCCTATCGCGCGAAGCCAGACGGAGCGCGCCCATGCGGACATCTGACATACGGTATGCCAGAATGGGTATACCTTACCATGGATGACTTTCCATATTTTTTAAATCCATCAATATACTCTCCACCCGGAAAATCGCATCTTCAACCTGATCTCTGGCTTCTGCGATTTTACTCTGAACCATATAGTCCACCAACAGGTTATCAAAAAATATATCCGCAAACGAAAGGAAATCGCTGACTTCCAGCTTTAAGTCCATTGGAACATGAATATCCCCGAGTTCCTTCCGCAGCCTTTTCAAATCCTGTTTTGCCCTTTCCATACATTCAGACGCCCCGTCCATCTGGGAACGTTTCATCAAGCTTGAAAAGAAACCTCCCCCGATCATATCGAAAAAGCCCCAATTTCTCGCACTGTTTAATTTAGCCTGTGCTGCTTTCAGACTTGTAAGGGCTCTTTCACCAGCATCAATTGCTTCTCTGATTTCCCGGTTCATTAATTCGTTACTCATTTTACTCCTCACTTTCTGCGCAATCTCTTGCGGCAGTCCGTCGTAATCTTCCTATCCGTCTGATAAAAAAAGACCTTTATCATGACGTCTGCCACAATAAAAGTCTTGCTATCTCATTTGATACGGATACTTCTTAAGTATCGGTTGACGATTTCAAACCCACCCTCGCGGGTGTTCAGCTACTCCCTTTTTTGCTTAATACTAATATATCACCTTATCGACATTTCCGCAAGAGATTTTTTCCCTTCCAGTCATGTATTGCGGTCTGCCCGGAAGGGCATACCGTATGTCAGATGCTCCGCATGGGCGCGCTCCGTCAAGCTTCGCGCGATATAGTATCATTTTTTAGATCTTCGACATCGATAACCCGATATCCGGCCTGAATGAGCGCCTCAGCTAAAATTCCCCGGCCTTCAATCAGTTTCTTTGAAAACGTACCATCATAAATCTGCTTCACACCACAGGTTGGACTTCGGGACTGCAGCACTGCATATTCAATATCCTCATTCTGAATCTGCTCCATCACTCTGGCAACCCCCTGACGATACAAAACATCGACATTTTTCCCATGAATGTCTGTAACAACGCCTTCCACAATTTCCACAGGCGGTCTTGGAACCGGCATACCGGCAGCCACCTCCGGACATACCTCGATGACCGCTTTTCCATTTAGAAAATCCTGAAGTTCAACGCTGTAATTGTTGCCTCCGTTATATTTACAATTCCTGCCCATCAGACAGGCGCTCACTAATACTTTCATGCACGACATCCCTTTATTCATTCTCCTCGGCCAGATATGCATTGATAGAAGTTACCGTTTGGTCCACATTAAGGCCATGGACGGTACAGGCCATTTCCAAAGATTCACTCGTTGCCGAAGCACAGGTCACACAGTGCATCCCTGCCTGCATCAAAAAATCCCCCATACCCTTATCCATGGCAAGAATCTGCCCCATTTTTGTATCTCTGGTCACCATGAAATCTTTATTATCCTTTGCGGCCGTTATTTCTCCATTGGCCTCTTTGGCGTACATTTCATCCCGCATCACCGTACCAACACAATAAGCAATCATAGGTACAGCAATAATAAGAATTCCGATAATTATTGTCTGCATATTTCCTCCGCCTTTCTTTCCTGAAATAATGCCTGCGCATTACAGAGCACATGAAATATCATACCATATAATATCGGAATTCTCCATAAAATATCAAATTTTTACTGTTTTTTCACCACCGGAATCCACACTTCAAACTTAGCATTCTGGGGATCCGGACTGATATACAGTTCCACATCCGGCCCATTGTCGTATTCGTAACCAGAAGTTGGCAGCCATTCGGTGACAATCCGCTGCTCCAATTGCTGGATCGCCTGCGGGCAAATACCTTCGCCCGGAAAAATTGCCCATGTAAACGACGGGACTGTATACGCTTCAAAAACACCATCTGCGGTCATTGAACTTGCGACCGCAATAAAATATTTCCATTCTTCATCTGAGTTACAGGCGCTCACACCCAGAACCCCCTTCACCGGTGTATCCATCATACCCGCCAGCTTTGGAATCGTCCCGTCCACAGCGGCGTCCTGCCACATCTTCGGAACAATGGCAAAGTTCTTTTCAATCTCTTTGTACAATGGCCGAGATACGCCGACAATCCGAAAGGCTTCTTTCTTCTCAATTCGATAATTCATTTCTTCGACTCCCTTCACAGTGATCTTAAATGTCATCGGAGGGAAGGATTTCACAGAAACCCCTTGACTCCGCACAAGGGATGGTGCAATTCCATGAATCGTCTGAAAGGCCCGGTTAAAAGCCGTCGGCGAACTGTAACCATACTTCAGGGCTACATCAATTATCTTTGCATCGCCGCCCTGCAGGTCCACTGCGGCCAAAGACATTTTACGCCGCCGGATATACTCAGACAAAGAAACATTTGCCATATATGCGAACATCCTCTGAAAATGATAGGTCGAACAGCCGGCTATTTTTGCAAGTTCCTCATAATCAATCTCATCGGCCAAATGCTCTTCAATATAGTTTATCGCTTCATTTAATCTCTCAATCCATTCCATGAATTTGTCCTCCCTGTGATTATCATTATAGGTAAATTTTTTTATTTTTTCCTCTCTTTTCATGCACAGATTTGAGAGATACGAAGCATCATTTTCGTAACATCTGGAGCAGCATTATATGATATTCTTCGTCCTGAATAATCCGTGCCAGCACCGCATTGACACAGGAATCACTGATCATCTTCATATGCATCCGATACTGATTGATCGTGGCTTTCTCAGCCTCGATATCCGCCATTAACATTTTTTCCTCATTTTCCGGAATCGTCATATATTCCGGCGTCCACATACGCTGACGCCCATCCTGATGTCTCGCTACAAAATCAATGGAACCGCCCAACAGAAAGATTAATTCGGCCAGTTTTTGGAGATGTATCATTTCCGCCATGGCAATCCCCAAAATTGTCCGCGCCACTGGACATCTTTCACAGGATAAACGATTTTCATTATTGATGTACTGGGTAATGGCTGTCATTTCAGAAACAGCGCCGCAATAATCAATGCTGAGTAAATTGGCATAGATCCGATTTTTCTCTTTCACCTGGATCGGCGGATACGGTAAATCCGCCATGACTGGCTTCACACCTATAAAATCGCAGGAATTCACTAAAAGCTTTGACTTTTCTTCCATTATAAGATTTGCTCCTCCATATATTTCTATATCTAATAGTATGAAGGAGCTGCCATGATGTGCATACTCAGGCTTTACCCTTTATAGATTTCAGTTCTTCCATCAATTTTTTATATCTTGTATCTTCTTTTATAAAATCAAGTTCTTTATCATCCTCAAAGCATTTTTTTAACATTAATCCCACATTTTCAGGCGCTGTCTCTGAAAAAGACAGATGGGGATATAATTCCGATTCCTCTAAAAAATATTTGTTTTTAATATTAAGTATCAATTTGGACAGAACATCAAAAATAATCTCTTTGTTTTTTGTACGGAGCGCTTCTTTCATAGCCGACGTATCCACATAAACGCCGATTTCCATGATTTTCATCAGAGCTTTCAGCTTCTGCTCCATGCGTTCTGCCTTTTCCGGGTTGCCTTCCATTCTGGACAATCCCTGAATCCCATTCAGGCCAATACTGATATCCACATAACCGAAGTAGGCCAGTTCCTCAAAACATTTATAGGCTTCCGCCAATTTCCCCTGGGCCTGAAACAGAAACGCCTGCATTTGCTTCGGGTTCATGACATTCTTTGGAATCTTATCCAAACATTTCTGAGCTATGTCATAGTTTTTCCTCTGCATGGAAAAATAAAACAGCGACATGGCAGCTGTCTGTGCGACCATATCGTCCATACTGTCCAGAAAACGGGTATAGATGGCACAAATCCTTCCGTCATACTGTTCCGGGTCCGCCACCCGGACAACATACCGATAATTATCCAGTGTTTGCGTCATCATCACGATAAATTTACCGCAATTTGGATATTCCTGCATCTGCTTTTCCGCCCATGTGTAACCCGCATCATAGCCCTCAGATTTAATTTTCAGAATCGCCGTTTCAATCAACTGGTTGATTTCTTTATCGCTCAAATCTTCTTTATAGGAAAGCAGCATATCCGTACTTATACCCAGCAGCCGTGCGATGGGAGCCAGAAGGGCAATATCCGGGTAAGAACTGCCTGTCTCCCACTTGCTCACCGCAGGTACCGTTACTCCCAGACAATTTGCCATTTCTTCCTGGGTCAAATACTTTTCTTTTCTATATTTTCGTATGACTTGCCCTATTTCCATTTTATCGTCCTCCAATCGTTTTTTACGCATTGGCCTCTGCTGCTATTATCATACCAAAACGAAGGGAGGACCACAATTGAGCCCTGATTAACTATTTTTTAAATTTATTAACCAGCGCTCACAAAATCTTCGCCGTCTGCTCTCCCCATTCTTTTATAAAAGGTCCAGCATCTGCTTCGGATTGTCCACTGCCTTCACCTTTCCGAAAGCTTTCTCAATGACGCCTTCCTCATCGATCAGATAAGTTGTCCGCACGACGCCCATCGTTTTTTTGCCGTACATATTTTTCTCTTTCCACACATCATAGGCCTGAATCGCTGACAGTTCCGTATCTGAAAGCAGGGTAAAAGGCAGGCCGTACTTTTCCTCAAATTTTTTATGGGATGCCACACTGTCTTTGCTGATTCCAATAACGACCGCGCCCTTTTCCTGAAAATGCGGGTAAAGGTCGCCGAATCCACAGGCCTGTTTCGTACATCCGGCCGTATTATCCTTCGGATAAAAATACAGCACCACTTTTTTTCCTTTATATTCTTCCAGTGTATGAATTTCGCCATTCTGGTCCGGCAGTTCAAATGCCGGCGCCTTTGTTCCAATCTCTAACATATTTCATCCTCCTTGAATCATTTCACTCAACACCATGTTTTCCGCAAATATCCTGCAGACAGCACCGTTCACAATGGGGTTTTGTCCGTGCCGTGCAGACGTCCCTGCCATGAAATACAAGGCGATGGCAAAAGTCACTGCCTTCCTCCGGCGGAACCAGTTTCCACAGCGCCATTTCCACTTTTTTTGGTTCTTTAATCCCATCCACCAGCCCAATCCGATTGACCAGCCGGATACAATGGGTGTCGGTGACAATGGCCGGTTCTCCGAAAACATCGCCCATGATCAGGTTCGCGCTCTTGCGCCCCACTCCCGGCAACTTCAAGATGGCATTAAAATCTTTCGGAATATTACCGCCATAAGTATCCCTCAGCATCTTCATACAAGCGCTGATATCCCTGGCCTTACTTTTACCAAGCCCGCAGGGCCGGACAATCCGCTCGATATCTTCCACATCCGCCTCTGCCAGCGCATTAATATCCGGATATTTTGCATATAAATCTTCAACGACCACATTCACTCTTGCATCCGTACACTGGGCCGCCAGCCGGACACTGACCAACAATTTCCATGCCTGATCATAATCCAGGGTACACCCCGCGTCCGGATACTCCTTCCGAAGCCGTTCAATAACCTCTAAGGTCAATTCCTCTTTTGTCATTCTGCTCATTTCCTCCCTGTGCCGCGTTGCGGCAATCTGCCATTTAAGAAATTGTACAATAATATAAGGGATAATTCAATTGGATTATAGAAAAAACTCCATGCAGGCCTTTTATTCCCCGCACGGAGTCTCATATTTGTTTTATGAACTTCTATTTTTCTTCAACTGAAAACCAGATTTCACAATGAAAATCATTTCGATAAACCTCATCACTCGGATAAACTTCGATACAAAAGCCTCCGGCCGGCTGATATTTACTGGCTGGAAAAAATTCAGTATAAATCTTTTTCCAAAGCTCCGTAAATGCCTCCGGCATCTTTCCTGTACATGGAAAAATCGCCCATGTATTTGCCGGAATTTCTTCGATTGTCAATCCTTCTGCCACAGACCCACCCGTATAAGCCGCTGCGATGGCGTAGTCAAAATCTCCCGCATTACAGTCGGCAAAACTGATGCCAACGATTGCACCGCCAAAGACATTTTTCGGATTGACATAACCGGCCAGTGTCTGAATTGTTCCGTCCTTTATACACGTTTCCCATGTGTTATGGATATTTTTAGAAGCGATTTCACCGCCGCCCTCATAACTCGCCCGCTTTGCGATCACCTGAAATGCTTCTCGCTTCTCAATCCTGTAATCCATTGCTGTTCCTCCTTCTAATATGAGTTTTACGGAAATTCTGGAAAAGGATTTCAGATTGACATTTCCATTCTTTGCCTGCGCAGGCGTAATCCCATGAAATTTTGTAAATGCCCTGCTGAAGCTCTCCGGGCTGTTATATCCATACTTCAGGGCCACATCGATAACCTTCACATTCTCTGTAGATAACTCCACTCCGGCCAGCGTCAGTCTCCGGTTACGAATATATTCGCCGACAGAATAACCACTAATCATATGGAACACACGCTGAAAATGAAAGCTGGAAGAATAAGCCTGTCGGCCAATCTCTTCGTAATCGATGGCATCTTCCAAATGTTCCTCCATATAATCGATGGCCCGCTGGAGACACTTCACCCACTCCATCCTTTCCCCTCCTTCCGTAAACTCAGTATACCGAAATCCGAACCTTCTTTCATGACTTTCTGTGCGGTTGCCTGTCAGTCTCTGAGTAGTGCACACATACAGTAATCATAGATTTTTCCTTTCTTACAGACACCTTTTCGCATAATGGGCTACATCCGCAACATCTTCCAGCTGCCATTTTCTCAACTCAAATTTTCTCATCTTCGATCACCATATCCTTTCGAATAATATTTTCAATTGCTTTTTAGGTCATCGTCCCCGGTAACACTCATGTTTCTTTTCATTATGCGATACATATGTCGTTTTATCAACTGAAAATTGTCTAGACCTGTATATCCAGGAATATTATCCGGGAAATCTTCAAAAACTAAAGAATAAAAATCAAAGGAGGTTTATTCAATGACCAATAAAGATACGTTATGCTTACTGAAAGAATGTGACTCCGGGACCAAAATGGCGGTGTCTTCCATTGACGAAATACTGGATAAAACAGAAGATTCCAGATTAAAACAATTACTGTCTGAAACAAAAAATCACCACGAAAAACTTGGCAATGAAATTCATACCCTCCTCATTCAGCAGGGCAGTAAAGATCAGGAGCCGACACCTATGGCCAAAGGTATGTCCTGGCTGAAGACCAATATGAAAATGGGTATGGACAAAAGTGACGCGACCATTGCCGATCTGATGACGGACGGGTGTAATATGGGCATTAAATACCTTCATAAATATTTAAACCAGTACACTGACGCGGACAGCAAGGCAAAAGATATCTGCAAACGCCTTATATCCATTGAAGAAACCCTGCGTCAGGACCTTCGCTGCTATCTGTAACTCCTGCCCATTTGAACATTTAAAAAAGCTCAGGGGCAAAACCTCCCATCGGCTTTGCCCCTAAACAGACATCTTTACTTTTTCCCAAATAATTCAAAATAAAAAATGTATTGCTGCATGATTCCCTTTATGTCTTTATATCTCCGATTTGGGAATCCCCTTTTATAGTGAGCATTCAACGCCTGAATCATATGGGTATCCATCGGAAATGCCTGCAGATGATGAAGGGCAAAAAGGCAGATACAGTCCGCAACCTTCTCGCCCACGCCAAACAATTTCAGCAGTTCTTCCCTGGCCTTTTTATAGGACATGCGCCGCACCGCCTCCAGATCAATCTCTCCGGAAACAACACTTCTGGCCGCCCGAACCACATACTTGCTGCGATAGCCCAGATTACAGGCTTTTAAAGCGTCTTCATCCAGCCCGGCCAGCGCTTCCGGTTTCGGAAAACCATAATAAAGTCTTCCCCGGCCGTCTGTCCGCTCTTCTCCATAAGCCTCACAGATGTTCTGGATACACCTGCGAATCCGAACGATATTATTCTGCTGAGAAATCAAAAACGTGACGATCATTTCCCACAAATCCTGACGAAGAATTCGTATTCCCGCGCCAAAGGACGCCGCATCCGCCAGATATGTATCCCTTGGATTAATCCGTCCAATACAGTCGGCGTAATCCCTTTCCAGATCAAAATAATCCTTCCAAAAATGTTCAAATGTCTCTTCATCACAATAAAATGTGTTCACATTTCCCTGCTGTTCAATTTCCAGATACCTGTCCCCGGCAATGAGACTGTATCTGTTTTCTTCTCCATCTTCCTGTTTCATACGGAAGCATTGACCCGACAGGCAAATCTGCTCAAGGCTAAAATTATCTATCTGTTTCCTAACCATCGAAGGTATCACCTATTCTCCTATTTTTTTCAGCCATCCGGCTACACAAACCTGAACCAGTGACGCCGCCGCCGCTATATAAAAGACATACTGCGGCCCCCAGGTCTGCCATAGGATGCCGAGTCCACCGGACAATACCACGGCAATGACATGGTCCACACTTAATCCAAAAGATAAATTTTCCATAACATCTGCCGGATCATCGGCTAACTGCTTCATTAAAAATGTATGTACTGTATTGAAATGGTCCGTCAGATTAATCAAAATGTATACAAGGTAGGCAACAAATAAAGGTGCCCCCACCGTTCCAAGGGTCTCACCTGCAATGTTTCCGGCCACCCATCCTGAAAATGCAAAAATCGAAGCGATGCCGCAGCCTTCCAGTACAAGGGCCTTTTTCACACCATACCGATCCAGAAATCGTCCGATCAACGGTGCAAAAAGGCTTCCGGCAAAATGGGCGGCGATACCGAGCAGCGCCAGGGTATCCGCTCCTTTCGCCAGCAGTTCAATAATGATCCACGGTCCAAACACGATCCGCACCCGCTTCTGGCAGCCATAGACGGCCGTGACCACATAGTAAGGCAGATATTTCTTTTTAAATGAATGTTTTTCTTTTTGTCCTGAAGCCTGCTTATGCCGCTGTGGCACATTCAGTTCCGGACATTCTTTCTTCAATTTCAGAATAAATCCGGCGCCCACAGCCGCAATGACCAGCGCCAGGCAAAATGAAGGAATCATCCCCTGACCAAACCAGAAGATGCCGACACGAAAGCCGATAAACACCGCTAAAGACGTCATCATAGAAGCAAAAAGCATCCGCCCTTTCAGTTTTCCTAAAAAGGTCCCCGTCTTTCCCTCTTTAGACAGATCAATCGCAATACTGTCCCTCAGCGGCATCATCATATGCTCTCCAAGGGAAGCAATGAACAAAAAAATCATCATTATTCCGTAAGAGGGCGAAAGTAGTCCAAGAACCAGCAGGCCAAGGCAGGATAAGCCATAGGCGATAAAGGCCATAGACACATTTCCCATACTGCCAAGCAGTGAAATGACAACTACACACAGGACTCCCGGCATTTCCCGTGGAATCTCCAAAAATCCCCGCTGGACTGAATCCACCTGATAGACTTCCTTAAAGTAATTTGAAAAAACCGAAGAACTCAATCCCTGAGCCACTGTCAATAAAATAATCGCTGCCAAAAATAGCCGCTTTGCTTTATCTCTCGTCATAACAACTCTCCCTCTAAATCAGATCGAAATATCGGCAGGCATTCCATATGCCATCTTTTGTAACCGAAGTCGTCACATAATCGGCTTCCGACTTGACATCCTCCGAACCATTTCCCATGGCCACACCAACCCCCGCAGCCCGAATCATTCCAATATCATTTGCACTGTCTCCAAAGGCAAAGGTATCCCCGATATCCATATCCAGCATTTCACACACTCTGGCAATTCCGGTCCCTTTGTGAAATCCCTTGGGAACGAATTCGGTCACCGGTATATCATGAATCATATAATCATAATAAGCATCTAACTCGGCGTAACATTTTTCCTGATCCGCATCCTCCGTTGCACAGGACAGCTTGGATATCTCCCAACGTCCCCATTCTCCACCGATTGTTAACAGACGGGAGCCGAGTTCTGCTTTCAATTTTTTTCCATAGTTATCTTTAGCAAATTCACTGTCATCCATGTAAAGATATTCTCTGCCTTCCAATATTGGACGCATGCCATACTTTCTTACTGTATGAATAGTATGCGCCACCAACTCCTCATCCAGCTTTTTATAAAAAACCGTTTTGTCTCCGTACTCAATCATCGTCCCGCATCCAGAGACCACGCCGTCAAAACCAATTTCAAACAGTCTTGGATTCTGAATATATGCCCGGCTCCGCCCACTGCACAAAAAAGTCAAATGTCCGTTCTTGCGCAGCCGATAAAGTGCCTGTACGGTACTTTCCGGGATTTTGCTATTCCAGTCCCACAATGTCCCGTCAATATCAAAAAATAAGGCTTTTCTTACGGCCATTCCTGCCACCTCCATGTATGATCATTCCCGTTCGCCTTCATTAGCTTCTTCCATCGTGAAGGGTTCCCCTTCCAGTTCTTTCTCAAAAGTCACCTGAAGCACCGCCTGAGGCCAGTTCAATGAAACTTTTGCATGCCGTTCCTTTTTTGCAGCTTCTTCTTCAATGATCTGAAGCAGTTCCGTCAACACTTCTTTTGTCAGATAACCGCCCCTCCAGTGGAAAATCAACATTTTTCCTTTCTTTACGGCCTGAGCCGAACGTTTTCGCACATCCTCCATCTTTGTAAAGGATATTTTCTTCTCTTTATAGTAAAAATGGTCTCCGTCTTCACATGAAGGGATCTTCCACACCAGCATTTCATGATCCCGGAAAATCTGTTTATCGCTGAGATTAAAATAATCATAACGAAGGCGTTCACCGCCGCCAAGTGTATTATCAAATGTGACATCCAAATGATAATACTTACCGCCGATGCGCACCACATTCCAGGTATGGCGATATTTAATCCCCTTTTCCGGGTTCGCTTCCGAAAGGGCGACAATACACCACATTCCCAATGCATCACAGAGTATTTTCACCGATTTTGCAATGCCCTCGCAGACGCCGACCCCCTGCCCCAACGGCCCGATGATTTCATGGGAATAGGGCTTTTTCAGCTTGTCATAACGAACATTCTGGCAGATAAAATCATGGATATACTGTTCTTTCTCCGCCTCGCTGAGCTTTAAAGCCGGCCGTGCCAGCTTCTCGACTCTGGACTTCATCGCCTTCTGATGGGCCCTGATTTTATTTTTATCAAACAAATACTCGGGAAAAATCTCTGCATTCCCCGAATCCGGATAATACCGGTATTTAAACTTCACCGTATAAAAAATCTCCGGACAATCCAGCCGCAGCATAAAATAAATATCCGACAGCTCCCTGCCTTCCAGAAGGGGAACCTGAAAACTGGGTGCCAGAGCCTGCAGCCCGTTTTTCATCGCATGGTAAACCGCCTGCTGCACTTTATTCAGTTGATTATAATAATAGGATTCACCTGCCATAACCATCACTTCCATATCTATTTTCCCGATTTTATTTTCAATCCCATAAACAGATTTAATAACAGCCATAACACAACGCTGAGATTTTCCAGTGTAATAATGGGCACATCCACCAATATGAACCCTAACGCATTACGGATAATCTCCAATGACTCATAAATTGCGGGAAGTCCAAAAATCAGCGCCAACATAAACCCTCCGACCGCAAGAAAAGCTTCAAAACGCTCAGCCTTTTCTTTCTCTTCCTCCTTTAAAATACTGTCAATTGCAGAACGCTTATCCCGGGTAATTTCAGCTTTCAGATAATGAGGCATCCGCGCTTCAAAAGCCGCCGTCTGTTCACTGACACTGCCATAACAGCCTTCCTGCAATTCACTGATAAATATGAGATTCCTGTTGTACTCCTTTTGGATTTCCGCCAACTCCTTTGGTTTGAAAACTTTTTTATAAAAGTTATTCAAATCATTCATCTTTTTCAGCATGATAATGAGCAGCGCAAATTCCGCATTGACATGCACATCTCTGGCCAGGCCGCTGCATATCCGATAATGATCATCCGCTTCGATGTCTTTCACTCCCGTCCGGATTTTATATTGTTCCGTCACCATATCTAACAATCCCTGATCAATGTATGACAAGCAGCCGCCCGTAGTCTTGGTCAGATAATTCATGCCATGTCCACCCCAACTGTTTTTTTGTATATATTCCCAGGCATCTCGATAATAAGATGTATCCTTTCTTTTCGGGACAGGCGCTGCAATAATGCGGTATAAATCCTCCTGAACATCCTTGGAAACATTATTGAGCTGTTTGGGTATTCCATCGAAGTCAATCAGAATGATATGACGGATACCACTGCCATATTTAATAAAATCAATATGGGTATCTTCATGTAGCGAATTCAAATAAGCTTCCGCAATATTTGAAAAGGATGTCTCCGAGGCATAATTTTTATTTTTCCATTTATTGATCACATTTGATATAAACAAATCAATGTTATTATTCTGCAGCGGTGCCGGAGAAGTGTTGATCAATGGAAGTTCCAGTTTCAGAAAACCCATATGATTTTCAAATATGTATAACAGAGCATGGAGCCACACGGTCTCTTTGCTGTTTAATTCTATTTTAAAAGGCAGCAGGATCAATCGGTCCTGAGCAGATGTGAAGCCTGATCCGTATATCTGGAAAGACGCTTCCTGCTCTTCACGCAAACGATCAAGTCTCTGCCCCAGGGCTTTCAACTCTGTACTCACAAGATGGATTTTAACGGATGTATCTGTCATCTCCAATTCCAGTTGAAGATCGTCCCCTTCCAGTTGAAAAGGCGGTGCGGTCATTTCGTTGTACCGGCTGAACGCTTTCGTATCCATCTTTATATCCGGCTCCTGAAGCAACTCACCCGGCATTTCCCTGACGGATCTGGAAAGAGAATATCCAAGAGAATCCATGATTTTATTCTGATATTCTTCTGAGAAAAAAACGGTGCTTTGTCGTACAGCTTCACACAGAGCCTCAAAATCCAAATCGGTTTCAAATTTAAGAGGATAATAGCAATGGATTTCTCCGTATTTTATCTTTTCAATTCCTGAGCCTGATTTTTGTGCCATACCTGTTTTCTCCGTTCTATCCTACAATAATGCAAAGATGACAGGCATCCCTCCTGAATGCCTGTCACATTTTCCTTTATACGCCTAACGCTTTACAAAATACTCTTCATACCAGACAAGGAAGGTATAGATGGTCCAGACCTTCCGCCAGTTATCCGAATTTCCGCCGACATAATCGTCAAAGATGGCATTGATCTCATCCAGATCAAAAAACTGAGCCGCCATCTCGCTGTGGAATTTTGCCTGCACATCCTGATTATACCGTTCATCAGCCATCCAGATACGAATCGGCACGATGAAGCCTAACTTCTTCCGGAAAGCGATTTCTTCCGGAAGGACCTTCGCTGCCGCCGTACGGAAAGCCACCTTATTCTGTTCATCATTGACTTTATATCTGGAAGGCATACGGGATGCAATATCAAAAATCCTCCGGTCCGTCAATGGCATACGAATCTCCAGCCCCGCCGCCGTACTCATTTTATCAACATTTAAATAAATGTCTCCCTCCAGCCAAATCTGGATATCCACGTCGGACATTTTTGCCAGCGGGTCAAGTCCTTCTGTCTCTTCATAAATCCGCTCCACCAATTCAATCGGCAGGACATCCGGATCATATTTTTTAAGAATACGTTTCTTTTCATCCTCTTTCATAATGTTGGTATTGCCAACATAAAAAGTCTTCAGATTTTCTCCGTAACGTTCCGCATTGCGATACATATTATAGCCGCCAAAGAATTCATCGGCGCCTTCACCGGAATAACAGAGCTTTGTATGCTCAGCCGTCGCTCTGCAGGCGATGGCAAAGGCAATGGCAGAAGCGTCGCCTAAAGGCTGCTCCATATGGTACATGACATACGGAACGATTTCAAAATATTCTTCTGGTGTGATCAGGCATCTGGAATTCTCCCGGCCGAGAATTTCCGCTGTCTGCCGGGCCAGTCCGGACTCGTCAAAACGCGCCTCCTCATAGCCGCAGGAATCGGTCATCTTCACATCCGACATAGCTAATACATAAGAAGAATCTACGCCGCCGGATAAAAAGGATTCGGCTGTCTCATCGTCCGATTTAACCTCCGGCATGATCTCCTGAAGAGTCGAATGAATCTCATCTGCCCAGTCCTCCAGGGATTTACTTTCATCCGGATGAAATTCCGGCATCCAATAACGTTCTATTTTAAGCTTTCCGTCCTGCCAGATAAGATAACGGCCCGGCATAAGCTTTTTAACCCCGCGGAAAAATGTATTTTCTCCGGCCACATAGGTCAGGCTCAAATATAACTGAAGCATTTCTTCATTCAGTTTTTTTACAAACCCCGGTTGTTCCATAATCTTACGAATCGTTGTTCCATAGAGAAGATGGCCTTCCTCTGTCTCATAATAGTAAAATGGCTTTGTTCCAAACAGGTCTCTCAGGCAAAAGAGTTTCTGATCTTCCTCATCCCACAATGCAAATGCAAACATCCCATGCATATGGCTGGCCATATCATATCCCCATGTTTCATAGGCTTTGACCAGAATCTGTTCTTCACGTTCCTCTCTTGACAGAGTTTTATCGATTCCAAGCTCTCCGCAGAGCGCTTCCCAGTTTCGAATATGTCCTCTGTATTCTCTGACATTTATCATTTGAATAACCTCTCTTATACGATATATTACCTGATTATTATAAACTAAAGTTTGCAGGATAACAATCCCTTCATCTACATTGGGCATTGATATCTTGGCTTTCCTTTACTCCTTTTGCCATATTCGATGGCCGCTTCCGGACATCCGCAGATACTTTCCGCAGCCGATACAGGCGTTTGTCGTGTAAAACTTCTTTGCATGAACAAATGCAGGATAGAAAATCCGATTGACTAATGATGTACTGAATTTTCCTACCGCACTGACTTTATTTTCCGGCATGACCACTTCGGCACATCCCATATAATGAAAACCTTTTTTCATACACAGATTTTTAATGTACTCCCCTGCATTTCCAATGCTTTCCCCACAGGTCATAACAAATTTAGAATTTCATCTCCGGTCTCCCCGGAAATCCGCTTTGCTACAAATTCACTGTTACCTGTTCCTGAAAAATAAAGAATCATAGGTTAACCTCCGATTTATACCTTATCGCGCGAAGCGCGCCCATGCGGATCATCTGACATACGGTATGCCCGAATGAGTATATAATATCCGATTCCCACTGCATCTGCCAAAAGCCAGCCAATCGGAATGGATGCCCATATTCCCGTCACACCGATGGATGGAACGGCCGACAGAGTGTATGCCAACAGTACCCGGGTTCCCAGTGAACATATGGTGAGTACCAGGGACATTCCCGGTTTTTCAATCGCCCGATAATAACCGTACAGCAAAAACAGTATACCGATTCCCAGATAAAATACTGCCTCAATCCGAAGATAGCTCACACCGACATCTATGACAGCTCCGGAATTTTTATCCACAAACAGCTTCATCAGGTCTCTGGCAAATACACATACAAAAGAACTAATCACCACACAAAAAGCGATAACGCCCTGAACCGATTTCTTAATTCCCTGCCAAATCCGTTCTCTCTTGCCAGCGCCATAATTTTGCGCCACAAAGGTAGAAAAGGCATTGCCAAAATCCTGCACCGGCATATAGGCAATGGTATCAATCTTTACAGCCACGGCAAAAGCAGCCATCACAGTCTCACCGAAACTGTTGACAAGTCCCTGTACCATCAAAATTCCAAAATTCATCACCGACTGCTGCAGACAAGTCAAAAAGGACAATTGAAATATGCTGTGCAGTATCTGACCATCCCACCGCATATGCGCTTTGGTCGGCCGCAGTTCCCGGCATTTTACAAAGCAATAGATGAAAAGACCTATACCGGATATATACTGGGAAATAACCGTAGCCACCGCTGCCCCCATGATGCCCCAATGAAAAACAACCACAAACAATGTGTCCAAAACCACATTCAGTACGACCGAAACGCCTAAAAACAAAAGGGGCACCAATGAATTCCCTATAGCTCGCAGGAGATTTGCAAAATAATTATATAGAAAGACAGCAAAAATCCCGCCAAAAACGTAGACCAGATACTCCCGCATGGACGGCCAGATTTTTTCCGGCACCTGGAGAACTTTAATAATCCAGTCAACCCCGGCAAAAACAAATATATTTAACAGAACTGCCGTCAGTCCAATAAGCAGGAATGAAAGAAAAATCCCCGTTTTCAGCCTGTCCGCATCGTCTCTGCCGAACTGAATGGCAAAATAGGCACTGCTGCCGATACAGAGTCCCAATAAAATCGACGTCAAAAACGTCATTAATGTATAAGAGGCTCCCACAGCTGCCAGTGCATCCGCTCCAAGGAATCGGCCAACGATCAAAGTGTCTACCAGATTGTAAAACTGCTGCAGCACATTTCCAAACATAAGGGGCAATGCAAATAATAAAATCTTTCTCGTTATATTTCCAATCGTCAAATCCTGTGTCATTCTGTTTCTTCCTTCACTCCTTCATTTTTCGGGGGCATCCTGTATTCCATAATCTCCGGGCAGGCGCGCACTGTCAGTCTTTGCGCGTTAAAGTTTTCATTCCCCAAATAAACAGTCCCAGAAATATCAGTGAATCGATCAGAAGTAATGTTGTCACATGCGTTGCAATATCGTGAACATACAGTACAGTAAACACTTCCACTGATAATATGACAAAGCAGAAAAAATTTGTCAAATAATCTGTGATCATTTCACCATAACACCATGTATATATCTGCAGTTTGTTCCGCAAATAAGGTCTGAATAATAAACGAATAACAATGCAGGCCAATGGATAGGCAAATATGAATATTTTACCAACTGCCGAACTGACCTCACCGCCGTTCCACTGAATAGGAATCTGATTCGGCAAAATGGGCCAGACAATCAACGCTGCCGCCAGACAGGCCGCCGTCAGAATTGCCCATACCAGAAAGCCGCCCCACATATAGAGAAAGCCCACCGTATCCAACCTGAAAATTTTCGGATTAGATTGCCAGTATGTTTCCAATTCCGGCACAAATGCTTCCACATCTAAATTTTCATAGCTTATTTTGCTATCGGCCAACATGCTCTGACAAATGATTTTCGCCTTCTCCAGATTCACCACCTGCTCGTCCAGCTTGTACATTTGTTCGCCAATGACGTCCCTCAAAGAAATCTCTTTCAAAATAATCCTGTGGATAGTTTCAATAGAAATGCCCAATGTTCGCAGATAGGCAATCTTCTTAATATCCTCCACATCCTTCTCCGTATACTCTCTATAGCCATTGCTTTCATTTCTAATAGGCTGAATCAACTTTTCCTTTTCATAAAACCGAATATTGGAACGGGCCAGTCCGGTTTTCTCTTCGACTTCTTTAATCGTCATTTCATCACCTTCTATCTTTTTACTTAGAATATAAGGCGTAAACAAGGTTTACAGTCAAGTTTATTTCAAACGTTATGTTTTTATCCCTGCCTATTTATTCTATCACACCTCTTAAAGATGTGCTACAATAGAAAAGCAACTTAAATTCTCGGGAAGTCAAAACGAATTACAGAATTTTTACAGGAGAGTTACATTATGCCAAATATCATAGAAATCACGGATTTTGAGGCGCCGGAACTGGATGTTTATGCCCGCCTTAATGAAAATCAATTACTGAACCGACACGAACCGGAAAAAGGACTCTTTATCGCCGAAAGCCCGAAAGTGATTGAACGGGCACTGGATGCGGGCTGTGTTCCGGTTTCCCTTTTATTGGAAAGAAAACATATTGAAGGACAGGCCCGTGACATTGTCGCCCGATGCGGTGACATTCCGGTCTATACTTCGGAATTCGAAGTTTTAACGAGGCTGACTGGTTTCAAGCTGACACGAGGCGTTCTGTGCGCTATGCGCCGCCCGCCCTTACCCTGTGTTGAAGACGTATGTAACGGCGCCCGCCGGATTGCCATCCTTGAAAATGTCATGAATCCCACCAATATCGGCGCTATTTTCCGCTCCGCGGCAGCTCTGAATATTGATGCCGTTCTGCTTACTCCGGCCAGCAGTAATCCACTGTACCGAAGGGCTATCCGGGTCAGCATGGGCACTGTCTTTCAAATACCATGGACCTATCTTGGCAGTGAAAACGAAGAATGGCCCCGGACAAGCGTCCGGTTTCTCCAAAAGCTCGGCTTTAAAACAGCCGCCATGGCCTTAAATGACAATTCCATCCCCATCGATGATCCCCGGCTCAAGGCTGAAGAAAAGCTGGCCATTATCCTCGGCACCGAGGGTGACGGTCTGGCATCATCCACCATTGCCGACTGCGATTATACCGTGCGTATCCCCATGTCCCATGGCGTGGATTCCCTAAACGTAGCCGCCGCCAGCGCAGTGGCCTTCTGGGAACTTGGCAGATAGGAAAAAATCTCAATTATTTCCGATTTAAAACGCTTTAATGGCCACTTTTATTACATTATCTCGTCGATTTTCAAACAAGTCATAAGCCTCCGCAATACGTTCAAGCGGATATGTATGGGTAATCAACGGTGTTGTATCAATCTGTCCCCCTTCGATCAACCGGAGTATTTCTTCACAGTCACAGCCATCGACTCCTCCTGTTTTAAAGGTCAGATTTTTTCCATACATATCCGGTAACGGCAGGCTTTGGGCTTCATCGTACAAAGCCACTACGGTTACAATGGCATTTGGTCTTGCACACTTCCAGGCCATCTGGAAAGTATCTTTTGCTCCGGCCACCTCCAATACCACATCTGCTCCACCGTGATCACTGTTGTCCTTCACGGACTGCATCAGATTTTCTGGTCCGACAACGCTCACATTCGGATAATGTTTTTCCACAAATTCTCTTCGAACAGGGTCCGTTTCGCATACAATAATCCGTTTTGGCTGTTTCAGCATGACGCACATTAACGTACAAATCCCTGTAGGTCCGGCGCCGATGATCAGTACCGTATCTTCCTGCCTGATCTCAGATATCCGGGCCGCCCAGAATCCCGTGGCAAGAATATCCCCCACAAACAATGCCTGCTCATCTGTCACAGCGTACGGAATCCGATTTAATCCCTGATCTGCATGGGGCACACGCACATATTCCGCCTGTCCGCCGTCTATTCGGCATCCCAGGGCCCAACCGCCATCCGGGTCCGTACAGTTATTCACATACCCGTTCTTGCAAAAGAAACATTCTCCACAAAAGGTTTCCACATTTACGGTGACACGATCTCCCGGCTTTACCCTTTTGACCCCATTCCCTACGCTCTCCACAACGCCAACCATCTCATGCCCCACTGTCACCCCGGGAACCGCCCTCGGCACCGAGCCGTGTTTGATATGCAGATCACTTGTACAGATGCTGGCCAGCGTCACCTTTACAATCGCATCCTTTGCATCCTGGAGCCTCGGCTTTGGCTTCTCCTGCAATTCAAATTTTCCATTTTCAACATATGTATAAGCCAACATGGTATCACATCCTTTTAATTTCTTCATTGACAAGTACAATTAATTATACGGTGGAATAATAGGAATAGCAATCTTTTTCAACGTTTCAGTCGTCTGCTGTCTCCGCCTGTCGGCAGGAATATTTTTTAATATGGGATTATTGAACCCCTTTATGGTATACGATATAATAAATTCCACACATCGATGAACGATTGCCCACAGAACATGAACTGAATGAAAAGGAGTGATTCTTCTAATGCGTTTAAGACAATATCAACCATCCGATTGCAAAATACTTGCAGAATTGTTTTATGACACCATCCACAAAATCAATATAAAAGACTATTCCGTTCAACAGGTCAATGCCTGGGCAGATGGAAATATTGACTTGAAGAAATGGAATGATTCGTTCTTATCCCACCATACAGTTATCGCCGAAATAAATACTGTCATTGTCGGTTTTGGCGATATTGATAAAACAGGCTATTTAGACCGCTTATATGTCCACCACAATTATCAACGCCTTGGAATTGCAGCTGCGCTGTGCGATGAATTAGAATGTTCTGTAAGCACTCCAAAAATTTTTACACACGCTTCCATTACTGCCCGGGGTTTTTTTGAAAAAAGGGGATATAAAGTCATCAACAAACAGCAGGTTCAACGACATAATGTCTTTCTCACAAATTATGTAATGGAATATCGGCGTCTGCCTTAAATTCTCCCGACACAGTCGAATCAAATCTACCAGTTGCCATAGATCTGCCGCTATTGTCCAAACCCATTCGTATCCAGATAAGATTGCTTCACAATAGTGATCGGCTCCCTTGACGGTTACCAGCCTAATGTGCAGCTCATTTCATGCCATTCTTCGCCGCCCCAGGTTGAATTGGCAATTCCACGGTCTGTAAATCCCATTTTTTGATACATCTTTACTTTTGACTTCAAACAGGTGAGGAAAATCTCTCGTCGGCCTTTTTCCCGCTCTCTTCTTAAATACTGATACACAAGTTCGCTTCCAAGCCCCTGTCTGCGATATTCAGGCAAGACATCCAGACCAAGCAGCATAATATTCCTGCCTCCCGGGTTATGCAGGCTGGCATCTGTAAAAAATTCATCCCTGAAATAATATTCGTCCGTAGCAATCCCATTTAAAAATCCGGCTATCTTTCCCGTTTCCTTATCAATCGCCACTAAAAACAATTCTGGCGCCGCTGCGATGCGCTCGATCATATTTCTCTCTGAACAAGCTTCATTTGGCGGAAAACAAATCTGCTCAATATCTGCTGCCTGTCCTTTTTCACTTTGTCTTATATTTCTAAATTCAAACCTCGATTTTTTATCCATATCCATGCAACCTTTCACTCTTGATTAGACAATATCCTTTTACATTCTTAATTATATTTATCTGGATAAAGCATTGTTATTTACATCTTTTTACACAAATAGCGGTATATAATCGCAGCGAATATATACTCTGCAACTGCAACACCGGCAAGAATACATACGATCAAAGTACCTGCACGTAATAGTGTGGCAATAAATGAAGCAATAAAACACGCCACCATAGTAATCGCCCATGATATGTATCCCGCACGATTACGAAGCTGTATCTTTCTTTCATCCTTTAAATTAATTTCCTGTTGGCGTATTTTTTTGCGATATACCTCTATATTTTCTGGTCTTGTATTGTGATAATACCTCACGAACTGCAAAATGGTACTAAAAATCAATGCAAACCCCATGGCAAAAATTATTGAGGAATAATAATCTTCTTGAATAGTAATTCCAATAATTGCTAAAGCTATACCAATAATGATATAAATTGCCAATATGATTTTATCACTCTTCTTCATGCTCCTTCTCCTCGTAAATAAATATTTCTTCGATACTCATGCCAAAATATCTGGCAAGTTTAAAAGCTAACAAAATGGACGGATTGTATCTTCCATTCTCCAAAGAACCAATGGTCTGTCTTGAAACCTCCATAGCAGACGCCAATTCTTCTTGCTTAATTCCCCTTTCCTTCCTTAATTCTTCTAATCTGTTTTTCATTGATACTTCTCCCATACCCTTTCTATGTACGGAAAGCTAGCTTTCCTTATCTTAAGTATACATGATTATAAGAAAATGTCAAGTTAACTTTCCATAAAAGGCAAAAAAATACCCTTACAGGTGCTTCCCAATCCGCCTTGTTGAGATGTTTATTAAACTTCCTCTGTGATTACATTATATAAAGGGAAGGGAATTTCTTCGTAGTTTACGAATAGATAGAGAAAAAGTCCTTTGAGAAGAAGATTATTCCTCTCTCAAAGGACTCGGCAAACCGCCGTTTTTGGGGGATTAAATATAAAATCCTCTACGTCAATCAAACTTTTCTGTCGGCACTTCGGACAATAAAGTAGAAAGTTTTTTAACTCCGCATCCGCCCGTAATTGTAATCTTGTTTTATTTCCGCAAACAGGGCAACGCAACCATTCTGAAATCACATTTTCCATATCCATTATCTCCCTGTCATTCTCAATTTTAATGCTGTTTTTTCGGGAGTGTCTTTGTGAGAATAAAAGAATAGACAATAGTAATTGCAAACAGTACAAACTGAAAAATAATACGCTTTTCTACCGTCAATCCTGCCTCGTTTGCGAAAATACTCGTGATGTTAATTGCGGAGTGGGTAATAATGCAGGGTAACAAACTACCGCCACGATCATAAAGAATGACAAACAGAAAACCAATCGCAATCGCTCCTGTAACTTGGAATAGGTTTTCTGCTATTCCTGCACCACTGCCATTAACCAAGTTTAGCAAATGTCCCAAACCAAATGTCACACTTGAAATGATAATCGCCGTTTTTATATTGTCTTTTGCAATCGCCTTGAACAGCAATCCTCTAAAAACCACTTCTTCCACAAAGCCAACGCAGAACATACAGATGATATAGCAGATTGTTTCAACCAACGTGAAGTTGACAGCCACTCCATTCCAAAAATTTCTCGTCATTAAAACAACCAAAGGAAGATAGTAAAGAAAATACCGAGCCGGAACGGGAGATTTGCATAGCCCGTACTGTTGCGACAAGCGATTTTTTGTAATAAAGCGCAGAAGAATAACGGCTTGCAAAACACAAAAAACGGCACTCGCAGAGTAATTAACACCAATAACCTGATTGAGTGGATTTGCCAAAGATTGCAACACACAATAGGTTCCTATACAGACCAGCGCAAAGGCCATCTCGCTTTTCTTATATAATTTTGTCATTCCATTTCCTCCTGTATGGCTAATATCGCACCTGCATATACTCGCCTCAAATGCGTCGCTATTAGTTTTTCATCATATTCTAATGAATTGTTGACAATGATACTGGCATATCCATGAACAAACAGGGCAAGCGTTATAAAAACCTCTTTTGTTTGCTCTATGCTCAAGTCCATAGTTTCCTGCATGGTAGAAATTATGGGTATGAGTTCCTCGGAGTTTACCATTTCAAGAAGGCTATTTTCAACGGCAAAACCAGATTGAAAAAGAAAGCGAAACAAATGCGGTTCTTCAACTGCAAAGCGGATATAGTTCAGTCCAATCCCTAACATGATGTCGTCCGAGTTTACATTCATCAGATATTCTGTGTGATACACGTCCGTCTTTGCATAGGCGGACTTTTTCAATTCTTCAATTGTTGCAAAATGGTACATAACAGGCTGTGTGGAACAGTTCAGTTTCTTCGCAACAGTCCTTGCATTGATATTTTCTACTCCTGTTTCACGGGCTACCTCAAAAGCAGCGTCAATAACCATATCTTTTGTGACTTTTACCTTTGGTGGCATGAGTACCTCCCTTTACAAAAAAATATTCATGTTATATAACATTAATTATATATGTACATTCAATGAATGTCAATAGGGCCAACTTGAAACGATCTCAAATAGAAATAAGAACAGGGCGAAGATACTTTTTTACGGTATCTTCGCCCTTTATCTTAGGTCTTGATATGTAACGCTTTTGGGTGTGTTTTCGCTGTTATATTGGGCGTTTTAAGCTCTGATTTCGGGTGGGTAATGTTTTTTTATATTACCTGCCCGATTTTTGCCCTTATAGGCGTTACATCTTATTTCGCCTGTCTTTTCTTGCTGAACAGAGCAATTCCAATAAACGCCATTGCAGAAGCAAGCATCAGAGTAATCCAAAGAACAAAGTTGCTGCTGTCGCCTGTTTGCGGTACATCTGTACCTGTTTCAGGATTTTTCTCGCCATCGTCCTTGCCATCAGGAGTTGTAGTCGTGTTGTCATCGCCATTATCCGGGTCGGGAGAAGTTACGGAAGCCGCCTTAATTTCAAATTCGGTACTTGCCTCTCCGTCAGCAGAAACGATAGTCAAAGTATGCTTACCTACTGTTAAGGTATTGATATAGTCGGCTTTCATAGTCACTTTCGTTGAACCGGAAACTGCTGTATAGTTTGCAGAATCAATTTCATTGCCGTCAACCTCAACTCTGAGGAATTTATCAAAATCAGCATTGGAGGTAAATGTTACATCGTTGCCTTTTGTAATCTGCTGACCTGTTCCCTGAATGATATTATAGGACGCATTTCCCGGTGCCGGAATTTCAACAGTATCCAATATATATCCGCAAACGGTACACTCTTTGTGCTTGCTGCCTTTTTCTGTTGCTGTTGCGGGCCTGTCAATTATCCAGTCACTTGCTGTATGAGCAGCCTCTGCTGTTCTCACATCTGCTTTCGTCTGTGTAGTGAAAGCAGTATTTGTAAATATTGCCGTATAGGTTGTCAGTTCAGGTAAGGTGCAGGTCTTATTCTGCGTTACTTGTGAAGAACTGTCAACGATTTCGGTTTCCTTATGGTTTGCATCATTACTGCATACTCGCTCGGCGGTGCAGGTAGTATTATCTGCCGACCATGTATATTGGGGAATACCCCAACTGTGACCTGCCGCTGAGCCGGAGATAAACGTAGCCGCTCCAGCTTTGCCGCAGACACAGGATTTGTAGTATGTTGCAGGACTGCTACAGTCTGCAGCACTCGCCAAGTATGCTTCAAAAGCAACTTCCTGATCATAGGTGTGTTCCGCATAACCGCTCTTTCCGCTATTTTCTGTAACCGGACAACCGTCCGTGCTGCACTCGTGCCAGTGATGAGTATTGTTATACGTATAGGTTGATTCCCAATAATGAGTATGTGTCGCTTCAATCTTCACACCGTCTGTGAAGCAGGTCTCATTTATAGAAACCACACCACTATTGACCGTTACATCCCCGCCGTTTTGATTTACAATCGTACCGCCGGTAACGGTAACGGTGCCACCATTTCCTGTCTGAATACCGCAAACAGGGCTATTCAAAGTAATATTACCGCCAGTAATGATAATAGGAGAATCGCTATTGCTACCAATTGCCGGTCCTTTAGCCGCAATAGCGGTTACCGTACCTCCGTTAATCGTGATACTTTTAAAGTTTTCACCAATAGCACCGTTATCACTCGCAGTATTTGTCGAAGTGGCGTTGACACTACCACCGTTTATGATTAGGCTACCGCCTTGCATTTGCAGTCCGGCTTCCCACTGCTCACCTGTGGCATTAAATGTTCCCGTACCGTTTTCCTGCCCCCAAATAATCAAGGTATCTTTAGCACTTGCTGTACCGGTCATTAGAGAGGTGAGTGTTGCACCGTCTGCCAAAATCAGGTTTACTGTACCGATAAATTTTCTATACTGTCCAATCGTGGCGGATTCCGTCACAATATACCAGGTTTCCTGTCCGCTAATACCGATATTTTCATCTATCATGCCGGATAGAACAGTTGCTTCAACCGGAGTCTGTGCAACGCCGCCGGCATCCACATAAGGGAATCTTTGGGATAAAGCCAAATGCAACGTACTACCTTTTTGTATGCTGTAATCCTGCAAAGTGTTACCATCTTCAAGTTGTTTTCCAGCAAAAATCAATCTCTGCTGATCTGGTGGTATTCCCTCTTTATCTTGAATTTTAGCCTTTATATCCTCTATTCTGTCTGTCGGCTCAACCTCAAGGGTAATATGTTTTCCAGTTAAAGTTTTTACAAATATCTGCATCGCAAGCACCGGCTCGCCTTGCGGTCCAGCCAGTGCTTCTCGCACAGCATTGTACCGGTCTAAATTCAGCCGATAGTGCTCCTCTGTGGGAATGGTACCAATGGCATTAGAAATCCCTTGCATGGTTTCATCCATAGCGTCCGCATTCTCAACAGATAGGGTTTCGGGGTCTGGTAAGCCATCAATCAGCGCATTAACTTCCTCAACTTTAGCAGTCAAAATTGCTGCACATTGAGTGCAAGTAGACTGAGGTTCATTGTGGATTTCGCACATTTCTACAGGCTCTGTTTCGCCATCCACTGCAAACGCTGTCGTCGGCATTAGTCCTATCATAAGGCAGACTGCCAATAATAAACTTAAAAATCTTTTTTTCATAATATCGCTTCTTCCCTCGTTTTCCGATAATTGTTTATTCTCATTCATTGATGAGCAAAAAGAAACAGGCGCATCTTGTCCTCATGCAAACCACGGGTGAAAAACGCCTAATATATTCTTTGTATAGCAGAAAAGGACAGCGCTATGCTCTGTCTGTCTGAATTGTACCGCTGATTCTCATATTGTCAAGTCCTTTTTAGAATATTTCTATGAATTATCTGCGTTATATTTACGCATAAATATATAAATATAAGTATCAATTTTCTTTCATATTACGAAAAAAAGATGTAAAAATCTTTTTACAATGCCCTAAAAATAGGAATTTACCAACTCTACAAACACCTATTTGTATTCCTGTTTGTTTAAGAACCAGATAATTATATATGGCATTTTAGGAAACCTTTCTCTGATGTCATCATCAGAAACTCCCCCAATCGCTCTTACTAACTCTTTACTCCACAATTAAATCTTCTAAAAATCAGCTTCCCTCTAATGGCACGATCATCTCATACATCACCGTGTGCTGTTCATCCACATCCATATTCAGATGATAATGCCCGCAGTACCATCGTGTGTACTGTAATTTTTCCTCCAACTTATCAAAATAATCTGTGAGTATATCTTCCTCATATAATTTGACAGAATTTCCTCCACCCAAATGTCTTTCCAATTTATCTTGCAACTTTGAAGACAGACAATGTGAGATCACATAGTCAACCTTGTAATGCACCTTTTCAAGATTTCTTATTCCTTCCTGCATCTCTTCCTCTGTCGGCAGTTCCTGCTCCCACCAGGAGATTCTTTTTACGCGGTAAGGTAGTCCTGCTTTATTCGCAGCAACACGTCTTTCTGTATAATCAGAATCATCAATATCCAGAATTCCACCTTGTACATCGTGGCTGGAAGCTCCGCCAAATGTAAAGAACTTCTTCCCTTCTATTTGGAAAACCTGGCCACGTTCCAGATAGATAATCTTATCGCGAAGGATATGTCTTACTTTGCCACCATGCCATTCTTCCAGATCGTATTCCTCTATCATGTCATAGTTCTCGTGATTCCCTGCCACCCAGAGAATCTGAAATGGTAACCTCGACATCCAATCAAGATTATATTTCAGCGTCTTGTCATTCTTACTCCAGAGCAAACCAAAATCACCACAGATAATTACCATATCGTTTTCTGTCAGTTCAAAGGGCAGTCGATTACGTTGCTTCTTAGTAAAACGTCTAAAATCTGCATGTGTATCGCCTGTAATATAAATCATATTTTACTTCACCTCTTTATCATTTTCCCATTATAAAAATGACTTCCCGCAATTGATATAATATTGGTTCTAAAACAAATGTTGGGGCGGAATTAAAAATTAATTCCGCCCCAACATTTGTTTTAGAACCAATAGCTATACCATACAAAAGGCCATTTTTATTTATCAAGGCTTTTCATCGTCGGGATTTCCAGTTCACCTGATTTATAAGTCTGCATTAGCCTGTATAACCTCACTTTATCGCCATATCCAATGCTTTCTGATTTCATAACCCTACTTAAGCCTTTGCCGACCTTGTTCCGATTGGCTTAACTTTTGGCTTATGTGGCTTAAAGCGCCGGGGACGTGATGTTTTGCTGTGGGCTTTTCTTAAAATACAAATCCAACCCCGCAAACTCGTCCTTTTTCAGTTCTTTCGTAACATCAGCATAGATATTCAGCGTGGTTGAAATATCGGCGTGTCCCAGCGCATCCTGAATGACCTTGATATTAACTCCGGCTTCACACATCCGGGTCGTGAATGTGTGCCGCAGGGAATGACAGCTAAAATGCGGCAGTAACACCGGCTCCGCTTCTTCCCTCAAAAGCACTTCATCATTGCAATCCCGAATAATGCGGCGGATTGCTTTATTCAAGGTACCCTGATGCTGTGTAGCGCCGAAACGGTTCACAAAGATAAAATCCGTGTAGCCGTCAATCGTCACCGCACAATGAATATCGTTCGCTTCCTGATACTCTCGTTCTTGGATAAATGCGTCCCGCACAAAGTCCAGCATCGTCACCTGCCGTGTACCGGCTTTTGTCTTGGGCGTATTCACATTGAAGTAGCAGCCCTTTTTCCCCTCGGTTTCCCGGTGGTCATAATAGACAAGCGTATGGTTTACATCAACCAGACCTTCTTCTAAATCAATATCGCACCAGCGCAGCCCGGTCACTTCCCCTACCCGCAGCCCGGTTCCTACCATCACGGCAATAATCGGATACCAATGATTATAGGTGTGATTCCTTTGAAGAAAATCCAGAAGAAGTTCCTGCTCCGGTTTCGTCAATCCTCTGCGCTTCTCCGTCTTGAAAATGTGGGATTGCTTCAATTCTTTCAGCACATTGTCAGAGGGATTGACACGAAGATACGCATCGTCCACCGCCATATCCAACACCTGATGCAGTACGGTATGCACACTGTCAATCGTGGATACCTGCAAACCTCGTTCATCAGCCAGCGTATTGTAGAACCGTTTCGCATCCGATTTTTTCAAGGAAGATACTCTTGTCTTTCCAAAATCAGGACGCACAAACATATTATACATATACTGGTAGTTCTGAAACGTATTGTCTTTCAGTCCACGCTTCAACTGCCGCCACATATCAAACACATCGTTGACCGTCACATAGCGGGCTTCTGCCTTAATGCCGTCGCATTTATCTTTCTGGATTTCTTCTTCTTTCTCACGAAGCAATTCCAGCGTTTTGGCATAAACCCTGCGCCGTGTTCCGCTCCTGTCAGTCCAGCGATATTCATAGGTTCCGTTGGGGCGCTGTCCTTCTCCTGTCCGAAGAACGATTCTGTCTTTGTCTTTTCTTTTAGTCTGTCCTTTTCCTGCCATATTCGGCTCCTTTCTGCACAAACAGGAAAAGGCAATACCCTGATTATATTGTATCAGAGTATCGCCCCTTTGTGAAGTACCGTTTTTACCCAAAAAGTACCGTTCCGTATTTCCTGTATTTGTGCTGTAATATCTATGTCAATTCAGTTCGCATTGTCAGATAGAGTACATCTTTTCTGTGTATTCGTCCAGCTTCTTTCTCTTAATCAGCCGCTTGGAACCAATCCACAAAACAAATTGGCATTGTTCATTATCTGACAACTTCCTGAGCTTATTGATACCAATGCCTGAATAAGCCGCAGCTTCTTCCAGCGTCAGATTGCTCTTTTCCCAAATAGGGATTTCTTTCATAGGCATTTACCTCCATCATTAAAATATGCCCGACAAGGGAATGTCAGGCGGGTGTGCGGCGCAGGCTGTCTCCATGTCAACCAAACCGTGTCAACCGGCAGAAAAGACTTTGAAAACAATCCGCAGGCGCTCTATGATTACTTTTTACTTTTTCTTTGATTTCTTGGTTGACATGGTTGTCAAAGGGGAGAAATGCCCCAAATATCAGGCTTTTCCCCGTCAACCGGCGGTATTTTCAGAATGGCAGTTCCATCTGCCGGGCTTCTTCCTCCGTGATCTCCCGAAAACCGCCCCCCGGCGGGGCTTGGTTGACACGCTCCCAGCCCTTTTGTGAACCGTATTTCTTATACCGCTTTGGGCTTTTGTAGGCTGTCCAGCCCTGTATGCTGCCGTTTGCAATGCCGGTATTCATAATCTCGCAGATTGCCCGTGTCTCCCAGTCTGCCGGGGCGTTTAGGTTCCCCAGCGCTTCCTCATAAAGCTGCTTGGAGCATACCCGCTCGCCGGTGTAGTCCTCCAGATAGGCGTAGATCATGCCCGCCTGCGTGTCCTCCTGCATAAAATCCTGCTGGTGGGCGTTCAGGTAGAGGTTCATTTCCGCACTAAATGACAGCTTGTAGTTCCCGCTGCGGTAAACCGTCATGGCTTCCGCCCACATCTGGTCGATATATGCCCTCGCCTCAGCTTCGTCGTCCAGTATGTGAACCTCCGCCCGTTCCGGGTACACCGTCACGGGGAGAAAGCGCCGGTTGCCGGTGCGGTCACGGGGCAGAAAGTCCTGCCGGTTGGTCGTCCCTCCGAACACGCATTGCCGCAGCCGGTCTGCCGGGTGTGTCTCATACGGCACTTTGTAGGTTTCTTTCTGTCGGCTTAAAAATGACTTGATTTCCTCAATGCTCTTGGCGTTGGCTGTGGCAATCATCTCCGACATCTCGATAATCCAATGACCTTGCAGCTTGCGATACACGTTTTCGTCGTCCAGCTTCTTCAAATCGTCTGAAAACCATTCGTCCCTGCCTGCCAGCAGCCGGAAAAAGGTGGATTTCCCGGCTCCCTGACCGCCGACCAGACAGAGCATGACCTCAAACTTGCTCCCCGGCCTGAATACCCGCTGGATGGCTCCCGTCAGGAACAGTTTCAGGGCTTCATAGGTGTATTCGTCCGTATCGGCTCCCAGAAAGTGATGCAGGGCGTAACGGATGCGCTCTGTGCCGTCCCATTGCAGGCTGTCCAGGTAATCCTTGATCGGGTGGTACCTGTTTTCGTTGGCAACGATCTTGATGGCGTTCTGCACCTTTTTCTCGCTGGTAAGCCCGTAGTTTTCTTCCAGATACAAAAGCAGGTAGTTCATATCCATGTCGGTCAGCGTTTCGCTGGTGCGCTCCCAGCCCAGCGGCTTCACAATATCGACCTGCTCCGTCAAAAGGTTCAGGCGCAGCGTCCCACGAAACAGCGGGTCACGCTGGAACACCGTCAGGCAGTTTCGGATGCTGTTTTTCACGCTGCCTTTCTGCGTCCCCTCCAATGTCTCCCGGATTTCCGCCGGGGTCTGCGCCGGTTCCATTGCGTCCATCGCCCTTTTGACCGCTTCCTGCGTTTCCGGCGGCAAGCTCTGAAATTCGCTGTTCAAGCCGCATCACCTCCCTTCCCTGTGCGGCGACCAGCGCCGTTTTTTCTTCCATTTCTCCGTATAGCAAAATATCCAAAAGGTACTCCGTGTAGCTTATCCTCTGCAACGCTTCCACGAAAAGGGGATGCCAGACGGCATCCTGCGGCTGTGGGGCGTATGCTGTTTTCCAATGTTCCAGCAGGCGCAGATAATCGCATAGCACCCGGAAACAATACCGTTCCGTTTCCTGAAATCTCTGCTCCGCTGACTTTTGCTGGGGCGGCGGCCTGCACCGTTTCCTGTCCGGCAGGGTTTTATCGTCATAAACGATTGAAAAGTCCTCCGCAAGCCTGACCGCCGCTTCCCGTTTCCCCAGTCCATGCAGCGAAGCGGCAAAGTCGATCACGTCCCCGGAAGCCCCGCAGCCGAAGCAGTAAAAACGGCTGTCCACTTTCATGCTGGGCGTGCGGTCATTGTGGAACGGACAGCAGGCCATGCCTTTTCTCCCCACCCGGATTCCATAGAATGAAGCAGCCTGCTGGGTGGTGACAGACTGTTTCACCGCTTCAAATACAATAAACTTCCCCGGTGCAAGCACTCAAACGCCACATGGGCGTTTGCCTCCTGCTCCGCAGGAGCGGGGTATTAGCCCCAACCTCGCTACGCTCGGTGCTAGTTTGTACGCCCCAAGGGGCGGGGAATGTACCCACTCTCATTCAAATGCTCCCTCCAATCAATTTTCTGTTTTATAGCTCCATATCCCGCTTTTTCTTTTGCGGCTCCTGCGCCGGTTCCCGCCGCTGCAATACCCGGTCAACGTGGTACTGTACCCGGCGGATTTTCATCAAATCCTCCCGCAGCGGCTTGTATTGTGGAGACAGTTCGGTGTATTCCCGTTGCAGCCGGTCATACTCCTGTTTCCATGCGTTTAAGGGAACCGGCTTCCCGCCTAAGTTCTCTTTCAAAATCCTGCGGGCGGTGTAGAACAGCCGCAGGTCTGCGTCATGGGCGGTTTCAAATTTCTCCCGCTGCTTTTTCCACTTAATACTGTTCAGTTCGTCATAGACCGGCTTTAGCCGCTTGTAGTTCTCGCCCTGCCGTATCAGTTCCTGCAATTCTTTCATCCTGGCGGATTTTGCTTTCATGCTACTGCTCAATGCGTCAAACTCTGCCCTGACCGCAGACAGGCAGCTTTCCAGCTCGTCCAGCGAAAGGATTTTGTTCTCTATCAGGTAATTGACGATTTCCGAAAATTCTTTCAGATTTCTACCTCTGGCTTTCTGGCTGTACGCCCCGGCGTTCCTGTCCTCATAGTAGGCAATCAGCAGGTCGACAAGACTCGGCGTCTTTGGCTTGGAAAGTTCTTCCCTAACCTCCGCAATCCAGCCGAACAAAGAGTTGATTTTCTTCTTAATGTCCAGCATGAACCGGTTGGTCGCCCGAATCCAGCGGTTCAGTTCTCCCTTGTCGGTGCGGATGCCCTTTGCTTCCATCTTTCGGACAGTCGGCCCCTCATGGACGGCGGGAATCAGGTCAAGCCCCTGCCGCACATAGGAGCGGTGGTCGATACGCACGTCCAACCCCTTTTCCTCAAATCTTTCATTCACCATCCGGCACCACGCTTCCCGCCATGCTTCCAGCGTTTCCGGCCTGCCCCAGTCGGTAGTGGGAACGGCGTTGAACAGGGGCTTGCCGTCCTGATCCAGCACCGGCTTTCCATCATCGTCAAGGAGATATTCCCGGCGCTGCTTCTGTCCCCATGTGCCGTCCGGCTCGATGGGGCGCATGATCGTCATTACATGGAAATGCGGGTTGGGGATGCCGCCGTCCTCCTTGTCCGGGTCATGGATGGCAAGGTCGGCTACCATGCCTTTGCTGACAAAGTTCCGCCGCACAAATTCCCTTGCCATCTCGATATTTTCTTCTAGCGAAAACTCATTCTGCAAGGCAATGTCAAAGCTGTACGCAAGCTGCGCTTTCGGGTGCTTCTCCACCATCTCCACCGTGTTCCACAAGGTCGCCCGGTCTTGGTACTCCAGCGGCGCATGAGGCGGCAGGAGAATTTCAGAACAGATCACGCCGCCCTTTCGGGTGTAGTCGTTATCTTCTCCGTAGTAATCGCTGTAAAGCCGTTCCCCGGCCCGGTAGGCTGCGGCGGCAACGGCGCTCTGCCCGGCGCTGCGTTTGATCTGATCGACAGAAAAATGATACAGCGCGATAGTCAGTCACCGTCCTTTTCGCTGGCGAGCGGCTGGCTTTGCCGCTCAACAAACAGACGCACCATGTTCTGAACCGGCTGCCACTCGGAAATGCGTTCCATCAGGGAATAAAATTCCTGCTCGGTCAGTATCTTCACTTCCGGCATGACGCTCTCAACCGCCGCCCCACGGGTAATGAGCCGGTGGTTCCGCTGCTTGCGGGAGCCGCTTTCCAGATAGGCTTTCCGGTTTTCCAGACGGCGCAGCTTCCGCTTCTCCTGTTCCAGCCTGGCGGTGCCATCCTCGTATTCTTTTTGCAATTCTTCTAAAGATTTGTCCATGTTCTCCGTTTCGCCCCTTCGGCGGGAACGCTTGGAGAGATACTTCGGACACTCGATCACAACTGCCCGGCAGCTCTGTTTGCAGGGGTGGCGGCACTTCCGGCACAATTCATTATAAGTGACACGGTTCCGCTCATTTAAGAAGAACGCCAGCTCCAACCGGCACTTCTTGCTCATTCTCGGCATTTTCTGGCTCCTTTCCCCGTTTCCATGCGGTGTACGCAATTAGACAGATTTGGTGTAGTATTTCGGTATCATTTTCAAGGATTTTCCCCTCTGTATGCCCCTTAAAACAGAGCTGCAGTAGTCCAGACAGGGGAAGATACCGTATGCTCATTTGTTGTCTTTCGGTAGCGTTTCAGTACCCTTTTCCATCCAGTCAAAAAACGCTTTCTTGCTTACCTTGATAAGCCTGCCGCTCCGAAACGCTGGAAATCCGGGCGTATGAACCAGCTCGTAGGCGCTCACTCTGGAAATTCCCATAATGCGCCGGATGTCCGCCACGTCCAGAACCAGCGGCAGATTGTCATAGTTGTTCAGTCTCTTGTTATCGCTCATTTTGTTCCTCCCATACTTAAAAATCAGTGTTTCTGCTTCCTGTTGCCGTTCTATCCAAAAGCCGTTATCCTTAAAAGCCACACTTCTGCGGCGCCCCATTCCTGCGGCGTATCCCTGCATTGGTGCGCTAGATGCGTCACTTCTCCTGCCGGTCATATCCCTTTTGGACGGTCATTCACTTGTCAAGGTACCGCTTGGCACTAAATTACCATGTGCAATTATCATAGCGACCTTCACTTGACAAATCAATACTTCTGCGATACCATATGTGTAACAGATTAACCTTGATTATAAAATTACCATAAGCAAAGGCAGGGAAACAGGATGGAGATAGGATTTGAGCGGCATGAGCCATGTTATGACCGGGTTGTGTTTGTCCTGACGCTGGACAGGAAGAAAATGAAAGAGCGTATTGTTGTAGGGAAAGAGCTGGAAGCCCGTTCCCGCCTGAATGGATATATGGATGCGGATGTGTTGATTGATGTGACACGCCCGCTGGGAACTTTCCTTGCGGAGTTTGA
Organism: Frisingicoccus caecimuris; assembly: GCF_004340975.1. Classification (GTDB taxonomy): domain Bacteria; phylum Bacillota; class Clostridia; order Lachnospirales; family Lachnospiraceae; genus Frisingicoccus; species Frisingicoccus caecimuris. The sequence goes on from NZ_SLXA01000002.1 coordinate 255,656, forward strand.
GCATGACCCGGACGGGGAATGGAACCGCTTTGGGCTGGCTCCGCTGCGGGAATCCCTGCACTCGAACCGCTGGAAGCAGCCAGAATTAGAGCAGGCCGCAGGCGATTTTCTGCGAAAAAAGTTTGACAGCGGCGACCCGCTGCGGATGTATGTCGCCTTTCGGATTTGGAACGGTTATCTGCTGGCAAGGGAGCCCCGAAACAGGGCGGAAGCCTGTGACCGCTTCATGGGAAAAATGAGCCATTTCACGATGGCGTTCCAGCAGAAAAGCCCGTTGCAATTTGACAGCGACACGGGCAGGCCGCAGCCCTTTTCCATTACCAGCCGGGTGTTCGGCTCGGTGCCGTCTAATGATACCCGGCTCGACCTATGGTTTCCGGACAATAAGCGCATGACGGAGAGCGTCAGCGCCTATTCCTCCCTCTATCCATTGATAACCTATTACCTGAACCGGCTAAACGATTGGGGGCTGTGCTTCCGAAAATGTAAAGTCTGCAGGCGTATCTTCCTTGCGAAAAGCCAGCGGTATGAGCTGTGCGGCGACAAGTGCCGGAAGAAGCAGGCGCTCCAAAATAAACGGGAGTTTGACGAGAGGGCAAGGGAAAATAATTACGATTTGCTTTATAAAAATGAGTGCCAGAACTGGCGCAACAAAATCAATAAGGCAAAGAAAACAGCGGGCTTCCCCGCTGACCGGCTGGAAGAAATGCCGACCGCTTTTGAAGCGTTCAAGAAAGAAGCGTTGCAACGGAAAAAGGCTGTGAAAGAAAGAACAGCCAACCCGAAAGAATTTACGGATTGGCTGTATCAGCAGAGCGATATTATTATCAAACTTTGTGAACTTTGATTACAAAATAATCCATTTTCCCTTTTGGCTGGAACCTTCTCTTTTAATTACACCGGATTTTTTCATAGACTCCATATAATACTTTACTGTACTATATTTCTCTCCAATAATATCGGCAATTTTTTTCTGAGACAACATAGGTTCCATCTCAATCACTTTCAAAATACGAGCCGCTACGGAATTATCATCAGCTTGGTTAGTTTGGGAAGCAGCTTGGTTAGTACCTTGGTCAGTGTAACTAACCAAGCTCTTGAACATAACCATAATATCCTCACGCTTAATCGTATATTCGGGCATAGGATTTCCGGCTTCCTTGCAGCTTTCTTTAATTTTTTCAATTCCACGTCCCCATGCCTCAATAAAACCAGCTCTGAAAAACGTATTTGCAATCAACGGATTATATGGTCTTGACCGATGCTTCCCCATCAGATCGTCGAGCGTCCAATCCTCTGGGAAAATGCAATCATTCGCAATATAAAGCCTATCTGCATACACGCTAATTTGTATAGGAATCAATGCTCCATAGAATTTATGCGCGATCGCGTTAAAAACAGCCTCCCTGATTGCATCCTTGGGGAAAGGATAGGTTTCTATCCTCGTTACTCCCCTATAGGAAATATCTGCTTTCAAATATTTTGTAAAAATAAGATCAACCACTCGGTTTGCCTGTGATATTAGAGAGCCATGAATTTCATCCTGATACCGCAACTCAGAATCCGATTCAAAATATCCAATCTTAACATAGGCTCCAGGTATCCACTTTTCCGGATTGTGATGAAAAAGTAAAATAGCAGCCCTTTTCAGTTGACCATTTTCAAGCAAATTAAGGCTGTCAAGCAGTTGCTTGTTTGTAGCGTCAACATCTTTGCGATCCATTCGTTTGCTGAGTATTGCTTGTTCCCGAAAAATATCAAAGCTATCATTTCTCAAATCCTGCATCGTTACACCCTGAACCGGCACACTGTCCCATGTAATTCCAGTCTTTTTCAACAAAAATTGATTAAGTGCCTGCCCTTTTAGCTGTTGTTTAGTGCTACCGCTCCGATAGTGATATTCTCCCTTATAATTAACAGGATAACTATTCGGATTCACGCAAATTTCAATATAGTCCTTCCCATCTTCTGCCAGCAAATTCACATCTACAATAATACCAAGAACATCTCGTACTTTGTTCGGAATATCCTCCATCAGCTTTTTGCTATCTTGTACGCCGATTACTGTACCATCATCATTTGTGCCAATATAAATTTTCCCACCTTGTGCGTTTGCAAAACCACATATCCATTTAAGATATTCGTCCCGCCAAGATTCTTTCCATTCAACATTTTGGCTCTCCGCCACCGACATACACCTCCTTAGATATTCCCTTCCGCAATGTCTCGTGTAATGCTATAATATGACAATACATCAAGAATTTCTTTATCTGTACATTCATAATCTCCTTCCTTAAACTTATTTAAAGAAATAATAGACTTAGCAATCTCTAATTTTTCAGCAGGAAGTGAACAGAATTTTGTCCACCACTCATTTGCCAAATCACAATCTTCACTCGAATGGTTTTGGTATCTATCTGCAAGCCGTTCTCTCAATTTTTTATCATATTTTCTCCTATATATAATAAAAGTTTCTGGCATCCACAAAATTTTATAAAATTCGTCCAAATCACGTCCAAAAGCTTCTTCAAAAAATTCAACGCCTTTTCCTATTTTCCCTTTTGTAGAGTTCAAAACTGCCTGCACCGCACGAATGAATTTTCTATTCCAATGTTCCCCTAAATAATCTCTGTTCTTAAAATATTCCGGATTGCTAATTGGATGATATTTCATTGGAAATGAATATATTGTAACGCCTAGCTCTTCGCAAAGGTCAACATTGATTCTCATTCGATAATACAGTTCTTTGGGTTCATCCTCAAAATTATAAAGAAGATAATTTGATAATTCCATTATGCCATACTTTGCCGCTCTTTTTACAGCCGCAATATAAACATCTCTCTGTTCATAATGGTCAAATGCTATACGTAACGGTCTAATATTTATTTCTGAAAGTTTTTTCATTCTTTTGTCTGTTGCCAGTCTTGCATCTAATCCTTGATTAAAATCAATATACCTTGCTCTCTTAGATTTATGAAAAAGCTTGTCATACAAAGGTCTAACTGTTTCATCGAACGTACATATCTCCTCACATGTTGCCGTTTCCACATATAGAAGCCCACGTTCTTCTCTCCATAAATAAAATTCACCAGATTCATCCTCTGGTAGTTTCTCCGCAATTTTATCATAAAGTTTTATTATCTTTTTAATATATGCCCTAAGATTATAGCCCGCCTTCAAATTTTTTATAGCAACGTCATATTCATTTGGCGGAATATATGTGGCTCCTTTTCCAAAACCACACTCTTTAATTTCGTCAATTATTTGCTCAAAACAATTAGACGCAAATACATTATTATCCATCAATAACAAATCTTTCTGTGCGCCAAAATGTTCATCAACATATTCAACCTGATGCTTTATCCCTATATAATTTTTATATTGCGGCTCCAGTGTTTTCACAGCGCAAAACGCGCAATTACGTGGACATCCTCTTGTCATATATCCAAAATAAGCATTATGTGCCGGATATTCGTAATCAACTTCTTCTAGAATTGAATAATCTAATGGCAACTCATCTATAATATCAGTATTACCTTCATCAAGATCACCTTCTTTATCAAGAAGACCTATATGTGGTTTGATTCCAGTTTCCTCATATATATAGTCTGGAAGTATAGTAGATGCAATACCGCCAACGAGCATTTTCCCTTCTGCTTTACAAAAGTTTTTGGCATAATTTATCGTGTCTACCGTTTGCTTCCAATAAAATGTAAAGAGCGTTGTTACTCCCACAACATCAAATTGCGGAAATTCTTTATTTTTGTATTTTTGGCGATATGTTTTAATTATCTCTTCATATTTGCTTCCTCGAAAATCAGGAATCGCATCAAGAGAGGAATATTTTCCAACTTTAATATATTCAATAAGTTTAGGAAAATATTTTCCAAGAGAAAGTTCTCCTATTTCTGAACAAAACTCTTCACAGAGCAACTGCGCTGCAAATTTTTTTAAGTCGCCTTTAAAAAAGCGCACATCATCGTTACATCGCCGATAATATGTCGCAATTTTCATCAATCCCATAGGCGGATACTTATTTTTATAATTAGGCTCGATTAATAACACCTTACGATTCATTGTAGCTCATCCTCTATTTTCCGGATTATCCTTTCAGCAGTCTTCTCGTCAGTGGCTGCCACAATAATTCCAAATATTTTAGAAATCAGCTTTCGTTCGCTTTTATTATATGCAGACAATTTATCTACACGCCGACTTGTCAAAGCAGACTGTTTAGACTCTTTAATCGGCTTTTTTATCTTCACTGTTTCTCGTTGTCCCCGCTCTTTTTCAATACGCGTAATAACTTGCCCAACTACGGAATTCGGTTCATTTTCTGTCTTTGTTTTCTTCTTTTCAATTTCATTGGCTGCCCTTTTTGCTGTTTCTTTTGCTTTTTCAACTTCCGCAAGTGCGCTCTGAAAATGATTTTCGTCTACAAAATCTCCTCGCTCTTTTTTCTCTTGTAATTCAGCCTCTTTCTTTTTATAGCTGTCAATTTTACTAAACGCACTGTTAATTGCAGAACCTTCATAATATATCTTAGAAAGTTCTCCATTAAAATATTGACGCATTTCTCTTTCAAATTCCATGCGAGTAACATTTTCATTGAAATAATCTCGTTGCGAATTAGGTATTAAGTCCTTTGAAACAGCAAAAACCTCGCCAACAAAATAGTGATGACCTCGGTCTTCCTTAAATAGTTTCTGAAGGGCATCTTCACTACCAATCTGGATGTTTTCTTTACGCAAACGCAGCCCTCTCATTTTACATTCTTTAGATATTACAGCTTTAAAATGAGATACCCCTATCCATAGCCACGCCAATAAATTGTTATGTGAATCATATATTTCTTTAAATGCAAGATTAAAAACCTCATCTTCACCTTTGCTGGTTTTAAATGTGGTTTTATATTTCTTAAATATCGGTTCTCCATTTAAAAAAATATTGTATTCATCAATATTACATCCAATTTCTTTTGCATGTTTATATACCTCGGTACGAAAAATAAAGGTGTTTTGATAAGGAACCGGCGCAACAAAAGAAAGGTACTCTTTTATTTGAGCAAAATCCAGTAAATCCGTATTTTCATCATTTATTCCTATCATTTCCACTTTAAACCAATGTGATTCCTTATCTCCCGTATTCTTTGAATCAAATTCATAGATACTACTAAGCACTTCACTAGCAGTATATTTTTTCCCATTTTCACTTGCAGTTATTAATTCACGCATCTTGATTGCATCACATCGCATAATGGAAATAGTATTTTCGCCTTCTGCCGTGGACGTGAAAACAAGTTCTTTACAATATGCAAGGCCACAAAGACGCCCTATACCACGAAATCCTTTATCCTCGCCAAGCTTCTTATCCGAATTTGCGATATCAGCAAGAGTCTTTTCAAAATCCGCCTCACAAATACCTGTAGCATTGTCCTCTATGCTGATGGTACGTTTATCTGCATCAAGCCATATATCAATGCGACCACTTCCCAAATCACTCAGACTGTTCGGATTGCCCGGATGTAAAAGTCCCATACCATAAGCCTTGTCAATCTGATCACAAGCATTCTGAATGTACTCACGATATATAACTTTGGAATCTTGATACATTCCTGTGGTTAAATTTTCCAGTATATTTGCGCCAAAAATATATTCTCTCATTGTCTTGGCCCTCATTTCTTAAATTGCTTATAGATTGGTTTTGGAAACCGTATTTTCAACAAAGATCGGAAAATTGGATTCTGAATGAGATAATCTCCCTGTTCCAATCGTGTAAGCATATTTTTGTATGTGCTTGGTAAACTACCATAATCTTTTGTTGATGTTTCTATAGAATTTGTTCTTCCATAAGCATGTGTAGAACAATTTCCTGTAACTCTCTGATGAATGTTAGAGCGAAATTGCTCTGCCCCAAATAAAACCACTCCCAGAGAACGACCTCTTTCTGTAACATCAAGTATCTCTCGCAAAATAGGCGAGGACTTCGGTGTATCTTTAGAAGCATATTTGTTCAACTCATCAATAAAAACAATAATACGAGAGGGAGGATTTATTCCGTTCTCGCCATCATATTCCCCAAGTTTAAGATTATAAATAGTACGCACAGCATCTCCAAATACAAATGCCTGCTTATCCTCTGGAAGTTTTGCAACATCAATAACGTAAACGTCATTATTGGAAATGTGCTTAATTGCATCAGCAAGCCGACATTCGTGTCTACTACTATCTGCACGATTCGCAAACATATCATCGTTTTTTGTTGCCTTATTAACAATACGTTTAAATTTGCGCCAACTTAATACAGATATTTCATTAGAAGTGCGCTGTGTTCCCCTTCCCTGCGTCTGTGACTTTTGTGATAATTCGTCAACTTTCTCTCTAAAGCCTTCCCATGTATTTACCTGACCACCTCCAAAATCAGGATCGGTAGTATCAATTATCTTGCTTATAATTGCCTCCATAGTCTGCTGAGAATCATCTACATCTGCAAACAACATTTCCAAACTTTCTTTATCATCCTCATACGAATACTTAAATTTCTGGAGTTGTCCTTCTCTAATATATTCTTCTATATCTTCTTTAGGCAAATATGTACTCTGCTTTGCAGAAGAATTACTGGAATAAGGAATAAAATATTTGACTTTCTTAAACGGTTCTGTACTTAAACCCAAATCTTTATATTCCTGGTAAACTCTCTCCTTTTCTCCCTCACTATCATCTTTAAAATCATTAGGACTATGAATAGCCATTAAATCTTTTCCCTTGACATTAAAAATCACAAAAGCAACACTTTCCTCGCTATCCACAGGCATTTTTAAATATTGTTCTTGAACAGCCTTCATCAAAAACATTGCATACGAAGTTTTCGATGCCAAACCAGAAATACCAGAAATATTGAGATGGGCGCCCTCTGGTCCAAGAATAAACTTAGAATTCAAATTCACTGGAAGTGTAATTTCTTCCGATGTACCTTCGTACATTTTTAGCGAACCACACACAAGCGGATTTTGAATTTTATCCAACCCAAGTGCCATAATTATTTCATCCGCAGACGCTAAATATACTGGTGCATTATTATGCACCGGCGTATAAAGATTTTTGCTGTTATATGAAACTGAGGCTTCCACATAATTCATACCAACTCTAAGTGTGGGTTCATCCACAGTAACATCCCCATAATCGCTTGATATAAAACTTGTCAGAAAACTTTGTGCATCAGTAATATGGGAAATGTTTTCTATTACACCGAAAGAATACGAATCATCAATATGCTTAATTTTTACAATATCAAACGCATGTAGTTTCAAGTCCGCATCTGTCCAGAATGTAAATTTGTCCATAGTTGTCGGCACTTTTTCAGTCGCTATGATTCTTCCTATAGGATTTTTCATGTTCCCCCTCCTCAAAATAAATGCAAAAAACTTTCTGCACTAAGATATCTTGATTTGACGTATGCTTCTGTAAGATAGATCGGATATAAATGATTCGCCCACCGCAAATCCGAACCATAACATACAGGATTTCTCTCATTAATAAGATAAGCGCTCAACTGATCGACAAGTGCACTATCAATTCCATCCTCAATTTCTTCTTGTGTAACCAGTATCTTCTCGACTTTAATAATCCCATCAAACGGTGTCCGTGTACGTTTCTTATCTCTAATCCTTATATACCATACTGCAAACTCTGTATCTCCAAACCAATCCGGATTTTTAAAACAGGCCACCGGAGTTCTATGATATAAAGGTAAATCTGCAATAAAACCTGGGTTTGGTTTTCCACTAATATCCACACAAACTTCTGGATTAAAATTTTTGGAAACACCAAGAACCCAATTATAATTGTTTTTAAAAATCTGGTACTTTCTTTTATCTGCCTTATCTTCTTTCGTGGGACGATATTCTAAAGATCCATCTTTTACAAGATAATTGTCCTGATTTAATTTCCCTTCTCTTACCAATTCAGCTACCAGTTCCTTTTCTCGTTGTGACATCCTATCTTGAATACATGCCGTACCAAGATCCTCAAACTTCTTTTCCGCATTCTTTGCAGTACGATACGGAATAATCGTTGCAAATTCAATTCCAAGTCGCTTTAATTCTGGTGATTCATTCAGTTTTCGGGCGGTTGCAGGAAAAAAGCCTGCTTTCCCGTCTGCATTTGCAATATCTGGAATCGAAAGAACAAATTCTCTCTTAAACTTCTCTGGAATCATACGTTTATTCTCTCTTTTGCAACACCCTACACCTATCTGCCCGGCAACAACAGGATATATTACGCTTCGTCCTCCAGATTTTGTATATGCTATATCATCAACTTTAAAAACTCTGCGAGAACCGTCCAAAAAGTATGTAAGTAACTGCTCTTCTCTTGCAGACAACTTCTTACTTAATGTTTCTAAAGGCACATACTTTCTGTTCGACTTATTGGTTTCTGCTGTTTTCTTCCATACAATAGAATCTTCTCCATAATCGATAAACGGTCTATCCGCATGATCAAGACCATACTTATGGGCTTTATAACTCTTACCTCCTGTTGCTTCTGCCAATATAGACATTATTTTATCGGGCATTTTCTTCATCCTCCGGTTGAATAAATTCCAGAATATCGTTTGGCGTAACATCAAGTGCTTCGCAGATGCTTTCCACTTTATCAAGCGCAATATACTTTCCCGTCTTGATTTTTTTGATTATATTTGCAGAAATATTCGCCTCTTTCATTAGTTTAGCATTTGTAATGTCCTTCTCTATCATAAGGTGCAACAATTTCTTATAACTAACAGCCATAGCATACCTCCACACAAATTTCCAAAACAATAGTATCACATAACTGTGAATTTATCAACAGTTGTATTGGAATAGTAAGCTATGCGAACAAAAAATCCATAAAATACAAGAACAGGACAGGCACTCCACAAATGCTGTGAAATGTCTGTCCTGTACTGTTTGCAATTTCAGAGTATCGCCTTTCCAGCGTGACTTAAATCTTTTTCTGCACAAATTCCCGCATTGATTGGCTTAAGGTTGGCTTAAAGGCTTAATTTCCGCTCGGCTTTTCAACAATATATGGTGTTTTTTCTTTGATTTTCTTCTATATATTGCGTTTACTTCTCAAGACTTTTCATTGTGGGGAAGAGCAGTACATCACGGATGGCCTGGGAATCAGTGAGAAGCATGACAAGACGGTCGATGCCATAGCCGATACCACCTGTTGGCGGCATACCAATCTCCAGTGCGTTAAGGAAATCCTCATCGGTATGGTTTGCCTCTTCATCACCTGCTGCAAAAGCTTCTTCCTGAGCCATAAAACGCTCTCTCTGGTCAATTGGGTCATTTAACTCAGAGTAGGCGTTGCACATTTCACGGCCATAGATAAACAGTTCGAAACGCTCTACCAGTTCCGGATTCTCTGGTTTTTTCTTTGTCAGTGGAGAAATCTCTACTGGATGATCCATAACAAAGGTTGGCTGAATCATCTTATCTTCACAGAATTCTTCAAAGAAGAGATTAATGATATCGCCTTTTTTGTGACGTGCCTCGTATTCAATATGATGCTCATCGGCTAACGCTTTGGCTTCTTCATCGTCAGCTACCTGCGAGAAATCAACACCGGAATATTTCTTCACCGCGTCAATCATTGTGATCCGTTCAAATGGCTTAGACATATCGATCACGGTTTCATTATACTTAATGACTGCACTGCCGCAGACTTTTTCTGCAAGATAACGGAACATGCTTTCTGTCAGTTCCATCATACCTTCATAGTCGGTATATGCCTGATATAATTCCATCAAAGTGAATTCCGGATTATGGCGGGTATCCACACCTTCATTACGGAATACTCGGCCGATTTCATAAACCCGCTCCAGGCCGCCGACAATCAGACGTTTTAAGTAAAGTTCAAGGGAAATACGAAGTTTTACATCCTCATCCAGCGCATTGTAATGGGTTGCAAATGGTCTGGCCGCCGCACCACCCGCATTGGAAACGAGCATTGGTGTCTCAACTTCCATGAACCCACGTCCATCGAGGAAGTTTCGGATTTCCTTTATGATATGAGAACGTTTAATAAATGTATCTTTAACTTCCGGATTCATGATCAAATCCACATAACGCTGGCGGTAACGGATATCTGTATTTGTCAGGCCATGGAATTTTTCCGGAAGAATCTGAAGACTCTTGGAAAGCAGAGTAACTTCAGATGCATGAATGGAGATTTCGCCGGTTTTGGTCTTGAAAACTTCACCCTTTAAACCAACGATATCACCGATATCCATTTTCTTGAAGGCTTTATATTCTTCCTCTCCGATACTGTCACGTGCTACATAGGACTGGATGGTTCCCTGTAAATCCTGAATATGACAAAAAGAGGCTTTTCCCATAACTCGTTTAGACATAACACGGCCGGCCAGAGACACGCTCTGTCCTTCCAATGTCTCAAAATTGTCTTTAACTTCCTGGCTGTGATGTGTTACATCATACTTTGTAATAACAAAAGGATCTTTTCCATTATCCTGAAGCTCCTTCAATTTATCTCTGCGCACTTTCAGAAGCTGGTTAATATCCTGTGCCTGAACATTCTTTTCTCCTGCCAATGTTTGTTCCCCCTTAAATGTTTGCTCTCTGGATTTCCAGAATACGGAACATCAGAAGGCCGCTCTGGGTTTCCACTTCAATAGTTTCTCCGACTTTACGTCCAAGAAGAGCGCTTCCTACCGGTGACTCATTGGAAATCTTGAAATTCAGACTGTCAGCCTCCGTGGAACCAACAATGCGGTATTCCACTTCTTCGTCCATGTCCACGTCATACAGACGAACGCGGCAGCCGATACTGATGGTATCCAGATCTACTTCATCTTCATCGACAACCTCCACATTTTTGAGAATTTTCTCGATCTCCTCAATTCTTGCTTCAATGTCGCGCTGCTCATCTTTCGCTGCATCATACTCCGCATTTTCAGATAAGTCGCCCTGTTCTCTGGCCTCTTTGATCTTCTGAGCAACTTCTTTTCGTTTAACAACCTTTAAATCAAATAATTCGTCTTCTAATGCTTTAAGTCCGGCAAAGGTTAAGATATTTTTCTTAGCTTCCACTTTAATTACGCCCTTCCTTATATTATATAGATATTTTACATTCCTAGTATTATAGCGTAAGAACCCGGGTGTGTCAATATCCGCACCCCCGCATTTCCCGCTGTTTTTCCCCATGTTTCTTATACGCCAATCCTGCGGCCCCGCTCAGCATACTGCCCGAGCAGTTCTTCCAGAGCAGCCATACTCTCCACCCGGTTCACCATTCCGCGAAGTTTGGATGACCCCGGATACCCGGTCGTATACCACGCCACATGCTTCCGCATCTGACGGATTCCCAGATATTCGCCGGAAAACTCGATCTGCATACGAGCATGACGAAGTATCATTGCAACAACCTCTTCCAGGGTTGGTTTTTGTTTCCCATAAAGAATCTGACTGATCAGCCATGGATTTCCCTGAAGCCCCCGTCCGATCATAATCCCGTCACAGCCCGTCTGCCTGAAAATAGCCTGTGCAGCTTCCGGTGAATCAATATCGCCATTTCCGATAACTGGAATTGAAACCGCTTCTTTCACCTGGCGGATGATATCCCAATCCGCTTTTCCATGATAATACTGCTCCCGGGTCCGTCCATGTACTGTTACCATGGCCGCTCCGCTCTCCTGGGCAATATGAGCCATCTCCACCGCATTGATACAAGTATCGTCAAAACCTTTGCGCATTTTCACTGTCACTGGTTTTTTCGTCGCCTTTGCCATCGCCTCAATCATACGGCCAGCCAGCAATGGCTGCTTCATCAATGCCGAACCCTCGCCGTTATTGACTACCTTCGGCACCGGGCATCCCATATTGATATCAATCATATCAAAGGGCCGGCCCTCAATCTTTTTTACCATATCGGCCATAAGCTCCGGTTCAGAGCCAAAAAGCTGCAGAGAAAAAGGCCGCTCCCGCTCATCGGTGAGCATGAGAGCTTCCGTATTTTTATTATTATAGTAAATTGCCTTGGCGCTGACCATCTCACTGCACACAAGGCCAGCCCCCTGCTCCTTTAAAAGCAAGCGAAATGGCAGGTCTGTCACGCCTGCCATCGGTGCCGCTACTACATTATTTTTAAGTGTTACATTTCCTATTTTCATTTTCCAGTACAACGTTTGTGAATAATCCGAAGTCCTTTCAATGTTAAAAGACTATCGTAAATATCAATTTCTTTACATTCCTCCGCAATAATTCCGCCAAGACCACCCGTAGCGATAACCTTGATATTCGGCAATCCTGCCTCTTCTTTCATTTTCTTTACAATATACTCAGCTTCGCCGATACTTCCATAGAAAAGCCCGGCCTGAATATTGGAAATAATCTCTTTTGCCAAGATAGTTTTTGGCTTCTTAATCTCTACATCCGGTAGTTTCGCCGTCCGATTACTCAACGCATCGGCGCTCATCTGGATACCTGGTGCAATAACTACCGCATCCAGACTGCCATCTTCGAGAATCAGCTCAAAGGTGGTTGCTGAACCATAATCGATGACAATGGCCGGTCCTCCATAGATTTCTTTTACAGCTGCAGCATCAACAATCAGGTCGGCTCCGGCTTCTTTTGGATTTTCTGCATTAATGCGCACACCCGTTTTCAGACCAGGACCGACAATGATCGGTTCAGCGCAGAAATATTTTTTGATACCACTGGTAAAAGAATACATAATGTCGGGAACAACGGATGCGATGATAACCTGCTCAATATCCTTCGGTTCAAATCCTGCATTACGAATCAATTCACGGATCAACACCCCATATTCATCTGATGTCCTGGGCATTTGAGTTGTCATTCGGAAATTCCCCATAAGAATCTCCCCGCGGAAAAGCCCCATCGTTATATTTGTATTTCCAATATCAATTGCCAATAACATATTTTTTACCTCCTCATTCTACTCCTGTCATATCTCCCAGTATAAAAACCCGGTAATACATTTCCAATGATTCAAACAGTTCAGCCCGTTCCCGCTGAAGCTGTTTGATTTTCAATCCACTTCCAATCTCATCATACAAGAGGTCTTCTTCTGCCACATCTACCCGAAGCTGCAGATTTCCTTCCGGTCCGAACTCCATAATGAGAACGCCGCCCACATCCGCTGTAAAAAGCACACAGATAATTTTCAGTTCTTCCTTAATGCCCTCCGGTAAATCAGCAAAATCCTCGTTTAAATAAAATTTTTGCTCATAGGCGCTGGCTGCGCACAGTACCACATTTTCCTGACACATAGCATTTCCTCTATTCTGTATATCCATAAACACCCCGGATGGAAACCTCTCCGGAACGGACTGTTGTTTCTTCTCCATCAACAGAAACGATCAACTCTCCGATATCGTTGATACCCCGGGAAACTCCCCGCCAAACCCGCCGTATTTCATGAATACTGATTTCCTTATTCAAATGAATCAGACTGGCATCATATTTCTTTTTCAGAAAAGCCAGATTGCCATCTTTTAAAAACTGCCGGTAATTTGTCTCAAAATACTGCATCACCCGGCGAATGATCTCCGCCCGATGATAGGTTTGTCCCGAAGCCATCGCCATAGATATGGCCGTTTCTCTCAATTCTTCCGGAAATTCTTTCATATTGACATTAATTCCGATACCAATGACAATATAATTCACCACATCCGGACCGGCGCTCATCTCCGTCAAAATACCGGTTGTTTTCCGGTGATCAATGACCAGATCATTCGGCCACTTAATACCGGATTCCAGCCCGAAGCTTTCCATCATCTCCTGAACAGCCATAGCTCCGAGCAGTGTGATCATTGACGCATCCATCGGAGGAATATCCGGTTTTAAGATAAGAGACATCCAGATTCCGCTGCCTTCCGGAGAAAAGAACACCCGACCCATCCGGCCCTTCCCCGTATTCTGAGTTTCCGCAACGACCAGCGAACCATCCGGCGCTCCCTGTTCAGCCAGCATCCGCGCCTGGTCATTCGTTGAGCCAAGACAATCATAATAATAGACATGACGTCCCATGACTTCCGTGGTCATACCGCTCAAAATCTCAGCTTCCGTAAGTATGTCCGGACTGGCGATAAGGCGATAACCTTTTCGGTTTATCGCCTCAATCTCATATCCCTCACTCTTAAGCTGTCCGATCACCTTCCAGACAGCGGTTCGGGAAACCTGAAAATATTCACATAATTCCTGGCCGGACACAAAATCCTTCCGGGACTTTAACATCTGCAAAATATCTTCTTTCACAAAAGCACACTCCTAAATCTCGTCACAAAGAGTTGCCGCCATCACTGCTTTAATCGTGTGCATACGGTTTTCTGCTTCATCAAACACTTTGGACTGAGACGATTCAAAGACTTCATCTGTCACTTCCATCTCAGTAATGCCAAAACGTTCGCCCATCTCTTTGCCAATCTTTGTCTTTAAGTCATGGAAAGCCGGCAGGCAGTGCAAAAAGATTGACTGAGAACCTGCATTTTCCATGATTGCCTTTGTCACCCGGTATGGCGTCAGATCACGAATGCGTTCTTCCCAAACTTCATCCGGCTCACCCATGGATACCCACACATCCGTACAGATGACATCCGCATCCTTTGTTGCTTCCATCGGATCCTCGATAAAGGCAATACTTCCGCCGGAAATGCTGGCAAACGCCTCGCATTCAGCTCTGAGCTCTGCATTCGGGAAATACTTCTCCGGTGCACAGGCTACGAAATGGAGCCCCAGTTTCGAGCAGGCAATCATATAGGAATTAGCCATATTATAACGGGCATCGCCCATATAAACCAGTTTTTTACCTTTCAGCTCTCCCAAATGTTCCCGAACCGTGAGAAAATCAGCCAGCATCTGGGTCGGATGATATTCGTTGGTCAGGCCATTCCATACAGGAACACCGGCATATTCGGCCAGTTCTTCTACGATTTCCTGACCATAGCCCCGGTATTCAATTCCTTCAAACATCCGTCCAAGGACCCGCGCCGTATCTTCAATACTTTCCTTTTTACCAATCTGTGAGCCTGACGGGTCCAGATAGGTTGTTCCCATCCCCAGATCATGGGCCGCAACTTCAAAAGAGCAACGGGTACGGGTACTCGTTTTTTCAAAAATCAGAGCAACATTTTTTCCTCTGAGAACATCTACCGGAATTCCTTTTTTCTTTCTGTCCTTTAAATCTGCTGCCAGATCCAGCAGGTAGAGAATCTCTTCTTCTGTAAAATCCTTTAATGTCAGGAAATTTCTTCCTTTTAAGTTCATCTTCTCCATCTCCAAAAGTAATTTATTCATCTTTTATCGTCTCAACAACAGATTTGGCAAGACCAGCCATCCCCTGAATTTCCGAAGGAATAATGATCTTTGTTGCCTTTCCGTCTGCGGCTCTTTCGAAAGCTTCCAGACTCTTGATTCGAAGAACAGCCTCATCTGCACCGGCATCCTTCAGGAATCGGATACCATCCGCATTCGCCTGCTGAATCTTAAGGATAGCCTGCGCCTCACCTTCAGCCTCGCGGATTTTTGCTTCCCGGGCAGCTTCAGCCCGGAGAATCATAGCTTCCTTATCGGCTTCTGCATCCAGAATGGCAGATTCTTTATGACCTTCTGCAATAAGAATTGCAGAACGTTTTTCACCTTCTGCGATCAAAATGGACTCTCTTCGTTCACGCTCAGCTTTCATCTGTTTCTCCATAGCATCCTGGATTGCTGCCGGAGGAATGATATTCTTTAACTCGACACGATTGACTTTAATGCCCCAAGGGTCTGTTGCCACATCCAGTGTGGAACGCATTTTCGCATTAATTATTTCTCTGGATGTCAGCGATTCATCCAGTTCCAGTTCACCAATAATATTACGAAGGGTCGTTGCTGTCAGATTTTCAATGGCCATAATCGGATTCTGAACACCATAGCAATATAATTTCGGGTCTGTGATCTGGTAGAATACAACCGTATCAATACGCATTGTAACGTTATCCTTTGTGATGACCGGCTGCGGTGCAAAGTCCACAACCTGCTCTTTTAATATAACTTTTTTAGCAACCTTGTCGATAACCGGTACTTTCACATGAAAACCAACAGACCAGGTTCCCTGATAAGCCCCCAAACGCTCAATAACATAGGCATGGGCCTGCGGAACGATCTTAATACTAGACACAACGATCAACAAAGCAATGATAATCAGAATTACTACAAGTATCCACATCATAAGTCAGTTTCCTCCTTATTCTCTTTCTCTACAATCAGTTTAACGCCGGATATACCGACGATGCGCACCATCTCATCTTTTTGGAAAGTCACTTCATCCTTCGTGGAACGTGCCGTCCATTCCATCCCGTTTACCATGACCTGCCCTTCTGACTTCAGGTTGTTTATAGGTATCAAAACCCGGGCTTTACGCCCGACAAGACTCTCTGCATTGGTTTTTGTCGTTTTCTTATTCAAGTGTTTTGTCATTATCGGCCGGGTAAATACAAGCATTACCACGGAAACAACGATAAATACAACAACCTGGATCATCAACGGCACCTGCACAAGGGCCAGAAGAAAAGCTGCCAATGCTCCGACGGCAAACCATATCGTTGTCAGACCAAGGGTCAGTATTTCAATCAGCAAAAGCACGCCAAAGGCCGCAAGCCAGAATATCTCACATCCTAAAGTCCCAAACCAGAATATCTCCGACATTTTGTCTCCTCCTCTCTCAGTTTACTGTCGTCCGCTGCCGTTTTGCCTCATACATAAGAAGAGCAGCCGCAACACCTGCATTCAGCGATTCCACCTGACCGGCCATCGGAATCCGAATATAGTCTGTTGCCATATCCGCCAACGCATCACTCAATCCGTTGGCTTCATTTCCTATCATAAAACAGGTATCTTGAAGATAGTCCTGTTCATAATAACTTTTTTCACCCTTTAAATGGGCCGCATATACGCGAGTCCCCGATGTTTTCAACTGCGAAACCACCACCGCCAGATCTTCTGCCACAGCTACCGGAACCCGATAAATAGACCCCATCGTCGAGCGGATCACCTTCGGCATATAAGGGTCTACAGACGTCCGGTTCAAAATAACGCCGTCAATCCCGGCGCCCTCCCCGGTCCGAAGTATGGTTCCCAGATTACCAGGGTCCTGGAGCGATTCCAGTATAAGAATCATTCTTTTGCTGCCGGATTTCTGTAGGATCAAATGCTGCCAGTCAAAAGAAACCATGGAAACAACTGCCATGACTCCCTGAGGAGTCATCGTATCCGACGCATCTTTAAACACCTTATCACTCAAGACTTCTAAAAAGCACCCTGAAGCTGCCGCCTTTTTTTCAACGGCTTTTTTCTGTTCTTCATCTCCTGAAAAATTTTCCGACATATAAATGGCCTTCAGTCTCTCCGACGGCGCCTCCAGCACCATCTTCAGACCTTCCACAACAAAACACTGCTGTTCTCTTCGGGCCTTCCCCTTTTTCTGAAGCTGCATCAGATTCTTTATCCGGGGATTTGATGTACTTGTTATCATCTATACCTCGACTCCAATTTTCGCCAGATCAACGTTCTTTCCAACAATGACCAGCGTCATCTCTTTTTCCATAGGATTTTCCGGGTCCAGATTGACTTTCAGGTCATCCCCCCGTTTAATACCGATAATGTTCAGACCGTAAGAGCCACGGACATCCAGTTCCCGAAGGCTTCTTCCAATCCATGCCTCCGGCACCGGCATCTCGACCATACTGAATTCTTTGGACAGCTCTACCAGATCAACGAATTCACCGCCCATCAGATTCCGTGCCAGTCGTGTGCCCATCTCTGCCTCCGGAAAAACAATTTTATCGGCTCCCACTTTCTCCAGGATATGCTTGTGGATTTCATTCTCCGCCTTGGCTACAACAAAACCGACACCTTTTTCTTTTGTCAGAATCGTGGCCATAATACTGGCCTGCATATTCGTTGATACACCGATAATGACACAATCCAGATTGCTAATACCAAGACTATCCAGCACATCCGGTTCGGTCACATCCGCCACCATCGCACAGGTCACTGTGTCGGCAGCCAAATCCACCCGGTCCGGGTCCATATCTACCGCAATGACTGAATTGCCGCTCTCAGCCAGTGCCACGGCAACTGCCATTCCAAACTTTCCCAGGCCAAATACACCATACTCTTTTTTTCTCATATCATTAACCTTTCATTTACATAATAGTATATCATGATTTCCAAATTCATGAAATACCTCCGGGAATATCTATACAAAAACTTTACCGTCGGGCAGCCGCCGGTGAACTTTTTTCTTATTTCCATTTACATTCAAAATAACCGCCATAGTGATCGGACCCAGACGTCCAAAATACATACTGGCAATCAATACTAGTTTCCCGGCCACGGACAATCCCTCCGTGATTCCCATCGTAAGTCCCACGGTGCCCAGTGCGGAAAAAGTCTCATACAGGACTTGAATAAATGGAATATCCGATTCCAGGCAGCAAAGGGCAAAGGTGCTTATGACCAGGAAAAATACCTGAAGTAATATGACACAGGTCCCCTTCATGACCGTGTCCATGCTGACTCTTCGATGTCCCAGTTCCACATCCTCCCGGCCCACGATCGTGGCGATAACAGCAAAGGCCAAAAGTGTGATCGTCACCGTTTTTATACCGCCGGCCGTACCGCCCGGCGAACCTCCGATAAACATCAACACACAGCCGAGCAGCAGGCTTCCCGTGTGCAGTTTTCCCTGGTCTATACTGGCAAAGCCGGCAGTACGTAATGTCACCGACTGAAAGATGCTGGCCCATATCTTTCCTCCGAAACTCAGATTTCCCATCGTTTCCGGATTATTAAACTCAAGCAGAAAAAAAATCAGGGCTCCGCCGAAGATCAGAATCGCCGTGACACAGAGCACCAGCTTACTGTGAAGACTCAGCTTCCGAACAGACTGGCGCAGACTCATTTTCTCTCTGCATACTCTGCGCAGAGCCGCCGCCAGATCCCACCATACGAAGAAGCCAAGCCCTCCGATAACGATCAGTCCCATCGTTACCAGATTCATCAGCGGATGGGTAACGTAGGGCATCATACTGTCCGCCCCCATTAAATCCATCCCCGCATTACAAAAGGCTGACACTGCCATAAAAACCGAAACCCATATGCCCTTTGCCAGACCATATCGTGGGATATACACAAACATATAAAGCAGAGCACCAATACCCTCCACTACCAGCGTCCCGCAGATCATTTTCCGGACCATACGCACCATGCCCGTCAATGTGTCAAAGCCATAGGCTTCCTGGATAAGCATTCTCTGTTTTAATTGAATCCGCTTTCCGGCAATCATCAGCAGGAAGGTGGTAAAGGACACTACTCCCAGACCTCCCATCTGAATCATTACCAAAATGACCACCTGTCCAAAAAGACTCCAGTGTTCCCCCGTCACCACGGTAACCAACCCTGTCACACAGGAAGACGTTGTGGCCGTAAACAACGCATTGATATAAGATGTCGCCGTCCCATCCACCGAAGCGATAGGAAGAGATAATAAAATGGAGCCTGCCAAAATCAGTATAGCAAAACCCAGTCCAATAATCTGGGTTGTTTTTAACTCAAAGCTCTTTTTCTTACTTTTCAAATCTAAACCTCTCAATTATTTAAGCATATAGCGCAGCCCCCAACCGGAAGCTACGCTATATGGGCTGCATATATTTTACCCATTCGGGCATATCACATATCTTCTTTATCTCGCCAGAATACGAGATACTGTTAATTGGAATGGATCCAGTTCTTTTTTCATTTCTAAAGCTTCGTCGATATCATAATCCACAAATTCGCCATGTTTATAGGCCACTACCCGGTTTGACTTTCCGGAAACAAGAGCATTGACCGCATAAGCTCCCATAATAGAAGCATATACACGGTCCTTGGCCGTCGGATTGCCACCCCGCTGTAAATGTCCGAGAATGGTGGCACGGGTCTCTATTCCTGTCGCTGCTTCAATACGACGGGCCATACTCGTGGAATGGCCGATACCTTCCGCATTTATGATAATATGATGGGTCTTACCGATCTTACGGCTTTTTATAATATGATCTACCAAAATCTGCTCGTCATAGTTATAGTTTTCCGGAAGCAGAATATCCTCCGCGCCATTGGCAATACCGCACCACAGCGCAATATAGCCGGCATTTCGTCCCATGACCTCAATAATACTGCAACGCTCATGGGATGTTGATGTGTCTCTTACCTTATCAATGGCTTCCATAGCCGTATTCACCGCCGTATCAAAGCCAATGGTATAATCCGTACAAGCGATATCCAGATCAATGGTCCCCGGAACTCCGATGGTATTAATTCCAAAGGATGCCAGTTTCTGCGCTCCCCTGAAAGAACCGTCGCCACCAATCACAACGATACCATCGATGCCATGCTTCCGGCAGATTTCTGCCCCTTTTTTCTGACCTGCTTCCGTATGGAATTCCTCACATCGTGCCGTATATAAAAATGTACCACCCCGGTTCAGAATATCTGAAACACTGCCGGCGCCCAAATCTATGATTTCTTCCTCCAAAAGGCCTGCATATCCTTTCTGGATTCCTTTCACTTTACATCCTGCTGTCACCGCAGTACGGACAACCGCACGCACAGCCGCGTTCATCCCCGGCGCATCGCCGCCGCTGGTTAGTACGCCGATTGTTTTTATCTCTTTACTCATGTCATGACCTCCATCCTTGCGAACTGACAACGATTTTATCTTGATATTTTAATACAGATTTCCTACCTTTTCAAGACGGATTGCTGAAGTTTTACATTTTCCTCACCAAAGGCTTTTCGGAGCATCCCGACGACCCGATCGTCTCCCTGCACCGCATAGCGGTTTTCCAGCCGTTTCACTGCTTTTTCTCTGGCACAGAAAATAACAACCCTGTCCTTTCCGCTTTCTAACTCCAGCATCCGGTACAATTCCTGTTCCCGCTGCATGTAGTTTTCTTTACTATCAAATTTTATCCATATTTCTTTTGGAATCTCGTCAAACGGAACGATTTTCTCACAAATCAGCTTCGCCTGCTGGTCTTCCGAAGCAGACACCCGCCCCCGGATATATACTTTCTGATCTTCCTCCAGATATTTCTGATGACGTTCATAATCATTCGGGAAGATAAGAACCTCTACGGTGCCGACCAGATCTTCCAGGGAAATAAAAGCCATCAGCTTATTATTTTTTGTCACTTTGACTGTCTTTGAGGTGATCATACCGCCGATAATAACGTTTTGATTGTCCCTCACCCGGCTTTCTCCCGTCTCATCATCCACATAAAAATCCGTAGTGACCGCCGTAACATTCTTCATCAGAAACTTTGCATATTCCTCCAGCGGATGACCGCTGATGTAAACGCCAAGCACTTCCTTTTCAAAAGCCAGCTTCAATTCTTTATCATATTCACCAACGTTTGGATAATGCACATCAAATTCCGCTTTTTCATCATCGGATACAAAGTCAAACAAAGTCATCTGGCCGGTCATCGACTTCTTCCGTTCCTGATTAACCTGATCCATCACCTGGACATAGACCATCATGAGCTGACGCCGGGTCGCATGAAGTCCATCCATGGCACCCGATTTGATGAAGCTTTCTACCGTCCGCTTATTTACCTCTTTACCGGACAGCCGCTCAATAAAATCTTTCAGGCTGACAAAAGGGCCATGTTCCTGTCGTTCATTAACAATATTATCAATAACGGAACGACCCACACTTTTAATGGCTGATAGTGCATAACGGATATTGCCTCCGGATACGGAAAAGTCTCTCTCACCCTCGTTAATATCCGGGGGCAGAATCTTAATATCCATCTTCCGGCATTCCATAATGTATTCAGCTACCTTTGTCGGGAAATCAATGACCGATGTCATCAGCGCCGCCATAAATTCCACAGGATAATAATATTTTAACCATGCTGTCTGATAAGATACGATGGTATAGGCCGCTGCATGAGACTTATTAAAGGCATATTTGGCAAAATCTGTCATATCATCAAAAATTTTATTGGCCACCCGTTCATCAATTCCCCGGGCGATACATCCCGGCACATTCAAATCTTTGTTTCCATAAACAAAGTATTCTCGCTCCTTTGCCATCACATCCGCTTTTTTCTTGGACATGGCACGGCGCACCAGGTCGCTTCGCCCCAGGTCATAGCCGGCCAGCTTCATAACAATCTGCATAACCTGTTCCTGGTAAACGATACAGCCATAGGTTGGCGCCAGAATTTCTTCCAGCTCCGGACAATCATAGACAATGGATGCCTGATTCTGTTTTCCTTTAATATATTTCGGAATAAAATCCATCGGCCCCGGACGATAAAGCGAAATCCCCGCGATAATATCTTCCAGACTGGACGGTTTTAACTCTTTCATGAAGCTCTTCATTCCGGCACTTTCAAGCTGGAACACACCTTCGGTTTTGCCGGAAGCAATCATTTCATAGACCTTTGCATCATCATAATCAACATCGTGCATATTTAAAGGTTTTTCCCGATGGCGATTGATCAGATTTACTGCATTCTGAATGACCGTCAGCGTCCGAAGCCCTAAAAAGTCCATTTTCAAAAGGCCAAGCTCTTCCAGTGTCGTCATCGTAAACTGGGTCGTCACACAATCATCCACACCTCTTGACAGCGGCACGAATTCATCCACCGCCTTCGGACTGATCACGACGCCTGCCGCATGGGTGGACGTATGTCTCGGAAGTCCTTCCAGACGTTTGGACATGTCAATCAGCTCATGGATCACCGGATCCGAATCATAAGTTTTTTTCAGCTCCGGATTTTTTTTCAGGGCAGACTCTATGGTAATATTCAACTCCGACGGAATCATTTTCGCCACCGTGTCCACCTGAGCATAAGGCAAGTCCAGCACCCGGCCCACATCACGAATAACCCCCCTGGCCGCCATTGTACCAAAAGTCACGATTTGAACCACCCGGTCTTTGCCATATTTTTCAACGACATAATCGATGACTTCCTGCCGCCGCTCAAAGCAAAAATCCACATCGATATCCGGCATGGTGACCCGGTTTGGATTTAAGAAACGTTCAAAGAGGAGATTATATTTGATCGGGTCCAGATCTGTAATCTCAAGACAGTAGGACACAAGACTTCCCGCCGCAGAGCCACGCCCTGGTCCCACAGCAATGCCCTGACTTTTGGCATAATGAATAAAATCCCAGACGATCAGAAAATAGTCCACAAATCCCATATTCTTAATGGTGGAAAGTTCATATTCCAACCGTTCTTTTAACATATCATCCGGATGGTCATAGCGTCTCGCCAGACCGTCCCATGTCAGTTTATTCAAATAACTCCAGGCATCGTAGCCATCCGGGACAGGAAATTCCGGCAGTTTATATTTTCCGAATTCAATATCCACATGACAGCGCTCAGCAATTTTATGGGTATTATCGCAGGCCTGCTTTGCATATGGAAAAAGCCTGCGCATTTCCTCTTCAGATTTGATATAATACTGACCGCCCTCATAGCGCATACGATCCTCGTCGGCAACCTTTTTGCCCGTCTGGATACAAAGCAGAATGTCGTGAGGTTTTTCATCCTCCGCATAGGTATAATGAATATCATTGGTCGCCACCAGTTCAATCCCCGTTTCCTGACTCATCCGCAAAAGACTCTGATTCACTGTTTTCTGCGCTGGAATGCCATGGTCCTGAAGTTCCAGGAAGAAATTTCCTTTGCCAAAGACCTCTTCCAGCTCCAACGCTCTGAGCCTGGCCTCCTCATAGAGCCCTTTCTGAATATATTCGGGCACGATACCTGCCAGACAGGCGCTGAGCGCAATGATACCCTCATGATACTCTCGAAGCACTTCCATATCCACCCTCGGCTTGTAATAAAAGCCTTCGGTAAACCCTCTGGAAACCAGCTTCATTAAATTGTGATAACCTGTATTATTCTCTGCCAGAAGCACCAGATGATTGTATTTATTATCCTGCTGTCCCGCCTTATCAAACCGGGACTTCGGCGCCACATAAACTTCACAGCCAATGATCGGCCGGATTCCCGCCGCCATAGCCGCTCTGTAAAATTCAATCACACCGTACATGACACCGTGGTCTGTGATCGCCACACTGTCCATTCCAAGTTCCTTCGTCCGGGCCACCAGCTCTTTCACCTTGTTGGAACCATCCAGCAAACTATATTCTGTATGCACATGTAAATGGGTAAATGCCATTCAAAATCACCTTTATCATTTATCTATTATTCGCCATTTTGCAACTGCTCCCAGTATAACATAAAACAGAGAAATTTGAAAACCCTGCAATATATCTTGTTATTTTCCTTTGGATTCTCTATAATACTTTTAAAACATTTGATAATCAACAATCGACCAGGGAGGGAATTTTATGGCTTTTCATTTAATTGATATGGATACATGGGAACGCC
The DNA here is from genome assembly GCF_004340975.1 of Frisingicoccus caecimuris. Lineage (GTDB taxonomy): Bacteria > Bacillota > Clostridia > Lachnospirales > Lachnospiraceae > Frisingicoccus > Frisingicoccus caecimuris. The sequence goes on from NZ_SLXA01000002.1 coordinate 280,118, forward strand.
GCGAACATTACAAATACTATCAGACATTCGTCCATTCCAGCTATACTTTAAACGCGAACATTAAAATCACAAATCTTTTAAAGGAAATCAAACAGCGGGGACTGCGTTTTTATCCGGTATACCTTTACATAGTATCCACCGCTGTCAATCGAATCAAAGAAATGCGTATGGCGCACGATGGCGAACATCGTCTGGGCTATTGGGACGAATGTCACCCGTCTTACACCATATTTCACAAGGATGACCACACCTTTTCAGATATTTGGTCGGAATACAATAAAGACTTTTCTATTTTTTATAAGACCTGCGTCCAGGATATGGAAACCTGGAAAGATGTGAAAGGTGTAAAAACAAAACCGGATAAGCCGGATAACTTTACACCGATTTCCTGTGTGCCCTGGCTTTCTTATACCGCTCAGTGCTATGATACGCCAATGAAATCACCCCTTCTTTTCCCAATCATTTTATGCGGAAAATATTTTGAACAAAATGGAGAGATGCTTCTGCCATTCTCTGCCTATGTTCAGCATATAGTATCTGACGGCTATCATACGTCCCTGCTGATCAACACCGTGCAGGAAATCGCCGATCACTATCAGGATTGGTTAAACTAAAAGCAAAAATCTTCCTGAAAGAATCTTGAAGCCATTCTTTCAGGAAGATTTTCTATGATCACTTATCTATAATACTTCTATTTCTGCACACACCAACAGCCATCCCATACTGGGCCCGGTGCCGTTCCTCGACCAGTTGTTTAGGGTAATACACAACCCCATGGTCTTCATAAGGGTCATTAAAGTAATAACCGTCATCGTCATAGCCAACAAGAAGCATGCAATGTTCATTGGAAATCCAGGTAAAGATTTCCCCTGTATCCAGTAACTTCCATTCCGGCCCGACAATCGGTTCCCGCATATCGATACAGGCCCAGAAAATCACCGGCATTCCCTTATCTATATATCGTTCCAGGAGCTCGTGAATCGGTGCTCCGGTTTCATCCACCGCTTTGTAAGCCATATCTGAACCACCGTTTTCTCCCGAAAGCTTCGGGGCACATCTTCTGAAAACGTTTTCCAGAGCCTTGCAGATGACCGGTGCATAGCAGCCGAAATCATCTTCATTAAAGGGGCTGCCGCAAAAATGTTCATTCGGGTCCGGCCCATAAAGCTGGCCGTCCCGCATTTCAAACCCATGGCAATCCAGATAATTTTCAATAAATTCATCAACGGAAATCTCATAGCCTAACAATTGCAGGAGCATCACCGTCGACACACTTTCGCACCCGGTAGGATATCTGCCCTTCTGACTAATATAGGGCACATTGATTTTAATCATCAGAAACTGCCTTTCTGTCCTTTCCTTCCACATACTTCCGCATAAAGGTCAGTATGATCAATAAGATAGCCAGACTCAGTCCCAGTGTCACCCACCAGATTTTCACAAAACCGGCAATAACATAACCGACAATACAAACTACAGCAACAACTGTCGCATACTGCATCTGGGTTGATACATGGTTAATATGGTTACTCTGGGCTCCCGCTGAAGACATGACCGTCGTATCCGAAATCGGCGATACATGGTCGCCGCAGACTGCGCCGGCAAGGACAGCCGCAACAGCAATGATCATCATTTCCAAACGGTCTGCTCCCGGGAACATGGCAATGACGATCGGCACAAGAATAGCAAAGGTTCCCCAACTTGTCCCTGTCGAAAAAGCCAGGAATATGGCGATCATAAACATGATGGCCGGAATAAATACGCTGGCCGAAGTATTGCTTCCGACAACTCCTTCCACAAACTGGGCGATCCCAAGGGCATCACCCACGCCTTTTAAGGACCAGGCAAAAATCAGTATGGCCACCGCCGGAATCATCAGCTTAAAGCCTTCCACAAAGCTATCCATAAAGCCCTTAAAAGTAACCACCTTGCGCGGCAGATATAAAAACAGCATAAACAAAATCGTGAGCATCGTTGCAAAAATCAGGCTTGTCTCTGCATCGCAGCCGGCAAAGGCCGTAATAATATCCGTTGCACCGCCCAGAAAGCCCGTATAGATCATGGCACCGATGGCAGAAACGATCAGGACCGCTACAGGCAGGACCAGATCAAACACCCGTCCCTTCGCAGAGATTTCTTCCGCTTTAACCTGTTCAAATTCTTCCGCGCCGCTGGTAAACAAATCCCCTTTAGCTGCATTCTGCTCATGTTTTTTCATCAATCCAAAGTCAAATCCGGTAATGACAATATACAGTACCATCGCCAGCGTCAGCAGCGCATACAGATTGTACGGAATCGTCCGAAGGAACAACTGGAAACCGGTAATTCCTGCATCTGCCGGCACATAGGAATTTACCGCTGCGGCCCAACTGGAAACCGGAGCAATAATACATACCGGAGCCGCCGTTGCATCAATAATATAGGCCAGCTTTGCTCTGGATACTTTAAAGCGGTCTGTAACCGGACGCATGACTGAACCAACCGTCAGACAGTTAAAATAATCATCAACGAAGATCAGGACACCTAACCCTGTCGTTGCCAGCATGGCACTCTTTTTTGACTTGATCCTCGTTCCTGCCCACTTTCCATAGGCCGCTGAACCACCGGACTTGGCCATCAGGACGATGATCATTCCAAGCAGTACATCAAAAATCAAAATATTCAAATTCATACTGCTCTTCATAATATCAAAAAATGCCATAAAGGCGTTCCATGGCTGGAACCCTGCATACAAAAGCGCCCCAAAGGCCACACCGATAAACAGGGAACTGTAAACCTCTTTTGTTACCAACGCCAGAATAATCGCCAAAAGCGGAGGCACCAGAGACCACCATGTTCCGATAAACATCACACCATCCATAAAAACATTCTCCCCCTTTTTCTGATGTACATATTACCTTTCGGCCAAATCTTATTTGTCCGCAGACTCTGTTTCTTCCTGAGTTTCAGTCTCAGCCGCCGTATCTGTTACCGATTCAGTTTCGGTCTCAGCCACATGTAAATAATCAATATTGCCGCGTTCATCGATAACTTCCATATCGGCAGTCAGATTTGTGATATATTCCTGCATCTTATTTGTGCGCAACGTATTTTCAATATTCACATACCATGCTTCCGCATTATCTCCCACAAAATACATCACATGATAGCCATACTCCGTCTCGACAATCTCCGTATCTCCCGGTTTTCTCGCATCATCAAAAATCCAGTCGTTAAAGGAAGCGGCCATCTGACCTTTCGTCACAGCTTCATACAGACCGCCATTTGTGTTTGAACCGGTATCTTCGCTGTTTGCTTCTGCCAATGCTGCAAAGCTGTCCTCTGTTGCATCGCCATTCTTCCACTCTGCATAAATATCTTCGGCCTTCTGTTTTGCCTCAGCCTTTGCATTTTCTTCGGCTGTTGCCTTTTCCTCATCCGTCATTTCATCCGTCGTTTCCGCGCTGGAACGTATCAGAATATGACGTACGTCGACCGTCTTTGCATGGTCCAGATAACGGTCGATAAAGTAAACCACATAATAAGCATTGCCGGTGGTATCTTCAATCACGGTTGTATCTCCAGCCTGACGTGCGCTGTCAAACAGCCACTGTCCAACCCCGGTTGGTGAGATTGATGATTTTTTTGCATTTGTTTTCCGCAGTTCAACAGCCGTGTCCGTCGCATAGTCTGCATATAAATTTTCAAAAGACGACTCATCTGAAATCTGTTCCAGCATTTCATCGGCCTTTTCTTTAGCCGCTGTCATAGCTGCTTCTTCTGCAGCTTTCTTCTCAGCCTCCTGGGCAGCCTTTTCTTCCTCGCTCAGGGTTTCTGTCTCGCCCGTCTCTGTTTCAGGCGCTGTTGTTTCTTCTGCTGCGACAGTCTCTGTCTCCGGCATATCTGCTGCAATTTTGCATGCCAGATAATCCACCGAGTCGTAATTGTCTTTATTTTCATCATAATAATCCGACACTTCCTCGTCGGTTATTTCTGTCGCATCCTCAATGCTGTTATAATAAGCGGTAGCGATACTGCTCTTTTCCACATAGGCTTTCACCTTATCCATCGTCGCCAGTGTTCCGTAAGAAGATTTCAAATAGTCGGCGGCGCTCATATTGGCATTCGCCGCGCCAGTCTCTATGGATTCTGCAAAATCATCCACATCCGCCGATGCATCATACTCAAATCCGGCCGCTTCCGCCGCATCTGTCAGCGCATATACCTGTTTCAACTGGGAAACTGCCTGCTGATCAAAATAATCCTTCCATGTCATATTCTCCATGTAGGCCTGCTCATCCAACGGTTTTGATAAATCCAGTCCCATATAGCTCAGATAGTTCCCATAGTAGGCGTATAGATTATTGATGCCGCTGTAATAATAATATTCATATTCCGACCGCTGAACATCATGATCTCCGACCGTCACATAAGTGCCGTGTTTGTCCTGATATCCATCATAAAATTTCCATCCGAGCACGCCCACGATGAGAAGCAGGATGACTGCACCGATAATCGCCGAATATCTGGCTTTTCTCTGCTGTCTCAGTTCCTCTTCTTTCCGACGCTGCATCTTCAAATCATACTTCGTCATCCTCTTTTCAGGCTTCTGTGAATTTACTCCGTCCGCCTGTCCATTTTGTTTTTTCTCTTTATCAGACATACTTTTTCCCACAGAACAAAATCTTAAGTTCAGATTCTGACTGTGCCTCTCCTTCCTGAAATCTTATATGTAATATTACAATATTTCTGAAAAAAATAACAGTAATTTCACAAAAAATACAGAAAATTCTCCCCGGAAGAAACCATTTCAAGGTTTGACCGGAGAGAATTCTCTTATCCTTACAGTTTAAATGTTACCAACAGATCTTCGGAATTAACCTTTTCACCTTCAGTGACAAAAATCTCATCCACCACGCCGGCAGTTTTTGAAACAATGGTCGTTTCAATCTTCATGGCTTCCACAACAAGAAGCGGTGTATTGACATCGACCTTATCTCCTTTCTTAACAAAAATCTGACATACGGTTCCAGGAATGGAGGAACCAATCTGTTTCGGGTCGGATTTATCTGCCTTCGGTTTCTGATTTACATGAACGATTTCATTCTTATCTTCAACCACGATCTCACGGACAGCGCCATTTACTTCAAAGGTCAATGTACATTTTCCTTCATCATTCGCTGCAGTCTTACTGATGTATTTGATAATCAATGTCTTGCCCTGACCGATATTTACAACTGTCTCTTCTCTCGGTCTCAGACCATAGAAATAAACATGGCTCTGAAGCTGAGATACATCGTTGTAAGCTTCCAGATGATTGCAGTAATCTTCGTATACCTTCGGGTAGAGGGCATAGCTGACTGCTTTCTGGCGAATCTCCAATGGCGTAAATGATGACAAATCAAATTTTCCTTTTAAGTAAGCTTCAATTTGTTTAATATCCACACTCTCCAGCAAGGTGCCCGGACGCACGCTGATCGGTTCAACACCTTTCAGAACAATCTTCTGGAATTCTTCCGGGAAGCCGCCGTCCGGCTGACCAATCATACCCTTGAAATATTCTACAACCGATTCCGGATAAGAAAGATCTTTTCCGGCCGTAAGAATATTATCTTTATCCAGGTTATTCTTAAACATGAAAATTGCCAGATCACCAACGACTTTAGAGGTCGGCGTAACTTTTACAATATTTCCAAGCAGGTCATTGGCCTCTTTATACAGACGTTTGATATCATCAAAACGATCTTTTTCACCCATATCTTTGACCTGGGCCAAAAGGTTGGAATACTGACCGCCAGGAATCTCATATTTATAGATTTCAGCATTCGGTGTACACATGCCGCTCTCAAACGGTTTATATACCTCACGCACGCGGGCATAATATTCGCTCAATTCATGAAGTTCCGTCAGATCAAGGCCTGTATCCCGCTCTGTTCCCTTCAGAGTGGCAACGATCGTATTCATAGATGGCTGGCTTGTCAGAGAGCTCATCGATTCAATCGCCATATCCGCAATATCCACACCGGCTTCCGCAGCCATCAGTACGGTGCTGACACCGCTGCCCGTTGTGTCATGGGTATGTAAGTTCACCGGAATGTTCAATTCCTTTTTCAACTCTGTGATCAGGGTCTTTGCCGCATATGGTTTCAAAAGTCCCGCCATATCCTTAATTGTCAGGATATGACAGCCCATAGCCTCGATTTCTTTCGCCTTCTTCATATAGTAATCCAGCGTATATTTCGTTTCATTTGGATCAGAAATATCACCCGTATAACAGATAGCGCCTTCTACGATCTTTCCGGTCTTCAGGGCTTCTTCCACTGGCATCTTCATATTTTCCATCCAGTTCAAGCTGTCAAAAATACGGAACACATCAATACCGCGGCCAGCGGAAACCTGAATAAACTCCTTGACCACATTATCCGGATAATTGCTGTATCCAACCGCATTCGACGCACGAATCAGCATCTGAATCAATGTGTTCGGCATCAGCTGACGCAATGTGGAAAGTCTGCGCCATGGAGATTCTTTTAAGAAACGATAAGCCGTATCATAGGTTGCGCCGCCCCAGGCTTCCGCCGAAAAAGCATTGGCAAGGAAGGCATTAGCCGCCGGCGCCGCATCAATGATATCTCTTGTACGCATACGAGTTGCAAACAGAGACTGCTGAGCATCTCGCATGGTCGTATCGGTCACATAGAGACGGTCTTCTCTGAGAATTTTCTGGGTAAATGCCTCTGCGCCCAACTTCAGGAATTCATCCCTTGCACCGTAAATTGTTTTTTTCTGATCAAAGACCGGCGGACGATGGGCATCCAGGTAAGGTTTCTCACCATTTTGAGGATTAACGATCTTATCGCCGATAAATTCCAAAATCTTTGTCGCCCGGTCCTGAACTTTTCTCAACTCATAAAGTTCCGGCGTCTCCTCGATAAATGTCGTATAGCATTTACCTTCCTGGAAGGTTTCATGATTCAGCACATTGATCAGAAACTGAATATTTGTCTTAACACCACGGATACGCATTTCTTTCAGTGCACGCAGCGATTTGCGTATAGCACCTTTAAACGTACGGTCATAGGAAATGACTTTAACAAGAAGGCTGTCATAATATGGCAGAACTTCCGCTCCTGTATAGGCATTACCGCCATCCAGACGAAGACCATTTCCTGAACCGGAACGATAAACATTGATTCTTCCTGTATCCGGAAGGAAATTGTTTGCCGGATCCTCTGTTGTAATACGAGTCTGAATGGAATAGCCGTTCAGATGTACCGCATCCTGGGACGGAATACCAATTTCCCCGGAATCAAGGGCATATCCCTCAGCAATCATAATCTGTGACTGTACGATATCGATTCCCGTAACCATTTCGGAAACGGTATGCTCTACCTGAATTCTTGGATTCATTTCAATAAAGTATGGGTGATTCTGATCATCGACAAGGAATTCCAGTGTTCCGGCGTTCCGGTAACCCACATGTTTTACCAGACGAATCGAACTTGAAAAAATTTCCTCACGTACTTCATCCGGTACGGTAAAAGCCGGTGCATATTCCACAACTTTCTGATGACGTCTCTGCACAGAGCAGTCACGATCATAAAGGTGGACAACGTTGCCATGATTGTCTGCCAGGATCTGAACTTCGATGTGTTTTGGACTTCTTAAATATTTTTCAATGAAAATCTGTTCATCGCCAAAAGCTTTTCTGGATTCTTCTCTCGCTTCACGATAGGCTTTCTCCAATTCGTCCGCCGAATTCACAATACGCATCCCTCGGCCGCCGCCGCCGTTAGAAGCTTTCAACATCACCGGATAACCGATAAAATCAGCTGCTTTTTCGACTTCCTCATAATTCTCCACAGCCTTGTCAATCCCCGGAATCGTCGGCACTTCGGCTTCCATCGCCATTTTCTTTGAAGAGATCTTATCGCCCATAGCCCGCATCATGCCCGCTGTCGGTCCGATAAATACGATTCCGCTCTTTTCACAAGCCTCTGCAAAATATGGATTTTCAGATAAAAATCCATAACCCGGATGGATGGCATCTACCTGATGCTCTTTTGCTATACGAATAATGGTATCGATATCCAGATAAGCATCTACTGGTCCTTTATCCGGATTTAATAAATAGGCTTCATCTGCCTTTGTGCGGAACATGGCATACTTATCTTCTTTTGAGAAAACAGCGACAGTACCAATCCCAAGTTCATTTAAAGCACGAAAAATACGAATTGCGATTTCTCCCCGGTTTGCAACCAGTACTTTCTTAAATTTTCTGATTCCCTTCGTATTCATCTCTCTTTCACCCTTTCTTTTTGTCTCATATTTTTAGAAAATCGAAGGCGCCTTCCCGCGCCTTCGATTTAAGGAATATGTTTACATTATTATTGCTTTGAAATATATTTGTCAATTGCATCAACTGCAGCGTCTTCATCCGGTCCATTCGCAATGATCGTAATCTTTTCGCCTTCGGCCAGACCAAGACTCATCATTCCCATAATACTCTTCGCATTTACCTTTTTTTCCTGAATCTCCACGTAAATGCTGCTCTCGTATTGACTTGCCACCTGAACAAGCAATGCTACCGGCCGGGCTTCCAGCCCTTTTGGAATATTAATCGTCATGCTCTTTGAAACCATAATTGTACCTTGCCTTTCTAGCCTTTGCTAATTTCCGGACCTCAATTCGTCCGCTAATACACTCAACTTACGTAATCGGTGATTTACACCCGACTTACCCACAGGGGTCGACAACAATTTCCCCAGTTCGACCAACGATGCTTCCGGATATTGCAGCCGAAGTTCTGCAATCTCCTTTAGTCCATCAGTCAATTCACTGAATCCTACGGTATCCCGGATATACGTGATATCCTCAATCTGTTTCACCGCCGCAGACACTGTTTTGGAAATGTTTGCCGTTTCGCAGTTTACACGCCGATTTACAGAGTTCCTCATTTCCTTTAAAATACGGATATTCTCCAATTCCATCAGTGAAACATGGGCTTCCATGACATTGAGCATATCTACGATCTGAGACGCTTCCTTAATGTACACGACGTGATACTTCTTTCGGGTAATACACTTTCCGTCGATATTAAATGTCTTCATCATATCGCATATCTGCTGAGCCCTCTCCGGTGTCATACATACAATTTCAAAATGATAGGTTTTTTCCGGTTCACTGATAGAACCGGCACACAAAAATGCGCCTCGTAAAAACGCACGTTTACAACATGCTTTCCGGAGGATCATTAAATGAACTATCGCATAGTCTTCCTCAATCTCTCCGTCGCCATTCATAAACTTTACCGAACTCAAAATTTTCCTGGCAGCATAATCGTCTGCAACATCCAGGATATATGTACGGCTCTTTCCAGTATGAATATGATTCCTTATGCATATATCAACATCTATATTATATGTTTTTTTCAACAATGTAAAGTATTTTCTTGCGACCGCAAGGTTTTCTGTTTGTATTTTTATCGATACTTTCCCATCTTCTTCCTGAAAAATCTGTCCGCACATACTCAAAATTGCCGCAATCTCAGCGATGCGGCAATGCATGGCACTTCCTGTCTGATAGGACAATTCTTCCTTTACACGACTTGAAAAAGACATGTTACCACCTCAATCCATCCTTCCGGGACCGGATTTATTTATTTCTGAGCGCATCCTTGGACACATCCCTGTGTTCCACCTTTGCACTGTAGTTTTTTGCTGCCAGCCGATGATAAATTCCATTGGCCATCGTCACGGAACGATGTTTACCGCCAGTACAGCCAACAGCAATCACCAGTTGATTTTTTCCCTCTTTAATATATTGGGGTACAAGAAATACAAGCAGATCCTCAACCTTATCCAAGAACATGCCGGCTTCTTTACAATTCAACACATAATCCCGGACCTCCGGTTCATTTCCTGTCTTTTTACGAAGGCTTTCTACATAGTAAGGATTCGGCAGAAACCGAACATCAAAAACTAAATCTGCATCTGTCGGAATGCCATATTTGAAACCAAAAGACAATACGGTCAGATAAAAGTTCTGATAGGGTTCATTTTTAACGAAAATTTTATCTACCTCGCCTTTTAAATCCCGGATCAGCATCTGGCTCGTATCAATGATATAATCCGCTCTTTGTTTTAGAAACTTCATCTTTTTCCGCTCATTTTTAATTCCATCTTCAATCCGGCCGCCCACAGCCAGCGGATGCTGCCGACGCGTCTCCTTATAGCGTTTGATCAAAACTGCGTCTTCGCAATCTAAAAACAGGATCTCGTAATTTATTTTCAAATCCTCTATATTTTCAAGAACTTTATTCACTGTCGCCAGGCCTTCACCGCTTCGTATATCAATGCCAAGAGCGGCCTGATGCATAGCATTTTCTCCCTGAACGGACACAAGCTCTGCAAATTTAGGCAAAAGAGGCACCGGAAGATTATCCACGCAAAAATACCCGATATCCTCCAACATTTTTAATACAGAGCTTTTTCCCGCTCCGGACATTCCTGTCACAACAACAAAACGCATCTGTCTGCCTCCTCCTTTAAAACTCTCCGATCATCCTCACTTCCGGTTCAAGATGTACCTGAAACTTTTCATAGACGATCGCATCCACATCCTGCATTAACTGCCGTACCTGAGAAGCCGTGGCCGCTCCTGCATTAATCACAAAACCGCTATGCTTTTCCGATACCATGGCATCACCGACCCGATAGCCTTTCAGACCCGCGTCCTGGATCAGCTTGCCTGCGAAATACCCCTCCGGCCGTTTAAAGGTACTGCCTGCACTCGGATATTCCAGCGGCTGTTTTTCCTTCCGCTGTCTTGAAAGCTCCTCTACCTGTTCCAAAATGGCTTCTGCATCACCCCGGGCAAACTTTAAGACCGCCGATAAGACAATCAGAGCTTCTTTCTGGATCCGGCTGGTACGATATCCCAGTTCCAGATCTTTTAAAGAAATTTCCAGGACCTCGCCAGCCATGTTAACCGCCCGGACAGATACAAGAACCTGTTTCATTTCTCCGCCATAAGCTCCTGCGTTCATTGTAACAGCTCCGCCAAGCGTTCCCGGTATTCCCGTGGCAAATTCAAAGCCCGTATAGCCTCTGGCTGAAACATCCCTGGCCAGCTTTGCCAACATCACACCGGCGCCTGCACGGACACAGATTCCCGATGGTGTAATTTCTGTCTCCACAAAATCAAGGTTTTTGCATACCTGAAAAACAACCCCCCGAAAACCTTTATCGCCTACAAGCAGATTGCTTCCATTTCCTATAACATAAAAAGAAATTTTTTTCTCTCTACACCATTTTAATCCACGGATCAGGCCTTCTTCCGTCTTCGGACATACAAAAATATCCGCCGGCCCTCCGATTCGAAACGTCGTATGGTTTTTCATCGGTTCATTCTCACAAACCTGCCCCTGCCCGATCACAGTTTCTAATTGTTCTGCTAATGTCATAAAATGCTATCCTCTCTCATTCTTTCAGAAATCATCATATAGGCCGCACCGAAAATTCCTGCCTCATTTCCCAGGACCGCCAGCCGCACCGGCGTGTTCTTAAGTTCTGAAAATGCCTGTTCTCTGAAATGATGGGCGACCTTTTCCCTTAAATATTCTCCGGCAGCCGAAACTCCGCCTCCGATCAGAATACATTCCGGATTTATCACCGCGGAAATTCCTGCCAGAGCACGTCCGAGATATTTGGTCACCGTATCGATGATCTGTTCAGCCGCCTCATCTCCGTTTTTTCCAGCGTCAAACACATCCTTCGTACTGATATTCCCTTTCTCCCGCAGTAATTCTCTTAATACAGATGGTATGTCCGTTTCATCCAGATAATGCCGGGCATACTTCACGATACCCGTCGCCGATGCTATCTGTTCCAGGCATCCCCGGTTGCCGCAGCTGCAGTTTCCCGTAATATCCTTTTCATCCACACAGATGATATGTCCGATCTCACCGGCACAGCCCGAAGCGCCGTTATATATCCGGCCATCAATGACAACACCGCCGCCCACGCCGGTCCCCAGGGTGACCATGATCAGACTTTTACAGGATTTTCCGCCGCCCAGCCACATTTCACCCAGAGCCGCCACATTCGCATCATTGGCGGCACGCACCGGAATATCTTCCGGCTGGCAACTGAATGCTCCGGCCAAAAGCTCTGATAATTCCCGGGCCGCTGCCACATTCGACCAGCCAAGATTGACACATCCTCTGACCATATTTCCGTCAGGCACAGGTCCCGGAAGCCCCATACCTACCCCTGCCAGATTGGTTATATCCACACCAAAGATCCGGCATTTATCAACAATAGTTTCCGCGATTTCCGGAAGAATATGAGAACCATGTTCCGACACGTTTGTCGGGATAAACCATTTCTCTTTTAGGCTATCCCCAAACAGGCCGAATTTAATTTCTGTTCCGCCCACATCCACACCAATCGTCCACTTCTTCATGCTAAAACTCATCCTGCTTTCCCTGAAGGTTTCCTGTCACTCTGCGGTACAATTCCTGAGCCGCATTATACCCCATCTGCTTCTGACGATAATTAATCGCTGCTGATTCAACGATCACGGCCACATTTCGTCCCGGACGAATCGGGATGGAATGACAGACAACTTTATTGCCAAGATATTCGGTATACTGCTCGTCCAGACCGAGACGGTCATATTCCCGCTCCCGATCCCAGGCTTCCAGTTTAACGACCAGACTGATCTTCTGAGTCTCCCGGACACTCTGGATACCAAACAGAGATTTCACATTGACAATACCTATCCCTCGAAGTTCAATAAAATACCGGGTAATATCCGGTGCCGTACCGACAAGCTCCGTATCACTGATTTTCTTAATCTCTACCACATCATCAGAAACGAGACGGTGCCCACGCTTGATCAGCTCCAACGCGGCTTCACTCTTACCAATGCCGCTCTCACCGATAATAAGAACGCCCTCTCCAAAAACATCCACTAAAACACCGTGAATAGAGATTCTCGGCGCCAATTCTTCTTGAAGAAAACGAATCGCTTTATTCATAAAGCCACAGGTGCCGTCCGGACAAAGCATCAGCGGTATCTTATACCGTGTTGCCAGTTCAATGACCTCATCCGCCGGTCTCAGATTCCGGCAGAAAACCATACACGGAATCCCGGCCTGAAAAATTTTCTCATACATCTTTACACCATGGTCTTCATAATTCATTTCAACATAGGCGCTCTCCACCATGCCCACAATCTGCAGACGTTCAAAGTCAAAATGTTCAAAAAAGCCTGCCAGCTGCAGGGCCGGACGATTCACATCCGACTGGCGTATTTCCACTTTATCTACATCCACTTCCGGATTCAGAAGGGTTAATTTTAGCGGCTCCATAATTTTGCTCAATTTTACATGGTAATTTGTCGGTATATTATCAAACATTTTTTTACCCCTTTCGTTATTCACGGTCTCTAAAGTATATCATATCCGCCGGACAACATCAATGCGGCTGTTTTCGGAAAAACCCGTAGACCGATTCCGCTGCCTTCTCATTCATCGACGGCACCTGTTTTAAATCTTCTACGGAAGCTTCCCGGATTTTCTGTATATCCCCGTAATAACGCATCAGCGCCTTACGCCGTGTTTCGCCAATCCCCGGTATATCCTCCAGAATCGATTTGACCTGAGTCTTACTGCGCAGACTTCGGTGGTATTCGATCGCAAATCGGTGGGCCTCATCCTGTATCCGGGTCACCAGCCGAAAGGCCTCCGAGTTTCTGTCAATAGCAATCTCCTCATCATCAAAATAAATCCCCCGGGTCCTGTGAAAATCATCTTTGACCATGCCGCAGACCGGAATATCCAGCCCCAGTTCCATCAATACCTTCTGAGCAATATGCACCTGACCTTTTCCGCCGTCCATCAAAATCAGATCAGGGAACATCGAAAAGCTTCCCATCGCCGGATCCATATTTTTCGCTTCCAGTTCTTTTTGCTCTCTCTGCCCATGGGTAAAGCGCCGGGTCAAAACTTCTTCCAGACTGTGATAATCATCCTGCCCCTGAATATCCCGGATTTTAAATTTGCGGTAAGCGCTCCGCTTCGGCTTTCCTTTTTCATAGACGACCATAGATCCAACCTTTTCAAAACCGCTGGTATTCGATATATCGTAGGCCTCCATGCGGGTCAGCAGCGGTAATCCGAGCAGATCGGCCAGCTCCCGCACTGCACCTACGGTCCGGGCTTCTTCCCGTTTCATTTTCTCACTGTCCTTATTCAAAATATTCATGGCATTTTTACAGGCCAATTCCACCAGCCGCTCTTTCTGCCCCTTTTTCGGCACTCTCAAAGCAACCTTCTGGCCCCTTTTTTCAGACAGCCACTGCAAAATGATCTCCTCATCCTCAATTCCTTCCGGAACCATCAATTCCCTTGGCACAAACGGTGACTCACCGTAAAACTGTTTCACAAAGGAAGTCAGCACCCCGGCCCGACTCTCATTCTCCACACCGGTGAGATAATAATGATCCCGGCCGATCAGTCGTCCGTTCCGAATAAAAAAGACCTGAACCACCGCTTCATTGCCTGCCCGGGCCAGACCGATGACATCTCTGTCCTCCATCTGAGAACTTGTCACTTTTTGTTTTTCCGTAATCTGCCGGATACTTCGAATCAAATCCCGGTATTCCATCGCCTTCTCATAAGCCATAGCCTCGGAAGCCTGCATCATTTTTTCCGTCAGCATCTGAATCACCGGCTCATAATTCCCGCCCAGAAACTGAAGGACCTGATGAATCTGCTTCTGATAATCCTCCTGGGAAATATTTCCCTGACAGGGCGCATCACACTGGCCGATATGATAATACAGACACGGCCGTCCAATGCCGATATCCTTTGGCAGGTTCCGATGGCACGTCCGTATTTTATAGATTTTCCTCAGAAGTTCAATCGTATCCTTCACAGCTCCTGCACTTGTATAGGGTCCAAAATATTTGGATTTATCCTTTTTCATTAATCGGGAAAATAAAATTCTCGGATAGGCTTCCCCCGTCGTCACTTTAATATATGGATATGTTTTATCATCCGTCAGCATCGTATTATACTTCGGACGATATTCTTTGATCAGATTACATTCCAGAACAAGGGCTTCCAGCTCCGAATCTGTAATAATATATTCAAACCGGGCAATATGGCTCACCATCCGGGCAATCTTCGGCGTCAGATTCCGGCTGTCCTGAAAATACTGGCGCACCCGATTTTTCAGCCGGACAGCTTTACCCACATAGATAATTTCATCCCGTTCATTGTGCATCAGATAGACGCCGGGTTTCGCCGGAAGCTTCTTTAATTCCTCTTCAATATCAAACATCCCGGAAACTCCTCCTGCTTTCTTTAAGTGTCCCTATTATATCACATAGAATATAAAAAAGGTAAACAACTCTCATTAAATCCAGCTGTTTACCTTTCATTTCAACTATTTGGAATGTTATTCGTCTTCCGGCATTTTCCTCGAAGCAATGGTGACGGCACCTGTATCTTCCACCGTCGTTTCGTCGGACTCCTCTTCCTCGACCTGCTCTTCAATCTGTGCGGCCTTTACCTCACTCTCCAAACCGGATTCCGGCTGTATCTCTTCCGGCTCCGGAATACCTTTCACTTCACGGAAAATCTTCATAAACTCTTTACCGGTAATAGTTTCTTTTTCTATAAGAAAATCTGCAATCTTGTCCAGACATTCTCTGTTTTCTTTCAGCAGTTCGACAGCTTTATCATAAGCCACTTTAAGAATCTGCATCACTTCTTTGTCAATCTCCGTAGCCGTCTCCTGGCCGCAGTTTAACACCGTATGTCCGCTAAGATAACGGTCTTCCACACTCTCAAGGCTCATAAGCCCAAACTTCTCGCTCATGCCATACTGGGTGACCATCGCCCGGGCAATGGCTGTCGCCCGCTCAATATCATTGGAAGCGCCTGTCGTCACCGAATCAAAGACAATGCTCTCGGCTGCCCGTCCGGCCAGCATGGTCACAAGTTCTTCTTCCATCTCAATCTGAGACATGAGGAATTTTTCCTCCTCCGGCACCTGCATCACATACCCCAGAGCCCCCATCGTTCTCGGAACAATAGTGATCTTCTGAACAGGCTCCGTATTTTTCTGAAGTGCCGCCACAAGGGCATGCCCTACTTCATGATAAGTAACAATCTTACGTTCTTTCTGGCTTAAAATACGGTCCTTCTTCTCTTTACCCGCGATGACCACTTCAACAGATTCAAACAAATCTGTCTGGGATACGGCATTACGCCCCCGTTTTACCGCCAGCAGTGCAGCTTCATTGATAATATTCGCCAGGTCTGAACCCACAGCTCCCGACGTTGCCTTGGCAATTTCTTCAAAGTCAACCGTTTCATCCATATGAACATTTCTGGCATGAACTTTTAAAATATCTACCCGGCCGATCAAATCCGGTTTTTCTACAATAATCCGACGGTCAAACCGTCCCGGACGAAGAATGGCCTTGTCAAGAATCTCCGGACGGTTCGTTGCTGCCAAAACGATAATACCTTTTGAGGAGTCAAAACCATCCATCTCAGAAAGCAGCTGGTTCAGCGTCTGTTCCCGCTCATCATTACCGCCATAACGGGAATCTCTGCTCTTACCGATGGCATCCAGTTCATCGATAAAAATAATGCACGGCGCGGTTTCCTGAGCCTTTTTAAACAGGTCACGAACACGGGATGCCCCCACACCGACAAACATTTCGACAAAATCTGAACCTGTCAAAGAGTAAAACGGTACATTCGCTTCACCGGCCACAGCCTTTGCCAACAGGGTCTTGCCGGTTCCCGGAGGTCCGACAAGCAGGGCTCCCTTTGGCAGCTTGGCGCCAATCTTTGTATATTTGGCCGGATTGTGAAGAAAATCCACGATTTCTGTCAGTGACTCTTTGGATTCTTCCTGTCCTGCCACATCTTTAAATGTAATTCCCGTTTCTTTCTGCATATAAGTTCTGGCCGTGGACTTTCCGACGCCCATCATACCGCCGCCCTTCATCGACCGCATGAGCCACCAGAACATTGCTACCATCGCAAGAATCGGGAGTACATAAGACATAAAGAGAGAAAAAATCATCGAACTGGACGAGGTGACCTCTTCGTTAAATTCCACGCCACCGGCTTCCAGCCGCTCAGTCAGGCCGTCGTAATCGACTTTTCCTGTCCAATAGACGATGGCTCTTTCTGAATCATCTTTGACAAATTCGATCGTATCGTACTTAATTTCTGCCTTCTTTACTTCTCCGGCATCCACCCATTCCAAAAACTGATTATAAGGTACTTCCTCCCGCCGACTTTCCTGCATCTTTGAGAGCAGACCATGAATCAGCATTACTGCCAGAAAAGCCGTGATCATGATAATGATCAGATTTTGTATATTCTTTTTATTATCATCATTTTTTTTATTTTGATCATTTCTGTTGTTATCTTCCATGTTTCCTCCTTTGGCCACGCATTCAGACTGCCATCTAATTATTATAATGGTCCTTCGGTCTCAAATCAATACTTGTACGCAAATTTTCGATGAAAAAAGTATGGATAAACTGTGAATTTAGGTGTATAATGACTTAATTATTAATATTGACAACCTTGATTTATACAGTATAAGGAGGAGCAAGCATGGCAGTAAAATACGTTTTTGTCACCGGAGGTGTCGTATCCGGCCTTGGAAAAGGTATTACCGCAGCCTCTCTCGGCCGCCTTTTAAAAGCCAGAGGCTACAATGTTACTATGCAGAAATTTGATCCATATTTAAATGTGGACCCCGGAACCATGAACCCATATCAGCACGGTGAAGTATTTGTCACTGATGATGGCACGGAGACGGACCTGGATCTTGGACATTATGAACGTTTTATCGATACCTCTTTAAACAGTCAGAGTAATGTGACCAGCGGAAAAGTCTACTGGGATGTTTTATCTGCAGAACGCCGAGGCGATTTCGGGGGCAATACCGTTCAGGTTATCCCGCATATTACCAACGCCATCAAGAGCCGTTTTTACCATAATGACCAGAACAAAACGACCGAAATTGCTATTATTGAAGTCGGCGGCACCGTCGGCGATATTGAAAGCCAGCCATTTCTTGAATCCATTCGTCAGTTCCAGCACGACATCGGCCGCGAAAACTGCATGTTGATTCATGTTACACTGATTCCATATCTCCGTAGTTCCGGCGAAATGAAAACAAAACCGACACAGAACACGGTCAAAGACCTTCAGTCCCTTGGAATTCAACCGGACGTTATCGTCTGCCGTTCCGAACTGCCTCTGACAGATGATATCAGAGATAAGATTTCCCTGTTCTGTAATGTTCCTCAAAATTGTGTTATTGAAAATCTGGACGTAGAAGTTCTATATGAAGCTCCTCTGGCTATGGAAAAAGAGCATCTCGCCCATGTTGTCTGCAAACGTCTTGGTATTGACTGTCCAGAACCTGACTTAAAAGACTGGGAAGCTATGGTAGATGCCTGGAAACATCCTGAAAAAGAAGTTACCATTGCTCTTGTTGGAAAATATATCCAGCTTCATGACGCTTATCTCAGTGTAGTGGAAGCTTTAAAGCATGCAGGTGTTGCCAACCGAGCAGAAGTTCATATCAAATGGGTAGATTCAGAACTTGTCAGCTCTTATAATGTAGCGGAAGTCCTCGGTGATGTGGACGGCATCCTTGTACCGGGCGGCTTCGGTGACCGCGGTATCGAAGGTAAGATAACAGCTATTCAGTATGCCCGTGAAAACAACGTTCCCTTTCTCGGTCTCTGCCTTGGTATGCAGATGGCCATTGTGGAATTTGCCCGCCATGTTCTCGGATATGCAGATGCCCACAGTTCTGAACTGAATCCGGCAACGACACATCCATTCATTCACATTATGCCGGATCAGCATGGAATCACAGATTTGGGCGGTACTTTGAGACTTGGTGCTTACAAATGTATTCTTGACCCGAATTCCAAAGCTTATCAGCTCTATGGCACCCGTGAAATTAACGAACGTCACCGTCACCGTTACGAGGTGAACAATGACTATCGTCAGGAACTGGTTGAAAATGGCATGAACCTCTGCGGCATATCTCCGGATGGCCGCATCGTGGAAATGATCGAACTGGATTCCCATCCTTGGTTTATCGCAACCCAGGCCCATCCGGAATTCAAATCCAGACCGAACAAATGCCATCCTCTATTCCGCGGTTTTATTGAGGCGGCGCTTACCAAGGTAAAGTAATCATTAAACAAAAAACCGGAAGGGACTATGATTCTCCGGGCGTGTTTGCAAACCCGCCTGGCTTGAACGGGCAAAACGCCCGGATTCGTCCCTTCCGGTTTTTCTATATTTGTAACAGATTTTTAATAGATTCTTTAAAAAAATTGCTCCAACACACAGGCTACGCCATCTTCCTCACAGGGCGGTGCAATGAAGTCAGAGGCCTGCTTTAAGAGTTCAACAGCGTTTCCCATAGCAACACCGAAACCAGCATATTGAATCATTTCCAAGTCATTCTCTCCATCACCAAAGGCCGCAATCTGCTGCTGTGGAATATTCAGTTCCTCCGCGAGCCACAAGAGGGCACTGCGCTTGCAGACACTGCCGTGGCTGATTTCTATATAACGAGGCACAGATGAAGTAACATAAAGTCCTTCAAAGGTTTCCAGTTGACGACGCATAGACGCCTTTAACTCCATATCATGGATAATGAAATTTATACCTTCGATTTCATTTTCATGCCTCTTTACAAAATTGCGCATGTCCGGCACTGGATGACGTGTTGTACGAACATAATTTACAGATAAAGGACCAGCGCCAAAATTCTCAGGATGGTCAAAATATGTTTTGGATGTGTAAGGGACTCCGCAGATAAAAGCTTCCATTGGACAATCATAATCTTCGTAAAACTCCAAAAGCTTTTCTATCTGCTCCGGTGTCATATCCCGACCATAGATACGCTTCCTGTCAGAAAGACGAAAAACACTGCTGCCATTTGAGGTAATGACATACTCCATCCCCGGAATCTGAATCAATTCTTCCGGCACAGCCTGCAATGCCCGTCCGCTTGCCACGACCAGATGGATATTCTGAGCGGCAGCCGCTGTCAACGTGTCCTTTGTACGTCTTGTCAATATTTTATTCTTTCCTATTAAAGTACCATCCACATCCATGGCAACCAGTTTGATTTTTCTCATCATTTCACTCGATTCACATCGATATATCCTTTAGAATAAGCAAGAAGCCGTTATCACACGACAACGGCTTCTAAGGGTTATATTATTATGGGATTCAAAGGGCTAATTTAATGTTATGTTAATTTCTTAACATAACAACATTATATACCTTTTCTTAAAAATTTGCAATAGTTTTTTTAATGTTTTTTATTTTTTTGTAAATACTCATGAATGCCCGCTGCGGCGGCTTTTCCTGCGCCCATAGCCAAAATAACGGTCGCTGCACCTGTAACCGCATCACCACCGGCAAAAACGCCCGGACGACTTGTCGCGCCATTGCTCTCCTCAGCAACAATACATTTTCTGCGGTCCGTATCCAATCCCTGGGTTGTGGAAGAAATTAACGGATTCGGTGATGTTCCAAGAGACATGATGACCGTGTCGGCTTCAATCTCGTATTCAGAACCCGGAATCTCCACCGGACTTCTTCTTCCGGATTCATCCGGCTCTCCAAGTTCCATATGGATACAGCGGATTCCCCGTACCCACCCAGAATCATCTACGAGAATTTCCACCGGATTATTCAGCAGATGGAACTGGATGCCTTCTTCTTTTGCATGATGAACCTCTTCTGCTCTGGCAGGAAGTTCCTTCTCGCTCCGACGATATACGATATGGGTTTCTGCCCCCAGACGGAGAGCCGTACGCGCCGCATCCATCGCCACATTACCACCGCCGACAACAACCACCTTGCTGCCCGCGTGGATTGGTGTATCATAATGCAAATATGCTTTCATCAGATTATTCCGTGTCAGATATTCATTGGCAGAGAATACGCCGTTGGCCTGTTCGCCCGGAATTCCCATGAATTTTGGAAGTCCGGCACCGGAACCGATAAATACTGCATCAAAACCTTCTTCATCCATCAACTGATCGATCGTCACCGATTTTCCGACAACCACATCTGTTTCAATCTCAACCCCAAGTTTTTTAACATTTTCAACCTCATGGGCTACCACCTGATCCTTTGGCAGACGGAATTGAGGAATTCCATAAACAAGTACGCCTCCAGCCTGATGAAGAGCTTCAAAAATCTTCACCTGATACCCCATCTTTGCCAAATCTCCGGCACAGGTCAGCCCTGCCGGGCCAGAACCAATGACAGCGACTCGTTCCGGACGCTGTTCCTTTGTCTTTGCCGGCGCCACCCCATTCTCACTGGCCCAATCGGCCACAAAACGCTCAAGTTTTCCTATGGAAACCGGGTCGCCCTTCTTACCAAGAATACATTTGCCCTCACACTGGGTTTCCTGTGGACAAACACGCCCGCAGACCGCCGGCAGAGATGAGGATTCATTGATAATGTCATAAGCCCTTTTAAAGTCTCTGTTTTTTACTTCCTGAATAAATTCAGGTATATTAATGGATACCGGGCAGCCCTGTACACAAAGCGGCTTAGCACAATGAAGGCAGCGTTCTGCCTCTGCTACTGCTTCTTCCTCCGAATATCCAAGACATACTTCTTCAAAATTCTTTGCCCGCACCAGCGGCTCCTGTTCCCTTACAGGAACTCGAGTCATACTTACTGCCATTATGCTTCACCTCCACACTGTCCGCAGCCGCCATGATGGGTATCCCCTTCGGTTACCTTCAACATTGCACGGCCTTCTTCCGTCTTATACATCTGCTGACGCTGCATCGCCTGGTCAAAATCCACCAGATGCCCGTCAAATTCCGGGCCATCCACGCAGGCAAATTTTACCTCTCCATCCACAGTCACACGGCATGCACCGCACATTCCTGTACCATCTACCATAATTGGATTCAAACTCACTGTTGTCGGAATGTCCAGACTCTTTGTCATCAGACAGGCAAATTTCATCATGATCATCGGACCGATGACAACGCAATGGTCATACTGTTTATGCTGGTTCTTTACCAGATCTTCAAGCACCTGGGTAACCAGACCTTTGAAACCATAGGAGCCATCATCCGTCGCCACATAAAGATAATTGGATACAGCCGCCATCTCTTTCGTAAGAATCAATAAGTCTTTTGTTTTGGCACCAATAATGACATCTGCTTTAATCCCATGCTCATGGAGCCATTTTACCTGTGGATAAACCGGGGCCGTACCAACACCGCCGGCAATAAACAGCATTTTTTTAGATTGAAGCGTTTCTATATCTTCATGGACAAAATCAGAAGGGTTGCCCAAAGGTCCCGTCACATCAGCAAAGGATTCCCCTGCTTTTAAACAAGCCATCCGTTCTGTGGATGCACCCACTGTCTGAAAAACAATGCTGATGGTTCCTTCCTCTCTATTATAATCGCAAATGGTCAATGGAATGCGCTCACCACGCTCATCCATTCTCACAATAACGAATTCTCCTGGCTGGCAAGCCTTGGCAACACGCGGCGCCTCAACTTCCATAAAGAAGATTTTCTCTGCCAGTTTTCTGGCTTCCCGTATTTTAAACATATTTCCCCTCCTGGAATATCTTTAATTCTTTACCTGATTGAATTGTCGATTTTGTTTGTAGATTATACCCCGATTTGCATAGAAATGCAAGGTAAGTTTAGGACTTAACAATGTATTTATGCCTTTGCCCCATATTTTTCTCTGAGTGCCTTGACAACTTCCTCTTCGTGCATACCTCTGGACCCTTTCACAAGAATCGCATCTCCGTCCGATACATTCTCAAAAAGCCATTGAATGGCTTCCTCATTCGTATCAACGCTGCATACAGCAATTCCCGCTCCTGAATCAATAATGGCCTTCGCCAGAGCTTTCATCTCCTGACCAACCGTAACAACCATATGAAGTTTTTCCTCCGATATGGCCATCCCTGTATCATAGTGACACTGCCAGGACGCATCCCCCAATTCCAGAATATCGGCAAGTACCGCAATTTTACGCCCCGGATTATCCAACTGCATCAATACATCCACACCGGATTTGACTGAGGCCGGACTGGCATTATAGGTATCATCAATGACTTTGATTCCATGCAAAAGATGATTAATCTGCTGACGCATCGGAATCCCCGCATACTCGTTTAATCCTCTCTTGGCCACTGCGGGTTCTATTCCAAAATGTCTGGCAATGGCAATGGCCACCAGTGCATTCTGCACATTATGAAGGCCAAGCTGTTGGATGACCACATCCTCCCGCCCTTCCGGATAGACTAAGGTAAAGCAATTCTTTCCATCTTCAATATGGATATTTTCCGCACGGTAATCACACTCTTCTGAGGTCCCGAACAGCGTGACCGGACATTTCATCGTCCCGGCAGCCTGACGCAAAAGCGGATCGTCACCATTCAGAAAAATACGCTGCTTCTCTGTGAAATTCATAGCAATTTTTAATTTTTCTCTCATCGTATTCTCTTTTTTCCCAAACTGGGCGATATGTGCTTCACCGATATTGGTCACAACGGCCACATCCGGTTCTACAAAACGGACAAGATTTTCCATCTCACCAAATTCACTGATGCCCATCTCTACCACGGCCAGTTCCTGCCCGGCTTCCATACGAAACAGCGTCAGAGGTACACCGATCTGACTGTTCTGATTGCCTGCTGTTTTCATAATATGAAAACCTGTTTCCAGAGCAGCACTGATCATTTCTTTTGTCGAGGTTTTTCCTACACTTCCGGTGATGCCGACGATCGGCATCCGGAATTTTCGCCGATAGTGAGCCGACAGATCTCCCAGGGCTTTGACCGTATCCTTGACCAGAATATGTACTTTATCTGAATCAATCACATCCCCATGAGACATGAATACCCCTGCCGCGCCATGATCCAGCACCTGTGCAATAAATTTATGGGCATCTACCTTCTCGCCAATAATCGGCACGAATAAACTTCCTTCGCTGGCTTCACGACTGTCAATGCATATATGTTCAATCACTGTCTCCGGATTTCCGGACAGTAATGTACCGCCTACCGCTTTCACAATTTCTTCCGCAGTCATCGCTTCCACTTTAATCATCCCTTCTATAATAAAATACGAATCTTCCGCGTAGATTATAGCAAGAATTCCCGTACCTGTCGATATTTTCTGTGTTTTTTATCTCTACAAACATTCCTCATCCATATTTTTACAATTTCCTTGACCCCACACCATACATTTGATATTCTTATAAATATTATATGAACATATAAGAAAGGGGAAAATTATGGAAAAAAGAGAACACTTCTCATCCCGACTCGGATTTATTCTTATCTCGGCCGGCTGCGCCATCGGTCTTGGCAATGTATGGCGCTTCCCATATATCACCGGTAAATATGGCGGCGCTGCCTTTGTACTGATTTACCTTGTATTCCTTGTCATTCTTGGTCTTCCGATCATGGTCATGGAATTTTCCGTGGGACGTGCCAGCCAAAAATCTGCAGCCAGAAGTTTTCACGTTCTGGAACCTTCCGGAACAAAATGGCATATCACAGGTTACCTGGCCATAGCCGGTAACTATCTGCTCATGATGTTTTATACAACGGTAGGCGGCTGGATGCTCTACTATGTCTATAAAATGATATGCGGCGAATTTGTCGGAACTACACCGGAAGAAGTCGGCGGCATTTTTAACAGTATGCTTGGCGACCCGGCTGCTATGACTCTCTGGATGCTGATCACAGTTCTGATCTGTTTTGGCATCTGTAGTCTGGGCCTCCAAAAAGGGGTGGAACGAATCACAAAAGTAATGATGAGTTTTCTTTTAATCATTCTTATTATTTTATGTATACGCAGCGTTACTCTTGATGGTGCTGGCGAAGGCATTCGTTTTTACTTAATTCCTGATTTCGGTAAAATTCTGGAAAATGGTCTCGGTGAAGTGATTTTTGCCGCCATGGGTCAGGCTTTCTTTACATTAAGCCTCGGTATCGGCGCCATGGCTATCTTTGGCAGTTATATCAGTAAAGAACACCGCCTTCTCGGTGAATCCATGAACATCTGTCTCCTGGATACATTGATCGCCCTGATGGCCGGACTGGTCATCTTCCCGGCCTGTTTTGCCTTCGGCGTAGACCCGGGCGAAGGCCCAGGATTGGTATTTGTCACTCTGCCGAATATTTTTAATCAAATGGTCGGCGGACAGATTTTTGGTACATTGTTTTTTATCTTTATGTCCTTTGCCGCCATGTCCACCATCATTGCCGTATTTGAGAATATTTTAAGTTTTTCTATGGATCTGTGGGGATGGGAACGCAAAAAAGCCGTTTTGATCAATGGTATTTTAATCATTGTCCTATCCATGCCTTGTGTCCTCGGTTTCAATGTTCTCAGCGGAATCACGCCCCTCGGTGCCGGCAGCACAATTCAGGATTTGGAAGACTTTATCGTTTCCAATAACCTGCTGCCGATCGGAAGTTTATTATATCTGCTCTTCTGTACGAGCAAACGCGGATGGGGATGGAAAAACTTCATCAAAGAAGCTGACGCCGGAAAAGGCCCGAAATTTCCACAGTGGTCCCGGTTCTATGTCAGCTGCATTCTGCCGCTTATTATTCTCTTTATCCTTGTCATGGGTTACTGGCAAAAATTTTTTGCATAAAATACAATGTGCCTGAACGGATATAAAAAAATCGTTACGAACCTCTCTATCAAAACAGAGAACTTTGTTCGTAACGATTTTCTGCATTACTATGCAATCTTATCTATCCGTTCTTTTACTTCCCGCATCTCTTTTTCAAGATTTGTCACTCGAAGTGCGATGAGTTCTTCTTCATTTGTAATTTTCAATGCCTCGTGGAGTTTTCTATGCAGATCAAAATGAGCTTCTGCAATAATCTTTATACCATGTGCGATCTCATTTTCCAGGGTGGTTTCAATCGACTTAATTGAGCTTCTCAAGTCTACTGCTTCCTCTCTTAACCCCCGAACATCATCTTTTGTATCCTGGATGTCCACTTTCATATCCCGAATGTCGGCCTTGACTTCCTTCATCTCTTCCTGAAGTTCTTTGACATCTGACTGAACATCCAATACAGTCGTTAATATCATCTGCAGCAATTCTCTATCCTGCGTTTTATCTTCTCTCCTCTCTTTCTTTCAGTTGATTACTATTATACTCTAAGTGGAATCACAATTCAATTTCTATTTTAATAATCGTATGCCAGGATTCGACAAGCCGATACATTACTCCGTCTTTTCAAAATGCTGATAGTCTTTTAGATTCTATACTATAAGATATAGCCATCTTCCTCACACTGGATATTGCTTTCAAAAAACTGTTTCGCTGCTTTTACGAGATATTCCGTATCCTTCGTGCCGGCTGTCTCATAAGATGAATGCATAGCCAGCTGAGCAAGTCCGATATCTACCGTATTCATTGAAATCTGTGTGCCGGCGATATTTCCCAGTGTGGAACCTCCGGCAATGTCGGACCGATTGACATACACCTGATAAGGTACTCCTGCTTTCTCGCAAATCATTTTAAATATCGCAGATGACACACCATCCGAAGTGTACCTCTGGTTCGCATTATATTTAATCACAATGCCCTCATTCATAAACGGCCGGTTGACCGCATCGGATTTCTCCATATGGTTTGGATGGGCCGCTTGAGCATTATCGGCGGATATCATAAAACTTGATGCCATCACACGACTTCGCTCCAGTTCATCCATACCACTTTCACGGCAAATTCTGAAGACTGTCTCCTTCAGGAAATCGGAAGCCGCCCCTTGTTTTGTCGTGCTGCCGACTTCCTCGTTATCCAAAACAGCCATCATTGCCACCTTAGGACAATTTTCTGCCCGAAGCAAACTATTGACCGAGGCAAAAACACATTGCAGATCATCCAGCCGGGCAGAAGAAATATAGCATCCGTTTTCGCCCCATATACTTCCATGTACCCTCGGATAAAGAAATAAATCATGCCCCATAATATGCTGAACATCTACGCGGGCTGCTTCAGCAACCACCGCCATGAATGTTCCTGAAACATTTTCGTCTCCATATAACGGAAGCAAATCCTTTTGAACATTAAATTTATATCCCTCATTCACTCCCCGGTTCATATGGATTGCCAGACTCGGTATAAGGAGCAGATCCCGGTCTACATTGACCAGCCTAGAAATAATACGTTCGCCATCTCGAACCAATAACCTTCCCGCCACCGACAAAGGACGATCAAACCATGTGGACATGAGCATTCCGCCATAGCCCTCTACATTTAATTTTGTGTATTTCTTTTCCACGCCAATCTCCGGCAATTCTTTCAACTTAAAAGTGGGTGAATCACTGTGTGTAGCCATAATATGAAAGCCTTCAATAATTTTCGGTAAGCAAAAGGCAATGATTGATGAGCCGTTTCGGGTCACATAGTACTTTCCACCTGGTTTTAAGGTCCACCGATGACTCTCCTGAAGTTTTTCAAATCCCCCGGCACACAGCATTCCCTCCAATGTGTTGACCACATGAAAGCAGGTCGGGCTTCTTCCTATAAATTCAAGTAACTCTTTCGGACTGTAATCTTGCATGTCTGTCTCCTTTTTTATCTTTTACTATTCAATGACCATAAACCGAATTTCCCTCCAGGGTCAATATGGTCATGCTGCCTTCCGCCAGCATATTTTTATACTTGGTAATAATAAATTCATCCGCAGAAAAGGCCAGGGGCGGCAATGTACTCATATTTTCAATACTGAACCACCCCGTTTCTATAATATCATCTCCTGGTTTCAATGTCTCATTCCCACGATAGTGAGAAAGCAATACAACGACCAACGAATTGACGCCATTGTCAAACTGATTGGAAACCACATTAATAATGCCATCCGCTGGGCTTGTAATCCCCGCTTCCTCCTTTACTTCCCGGAGAGCTGCTTCCAGATAGGTTTCTCCATACTCAATATACCCGCAGGGCAGACACCATTTCCCCGGATAGATCGACTTCTTATGCCGTTTTCCCAGGAGTATTTCACCCTGCTCATTCACAACAAGAACAGCGATACATGGATAAGGATTTTGATAATGAATATGACCGCAGCGTGAGCATCTTTGTCTTAAAACGCCGCCTTCCTCATAATCTTCACATTCTGCTCCGCATCTGATACAAAACATGACTGCCTCCCTAGTAATATGTAATATTGACTTGCTTGCCCATATGCTCCATCGCATCCCGTATTTGGACAACCAGATTTCTACGTACACTGATATCAAATAATTGATTATTGTCATAATTTGCCTGATTATTGGCTTTTCCGACAAAAAAATTCAGCTCCGTACACTCTTCCAGCAAAATTCGAGCCAGGCGGGCGCCGCCGTTATCGGCATCCAGAGCTTCAAAAAACTCCGCATCAATATCCCCCTCATCAAACTGTCTCAGCAACTTAAATGTATGACTCATCGTCAATACCCCCTCCGTGACCAGATCCAATTCCCGAATATTTGCCGTTGGCGGTACATCCTTTGTTCCATCATTATTATTCGTCATTTCCTGATTCAAATACCGGGCTGCAATCTGGCTGCTCGTGCCGCCGCAGACAATCTTTTTGCCGCCGGCCGCCATAAAATCTTTCATCAGACGCTCATCGTCTTCTTTCTTCTCCGGAGGCCCGGTAAAAATATTCACAATATGACGTTCGATAACCCGTGCCACAGCCACCGTCGTATCGTCTCCCGGCCGCTGTTGGTACAAATCATCACAAGCCTGACTGAGCATCGCGGCAATACGCGCCGCCGACTTGGTTTCCTTCACACATTTCAATGTGTATTCAGCCATACTCTCCCAGGTCCAGCCGAAATTCAGCAGTTCGCCCACACCGGCATAAATCGTTCCGTCGCTCATAAGCACAAAACAGTCGTCCGGCTGGACCTTGAAACGATATTCCCGGATTTTCCTTCCACTGATTTCCCGTATATTATCCGGAATTGTCATCAGCTTTTTATTCCGGACAAATATACATCCCGGATTATCAAATTCGACCAGATAGGCATCTCCACTGTGGAAAATCTGCAAAATACTGAATGTTGAATAGGATACCCCCCGCACTTTACAGACCGGAAGCGTACTGGCCAGTGTTGCCACTGCCTCTTCGATGGGTTCCCCTTTTAAAAACATGGTCCCGAGAATTTTTGACGCCAGTGTCGCCAAAATATTTGCCTTCACACCACTCCCCATACCATCGGCCAGAATAACGATATCCGAGTCCTCTGTCTTTAAGATTTCCACCTTATCCCCGCATAATTCCTCGTCATGCTTATTCAAACTTTTCCAAGATACATCAATACTGACATTCATTTTACACCAACCTTCCGCCTAACGGCCGTCATCCTCTAACATAGAACGTTTCAATTGATTCAGCGTTGCCTTTGTTTCCGCCGTTGTCTCTCCGAGTAATCCGGCAATCTCCTGAGCCACCATCATCTGCTTATCAATGACCATCTGGGCCGCTTCCACGGTTTTCATCTTTAACTGGTACTGATGTTCCAGTTCCTTTTCCTCCGCTGTTATATCCTGAATGATCGTCAGAAGGGAATCCTGATCTTCCATATAAATGACACTGGTCAGTACTGTCATACCATATGGTTCCAGCTCCATTTTTCTTCGTTGGATAGACTGATGAGTCTTGAAAATATCCTCAAACAGAGACGCATCCATAAATTCATAAATATAGCGTTCCAGAGCTTCCTGTCTGGACACCTTAAATACCTTTTCTGCCTTTGCGTTAAACTCACCGATACGCAAATCGTGACCAATAATCAAAATCATATTCGGCGTAGCTTCCAGGACCAGATTAGACATGGACTGAGCCTGTTCATATGTATGAGGAAGGCACATATCCAGTTCCGCTTTACCCTGGAAAACAGCAATGGCTTTCTCCCGACAGCTTGTATAACCACAGGCACCACAGTTTAATTCCTGATCCTTGTTGTACTTTCCGGTAGCTTTCAAAATTTCCTGAATTTCCTCTTCTGTCGGCATATGGTCATTCTCTTTTCTTGAATAAAATTTCTTAGCCATGACCACATCGGCCGGTACATCCAAAGCTTCGACCGGCGCATATTCTACCTGATCTTCAATATTAAAACGAGCCCGGTATCTGGAAAATTCCATCTTCGTCGTGGCCGGTCCCTTTATACAGCCGCCTTCGCACATATTCATCTCAACAAAGCATTTCTGAATTTCTCCGGTTTCCATGGCTTCCAAAAGTTCTCGGCAGTTTTCAATACCATCCACAAACATATGCCTGTATCCGCCTGACTGACCATCCTGACTTTCCGTAATCCCCGACTGCCCTGAAGCGTTCCTCGATAACATGACTGATTGAATAACACCCCGGCTGACCGGATAAAGCCGGTTGATCTTAGGGTCCGGATTGGCCATCGGACGATTTTCACATTCACTGAGTACGATATTTTCCGACTGCATCCACTCTTTTAATTCGCCAAAATGAATGACCGCATCGATGGCGCCTTCCGTTCGTTCATCTTCCTCCGCCTCTTCCTTCTTAGCCACACAAGGCCCGAGAAAAACGACCTTCGTATTTTGCCCATAAAGCTTCTTTATGAGCCGCCCATGAGCCACCATCGGTGATACTACCGGCGCCATAAATCGAACCAGTGACGGATAATATTTCTCGATCAGATCATTCACACTCGGACAGCAGGTTGTGATCACATTTATCATCTGTCCCTCCGAAAGAATCTTTGCATATTCCTGTGTTACCAGAGCAGCACCTTCCGCTGTCTCCCGGACAGCCGTAAACCCAAGTTTCAGCAGACCATCCACCACCTGTCCCGGCGTAACATAATCCATAATTCCCAGATAAGACGGGGCAATGGATACGACAACCTTTTCACCGGAACGGATATAATATTTTACCCGCTCCAGATCACTGACAAAGGTCTTGGCATTCTGCGGACAGACTTCCAGACATTTTCCACACAAAATACAATATTCCTTCATAATCTGCGCCTGGGCATTTTTCACCCGGATTGCCTTCACCGAACAGGAACGCACACATTTGTAACAATGCTTACAGCTCGCATTCTTAAAATCAATAATCTTCATAAACTTCTCTCCAAAATATTTTTCTAACAGGTTGGGCCGCCAATAATTACATCCTTCAGAATCCCCTGTTTCCCCTTTCATTATATATCGTAAGGCAAAACAGGAAGAGCTTACTGCTCTCCCTGCTTTCTTGTATGAATCATTTAGTTTCCGTTGACACTCCGTTTTACATAGGTTGTATGAAGCACTTCATGGGCCTTATGACTTCCCGGCTCTCCAAAATACTCTTCATAAACCTTTTTGATGGAAGGATTCTCATGAGATTTACGGATTGTCTTTGCCGCATCATTATCATACAGCACTTTTGCACGGATTCCCTGAACATCCACTGTATTGCGGACAGATCCGGATACCTGAGGCTGGCCGCCACCGTTGACACAACCACCCGGGCAACCCATAATTTCGATAAAGTGGTAATCTGCTTCTCCGGATTTCACTTTTTCAAGCAGCTCCCGTGCATTTCCAAGGCCGGAAGCTACGGCAACCTTTACGTCCATACCTGCCACATTATAGGAGGCTTCTTTGATACCCTTTGTTCCACGGACATCGACAAAATCCGGGTTCGGAAGTTCTTCACCGGTCAGCGTTTCCACTGCAGTACGAAGGGCCGCTTCCATAACACCGCCGGTAGCGCCGAAGATAACGGCCGCACCTGTCGATTCTCCCAATGGATCATCAAAACCTTCATCCGGCAGCTCATTAAACCGGATGCCAAGACGCTTGATCATACGTGCAAGCTCACGGGTCGTCATAGCATAATCTACATCCGGCACTCCGGCTGCACTCTGATCCGGACGGCCGATTTCGAATTTCTTTGCAGTACATGGCATGATGCTGACACTGACAATATTCTTCGGATCAATCCCCATCTTTTCCGCATAATAGGTTTTTAACACAGCGCCGAACATCTGCTGCGGAGACTTACAGGACGACAGATTCTCCGTCATATCCGGAAAATAATGCTCACAGTATTTAATCCATCCCGGTGAACAAGAAGTGATCATCGGAAGAACGCCGCCGTTCTGTACCCGGTCAAGGAATTCATGAGCTTCCTCCATAATAGTTAAATCTGCACTGAAATCTGTATCAAAAACTTTATCAAAACCAATTCTCCGAAGGGCTGCTGCCATCTTGCCTTCCACATCGGTTCCCATCGGATAACCAAACTCTTCACCAAGAGCGGCACGCACGGCGGGAGCTGTCTGAACACAAACATACTTCTCCGGATCTGCAATAGCTTCAAGAACTTCGTCAATATAATCTTTCTCTCTCAACGCCCCCGTTGGACAGACTGCAATACACTGTCCACAGGATACACAGCTTGTCTCGCCAAGTCCCATGTCAAAGGCGGAACCGATATAGGTTTTAAAGCCACGCTCATTGGCTCCGATGACGCCAATTCCCTGGACCTTTTCACAGACAGCCACGCAGCGTCGGCAGAGAATACATTTGCTGTTATCACGAATCATATGCGCAGCAGATGTATCGATTACACTCTCAAGCATCTCACCGTCATATTTTTGCTCATCAGTTACGCCCAAATCCCGGCAGAGCTGCTGTAATTCACAATTTCCACTGCGGACACAGGAAAGACATTCTTTCCGGTGATTGGAAAGAAGAAGCTGCAATGTCTTTTTCCGTGACTCAACAACCTTCGGTGTATTGGTCCATACTTCCATGCCCTCGTTGATTGGATAAACACAGGCGGTTACCAGCGTTCTTGCTCCTTTCACTTCAACGACACACATACGGCAGGCGCCGATTTCATTAATCTCTTTTAAATAACATAAAGTTGGAATTTCAATATGCGCCAGTCTGGCCGCCTCAAGAATCGTGGAGCCAGCCGGAGCGGTTACATCCATACCATTAATTTTAATTGTAATATCGCCCATCTCTCTGCCCTCCATTACTCTTTATAAATTGCGCCAAAGCGGCATTTTTCCATACATGCACCACACTTGATACACTTATCCTGATGAATCATATGTGGTTCCTTCACCTTGCCTTCGATTGCTCCAGCCGGACAGGTCCGTGCGCAGAGCGTACAGCCGCGGCACTTATCTGCATCAATATGATAAGACAGAAGTGCTTTACAGACGCCGGCCGGACAATGCTTATCCACAACATGAGCCACATACTCATCTCTGAAATAACGAAGGGTAGAAAGTACCGGATTCGGTGCAGTCTGTCCAAGACCACAGAGGGAATTATCTTTAATATAGTAAGCCAGCTCCTCCAGACGATCCAGATCCTCCAGCGTTCCCTGACCTTTGGTAATCTTATCCAGAATCTCATACATACGCTTTGTACCGACACGACACGGCGTACATTTACCACAGGACTCATCGACCGTAAATTCCAGGAAGAATTTGGCGATATCGACCATACAGTTATCTTCGTCCATGACGATCAGGCCGCCGGAACCCATCATGGAACCAATCTCTATCAGGTTATCATAATCAATCGGAATATCAAAATGCTCTGCCGGAATACATCCGCCGGATGGACCGCCGGTCTGAGCTGCTTTAAATTTCTTGCCGTTCGGAATACCGCCGCCGATCTCTTCGACAACCGTACGCAGCGTCGTTCCCATCGGAATCTCCACGAGACCCGTATTATTGATCTTACCGCCAAGGGCAAATACCTTTGTTCCTTTGGATTTTTCCGTACCCATGGATGCAAACCATTCGGCACCGTTCAAAATGATCTGAGGAATGTTTGCATAGGTTTCAACATTATTCAGAATCGTCGGGCTGGCAAATAAACCTTTGACAGCCGGGAACGGCGGTCTCGGTCTCGGCTCACCACGGTTACCTTCGATGGAAACCATAAGGGCGGTCTCTTCACCACAGACAAAAGCGCCAGCGCCCAGACGTAAATCAATATCAAAGTTAAAGCCTGTTCCAAAAATATCTTTACCAAGCAGGCCATATTCTCTTGCCTGATTAATGGCAATTTCCAGACGTTTTACGGCGATCGGATACTCTGCACGAACATAGATATATCCCTGATCTGCCCCGATCGCATAACCGGCGATGGCCATAGCCTCCAGAACAACATGCGGATCGCCTTCCAAAACGGAACGATCCATGAATGCCCCCGGGTCACCTTCGTCAGCGTTGCAACAGACGTATTTCTGAACTTCGCCCCGATTGGAGGAAGCAAATTTCCATTTCAAGCCTGTCGGGAAACCGGCACCGCCACGGCCGCGAAGACCACTGTCCAGAATAATCTGAATAACCTCATCCGGCGTCATCTCAGTAAGCACCCGGCCAAGAGCTTCATAACCGTTCGTTCCGATATATTCATCAATATTTTCCGGATTGATCACACCACAGTTACGCAGGGCAATCCGATGCTGCTTTTTATAAAAGTCTGTTTCTGCAAGGGATTTTACGCCTTCATCCGTTAATGTCTCATCATAAACAAGACGTTTGACAACACGGCCTTTGAGCAGGTGTTCTTCGACGATCTCCGGAATATCATCTTCCTTTACCATGGAATAAAAAACGGCTTCCGGATAAACAACCATGATCGGGCCGAGAGCACACAAACCATGGCATCCAGTCTGTACAACGGATACCTCTTTAGTCAATCCCTGTTTATCAAGTTCTCTTTTTAATCTTTCTAAAATTCTCTGGCTGCCGGAGGACGTACATCCTGTGCCACCGCATACCAGAACATGCGCACGATACATAGAACGCTACCTCCTGACTATAATTTTGTTTCGTTTAATGTATATTTTCCTAATACATGGCCACGAACCAGATGCTGTTCCAGCATCTCCATGGCCTTATCCACGTTCATCTTCACATAGGTTACTTTTTCTTTGCCTGGTTCAAGCACCTCAACGATCGGCTCATACTGGCACAGACCGATACATCCGGTCTGAGTTACAACCACGTTGCTCATACCACGTTTTTGGACCTCATCGGATAACACATTCAATACTGGTCTTGCGCCGCTGGCAATGCCGCAGGTCGCCATGCCGACGATTACCCGGGTCTGTCCTGAATCCTCGGAGCGCATGCCGACTTTTCCCTGCATCTTCTCACGAATAGCTTTTAATTCTTCAAGCGATTTCATAATAATAGCTACCTCCTATTCAAATGATGGCTCCGCCATCCACGTCCACTTTATTCTCCGTCAAATATTCCCGTATGTACTCGGCCACCTCCGGCGTATCCAGAGGAATGCCGCCGAGAATGTCCTTCATCTGCCGCGTATCCAGAACAAATTCCCTGTCATCATACCGATAGGTATAACAAAAATCCACCTCGGGATGAAAATGAATCAGTGTATAAATCGTCCCGCTGATATCTCCCAAAGGCATCCTGTCAATATGATCCAGGCGAAACTCTGCCTGAACACGGGTCCCTTCACCGACTTTTGAATCAATGCAAAAATCTCCATCCGCACTGAGCGCCGCCATCTTAAAGAAGGGAACTCCAAGGCCCACTTTTCGTGTTGTCCGCGTCGTAAAAAATGGATCCTCCACCTGCCTGAGCTGCTCTTCTGTCATTCCACAGCCATCATCCTTAATGATGATGGTCAGCCGGTCGGCCCGTGTGTCTACCAACACACTAATCTCTACAAGTGAAGCTTTGGCCCTGGTAGAATTTTCCGCCACATCAAGAATATTTAAGGAAATCTCTGTCATCATAACTTAATCATACTTCGCCAGAATGGCTTCAACATCATCCACAGACAGACGTCCGTAAACCTCGTCGTTGATCATCATGACCGGTGCCAGGCCACAGGCGCCAACGCAGCGACAGGCATCCAGAGAAAACTTTCCATCCGGTGTACATTCGCCGCCGACAATGCCAAGCAGATCCATCAACTTATTATATATATCTCCGGATCCTTTGACATAGCAGGCTGTTCCAAGACAGACAGAAATCTGATAACGTCCTTTTGGATTCAAAGCAAACTGCGAATAAAAGGTTGCCACACCATAAATCTTTTCCAGAGGCACATGTAATTCATCGGAAATCATCGTCTGCACTTCGATTGGCAGATAGCCATAAATTTCCTGAGCTTTCTGCATGATCGGCATCAGGGATCCCCTTTCTCCCCGGAGCTCATGAATCACAGAAAGCAATGCCTCCTTCTGCTCTGCTGTTCCGGTAAACGGAACGCTCTGTTTCTTACTTCCCAAAATAATCACCCCTTAATTAAAATCTGGTAATTCATTATACCACTATTTTTGTGAAATTTCTATATATTTGCTAAAAACAATATACAATTTTTATAATTACATGATATAATTATACTAATTGGTACAATCCCTAGAATCAGGAGGAGCAATATGACAGTTCAATCCATAAAAAAATTATTAAACGCCCGTGTATTGGGCGGAGAAGACATGCTCGATCGTGAAGTTTTTACTGCCTGCGGCTCGGATATGATGAGTGATGTCCTTGCCCATGTTGATAATCAGGCAGTTCTTATCACTGGTCTTTGTAATCCCCAGGTGCTGCGCACTGCTGAAATGATGGACATTGTCTGTGTCATCATGGTGCGGGACAAACAGCCGGATGATGCCATGATTCAAATGGCGGCAGAGCGGAATATATGTCTGCTCGCCACATCTCTGCCAATGTTTTCAACCTGCGGCCTTCTCTATGAGGCCGGACTGCGGGGAGGTGCTTCCCATGGAAAATAGTCTCATGTCTTTAAAATATCATGTATCGCCGACAGACTTTACCCGGGCTGGTGAAGCAAGCAGCGACGTAAAAAACAAATTAAAAAAACTGGGGGTCCCGCCGGAAATCATCCGCAAAGTAGCGATTGCCATGTATGAAGGCGAGATCAACATGGTCATTCATGCCAATGGCGGTGATATTTTTGTCGACATCACACCGGATACCATCCATATGGAATTAAAAGATGTTGGTCCCGGCATTGAAGATATTGACAAGGCCATGCAGGCCGGTTACTCCACTGCTCCGGATGATGTTCGTTCCCTCGGCTTTGGCGCCGGTATGGGACTGCCGAATATGAAAAAAAATTCGGATACTATGGATATCCAGACTGTACTTGGTCAGGGAACGACCGTGATCATGACGGTAAATATGCCGGAATAAATATTGAGAAAAGAGGGTGCGTTTATGAATAATCATAAGTTCTTCCACTCCGTCTATTTAAATGAAGAATTGTGTAACGGCTGTATCAATTGCATTAAACGTTGTCCGACACAAGCGATTCGTGTCCGTAACGGTAAAGCCGTGATCACAAGCCAATTTTGCATTGACTGCGGCGAATGTATACGCATTTGTGCCCATCATGCAAAACGCAGCAATTATGACCGACCGGATATTCTCAGCAATTTTAAATATACCGTAGCTCTTCCGGCACCGTCTCTATACAGCCAGTTCAACAATTTAGACGATATCAACATCTTACTGACCGCCCTGATCTACATGGGCTTTGACGATGTTTTTGAGGTGGCTTCTGCTGCGGAGATCGTCTCGGAAGTATCCCACAAATATATTGACGAACACCCGGAAAAGTGGCCGTTGATCAGTACAGCCTGTCCTTCTGTTGTCCGTTTGATTCGTGTACGTTTTCCGAATCTCATTGACCATCTGCTGCCGATCAATCCTCCGGTAGAGGTGGCCGCCCGATTAGCCCGTAAATATGCAGCCGAAAAAGCCGGAATTGCTCCGGAAGATATCGGTATCATTTTCATTTCTCCATGTCCTTCCAAAGTTGCCTATGCCAAAGAACCTTTGGGAACAGAGAAAAGCGCCATTGATGGTGTGCTGGCCATCAAAGATATCTATCCACTTCTCCTGCCACTTATGTTGGAAGCGGAAAAATCACCGATGAATCTGTCACGGGCCGGTCAGATTGGCGTTGGTTGGGGAAGTCACGGGGGTGAGGCCGCCGGCATCGTCACCGATAACTATCTTGCAGCAGACGGTATTGATAATGTCATACGCGTTCTGGAGGATCTGGAGGATGAAAAATTTTCCAACTTATCTTTTATTGAATTAAACTCCTGCGACGGCGGCTGCGTCGGTGGTGTACTCACTGTAGAAAATCCATACGTTGCCCAGGCAAAACTCAAAAAACTGAATCGCCATCTGCCGGAAGTGGTCACCCACGCACCTGCCGACTTAACCGAAGAAGAGATTTACTGGACCGAAGAAGTTGAATATCTGCCAGTATTCCGTCTCGGAGATTCCATGAAAGAAAGCATCATGATGATGAACCGGGTTGAGCGGCTCTGCCAGAAATTCCCGGGACTGGACTGCGGCGCCTGTGGCGCTCCGACTTGCAAAGCTCTGGCCGAAGATATTGTCCGTGGAAAAGCCAACGAAACCTATTGTATTCATATATTGAAAGACCAGATTCACTCTCTGACCCGCAGTATGAATTCTCTGGTCAACAGCGCTTCTGCCTATGAAATGAAAGGAAACGACTATCGTTACATATTTAAACAGTATCTGAAGACACTGCTTTCCGATATATCTCTTCTGGATGCCGCGCTGAACCTTAATAAAGAAGATAAGGATGAATGACAATGACCGTACAGGATTTAATCAATACAAATCTGTTTCAATTAATAAATGCCGGTGATGACCTGAACAGGGACATCACCGGGCCATTCTGCTGTGATCTGTTAAGTATTGCCATGGGTAAGGCACCGGCCGGCTGTGCCTGGGTCACGGTTATGTCAAATATCAATACTCTGGCCGTCGCTTCACTGACCGATACCGCCTGTATCATTCTGGCCGAAGATACTTCCGTGGATGAAGTCACCCTCGCCAAAGCGAAAATGCAGGGAATCACCCTGTTTACCACCGGACTCCCTGTTTTTAATGCAGCGCTGAGTATTTATCAGCAACTGAACCCATGATGCGGCTTACCTATGACCTGCACATCCATTCCTGCCTGTCTCCCTGCGGAGATAATGACATGACTCCTGCCAATATTGCCGGTATGGCCGCTGTCAAAGGACTGGATGTGATTGCTGTCACCGATCACAACTCCTGCCGTAACTGCGCTCCGACCATGAAAATGGCCGAAGAATACGGCGTGATCGCTCTGCCCGGTATGGAGTTGTGTACGGAAGAAGAAGTCCATGTTGTCTGCCTTTTTCCTGATTTATATACAGCCATGGATTTTGACGGTTACGTTTATGACAAAATGCTGAAAATTCCAAACAAAGAAAAAATATTCGGTGAGCAGCTCCTGTATAATGATATCGATGATATTATCGGAAAAGAACCTAATCTTCTGCTCTGTAACACCTCCATCCGTTTTGATGAAGTCTTTGCGCTGACAGAAGAACGAAATGGCATTATGATTCCGGCCCATATCGATAAAACAACCAACAGTCTGATCGCCAACCTTGGATTTATTCCACCAGACAGCCAATTTACCTGTGCGGAAGTAAGGGATTTGAATAAACTGTCCGGGCTTCTGGACACCCAGCTCTATTTAAGCCGGTGCCGGATTATCAGTAATTCGGATGCGCATTATCTTGAACATATCAATGAACCGGAACATACCATTGATGTGACGGGCCTCTCTGCTGCAGAAATTATCAAAGCATTAAAATTTAAAGACAAAAAATAACCTGTTGACAAGTAAACAGGTTTTCTGTATAATATGTTAGACATCGAACTGTTTGGTGTCTAACATTTTTTTTAAGGAGGAATTTTATGCCCCACACAACAGATATCGGGTTTCAGCTTCACAGTTTATCCAACCTGATGAAACGCCGCATGGAACATTCCGATGCTTTTTCTCATATGGATGATAATGTCACCCGGAATAATGGCTGGATCTTAAATTATCTGGCTTACCACTCGGACCGGGACATTTATCAAAAAGATATTGAAAATGATTTCTGC
Organism: Frisingicoccus caecimuris; assembly: GCF_004340975.1. Taxonomy (GTDB): domain Bacteria; phylum Bacillota; class Clostridia; order Lachnospirales; family Lachnospiraceae; genus Frisingicoccus; species Frisingicoccus caecimuris. Next base: position 320,180 of record NZ_SLXA01000002.1, read on the forward strand.
ATCCGCCGTTCAACGGTTTCAAAAGTCATCCGCCTGATGGAAACAAAGGGGCTGATTCGCCGCGAAACGGTTCCCAACGACGCACGACTTAAAAAGCTGGTACTGACACCCAATGGAAAAAAACTCCAGGCCGCCATTGAAAGAGATCAGCAGGAAACGGAACGTCTGCTCCGTCAGGGAGTTACCGAAGAAGAACTGCAAATGTTCTTTCAAGTCATGGAAAAATTCAAAAAAAATATTCAATAATTCACTAAAAACAGGAGGTATCTTATGATTAAACACTTAATGAAAAGCATCCGGGAATATAAGAAAGATTCTTTCCTGGCACCGATCTTTGTTACCGGTGAAGTTATTTTTGAGGTCATCATTCCATTTCTGATGTCCAAATTAATTGATTCCGGTATTGATGCCGGTAATATGAATTATATTCTCCGGACCGGCGCCATACTCGTTGTATGCGCCCTCGTCTCTTTATCCCTCGGTTTTTTTTCCGGCCGCAGTGCTGCCATTGCCTCATCCGGATTTGCCAAAAACCTGCGCAGGGATATGTACTATAATGTGCAGAACTTTTCATTTGCCAATATTGATAAGTTCTCCACAGCCAGTATTGTCACCCGTCTGACAACCGATGTCACCAACGTACAGAATGCATACCAGATGATCATACGAACGGCCGTCCGTTCACCAATCATGATGATCGCCGCCATGGTCATGGCCTTTAAAGTCGCCGGACCCCTTGCATTTGTCTTTCTGGCCTGTATCCCGATTCTTGGCATCGGACTTTATTTCATCATGACCCGGACCCATCCGATCTTTGAACGGGTATTTAAAACTTACGACAAACTAAACAATGTGGTTCAGGAAAATCTGCACGGTATCCGGGTTGTCAAATCCTTCGTCCGTGAAGATCACGAAATAAAAAAATTCAAAGATATTTCTCAGGATATTTATAATGATTTCAGTCACGCTGAGAAAAATCTTGCCTTCAATATGCCGCTCATGCAGATTTGTGTTTACGGCAGTATGCTCTTTATCTCCTGGTTCGGCGCCCGAATGATCGTGGCCTCCGGCAACGACGCTGCTGTAGGCTTAAGTACCGGCGAACTGATGAGCCTGTTCGTATACCTGATGCAGATTCTCATGAGTCTGATGATGCTCTCTATGGTATTTGTCATGATCACCATGTCCAAGGCTTCCGCCGAACGTATTGTGGAGATTCTGGATGAAACATCGGATATTACTTCCCCGGAACAACCGGTAATGGCCATTTCCGACGGTTCGATCGATTTTGAGAATGTAAGCTTTAGTTATTCTAAAAATCCGGATAAACTCTGTCTGAAAAATATCCATCTGCACATTGCTTCCGGTGAAACAGTGGGAATCATCGGCGGCACAGGTTCCGGTAAATCAAGCCTGGTTCAGCTTATTCCACGTCTCTATGACGCCACCATTGGAAATGTCCGGGTAGGCGGCACAGATGTTCGGGATTACGATCTGGAAGTTCTCCGTGACAACGTCGCCATGGTCCTCCAGAAAAATGTTCTCTTTTCAGGAACGATCAGAGAAAATCTTCGGTGGGGAAATGCCGAGGCCACAGACGAGGAATTGATTCATGCCTGCCAGCTGGCCCAGGCCGATGACTTCATCCGAACCTTTCCGGACGGCTATGACACATATATTGAGCAGGGCGGAAGCAACGTTTCCGGCGGCCAGAAACAGCGTCTCTGTATCGCCCGGGCTCTGCTTAAAAAGCCGAAAATACTTATTATGGATGACTCCACCAGTGCAGTGGACACCAAGACCGATGCATTAATTCAGCGTGCCTTCCTGACCGAAATCCCGGAGACAACAAAAATTATCATTGCACAACGGATTTCTTCTGTGGAACACGCAGACAAAATCATTATCATGGATGACGGAGAGATCAATGCCATCGGAAATCACGAAGAGCTGCTGGCATCCAACCCGATTTATCAGGAAGTTTACGCATCACAAGTGAAAGGAGGAAACGACCATGAATAAACGACCAAAAGTATCTTCAAACACAATAAAGCGTCTGCTCTCCTACATTTTTCATTATAAGCTGCGTTTTTTCTTCGTTCTCGTATGTATATTGGTGAGCGCTCTGACCAGCGTTGCCTCATCCTTATATCTGCAGACCCTGATCGACAGCTATATCACACCATTGCTTCTGGAGGCAAATCCGGTATTTGATGCCCTTTTAAAATCCATCATCACCATGGCCTGCATTTATGCCGTGGGAATTATATGCACGTTCCTCTATAACCGAATCATGGTATCGATTGCTCAGGGCGTTTTAAAAGAAATCCGTGACACCATGTTTTCCCATATGCAGACACTGCCCATCCGATATTTCGATACCCACACCCACGGCGATATCATGAGCCACTATACCAACGATACGGACACACTGCGTCAGATGATCTCTCAGAGTATTCCTCAGATGTTTTCATCCCTGATCACGGTTATTTCTGTTTTCTGCGCCATGCTGTCCGTCAATGTATGGCTGACTCTGGTCATTGTTATCTGCATTACTTTTATTTTAAATATTACGAAATTTGTGGCTGGCCGAAGCAGTACCTATTTCATCCATCAGCAGGCATCGATCGGCGATGTCAACGGTTATATCGAAGAAATGATCAATGGTCAGAAAGTCATCAAGGTTTTCTGTCATGAAGAAGCCGCCGAAAAGGTCTTTGATGAAAAAAATGCCGGACTCTGCAAAGATTCGACAGCGGCCAATATGTTTGCCAACATCCTCATGCCAATCATGAACAACCTTGGACACCTCCAGTATGTTCTCGTCGCCATCATCGGCGGTGCTCTGGCTCTGAATGGCGTCAGTGGTCTGACATTGGGTGCCATCGCTTCTTTCCTTCAGCTGACCAAATCCTTTAACGGACCGATCAGTCAGATCTCTCAGCAGTTAAATGCCGTCATTATGGCTCTGGCCGGCGCAGACCGTATTTTTAAATTAATGGACGAAGTTTCCGAAGAAGATGATGGTGAAGTGACACTTGTCAATGTCCGGTATAAAAATGGGGAATTGGAAGAGGTGGATCGCCGTACCGAACTTTGGGCATGGAAAGTGCCAAATGGTGACGGCAGCTTCCGTTACGAAGAATTGAAAGGCGAAGTTCGCTTTTATGATGTGGACTTCGGATATACGGAGGAAAAAATTGTTCTCCACAATATCACCCTTTACGCCGAACCCGGACAGAAAGTAGCTTTTGTCGGAGCTACGGGCGCCGGTAAAACAACGATTACTAACCTGATCAATCGTTTTTATGATATTGCTGACGGCAAGATCCGTTACGACGGCATCAATATCAATAAGATCAAAAAAGCTGATCTCCGCCGTTCCCTCGGTATCGTTTTGCAGGACGTCAACCTCTTTACCGGAACCGTCATGGAAAACATTCGTTATGGCAACCTTAATGCTACTGACGAAGAATGTATCGCCGCCGCCAAGCTGGCCAATGCGGACAGCTTTATACGACGTCTTCCACAAGGATATGACACCGTCCTTTCCGGTGATGGTTCTGGTCTGTCCCAGGGCCAGCGCCAGTTGATCTCCATTGCCCGGGCGGCCGTGGCCGACCCACCGGTCATGATCCTGGATGAGGCCACCTCCTCCATCGATACCCGGACCGAGGCCATTGTCCAGAAGGGTATGGACCGGCTCATGCTTGGCCGGACCGTATTTGTCATCGCTCACCGGCTCTCCACGGTCCAGAACTCGGACGTTATCATGGTTCTGGAACAGGGTAATATTATCGAGCGCGGACCGCACGATGACCTGATCGCTCAGAAAGGCAAATACTACCAGCTCTATACGGGCGCCTTTGAATTGGAATAGAATTCTGTTCCCTGTGCATAAACAAAAAATTCTTCTCCATGAGAACCGTTCACCAGGTTCCTCAGGAGAAGAATTTTTTATATTTGATACGAAGTTACCAACAACCGCAGCAGTCGGCAGAATACAACCGGCCGGAGCTATTCCTCCGCTGTCTCCTTTACGCTTCGGCGCACTGCCGGCGCATATTCGTAAGGTTCAAGGAAACGCCGTTCATACTCTTCTCTCAACTCTTGCCGGAATTTCGGATGGGCGATCTTAATCAATGCCCTTGCTCTTTCCTTCAAAGTCTTTCCTTTAAGAAGGGCGATTCCATACTCGGTAATGACATAATGGACGTCATTCCGGGAGGTCGTCACCGCCGCTCCCTGATCTAAAAACGGTACGATTCGGCTGATCGTTCCGCCTTTGGCCGTTGAGAGCATGGCGATAATACTCCGGCCGCCATTGCTCATAGCCGCACCGCGCACAAAGTCTACCTGGCCGCCGACACCGCTGAACTGTCTTAACCCTATACTTTCACTGGCTACCTGTCCCATCAGATCGACCTGAATACAACTATTGATGGAGACCACATTGTCATTCTTTGCAATGGTCACCGGATCGTTCACATAATCGACCGGATTCATGGAAATTTCCGGGTTATCATCAATAAAATCATACAGACGCCGTGTACCCATGACAAACGTAATCACACTCCGTCCCGGCTCCACTTTTTTTCGCTTATTATTAATAATACCTGCCAGCATCAAATCCACAATACCATCGGAAGCCATCTCTGTATGGAGTCCCAAATCCTTTCTATCCCACAAAAATGGAAGAACAGATTCAGGAATCGAACCAATACCAAGCTGGAGACAATCCCCATCTTTAATCAGTGTAGAACAATATTTTCCGATTTTCTGTTCTAAAATACTTACCTTCGCGGGCTGCTGTTCCAGAATCGGTTCGGAATGTTCCACAATAAAATCAATATCACGGACATGAATCAGATTTCCGCCAAAGGTTCTCGGCATAAACTCATTAACCTGTGCAATAACAATTTTTGCACTGTCGGCCACCGGTTTCGTATAGTCGCTGGATGTTCCGAAAGAACAGAATCCATGTTTATCCGGAAGGCTTACCATGACAAGAGCTACGTCCACCGGAAGTTCCGTGCGGAAAAGCTTTGGAATTTCATGAAAAAATCCCGGACTGTAATTGGCATAGCCCTGGGCTACCGCTTCCCGGGTTCCTGCTCCAAGGAAGAAGCCGTTAAAAATAAAATGGCCCTTCATCTCAGGCCGTGTATACTTACCTTCACCCAAAGAAACAAGATGACAGATTTCAACATTTTCATACATCTCATAGTTATCTACTAATGTATCAATTAAATATGTAGGCTCACCTGCCGCATGTCCGGTCACCACCCGGTCGCCGCTTTTAATATAACCAATAGCCTCTTTTGCGGATACGACCTTCGAATCATAAATATCTTTCCAATCTAGAATATTCATATCTTCCACCCCCTGTTATCTATTATTATATTTCACTGCCGCATCAAACACAAGCAGAAACTATCCGGATCCCACAATATTGAAAAAAAATACAGCCAAACAATCGAATTGTCTGACTGTATCCTGCTATAACAATCGTTTCCGATAAGCCTCCAGTTCCCGGATATAAATCTGGCCGATGGGACTGATATTTGAATCTTTCCGCTTAATATATCCAATCCGCATTTTCTCTGTTTCCACCAAAGGCACTGCCTTATAGTCTGAACCATTCAGTTCTTCACAAATAATGCCGGAACAAAGGGTGTAAGCATTCAGACCGATCATCAGATTCAAAAGCGTAGCCCGATCATTCGCATGGATGATCTGCTTATAATCATAAGTACTCTTCATCTCTTCAGCGAAATAAAACGCACCGTTTTTTCCCTGATCAAAGGCCAGACACGGATAGTCCTGAAGCTCCTCCATGGAAATCTGAGGCTGGTCCGCCAGCGGATGTCCGCCCCACAGATAGACATAGGTCTCGCACTGAAAAAGCTCCGTAAATTCCAGGCCATTCTCTTTAAAAATCTTCCGCATGACCTGTTCATTATAATCATTCAGATAAAGCACACCCATTTCGCTTTTAAAAAACTTGACATTTTCAATCACTTCCCAGGTCCGGGTCTCATGGACCGCAAACTCATATTCATCCATGCCGGTCTGCTTTACCATCTCCACAAAAGCTTTGACCGCAAAGGAATAGTGCTGCATAGAGACACTGAATTTCTTTTTTGATTTTTTTTCAACATATCGATTCTCCAGCAACCGATACTGCTCATCGACCTGACGGGCATAGCCTAAAAACTCCTCGCCCTCAGGCGTAATAATAATGCCACGGTTAGAGCGGACAAAAAGATTAAAGCCAATCTCCTGTTCCAGCTCCTTCACTGTCGCCGACAGACCCGGCTGGGATATGAACAATTTTTTGGCCGCTTCATTCATGGACCCGCTATCCGCAATCGTAATCACCTGACGTAATTGCTGTAATGTCATTATTTCGCCTCTTTATTAAAGTACGCCCTTGTCTCCCTGGCTACCACGCCGCTCAAAGCGATCAAAGCAATCAGGTTTGGAAGGGCCATCAGTGCATTAAATATATCTGCAATATTCCATACCGCTTCCACTGTCATATATGGTCCGATAAATACGGCTAAAATGTACAGCCAGCGATAGGTCGTAACAACATTTTTATTCCTGTTAAACAAATATTCCACACAGCGTTCCCCGTAATAATTCCATCCGAGAATCGTTGTAAACGCAAAAAATGTCAGACACAGCATTAATACGAAGGACGAAACCACCGCCGGAAACGGAAGTCCCATTCGGAAAGCCGCACTGGTGATCTCAACACCCTCCAGCCCCTCAATCTGCCAGGCACCGGTCAAAACAATCGAGATTCCTGTCATGCTGCAGATAAGCACCGTATCAATGAAAGTTCCCGTCATAGATACAAGCCCCTGACGAACCGGCTCTTTTGTCTGAGCCGCAGCCGCAGCGATCGGCGCACTACCAAGGCCGGATTCATTTGAGAATATACCTCTGGCAATACCTTTCTGCATGGCAATGACCATCGTGCCTACAGCCCCACCGACCAGCGCACTGCCTGTAAAAGCCGTTTTTACGATCAACGCAATGGCCATCGGAATTTTTGTCACATTTGTTATCAGAATGATCAACGCAAAGACCACGTAGAGAACTGCCATGAAGGGAACTATGATTTCCGAAACTTTTGCAATACGTTTAATTCCACCCAGGACAACCATTCCAACGACCACTGTAAGTACCAGGCAGGTAATCACAGTCACCCACGAATATGTATTACCAAAAAGCGACACTGTCGACTGCATGTCCGGGTCAAAAAAGTTCTTCGTGGCTGAGGCGATACCATTAACCTGAGTAAAAGTACCGATTCCCATAAGACCGACGCAGGCACCAAAGAAAGCAAATATCTTTCCGAGCCACCGGAAATTTTTACCCATACCGTTTTCAATATAATAGAACGGTCCGCCGAGAACATGTCCTTCCGCATCAATCGTCCGGTACTTAATAGCCAAAAGACCTTCGGCATACTTGGTCGCCATACCAAACAAGGCTGCAACTACCATCCAGAATAAAGCTCCCGGTCCGCCGGCAGCAATCGCCGTAGCCACACCGACAATATTTCCTGTACCGATAGTTGCCGAGAGGGCCGTACACAAGGCGCCGAAACTGCTGACCTCTCCCGCGCCACCTTCCTCATTCTGCACCATAAACTTCAATGCTTTCCCCAAATGTCGGATTTGAAGTAAGCCCAGCCGAACAGTAAGGTAAATCCCCGTCGTCAAAATCATAATGATTAACGGCAACCCCCAAACGGCATCATCGATCCACTTGATCAGTTCGTTGATTTGTTGTAACATTTTTCTTCCTCCATCCTTTTGCCTGAGAGAATTGCAGCGGACTGCTGCGTACACCTTCGGCGCTCACAAAAATCTGAGTCTCTCCTGAGTTGGCTTAAAAGCCATTTATTAGAATAGCATAAAGAAAAATGACATACAAGAAATTTTCATCTATTATTTACAAATTTATACATTCTTCAGGCTCTGTTCCAAATCTGCGATGATATCCTCCACATTTTCAAGGCCGACCGACAGGCGGATCAGACCCGGATTCACACCAGCGGCGATCAGCTGCTCATCGGTCAACTGGCGATGGGTCGCACTGGCCGGATGGAGTACACAAGTACGGATATCGGCTACATGAACTTCATTGGAAGCCAATTTTAAGCCATCCATAAACCGGACAGCCGCTGCTTTTCCGCCTTTGATCGTAATGGAAATAACACCGCAGGTTCCCTTCGGAAGATATTTCTTCGCCAGCTCATGATATTTATCCCCCGGAAGGGCCGCATAGCTGACAGATTCGATTTTATCTGAAGCCTGTAAAAACCTGGCCACTTTCAGTGCATTCTCACAGTAACGCTCCATACGGATCGGCAGTGTTTCCAAACCGAGATTCAGCAGAAAAGCCGAATGGGCTGCCGGATAAGCACCAAAATCCCGCATAAGCTGCATCCGCGCTTTAATAATATAGGCCATCTCTCCAAAGTCCTTTGTGTAAATTACGCCATGATAGGATTCATCCGGCTCTGTAAATTCAGGGAATTTGCCATTTGCCCAATTAAATTTACCACTGTCGACAATGACACCACCAATCTGAAGCGCATGTCCGTCCATATATTTTGATGTGGAATGTACAACGATATCCGCGCCAAATTCAATCGGTTTACAGAGAATCGGTGTGGCAAATGTATTGTCAATAATAAGCGGCACATCATTCTTATGAGCTATCTTTGCAAATTTTTCGATATCGAGAACAGCCAATGCCGGATTTGCCAGAGTTTCACCGAATACACAGCGAGTATTTGGCTTAAAAGCTTTCTGGATGGTTTCTTCATCCGCTTCTGCATCCACAAAAATACATTCAATTCCAAGCTTCTTTAAGGTGACTGCAAAGAGATTGACCGTACCGCCGTAAATTGTGGACGTACTGATAAAGCTGTCTCCCGCATTACAAAGATTCAGAATTGAAAACAGGGAGGCCGCCTGTCCGGAGGAAGTACACATAGCGCCAACGCCGCCCTCCAGATCCGCAATCTTTTTCTCTACTGCATCCACTGTCGGATTGGCAAAGCGGGAATACATATATTCCGTCGGCATATCAAAGAGCTGTCCGATGTGCTCCGTCGAATCAAATACATAGGTCGTGCTCTGTACGATCGGCATTACCCTGGGTTCCCCGTTTTTTGGCGTATAGCCTGAATGCAAACATTTTGTTTCGTCTCTCATGACTTCATTCCTCCGCTTTCTGCAAGTTTTTCTTTTAATGTAGGGTCAAATACTCCCTGACGGAGCATTTCTATTTCCATCCGGTAAGGCGCCCAGGATTTTTTCGGCTGACTGGCATCAGCCACATAGGGCGTCTCCAGAATTTTCGGTATATTTTCAAAATCCTTGTGATGAACGATCCGGTTCAGGGCTTCGAAGCCAATATGTCCGAAACCAATATTCTCATGACGGTCCTTGCCCGCTCCAGGTACATTCTTACTGTCATTTATATGAAATACGGCAATCTGCTCTTTGCCAAGTATCCGGTCAAATTTTTCCATGACGCCGTCAAAATCGTTGATAATATCATAGCCAGCATCGCTTGTATGGCAGGTATCGAAACACACACGCAGTTTGTCGTTAAACGTCACCTTGTCATAGATCTGGGCCAGTTCCTCGAAACTTCTGCCGATCTCACTGCCCTTTCCCGCCATCGTCTCCAATGCCACATAAACCCTGGCATCCCGATCCAGCACCTCATTCAGCGCTTCTGCAATTTTGGCAATCCCCGCCTCGGCCCCTGCGCCCACATGAGCTCCCGGATGAACAATAAGAATCCGACTGCCCATGGCCTCGGCCCGGTTCAATTCCAGATTCATAAAATCCACAGCCAATTCGAAGGTCTCCGGCTTTATCGTATTCGCCATATTAATAATATAGGGGGCATGAATAACGATTTCATCAATTCCATGTTCCCTCATATAATTCCAGCCTTCGTCAATGCGCAGTTCACGGATATCCTTACGCTTTGTATTCTGGGGTGCACCCGTATACACCATAAAGGTATTGGCACCATAGGACACGGCTTCCTTTGCCGAGCCTAAAAACATTTCTTTTCCACTCATTCCCACATGGGAACCTATTTTTAACATAGTCCCTCCTTATCTCATTATCCCGTATATTTATCTACCGTGCCCGCCGGTAAGCCACACCATTTTCCAGCTCGATATCTCGGCGCGCAAACAACTGCTCTACTGTTAAAAAAGTATAACCCATTCGCTGTAATTCGTCAATAATTCCGGCGGCTCCCTCCAGACCATGTTCTGATATATCATGCATCAGAATAATGTCCCCGTCTTTCACGGTTTCTGCCGTTTCGCGAATTATTTTCTCAGCGCTTATTCCTGTCCAGTCCGTCGTGTCCACCGACCATAAAATCATCGGACGATCCAGCCAGTCCTCCAGATTCTTATTTATTCTTCCAAAAGGCGGTCTCAGCATAAACCCACTCTGTCCTGTGACAGCTTCAATTGCCGCCTCTGATTTCTCGATTTCCTTCTTCTGCTCCGCCTCAGACAAGCAGCCCAGATCCACATGACTGTAAGTATGTATGCCGATTTGATGGCCCTCTTCGTACATACGGCGGACAAGTTCCTGATTTTCCTCCACCTGGGCCCCAATCATAAAAAAAGTGGCATGAACCCCTTTTTCTTTCAACATATCCAAAAGTGCATCTGTCTTTCCTTCTTTTGGACCGTCATCAAAGGTCAATGCCACCAACCGTTCGCTTTCTTCATAAATATCATAAGTTGAACTCTCCGGAGTCGCCGATACATTTCTGACGCCAGACACAGTTAAAGATAACAAAAGCATACACAGCGCCGCCACGAGCACACGAAATTCTTTCATTCTTCCTGCTCCTTTAAACTTTTCATATTAATATATTCACCGGATATGTCACTTATGCGGAGCGCAGGCCCACCTACCGGGCTTTTGCCCGTTCTTCTGCTTTTCGAATCAGATCCATCATATCCTTAAGTTCCCTTTCCGACATTCTTGTATATTGAGCCAATTCCTGAAGGGACGGCTCCTGGCCGTTTTGCTCCATCAGATATTTCCTGGCCTCACCCACCAGCGTCACTTTCCCGACAACGGCATTCTCCACATCACTGGCGCCGGTAAGCTCCTGAATATACGATTTCATAGCAGCTTCCACTGCCTGAATAAGTTCTTTTTCCACATATACAGCAGAAAGACCTCTGTCTGCCTTTGCCCCGCTTCCGCATAATTCGGAAAGTTTCAAAAAAAATGCCATGTTGCCTTCCTGAACGACATCAGAGAAATCCTCGGAAGCCACTGACAATTTTCTGGCCTGTTCCAGAATTCGTTCCATCCAGCTCTCGGATATCTTTCCGATGGCCGTCTCATCTCCGTCCAAAAGCGCCTCATATAATCGCTGAAGCTCTTCCTGTGTGCAGACCGAAAGTCCTTCCAGATCTTCCATATACATCCGCAGAATCCGTGAATCCGTAAACGCTTCATCCGCTTTTAATCCGGACGCCTCAAAATTCGTACTTTTTTCCATTGTCTCTGCTTTTTTACTTTCCACTTCCGCATGAGAAACTGCTCCGTTCTCCGGCTTCATCAGGTATTCCAATACCATTTCCTGCTGCTTTTCATTTAAATCCATTTTATGAAAATAGCTGAGAATCTCTTCTCTGGATAAAGGTTCCGCGGCGGTCCGAATGATCTCGGACACTTCTCGAATTGTTTCCGTAAATGTATTTTGATCTAACATAAAATAACCTTCCCTTTCCACTGAATATTCACAATTCACTATATCACAAAAACCCCTGTAAGCAAATGCTTACAGGGGTCCTGATCTTAAATTTTATTCTTCAGGTTGACTCTCTGTCTATTCATAGCTGTATGGCTGAGGCTCTCCAAGAAGCTCTTCACCCAATGTTTCACTTTCCGTTTCAGGTTCGGTCTCAGTCTCGGTTTCAGTCTCGCTCTCCACCCCAGTTTCCAGAGCCGATTCGGTCTCGGTTTCCGTCTCGGATTCCGTTTCCGTCTCAGATTCCAGTTCATGATCCAGACGGGTCACATTAATGACATAAGTCTGAGTATTGCCTGCCGGAGCTGTGACAAGAATCTCAAAGTGATTCTCACCGATCGCCAACATCAGGTCTTCCGGTGCCGTAACCACACTGTCTTCTTCCATCGGTACCGCGGAATAGATAAGCATTTCCATGTCTACCCCAACTTCCACATTATATTCATACACATCCGGGCTGAACTTTTCCTCCAGCTTCTGTACACCGGCGATCATCAACTCTTTAATACGGGCATCCTCGGAAATTGCTGTATTTACGACCACTTCAAGGGATGTGGAATCACCTTCCAGACTGAGCATTTCCAGAGATTCATACTGCTCAATGTAAGCATCATAAAGACGAATATCTGTTGCACCGACCTCCAGTGCTTTGAACGTCAGCTCATAGGTTCGCTCTGTCTCGCCATAAGCTAATGTTTCAATGATCTGTATCTCTCCATTGGCTCCTGTAGCCAGGTCGGTGGATGTTCCCACCAACTCAAGCTTTTCAGGATCATAGGATAAATCTGCTTTGATATAGCTCATCGACTCGCCGCTGGAGGCTGTCACAAGCACTTTCACTTCATCGTCTTTCTCCACTGTCGGAGATTCCACGGATACGGTCATCTGAGTTCCTGATGCATTTGTCTGCATTCCGGTAAAAACCACACCGCCGACCACTGCACAGAGGGTTAAAACCGTTGCACATATGATAGAAATTATTTTTTTATTCATGGTCTTTCTCCTTTTCTACTGACGATAGATATTCAGTGTATAGGTTGTCTGGGTGCCGTTTCCTGCCTGACATACGACCTCAATCACATTGTTGCCCGGGTTCAATTCATGATATCCTGCACCGGATACGATCGTTCCGTAGCTGCTGACTGGTGTTGCGGATATATTGACTGAAGCCTCTCTTGTAACCGCATTATAATTCAGCTTATTATAAGTAAATGTCTGGTTAAAGCCAATGCTGCCGTTATTCAGTGTCAGACTCTTAATGTAACTGTTCGGATTTCCTGTAACAGCTGGAATAGACGCCGCACTTTCAGGCATATTATTGTATACAGGAATAATAAAGGTTATAGCGCTGTTCAAAATTCCCAGATCTTTATATGTCTCGTAACGGCCGGAGCTTTCTGTACTTGGAGCCTGAATATTTCCCATATATTGATGATCGAAATACGGCGAATTTACAACATTAAACTTCTGGAAGTAATCCGTATTCTGTCCCACATTGATATAGGAACCTGCCAGGAATTCGGCACCACCAACAATCGACAACCAAGGACTTGTCCACGGCCGGCGCCATGTACCGGTCTGGGACGCGTAGGCAATACCGTTAGATACTGCGTTACCGCTGCCGCTTGCATATGCACCGATGTTAAAGAAGTTATAATATCCATAACTTCCATCCGCCGCCGGACTTCCTCCGCCAACTTCCTGACGGCATCTGGATGCCAGGAAATATGGGCTTGCTCCTGAAATCTCACCGGCTTCCATAAAGGTATCTACATAAGAATAATATCTGCCATTATAATTATATCCATTACCATCTGCCATGAACGTTCCATTTAAAATACCGGCTGTAACATTCCGATTCTGAGAAGATTCATAGGATTGGGTTTCAAACATGAAAATCTGCTGCTCATCCAGGAAATTTCTAGGGTCCATATAATAAGCGATCAATTCTCTGGAAGCGCCTTTCCACGAAGCTCCATCCTTGTTTACATAGGTGTCTGTCGCCCAGTCATAATCTCCCGGTGCTGTGGATAACCATGAGAACGGTGTTGTAGAGGATACATATACCATCGAACGATTACCGCTGTTCTCCTGATCGACCGCATAGCCGAAATCAACCCCTACATTGTTTGCCACAAATTTCCACTCTGGATGCTGATCGTGTAATCGTCTGAGCGCATTCTTATAACTTTCAGGGAAAGCCGCTATCTGTTCTTCAAACTGAGCATCTGTCGTTCCTTCATACGGATCATCATTGCTTCCCACGATCCTTACATACTCTCTGCTCATGTAACCTTTTTTCAATACACCGTTTACCACACAGGAAACTTCATACCAGTCACCCTCAATGCCTAAAATATTTACCTGTGTGCCGAGATATACAAGGCCCTGTGTACCGTAATTTGTTCCCGGCCCAGTACGGAAATTCAGACCATCCGCCGTTGTGATGCCTATTTGTCCGACCGGGGAAGTATTGTTATTATTGTTGTTATTGTTATTGTTATTATTATCAACAATCGTGATGAATTCGGCGGAAACATAACCTTCACGGGTTGTCCCGTTCACTACGCAGGAAATCTTATACCATCCGTTTTCCTCACCGATCACAGTAACAGAAGCATTCTGATAGATCAGGCCGATCGCTGAATGATTTGTACCGGCCCCGGTACGGACATTCAGTGCATCCGCATTCACAACGCCATTTTTCTTTTCATAAGTTGGCGGCGTTGGTGTAGGATTCGTATTACCGGAATTATTTTCATCTGTTCTGGTAATATATTCGGCTGCAACATAACCGGTTGTCTCACTGCCATTGACCGTACATTTTACCTGATACCAAGAACCTACCTGTGAAAGGATCTCCACCTGTTCATTTTTGCGAATCAGACCAATAGAGCTGTTATTTGTGCCAGCTCCGGTACGGACATTCAATGCATCCGCATTCACGACGCCCTTACCGATCGGCGTTGTCGTATTGTTGTTGTTATTATTATTATTGTTGTTATCCGATGTCTTTGAAATATATTCGGCATAAACATAACCGGTCTGGGTACTGCCATTAACAGAACACCGTATCTTATACCAGGAACCTTCCTGACCGAGAATCTCTACCGACTCATTCTGACGGATAATTCCTAAAACCGAATCATTCGTGCTGGCGCCGGAACGAACATTCAATGCATCCACGTTGACAACACCTGCTGCTACTACCGGCTCGGCACCGCTGTTATTATTATTGTTATTATTATTATTGTTATTATTGCCGGAATCGCCGTCCATCTGAACGTACTGGCTATGTACATATCCGGTCTGAATCGTTCCGTCCATCTGGCATGTCACTTTATACCATTCACCATGGACAGAAATCACTGTCAGACGCGTTCCCTGAGCCACACTGCCCATACGGGAAAAATTTGTTCCCGCACCGGTACGAACATTCAGCCAATCGGCTGTGATCGTTCCGGCCGAACTGCTTGGACGCGTCGGCGTATCTGAAACAATATTCGAAATAAAGTCACCCCTAACATATCCCGAAACCGCTCCGGACACCTTATACCATGTATAACCATCTGAGCCCTGTACCGTCTCCACAATGCCGAGTGTCTGTCCCTGAGTCACCGTTCCCACACGGGAATATCCTGTGCCTGCACCAGAACGGACATTCAATGCATCTGCGTTGACAGTTCCTGTCGTAGCCGCATTCGCTCTCAGCGGACCAATTCCCGCTGCGCAGGAAATGACCATTGATGTCACCAATGCGTAGACAAGGCCCTTATTGAAGCCACTGAACTTTTTCATAATGTCCTCCCTGTTGATTTATTACAAATCTATTACATATTTACTACAATTATGGCATAAAAGATTAAAATAATCAACTGTTTTTCGCATTTTTATTTAAAAACTATGTTTTTAATGGCACAAAAACGGCATTCACTCCATACAGGAGCGAATGCCGCGTTCAATTTTTTATTCCCCAATCAGGCTTTTCCAACAGAACCAAATAATTCCATCTTTTCAAGAACCTTTGCGCGGATCGCATCAGCGCCTGGTTTTAATAATTTACGAGGGTCATAACCTTTGCCCTGTAAATCTTTACCTTCTTCGATATATTTGCGGGTAGCGTCTGCAAAAGCAAGCTGACATTCCGTATTTACATTGATCTTAGCAACACCCAGGGAGATGGCTTTTTTAATCATATCATCCGGAATGCCTGTACCACCATGAAGTACCAGCGGCATATCGCCTGTAAGCTGCTGAACCGCATCCAATGTCTCAAAGCTCAATCCCTGCCAATTGGCCGGATATTTGCCATGGATGTTACCGATACCCGCTGCAAGCATATCTACACCTAAATCAGCGATCATCTTACATTCCTTCGGATCTGCACATTCACCAGCACCGATCACACCGTCTTCTTCACCGCCGATGGAGCCAACTTCTGCTTCCAGAGACATTCCTTTTTCACGGCAGATCTTTATAAGCTCTTTTGTTTTCTCAACGTTTTCTTCAATCGGATATTTGGAGCCATCGAACATGATGGAAGAAAATCCTGCTTCCACACATTTCAGGCATCCTTCATAGGTTCCGTGATCCAGATGGATTGCTACAGGAACTGTAATCCCCAATTCTTCAATCATAGCCCCAGCCATTGCTGCAACTGTCTTAAATCCGGTCATGTACTTTCCCGCACCCTCGGAAACACCAAGGATAACCGGAGATTTCGCTTCTTCTGCCGCCAGAAGAATTTCTTTTGTCCATTCCAGATTGTTAATATTAAACTGGCCAACAGCATAGTGACCAGCTACGGCCTTTTTTAACATTTCATCTGCAGATACAAACATGTCTAAACCCTCCTTAATCTTCTTTTTTGTTAATGGTTACTTAAAATTTTACTCTCAAATGCGGAAAAAATCAATTAAATACCGAAAAATCAATGTTCTTTCGCACGAACATTTATCTCAATCGTGCAGTCAGAAATAAAACCCTCATTAATTTCCAGTGCATACTCGATCCGGGCATAAATACTTTTCTCTGTTTTCTCCAACTCCACACTGAACGTATTAAAACAGACTTCCATCATTCCATAAGGCGTTCGGTATACAACCATATTTTTCGTGTTCGCCTCAAATACCATATGCACACTATGAGAACCATGCTTGATCAGATCGATCCGCTCCGGGCTCATTTTCAATGTATTACTCATCTGCTCTCCGGTCTCCGGTATCATCTCATCATACAGAATATAATGTTTCCCATTTCTAAAATAATAATTCCCGGTGGTAATCATCTCTGTAACGCCGTCCTCACCATATTCGTGTTGGACACCTTTAATTGATACGATTACTTTATCTGTCATTATGTATACCCATCCTTCATCACTCCTGATCAATAATTTTCAATCGGCACAAGTCGTGTTGGCACCAGATCCACAGGCAAGATGGAATTGGCAAAATTCGTAAACCGTTCCGCTCCATCACTGACAAAAAAGTGATAGGACGGCTCCCCTGTCTCCCGGTATATGCCTTCTTCTTTCAATAATTCCCTCAGACTGCATGCCGTTTCATAAGCCGGATTCACCAATGTCACACCATCGCCCACCAGACGACCAATCGTTTTTCTGAGCAGTGGATAGTGGGTACAGCCAAGAACAAGTGTATCCACATCCGAAGTCTGCAAAGACTTCAAATACCGTCGCGCCACCTCATCTGTCACCGGATCATCGGTCCATCCCTCTTCCACCAGAGACACAAACAACGGGCAGGCCTTCTGAACAACCTGTATCTCCGGATCATACTCATGAATAACTTTCGGATAAATACCACTGCCGACCGTACCCTCTGTAGCTATGATTCCTATACGTTTATTCTTTGTAGCATTTACTGCGGTCACCGCCCCCGGCCGGACCACACCAATAATCGGTATATCCAGCTTTTCCTTCAATACATCCAGGGCATAGGAAGTTGCCGTATTACAAGCCACCACAATCGCCTTTACTTGCTTTGTTTTTAAAAAATGAACAATCTGTTCCGAATAATTTATAATCGTGTCTCTTGACTTTGTACCATAGGGTACCCGGGCCGTATCTCCAAAATAAACAATATTTTCCGAAGGAAGCTGTCTTATAATTTCACGGACCACCGTCAATCCGCCGACACCGGAATCAAAAACACCAATCGGTGCATCTATCTGCATCGCTCGGACCTCCTATCTCACATAACGTTCAAATGCCAGTTGAATCATCTTATCGACAAGAGCGCCATTATCAAGCCCTTTTTCATTCCAGAGCATCGGATACATACTGATTGAAGTAAATCCCGGCATGGTATTAATCTCATTGAAAACCACTTCGTTCGTATCCTTTTCCATAAAGAAATCCACACGCGCGCAGCCAAAACCGTCCAATGCCTTAAAAATCTGTACAGCGTCTGCACGAACTTCTTCCATCTTTCCTTCCGGAAATACCGGATGTAAATCCGTTTTTGATTCCTGATTGTTGTATTTGGCGTCAAAGGTATAAAAATCTTCTGCTGAAAGTACTTCACCTACATCGGAAGCCTCCGGCGCATAACCGCCGAGAACCGCACATTCAATCTCCCGTCCCACAATGGTTTCCTCCACGAGAATATGAATATCATGCTTAACAGCCTCCTTTAAAGCTGCTTTCAATTCTTCTCTGTCAGAAGCCTTGTTTACACCTACGGAAGAGCCGGCTTTTGACGGTTTCACAAATACCGGATAAGATAAAGCAGCTTCCACCTTTGCCACACATTCTTCAATATTCCGCATTTCAATATGATTGATCGGTACGTACTTCGCCTGACGAATATTCAGATCATCCACGACAATCTTCGTATACCATTTATCCATGGAAACACTGGATGCCAGGACACCGCAGCCCACATAGGGGATCTTAGCCAGCTCAAACAGACCCTGAATCGTTCCGTCTTCGCCATACATCCCGTGAAGCACCGGGAAGATCACATCCACTCTCTGTTTCCAGCTTCGTCCGTCTTCTGAAAGGATCAGGCCATGATCCTGTTCATCCGGCGATAAGACAGCCTGGATCTTACTGTTTCTCCAAACGCCGCTTTCCACATCCTCCATGGAATCTGCAAGCAGCCAACGACCATCCTTTGTAATTCCGATCAGAACCACATCATACTTTTCCCTGTCCAGGGCTTTCATGATCGTCAGCCCCGACATACAGGAAACATCATGTTCAGAGGACTGACCGCCAAACACCACAGCTACAGTTAATTTATTGTTCATGTTTTGCACCTCGGTTATCTATCCATACTTATGGTATTGTAGTTTTTTATCTATTGTACCTGATTCACTCTAATTATTCAACTGCTTTCTTCCTTCCAAATACTCGTCCGTGACGGCGGATTCAGCGCATAATCCGGGGTTTTTTGTCGTATATATATACTTTTGGAAGAATTCCGCCGATATCCGTCGTTTCCATTTTCATAATCACATCATTTAAGGTAACCGATGAAATACCCAGATGCTTTCCGTTATTTTCAAACATTTCTTCCATGTAAATGCCTATAGAACCGGCCACTTCTTCATCCAGCGCCAACATTTCTTCTCCTGTCGTCAGACATTCACACACCAGCATTGTCCGGGCAAATTCCGGCTTATTCCGTATCTCATCCAGCAGATTCTTCAATTTCTTCCAATCAGAAACCATTTCATTTCCCAGAACAATCACCTTCACCTGACCATAATCCAGAGATTTTCCGGACATACTGTCATACTTATCCTCACTATCCTGAAGGCTGTCTGCCTCCAATGTCATCGGCGGATATTTGGCGCTGCTGCCGTTTCCCGTCAGCGCCTCCAGATCGGGAAATGTATAGGTAAACCGATAGTTTTCTTCTTCCCCGGGGTCCACCCCAAGTGCCATAACAAAGGCCCGATTCTCAAGCTCTACATAATTCTCACAGCCGGTCAGTCCACCGATCAAACAGAGAGCAAGAACCATAGTGCCTATCTTTTTTCCCTTTTTCTGTAACAGACTGCCTCTGCGAGTCACCCCCACAAACCAGGGTACAATCCACAGAAGGGCCACCCCGGATGCCAGCATCCACCAAAAGTAAATATTTAAAAATCTCCGGTCGGTTCCTAAAAGCCAGGCGGCACCTCCGCCCGCCAGTGCACAGATTCGCAGCATCCACTGATTGTTCTTCACTTTGCCGCCTCCCCACAATTCTGCCGTATGGCTTAACGCCCCTGACAGACTGATAAACATGGCAAAAATCCAAAAGGACAGCATCAGTCCGTCCTGCCTTGATAAAAATCCGCCGGGAATCCGTACAATCTGCATTAAGATGACCGTTGGCCACCGTTCTCCGGCCATCCCCTCCACTGTTATCACTGTTACACATAAAGCATAGATCAGCGCAGCCAGGCCACCACCGATACCAAGCGCCCAGGCAAATATTTTAAATGGTTTTTCATTTGGATTTTCCGGAGCAATATAAAGCATCCATTCCACCGGAGCCATAAGCACCCAAGTCACTAAAACCCCCTGAAACACTCCGGAAAAAGACACATCTGAGAATGTCAGGAGCCGGCTAATATTCCCTTCCGGGATAGAAAACAGACCAATAAGGATAATCGGCACCAGAATAAGATAAAACAAGATTTCCGACAATCGGGCACGGACTTCAATCCCTTTTGTACTCCCATAAATTAACACAAACAACATTCCGACAATGACCAGCCATTTTGGCATGGTGTATAAAAAAGTCTCATTTAAGACAGATGAAAACATTCCCATGAGAAAGATAAAGGCAGCAAAGCATCTTAAACCATAGAGCCAGCGCAGAATCCTGGCAGCCCATCCCCTGCCAAGGTTTTGAATGAACTGGCTTGCACACTTTTCAAGGCACCAGGAAAGCACCGCCCCATCAACTAAAGTCAACAAAAGCCCGAGAATTAACGCCAAAAATCCACCGTTTCCCGCTATTCTTGAAAGGGCCATCGGCAAAAACAGGCAGGCTCCGGTAAACACATCCAAAATCAGCAAACGTATCGCCTGATGATTTGAAATTTTTCCATTATTTGAAAACATTCCGCTCCTCCTCCGACTTATAACGTATTCTCTGGTCTTTTCTGGCAAAAACAGGACGTTTTTTTAACTTAAATAAAGGCATTCGTATCAACCCATCCTGAAAATCTCTGTTTTCGTCGGCTTTTACCGCCACATAGGGCATAAGATATGGAATACCAAAGCTCTCCAAAGAAGCCAGATGAATCAATACGCTCAGCATTCCCAAAACCACACCGTAAACGCCCAGAAATGCACCGAGCAAAATAAGGTAAAATTTTACCAGACGAAAAGCCGAGGCGAAGCCTTCGTTCGGTATGGTAAAAGAAGCCAACGCCGTCAGCGCCACAATGATCACGACGATCGGACTGACAATATTGGCATCCACGGCCGCCTGTCCAATGATCAAACCACCCACGATACCGAGGGCACTGCCCATCGGTCCGGGCAGTCGGATTCCTGCTTCCCTCAAAAGTTCAAAGGCCAACTCCATCAAAAGCACTTCTACCGGAACCGGAAAAGGCACCCCTTCTCTGGCTGCTGCAAATGAAAGTTCCAGACTGGTCGGCAGCATCTCGGGGTGAAAGCATGCCACACCGATATAAAAAGCCGGCAGCACCATGGCGATCAAAGCCGCCACATATCTTAAAATACGCACAAAACACACAATGCCCCATCGGTTATAGTAATCGTCCGCCGCCTGGAAAAAACAGTTCAGCGTCGTCGGCAGGAGCAGCACCATCGGCGAATTATCCACGATGACAGCGATCCGCCCCTCCATGACCGAAGACGCCGCCTTATCCGGCCGCTCTGTGGACTGAAACTGGGGAAAAGGAGAATACCATTCTTTCTCTGTCAGTTGTTCCAGGCTGCCGCTGTCAAAAATTCCATCAATCTTAAACCGTTTCAACCGTTCCTGAATGTCAGACACCAGTTCCGGCCGGGCGATTCCTTCCATGTACATCACCGTAATATCCGTCTGTGAACGGACGCCAACCTTTGTCTGTAATGTTTTCAACCGGGTATCCCGAATTCGCCGTCGAATCAAAACTGTATTTGCCCGCATGGACTCGGTAAAACTGTCCTTTGGTCCCCGCACGGCCACCTCAGATTCAGCGCTCTGGACGCCCCGGGTCGGAAAGTTTTTACTGGATATGATCAAAGCCTTTGGGCAGTCCTCAAGAAAAATAGCTGTATCCCCTGACAGTACGGCCAGAATAGCATCTTCCAGCGTTTTTGCTTCCTTTGTATCTGCCGTCGTCAGAGCCCGTTCCTGTAAAAATTCAAAAACATCTGTCTTTGGCATATAATCCAGACTGTACATGATATTTTTCAGGAATTCGCCTTCCACTAAATCTCTGTCGATCATTGAATCCACATAGACCACATAAATCGGTAATCCCGTGGCAACCATCTGACGCTGAATCACATCCTGACAGTTCTCAAATCTTTTTTTCAGTTCCTTTATATTGATCTCCAGCTGACTGGATATATTCATATACATCCCCACCTCCGAACTTTTTAAGCGTCCTTATTTGCGACATGCTCTTTATTCCACCAAAAAAAGAAGTCATTGCTCTAGTCTGTGCAAATGACTCCTTTTTTATCACTTATATTTATTTTTTTACGATCAGCGTCTCATCATCATCCTGAATCTTTTTCATCACCGTCAATTCCTGATTATAGACATGACGGACGATAATATTTGTCGCTGTATCCTTATCTCTTTTCGAAAGAGCCTCTATGATCGCCTCATGTTCCTCAATAAGTGTCTGGTGGGCCAGATCATATTTCAGATATTCCAATCGATACCGATACATCTGCTCTCGAAGATTATTCAGCATCTGAATCAATCGCAGATTACCGGTGGCCTTATAAATGACATCGTGAAATTCCACATCTCTCTGGGCCTGCAAGGTGATATCATCACCATCCAATGCTTCTTTAAAAGCTTCCTGAGCCTTACGCAGTTCAACAATCGTATCTTCCTTCATACGTTCACAGGCCAGCTCTGTGGACAGCCGTTCCAGGGAAGAGCGCACTTCCAACACGTCCCTCAGATCCTTTTCCGTAATCTTCGCAACGATTGCTCCCCGTCTCGGGATCATTAATACAAGGCCTTCCAGTTCCAGCTTACGAATCGCCTCACGAATCGGTGTCCGACTGACGCCGAGCTGTTCAGCCAGCTGCATCTCCATCAAACGTTCTCCCGGTTCCAGTTCTCCTTTTAAAATTGCCTGGCGAAGTGTGTAGAAAACCACATCCCGCAATGGCAGATATTCATTAATATGCATTTGAAAATTATGCATTTCTCTCACTTCCTCCTCGTGTACGTTGTTTATCGCCTGCTCCGGATATTAAAGGGCTTTACAAGATAAACCTGTTTGGCCAGTGTCCCCTTTCTTAAAATATCCCTTGCTTTTGCTCCCTGCGCTTTATCATCAAAAATGCCAAAGACCGTCGGACCGCTGCCGCTCATCATGGCATTTATCGCTCCTTCCGAAATCATGATCTCCTTAATCTGCTGAATCTCCGGATGTTCCGGAATCGTTACGGTTTCCAGAACATTCCCCATACACGATGCCACACCGGAAAGACTGCCCGACTCCAGAGCTTTTACCATCCCGTCAATATCCGGATGCCGCTTGATCAGGTCCAGCCGCAAATGCTCATAAACATGTTTCGTTGAAACACTGACCGGCGGTTTTGCAACAAGAATATAACAGTCCGGTAAGGCGGCCACCGGTGTCAGTATCTCGCCGATGCCCTCCGAAAGCACTGTTCCGCGCATAATGCAATAAGGCACATCTGCGCCAAGCCGTACCCCCCGTTCCATAAGCTGATGTTTTGTCAGCCCAAGCCCGCATATTCGATTGATTCCATAAAGTACCGCCGCACCATTGGTACTTCCCCCGGCCATTCCAGCAGCCACCGGAATATGCTTTTCAATCTTTATATGCAATCCGCCTGAAATATGAAATTCCTCCATCAGCATCCACGCAGCTTTGTATGCAATATTATTTTCATTCACTGGAAGAAAAGGCAGATTAGTTTCCAGCCAAATACCTTCCTGAGGCTTTTTTTCTATGGATATCCGGTCAAACAACTGAATTGTCTGCATGATCATCCGTACTTCATGATATCCATCCTCACGCCGTCGAAGAACATCCAGTCCCAAATTCACCTTTCCAAATGCCTTCATCTGAATCGTATCCATCGCTATTCCTTCCTCTATTGTTTTTTGTATACAAAATTCATTATATATACAATTATAAAGAATCTATTTTTATTTTCAAGTCTTATTTTAAGATTTCCATATTTTTCATAATAAGAATTGGCTGCCCCACCGTTAATTCGTCCCCGGTCAGTTCGTTCACTTCCCGAATATCCTCCGGTGATGCATAATATTTTTTGGCCAGTGTCCAGATGGAATCTCCCTCCGTTACCACATGTCCGGTCATTCCCGGCATGGCTTCAATCTTTTCAAAATCCAGCGGTTCTTCCCGGACCTGAGTCACAATCTGTACATTCGTAGATTTAAAAATGGATGCATCCAATGAAATGATCATTTTTACTTCGATTTCATCATTGTCCGTCATCGTCGCACTCAACTGTTCCAGACTTGGAAAAATGTCATAAGAATCCTCCGGCCCGATATTTTCTGCTTCCACCGTATAAGAAAACGGCACGGCCGCTTTCGCCGAATTTACCGGTTTCCGATCATCCGCCGCAATATAAAGAATTCCCAGATAGACAACACCTTCCACAAGAATTCCCTCTTCACTGACTTCTGTCTGGTCTATTTTTACGCTGGCCTTTGTATGACAGATTTGAAGCATACGCACGCCTTCACTGCCCAAATGGACTTTTTCCCGTACCGGACACCGGGACTGGTTTTTCAGCACCAGATTATCCATTCGAATCTGCTTTCGCTCCGGAATGAGCGTAACTTTTGGCGAATAAATGTCCTGGAGCAGATTCAGCGTCTCCTCCTGATAGATATTCATTTCTGCTGCCAGCACTGCCTCGACACCGACAACCCGTGCTTCTCCGTCCTTATCGCTGCGAATATCCAGATTCAGGTGATCCATATAGATCCTGATATCCGGAATCATTTCCTGAGTGACATCGGAAAGATCAATACGCCCATCCACCGGAACATTCAATTCCACATCATTGACCGGATTTTCCAATGTCTCATCCCGATACAATAAAAAAACAGATAGCTGGCCCCGAATCAATACGCCGCCGTCCTGAAGCTTCATTTCCAGATTTTCGAAATTTTCCTGATGCCATATGATATCCATCATATTCGGACGGTTAGCCGGAATTGCCGCTTCTTCACGGATACGCAGCTGGTCTTTCTGGCTGATCCAGCGCTGACTCAGTGTACAGGACCGGTTCTGTGCCCACAGATCCTCGCCATCCTCCATCGCCGTCGCTGCTTCTTCTTCACCCATGCGGACGGCGGTCACATGGAGTACCACGATTGAACGCACACTGATCTTCCTCGAATTGATCATCCCCGTCCGCAGATCTTCCATATCCCATCGCACACTTAGCTGATCCATCTCCTGGAGACCGTCCATATTTATCGTTTCTTCAAACGGTATCGTCCCCTCAATGGATTGGAGCTGATCACTGCCCTCATCTCCCATATACAACACTCCGAAAGCAAGCTCTCCCCGGATAATGCATTTATCCTTTATCGGTTTTATATCCCGAATGTGCAGAACACCCTTTTCCTGAATCAAACGTTCAATATCCGGTTTTGTATCCGGTACATTAAAATCATTATCCAGAGTCATCTGAACAGATGCGCTGTTCTTATACATTGGTACCCGGATATATGTTTTTGATAAATTCATAAAAAGCCTCCTTAACTTTTAAATCGAATCGTCTGGTCCACACTTTCAATTTTTATAACAACATAGGGATAAGACGGCACAGCTTCCGTTGCCTCTGATTTTTCCGGACCGATCAGATCCGTATCCACCCATATGCCATTTTCTCCCTGATAGACGTCGCCTACCTGTATGCTGTATCCTGATGTTTCCTGCTGCCCATAACCAACAATAATATATGAATAACTTCCGTCATGATATGCCATCTGGAAGGCTTCGTTTTTCCTCTCCTCAATCATGGCTCTTATCTCCTCAGGTAATTCCTCCGCATCCGTTACGGTAAATTCCATATCCGACACTTTCTTATCCGACGTGTCAAACATGGAACAGCCGCCTGCCGACAGGCACAGACACAGTGCCGCTAAAACGCTCAAAACTCTTCGATACATTCTTCCCATAACCCATGAACCGCCTTTTTTACAAGCTTATGAGTCATGCCGGGTAAATATGCAATAAAAAGGAGTCCAGACAACTTTATCTGAACTCCTCAAACTTTAATATTGAATTAAACCATCGTTGCGATCAACGCATCCAGCGCCTTGCTGACTTCCGATGATTTTGCATCCGCATCCTCCATAGAGGTGCCTTTAATTCCATAATAGAACTTAATCTTCGGCTCTGTACCGGAAGGACGTACACATAACCATGCATCATCTGTCAGATCATAATAAAGTACATTGGAACTTGGCAGGCCCGTCGGTCTCACTTCACTGGTCTGAATGTCCACAATCTCATCCTTCTTATAATCCCTTGCGGACATCACCTTTAAACCGGCGATTTCCTTCGGCGGGTTCGAACGAAGGGTTTCCATAATGGACTGAATTTTTGCCAATCCTTCGATTCCCGATAAGGAAATGGATTTTACATCATCTTTGTAGTAGCCATATTTATCATACATGTCCACCATTGCATCCCACAGCGTCTTACCCTGGGTTTTATAGTAAGCGGCAGCTTCGCAGAGAGCCATCGTTGCAACAATCGCATCTTTATCTCTCGCATGGGTGCCGATCAGACATCCATAGCTTTCCTCGAAACCAAAGAGATAGGTTCCCTTTCCGCTTGTCTCAAACCCAAGAATCTGCTGTCCGATATATTTGAATCCAGTCAAACACTCGATCAAACGGATACCGTAGCCTTTTGCAATAGCATCCGCCATATTCGTTGTTACAATCGTCTTGATCAATGCGCCATCTTCCGGCAGGCTGCCCTTTAAAGCTTTTATCTGGCTGATCGTATATTCGGCAAGCAGGCAGCCAGACATATTGCCTGTCAGATTGTGATATTCACCATTCTTATCCTTCACACGAACACCTAGGCGGTCCGCATCCGGGTCTGTGGCCAAAACCAGGTCCGCATCCACTTCTTTTGCAAGCTTCAGCCCGAGAACGAAAGCTTCGTCAGCTTCCGGATTCGGATAGCTGACCGTCGGAAATTCCCCATCCGGCAGTTCCTGTTCCGGAACAACATAAACATTCTCAAATCCAAGTTCTTTTAAGATTCGGCGTGCCGGGATATTTCCCGTACCATGAAGCGGTGTATAGACAATCTTTAAATCTTTTCCCATCGCCTGAATAGCTTCCGGATGTTTTACCTGCTCTTTCAGACGGCTAATATACTTATCATCAATATCCTTGCCGATAATGGTGCAAAGACCTGCTTTAACAGCTTCATCCTTATCCATCGTTAAAACATCATTATAATCGGTCACGGCCTGAACTTCACCCATGATACCGCTGTCGTGGGGCGGTGTGATCTGCGCGCCGTCTTCCCAGTATACTTTATAACCATTATATTCCGGCGGATTATGGCTTGCCGTAATGTTAATCCCGGCAATACATCCAAGTTCACGTACGGCAAAAGACAATTCCGGCGTCGGTCTTAAAGACTCAAACAAGTAAGCTTTAATTCCATTTGCCGCCAGGCAAAGTGCTGCTTCCGAAGCAAATTCCGGTGACATACGCCGGGAATCAAATGCAATCGCCACACCTTTGGATTCTCCATGCTGTTTCTTTATGTAATTGGCCAGTCCCTGCGTTGTCTTACGCACGGTGTAAATGTTCATACGATTTGTACCGGCACCGATAATGCCTCGAAGACCTGCGGTACCAAATTCCAAATCCTTATAAAAACGTTCTTTAATCTCTTTATCATCTGCCTTAATGCTTAACAGTTCTGCCTTTGTCCCTTCATCAAAATATGGGTTTGCCAGCCAGGACTCATATATCTCCTTGTAGTCCATTGGAATCTCCTCCTTATAATTTGAAACTCTCTGTGTTTCTATTATACCTGATTTCTCACAAAAATGCACTATTTTTTTGAATTCTTTACTTAATTTTTAGGCAAATTGTCCGATTTTTTCACAAAATGCTTCAATTTCTGACAAAAAAGCCTTTCTCTCATTCTTTTCCTGAATAAGTTTATTCAGCTTATCCATGTTCTGAGCAGACATCCAGCTCTTCCTTGAATTCTGATACCGGTTGGCAATCTTCCAAAACTTCTCAGGAAACACCATCATACCATAAAGGCAGCGCACCTGACCGTAGTTTAACGGCATCACCCGATGATAGGTCTTTAGCATTGCCATACCCAGTCCCGGATTCCAACGGTTCTTTTCCAGCATCTTCCGCATGAACACATATAAATCATATACCTGAAGCTCCACATGCATCTGATCAAATCGGACCAATGCCATATCACTGCGTGTGACAAGAATATTGTGCTGCGTGTAATCTCCATGACACAACCGCTGCTGGCCGCGGCTTTTCTCATACATTTCGGTATAACCCGCATCTGAAAAAACTTCCTGAGCTCTGGCCCCGGCCTCATCAAACTCTTGATAAACCTCCATAAATCTCCGGTCAAAGGCATTTTTCTGTTTTTTCCGGTAAATATAGTTCCGAATGGTTTTCAGCTCCCGACGGCGGCGGGCCATCTCATCCAAGAAATTTTCCTGGCAGAACACCTCATAAAACTCTTCATTTCGTGTGATATCATGCATTCCCTTGTGCATACCTGCCATATGTGCTACCGCCTTTAAAATTTCCTCTTTGTCCCGTGTACTGCATTCCCTGCCTTCATACCAGTCTGTCAGGACATAATTCTGTCCTTCATCATCCGGTGTCAGATATGCCCCCTCCTGATTGGCCATAAACTGGTCTATGTAAACATACCCCCGCTCCCTTAAGCATGCCTTGACCATCATTTCCCATTGGAGATGCTTCGGCGATCCATGATAAACGCGGAGCAGCTTTAATCCCTGATCCGTCTCACATAACCAGGCGCCTCTCCCCCGGTACAGGCGTTTTATTTCCAGATGATAACATGCCAACAGTTCTCTGATTTTTTCTTCCAAAAGAAATCCCTCCCAGATATGTTAAAAGACAGTGTCTATTTAACATATGAAGGAGGGTTCCATCATATTCTCAAATACCTTACAGTAAATGAACGCCTTTGCTCTCCAGTGCTGCCGCCACTTCATCCGGCCACACAGAGGCAATGACTTCTCCAATGTGAGCTTTTCTTAAATAGAACATACAGATTCGGGCCTGACCGATGCCGCCGCCGATGGTATATGGTAACTCACCATCCAACAGCGCTTTATGGAACATTAAATCCTTACGCTCCGTACAGCCCCGTACTTCAAGCTGTTGCATTAAAGATACTTCATCCACACGAATACCCATGGATGAAAGCTCGAAAGCCGTATCCAAAAGCGGATAATAAACAAGAATGTCTCCGTTCAATTCCCAGTCATCATAATCCGGCGCCCGTCCATCATGAATTTCTCCCGAACCTAACACACCTCCGATTTTCATTAAAAATACCGCACCTTTCAGACGTACGATTTCCCGCTCTCTCTCCTTTGGTGTCAAATTGGGATACATATCTTCAAGTTCCTGAGTCGTAATAAAAGTAATCTCCGGAGGCAGCATTTCCTCAATATACTCGTACTGTATGGCCATATATTTTTCGGTATTTTTCAGAGCCTTGTAAACCTTACGAACAATCCCTTTCAACGTTTCCTCATTCCGTTCTTCCTTGTCGATAATCCGTTCCCAATCCCATTGGTCCACAAGAATGGAATGGAGATGATCCGTATCCTCATCCCGCCGAATCGCATACATATCCGCATAAAGGCCTTCACCATGCTTAAAGCCGTACCGCTTCAGAGCAAACCGTTTCCATTTTGCCAGAGAATGGACAATCTCCACTTCCCTGTCCTCCTGTTCCCGTACCCCAAAGCTTACTGGTCGTTCCACGCCATTTAATGTATCATTTAAACCACTTTCCGGATATACAAAAAAAGGGGCTGAAACACGGGTCAGGTTCAACTGTCTGGCCAGCTCCTTTTCAAAAAAGTCCTTTACACATTTAATCGCAACTTCTGTTTCACGAATATTCAGAGGCGATTCATAGCCCTCCGGTACCCACGATGGATTCATATTATTCACCATAGCCGCATTCATTCTGCCGGCTATATGCTCCTTTCTTCCATTTTTTACCTTCTTATTATAGTTTATCTAGTGGGAAAGTATCAAGTTTTTTTATAAGAATTGCATAATTGCAATTATTGCAAAAATGCATTGGATTTCTTTTCAATATTTTTCTGAAAATGCCCATTTTAGCTGTCTTTTTTTTAACAAAAAAATTGGCATAAGAATTGCTGTATTATAGAAGTAAATAATTATTAGGAGGTTTAATATCATGAAGGGTTTTACAATTAATGATTTATCTATTGGACAGGAAGCCAGCTTCACAAAAACTATCAGTGAAACAGATGTTTATTTATTTGCCGGCATCACAGGTGATATCAATCCAGCACATTTAAACGAGGAATATGCTAAAAACACATTTTTCAAAGGCAGAATCGCACATGGTATGCTTTCAGCCGGTTTAATCTCTGCTGTACTTGGCGTACATATGCCTGGTCCTGGAACAATCTACTTAAGCCAGACTCTGAACTTCCTGGCTCCAGTTCGCATGGGTGATACAATCACAGCAACAGGTAAAGTTGTTGAAATGATTCCAGAAAAGAATCGGGTTAAAATTGAGACAATCTGTACAAATCAGGATGGCGTCGTTGTTACAAAAGGCGAAGCTATGGTAATGCCACCTAAGTAGAATGGGGCACATATTCAAAGGGTTGCTTGTAAAGCTTTCCCCTCTTAAATGAAGTTTTACTTGCATAAGAGGCATCGTTCGTACCAGACGATGCCTCTTTTTTTAATGCTCAGACAAAACTGCCTTTTTATTTACAAATATCTTCGGGAATATTTTTTAGTTTAGTATTTCTGTAACGCTGAGCTTGCCGCCCTGCATACACAGTTGAAAATTTTTATCCGCTCCGTTTTTCTCCAGACGAATTACATTATAAAACATCCTACGACACTCTTGATCCTCAATCCTAATATTCATTGAAAATTGTATAAAATGTTCATCTTCATCCACAAGTTGTTCCATACAACTTCCGTTGGACAGCTCACCACATTTTCCTCCATCTATATAAACCTCTAAAAGCGCTGTACTTCCAATAAAGAAATTGACCCGCTCCAGTCGAATGGTCCGTATTTTTCTCTCTCCCTTCTACCCATCCCCTAAAAATTTTATATTATTTCGGTCAATTTGTCAAATGGT
Source organism: Frisingicoccus caecimuris (assembly GCF_004340975.1). Taxonomy (GTDB): domain Bacteria; phylum Bacillota; class Clostridia; order Lachnospirales; family Lachnospiraceae; genus Frisingicoccus; species Frisingicoccus caecimuris. Next base: position 351,608 of record NZ_SLXA01000002.1, read on the forward strand.
ATTATCTCTATGATAATGTAATATCTTTCTGGTTATTTTATTATAATTAGAAAGGAGGCCACTATGATTGCTGATAAAATAAAAATGCTTAGAAATGCAAATAATATGACCCAATCTGAACTGGCTAGAAAACTGAATATCACCCGAAGCAGTGTGAATGCCTGGGAAATGGGAATCTCTATCCCATCAACAACTTTTATTGTAGAATTAGCCCAGCTTTTTCGGGTCTCTACGGACTATCTGCTGGATCTTCCCACACACAACTCCATCGACATATCCACACTAAATGAAACCGAAATTTCTATTGTTTACAGTCTTATACGTTACTTTCATCAGAGTAGCGGCAATCAAAAATAACCAGACGCAAATGCTTCAAAATAAAAATTTCCAAAACGTTTGTGAAAGGTTGTTGCAAACGCCGAAAGAGTCGAAAAGATATATCTGTAGCTGATGCGTCCAACTTTTCGCATCGGCTGCAGACAATCGATATCTTTTCGACTCTTTCGTTCCGTTTGTTAAACCTGAAACAGTTTTAAATTTTTATTTATTATAGAATATTATTTATCGTAACTGATATTATATTTTGCCATTTTCCTTGAAATCGTAGACTGATTGACTTTAAGAACTTCGGCCGCACTTTTGCCGCTGCCATAGCGCTGGACAACCGATTCAATGATTTGCTTTTCAAAAGCATTCAGGTTCTCTTCCAGACTCATTCGACTGTCAAACTGGCATCCAGTAATTCCCTCACCGCTCTGACCGGACGGAACCATTAACTGACCATCCAGCATCTGGGGCGGTATTTTTTTTATACAGTACACAGATGAAGCGCTGATCAATACAATTCGTTCCACGAAATTTTTAAGTTCCCGAACATTTCCCGGCCAGGAATAGTTTTTCAATATATTCATAACTTCCGGCGAAAAAGTTTTCTCCCGTCCGTATTTTTTACAATATTTATTCAGGAAATAGACAATCAATGGTTCAATATCACTCGGGCGCTCCCGAAGCGGCGGAATGATCGCAGGAATAACATTTAAACGATAATACAGATCCGCCCGGAAGGTCTTCTTCTTGATACACTCGCTTAAATCTTCGTTGGTCGCGGCAATCAGTCGGAAATTGATTCGTTTTGGCCGATCCGAGCCAATGCGTTGTACCATTTTTGTCTCTATCGTCCTCAGGATTTTTCCCTGGAGTGCCAATGGCAAAGAGTTAATTTCATCCAAAAATAATGTGGACTCATTCGCTGTCTCGATAAGACCTTTTTTGCCGCTGCCCAAAGCGCCGGTAAATGCCCCCTTTTCATAGCCAAACAGTTCCGATTCCAACAGGGTCTCCGGAAAGGCAGCACAGTTAATGCGCACCATCTCTTTGTCCCTGCGTTCGCTCATTTCATGAATATACTCCGCAAGGACTTCTTTTCCCGTACCCGATTCACCCTGAATCAAAATATTGGCATCCGTAGAAGCAACATTATTCATAACCCGGATCAAATCTGACATCTGAGGGCTGTTATATACCAACAGCTTATTATCCGACGGCTGCTTATTTTCAATTTCCTTCACCGCCTGATACTTATTCAAAGCATCATAATAATAGCCGATTAGTTCTTCCATATCTCTCATAACACCGATAATGTAGCGAATATCTCCTTTATCATTAAAAATCGGCATCTGAGATACCATCTGCATCTGTTCTTTGCCGTGGCTGTTAAAAATTCTCTGGCACATGACGACTTCTTTTTTCTGTTCATACACATTACGGGAGATTACATAATCAATCAAGCCATCGTCATACATATCGAAAACATTGTACTGAAGCAGCCGATCTCTGGGAAGGTCAAATTTCTTAATCATAGCATAATTGACATAAATCATATTTCCTTTATCATCCAGAACATAGACGGCATCCGGCATATTGTCAAAAACATCCTCATAAAATTCGTATTTTTCTTCGATGGTTGTTACCTTTTCCATAAAAGCTCCCCTTGTCTCTACTTCCTGTTCCCCATTTTTAGGCAGTCTGCATAGTTCCAGACAAGCACGGAGCTGTCGCACTAAATAAAAATTAGTGCGGCAGCACTTTTTTTACCAAAAGCAAGAGCCGGGCTTCGAAAAGTCCGGCTCTTGGTGTAAAATT
>NZ_SLXA01000003.1 GCF_004340975.1 Frisingicoccus caecimuris
ACCAAATCTACCGGACGGGATTCGAAAAAACTGATAACCAGGGCTGCCGTGAGGCGGCTCTTAATTTTGGGAGGTACTCGCTATTGAGCGTTTACCCGAAAAGAGGTGGCAATAATTGAACTAAAGCTTCCGCTGTTTTTATAGAGAAAAAGATTGACGCCATATATGATACCACATATAATGTAATCAGGAGGCATCGAAAATGTCAAAATGGGATAAACTAATAATGCGTATATGCAATTTATCGAAAGACCTCCGGTTTGATGAATTACGGAAGGTATTGGAAAGCTACGGATATGAAATGAATGCCCCAAGAAGTGGAAGCAGTCATTATACATTCAGAAAACAGGGCTGTATGCCAATTACGATACCGAAGCATGAACCAATCAAAAAAGTATATGTAGAAATGGTAAGGCGGATTGTAGAAGGTGAGGCGAAAAATAATGAAGACGCTGAATGATTATATGGAAATGTCTTATCGTATGGAAATTGTAGAAGATAAAGAGGAAGGCGGATTTGTGGTTTCATATCCGGATTTGCCTGGTTGTATTACTTGTGGTGAGACTGTGGAAAGCGCAGTGGCAAATGCGCTGGATGCGAAAAAAGCGTGGATAGAAGCAGCATTGGAAGATGGTGTGGAGATTCATGAGCCGGATAGTCTGGAAGATTATTCGGGGCAGTTTAAGTTGAGAATTCCTCGCAGTTTGCACAGGTCACTGGCAGAACATTCTCAGAGAGAAGGAATCAGTATGAATCAATACTGTGTTTATCTTCTTTCCAGAAATGATGCATTATTCTCAAAATAATGATAGCTGTGTATAATCCATACAATATAAATACCTCTTGCCAAATTACCTATACAAAATTGTTTAAAACATAGGTTTCGGGAGCGAGTTTGAATAAAAAAATGGAGCTCGGGAATCCAGCATTTATGCGGATTTTCGGGCTCTTTGTATGTAAAACAAAAATAAAGAATTTGCTTAGAAAATGTTCAGGCTTTTGGATATATTTTGTTTAAATATGAATCGTATCATAGATGCATGAACACAAGGGAGGTATTGCACTTATATCAGGCTGCGGTATAATAGGGATGTTACTTGCATCCTCTCCAGTGGCAGAAAATATTGTGACCGATATGGGAAAATGAAGAGGCATAATGTATGGGGATTTATGGAAAAGAGAAAGGAAAAGAACGATGTGGATACTTTATGCGGTGGGGTCTTCTTTTTTTGCGGGAATTACAGCAATCCTTGCAAAGTGTGGGATTAGGAAAACAGATTCTAATGTGGCGACAGCGATACGGACAGTGATTGTACTGCTGTTTTCATGGTTGATGGTGTTGGTTACGGGAACCGGGGAAGGAATCAGACAGATTGACAGCAGGACCTTCCTGTTTCTCGTGTTGTCGGGATTGGCGACAGGGGCATCCTGGCTGTGTTATTTTCATGCTCTGCAAAAAGGGGATATTAACAAAGTTGTGCCCATTGATAAGTCCAGCACGGTGTTGACAATTCTGTTGGCGCTTATATTTCTTCAGGAAGGGATTTCAGGAGTAAAAATACTGTCCGTCTTGCTGATCGGTGGCGGCACGTTGCTTATGATTGATAAAAAGGATAAGGAAACGAATGTACAAAAACAAAGCAGCGGATGGATGATTTATGCGGTTCTGTCTGCGGTATTTGCAAGTTTGACTGCTATTTTGGGAAAGATTGGTATTGCGGGAATTGACTCAAATCTTGGGACAGCAATCCGTACAACCGTGGTACTTGTTATGGCCTGGCTGATGGTGTTTCTTACCGGGAAACAGGGGGAAGTCCGGAGGATAGAGAAAAAAGAACTGATTTTTATCTGTTTATCCGGACTGGCAACGGGGGCATCATGGTTGTGCTATTACCGGGCGCTGCAAGACGGTCCGGCAAGTGTGGTCGTTCCCATTGATAAATTGAGTATGCTGGTTACCATTGCTTTTTCGTGGATTGTATTTCATGAAAAATTGACGAAAAAGTCGACCGCTGGAGTGATACTGATTACAGTGGGAACGGTGTTACTGGCAGTCGTTTAAAGCAGAAAGACTGAGAGTTTCGAAATTATTGAGAAATTTACCTCTTGTTTGTTTAAGGTGGGGTGTTAAAATACCCCCCCCAGAAAACAAACAGGAGGTTTTTTATAATTAGATGTTTGGGTTGATCGTGAAGAGGAATCTGGAGAAGTCTGGATATACAAGGGCGGGAATGCTGCATATTATAATAATAACCAGTTCTAACATGATTGTTTAAAAGGTCTGCCTCAGACTATGATCATCAATGGTCAGACGGATGTTTTGCGTAGTGAAGGAGAAGCTTTTGGGGAAAAGCTTCGATGTGCCGGTGTGGAAGTAACCGCTTTGTGCGTACAGGGAACTATTCATGATTTTGTGATCATGATAAAAAACGTCCGGATATCTGTTTTGTATGTCATTGGGGATTGCAATAATAGACAAAGAAAAATGAAATACCTTGCATAAAGAAAAAAGTGCGCTTATAATAAATTACAATAAATCTGGAATCAAATAGGAGAGAGACAATGAGTATAAGAGTTGGTATTATAGGTTACGGTAATCTGGGCCGGGGCGTAGAATGTGCCATTTGCCAGAACCCGGATATGGAATTAAAGGTCGTATTTACAAGAAGGAACCCGGAACAGGTAAAGATATTAACAGAAGGCACAGTTGTATGCCGCTTGGAAGAAGCGGCGGCGTGGAAGGATAAGCTGGATGTGGTGATTCTCTGCGGCGGAAGTGCCACAGATTTGCCGATGCAGACACCGGAATATGCCAGACTGTTTAATGTGGTCGACAGTTTTGATACCCACGCCAGAATTCCGGAACATTTTGCCAATGTTGATGCTTCAGCAAAAGAAGGAGGCAACGTTGCCATTATTTCTGTTGGATGGGATCCGGGGATGTTTTCATTAAATCGTATGTATGCGAATGCCATTTTACCGGAAGGAAAAGATTATACCTTCTGGGGCCGGGGCGTCAGTCAGGGACATTCCGATGCGATTCGCCGGATTGCGGGGGTCAAGGATGCGAAACAGTATACCATTCCTGTGGAAAGTGCTCTGAAGGCTGTGCGTGCAGGTGAAAATCCGGAACTGACAACGCGTCAGAAACATACGCGGGAATGCTTTGTTGTATTAGAGGAAGGTGCCGATGCTGCAAAGGTTGAAGCAGAGATTAAAAATATGCCGAACTATTTTTCTGATTATGATACAACCGTTCATTTTATCAGTGAAGAAGAATTGAAGAGAAACCATAGCCGTATTCCGCATGGAGGCTTTGTGCTGCGGAGCGGTGTGACCGGATGGGAGAAAGAAAACAGCCATCTGATCGAATATAGTTTAAAACTGGATTCTAATCCGGAATTTACAGCCAGTGTCATTGTGGCTTATGCCCGGGCAGCTTATCGGCTGGCTTCAGAAGGACAGACAGGCTGCAAGACCGTATTTGATATTGCACCGGCTTATTTAAGTGCAAAAAGCGGTGAAGAACTTCGGGCTTCCATGCTGTAAGTAGAAATTTGCCGGAATTTCTTGAAGATAAGATGGGAACGGCAAAAATTGACACTGATTCAGAGAATATGGAGAAATAAACATTCTGAGACGGTTGCAGCGCTGTTTTTTGGATATAATATAATTAATTGTATGACCGTTCTTTGGTTCGGCCGGGAAGAAGCGAAGAACAAGATGTCAGGAGGAGATGTGAAACATGTGTACGGCGGCAACGTATAAAACAAAGGATCATTATTTTGGGAGAAACTTGGATTTAGAATATTCTTATGATGAGACGGTTACGGTCTCACCGAGAAATTATCCCTTTCATTTTCGGAAGGTGAATGACCTGATGCAGCATTATGCTATGGTTGGTATGGCCTACGTGGTTGAAGATTATCCCCTGTATTATGATGCAACCAATGAAAAAGGACTGAGCATGGCAGGATTATATTTTCCGGGGAATGCACATTATAAGCCAGAAGTCCGGGAAATGAATAATGTGACCACTTTTGAATTGATTCCCTGGATTTTGGGACAGTGCAGGAATATCAGTGAAGTCAGAGTTTTACTGGAACATATAAATATCTGGAATGAAAATTTCAGCAGGGAACTTCCAGCGATGCCGCTTCATTGGATGGTTTCTGACAGAGAAGAAAGCATCGTTTTGGAGGCTGTCGGCGACGGTCTTAAAATCTATGATAATCCGATAGGAATTTTGACAAATAATCCGCCTTTCGACTTTCAGATGTTTCATCTGAGCAATTACATGAATGTATCGGCCGGACAGGCGAAAAACCGATTTTCAGAAGAACTCGACCTGAAAGCCTGCAGTAAAGGCATGGGAGGTCTGGGCCTGCCTGGAGATTTATCCTCAGCCTCCCGATTTGTCAAAGCTGCGTTTACCCGGCTGAATTCGGTTTCGGGGGATTCGGAGTCGGAGAGTATCAGCCAATTCTTCCACATCCTTGGTTCAGTGGACCAGCAGCGTGGCTGCGTACGGTTAGAAAATCAACTGTACGAGATAACGGTATATTCTTCCTGCTGTAACACGGACAAGGGAATTTATTATTATACAACTTATGAAAACAGCCAGATCAGCGGTGTAGATATGTACAGGGAAAATCTGGATGGCAGACAGTTGATCTGCTATCCCTTGATTCAAAATCAGCAGATTTACATGCAAAACTAAAAAAGGCAGACCATTGGTCCACAGGAGTGAGCGGATGGTCTGTCTTTTTTTAAAATTTATTATTTCTTTCCGTCCCAACAATAGGTACAGATTTTTTCACGGTCAATACCGATGGCTTCCAGAAGTCCATCGAGGGACTGATATCCAAGAGAATCAAAGCCCATTTTTTCACAGATAGAGCTAAGCAGACACTTGCCCCTTTCAGTTGACGAATTGGCATATTCCTCCAGATGTTTCTGCCCCTCATCGCCTTCCAACTCCTGAATTGTCCGTCGTGCGATCAAATCCATATCGGAACCATTACTGGAGAAGTTCAAATATTTGCAGCTGTACATGATCGGTGGACAGGCGGAGCGAATATGTACTTCTGTGGCATGGGAATCATAAAGGAATTCAACGGTTTCCCGTAACTGGGTGCCACGGACAATAGAGTCGTCAACAAAGAGCAATTTTTTACCTTCAATCAATTCCTGAACCGGAATCTGTTTCATCTTGGCAACTTGATTACGGATATCCTGATTGGCCGGCATGAAAGAACGGGGCCAGGTCGGCGTATATTTTACAAATGGGCGTGCAAAGGTTTTTCCACTCTGCATGGAGTAGCCAATGGCATGAGGAATCCCTGAGTCAGGAACACCGGCCACGTAATCCACATCCGGGAGGGTTCCGGCTTCCATCTCATCACGGGCCATGATCTCGCCGTTGCGATAACGCATGATTTCAACATTGACACCTTCATAGTTGGAATTCGGATATCCATAGTAGCTCCAGAGGAAGGCACAGATTTTCATATCTTTTCCCGCAGGTGCCAGAGTTTCATAATGATCGGAATCCATAAATACAATTTCCTGAGGCCCGAGTTCATAGACGCTTTCATATCCAAGTTTCGTATAAGCGAAGGACTCAAAAGAAACGCAGTGTCCGTTGTCGCTCCTTCCGATCAGAACCGGCAGGCGACCAAGCTTATCTCTGGCAGCGATAATGCCGTCTTTGGTCAGAATCAGAATGGTTGCAGAACCGTCGATCAGCTCCTGGGCATGACGAATGCCGGAGACCAGGTCTTCTTTCTGGTTGATGAGCGCCGCAATTAATTCAGTGGAATTGACTTTACCTGAGCTCATGGCCATAAATTGGTGACCATGGTCAGAGAAATACTGTTTGATAAGTTCATCCGCATTATTAATGATACCGACCATTGTGATCGCGTACAATCCCAGATGGGAACGCACTAAAAGCGGCTGGGGATCGGAATCGCTGATGCAGCCGATGCCGGAGCAGCCGTGAAAGTCGTACAGATCTTTTTCAAATTTTGTACGAAAAGGGGTATTTTCGATGTTGTGAATCTGGCGCTGAAACCCCTGCTCTGTATCATAAATGATCATACCGCCTCGCCGGGTCCCCAGATGTGAGTGATAGTCAACTCCAAAAAAAACGTCAAGCACACAATCCTGCTTTGAAGTGACGCCAAAAAAACCACCCATGGTTTGTTCCTCCTTTAAAAATTAAGTCGTATTTTATTGTATATGAAAATCCTGTTTTATACAATGGGGTGACTTTTATTTTTTTTTGTGCTATAATATTTCAATAATGCCGTTTTATGCTTAGAGAGGGATGAAGGGCGGAAAAACAGAAAATGTGAGGTGTTCATATGCTCAATAAAGATAAAATTCAAATTATGAGCCGCTGTGCCATGTATGAAAAGGGGCAGGGCAAAGATGATCTGGCAATCAACCGGTATTTTCAGGGGGATTATGTCCGGCTGAATACATTAAAAACATTGATTGGAGTGACCATAGGTTTCGTGATGTGCCTGGGACTCTATCTGGTGCTGAAAGCGGAATATTACATGGAAAATATTGTCGGAATGGACTTTCTGGCCTTTGGAAAGAGCATATTGAAATATTACGTCATTGTTCTGATTATATTTGCTGTGATCAGTATTCTGTTTTACGGATGGAAATATGCGGATACCCAGAAGCGGGTGCGATGGTATTATAAAGACCTGCAGAGCCTGGATGAGATTAATGAAGGAAGCGATAAAAAGAATTTGACGGAGGACAATAAATAATGACAAATTTGTTAGTATTAAAAGAAAAAGTTGTAGGTTTTTATAAAAATTTTGAATACCCGATTCAGATTGTTGGAAAATTTATTCTGGCGATACTGGCTTTCAATTACATTAATAATGATCTGGGATATTTTGAGGCATTGACAGGGATAGTTCCGATGCTGTTTTTGTCTGTTATTTGTGCGGTTGTCCCGGTAGCTATATTTGTGCTGATTTTTGCGCTGGTCGTATTGCTCCATCTGTTTAAATTGTCGATGGTGCTGTCGGCTGTTGCCCTTGTTGTATTTTTACTATTCTATTTTATCTATTTAAAATTTGCTCCGGACCAGGGAATTCTTATCGTTCTTTATCCGGTACTGGCCCAGTTTAATCTGCATTACATGATTCCGCTGGTTGGTGCGATGGCCTTTAATCCCTTTGCGGCACTGCCGATCGCCTTTGGTGTCATATTTATGAAGGTCATTGGTTATCTGCAGGAAGCAGCCAGCCTGGGAGATCCGGGAACGGATGTTAAAGAGATCATGACAAGCTATCAGTACATTTTTGATAAATTGTTCGCAGACAGAGAGATGGTTGCATATATTGTGGTATTCACTTTAGTTATTCTCATTGTTTATGGAATTTCACGTTTGGCTGTTGACTATTCCTGGTATATTGCCATCGGTGTGGGTACTCTGGTGAATGTCATTGGTCTGGCAATGCAGGCTTCCGGTATTGAAGGGATGAGTGTCGTTATGGTGATTATCGGCTCAGTCATCGGTGGGCTTCTGGCGGCAGCAGCCCAGTTCATGGGATGTACACTGGACTATGCCCGGAAAGAATCTCTTCAATTTGAAGATGATGATTATTACTACTATGTTAAAGCGGTTCCGAAGATTCAGATCACACAGGCAGAACGGACTGTAAAAACCTATGGAAAGAAGTCTAAAAAAGCGAAAAAAACTAAAAAAGGTTCCGGGCATGAGGAAGAAATGATGGTTGCGGCAGAAGGTTCAGGAAGAACAAAAGAACAGAAAACACAGATCTATGAGGATTTGAAACCGGAAAAAACTGTATCGGTACAGAAACCGGTCAATGACTTTGATGAACTGTCTTTTGATGGCTTTGATTTTGATGAATTAGACCAGAAATAAGATATGTCCGTCGGGGACAGATTGTTACTGTAAAGGAGGTGCGGCATGGGAGCGATTGCAGATTGGGTGAGTCGTATGGTATCATTTATACCTGCGATACGATTGAATAATGTATTGGAAATACTCATTATCAGTGTATTGATCTACTATATTTTAATCTGGATTCGGGATACACGGGCCTGGACTCTGCTAAAGGGAATTTTAGTTATCTGTGCTTTTATGCTGTTTGCCTATGTATTTCAGATGGATACGATCCTGTGGTTGTTCCAGAATTTGATCAGTGTAGCGATCATTTCTATTTTTGTCTTGTTTCAGCCGGAACTCCGTCGGGCTTTGGAACAGCTTGGACGAAAAAATATTCTGTCCTCCTTTTTTAATCTGAGCGGCAGTGGGGCGGCTGATGAGCAGACGGTAAAGACCGTTGAAAAGACAAAATCAGAAATTATAAAGGCCTGTATGGAGATGTCGAAGGTTCGCACAGGCGCTTTGATCGTTATTGAGCAGGATGTTCAGCTTAGTGAATATGAGCGTACAGGTATTTTTCTGGATTCGCTGGTGAGCAGTCAGCTCTTAATTAACATTTTTGAACATAATACGCCGCTGCATGACGGCGCTGTGTTTATACGCAATAACCGTATTGTGGCTGCAACCTGTTATCTGCCTTTATCAGATAATATGCTTCTCAGTAAAGAATTGGGAACCCGTCACCGGGCCGGAGTGGGAATCAGTGAGGTGTCGGACAGCATTACGCTGATTGTATCGGAAGAGACAGGAATGATTTCCGTTGCGCATGATGGTATGCTTTTCAGAGGCTTAAGTCAGGAGGAGCTTCGCGAACAGCTCAGTACGCTGATGAAAAATCAGGATGCACCGAAGCGCAGCCGATGGAGGAGAATCATTAAAAATGAAAAAAAAGCTAACGGATAATTTAGGCATGAAAATAATATCCTTATTATTGGCGATTGTCTTCTGGCTTGTTGTCGTGACGATGGAGGACCCGGAGCAGACCAAACCTCTGGAGCTTCCCGTTACAAAGATCAACGAAGAATTAATTCGTGAAAATGATAAAACCTATGAAGTTATTGAAGGCAATACGGTGACGATCACTGTCCGTGCCCGACAGTCAATTTTAAAAGACCTGACAGCGAAGGATTTTGAAGCTGTGGCGGATTTTGCCAACCTTTCTTTTACCGGCGCTGTGCCGATAGAGATCACAGTGTTACGTAATGCCAATCAGGTGACGATTGAGAGGGGAGCCAATACGATGATGCGGGTCAGCATCGAAGATCTGGCGACTGTGGATAAGATGGTGTCGACTAAGGCCGAAGGAACGGTCATTACCGGTAAGGCTTTGGGAAGCATCTCCGTGGAACCAAATATGATTCGTATCGAAGGTGCAAAGACGACGATTGACCGGATTTCCAGTGTTTATGCGGTGGTCAATGTGTCTGGGATTTCGGAGGACTGCTCCTTTGTGGTGGAACCGGTACTTTATGATTCCAATGGCAATAAGATTGACAGTACGGATATTACTTTCAGTGAAGATAGTTTAAAAGTGAATGTAAGTCTGCTGGACACGAAAACCGTACCGGTAAGGTGGAATATTGATGTCAGTCCGGCTGAGGGCTATGGCATCGAATCCTCGGATTATACTCCGTCAGAGGTGGATATTGCCGGAAGTCCGGAGGTACTGGATGCCATTGATGAGATTGTATTGGATGATTATTCGGCGGAAGATATTTCAGAGAATCAGGAAGCGGAAGTAGATTTGGAATCCATTGTCAAAGGACTGGGGGCCGCGTTGGCTCGTCCGGATACGGATAAAACGGCGAAACTGGCTGTGAAGGTGGAGCCTTATAATCGAGTCGGCGGAACTGTTGCATTTGATTCGGTTGAATTGACGGGAAAAGACGATAACTATAATTATTCAATCATTGGCGATACATCTATTTCCTATACACTATATGGGTTGGATGCGGACATTGAGACGGCAGAACGTTCAAAAATGAAATTCAGTCTGGATGTTACGGGACTGGAGCCGGGAACGCATACGGTCAATCTTCAGATGACGACAAGTCAGGAGATATCGCTGGCAGCAGAAGTCCCGGTAAAAATAAAAATAGATTCTAAGTAAAAAATAGTTGCCATGACGCTTAAAAAGTGGTAACATTTTAGATGTTCGGAATTTTGACGAAAGACCGGGTATAAATTGCAGGGAGAGATTGTATATGGTAAGCGATAAAATTAAAATCACAAATCCTTCAGGGCTACACCTACGACCAGCCGGAATTTTCTGCAAAGAAGCGATGAGATTTAAATCACGGATAACATTTGGAGCTAAGGGAAGTACAGCTAATGCAAAGAGCGTATTGAGTGTTCTCGGAGCTTGTGTCAAATGTGGAGATATCATCGAGCTATGCTGCGACGGCGAGGACGAGGAATTGGCTTTGGAAGCTATGCGGGGAGTCATCGAAACCGGCCTGGGCGAGTAGTGTTGATCATGAATATATCTAAGTGTGTTTAAAGAGTATTGCTTCTGCAATACTCTTTATTATTTTTTATTTAGGAGGAAGAAAGAATGTTAAATTATCAAAAGTATAAACACGTACCCGTATTAGATTATAAAGAACGTCAGTGGCCGAATAAAGAGATTCAGAAAGCTCCAATCTGGTGCAGCGTGGATCTGCGGGATGGTAATCAGGCGTTGATCGAACCTATGGTGGTTGAAGAAAAGCTGGAATTCTTTAACTTGCTCGTAAAGTTGGGATTCAAGGAAATTGAGATTGGTTTTCCTTCCGCATCCCAGTTGGAATATGATTTTCTGCGGACATTGGTAGACCGCAAGATGATTCCTGATGATGTACGTGTGCAGATTTTGTGTCAGTGCCGTCAGCATCTGATTGATAAATCCTTTGAAGCTATTAAGGGTATCAAGAACGTCGTCTTCCATATTTATAATTCCACATCCACACTTCAGAGAGATGTGGTATTCCACATGAACCGGGAAGAGATTAAGCAGATTGCCATTGAGGGAACCCGAATGGTCAAGGAAGGCGCCAAGAATTTTGACGGTAATCTCTGGCTGGAATATTCTCCAGAAAGTTTTACAGGAACAGAGATGGATTTTGCGCTGGAAGTGTGCGAGGCAGTCAAAGAAGTATGGCAGCCGACGGTTGAACGTCCGATCATCTTCAATCTTCCGGCGACGGTGGAGATGAATACGCCGAATGTTTATGCTGACCAGATTGAATGGATGAGTAGCCACTTTACTGAACGAGAAAAGATTATTCTGAGCATTCATCCGCATAATGATCGGGGCTGCGGTGTTGCGGCAACAGAACTGGCACTACTTGCCGGAGCTGAACGAGTAGAAGGTACGTTGTTTGGAAACGGAGAACGTACCGGAAATGTAGATATTTTAAATGTTGCCTACAACATGTTCTCCCAGGGTATTAACCCAGAACTGAATATAGAAAATGTGAATGAAATTATCGAAGTGACAGAACGCTGTACAAAGATGGGGGTTCCACCGAGACATCCATATGCGGGCAAACTGGTATTTACGGCCTTTTCCGGTTCCCATCAGGATGCGATCAGCAAAGGTATGCAGGCGCTTCATGAAAGGAATTCTGCGATATGGGAAGTTCCGTATCTGCCGATTGATCCATCGGATGTGGGTCGTGAATACGAGCCGCTGGTGCGTATCAACAGCCAGTCCGGCAAGGGCGGTGTAGCCTTTGTCCTGGAACAGTATTATGGCTTCAAGCTTCCAAAGGAGATGCACAAAGAACTGGCCGACAAGATTCAGGCCATGTCCGAGACCCAGGGCGAAGTATCACCGGAACAGATTATGGATACTTTCCGAAATATGTATATTGACGCAAAAGAACCGCTCCACTTCCGCAAAGCGCGAATTGAAGATATCAGTGATGATCAGGGCAAATACGATACAAAAGTTATTCTCACATATACAGATCACGGCGAAGAAAGAGTTATCGAAGGCTTCGGCAATGGACCAATCGATGCGGTAAAACATGGTCTCTGTCGGCAGTCTGGTTTCCATACAAAACTGACCATGTATCACGAACATGCGTTGACACTTGGTTCCGATTCTCAGGCGGCCAGTTACATCGAGCTTGTTAATTCGGATACAGGGGCTTCCGCTTATGGTGTGGGTATCAGTTCCAATATTAACCGTTCTTCCTTCCGCGCAATCTTCAGTGCTCTGAACCGGTTGTTCTATCCGGAAGCTTAGGATATGTCATATGAAGAATATCATGATTGAAACGTCTCGTTTAATTCTCCGGGAATTTGTCCCGGAGGATTTGGCGGGACTTTACTGTTTATATGAAGAAAGTGATACACAATTTCTGGAACCTTTATCGGAAAACCGGGAAGAAGAACTGGAAAAACTGAAAAGCTATATTCATTATATTTATGGATTTTACGGCTTTGGTCTCTGGGCGGTCTGCCTGAAGGAAAATGGCCGTCTCATTGGACGCTGTGGTCTGCAGGTTGAATTTATTGGAAATCAGGGTGAATATGAGTTGGGATACATGATCTCTGGCAGGTATCAGAGGATGGGCTATGCCAAAGAAGCTGTCAAAGCTATTCTGGGATATGCGTCGGAAGAGTTGGAAGCGCCGAGAGTTATCCTGCGTATTCATACTGAAAATCGGCCTTCCAGGCATTTCGCAGAACAGATGGGCTTTCATTTATCGACGCAAAGATTGGATAAAGAACCGGATATCCGCCTATATGTTTACGACTTGTGAATAAAAAGTTAATAAAATATTACAAAAACACTTCAAATTTTGTGCGAAGTATGTTAGAATATAGAAGATATTTTATAATTAAGATTTTGAAAGGGACATGTTATGAACAAGAAGCTTATCCTTTTTATGACTTCATTGTCATTAGCGGCAGCGCCGATGGGCGTTTTCGCCAGTGAATATAACGGGCCTACAGTCTCCATTGAAGCTGTGGAGGAGCGGGCAACTCTCCAGGCCGCTACCGGCGAGTACCGGTCCTGGAAACAGTATGACAGCCGATGGGGCAGTCAGCGTTTGGGTTCCAGTTCAGATACGATGGCTGGCTATGGATGCCTTATAACGGCTATCGCCACATTGATGGTGCATTCTGGCTGTGCCGATGAAAATGGCGTGGATCCGGGGAAATTATGTACATATTTAAGTAACAACGGAGGTTTCACATCCAATGGCGAACTTTACTGGGCTAAAGTAGACGGTGCCGTCGAAGGGTTTTCATTGGCCAGTTGGAAAGTAGCTCTTTCAGGAAGCCGTTACGATAAAGTGGCTCAGATAAAGAGCTATCTTGACAGGGGATATTATATTGTTGTTTCCGTTGGACACGGTGAACATTGGGTTGCTGTAGATTCTGTAGACGGGAACAGTAATGTTAATATTTTTGACCCGGGTTATTCCTATACGAAATTATTTGGAAACTATTCGGATGAAGGCATTACCCGTATCGCCCTATTCTCAGCTAATGGCGGCGGCAATGGCAGTATAGACGTTCCGTCCAATAATCCAACGATGGAAACTTACAACGCCACAGGTAAGGTAAACGTAGGAGCATCCTATTTGAATGTACGTCAGGGCGTTGGTACCGATAAGGGATATCTGACAGATAGTGTCGGAAACCGGATCACGCTTCAGAATAATGAAAGCGTGACGATTACCGGTAGAGGAAATGACAGTTCAGGAAATCTCTGGTACCGTATAGCAATCAATGGTCTGACCGGTTATGTCTTTGGAGCATATATTGAGATTACAGGTAATAATACCAATACACCGTCGGAAGAAAAACCGGCCAAGGTGAATGCCAGCTATGTCAATATTCGCAGCGGCGCCGGTACAAACTATTCTGTAGTTGCAGTGGCTTCTCAGAATGAAGAGATTACTGTACTGGGCGAAGAAACCGATGGTTCCGGAGCAAAATGGTACAAGATTAAATATAATGGAACGGTAGGTTATATGCATTCCGATTATGTGACTCTGGATCAATCGAATAACAATAACAATACGACCGATTATCCGGAAAAAGCAGCTAAAGTCAACGCAAGTTCTGTCAATGTCCGCAGCGGTGCCGGTACAAATAACGGAGTTGTTGCAACACTGGCTCTGAATACGCCATTGACTGTTGTTGGTGAAGAAAAGGACGGCAGCGGAACAACCTGGTATAAGGTTAAGTATAACGGCGGTGAAGGTTATATGCATTCTGATTATGTAACCATCAGCGGCGATAATAACAATAATAATAACAATAACGGCGGTACGACCACAGAGCCTCGGACAGGTACGGTAAATGGTGATTATGTCAACGTCCGTACAGGTGCAGGAACAGATAACAGCCGGGTGACCAGTTTGAGCAACGGCACAGCCGTAACGATTGTCGGCGAAGAAAAAGACGGCAGCGGAGCAACCTGGTATAAGATTAATTATGCGGGTGGTTCGGGCTATATGCACTCTGATTATATTACGGTGAACGGCGGCAATAACAACAATAATAATAACAGCGGTTACGAAAAGAAATCGGGAACTGTCAATGCAAGTTCTGTCAACGTCCGCAGCGGCGCCGGTACAGGCAACAGCATTGTCGGCAACCTTTCCTCCGGCACAGCCATTACCATTGTTGGTGAAGAAAAGGACGGTAGCGGAGCAACCTGGTATAAGATCGAGTATGACGGTGGCTCAGGTTATATGCATTCTGATTATATTACCGTTGGTGGTAATAACAACAACAATAACGGCGGCGGTAATTATCCAATGGAAGGTATCGAGGGCAAAGAAGGTGTGGTTAACGCAGCACTTGTCAATGTCCGCGTAGGCGCTGGTTCGGATCAGGAGGTCATGAATACCCTTAAATCCGGCGTGTCCGTTCTTATTGAAGGGGCTGAACGGGATGCCAGTGGTGTCATTTGGTACAAAGTAGCTTTCGCCGGAACAAGCGGTTATATCATGGCAGAATTTATTTCGATTCAGTAGTGTGAATTTAGAAAGAGAAATTCCTTGTGTTTTAGGAATTTCTCTTTTTTTGGTTCTAAAACAGTGGCTATGTTGTGATGGACTGGCCCTTGAGGGTCTCTTTTATTTAGAACCATTTTTTAATGTTTTACAGTTTTTTAAGAAATCGTAAAACTTTTTGATTGGTTTGCCTGTCTAAGCCATAAGAACAGAAGATAGAAGATGGAGATTTTAGTGGATTTATCTTCTTATAATGAGACCTTGTCCAGACATTGAAAGGTGGTGAAAGGCATGCGAAGGAGTTTTATGGCATGGTTTCTGGCGTTGCTGCGAAGGGATATGGAAGAATATCCGGTAGATAGAAAGAACAAAGAGACATTATTTAAAAAAATCAGAAAGAAAAAGTAAAGGGTGAAATGTTATGAATTACACAGAAGCTGTCCGTTTGGCGCGGATTGGTGATGAAAGAGGATTTGGATATCTCTATGAGAGTACCTACAGGAGCAAGTATTATCTGGCGCTCCAGTATATGAAAAACAGGGAGGCTGCTGAAGATGTGTTGCAGGATGCTTATTTAAAGGCCTTCTCAAAACTGGATATGTTAGAACAGCCGGAACATTTTTCGGCATGGCTTGGGCAAATTGTGGCAAATACGGCGAAGAATGCTTTGGCAAAGAATAATCCGCTTTTGTTTACGGATGTTGCTGCAGAGACAGAGATTGAAGATTTTGTGGACCGGGTAGAAGATGATGATGTTACCGGTCAGCCGGAGCTTTCTTATACAAGGGAAGAAACCAGGGAACTGGTACGGGAACTCATAGATGCCTTGTCTGATGAGCAGAGAATGTGTATCCTGATGTTCCATATCGAAGGAATTTCTATCAAAGAGATTGCGCAGACGCTGGACTGTTCCGAGAATACGGTCAAGTCCCGGTTGAATTATGGGCGAAAGAACCTGAAGATAAAGGCAGAGGAACTGCAGAAAAAGGGATACAAGCTCTACAGTATCGCGCCGCTTCCGTTGTTATTGTTCTTACTTCGTACCGACCGGGATACAATGCTCGCCGAGGGCAGTATTCAGATTGTGGGGCGATGTATTGCAGATTATATATTTGCACGGATTCCGTCCTTACATCCGGTACCAGGAGTTTCCCAGGGAACGTCCGGAACTTCCCAGATGGCATCCGGAACTTCCCAGGCGGCATCTGAGGCGGTGCAGGCAGGCACCGGCGCCGGAAAGGCGGCCGCCGCAAAAGCAGGATTCTTACATGCGGTGGCCGGAAAGGCAGTTGTTGCAGTTTTAAGTGTTTGTATTGCGGGAGGCACCATCTATGGAGTCACGCAAACCATGGGACATGATACAGGAACAGAGACCGGACAGACACAGCAGGAGCAGATGCAGCAGACAGAAACCGAAGTTGAGACCGAGGCAGAGCCGCAGTCCATCCCGGTTACGGATACTGATTACCCGGATTTGATAGAGGGAAGTCTTACAAAAGAAGAATTGGAGTTTGTTTTTGCTTACGGACCGGAGACACTGACGGAGCAGGGACTTTCAGAAGGAGATTACCTGATGTTCTTGAATTGCTGGTGCCAAGCGTCAGAGCCAGCCGGCCAATTTATCACATTTATGGGGCAGGACGCTAATTATCGTCATGGTTATGCGGTAGAGGATATTAACCGCTATCTTTCTTCATTTACGGAATACCGTTTTACCGAGGATAATGACAGCGATACGCCATACGGAAACGATGTGAACGGAGATACCATATGGATTATGCCGGCAGAGCTGAGCTTTGAGGCAAAGGCTTCAATTGTTGATGCGTCTTATATAGAGGATACCATGACTGTTCATTTTTCCTACGAGAAAAATTCTTATGAGAACGGTCTGACGATGACAGACAAGACAGCTACGCTGAAAAAGAACGCGAATGATAAGTTCCAGATCATTGCGATTGTAGAAGGCTTCGTGCCGGCTGAAGGAACAGCCGGAAGTGCTCAAATGGATAACACGGAAAGTCAAGCGGCAGTGAAAAATGGAAGCACGGCTTCTGTTCGTACCATTTATGAAGGCGTCCTGACATCTGTTCAAAATAATGAAGCCGGTTATGAACTTCCAAACGCAGGCGGAAGTTCGGATTTTCAATATTTCTTATGGGATATGAACGGAGATGGAATCAAAGAACTGATTGTAGGTGCACTGTTCACAGAGGATGTGTTTGATGCGTATGATATCCGGGTGTTTACCGTTGTTCAGGATTCATCCGGGTATACATTAAAAGCAATCGATGGGGATATGGTATCTCTGGCAATCTATCTCCCGGCAGATGGAAATGGATTGTATACAATGGATATGAGCCGGGGTACCGGCGAAATCAGGATTTACCGTCTGACCATCGCAGGAGATACTCTTACTATGGGAAGCGCTCCGGAACTTACCTACACTCTGGGAGATGACGCAGGGGCACAGTTTATCAATTCGAATTCTTGTGCCGGATGGATGAGCGCATACGGCATGGATGGACTGGCAGAATTAGAATAGATAAAAGGAGCGGTGTTTGATTTTGTGAAATAACAGATACAGGGCATCTGCCAGAGAAATGACTAGAGGCCATAAAAAAGCCGAAGCTGTTGGCTTCGACTTAAAAGAGAAGAAAAATGTTATGAATTTATGTAAAAAGCTTTATCGCTTGTATGTTTTATATGATAAAGCATAGTTGTGATGAAATTGTGGTATTTTTATAAAAATCCAATGAACTCCATGAGAAAAAAATAAATATTTTTAAAATTATTCTTATGCGTTTTTACTTGTTATTCTATATAGATCCATTAAGAACGGAGGAAAACAGAGAGAATATGAAGAAGATAATTTTATTTTTGAGGTATCCATTAACAAATAAGGTAGGAGAAGCTGTTATTGTACCAGTAGAATCATTGCAGGAAAATTTATGGGAAGTCTGTAAAAAAGCGTACCCGGATGGAAAATATTTTTCTTTTGACCGGTATTACGGCAGAACCGAATTAACGAGTCTGGGGCGGATGTTTCCATATATATTGAGAGACGATGTGTATGTATGGAATGTACCTTACAGTGACTTGTCGATTCAGGAATTTCTTGATACTCACGGTCTTACAGAGCAGGATATGATTGAGGTGGAGGTGGATAATGTCGGCAGTGCCGGCGAAATGCTGCTGAGATTGTATCAGGAATGGGTTTCTTTTGCTGAAATTGCGGGTTTGGTTGTCGACCAAATTGGAAGAGGAATGACCGTTTATTCCGTTTTAAAATGGCTTTATTGCTCTTTCGGGAAAAAGAAAGAGTCGAAACCAAAAGTCAGAGAATTTTATCAGTTTCTTGTGAGCCGGAATCGATGGAATGTAAAGGTACTGGCAAAGCGGCTGAGTACAGATGAAACATTTTTAAAGGCGATGTTAGAGGCAGTTGGTTTTGAAGACAGAGGTGGTGGCGATTATACTTTTTCGAGGGAGAAAAATGAAAAATTCGGGGAACTGTGTTCTGCCTATATGAATTCCTGGAGCAACAATCACGGGGGGGAGATCAATTGCTGTGGAGTAAATGAAGAAGTTTTTATCATCAATCGAAATATGCTGTACCTGCGGATTTTGTGTTCTGAAATCCAGGCGAATCGTATCTGGGCAGAAGCAAAGAAAAAACTTCAAGAACTTATCTGTCAGAATTCGGAATACCTTTTTGTGGCAGGCGATGAAACGACCGTTTGTCTAAAGGAGCAATTTCCCGATGGTTTTGGATATGAAGAAGAATCATGGCTATGGGGTGCACTTCACAGCCTGAATACATATCTGGACGGGAAAATATGGCCGTTGGAGGAACTACTGGAAAGAGAAATATAAAGAAATTTCAGTGTATTAGGAAGAAAGCATCCTTGTTTTAAGAGCAGGATGCTTTCCTTAATATTATATTGTGCGTTTTCGTTTGGAGATAGCCATGGCGATGCAGACAAAGGCCACAGCAAAAACCAATTGGATACCCAGCCCCTGAAGGACTTCAATACGGACATCTCCGGTAATACTGCCAAACTGGGCAAGCAGGTCATTGGTTTTTTCGTACCAATAAACAGGAAGGAATTGTGCGGCGGTTTTGACGCCGGAATTCATATATTCCAGAGGTACAAAGGTGCCACAGAGAAAGCACATCCCCAGAGATATGACGTTGACGATGCCGGATAGCATATTTGAGTTGGTCGTGATCAGGCCGACCAGATATGAAATCGTCAGAGCAACAAGTAACATCATGAACGAATTGAGCAGGAAATAGATAAATCCTCCATGGTTTATCAGTGTATCATGATAAAAAAACAGTGACGCAATGATGGTGATCGCCCACAGGACGATGGCGATGGTGGCGGCGGCCAGCAGGCTTTCAGTGTTTTGACGATGCATTGAGACGGCGGATGCCTGCATACGTTTTGGAAGATCACCCCTGCGGAAAGCAGCTAAAATATTGCCCATAACATAGCAGAGGACGGACAGGAATAAATACGGAATATATCGAAAGTAATAGACAAAGTTTGGTGTTGCCCCTGCGGTTCCGTTGGTGTCCAGAAGATTGACTTCGACTGTGGAAGGCATTTGGGAAGCCTCGGAGACTTCTTCTTCGGAAAAACCGGCGGCATAGTAGGTGCGGGCATTATTCAAAAAGCTGTTGATTTGCTGGTCTACATAGAAGGAGGTGTAGCTTCCGGGAACCTTTGTCACGGAAAGTTTTTGCCCATCGGCCATGCAGGTATCAAAGAAGTCGGATGGAATGCGGACAATATACTCTATATCCCGGTAGAACAGCTTCTCCTGCATGGCGGCGGTATCATCCGCTAACAGGGTGACTTTGTGAAAGTGTTCCAGATAGGATATTAATCCCCGGGCCAGTGGGCCTCCGTCGCTGTCGACAATACCGATTTTCACGCTTTCAGCCTGATAATTGCCGGGAATATCATTTTTGGCAACAGCCTGGAACATCATAGTCACACTGAAAAAAATGACCAGATAGAGTAAAATGAGGCCTTTGTTTTGTTTTAAAATTTTCATATATCCTTTATAAACTGTCATAACGTTCCCTCCTGACCAGACAAAATGAAGCAATAATCAGAGCAGCGCACATGATGGAAAGCGTGATAAGGTTTCTTGTGTATCGGGCCGTATCATCATAGACATTGATACAGTAAAAGGCATCAGAAATCAGAGCAGCCGGATTGATTCGATTAATGATCGGTACATGCTGTTCGACAATGTTCTTCATGGTATTATTCATCAGGCCCGCAAGAAAACTGCAGACCATCGATATGCCCAGTAGAATTCCGATTTTTACACCTTCACTCATGCGGCCGAGACTTCCGATAAAAATGCCCATGGATACGCCGATCATACTTCCAATCAGGCTGATTAGCAGCATATTTGAAAACTGTCCTTCAAAATCCAGGTGAAGCACATAACGCAGATAGATAAGTAAAATGAGGACGCTGACAAATTGGAGAAGGAAAGAGGCAAGCATTTCCGAAACAATCAGCTTCAATTTGTGTGTAGGTGTCACACAGCGTCTGGCGGCCAGTGGGGTCAGGTTGGCCTGGAGCGTAATAGCAGCGCCAAAGCCAATAAAAGCACCGTACAGGCAGGCCATGGCAATAAGTGCATAGAAAAACTGGGCGTTACCGTCGGTTGTTTTTCCGCCAAGGGAGACCTGCTGAACTAAATCACTATAGTCAGACATTTGCAAAACAGCCTGTTCCATGCCTTCAGGGTGAATTGAGGCAATAGTCATTAAAGTCTGCTTTCCGTTTTGATAACTTTCCAGGAGAGACTGGAGAATACTTTCTTCCAGACCATTTTTGATGACTGTCAGTGAGGGCGTTTGGCCGGCATAGAAAATACCGGATATTTTATGGTTTTCCAGTGCGTTTCGTGCATCATCTTCAGACATTTCCTGAGTATGGATCAGTTCATTTTCACTGTTTTCAATACCTTTTAGAAATTCAATAAAAACCGTATCCGTATCCGTTTGGGAGACGACAGCCACCGGGATGGTTTCAAAGTCAGCTTCTTCCATTTGACCAAAGGCAAAATAAAATAGTGTTCCCAAGATCAACGGAAAGAAGAGGGGCCAGAAAATGACATTAAAATTTTTCAGTTTGACAATGATATTGTATTTGATTAAATGAAGCAATCGAATCCCTCCTAATCACGCAGTTGTTTTCCTGTGATTTCAAGAAAAACATCATTTAGTGTCGGAAGCTCGGAAAATACCCGTCCAAATGGAATGTGCTGTTCCTGCAGGTAATTCAGGACCCGTATGAGATTGTGCTCGGCGCCGGTGCATCGGAGCGTCAGTATCTGTTCGTGATAGCTCAGCTCAAATATATGGGGCAGTTGCTGGATATCATTCAAATGTTTTTGTTCCAGAGCAATGGCTTCGATTGTGATGGTCTCACCGGTTTTGATCATATTTTTCAACTCTTCCTTTGTACCGACGGCAATACTGCGGCCATGATCGATGATAGCAATGCGGGTACAGATCTGCTCTACTTCTTCCATATAATGGGAGGTGTAGATGATTGTGGACCCCTGGCGGTTCAGCTTCTGGATACCTTCCAGAATTTTATTACGACTTTGCGGGTCAACGGCCACGGTCGGTTCGTCCAGAATGATTAGTTTTGGTTTGTGGGCAATACCACAGGCGATATTTAAGCGGCGCAGGAGACCACCGGAAAGTTTTTTGGGGCGAACCCGGACATAGTCCTCCAGACCGACAAATTGGATGGCCTCTTCCACCAGATGGCGGCGCTTTGTCTTATCTTTAATGTAGAGTCCGCAAAAGTAATCGATATTTTCGTAAACCGTTAATTCATCAAAGACAGCCACATTTTGCAGAACAATACCAATCTGTTGTTTGATTTTATAATTGTCCGGGCGCATTTCTTCTCCCATAATGCGGATCGTTCCCTTATCGTATTTTAAGAGAGCGAGCATACAGTTGATCGCTGTTGTTTTTCCCGAACCGTTCGGACCGAGCAGGCCGAAGATTTCTCCTTCATGAATATTCAGATTTAAATGGTCCAGAGCGACCAGATTTCCATAGCGTTTGACCAGATTGTTGATTTCAATCATTTCGAACCCTCCTTTGTTTCTGATTTTATTATACGTTTTTGATGCAAAATTCTGAAGTGCCGGTTGTCATGGAATCGGCATGACAAATGTCACAATTAACGTTTTTTCCTTTACGCCCGCTGTATATTTAAGATATAATAAAATAACGATATAAAAGGAGAGAACCCTTTGGGGAAATTGGACTATGAGATATTTTCAGGATACCGGAATATTAATGATATACGGGATGTTTTCTATTTTATATGTGGATATTGATTTTCAATTTGTGTTTGGATTTTTATGTGGGGTCATACTCATGTGCGCCGGATATTTTATTGAAAAGAGACAGGTGCGAACAGCAGCAGGGCTGCTTTTTACGTTAGCAGGGTTAGCTTTGTTGGATTTTCCTTATTTTATTCCGGTAGTCGTGTATATTTTTCTGCGTGATCGCCAATATGTTTTTGTGGTTACGGCCATGTTGCTGGAAATATATTATTTTATACATGTAAGCGAATTTATACTTCCGTTTTTCTGTTTCGTAACATTTGGGGCCTTGCTGGCCGTTTTACTGGAAAAACGGACGGAACAGTTTGAATATATGGAAGCATGGTTTAAACGTAGTCAGGATGACAGCAGAGAGCGGAATTTTTTGCTCAGTGAGAAGAATAAAGCACTTTTGGAAAAGCAGGACTATGCGCTGTATGCGGCAACACTGCGGGAGCGTAATCGAATTGCCAGAGAGATTCATGACAATGTAGGCCATGTCCTTTCACGCTCCATTTTACTGGTCGGAGCGATGAAAACAATCAATAAAGAAGCGACGATGCAGCCGCTGATTGAAAATCTGGACGATTCCCTGAATTGGGCCATGGACAGTATTCGAAACAGTGTTCATGATCTGCACGATGAAGCGGTGAATCTTCAGGAGAGCGTACAAAATCTGGTCAGGGAATTCAAATTTTGTCCGGTGGAGTTGTGTTATGATATGGGACAGGACTTGCCGAAAGAAATTAAATACTGTTTTATCAGTATTACAAAAGAGGCCTTGTCGAATGTGATAAAGCATAGTAACGCAAGCCGGGTGGTTCTTTTGATGCGGGAACATCCGGCACTTTATCAGCTTTGTATTGAAGACAACGGAACGGTATCAGGAAGGACCAGTTCCCAGTCAACAACTTCGGGGATTGGACTGGTGAATATGCAGGAAAGAGTTCGGACCTTAAACGGTACGTTTCAAACGATGAACGACCGGGGATTCAAGATTTTTGTAACCATTCCCAAGGAATTGTAAGGAGAGTTTGCGATGAAAATTGTAATTGTGGATGATGACCGGCTTGTATCGGAGGCGTTGAAAACGATATTGGAAGTGAATGCGGATGTCCACATAGCGGCAATTGGGACGGATGGAAGAGAAGCAGTATCGCTGTACCGGCAATACCGACCGGATGTTCTTTTAATGGATATACGGATGAAAGATATGAATGGACTGGAGGCTTCCGCAGAAATCCTGAAGGAATTTCCAGAAGCCAATATTTTGCTTCTGACAACATTTTTGGACGATGAGTATATTATTAAAGCGCTGAAGCTCGGAGCAAAGGGATATCTCTTAAAACAGGATTATGCCAGTATCCTTCCGGCACTTCGGGCTGTGGATTCGGGACAGACGGTATTTGGACACGAAATCATTGCGAAAATCCCGGATTTGCTCCAAAAGAAAGTTTCTTTGGATTATTCGGCTTATGAAATCAACGAGCGGGAGCAGCAAATCATACGATGGATCGCTGAGGGACTGAGCAATAAAGAGATTGCGGCGAAAATGTTTTTGAGCGAAGGTACTGTGCGTAATTATCTGAGTCAGATTTTAGATAAATTAAATCTTCGGGACCGGACTCAGGTGGCGGTTTTCTATTATCAGCATAAGTAGATTATTTCAAAAATAGACATTTTTCCACAAATGTGTTATGATTTTTTGTAATTATAGAAAAAATAGAAGTAAGAGGTTTGACTATGCTACAAACAATTGAAATGATTAATAATGCCGTCAATAATTTTGTCTGGGGCGTCCCGGCGATGGTCTGTATTATTGGTGTTGGTTTGTTTTTAAGCCTTCGTACCAGATTTTTGCAGATTCGCAAATTTCCCTATGCTATAAAGACGACGTTAGGGAGAATGTTCCGTAAACGGGAAGCTTCAGATGGGGCGATGACTCCATTTCAAGCAGTCTGTACCGCTTTGGCGGCAACGGTCGGGACGGGGAATATTGCCGGAGTGGCCGGGGCGATTGCCATAGGTGGTCCGGGGGCCGTTTTCTGGATGTGGATTTCAGCGCTGCTTGGCATGTGCACAAAATTTTCCGAAGTAACGCTGGCAGTACATTTTCGGGAGAGAAATGCCCGGGGAGATCTGGTTGGCGGACCGATGTATTATATTAAGAATGGTCTTAGCAAATATTGGCAGTGGCTGGCAGTGGCATTTTCAGCCTTTGGTGTTTTAACTGTATTTGGTACGGGAAATGCAACTCAGGTAAATACGATTACCACGGCGATTAATTCAGCTCTGCTGAATTATAATGTCATTTCTGATTCTGCCGTGAATCTTTCCAATATAATCATGGGTATTACGATTGCTGTGCTTGTAGGACTGGTCCTGCTCGGCGGAGTTAAGCGGATTGGGAGTGTTGCTGAAAAGCTGGTTCCTTTTATGGCGGTATTTTATATTATATTGGCGTTGGGAGTTGTTCTTCTGAATATTGAGAATGTACCTCGTGTTTTATACTCGATTGTCTATGGCGCATTTAATCCGAGTGCGGTTACCGGCGGTGTTGTGGGCGGTTTTTTCCTCAGTGTGCAAAAAGGCGTATCCCGTGGGATTTTTTCAAATGAAGCCGGTCTTGGTACCGGGTCGATCGCTCATGCTTGTGCGGATACACAGAAGCCTGTAAAACAGGGATTTTTCGGAATATTTGAAGTTTTTACAGATACGATTTTGATTTGTACGCTGACAGCATTGGTCATTTTATGCAGCGGTGTACCGGTAAGCTACGGAAGTGCGGCCGGGGCGGAACTGACGATTCTCGGCTTTACATCGACCTATGGAAACTGGGTTTCCATTTTTACAGCGGTGGCCATGTGTTGTTTTGCCTTTTCGACGATCATCGGATGGGGACTTTATGGGGCCAGATGTATCGAATTTTTGTTTTCTTCCAGGGTCATCAAGCCATTTATGGTCGTTTACTCGCTGGTAGCTATTTTAGGTGCCACGGTGGATTTGGGACTGCTATGGAGTATTGCAGAGACATTTAATGGGCTGATGTCCATTCCAAACCTGATTGCACTGTTCCTGTTATCAGGAACAGTGGTGCGTCTGGTGAAGGAATATTTCAGCACGGAAGGTAAAGATGCCTGAAAATTAAAATAAGAATGATAGAAAGCGATGGGTTTCTGATATAGGAAATGGAAATTCATCGCTTTTTAAATTGTTTTCGAATTGCTTTGTTTGTTTATAAAAATTTGAAAAATGGTTGTTTCGTCTCAACAATTGTGTTAAAATGTTGATTAGATGATAAATATGAAAAAGGAGGATGGATATGAGCGTTGAATTGTTAGACAAAACTAGAAAGATCAATAAGCTTCTTCATAATAATAATTCCAATATGGTTGTTTTCAATGACATATGTGAAGTCTTGAGTGATATATTGGAGTCCAATATTCTTGTGATCAGCAAGAAAGGTAAGATTCTGGGAATAAAAAACCGGTCCGGGCAGCCGTGTATTCACCAGTTGATTAGTGACAGTGTTGGCGGTCATATCGATTCGAGGCTGAATGAACGTCTGCTCAGCGTTCTTTCGACAAAAGAAAATGTTAATTTATTAACACTTGGATTTTCGTGTGATAATGTATCGACCTATGAGGCGATCATTACGCCGATTGATATTGCTGGTGAACGACTGGGAACGCTGTTTATTTACCGAAATGATAAGTCCTATGAAATTGACGACATTATTTTGAGTGAATACGGAACGACAGTTGTGGGACTTGAGATGTTGCGTTCTGTAAACGAAGAAAGTGCAGAAGAATCAAGAAAACTTCAGGTTGTGAAATCAGCTATCAGCACACTGTCCTTTTCCGAACTTGAAGCTATTACCCATATTTTTGATGAATTAGATGGAAATGAGGGTATACTCGTGGCCAGCAAGATTGCCGACCGAGTGGGCATTACCAGGTCTGTTATTGTCAATGCTCTGCGCAAATTTGAAAGTGCCGGTGTCATTGAATCCCGTTCATCCGGTATGAAAGGTACTTATATTAAGGTCATTAATGATGCTGTATTCGACGAATTAAAGAAAATCAAAAAATAATTTAAAAAAGACATAAAATATAGTTACAAAAGGCTTGCTTAATGCGAGTCTTTTGTGTTATAATCCTATTTTGTAAAAATATGACACGTGGGTCGATTTTCAGGCAGGTGCCGATAGGTCGCCTGAGAAGATGAAGTCCACGGATGTAAAACCAATGGAGGTATGATTATGAGCGTTATTTCTATGAAACAGCTGCTGGAAGCCGGCGTACATTTCGGACACCAGACAAGAAGATGGAACCCTAAGATGGCTGAGTACATCTACACAGAGAGAAATGGTATTTATATCATTGATTTACAGAAGTCTGTAGGTATGGTAGATGATGCTTACAATGCTATCAAAGATATCGTTGCAGACGGTGGAACGATTCTTTTTGTCGGAACAAAGAAACAGGCTCAGGATGCGATCCGCACAGAGGCAGAGCGCTGCGGTATGTTCTATGTAAATCAGAGATGGCTTGGCGGTATGCTGACAAACTTCAAAACAATTCAGAGCCGTATTACAAGACTGAAACAGATTGAAGCTATGGCTGAAGACGGTACATTTGACGTATTGCCTAAAAAGGAAGTTATTGCACTGAAGAAAGAATGGGAAAAACTTGAGAAAAACCTTGGTGGTATCAAGAACATGAAGAGAATCCCGGACGCAATCTTCGTTGTAGATCCTAAGAAGGAAAGAATCTGTGTACAGGAAGCTCATGTATTAGGTATTCCGTTAATCGGTATTGCAGATACAAACTGTGATCCGGAAGAACTGGATTATGTAATCCCAGGTAACGATGATGCAATCCGTGCGGTTAAATTGATCGTTTCCAAGATGGCAGATGCAGTTATCGAAGCAAATCAGGGTGTTCAGATGGACGATGCTGAAGAAGCAGCAGAGGAAGTTGCTGAATAATCAGAGCTTACGACTTAAAGTGCTGTCTCAAAATTAGTTTTAATCTTGAGACAGCTTTTTTAAGCAAACGAGACACGAAGCCGTGCGGAGTACAACGGAAAAGAATTAAGAAATTATAAAATAAAGAAAAATTTATGGAGGAATGAATCATGGCAATTACAGCAGCAATGGTAAAAGAATTAAGAGAACTCACCGGAGCAGGTATGATGGATTGTAAAAAAGCTCTGAACGAAACTAACGGAGACAAAGAAAAAGCTGTTGAATTCTTAAGAGAAAAAGGTCTTGCAGCTATCGCTAAAAAAGCAAACAGAATTGCAGCAGAAGGTCTTGTAGCAACAATCCTTTCTGATGATCATAAAACTGGCGCAATCGTTGAAGTTAACAGTGAAACAGACTTCGTTGCAAAGAACGCAGAATTCCAGTCCTATGTAGCAAGAGTAGCAGCTCAGGCATTGGCTACAAATGCAAAAACAATCGAAGAATTCATGGCTGAACCATGGATTGATGATGCCAGCTTGACTGTAGAACAGGCATTATCTCAGAAAATCGCTATCATCGGCGAAAAATTAAGTATTCGTCGTTTCGAAAAAGTTGTCAGCGCAGACGGCGTTATCACAACATATATCCATGCAGGCGGAAAAATCGGCGTTCTTGTTGAACTGACAACAGATTCCGCTGACGCAGAAGTTCTTGAATGTGGTAAAAACGTTGCTATGCAGGTAGCGGCCCTGAAACCTCAGTATACAGACCGTTCCGAAGTAAGTGCAGATTATATTGCACATGAAAAAGAAATCCTTCTTGCTCAGATCATGAACGATCCAAAAGAGTCCAAAAAACCGGAAAAGGTTATCGATGGCATCATTACAGGACGTATCAACAAAGAGCTTAAAGAAGTATGCCTTGTAGACCAGGTATATGTAAAAGCAGAAGATGGAAAACAGTCCGTAGGCAAATACGTTGAATCCGTAGCAAAAACTGCAGGTGTAAACGTTGCTATCAAAGGTTTCATTCGCTTTGAGACCGGTGAAGGTATGGAAAAGAAAGAAGAAAACTTTGCTGAAGAAGTTGCAAAACAGATGGGACAGTAAGAATTTGTTGAAATTAAACGAATAATGATAAAAACGAGAACCCTTGTAAGTGGTATTGATATACCATTTACAGGGGTTTTTGGATTTGTGGAATATTTGCTTAATATCGAAAAGTATCTTGTAATTTTTGAATATTAATTGAAATTAGGCAATATAGTTATATTAGCTTATAAAATATACAATTCAAGAAACGGAAAGGAATGATGGTATAGTGGGTCCAACGATTGATCAGTATTTAGTGGCTAATTGCTTATATGTGATTGATGAATTCAATATGTTGTATAAGGGATGGGGTAAGCCGGAACTAAAAAATGAAGCAGATGAAAAGTTCAATGAAATGGATATAACAGTAAGATTAGGATATCCGTTCAAGCAGAATGCTCATTATACAGCAGGAGAAAGTGGTAGATTAAAGAAAGCGCAGAAAATAAATCATGATTTATATATAGGACAAAGGGATTTTAAAATCGAAGTTAAATATTTAAAAAATTGGATTAGTTCGGCCAATACAAGAGCAGCAAGCAAAAACTGGTCGGTGTTTCAGCAAGATTTTGACTGGTTAATGGATGAAATAGATAATGGAAAAAATGGAAAGGTTGCGTTTGTGATTGGATGGTTTAATTGTGTGGATTCATTTTCACAATTAATTCAGTTGGGTACAGGCAGTGGCGCCTATCCGTTAGTGGATGAGAGAAAACTGTCTTATTTTCCCTTTTTAGTAAAGAAGAATGAGAATGCCCCAAAGCAAACAAAAAATTTAACCTATGATTATGTAAATGCATATACAGAAAGTCCATTAAGAACTTCGTCTGAACGAAAAGGGAAGTATAGATGTATGTTTATTGGAGAGGAAGGTGATAAATTTCATTTTGCCTTATATTATGGAAAATAGAGAATGTGAAACAGTCACCAATTAAATATCAGTGTAAAATTATAAATTGGATTAAAACGAGGAATAATAGGTTGAATTTATCCTAGAAGATAGATATAATAAAATTATAAAACTGTCGGGAGGTGTGAGCAATGACAATAGATACAAATACAATGGTTTCTATTACTGAAGCTAACCAGAACTTTTCTAAAGTAGCAAGATTAGTGGATGAACATGGAACAGCTGTTATTTTGAAAAACAATGTGCCAAGATATCTTGTCATAGACTTTAGCAAAGCAGATAATGATGCTGTTGCATCAAATGAAGATGTGCTGAGTATATCAAAAAGGTTAATTGAAAAAAATAGAGAAGCCTATGAGGTGCTTGCAAAATGATAAAAATGACAAAAGAACAAGTTTTATTACTGCACACTCAATTAATAGAGGCTACTGGAGGAAGTGATGGAATTAGGGACGTGGGCCTGCTTGAATCTGCATTAGAAAGTCCATTTCAATCCTATGGCGGAGAAGAATTATATCCAAGCATACAGGCAAAGGCGGCGAGACTTTGCTATGGATTGGTTAAAAATCATGCAATGATAGATGGAAATAAAAGAATAGGGGTTCATGCCATGTTAGTATTTTTAGCATTAAATGGTTATGAGATTGAATATACACAGAATGAGTTATCAGATTTAATATTAAATGTAGCAGCGGGCAAGAAGCAATACGAAGATATTTTACAATGGTTGCTGAAGCATCAGATGTAAGTCAAAAGATTTTTAATTTTTTCAGATAAACAGCTATAAATACCAGTAATGAATAAAAAGATGTTAAAAATTGAGAATTATGACCGGACCGGAGCATGAGAATATGGAAAATTGAAAAAATCAATTTGAAATTGACTCCGGTTTTTGCACATGATATACTTTTGGAAGAAGCAGAAAAGATTGGTATGTGTTATGAATCAAAATGATGGACATTGTTCGTCATCAGATAAAGACGGGGGATACGGCAATGGAGAGATGCCCTTTTTGTGGGTCTGAGGATATATATTACAGTAAAAAGAGAAAAATTTTCGTATGTGAAGATTGTGATGAAATCTTTAGCGAACATCAGCTTTCTGTATTTCAGGAAAAAGATCAGAGCAAAGTTGGGTTAGATTTATTCTTCAGTTATGGTCATGATAAAAACAGGATACTTGTTGAAAGAATTAAACAGGATCTTGAAAGAAGAGGACATCGTGTCTGGATTGATACAAATGAAATTAAGGCGGGAGACCATTGGAGAAAGGATATTCTAAATGGAATAATGAAGTCTGCAAATGTCATCGCCTTTTTATCAGAGCATTCTACAAGAAATCCAGGTGTTTGTTTGGATGAGCTGAAGATTGCAGTTTGTGTCAAGGGTGCGAATGTAAAAACAGTTCTTCTTGAGCCTGAAAATAAAATCAGGCAGCCGGCAACCTTGTCCGATATTCAATGGCTGGACATGAGTGAGTGGGCAGAAATTCGAAAAGAGTCTCAGGAACAGTTTGAAGACTGGTATCAGGAGAAGTTTGAGGAACTTTGTAGTGCTATTGAAGCAGATGAATCGTTTGAATTAAATGGAGAAATTCACACGTTAAAGAAAAAATTATCTCCATATTTGAATACTGAAAAAGAATACAGATTATTATCAAAGGAATTCTATGGAAGAAAGTGGGTAGAGGATTATATCGAAGACTGGCAGGGACGCCAGAAGACAAAGGCTCTCGTAATATATGGAAAGCCCGGTTCAGGAAAGAGTGCCTTCAGCGTCAATTACTCCCATTATAATTCGGATGTATATGGTTGCTTTTTGTGTGAGTGGAATCGGGAATTTTCTATCAATCCACATCAACTGATCCGAACGATGGCATTTCGCCTTGCAACAAAGCTTCCGGATTATCGCAAACTGCTTCTGCATCAATTAGAGCAGGTTGGTACAGGGCTGGAAGAAATGAATGATGATGCTTTGTTTGAATTTTTGCTCGCCTATCCATTAAATCATCTGGTTGATGGCGGTCGTGAAACGGGCATCATCATTATTGATGGATTGGATGAAGCTGAAAAGGATGGGACGAATCCATTAGCAGCGGTATTCTCCAGATGTGTAGAACGTTTGCCGAGATGGATTCGTTTTGTTTTCACCAGTAGACCGGAAAAAAGCGTTATTTCTCTATTTGAAGGAGCAGATTCTTTGGACTTGGTGGAAGA
The DNA here is from genome assembly GCF_004340975.1 of Frisingicoccus caecimuris. GTDB lineage: Bacteria > Bacillota > Clostridia > Lachnospirales > Lachnospiraceae > Frisingicoccus > Frisingicoccus caecimuris. The sequence goes on from NZ_SLXA01000003.1 coordinate 31,473, forward strand.
TATTCCGGATGGATACAATGATATTATGGCATATCTGCTGAGGGCCCTGTCAATTGAATTGAAACAAATATCCAATCGTCTTGAGGTACTTAATAAGATATGTGAATTAAGTGAAGGCATATTTCTGTATGCGGAACTACTTGTTGAAGATGTAAAGAACGGCGCAGTTGACTTGAGCAATCCGAATAGTTTTCCCAGAGGTCTAAGTGATTTTTATCGATCATCAATGGAACGTAAATTTAGAAGCAGCGGATCTTTTGAAAGAGTCAGAGACTTTTTAGAACTGTTGGTTGTGTCTGAGTCAATTCCGGAGCAGATACTGATCAATGCATGTAAGTATTCAAAGTATATTTATTTATCGAATCTTGATTTACTTGGGTCTTGGGTGAATCGACAGGAAGGTGAATTTACAACGCTCAATTTCTCGCATAAGTCATTATCAGACTGGTTTACGGATGAACAGAGAAGCAGTGTGTATTTTGTTGATAAAAAACAAGGAGCTCTGTTATTGGCGAGATATTGTCGAAAACTTATTGAAGAGAGCCTGTCTGAGACCAATAATACGTCTGCTGAGCTTCTGAGTTATGTGCAGGATCACGTGGGTACATACTATGTGTTGGCAGAAGCGTTTGGCGAACTTGAACAGTTTTTATTAAGTCACGAATACAAATTAAACCCGTACTGGAAGATTTGGAATATGTTTCCGCCAATTTGGAATCACAAGAAATTACTGAAAACATTTTGGAATTCTGAAAATCGTAACGATTTTTGTATAAGCCTGCAACGAGAAGGAAACACAAGTCTTCTTCAGTGGATATTAACCCTGGCAAAAGAAAACTATGGAATTGAACAATTTAATCCGAATTTGGTATCGGTTTACATAGATATTGTGCATATGTCCGGAGATTACTCTGGAGCAGTGGATATTGCGGAGCAATATTTAGAGGGACATTCTCAGGATGAGATCATGAGCAGCGAATTCCTTGCGATGCTCAATGTTAGACGGATTCATCATTCAATGTTTTATAAACCGGTGGGCAGGCTCATGGATGATGCTTTGAGTGTATTGGCTCAAACAAGTGATCAATATCTTAAAGTAATGAATGAGCTTCTGTTTTTGATCGGGGGAAATCTGGGGGTACTTTCCGGGGATTGGGATTTTGTTTATAAATGGCTTACAACTTCAGAGGAATATTCTCAGAGACACGGCTTGTTAGACTACTCTAAAAGAAATGCCCGTAAATTGGCGGATTACTACTGCCATATGAAGGATTATGAAACAGCTAAAAAGATTATTCTGACCTATGTGGATCGGCATGACAAAATAATAGGAAGATATGAAAACTATCTTATAGGTGCCTTTGGAAATATATGTACCTGTATGGGGGAATATGATGAAGCTTTGGAATGTTATGAGAGTGTGCTTCAATATTCTGTTGCAAACGGTATTATTGGATGGGCCGCCCATGCTAACCTGGGTATTGGAAATATTAATTATCATTTAGGAAATTTGAGAGAGGCTGCGGATTTTGCTTCGAGAGCAAAGGGCATGTATAAGCAGATAAAGCAGGAATGGGGTTTGATTATGAGTGGAGCACTATTGGCTGCTTGTGAAAGCAGAGTTGGAATTGCACCTATTCAGGTTACTTGTCAGAAGAGTCTTGACCTGGCAAGAAAAATGCAATACGGGTCTTGTATTGAAGCAATTGAAGAGTTTTGCAATAGCTATAACGATTATCTTAAACTATATTTTTTATAATGGAGAATGGGGAAATGGGGAAAATTGTAAAAATTGAAAATGAAGCAATAAAGAAATCTTTAGAAAGTACAACACGTCAGTATTTTGTCGGAAATCTGTCGAAACCACAGGAAATTAAGTTTGTAAGAGATGAGCGTCTTGAAATTGGTGTTTCCAGTTATCCGGATTATAAGTATGAGCCTACGCATGTTCATGATATTGCGACTGAGTATCAGTATATGATTAGTGGCTGGACAGAGTATATGGATGTTGACACTGGAAAAATTTACGAATTTCGAAAAGGAGATTTCTATGCAATTTTGCCGGGAACAGCATATGCTCAGCGCGTAAAATCGGGAACGAACATCTTATTTATAAAAACGCCATCGATCAATGATAAGCAGCTTGTTGAAATAACTGCTGAACAGGAAAAATGGTTGACGGAAAGAATGAAGACTGTTCGCACAGATTTCTTTTATTGTAAAGATGCACCCGCAGCAAATTCAATTAAACCAGCTGCAGCGGTTGCTATTCTGAATCAAAAAAAAGAGCTGCTAATGCTTCATCGAAAAGATAATAAGAAGTGGACGATGCCTGGTGGGACATTGGAATTCGGCGAGAGTATGGTGGATTGTGCACTTCGTGAGGTAAAAGAAGAGTGTGGACTGATTGTTGAAATCAAGGATATTATCGGGACATACACTGATCCGAACATCCGTGTGGCATACTCAGATGGAGAGGTTCGTCAGGAATTTACGATCGTTTATTATGGTGAGACCCGCGGGCTTGAAGTAAAACTTGATGAGGAGTCCAGTAATTTTGTGTGGATGCCATTAGATGAAGTGATGAGATTACCCTTGGCGGATTCTCAGAAGAGACGAATTAAAGATGTGATTACATATTTAGAGACAGGCAATAAGGCTCTTGGTTAAATGGGAACAGATTTGCCGGCAACCATTCAGTGCGAAAACCAGGTGCTTGGTCTTCCATCTCCCTGCAAAATTATGCCAAAGCTTTAGTGAGACGTGGGGTGCCAGAGGATTTGGAGCCGGGGGAAAGAATTTTTGAAAAGGTCAAAAACTTCCGGGAGAAACCGGCCGCATCGGGAGAAGGACTTGGCCGGGAAAGTACGATAAAAAGAAAGATAAGTAAAACTATTTAGATTTGTAGATGGTGATAGGTGAGTATGAACGTAAGTTATAAGAAACTGTGGAAACTGCTGATAGATAGAGACATGATGAAAAAAGATCTGAGGGAGCAGGCCGGTCTGACGACAAACGTTATAGCAAAGATGGGTAAAAACGAAAACGTTTCGACGGAAGTGCTTTGCAAAATCTGTGATGCTCTGGAATGTGAGGTTGATGACATTATAGATTTTGTCCCGGATGGGGATAAGCCGGGTGAATTTGAAATTGAAAAGTAAGATGACTCATAAGAGCTGTAGATAGTTGCTATTGGAAGCAATTGTCTATAGCTCTTTTTTTGATGCGCAAAACTACCCTTTATAAGTTTCAAAAGGTGTTTCATCTCGGGGAGGGTCTCTGGGGTGAGGAAAGTCTTTGTTTATGAGATACTGATATCAGATCAAAAAACAAAGGCATAAAAGTCAGGGAGGATAAAGGCATGTGGGATTATGGATACAACGAAGAAGCAATGATGAACCTTAGAGATTCACTGGAAGGTGTTGTAAAGGGACAGAGCGGAGCGGGCCTGTACATTGATCTGAAAATTGAAAATGACATGAACGATGAATACAAGGAAACCATTCCGGTATTTGGTTATTGGACTGGAAGAGTGCCGAAGGGCACAAAAGTGTTTTGCTCAATTAAGCGTTGGGCAAAGGAGGATAAGGATATCCTGGTGAATGTCGATTCTGTAGCCTATGAAAACGATATGGAGATGGCGGCTTAAGGAGGTGATGGCGCAAGCCGCCATAGTTGTCAATGCAATAACATCAAATGATCACATTTTAGAAAGGAGACAGACAGCATGAGAACATGTGATGTAACAAAACTGGCGGATAGAATCCGTCAGGAATATGGCCTTGCAAAAGAGGCTGCGCATAACAAAGCGATACAGACACTAAAGGCGTGCCCTGTAGCATTGTACCCGAATGTGCAGGAATGGTCAGAGGAACAGGCATTGACTGACATTTATGTCGGAAAGTATTCATTGCCGATGATCCTGGCAATTTGGAACAGTAGAGATTTCTTAAAAGCATTGGAGGTCTTGACCGAATTATCGGAAGGAAATGTTGAAACCGCGGAAATGAAAATCTGGAATATGAGGAGGTAGTCTGTTACGGGTACATACGGAGTACATCCGACCCAGTATGGGGCGTTGAGTAATGAACAGCTTTATTCCATGTTCCGCGAATCAACGTACAGCAAACTTGACGAAAACGAGAAATTGGGTCTTCTTCAGGAGACAGTGAATCGTGATGCGTTGGAGCGAGGCGAGATTGGTGCACCGGAGGTGCGTTTCGCTGACTTGCCGGCAAATGAAAGCGGCAATGCAGCAAATGGTGTGATTAACGTTAATTACGATATGGCAGTCAGGGGCGTTCAGACATTTGAATATAACGGCCAGACGATTCAGCACACAATGAGTGATTATAACTGTCAGACACTCAATACGGTGCTCCATGAGAATGTGCATTGCTTCCAGGATCAGGTGATCGACGGAACCATCAATATTGATAATGTTCAGCTGACCAATGAGTATCAGGCAAATGATTTTACCACCAGTGCAGTGCTTCAGAATGGAAGTTATCAGTTGGGCAGCCAGTATCTGACAGGCGAAACGGCTAACGGATATTACATGTATTACTTTCAGTCAACAGAAAGAGATGCGCATCTTTCGGCGGAAGAAAAGACAGCCACTATCCTGAATAGTATATCCGGAAAGTATGGCACGGAGGCATCCTTTGAAGCATATGCCAAATCTGTAGCCACCACGGGCTATCAGGCAACCGAACAGGAAGCAATACAGCGGTTTCAAAATCCGAATTTTGTGAAGGATCTGAACCAGACGCTGCAGAATCAGTATTTCGGAACAAGGGTGCCGGTCGATCCAAATACAGAAAAGGCTGTTAAGGCAGAAATGGTTGCAACCCATCAGAGTCTTCAGCAGCAGATGACGCAAACAAATCATTTAGTGACAAAGGAGGACACCAAGATGTCATTTGATCCAAAGCCGGTTTCATTAGAGGAATACAATCAGAGCCTTAGAGATACAGTAAATGCTTATTATGAGCATGCGATGAATGATCCGTCAATGTCTAAAGAAGAGGCAATTAAGTCAACTGCAGAAACGAGCGAAAAGTATCTTGATGCTGTTCAGGAGTTCCAGGAGGCGCAGGATATGCAGACAGATAATAATGCGCTTGATACGGCAGATGTTCAGGAAAATGGCGTTGCATCAGTAGATGCCGGTGTACCTGACGATAGTGTCAGCGATGACGGCGTGGATAATGATGGCGATGGTGTTGACGGCGGCATGGATATTTAAGGAGGGTCATAGTAGATGTCATATGATTTTGGACAGAGACGAATCGGAGCAGGAAGTAGTCAGGAGAGGAACGGAGGAATGTATACGAAGACTCTTTTAGGGCAGAGCATTAGCGAATCTCCGATTCCTTCCTGGACCGCAGATAAGTCGGGGAATCCCTTTGTGGCATTTCAGGATTCAAAGACAAAGAAACTCTTTGGTATGAGTAAGGCTATGCTGGCATATGGACTTTTGGCCATTGGCGCGCCGGGAACAGGAAAGACGAATTTCTTCAATATGGTCTTCGAGCGTTTGCTTGCAACGATGGAACCAACGGATGTGATGGTTATCTTCGATACAAAGGGTGATTATCTGGAAACCTTTGGCGAGAGAATCCCGGATAAGGAGAAAATTATCATCGGCAATGGCGAGATGTATCGCAATATTACCGCTTATCATAATATTTTTGCCGAAGTAATGCCGAGGGGACTAGATGGAAAGCTTGTTTATACAACAGAGTCCGATGAAGATGCTCTGGAACTCTGTGAGCAGCTGTTCCAGACGATGAATAGCGAGACTCAACCGATTTTCCCGGCTATGGCCGAACAGGTGGTCACTGCTGTCATCATTTATTATATGAGAACTTACTGGCGTTCCGAACAGTCAAAGTTGAATAATCAGGAACTCATTCGTTTCTTCACACACAGCACAAATGAGGATTTAAAGAAAATCCTGGGACTGGATTATATGGCCGATCAGCGTAACTGTATTGACTATATTTCCAACAAGGGCAATCAGACCCAGGGAGTTAACAGCTATATTGGCTCTATGCTGAAAAAGATGTTTGTAGGGCCTTTTGCTCAGGCTGATCCGTCAAGAGAGTTTTCCATGAGAGAGATTATGGGCGGCGGTAAGAAGAAAGTTGTCTTTATTGAATATGATTTGAGAAAAGGCCAGCTTCTTGCTCCGATGTACTCTATTCTGATTGATCGGGCGCTTGCCAATGGGTTGGGTGGAAGACAGAAGGAGAAATCCAATAAGTATTTTCTGTTAGATGAGATGCTGCTTCTTCCGAAGCTCCAGCATCTGTCGGATGGGCTGAATTTTGGCCGTTCGCAGGGCGTAAAGGTAATGTGTGGACTTCAGAATACAGCAGGTCTCCAGGAACAATATGGGGAAGCCGGAGCAAAGAATATCTTATCTTCATTTCAGAATATGATGGCATTCAGAATAAACGATTTTGACACCAGACAGTTTGTGATCAACCGTTTGGGGGAGAACTATCAGAATTTCAGCCTTTCTGCACAGCAGGAGAATCTGAACATTCAGAGGGCAGGACATACCGTTGAAGACTGGAACCTGTTAAAGATGAAGAATGGTGAGGCTGTGGTATCACTGGCAGGAGAGGCACCGTTCCTGTTTGCGATGCCGCTGTATTGAAAACGTTTGCCCGATTCATTGTGAATATGCACCGGGCAGAAGGGAGAGAGATATGAGTAATAAAGGAATGATCATCCGGGAGTGCGAACGACTGAATGCTGCCAGACGGGTATTTGAGGGACGTGTGGATAGTGCAAGTTTCTTTCGTAGGATTCGTGGAGATCTGGTGATAACCGGTGGAGAAGCCGGAAATCAGGCAATGGTACTTGATCTGTTTTGCAGCTGTCTGGAGAGAAATGATATGCCGACAATTATCCTGACAAGTCATCCGGAAGTGATGACAGCCATACAGCAGAAGCGAAATACACAGGAGATAGACGGCGTTATGACATCCTGCGTAACGGACAAAAATTACCATCCGTTCTACGGCATGTCGGCACAGCAGATTCTGCGTTTCGTCTGTATGGTGGCTGAGGAAATGGGATATACCACTCTGATTGATCCGATCATGATTTATGCGGCAGCAGTGCTCAATGTGGTTGCAGCAAAATATCCGGTGTCTTTGCCGGCTATCGTAAAGCTTTTGAACGAAGATGATGATTCTATTTCTGAGTTTGCTCTGCAGAGTGGTCTCTCGAATGTGATCGCGGATAATATTCGCGCCAATCATGAGGCTGGAATTGCGCTTCGGAGACTGTTTGAACGACTTGAAGAAATATTTGAAGATGTTTATACGCCTGGAAGCGATACCAAATATAACTTCCAGAGCGGAGCAAAGGGTAACCTTTCAGGAATGGCTATGTATGCATGCTCCAGCAATCAGCATATTTTTAACTCCTATTTGAAAGAAGAAATCTTTTATACCCTCAAGCGTGTGCCAAGAGTCCGCATTATTCTTGATGAGATGGAGTTCGTGGATGAAAATGATGAACTGATGAAATATCTCATACAGGCAAAACGACAGGGGAAGGTTGAGTTAATGTTGGTGTCGCAGAACATCAAAGAGTCCATGCATGGGAATTCCGAGCTGGATTTTGCAAATGTCGTGCTGTTTCAGCATGGAACTTCTGCAACGACTGACGATATTTCCAAAGACTTATTTAGTACCTATCAGTATCATGTGCCAATACCCGTAGCAGGTAACACTCCGCATATTTTCTTTTCAATCAAAAAAGCGGTACATTGGCAGATTCAAAGAGAGGAAAGACTCAGAGTGAGAAGTCAGGACCTATATGCAAAACCTGCAATTTTGAGAAAGCAGTCGGATTATCTTGCTGTTAAGACGACAGCAAATGACAACGTCTATTTGATTCCCACATCAGATTTCCTGCCTATTGTGTCAGGAGTTCCGATGGTGGTATGACACGGGGAAAGTATATGAGACGTAAAAGACATAAATAGTTTCAAAAAGCGGAAATACATGTTTCATTTCAGATGACCGGCACAACTATAAGAAACATCTTTCTGGTCTTAAAATAGCATTAACAACAAAGTAGGAAAGGAGGTCTGAAAGAGGAGATCAGATATAGATAAGAGCGTTGGGGAGGTGATGAGTACATGAGGCGTGCAGGAAATATTTTTGAGCAGGAAAGCTACAGAGGAGCAGGAATCAGGGCTGTTTCAGGCGTAACGCTCACCATGATTGTCTGTTCGGTGCTTTCTGTTCTGGCGGCAATCGGAATCATTGCCAATTTTGGTGCGGTGACAGCGCGAATCGCCATATTCATGGCAAACACGCTGTCTTCTGGATTCCCAATCCTGGTAGTTGTGATTGCGGCAGTTTATTTTGTAGTGCGGTTGAAATGGAAGCTGCGCAGAAGTTTTTGGGGGTGGTGATAAAACATGGATGATCAGGCGGTAACAGTGTGGACAGTGATCAGGCGCTTCCTGATCGGATGGGCCGTGGCGGGAGTTTTGCTGGTGGTTGTCAGTTGTGTGAAATACAAGGAGTTTATCGTGACGGCTTTTGCAAATAATACCTGGGCATGGATCAATGCCATTATGCCGATTGTAATCATTGTATTTGTTATAGGATATTTACTCAAATCTCTATTTAGATAGGAAGGAGAATATGGATATGATCAGAACCGGAAAATATAAGAACTATGGACAGCTTGAGGACCAGGCCAATGGCGTTGCGGATGTTGAGGCGTTTGTATTCCGCAATGGTGAGGTAGTGCCTGCAGATCAGGCAGAGAACTCTTCGAGTCCTGTGATCAATACGGCACCGGAAAAGAACTATGCACGATAAGGAGGTCATACGATGTATTGGTATGAAAAAGAAAACGGCGATCTGCTTAAATTTGAGAAAGAATCTTTTCTGAAGTTCATGCGCGAGTATAATCATCCGAATACGAAGATGATGTTCAGCTTCGACAAAAAGCACAGATTCTGCGTGGACGTGACGCTGCCGGTAAAACCGGCACCGGATCAGCGATGGCGGACATTCGTATTCCATGTTGTGTACGAGCACGACCATCCGGGAAGAGATGCTGATGGTTTATTCGGTGGCAGTATCAAGGTTTATCCGATGACAAAGCTGAAACCGGGCTTCCATCATCTGATTTCAGATTATAGGATGGGACTTCCTTATATCTGTCAGGTCAGGTCCACAGATCCGGCATCCGTTAATGGATACACCGCAATGACCAGAGTCCTTCGATGGATCGATGTTTACTGCGTGTGGGAGAAGACCGGTGTAGATCGTGACCGTTAATGGAGGTGGCAATGTTCCAACGTAAAGAAAAATATCATGTTTATATTACTCATAATACATACAGAGGGATGTTACTCGAAGCGGGCAGACATCCTGGAAATGAAAGTATTATCCAGATGCCTGGAATACGTATCGGCAATGACTTCTTCTTTGATATGGTGGCGGACAGTGGCATTAACGCCACATATACGCCTGCCATGTGCGAGAAGGACCATGTATACGCTGATCATCTGGCGACGCGGCTTTCTGAATATTATGACTTCTCAAATGGCAAGTTGACAGTGTCTCAGGTCCACAGACATCCGAATGGCTGCCTGCGTTTCAGCCCGGGAGATTATCCGGCGAATATTAAGCTGGCACAGCAGTTTGGCGGTGTAGTCAACGGACTGATTTTTATCGATCCCGAATTCAGGATCAGGTTCTGGTATATCGACGAGAACGGAGATGAGACGGAAGCTGAATATGAAATTAACGATCAAGCCGTCAGGGCTGCGATGCCGCGTATCGATTTACGCAAGCTTAAACAAACAGTAGAACGCAATGAAGCAGCGAGGACAGCGGCCGGAAGAATGGAACGCAGGACGGTAGATGGAAGTGATGTAAGGGAAGCCATCTGTTCAAAATTATCTGGTTTATTTAAGGAAAGTACAGGGGAGGAGAAGTATATGGATAACAGAAAGGACAGAGGATTACAGACAACAGATGCAGCATCAGAAGAGGATGAAATCTTGATGGATGATGCATTTATGGATTTTGAAAAAATGCAGGAAGCACTCAGACCGTACAAGGTGCTGATTCCGGAGGAATATAGAAAGCAGCGATATGAAGGGAAACTGATGGGATATTATTTACCGGAAACGAAAATCTATAACATCGTTCCGGAAGAACTTTATAGTGTCCGAACGGATGCCCGGCCGTTAGGTGTGGCCGTAAGAAGTGAGCATATTGAAAGAAATGCAGGCAGTATCTCCGATCAGTTCGGGCTTTCGCTTGTATGGAACGGTGATGATGCGATGATTTCTATGAAGGACAATATGGAGGTTGAGATTCTTACGGAATACTACGCCTGTCAGCAGGAGGTTTTTTCCAGAAATCAGGGGATCGTGGAAAAAGATAAGATGTCTGCAAAACAGGCAATCATCTCAGGTACAGGTTCCGGAGGGTTCAAGGTTGGTTTGGAGCTGATCAGAGCAGGAATCGGTTCCCTGATCGTTGCCGATAATGATATTCTGGCATATCACAATGTATGTCGCCATGAGTGTGGTATTCATGATGTAGGACGATATAAGGTGGATTGCTTCAAAGAAAGGGCTGCAGATATCAACCCGAATTGCAAAGTCTATACTTTCAGGGATCTGATTCAGCATGTGGATCCGGCTGAATTGGAGAAAATTATCTGGAAAGATTCCATCATCCTCTGTTGTGCTGACAATCGTCACTGTGGATATGTCTGCAATGAGTTGGCTGACAAATACCATATCCCTATGATTGATGCCGGGTGTGGGCCGAGAGCTTCTACAGGAGAGATTTTCTATTATAGACCGGATTCCGGTATGGCATGTTATACTTGTGCTTATGGTGAAGATAAAGGCGTTGACTACAGCAATCAGGCAGTGCGCAGAAGATTCTATGCGACTGAGACAGAACTCGAAAAGCTTCATTTCCAGCCAGGTATGTATCTGGATATCCAGCTCACAGCAATCTTTGAGGCGAAACTGGCCATCGATCTTCTGATGGAGAAAGAAGAAGGCTATGAGCCAAAGCTGCTTCCTTATATTAATCAGTGCACAGTATTGCTTAATTATCCGGTACATCAGGACGTGAATCCATATATGCAGCTGTTTGGAGCCGTGGAAGAGCGCAGGCCGCTTACCTGGAAATCCGGACCGGCGCAGAAAAACGAGTCCTGTTCTTATTGCGGACCGAAGGGCCTGAGGAGGTTTTACACATGAGTTACGTGTTGATCAATGGCAAACGATATTACAAAGATGACCGGACAGGCAGGGCAACAGTGGACAATGTTTCGCAGGCGGAGGCCGATCGAAGAGCACAGAGGACCCGGGGTGCTATGAGATCTTCCGTATCCAACCGCCCGAAGTCGGCGGCTGGATACAGCAGAAGGACAAGTAGTGCAGGCAACAGAACTACCCATACAAGTTTCCCATGGAAGGTTATTATCATCTGTGCTGTGATTGCAATGTTCATTGGAGCATTCCTTTATAATCACTCTCATGTTTCATCTGAAGAAAAAGCAATCACGGATTACATGAATGCCCAACAGGCGAATGCGGCGGATGAGAATGAGGCAGAAGCAACATACCTGATGCCGGATAGTACAGAGAGGTATTTGGAAGCTTCAGATATTGAAAACTATAGCCATGATGAATGAAGGAATGGAAGGGGAATACTCTCATGAGATATTCGGATAAAGATTGGATATTCATTGGCTTTGACGGGGATACTGTTCATATATCTCCGATTATCCAGATGAGCGGAAGCAGTGGACTGAAGAAAATGCTCCAGGGTATCAGCGGCAAAAGCAGCATGACGATTTATCATGTCAATTTTGACATTAAAACCTGTATGAATGTGGGAAATGTAAATCTGCCACGGAATGTTTCGGAAGTAGATATTGTTATCGAGTTCAAGCCCGAAGAGGATGGCGGAACGGTAACTATCTGCAATACAGATCAGGTGTGGAGTTATAGTGTGAAGGAAAACACGCAGAGGACACCTTCAACAGATAGAACCAGGGATATTGTAGATAAAGATAAAGTCCGTCAGCTTGAACAGAAAAAGCAGACGAAAATTGTCTGGCCGGATGAGTTGGCTGCAGAATTAAAGCGTGACATTTATGGACAGGATGAGGCAATTAAGAAGATCAGTGAATTGATTTCAGCAAATCTTCGCAGAAAACAGCCTGAAGTGGAGGTCATCGTCCTCTTTGGTCCGACTGGTGTGGGTAAGACGGAAGTTGGTAAAGCTCTTCCTGGGGCACTCGAAAAGCTGACAGGACAGGCATATGGTTTTCATCAGATCGCATTAAATGAATTTATCGGCGAGCATTCTGTGAATCGGTTCTTTGGAGCCCCACCTTCTTATGTGGGCTACAAGGATCCAACAGTATTTGAACCCGTCCGTTCCAATGCTTATCAGGTTTACCTGCTTGATGAGATTGAGAAAGCGACTGACAGAGTCTATACCGGATTGATGGAATGCTTTAGCAGCGGTGTGGTGCATCTGGCAGATAACTCGCAAGACATCGACCTTAGCCATGTGATTTTCATTATCACGAGCAATATTCCTGTCGATATGAAGGCATATAATGAGGCATCTGCATTCCGAAAGAAGGAAATTTGCAGAAATACTCTGGCTAAGGCCTGCGGGCACCCGGAAATTGCCGGTAAGATTACGAACTGCCTGGCTTTTCAGGAGTTGCCCGTAGATGCTCTTACGGATATCGTCAGTAAATTTGTTGTAGAGGAGCTTCAGAACTACGAGATGGAACTGGAGCACATGGACGAAAAACTGATGGTACAGTTGAAAGAACAGCACAGCAACTATGGCGCCAGAGGTGTCAAAGATGCAGTGAGAGAGGCTATCACAGCAGCGACAGTATATGACCGCAATATCGGAAGATACAGGGGAAAGAAGGTAACGCTGTCGGGAAATATTGAGGATATTGTGATAACGATCGTTCAAGAGGAAAGGTAAAGATCGGAATAAAGGTGATAGTCGTTGGTATTTTCAATGGTTCATACAGATATAATATGATAAAATGAGAATATCATATCCATTAAGGAGAGCAAGACATGTTTAACGTGATTAAAAATAAAGGAAATGTGGTTCGAGCTTATCAGCTGGGAAGGGATAGCGCAATAATAAATGAGTTAATTGCAGGCGGTAAAATTGAGAATCTGGGAGATGGAAACTATGCAGTCCATTCTCAGGAAGCAATCAATGGAAATGTGGGCGGAGAAGTGGCTAAAGCCGGTGATTGGATCAAAATCGATAGCAGCGGCTGTCCTTACCCGAATGATCAGGTCTATTTTGAGGCGAATCATTGTCATATAGAAGGTGATATCTATGAGCAGATTCCAAAACCTCTTCAGGCCTGGGATGCAGAATGTGCGATGTGTCCGGAAGTGGCATTCCTGGTTGAGAAGAAGGGGTTGATTATCAATGAGACCTCTACAGCACAGCGCTATTCGGCAGAACTCTGGGGAACAAAAGAGGTAGCTGCAGCAGATGCGGTCATTGTTTTTTATAGCATTTCCCGCGATAACAACGGTTGCATCATAGACGCGGATTTTAATTTTGTGGAACGGGGCGAGTTTAATAAAATATACAGTGTAGTCCAAAGCAATTAGAAAGTTTCCGCTAACAAGATACCAATAGGTGTAAATACAGGGGGGATGAAAACATGGCGAAGATTGGAGTATATCGATTGCGGATTTATGATCTGCTATATGAAAAACCAATCTGCAATTATGCAGAAGGCACCGGGAAAAAGAAACAGAGCAATGTCTTGATTCTCGGAACCGGTTGGACCGGTAACGAGGCGTTCAAGGCAGCCTTCTGGGCGGGACAGGCACTGGATACAGAACTGAATATTACAGTTGCTTCTCAGAATGCAACAGCCTATAAGGAACAAGTTTTGTCGACAAAGTCGGATGCTTATATGCCGGCACTGAAAAAGTATGCGGAACAGAAGCATTATGCGAATCTGAAGTTTATTGATATCGATGTAGAAGAGGGGTTAGATGCTGCAGGATTGGCACCACTTGATTTTGCCGCAAACAGATATAATTATATCATCATCTCTCTTGGCGATGCAGAACATAACTGGCTGGCGGCATCAGAATTGATCACACAGATTGGTGCAGCACGATCCGAAAAGGAATCGAGTCCGTTCGGAGTTGTTGTAAATGTTTTTGACGAATTCTCTGATAATATTGGGGCGGACGAACAGGCAATGCTGGAGGAACATGGCGAAGAGAACGGCATTGAGGTCCATTTCTTTGGAAATGAATCTGTCATCGGTACAGAATTGGAGCGCATTGCCCGCAACATTAATTTTAGTTACGGAATGAAATATGATCAGCGTATAAATAAGAAAAAATCCGATGAGCAGTTTGAAGCGAGCCGTATGGCGGAGTTTGTGGAATCGCCGATGGATTATGAGATCGGAGATGTTAATGTGGCGGCGAACTTTATCGGGGCGAAATATGCGGCAGATTCTTCGTTTGCATCCGTAGTTCATATCCCGGTAAAACTGGCCATGTGTAAGGACTCCGAACCGAAAAAGAATCCTCTTAATATCCTGAAGGAGGCCATTCGAAAGAAGAACAAGTTGTATTGGAAACTGGTCGCGCTTGAACATCGACGTTGGAACGCATATACCGTGACGCGCGGTTTCCGTGCACCGACACTGCAGGAAGAAGAAACGCTGTTGTATCGGGATGGCAATACGCATCAGGATAAACAGAGATTATTGCATATGTGTTTGTGCGATTGTGGTGAGAAAGCGTCCCTGGATAATGAATTTGACTATCAGTATGCTTTATGGCTGAAAAAGAAATGTCCGGCAAATGATCCCTCCGAACTTGACAGGGCCAGTCTGAGAGCACACCAGCTCACAGAAAAATTGTCAGAGAAGATTGATTCCGATGCAATCTTGAGACGGATTGTTGGAAACAATACTGAATACTCGAATCTCAGACGTTCAATCTTGAAGCTTGTCAATGATGAGGACAATTCATTGGTGCTCTATCAGAAATCATTTGAAGCAGCAAAAGAATATGCTGAGAACATTTCCGGGGAGGAGGTTCATCAGCTGGATGAGGCAGATGAAATGCTTTCAGTTGTCAAAATCAGAAATGCCAGAATGGATTTCTTCAGTCTTGATGAGCAGCTTGTGGAAATGCTGCCATTTGTGCTATGGTACGGCAACAAATACGGAACGGTTATTACGATCAGTGACGGTATGTCCACGACCATGCATGATGTGATCATTCCGACTTTGTTCTGTGCTCAGAATGCAGTGTTTATTGGCAAGGCCGTTAGCAGCAGAAAATATCAGGAAGCAATTTCAACGTATTTTGAAAGCCGCGGAGGCAATATAACGCCTCAATTTATAGCATTATCCTCTATGGATATGGACACAGTTTATGAATGTCTGGAGGAACAGATTGAAAAATACGGCCATCATGATCTGATTATCAATTGTGTACCTAATAAAGGATACGATGCTGTGCTTGCGGTCGGAAGGTTGATTGAAAAGTATCCGAGAGCCATTAATGCTGTTCAGTATCTTCCAGAGAAAGGAATCCTGTCTTTTTCTGCGGATAAAAATATCGGCGTGGGTCTGGATAATAAGAATTTTTCGCTGTCAGAATACATACAGCTTATGGGCGGAAGAGTGGAAAATGAATATGACAAGCTTTATGATACCAGAGAATATGAGTCACTTATGGAGCTGTTCAAGAAATACTGTGAACCGACTCGATACAAAAAAGGTGATGGAAAAACACAGGGAAGTTTTAATACCTGGGCGGTTGTGACTAAATTTTTTGCCCAGTCAGCGAAAGACACTCACTATGAGGATAAAATAAAAAAGAATCTGGAAGGCGATGTACTACAATACACAGGAACTTTTTCTGAAAATGTTTTCCGTGACTCTATGATTGGAAATACCTTGAGTCAGTTGCAGGCATATCACATTATTCAAGGGTACAGTGACTGTACTGCAGATAAAGTAGTGACTGTCCGTTTTGAGTATGTGAATCCTGAAATCGCAGCTTTAATGCACCAATTTGAACAGGACACTATTACAGAAGAAGATACATACAAGTCCTTAAAATTCATTCCAATGAATGGAGGCTTGAAGATTTCGAATCGCTATGTGCAGCAGGCACCGATACTGGCAGAAGGGGAAACGGACGCCCATAGAAAAGTCAAATTAGCCTTTCTGCAGGATCTTTCCAGGCGAGGTTATATTATCAATTTGGCTATAGATGACAATGGAGATACGGTATCCTTTGTATTTCGGGATGATTCAACGATGCACCTTATAAAGACACAGGGACTGATTTTCGAATTGGTTGTGTATTATTTGATGCGTGAATCTGGTCAGTTCGATGATGTAGAGACCGGAGTGAAAATTGCCTGGGACGCAGAAGATGTCCCTCAGAAACAGCAACTATTGGAAGAATTGAACATGAGCAGCTTCGGTGATTTGGGTTATAGCAATTACGTGCGGGCGAGAGGTGAAGTGATCAGGCACGCCATCATCCAGGAGGGGCAGTCCGTTAAAAATGAGGTTGATATCATTGCATTAAGAGGAATGAATGCAACAATGGTATCTTGTAAAACATCCGACAGTGACAACATGCAATGGGTTTATGAAATCAAAGCAGTGTCGGATCACTTCCAGTCCACAGGTGTTATGGCAGTGGCTTCGGACTATACCGAGAAGAACAGAGCATCGTTTGTCGAACGGGCAAAGCAGATGAATGTACCGTTATGGGGGACGGAGACGCTTTGGAACCCGAAAAAGATGAGGGCACAACGAACTTAGATTACTGGAATAATAGGGTAAACCTAAAAGAAGGCGGCATCTGCCTATCATGATATCTATCAACGGGACTGCCGCCTTTAGTTTAGATTTTGATCCAGTTACAAGGTCTTTTCTTTAGATGTGGGATGAAGCCATTCCAAAGCTAATAACTTTTGAGTATCTCGTATATTTAATAAATCATAGGTGAAAAAATCTTTGTTCATGCCACATTTGGCTAATAATTCATCTTGAAGGATTTGCAGGTCATAATAGGAGCATATGCACGGATGCAGTTTGGCCACAAACAGTTGTGGGCGAGGGTTGCCATTCTCATAAGCAAATACAACATCATCGATAGAGGCAGGCATCCAACCACGCGAGATCATCCATTTTACCCAACGGGCATGCTCCCACTCGGCTATTTTTTGTTCTTCGTTTGCTCTTTCTTTAGACGATAGAAATCTGCTGAAACGATTCGAAAGTGCTTTTAACTGATTCACCGAAGAAAAAACAGTGGATTGGCAAATACTCCATGCCGCAGGGATAATTTGATTATGCTCATCATCTTGAAATTGAAATATACGATAAGGCATACTTAATGCAGATGAATAGGAACTATCCTGATTGTATTGCCTTAAGTAATATTCATGGGTGGCTTTTTTCCAATGATCCGTTTGATTGATGACATCGTCCAAAGTGACGCCATTGTATTGATAATGAATGCAGCGAGCTAATTCTTCAAAGGTTCCTCCGGTAATATTATTCCAGGAATAACGCTTAGATATTTCTCCAAATGGAATAAGATTCCATGTATTAAACCAGCGATCTCCCTCATCTTCCTGTTCGACGACTAATTCTTTGCTGAGCCAGGATAAATTATCATCTTTGCATAGAAAAGCGACAGGTGAAGGCACAATGAATTCCTGTTTCTTGTTTGCAAATACACTGTTTCTGATCAGGAGTTCTTTGATCTTCATTGCAAGAGATAGATTCTCTTCATCGGAGTCTGTTGCAACAACAAAATAATTATATCGTGAGACATTTAACAATTCTGCAATTTGACGGTATAGTGTCGGCGATGAATAATCAATATCTATTCCTTTAATGTCTGGAAATTCAATGCCATCAATATTCAAATTGCCTTTGGCCATACCTGGGTATTGTGATTTGATATTCATTACAAATTGTTCCCCGGCATTGGCAAGGACAGTTATTCTATTTTCGATAAGATCATCTTTGAATCCCATCATCCAAAACGCTTCCCGAACAAGCCATTCTGCTACGCGGGTATCCCCCAAGACGGTAAAGTTTAAGATTGGCCTCTCCTGTCCTGTTTGAATTGCCGGTAAATTGAAATTAATTGATTTAACCGGATAGAATAGCGGATGGAAAGATAGTAATTGCTGTGCCGCTTGTTTATCGTCATCTAAAATGTAAACGGCTATCTTATAATTTGCTAAATGACTTAATGCGGTATCGACAAGAGGTTTTGCCTTTTCAAAGTCATGTCGTATAAATACCTCATAATATTCTACGGATTCAGGAGACGAGTCCTTGATTAACTGTAAAAGAGAGAAGAAATCCTGCATATTTTTCAGTGGATGATCATCAATAAATAAGAATCTGCAATGGCAATTGTCATAGATTATTTTTTCAATAGATTCGAGATTGAACTCGGTAAGATCATCATTCCACGAATGAGGAATTGTTTTAGCAAAAGTTTCGGAATAAATATTTCGTGTATTTACAAAGCAAGTTCCTTCATTAGCTGTTTCGGGCCGCTCATATTGAGGTTCCACCGAAACATTGTTGGAAGCATTCCAATCATCTTTAGCCAAAGGATAACCAAGACGATGGCTTAAGCTGAGGTAATCCTGGGCAGTTTCTCCTGATGGAGAAATATAAAGTCCGATTTTGATGTATTTATAAAGCATATAACTTGCTTCCCCGCGGTAGTTCTCATCTACCGAAGGAGAAAAATGAAGGATTTTCTGACAATTCTCACAGCATTCTTTTACAAATCTGGGGTCAGTTTGCTCAGAACCGTAAAAAATGGAGCGGGAGCGCGCTAACAATTTAATTGCCCTTTCTTCATTCTTCAAACGTATCGCTTTTTTATTGCCACATTCTACAGCTTTATTTAAATAGGCTTCGAAAAGTTTCTTGTTATCCAACTGGTAGGCGCGTTTAGCCAGAAGATAATTTGCTTCTCCTTTTTCAAAAGGTGTTTTCAAAGGAAACACCAATTTATCCTCCAACTCTTTTAAAGTTCCCTTTTTTTCTTCTACCAACTCACGTGCTTTCTCCAAAGCTAAGGATTCCTCATGTTTGGGTAAAGGTGGGAGTATTAAATCTTGTAATGCAAAATCGTTTTCCTCGAAAGGCTTACCACAACCGAAGCAGAATAAAGTAGAAGCGATCGCAGATAGTATGGCTAATGTGAGCGAATATTCATGGGCATCATTTAATGCAGACAACCTCTCCATGAGTTGCAATGGGGTATCAGGAATATTGCGTAAAACCTCATCGATTGCAAGCTCTAAAGGTTCGTTGTAATCAGTATCCGGCCCTGATACAGGAATGAGTTCTTCCCAAATGGATTTGAAAGCTACTATATCCGGATGGGTCTTATAATCCCAGTCTTCTCCAGATTTGTTTTTCTGTGTAATGAAATAATCCCTTACATTTTTAAAGCGGGAATGTATGCCATCCTTAGCATAATACATATATCCGATGTATTTTTTGACACTGCTGGACTCTGTGTCTCTTTCGGGGGCAAATGCTGTAATATATAGTTCTCCCTTAATATGAGTATCAGATTTTGTATCAGAAACTCGCATGAACATTTTATCCATAAATTCTTTTTGTTTCATGGTCTTCTTACACAAATCAGGATTGCAGCATATTTCTTGATGCAATTTAGCCCAGGTGATGCCGAGGCTTTGGTCTCGCATGGAAAAAGCATATTGTGCCATATATCGTACTCCTCTCTTACAGTTTCTCAGTTTCAAATTTCTGTTTCTATGGTGGGATTGCGATGTTTTCCAAAGAAACAGTAAATTTTTCTTGTATCAAGTGAGACATTAAAACGCTCATCATAAGTGTAACATAATATTCCTGATTTGTATTAAAAAAAAGAAGGAGGATGCATCTATGGATAGAAGGAAATTGCGTAAGCAGCGTCATAAGAAGTTAGGCAATGGAAAAGGAAAGAAGGTGGGATTTTCCGAGTCGATTGGTTTGAAGATTATCGGCTGTAGAGACGGACGAAAAGGTTTTCCTCGTCTGACAGGTGATAATGCATGGTATTCCACCTTTATGAACCGTGAAGTGAACAGCTATGAAGAATTTTGCAGCCACATCTGGGGCAGTCTTCAGATTGAAAATGAAGATGAATTCACAAGACTGGAACAACTAATGGACGGAATCCGCCAGAAGAAAGAACATCTGGAAGCTGCCAGATACGATTTTCAGGTTGCCAGTCAGAGAGAGAAAGAAGGGGAGACTTTCAGAAAAAAAGGCGAAGATAAGCTCACAGATGCGCAGGTTAAGACAAGACGTAAGGCGGAGAAAGAGAAAAATCTGGCTCCGTTAAAGAGCAAGGTCGCAGGTCTGGAACAGGAGCTTAAGGAGGCAGAAGAAGCGTTCTCTGGTCTACATAGCAAGTTGATAGAAGATGATAATACGACCAGACTGATCTGTCATCGTGTGAAGGATCACATACTTATGCGCATTGATGTGTATTGGAATTCGGCGTTGATGCGTCATCCGGAGGGAGCGGACATGCCAGTAATCCCGACATTGGAACTGAGAAATGATGCTGAGGAAGCTTATTTACAGCCTCATAAGGAACTGATGAAACGCGCAGCTACAATTCATGAGGCGATTCAGGATGAGGCTCATAAAAGAGAGGTGGCTTAAATGTTTGGAAGAAAGAAACAGGAACAGGGTCTGTTTAACACGATGGATGATTCCAGGGTTATGGTACATGACTTTACCCGTCGCTATCTGTACGAATCCTATCGCTCTGTAGATTACAGAGTATTCCATAAGCTTTGTGAGGAAGAGATGAAGCCGAAGTTGGATCAGCATCTGGAAGCATTGATTGCCGGAGAGGTGGATGATGCAAATGGTGATATGCTCGATAATATTATTTTTGGCCCATATCGTGAATCTGTGCCGGAGCTTGGTGTTCAGAGACTGAATCATAAGGATATGAATCGACGTCTGGCAGCCCGCAGAACAGCCGACCGTGAGGATTTCGTAAGGCTGGGATTCGAACGCCAGGAAGAACTGGCGCGATTGGAAGAAGAGTATAAAGAAACCTGTAACAAGATTATGGCTGCAGAGGAGGGTTAAGCATGAGCAAGAAAAGTAATAATATCTGGTCGCTTAATAGTAAAGGTGAAATTATGAATGAGTGCATGTATCGTAACAACAGAAAGCGCTTTAAGGCGGATACACCGTTTGATAACAGCATCGTCCCGTATCTGATCATGATCTTCTGTGCAACAGTCGATGGATTTGTATTCTACTCTCTGTTCAGTAAGATTTCTTATGACAGTCCAATGATGCTCGGCGTGCAGATTGCAGGTTTTCTGTTTGGATTTGATGTTGTGCCTATCTTTATCGGCATCCAATACAAGCGGCTGCGTCAGGGCCTGACGAAAGATAAGTTTATTTTGGTTATGGCGCTGATTGTATGTGGACTGGCATTTTCGATGAACATTGCGCTCCGTGTAACGACCATTGACCTGATTTCACCGTCAGCAGTCCGTACGGTAACCAGCTATATCGGCACAGCAACTCAGGAGACTACAGAATCAGGCATTGATCCGACGGCCATTGCGCTTACTATTTTCGGTATGGGCATTCCGGTTGTGACATCCCTGGGAAGCTGCCTGATCAGCTTTATCACATATAACCCGCTTGGCATCAAAAAGCAGCGACTGGCTGAAATGATTGAAGATACCAGAGATGAGGTCAGACGTTTCGATGCCATCATCGACGATTATGATGCCGAGCCTGATTTCGCTGAGCAGCTCGAAGCAGAAGATGAAGCTAAGTACGAAGAAATGAAGAAGATGCATAGAGCTATGGTGGTCGGTTATTGCGATTATGTGAGAGAGCGCCTGAAGGAACATCTGGGAAATCCGACCTCCAACAATGTTCTTTCTGAAGAAATCTGTGAAAACATTCTTGCCAGACTGGATAAAGAACTGGCATGTCTGGATGGTCAGACATCGCATACCGTTGATATGTCAGGCAGAGACACAAAATACACTATGATGCTCCGTGGCAACAGAGCAACAGCTTAAGGAGAGATGAACAATGAAGAAGATTAAGATTTTTGCAATGATGACTTGCTTAGTTACAGCCATGGCCGGGCTTGTAGGCTGTGGCAGTCAGACATCTGCGGATGAGACCGCTGGTCCTGCAGCTGTGTGTTATGCCATAGCTCCTACCGCAAATTCTCAGGGACTGAATATGAACAGCCCGTTGGTGCAGGATATGGCATATGATACAATTCTCGGATATGGCTATATCAGTGTTGTAACCATTGACGGTAATCCGGAACTTGTTGCAGCGGATAGCTATGATATCCCGGAGCAGTATAAGAGCGCTCCGAAGGAGAAGCTTAAGACGGATGCGCGTTCGAATGCAACAAATTTGATTACGTTCATGGAGAATGAAGTTGCCAATGATGCGCAGGTGGACTATCTGGAAGGATTAAGGATTGCGGTAAGGTCGTTAAATTCTTTAGAGGGATACAATTCCAAAACAATTGTAGTGATCGGAACCGGACTTTCTACGCAGGGCACCTTGAATTTCCAGAATAATCTTCTGTCAGCAGAACCAGAAGCAGTTCTTGATTTGCTGGAGGAGAAGAATGAGATTCCGGATTTTACGGGTATGACTGTTGTATGGCAGCAGCTTGGTGATGTTGCGGCGCCGCAGCAGTCACTTACCCAGTCGCAGAAGGCACGCCTTCAGGAAATCTGGGGAGGTATTGTAGAGCGTGGCGGCGGTATCTTTGTATATAACGATATTATGGCGAATCCGGTTGATACTGAGGTTTCTTTCCCGGAAGTGGATACGGTGGATCTTCCGGAAGAAACACCGGTAAAGTTTGATGAGGCGATGCTGGACGAAGAAAACGAGAGCCTGTTGGAAGAACCGGTTATGCTCACAGAAGAGCAGGTGTGCTTTGTACCGGATAAGTCAGAATATCTTGATGAGGATGTGGCGCTCGAAACAATTAAGCCCATTGCAGATTATCTGGCACAGAACAATCAAATCACGATCCTTCTTGCAGGTACGACTGCTGGAGACGAGGACAGTGCCTACACCATGGCACTTTCACATGAGCGTGCAGATGCAGTTAAGGCATCTCTGGTGGCATTGGGAGTGGATGAATCCCGGATTATTGCAGTAGGTCTTGGCTCCAGTGATCCCTGGCATGTATCCGGAGCTGGATATGAAGGCAGTATCGCGTCCAGCAACAGAAAGGTTGTTTTACTGGATGCATCGAGTGAACAGGCAAAAGATATTATGAATGAGTAGTGATGGAGGCCCTCTGGCAGGTATGTATTTTCCGTACCGCAGTGGGCTGAAATCCATTATAGGAAAGTTTCAAAAATTTTGTTCTGTTGTTTCAGACAGCCCGCCAGGCGTCCGTTTTTGAAATTCAATAGAGGGCTTATGATGATTATGTCGAAAGACATAGCGAACCTTGAAAATTTCATAAGACTGAACGCAAAACCATGCCACTATTGTTTTTAGGAAATGGAGGGACGGCATATGAGAAATACAGGACGTAAGCCAAATGTGGAGGCGGTGATCCGCTGGAAACTGGATGAATCTGGATTGCTGAGTATTGAAGGAAGCGGCAAGATTTCCGACTACTCCTGCGGAAAGCATCCTGCAGCTCCGTGGGAGGATAAGAAGGAGAGCATAACAAGCGTGTCTGTCGGAGAGGGAATTACGGAAATCGGGATCAATGCTTTCAGAGATTGTACGAATCTGAAAAAGGTAGTCTTGCCGGAAACAATCCATCGTATTCATGCGTATGCGTTCCGTAATTGTACGAGCCTGAATGACATTGAATCGGGAAAGCGCGAATGGAGATATGTATATGACAAACAACAGAAAAATGATGACGATGTCATTATTTTCGGAGTTGAAACATTCTTGAACGTGCCATGGGCAGAGAGACACTGGAGAAATTTCTATTGTGATCAGGATGCCTTGTATGTCTGTTTCTCATCCGGTGACAGGATAGCAGTTCCGGAAGGCATACGTATTTTGAAGAGCTTCTGCTTCTCAAATATTAGGGCAAATAAAATCATTTTACCGGAAACATTGGAAGAAATTGAGGCCTTTGCGTTTTCACAGGCATCTATTTTAGACAGGCTCCGTATTCCTGATAGGATTCATACGATTGACAGATTTTCTTTTGCGGACAGCGGATTTCGTTCAATCAGTTTCCCAGTGGATTGGCGGCCGAAGAAGATACCGTGGGGGCGGGGAAGGATGAAAATGACTCACAGACAGAGATTTCCTGAATTGATCGGGAGATATTCAGTTGGACAGGTTAAGGGCGAAAATCTGGGAAAGTTCCGCAGACTGAAGATTATTGAAAACAAACCTATCCAGCATAAAAACGGGCAGATTACAGCTATCCTTGATAACAAGCCCATTGCTGTCGGCGATAGTATGCTGCGAAGAATTCGTACGGGTCAAATCTTGATCTGTATCAGGTATGAAGATAACAGGGTGACCTCTGTGAAGTCATTTTCCTGGAGAGATGATTATAAGCTGGCGAATGAATATCTGATGTACCCGGTTCAGACAAAGGATACGGAGGTGGGTATCTGGTCAGATTCTTTCACCTGGCAGGAACCAGTCGATATACGTTGCGCTTTTTCAAGTCAGGATGGAGCCGCATTGAGGGACGCAGGGGTTTTACGGTTTCTGCATCCGGATATGCACGAAGAATGGTTCTGGACAGAAAATGATGGAAATTTTGGAGGTCCGTTGGAACTGAACTTTTTGAAATCCTGGATGAAGACCCATCCGGAAATTGTTATTGACTCTGCTGAGGAAAATATGGAGAAAAGCAAATATAGATGGTTTGTGGGTATTTAAGGAAAAAATCAGAGATTGTGGATTAGGCGTATTTCAGCTATCTCATCAGAAGGGAGGGATGCTTAATGCTGAAAGCAAAAGCACTTTGTGCAGTAGATGGTAATACAGCTCCGGAAATCAGGCCGCTCATATCGGTGGCGGAGAAGTCTGAAGCTGTTGAGAGAGAAAATGGTTCAGGTCTGAAAGCTTTCATCGGCAATATGCAGAATATCGTAATTGAGTCGGTCGGAGACGATGAAGAAATCCCGGAAGCAGTCAGTCACCTTGCAGTGAGAATGATGAACAGTAATGAATTGATCAAAGATTTGTTGCGGGAGCTTCGACAGCTTTATATTCGGGGACAGAAAGAATTTCGTCTGTCATTGGCTGGTAGGAGTGATGGAGAGAAGAAACAGATTATTTCTTTGTTTCAGGATATGGCAGGCCTGGTCAGCTCCGTCCGTTACTGTTCGGAGTTTCAGTCTCTGAATGGTTTTCTGACAGCAACACCTAAAGCTCAAATGTTCCTGACCGGAAGGTATCTGGAGCTTGCAGTGTATGAGACCGTCAGGGACGTGCTTCAGGAACTGGCAGTGAAGTATAAAACTGAATACGAGATATATCGTAACGTCCGAGTGGCAACCCGTGAGGGAAAACTGAAGAACGAATTTGATATTGTGGTCCATGTGGGCAATATCTTCTACGTTATCGAATGCAAAAGCGGAAAGTGCTTTTCTGACTGGGGAAGCTTTGCCGAGGTGGGAGCAACTTATGGAATCGTACCGGACAGACTGCTGCTGGTGGATTCCTTTATCTCTGACAGTAAGGCAGAATGTATCGAGTATTTTTGTGATTACTATGTATGCAACCTGAACAACAACAGCCTTCGTGAGAAAGTTACCAAAATGATCAGTAATGACTTTGCAGCGTGAAAGGAGCGTGGCATATATGAAGAAGATTGAAAGATTTAACAATTCTGCAAATTACTGCAACACAGCATTTGATTTTGGCTTTAGAACGGATAAGATTCCGGATAAGCCCGTATATTCCGCACGCGAAGACGAAGAGGTCTTCTTGACCGTACTGCCCTTCAATGCGACACCGATTGAAGAAATAGAACAGAAATTTGATGATGTAGATTTTGCCATGATTGAAGAGATTGCACGTAGTAAGTATTTAAGTTCTCTTCAGGTTTATCAGTTTGTCAGACTTCGTGGCCTTCATGTTCAGCGTGCTGGAAGTGACCGGCGTTTGAAAAAGATGCTGAAACTGCGTGTGATTCGTGAGTATGAGATCAAAGCATCAGATACCCTTAGGGGATTAAAGGTATATGATCTGGACTTTAAAGGGTTTCAGATAGCCCGCCAAAGAGGCGTTACTTTCAATAAGGGAAATCAATATATCAGCACCAGGAAAAAACAGGAACTGGCACTGTTTGATACAGCAGAGGATATGAAGAGAATCCTTGTCGGCAATATGATTATTCTCGCCGATCTGATGAACGGTGTTGCGCTCGACCGTTTTGGAATCATGGAAACCATGCGCCTTGCGCAGAAACTTCCTGTTATGGATGGCTGCATTCTCCGTACAGCAGCGAATATTCAGCTCGATGAGGAGTCTATTCTTCTGTATGAGGTGGTCAGATCTACGCCTCATTCCATGCGGAAGCTGGCGGATAAAGTCACTCGTTATTACACCCTTGCGAATCATCCCCGTTACCGGGAGAACAACTATTACGGACATGCTTCGGTGCCTCAGCTGGTAATCTGTGGTGAGTCTTATGAACATTGTGTAAAGATTGATCAATACCTTCGCAGCAGGGACCTGATCAATGAGAAGGACAGTCTGTTATATACAGATGATTTGTTATACGTCCAGAGGACGTTACAGAATCTTTATGAACTGGATAAGGATGGTCATCGTACCTGGTACAGGCTTCCGGCAAGACAGAGCGTAGCAGAAATGGAAAGGAGTGCTTAGGGAGGTGAAGCATAATGAGTGCACCAGTACTGATTAAAGGCAGCAATGGTATTACACCGGTATCTATTGAGTCAAAGCATATGAGTGATCGCAGATTGTTTCTCACAGGAGAGATCAATGCAGACAGTGCCTTGGATTTTATGAAGCAGGTGATGTATCTGAATGCAGAGGATGAGAAGGCTCCGATTTCTGTATTTATAAACTCTCAGGGAGGTGAAATCGATAATGGTCTCCTGATCTACGATGTGATTGTTGGTTCTAAAGCGCCTATTCATATGTTCTGTGCGGGATGTGCATATAGCATGGGTGCGGTATTATTTGTTTGCGGTAAGGAAAGATATATGCTTCCTCATAGTAAGTTGATGCTTCATGAGCCGCTCCTGGGAGGGAAAATCGGAGGAAATGCATCTTCGATCAAATCGATTTCTGACAGCCTGTTGGAGACGAAGATCATGATGAATAAACTCCTGGCTCAGCATAGTGGAAAGTCAGAGGAGGAAATTGATATGCTGACGTCTTATGACCATTACTTTACAGCACAGGAGGCAATGGATATGGGGTTATCTGACGGTATCAAGAGTTTTAAAGAAATGATGGAGGTGTGTTTATGATTAATGCGTGCATGGACAGAATGATTCTGGGAGATGGTGAAAATTGTGTATATAGCTCTGATTCCAATGTCACCGGGCTGAATAATAACGTTATAGCGGTGGGAACCTCTGGGTGTGGAAAAACGGTCAGTCTGATTGAACCCCGGCTGTTGGAAACATTCTGCCGGAGCCTGATTGTTACAGTGACAAAGCGCAGAATCGTAAAAAAATATACCCCTGTAATGAAAAAACGCGGGTATCAGATTTGGGATCTGAACTTTGTTCATCCCGGCAGCGGTAATGTGGGATTTGACCCACTGAAAAATGTAGCTTCGTTCGCAGATATTACTTTCCTGGCAAGAAGTATCGTGCTCGCGAATCCACAGAAAGCGAAATCCACAGCAGATCCATATTGGGATGATGCAGCTATTTCATTATTAAGCGCTGAAATCGCATACATACTCATGACAGTGGACAATCCCACCTTTGGAGATGTTCTTGATTTCCATAACAAGTTAACCTTTGAAGAGAGAAGCGGTGTCATTGTGACAAATTACGATTACAAATTTGAGTATCTCGAGGAGAAAGATGCATCATGTTTTGCAGTGAACTGTTGGAAGAGTTTTAAGCAGCTTCCGATCAGGACCAGCAGTTGTGTGTTTTCAAGTCTTAATACCACGATGGATTCTATTTTTACTCCGGAAATCAGAAAAATGTTTGATATGAAAAAGATGGTGGATTTCGAACAGCTTGCCTCTCAGAAGACAGTCCTGTTCGTGACATCCAGCCCGGTTAATCCATCTCTGAACTGCTTTATCAGTATGTTTTATGGGACTGCCTTTAAGGAATTGTTCGAATTTGCCGAGGAACAGCCGGGCGGAGAACTCCCGGTTTATGTAGATATTTTAGCGGATGACTTTGCAACAGGATGTCCCGTGAATATGTTCGACCAGTATATTTCGATTTTCCGTGAGAAGGGCTTGTCATGTACGCTTTTGATTCAGTCAGAATCACAGCTTTCTTCATTATACGGACAAGATAGGTCGACCACTATCATTAACAATTGCGATACCATCGTGTATATGGGATCGATGGATCTTGACACAGGAAGAAATATCTCGCTGAGAGCAAATCGCCCTTTAGACGAAATCTTGTACATGCCGATTGGTGCTGAGATTCTTTTTCGTCGAGGACAGAAGCCTGTTTTTACACAGCGTTATAATATTTTCGAGGATGTGAGGTATAAGAAGGTGACAGCTGCCTATGAGCGGCAGGCTGCAAAAGAAATGAACAGACAGCGAGGTGATTAAATTCATGATAGAGAAATTATTGAAAAGCAAATGGAGTCCTGTGATTATGCTTGTGGCATGGTTGCTTCTAATCTGGGTTCGGACATTTACAGGCATAGCGAACGGTGATAGCGAGATATCGGTATTCAGCGTTCTTACAACTTCAGCATTGGCATTATCTGCAACATTGATCTGTGGCTGGAATCTGTATGTCTGGGATGACGAAATTGAATTTTTTTACAAAGAACAGAACGGTTCAAATGAAGAAGTAGAAGTATCTGAGCGGGAGGATGACGAGGAAGAGGAAGAATTCCTTCTGAGAGGATTTGCACGAAAAACCCGGGAAAAAATGGTTATTCAGAGTCCGGGATTGAGAAAATCTCTGCTTGTTGTTCTGGTGCTGGCTGTCTTTTGTTTGTTCTCTTTCGCTTCAGCGGATTGGGGCGGTTGTATTGACTTATTCAGTGACAGCAATGATATGGCACTTGGTTGGTGGACGATTAATAAGAGATATATTTATGATATGTTGATCCTGGTGGTGTTTCCGGTATGGAGTACTTTTATAATTCGTAAAATTTCTGAAAGCCGGTGTTCAGCTGGTGCTGTAGCTTCCGGTTTGATACAGATACTTGCCCTGACGATGATGGGATTTCTTTTATACATGAGACTTTCGAATATCTGGCTGATAGAGATGGCCTTTATGAATACACTTACTCTGATATTAGCTGTTAGGGGTTATCTTTGGAAGAATATTCATAAAAAGGGAAATACCATAGCCTTGCTCATAGGATATGCATTGTTCTGGATCATGTTACTTTCAATGCTCCCCTATAATGGTCAGACATTTGCCGGATTTATGGGTGTTCAGAATATTTTTGCTCCATCGATTCCCGGCAGTTATATCTCCAATGTAAACAAAATTCTGGAAAATGCGTCCTTTGTTGGTCAGAGCCTGGTCCTTCTCAAGGACCCGTATATCCTGGATTTCATGAGATGTAGGAACAATCCGTTGCTTGCCGCTTTGTTTTATGGTGGCTGGTGTTCGGCGATTGCCTTGATCATTGTTGAAATCATATTTGTGATGGCGGCAGCAGCGTTGCTTACTCGCAGTAAACGTAAAGATGGAAGGGACATAATGCTTTGCATGGCATGGGTCTCCCTGGCAATCCGTGTTGTGGCAGGTACTCTGTATTCCTTTGGAGTGCCGATTCCCATTTTACTCCCATTTACCGGTAAGGTTGGAATTATTGCGGATACTATGAGTATGGGGCTGTTAATCGTAAGCTGCATGGTTAATAAATCCAATGCGTGGTTCGCCCTTGATGAGGAGGATGAATATGAAGAAGATGATGAATAGATTTAAAGCTATCCTGGAGGAAAACATATTGCTTTTACTTCTGGTGATTGGTGTGTGTGGGGGTGTGTTTCTGCTGGCCTGGAACTCTTCAATAAGATGGTGTACGACTTCTGTACAGACTGTTGATGCCGCATACGAGGAATTCTGGAAGGATACGGAGAATTTAGGCCCATCCGGGCATACGCTCAGATAATTCCGTAAGAAGAAAACGGAGGCAGCAGTGAAGAATAATAAGCACATGAATTTTCTGAAAAACATTAGAATATCCGAATCCCAGGCAAAGAAAAAGGGCAGTAACAGAGAAGTGTATGACAATGCCACACACAGAAAAACAGAACAGGAGGAACTGAATATTCAGAAAGAACTGGAACGAAGAATTGAAGAACTGTTCGGGACAGCAGAAGAGGATTAATATATGGACCGGATAGTGATGGTCAGCGGTTCATCAGGTTCGGGCAAGAGCGCACTTGTGATGCAATCAGGTTGGAAATTTGTCAGACCTTATATCTGCGATATCATCAAAGTTTATCTTATGATTGTCGATTTCCAGAATTCTGGAAATGGAATCCAGACGTTTTATGATTCCGGAGAGGGTTATATATATGCCTTCAGCGGTTCCCCCGGCGCCGTCAGGTCCGGGGTCAGAAAAGAAATAAGTAATCGTGACCATCTGACCTTTTTCTAAAAGGGTAAGTTTTTCGTTGAGAGTGGCAGCCGCTTCATCGGATAAGTCAATTTTGTTTACACGGAGGATTTCTTTTTTACGTATCGTTTCAGTATGACCTTTCAGAGCAGCGAAAGGGGAAAATATCTTTGCCCGGTCGGCGTTGGACATATGGGGATGTTTGGATTCCGGCCTTGGCAGATTTATGATATCGTCGTATCGATTGGAGATATTTAAAGACATACAGATGCCTCCCTTGGATTTTTGATGAGTTTTGGAAGCAGATTCGGCGGCTATTAAGCCCGGTGTCCGCCAATCTGGTTGTTACGTTCAATGGCCGTTGCGCCCTCTTCCAGACTCATGCCTTTTAATATAGCATTCTTCCCATATTTCTTTTGAATATCCAGTATGGCTTGCTGGAGTTTTCTGTCTCGTTTTAAAATCCGTTCTTTTTCATCAATTTCTTCCGGCGTGGTAAACAGGTCGTATTGAACATAGGTCACTGCCCTGGACTCATCAATAACATTATTAAAAGTGACGCTCAGTCTGTGGATTGACAGATTTGGGTCTACGATACGGTCATAGAGTGACAGCGCAGTTGTTCCGAGTTCCATGGCAGAGGAAGTATAAGAATTTAAATTCACGCTTCCATGGGCCGGTTTGGGTACAGACTGGCCAAAATGATCGATATGCGTTGGGCCGGAATAATTTTCTGAGTTTCTGTCATATCCGATATGGAGTACGATCTGATTGGTGACAAGCCCCTTGTCAACCAGGTCCAGTGCCAGACTGTCTGTCATTTCATGGACGACCAGACGCCCTTTATCCTTAGAGTAGGCACATGAAAGCACCTGACCGGAACCAATGGAATTACTGTCTGGTTTATAATTTTTGATATCTTCCATAGTGACCGGTTCCACACCCCAGGCGTGATCGATCAGCAGTTCCGCATCAATGCCGAAAAGGCGGAATAATAAATCCTCATTATGGAGAGACATCATTGCCACATCTCCCATCGTATACATGGCATTTGCTGACAGTCGTTTGGCAATACCATTCCCAATGCGCCAAAAGGCAGTAAGGGGGCGGTGATCCCAAAGCAGTTTTCGATAATCCATCTCATTCAATTCGGCGATTCGAACCCCATCTCGATCGGCGTCCACATGTTTTGCCACGATATCCATGGCAATCTTTGCAAGATAAAGATTGGTTCCGATTCCGGCTGTGGCGGTAATCCCTGTTTGTTTAAGCACATCCAGAATAATGGCTTTTGCCAGATCATGGGGCGACATGGATGTTCCGTCCGAGTTCTGATAGACAGACTGATAAGATGTCACATCCATGAAAACTTCGTCAATGGAGTAGACATGAATATCCGAAGGGCTTATATATTTCAGATAGATATTGTAAATGTCGGCGGATACATCGATATATCGCTGCATCTGGGGTGTGGCGATAATGAAATCAATCGTTTTTCCGGTGGATGCCTTAATCTGCTCCAATTTCTGTTTCACTTCGAATAATCTGGGCCTGCCGGGGATGCCATAGGCTTTCAGGGAGGGAGATACAGCCAGACAGATGGTTTTATCAGTGCGGCTCTCGTCGGCCACTACCAGATTGGCCGTCAGTGGATCGAGCCCCCGTTCAACACACTCGACGGAAGCGTAGAAACTTTTTAAATCAATAGCGATATAAATGTTGGACATGAGACTCCCCTTTCTTTGCCAGAAGATAGCAAACATACGTTCTTTTAATAGAATAAGTTTAGAACGAAAGTTCGAATATGTCAAGAGGATGATGATAAGGTGCCTCTATTTACAGGGCTGCCATTCTGTATTTCTCAAAAAAGTGGCAGACTGGTGCTTTGGGCAGACATATTCACTTTTTAGTTACAGTTTGCGGAAACTCTAGAATATAACATAATTGTATTTTCTGCAATAGGGATGTATAATAGTACGAAAATGGAATAAAAGGAATATGACAGAAATACTGCACTGGAAACGGTCAAACCTTGCCAAAATAATAAAGGAATTGGAGGTTTTAGTATGATTTTCATCAGCTATGGTCATGATGAACACGAGGGATTAATAAGAAAGATTGCTGAGGATCTTCGAAAAGAAGGCATTGATGTTTGGATTGACTATGATTGTCTCTATGGTTCAAGTCAATGGGAACAAAAGATTGAATCTGGTATTCAGGCCTCAAAGTGGGTAGTTATCTTTATGACCAATTACTCTATGCGTCGTCCGGATGGTTACTGTTTGGATGAAATCAGCTTTGCGCGGTTTTATAATAAGCAAATCATGCCTATAAAAATTCAGAATGTTCCACCACCGATTTCGATTGCCAGAATACAATGGCTGGATATGAGTGAGTATGCGACTGCGGATGGTAAAATAGACGAAGAATATTACCAGAAGAAAAAATGTGAGCTGATTGAGATCCTTAATGGGTTTAAGGATCTGGACTATAATATTGATGCAAATTACCTCTTGATCAACAAATTGAAGCCGCTTGATAATGAGAGCTATTTAGTCCCACTTAAAAGATTCTACGGACGCGAATGGCTTTTTGATGCTTTTGAGTGTTGGTTGACCGAATCCAAAGATTCTCGTGTATTCGCTATAATTGGGCAGGCTGGATCAGGAAAAACTGCATTCGTATCTCAACTTTGTCATAAGAATAAAAACATCGCGGCTATCCATTTCTGCAGATATAACAACGATGAACGTGCTAACCCCAAAAGGGCTATTATGTCATTAGCCTACCATTTGAGTACTCAAATTGATGAATACAGGCAGCAATTACTGTCGTTGACAGACTTAGATAAACTGCTCGACAAAAGTGCTTCGAGACTGTTTGAATATATCTTTATTGAACCTCTAATGAAAATGCATGCGCCAAGTGAATATGTTATTATTGTGATAGACGCTTTGGACGAGGCGACTAAAAATATGAAGAACGAATTGATTAACCTGATTGTTTCTGATTTTCATAAAACACCGCAATGGCTTAGACTGGTAATAACCTCTCGTCCAGAGCAAGACATTACTCGACGCTTAAAACATTTAAACCCGGTTGTAATTGTTAATGATTCAAAAGAGAATATGGAGGATGTTAGAGGCTATTTACATCTTAATCTCCAACCGTTCTTATCTGACTACAGCCCTAAAAAGCAAAGTGGAATTATTGAAAAAGTGCTGGCTAAGTCAGAGGGAAATTTTTTATATGCCGTTGAGATAGTGAAAGCGGTAGAAGGAGGAATTTTTGACCTGAGCGATGTCGACAGTTTTCCTGTTGGTCTTACAAATATATATATTAATTATTTTGAGCGAATATTTCTTAAAGATACAACCTACAGTTATCCTAAAGACATAAGACCACTGATGGAAATACTTTCTGTTTGCTACGAACCACAAAGTGATGACACAATTATCGATATATTAAACATGGATGAGTATGATTTCAATGATATTAAGGATCATATATTTGTTCTGTTCCCGTCCACTCACGGGTACATTGAGCCATTACATAAGAGCCTGATCGACTGGGTTGTTAACAAGGATTTGAGTGGTCAATTTTATGTAAATGAAAAATCTGGTCACACCAGAATGAGTGAGTATTATGGCAAATTTTTCTCTTCAGGTATTAGCAACGAATATGTCTCAAAATATCTGGCGAAACATTTTCTGAAATCCAGGATGCCGGAAAAGGCTGTAGAGGTGCTTAATGATCTCAATCTACAGTTATCAAGAATAAGAATAATGGGACAAGATACTGCCATTCGTGAGTATTTGGCTGAAATAAAAACACTTAAAGATGTTTGTCCGGAATTTACTGATGACGTGTTACGGTCGGAAACATTTCAGCACATTTTTGTAAAGAACAGACGGTATTTTTACAATGCAGGTCTATATTTCGAACTTAAAGACATAGGCTTCGATAATGTAATTTCAGAATACATGCAGATTGATTCTTTGGAGATTCTTGCGGGATGTGTTTATTATTATTACATAAACGAACAATATGAGGATTCGGAGAAGCTTGCTCTTGATATTATAAAGCGATACTATGAGCCAGAAAACTATGCCGTTATTACCGAATTAGAAAACGAGGTTGCACTTAGTTGCAGGAAACTCGTTCGCTTTGATGATGCGCTTCACCATTGTAAAATAATATGTGAAATCACAGGGAGTAGCTGCCCGGATTTCTACGAGGTTGCACTTGCCCACCAGACGATCGGAAAAGTTTACTACCACAGATGCCAGTGGGAAAAGGCATATGAAGAACTATGCCTTGCTGTGAAATTTCTTGAAGACTCTCTCCAATTGGCACCCGATGCTGATTATCAAAAAATGTTGAAATTGTATGTTGCGGCGTTTGAAAGGGAAGTTGCCCTGTCTCTTGTTTGGCAGAAAAAAATTCAATTGGCTAAACAACACTTAGATCATGCAAAAATGATATATGATGAGGTTAAAACAACCGACCGATATTATATCAGATATTTGTACGTTAATATGTTTGCTGATGCGGTAAACGGCGATTATTCCCGTGTTGTTGAGATATACCCTGATTTGCTTAAGATAGCAAAAAGTAATTATGATAAATCTCAAATAGAGTTTTATTATGCTATTGCAATGTATTGGAAGGGAGACGCAGATGAGAGCGCCAAACATCTTGAGATTGCAAAACACTTTTCTGATAAGATAGATGCTTATTTGGAAAAAAGTGAAATAGCGATGTTAGATACTCTGCTTATGAGTAATGATAGCAGATTTAAGGCGAATACCTTCAAAAGCGATAATCAGGATATCGTTAATTGGCTTAAGTTTGTTTGGTGTTTTATTGTTGGGGAGGAGAAATAAAAAGTGAGCTATAAATTTATAGCAGTAGATATGGATGGAACATTGCTGGACAGCAATGGGCTGATAACAGAGAATACAGTAAATGCAATCCGACATTTGGTCAAGTCGGGGGTTATATTTACTATATCCACCGGCAGACCAATTCAAGGAGTAGAAAAATACAATTCGCTATTGCACCTTAGGGGCCCCGTCATTACTTACAACGGCTCTATGATTGTTGATGCAGAGTCATATGAAACTTTGTTTGAAAGAGGATTGTTGAGCGTTGATGCAAGAAGAATATTTGAATTGGGTTTGCATTATGATACAACTATGTGCATATGGGCAGGGAATCAGCTCTATGGCAACAAGTTGAACTCCAGAATGCACGATTATAAAAAACTCTCTGGGGTTGAACCGATTAAGCTTATAGATATAGAAAAGGTGCTGGATATAGGTGTAACTAAGATTTTATGGTACGATGATGTGGATACAGTAAAAAAAATGATGCAGGAACTATCTGATGACATGTTTTCTGAAGTGACATACTGTACGTCCAAACCAACCTTTTTAGAGTTCTTTAATCGCAGAGTATCGAAATCTGAAGCAATGAGGCAGATTGGGCAAATATACAGTATTGCTCCCGAAGAAATGATTGCAATTGGCGATGGCCTGAATGATTTGAGTATGATACAGTATGCTGGGATGGGAATAGCGATGGCAAATGCGGATAATGAAGTTAAAAATAATGCACAATACATCACTACATCAAATGATGATGAGGGTGTATTGAATGCACTTAAGAGATTTTTTCCAGGAGAATTAAGAAACCTTTCGATTTGATAAAAGTCGTTCTCCAGGGGGAAGAATAGAATGCTTAGAATTTAAGCCATCAAACAAGATAGGATAAAAGATGGAGCAGGTATACTCGATCTTTTATCCTATTACTTATTTGGCGAAAGTTGGAATATGAATTGCTTAGGCGGATACGTTTACTTTCTAAAAGCAGAGGGTACGGATATCGATATCACGCTGTAATATCCTTCCTTGTATATTTCAGGAAAGCTGCACCGACGGCAACGGCGGCATAAATGAGACCGAGGGCCAGCAGATACATATCAATGGCACTTTCAGATATGATATCGGCAGCTTCGGCGTAGGCAAAAGGTGTAATGTATTTCAGAAATTCGGCCTGACTGCTGATATTTTTAAAGAGGTTTAAGAAGTAGAGCAGGGCGGCAAGACCGAGGCCGACACCAACACCGCTGCGGCGGATAAAGGCGGAGATTCCGAAACAAATGCAGGCAATCTCCAGTTGGAGAACGGTATAGGCGCCGTGGAGCAGCAGGAATTCTCGGATGGCCAATTCTTCACCAATAAAAGCGAAGGATGCGGCGGATACTGCCATAATAAATACATTCATAAGGAGCAGTTCAAAAAGAATAGCCGCAAGTTTTTGAAAAATTACTGTCCGGCGTCGGACCGGATGGGTCAGAAGAAATTCGGCGGTCCGTTCTTTTTCCTCTTTTGCGAGGGCGTTGATGCCTAAAAGGGCAGCAAAGAAACCACCTCCGATGCTCAGAATGTTGCCGCATTCGATGGCATAGAATCCCATGACATCACCGAAGTTTAAGCGATCCATTCCGAAGGCCTGAGTGAAGCTTCCCATGTTGGAAAACATATTGTTCATATCCTCCATACCGGTGTTCATTTCAGGAAACATCATCATGCATATAAGAAGCATGAGGGCAATGGAGAAGGTCCAGATCAGGAATGACAGACGGTTTTGTTTGATTTCGTGAAGAAAGAGGGTCATATAAGATCAGCCTCCTTTGTGTAGTAATGCAGAAAGATTTCTTCCAGTTCAGGTTCGGTAACGGTCATGTCAGTGATAGGTATCTGATTCAATTCGGCAATCAGAACTTTCATGTTGCCGTCATATAAAAAACTGACAGAGTTTTCGGTACAGGATATGTTTTTCATGTTTTCCAACCGGGGCGGCGAGGAAATACCGTGCAGCGTAATACGCCGGGCTTTTGTATTTGTGAGTTTTTCTACAGAATCGCAGGCAATCAGGCAGCCCTCCCGAATGATGGCGGCATTTTTGCAGTGATGCTGGATTTCTGAGAGGATATGGGAAGAGAGGAAAATAGTGGCGCCCTGACTGTTTCTTTCATGAATTAATTCAAAAAAAGCTTTTTGCATCAGCGGGTCCAGCCCGCTGGTTGGCTCATCCAGTATATATAAGTCTGGCTGGTGCATAAAGCCACAGACAATGGACACTTTTTTTCGGTTCCCGAGAGAAAGTTCTTCAACCTTCTTTTTTGTATCCAATTTGAAGCGTTCACACAAATGATGGGCTTCGGCCAGGCAGTTTTTGCCGTGAAGGGAAGCGGACAGGCGAAGGACATCTTCTACTCGCATTCCGTGATAAAACATGGCTTCAGAGGGCATGTATCCAATTCGGGACAAAATTTCAATATGATTTTTCAGGATATCTTGTTCAAAAATCCGGGCGTTGCCCGAGGTTGGCGAAATCAGACCGAGCAAGGTGCGGATCGTCGTACTTTTTCCCGCACCGTTGGGGCCGATAAAGCCAAAAATATCCCCTGCTTCGACAGAAAGATTCATGTCGATGATTCCGCGGGCTTTACCGTAGTATTTGGTGAGATTTTCTGTCTGAATAATTTTCATTTGGTGTCTCCTTTCACTGGCTTTTCATGGCAGAAGGACGTTGATTCTTCTTGTATGTCACGACAATAGGCAATTTTCCAAAAGTCCAGGATTTTCAGAAAATCCTTCTCCAGTTGGTCAAAATTAAAGGAATCCAGCTGCAGCACCTTCCATAAATAACCTTCCGTAGTCCAGTACATGGTTTTGATGATCATTTCCAGGTCCAGACCGGGACGGAAATCTGCCGGATTGAGTTTCGGCATAAAAATGGCGGCGCTGCTTTGAACGATATTCGCATAGCTTCTTTGAATTTCAAAGACAATTTCCGGTTCTTTTTCGTAAAAGG
Source organism: Frisingicoccus caecimuris (assembly GCF_004340975.1). Classification (GTDB taxonomy): domain Bacteria; phylum Bacillota; class Clostridia; order Lachnospirales; family Lachnospiraceae; genus Frisingicoccus; species Frisingicoccus caecimuris. Next base: position 70,224 of record NZ_SLXA01000003.1, read on the forward strand.
CCTTCAGTGTAAATGCGGTCAGATCCGGATATTTTTTCATGACAGCCAGCTTGGCATACATTCCCCGGCGCATCATTTCAAACAGGTCTTCCGTTTCATAACAGGCGTAAGATTTTACTGTTTCCAGCGTTATTTCAGCAGCTTTATTCCACAGGAAGAGATAGAGCTCTTTTTTGTTGTGAAAGTAATGAAAAAGCAGGGATTTACTGATACCGGCCGTCAGGGCAATTTCGCCGACAGGACTTTTTTTGTAGCTGTTTTTACTGAACACATGATAGCCGGCGTTTATGATGCGCTGCTGTTTTTCTTCCGGCAGAGAAAAAAATTTATCATTCACAGGGACACCTCCGTTAACCGTTCTGGTTAATTTAAGTATAGTATGATTGACCGTTTTTGAGAAGGCCCTTAAAAAATAAGTTGCTCATGATTGGTCTTTTTGCCGCATACATTATTATGAAGTTATCGGATAGTGGAGGTGGCGCATGGAAGAACAGAGCAGGAGCCATGCCGTTGTTCAGGCAGAGTTGATGCTGTTGGCTTTTTTGATCGGATTTGGGGCGCTGAAATGGCTGTCATCGGGGGAGGCGGTCAATGTGGAGGTAAATATTGAAGAAACATCAGAGGGGGAAGACTATATCCGGTGGGTCGACTTTGATGTGAGTTATGAGGCGTTGGGCCAGGCCTATGATTATGACATCGGAACGTATATGTCGGATGTTCATGTAAACTGGATTGAGCTGCTGGCCTATCTGGCCGTACAGTATGGCGGCGATTTCAGTTGTTTTAAGGAAAAAGACATGGCGGCGGCGGTGGAAAAGATTCAGGCTCAGGGTATGGAAGCTTTGACGGCGGATTTAAAATATTATGATTATTATCTGGAAGCCTATGAGGCGGTGCTCGGCGGTATGGTCGGCGTTTATGAGGTGGAGCAGCCAACAGAGGTATCCGAAGGGGTGGAAGCTGGAAAAGACACAGAAAAAGAGGACGTTAAAAATACGGTCTGGAAGCAGGTCTATGGGTTGAAGGCTTTTAGCCCGATCGCCAAAGGTTTTCCTTACTCAGAATATGATGATTTTGGAGCGTCGAGAAGCTATGGTTATCAGAGAACCCACCTGGGGCATGATATACTGGGACAAGTTGGGACGCCCATCATTGCCATTGAGGGCGGAAAGGTCCGGGCTCTTGGATGGAACCAGTTTGGCGGCTGGCGGATTGGAATTGACAGTTTCGACGGCAAACGATATTACTATTATGCCCATCTGAGACAGGACAGACCCTATGCCGATGGGCTGGAAGAGGGGGACGTTGTACAGGCAGGAGATGTAATCGGATACATGGGACGCACTGGCTATAGTGCGGAGGAGAATACCAATAATATTGATGTGTACCATTTACATCTTGGAATGCAGTTGATTTTCGATGAGTCTCAGCGGGAAGGTACCAATGAAATCTGGATTGATGTGTACCCACTGACGCGTTTCCTTGCCCGACATGCTTCCCAGGTGGTGCGGAATGATGAGACAAAGGAGTGGAGCAGGCGTTACCAGATACGAGATATGGAGATACCGTGAGTTGGAGGGCTGTTGTTCTGATGCCGTCAAAAAAGGCTTCATAGTGCAAGTTTAGCAGATTATTTGATGTTTTATAGAAGAATCTTTGCATAAAAATGTCGACTCAGGTCATCCGGCGTCAAATAGGGTCATGTGGGGTCGAAGATTGCGATTGGTTAGTCTTGCGATAATCCTTTTTCAGAGAATATAATACAAATAGTTTCGAAGACAGAAGGAGGAGAATAAGGTGAGCAAAATTAATGTGGCGATCGTGGATGATAATGAGCGGATGTTGGGGCTTTTGGAAAATATTTTGAGTGAAGACAATAGTATTTCTGTTGTCGGAAAAGGCGGGGACGGTGTTCAGGCATTGGAATTGATACGGGAAAAAGAGCCGGATGTGGTGCTTCTTGACCTGATTATGCCGAAACTTGACGGCCTTGAGGTCATGCAAAAAGTAAATCGGGAGAAAAATCTGAAAAAGAAACCGGCATTTATTGTTATTTCAGCTATCGGACAGGAAAATATTACGGAAGATGCCTTTGGCCTTGGAGCCAGTTACTATATTATGAAACCATTTGACAATGAGGTCGTTTTAAATAAAATAAAACAGATTCAGAGGGATAAGACAGCGAAGCTTGTTCATACTAAGCATAGCGTGGTATCTGAAGGTGTGAGCGAATATTCACCCCGAAATCTTGAGACGGATGTAACGAACATTATTCACGAAATCGGCGTGCCAGCCCATATTAAAGGATATCAGTATTTGAGGGATGCGATCATTATGTCGGTGGAAAATCGGGAAGTCATAAATTCTATTACAAAAGTGTTGTATCCAACTATTGCAAAAATGAATCAGACGACACCGAGCCGGGTGGAACGGGCTATACGCCATGCTATTGAAGTGGCATGGAGCCGGGGGAAAATGGATACGATTAATGAACTGTTCGGCTATACGATCAATACTGGAAAGGGAAAACCAACAAATTCGGAGTTTATTGCTCTGATCTCAGATAAAATGCGTTTAGAGTACAAAACAAAGGGTTAAAATAAATAAATATCTTTTAATATTCTCTCGAATATTGTATAATATATACAATAAATGTGTTTGAGGGAGGAAACGGATTTTTATGAAGAAGATATTATTTGTATCGTCGGAAGCTGTACCGTTTATAAAAACAGGGGGATTAGCGGACGTTGCCGGCACATTGCCAAAATCATTTAACAAAAATGAATTTGATGTCCGTGTTGTTATCCCAAAATATCGGGCAATTCCCGAACATTACCGGAATCAGATGAGATACCGGACCCATTTTTATATGGATTTTGCTGGAGAGAACCGATATGTCGGTGTGATGGAACTTGAGTGGGGCGGAATTACGTTTTATTTTATAGATAATGAATATTATTTTTATGGAGATAAACCGTATGAAGATGGTGTCTGGGATTTGGAAAAGTTTGCTTATTTCAGCAAAGCAGCCCTTTCGATTTTGCCTCTCATTGATTTCCAGCCGGATGTGGTCCATTGCCACGACTGGCAGACAGGACTTGTGCCTGTGTACTTAAAGACAGATTTCTGCCGCGGTGATTTTTTTGCCCGGATGAAAGCGGTCATGACGATTCATAATCTGAAATTCCAGGGAACTTGGAATCCAAAAGATATTATGAACATTACCGGTCTGCCGGGATATCTCTTTACGCCGGACAAACTGGAAGCTTATAAGGATGCCAATTATCTGAAAGGCGGACTTGTCTATGCGGACTGGATTACGACGGTCAGTCCGACCTATGCGGAAGAAATCAAGATGCCGTTCTACGGTGAGGGTTTGAACGGACTTCTCTGCGCCCGCTCCGGACAGCTCAGCGGTATTTTGAATGGTATCGATTATGATGAATATAATCCGGAGACAGATCAGGCACTGCCATGTAATTATAATGCGATTAATTTCCGCAAAGTGAAAGTAAAAAATAAACTGGCCCTGCAGGCTGAATTGGGACTGGAGCAAAATGAACATAAGTTTATGATCGGTCTTGTGTCCCGCCTGACTGACCAGAAAGGTCTGGATTTAGTAGCCTACATGATGGACCAGATTTGTACAGAGGATACACAGCTTGTCGTCCTCGGAACCGGCGACAGCAAGTATGAGAATATGTTCCGGCATTTTGCGTGGAAATATCCGGAACGGGTATCGGCGAACATTTTCTACTCAGATGAACGTTCTCATAAAATTTACGGTTCCTGTGATGCTTTTCTTATGCCGTCACTGTTTGAACCTTGCGGTCTCAGCCAGTTGATGAGTCTGCGTTACGGTACGGTTCCGATCGTCCGTGAGACTGGTGGCTTAAGGGATACGGTTCAGCCGTACAATGAATATGAATCTACAGGTACGGGCTTTAGTTTTGCGAATTATAATGCCCATGAAATGATGGATATTATCAATTATGCAAAGCATATCTATTATGACAAAAAACGGGAGTGGAATAAGATCATCGACCGGGCCATGGCTGCAGATTTCTCCTGGAATATGTCAGCGCGCAGATATGAAGATCTGTATCGGATGTTATGAGTGAATATTTAAAAAAGACCTGGGTGGTATGCCTTTTGGCATCCGTGAGCTGCTTCCTTTGGGGAAGCGCTTTCCCAGGTGTTAAGATTGGTTATGAATGGTTTCAGATCGCATCCGGAGAGACGGCAGCCCAGATATTATTTGCGGGGTGTCGTTTTTTCCTTGCAGGAATTCTGGTCATTTTTTTTGGGAGTTTTACTTCAGGAAAGCTTCTAAAGCCAGCGGGTGCAGAATGGAAACATGCGGCATTGATCAGTCTGTTTCAGACCATTTTGCAGTACATATTATTTTATATCGGGTTGGCTAATACGACGGGAACAAAGGCGTCGATCATCGTTGGTTCAAATGTATTTATCGTCATATTAACAGCAAGTCTTATCTTTCGGCAGGAAAAGTTGACCCGGGAGAAAATACTTGGCTGTGTCATTGGGTTTGCCGGGGTTGTACTGATCAATCTGACACCGGGAGGAATGGTCCTGGCAATGAGCTTTGGAGGTGAAGGACTTGTCCTTCTCTCTACAGTAGCTTACGCTTTTTCTTCGGTTATTATGAAGAAATATTCCAAAACGGATAATCCGGTCATGTTAAGCGGATATCAGTTTTTTATTGGCGGGATTGTCATGATGGCAGTGGGATTTTGTATGGGCGGACGGATTACGGTGTTTTCCGCAAAGGCCGCTCTCATGCTTTTGTATCTGGCGTTTGCTTCGGCCATGGCTTATACGATATGGAGCCAGCTTCTGAAATATAATCCGGTATCCAGAGTGGCAGTTTTTTGCTTTATGACACCGGTTTTCGGAGTTTTGCTTTCGACTGTTCTTTTGCATGAATCCGAACAGGTTTCTCTTGTTCAGGGAGGTGCGGCGTTGATCCTTATTACGGTTGGAATCGTTATCAGCCATCGGGAACAGAAGGAACCAGACAGATGTTGAAACTTGTAAGCAGGGAATGGATTTTTTCATTGACAGTATATAAGATATAAGATAGAATTGAAATCGACTGGTCACGAAGGCCAGAGGATAGATAAGATGAATGAAACCACGAAGGTTTCGCTGTTTTTTTGTGCGGACCTTTGTGGTTTTTTGTTATTAGATAAAATTGAGGAGAAAAATTATGAAAAAAAGAATGATTAGTATTTTAATAACAGCCGCCATATGTGCTTCGATACTGGCGGCCTGCGGTTCAGAAACAAAGGAAACAACGTCGGGAGTCGAAGGAGGTCCTGAGACTGGAGTAGAGAATTCAGCCGATGAAAAGGTACTTCGCATCGCATTCCCGGATGTATTGACAACAGTGGATGTAGCCAATGTTACATCAGCGACCATGTTGAAAGAAGTGGCTGGTGTGTGCGAGACATTGGTTCATGCCGATGAAGATTTTACGTTACAGCCGAATCTTGCGACAGAATGGGCGATGACAGGTGACAATACCTGGGAATTTAAACTGCGGGACGATGTGACATTTCATGACGGGACGCATATGGATGCGGAAGCTGTGAAATGGTCCATGGAGTGGGAACTGAAAAATAATTCTGCTTTTGCTGGTTCCACATTTATTGAATCGGTTGAAGTTATCGATGATCTTACGGTGCAGTTTACAACGTCCCGAAAAACGACTGATCTGCCGGCGGCCCTTTCTTATGTGGGAACGGTCGTCGTAGCCCCGTCCTCTGTGGATGACAGCGGAAATTTCGTTAAGGCCGTGGGAACCGGATATTTCAAACAGGATGCTTTTGACGAGGTTTCCGGGACATTTGAATGTTCCGTATATGACGGTTACTGGCAGCCGGTGGAAACCAATGTTACCCGACGAATTGTGCGGTGTATCACAGATGCCGGTGCCCGAAGTCTTGCGGTACAGAACGGAGAAATCGATATCGCCTCTGATGTGCCTTTCAGCGATCTGGAAACTCTGGCCGGTTCGGAAAATGTACAGGTTTCCAAATTCAATACGGCGCGGACTTATTTTTATGAATATAATATGAAAAAAGATATTTTTCAGGATGAACGGGTGCGGAAAGCTCTCATTTATGCAATTAATAAAGAAGAAATTGTCAATGACGTATTGCTCGGTGTGGGCGGTGTGCCAAAGGGAATATTGATGGATGATATGCCATGGGCCAATATAGATGTGGATACCTATGATTATGATTCGGATAAGGCGCAGAGTCTCCTTGAAGAAGCCGGTTATACAGACAGCGATAAAGATGGCTATCTGGATAAGGACGGCGAAAAGCTGACTCTTAAGTTGATCACTTTTACAAAACGGCCGGGATGCCAACTGATTCTTCAGGCAACTCAGGGGTATTATGCGAATATCGGAATTGATACGTCAGTGGAAATCCTGGAGTGGTCGGCCATGAACGAGCTGATTCAAAATGGCGATTTCGACATGGCCCTGAATTCGGCTGCATCGGCTTACATACCAACACCGGCTTATTATATGGATACTTATTATGGAGATAATGACATTGGCTATGTCAATGAATCGGTGAACGTACTTTTGGACGAGTGCAGGGCGACAACAGTTATGGAAGAGAAATATCAGTACAGTAAAGAGGCCCAGGCGCTGGCCCAGGAGGATGCCGCAATCTTCACTCCGGCTCTGTACGGTGCAGTCTTTGCCCTGTCCAAAGATGTGGAAAATTTTCGGTATAATGCAGCGGCCCATGATTTTATTGTACCTTATGAAACGTCTTTAAAATAAAGGATTTTATTTATGATTAAATATATTGTCAAACGGATGGCGACGGTTTTGGTCGTACTCTGGATGGTGGCTACCCTGACTTATTTTACTGTTCATGTGACACCGGGAGATACGGCGACGGCTATTTTATATTCTGTCGGAGGCGAAAGCGCGGTCAATAGCGATAATCTTGAACGGGTGCGGAGCAAATATGATCTGGACAGGCCTGTTTATGAACAGTATTTTGAGTGGGTTATCAATGCCTTCAAAGGGAAACTGGGAACATCTTATAAATATAATAAACCGGTGGCTTATATGCTGAAACTGCGTGTCCCGAATACGATTCGGCTCGGTCTTGCGGCGGTGGTTCTTTCGATTGTTATCTCGATTCCTTTTGGTATTGTCAGCGCTTTACATCACAATCGTTTTCTGGATCATGCGGGACGCCTGTTTACACTGTTGATTTCTTCATTTCCATCCTTCTGGGTAGCTGTCATTCTGATCATTATATGTGCGCTGAAGCTAAAGTTACTGCCTGTGGGCGGCATGCAGGGACCGCAGAGTCTTATCCTTCCGGCAGTGACATTGTCCATGGGAATGACGGCGGCGACGACCCGGATGATGCGCAGCAGTATGTTGGATGTGATGGGCCAGGACTATATTTGGGTCTGTCGAGCCAAGGGGCTTAAATGGAATAAGATTATCACGCGGCATATGCTTAAAAATGCACTGCCTCCGATCATTACGGTGATCGGACTACAAATTGGTCACGTTCTTGGCGGAGCGGTGATCATAGAAAATATCTTTTCATGGCCGGGAGTGGGAGGACTTTTGATCGATGCGATTAATGCGAAGGACACGCCGATGATCGAAGGATGCGTTTTACTCATCGCATTTGGCTACGCCATGATTCATCTGATCGTCGATATGATTTATGCATGTCTGGATCCGAAACTTAAATATGGCGGGGAGGATGCCTGATGCGAAGACAAAGAAAAAAAATTGTCAATCGAAAAAATTATATTTTGTATATTGGGATTGTTTTATCCGCTGTCATTGTATTGGTAACGATTTTTGCGCCGTTTTTAGCACCTTGTGATCCGACAAAAATGGAATTGTCACAAAAATTCATAGCACCGTGCCGGGAATTTATTTTTGGGACAGATCATCTTGGCCGGGATATTTTCAGCCGTGTGATTGAGGGAAGCAGGGTCTCCTTGTCTGTTGCGGCTACTGTTGTTTTTTTCAGCGCCGCGCTTGGAGTTAGCCTGGGTATGATCTCAGGGTACATGGGAGGAACGGCAGATATGCTGATCATGCGGGTAGTGGATGTGCTTCTGGCTTTTCCTACCATCATTTTTGCCCTGGCGCTTTCCACAATGATGGGAACGGGGCAGACGAATCTGATCGTTGCCATCACCTGCATTCAGTGGACCCGGTATGCCCGGATCGCCCGGGGAGAGGCACTCATGTTGAAACATGCCGAGTATGTGGAGGCGGCTAGAAGTATCGGGAATAGTACGGTTCAGATTTTAGGAAAATATATTTTTCCGAATGTTATTTCAAAAATTATTATTTTAGCGTCGCTGGACATCGGAACGATTATCTTGTATTGTGCTTCATTGAGCTTTTTGGGCTTGGGAGCTCAGCCGCCATCACCGGACTGGGGGGTTATGATCAGTGAAGGTAAGGACTACATGCAATACGCTCCGTGGATGGCTCTGTTTCCCGGATTGGCAATTGCCTTTTGCGCACTTGCTTTCAATATGCTCGGTGATGGACTTAGGGATTTGCTTGACCCAAGGCTGAAAGAAGTGGTGAGGACGGATTGATATGGAGAAACTACTGGAAATAAAAAATCTGGATGTGGCGTTTTTGATGGGCAATGAGCATGTGCCGGTATTGAATCAGATATCCTTTGATATATACGAAAATGAAGTTCTGGCCATTGTAGGGGAGACCGGATGCGGTAAATCGGTGACCGGCAGCGCGATTCTTCATCTGCTTCCGGAGAATGCGGTGACGGATGGTGAGATATACTATAAAAATCAGGAAATCCTGAAATTATCGGAGGAGAAATTCCGGAAATTCAGAGGAAGAGAAATTGCTTCTGTGCCTCAAAGTCCATCTACGTCGTTGGACCCGATGATGGTGGTTGGCGAGCAGGTTGCTGAATGTGTGACCGGTGGATATCGTCAGAAAAAAGCGGACAGGGAAAATATCCAAACGCGAATCTGGGATATTTTTTCCCATCTGAAGCTTCCGGGAGAACGGAAAATTTGTCATGCCTATCCCTGTCAGCTCAGCGGCGGTATGAGCCAGAGAGTGCTTATTTCTATGGGAGTTATTGCCGAACCTCGCCTGCTCATTGTGGATGAGCCGACCAAGGCTGTTGACTGGATCTTGAGAAAAGAGGTGGTCAATGTGCTGCGTCAGATGAAGGATGAAATGGAGTGTGGGATGATGCTCATTACCCATGATTTCGGAGCGGCCAGTCAGATTGCAGACCGGATCGGGGTCATGTATTGCGGCCAGATGGTTGAGATCGGAAAAGCGGATGAAATTTTAAATAAACCAAAACATCCGTATACGAAGGGGTTGATCGATGCGCTGCCATCCCGGGGATTTCATGTGATGGAGGGGTTTATGCCGTCCTTTTCCGAACTGTCGGCGGGATGCCGATTTGCACCGCGTTGCAGCCGGTGTCTGGAACGGTGCCGTCGTCATATTCCGGAAATGTATGAGGATGGAAATGGGCGCCAGGTCCGCTGCTTTTTATTTGAGGAGAGCGGAGTGGCTTATCGGAGCCCATGTATCGAGGAGGCGGTTTTTAATGCTTGAGATTTCGCATTTGAGCAAAACGTATACTTCCGGCTTTTTGGGAAACCGGCGCGTAGATGCGGTAAAAGATGTTTCTTTTCAGATACATTCAGGAGAAATTTTTGGACTGATCGGAGAGAGCGGCAGCGGAAAAACGACGCTCACCCGGATGATCGGCGGCTTTTTGAAACCTTCTTCCGGAGAAATTACCTTTGAGGGAAAGAATCTGGTGAAAGCAAACGCCCGGGAATGGCATCAGCTGCGTCAACAGATACAGTTTGTATTTCAGCATCCTCAATTGACGTTCCATCCGAGGCGGAATATTTATTTTGCCTGTGCTGAGCCAATACGGCTGTATCATCTGGACCGTCATATAAGTGAAAAAGATATGATTCGTCATATGTTGCGCCGGGTCGGAATTTCCGAAGATCAGTGGCATAAATATCCTCATGAGATCAGCGGCGGTCAGGCCCAGAGAATTGCTATTGCCAGAGCCTTATCCTTGAATCCAAAGCTTCTGATCTGTGATGAGCCGACATCGATGTTGGATGTTTCGGTCCAGGCTCAGATTCTTCGTCTGCTTCTGAGGGCTAATGAGAAATATCATGTGGCCATGCTTTTTATTTCTCATGATCTGGATGTCATTCGGGCAGTTTGTCAGAGAGTGGCGGTGATGCATAAGGGAGAGATTGTTGAGACGGGCACAATAGAGGAAGTTTTTGGAAATCCGAAGCATGAATATACAAAAAAGCTTCTTTCAGCCCATATGGAAGTTTAAAGAAAACTTGTATATTTCAAAAAAAGTGATAAAATGAAGAGTAGTGTTCAGCAAGGTCTTTTAATGATTTGCCGTAGAGCAGGTTGTCGAAAGGCCTTGTTGTATTCAGGATAAGTAAGGAAAAGTGTACAAAAGATGTTAAATAAGGAAATACCGGAAGCGCAGCTTCTTGTTGGCGTGGATGTGGGTTCGACGACAACGAAAATCGTTGCGGTCGATGCATTGAGCAGGGATATTGTATTCTCCGACTACCGACGGCATAATGCCGCTCAGGTTCAAAGTGTATACCACGCTGTAAATCAATTAATTGAACATTTTCCGGAAGCTCAGGTTCGATTGGTCCTGACGGGTTCCGGAGCAAAACTGATCGCAGAGAGCCTGGATGTGCCGTATATTCAGGAGGTTGTGGCGAATTCAGTTGCTCTTAAAGAGCGTTATGACAATATCCGTACGGCCATAGAGCTTGGCGGTCAGGATGCAAAGATGATATTTTTCAGCAGAGATGCGGCGGATAATTCGCTCAATGTGGCGGATATGCGTATGAATGGGAGTTGTGCCGGAGGAACAGGGGCATTTATTGATGAAGTCGCATCAATTTTAAAGGTTCCGATTGAAGAATTTAATGAGCTTGCGGCCAGAGGTACCTGTGTTTATGATATTTCGGGGCGGTGCGGTGTGTATGCGAAAACAGATATTCAGCCTCTGCTGAATCAGGGCGTGTCGAAACAGGATTTGGCCTTGTCTGCTTTTCACGCCATTGCGAAGCAGACCATTGGCGGTCTGGCCCAGGGATTGGATATTGAGAAACCAGTCGTTTTTGAGGGTGGTCCTCTCACCTTTAATCCGACATTGATCCGAGTATTTATAGAACGGTTAAATTTGTCACCGGAAGAGGCGATCATACCGGATCATCCGGAAATTATGATTGCCTATGGGGCAGCTTTGTCACTCGATACGATGTTTGCAGAAGATGAAAGGAAGGTTTCGCTGCCGCGGATTTTAAAGCTTTTGCAGGAAAACCGTATCGTGGAAGCCGGTCAGGCTATGAGCCATGCCGAACCGTTTTTCGCTTCAACGGAAGAAAAGGAGGCTTTTCTGAAACGACACAAACAGCCGGAAAATCATTTAGAAAAACCGGAACGGGGGCAGACGGTTCATGCTTATTTGGGCATTGATTCGGGAAGCACAACGACAAAGTTTGTTTTGATGGATGAGGACGAGAATATTCTCGATTCCTTTTATGCACCGAATGAGGGGAATCCCCTGGATGTTGCAAAGAAGGCATTGATTTCACTTCGGAACAGCTACCGGGAAGCCGGAGTGGGGCTGGATATCATTGCCGTGGGAACGACAGGCTATGGCGAATTGCTTTTTGCCGAAGCTTTTGGCGCCGAGTGTCATGTGGTGGAGACCGTATCCCATGCAAGAGCCGCCGAAAAGTATGTGGATGACGCCACCTTTATTCTGGATATCGGCGGGCAGGATATGAAGGCAATCTGGCTGGACAGCGGGATTATTACCAATATTGTAGTTAATGAGGCCTGTTCTTCGGGCTGTGGTTCCTTCCTTGAAAATTTTGCAGCCTCGTTACATATTCCGGTGGAGGAAATTGCCGAAACCGCCTTTTCTTCCAAAAATCCGGCAGCCCTTGGCAGCCGGTGTACGGTATTTATGAACAGCAGTATTGTGACGGAACAGCGTAACGGAAAATTACCGGCGGATATTATGGCCGGGCTTTGTTGTTCCATCATAGAAAATGTATTTACCAAGGTTATCCGTATTTCTAATCTGGATTCCCTTGGTGATAAAATCGTGGTCCAGGGCGGCACTTTCCAGAATGATGCGGTATTGCGGGCTATGGAACAGTATATCGGAAAAGAGGTTATTCGGGCGCCTTACCCGGGAATTATGGGGGCCATCGGTGTGGCGCTGCTCACTAAGGAGCGCTTCAGCGCGGGACAGACAGAGAAAACCTTTATCGGTCTGGATGCCATGGATGATTTTTCCTATTCCCAGGAATCCAACTTCCCATGTCCGTTTTGTGCAAATCATTGTAAACGGACGATTGTTACCTTTTCTAATGGAAAGTCCTGGGTCACGAATAATCGCTGCGAACGGGGAGAAATTCTCGGAGATCCCCGCGAGACAGATGTACGTGAGAAACTTCGGGAAAAAGAACAGGCGGTCCACCAGATTCCGAACCTGTTCCGAACTCGTGAAGAATTGTTATTTAAAGAATATCCTGCACCGGAAATTTTACCGGAACAATCGGTGACCATTGGTATTCCGAGGGTTTTATCCTTCTGGGAAACGATGCCGTTTTGGACAACTTTCTGGAAGTCTCTTGGATTTAAGGTACAGATATCGGATAACAGTACCCGCAGGATGTATGAAAACGGATTGTCAGCAGTGACTTCGGATACGGTATGTTTTCCGGCCAAGCTGGTTCATGGTCATATCCGGAACCTGGTGGAGAAGAAGGTGGACCGGATTTTTATGCCGTCCATTACAACAGTAACTTCGGAAAATACGGAAAAGACCAGCGAATCCATGTGCGCAGTGGTCAAAGGCTATCCATTTGTGATTCGGAACTCGGATAATCCGGAAAAACGGTGGGGCGTACCTTTTGATACACCTTTATTCCATTGGTATGGAAAGGTCGACCGGGACAGACAGCTGATCGGATATATGAAGGAAACTTTTGGAATTTTACCGGGACAGACAACGTCGGCCATTCAGGCGGCGGATGAGGCCCAGGAAAGTTTTCATAAGGAACTGACGACGGCTGCCCGGGCGATTTTGGATGAAGTGGAGCGTAAAGACACTTATGCCGTTGTTCTTGCTTCCCGCCCATATCAGAATGATGCTCTGGTCAATCATGATCTGCCGGCTATGTTTACACGTTTGGGCATTCCGGTGCTGACAGTAGATTCGTTACCGGGATTGGAAAAAGTAGATTTGAGCAGAAGTCGTCTGGATGTGGTGAACAATTATCACGCCCGGATGCTTGGTTCGGCCATCATGGCGGCGCAGAGCCCCCATCTGGAGTATGTACAGATTGTCAGTTTCGGCTGCGGCCATGACGCCTATCTGTCGGATGAGATCATCCGCATGATGAAGGCAATTTCAGGAAAAATACCGCTGATATTGAAATTAGATGAGAGCGATATTCAGGGACCTTTGCGTATCCGTGTCCGCTCCTTTGTGGAAACCGTCGCTATGCGGCGGGGACAGAATGAGGAAATGAGCATTGAGGAGCTGACAGACCCTTATCCGGAAAAATTGACGAAGAAGGGTGTGAAAGAAAAGGTTGTTCTTGTACCGAATACCTCCCATGCTTTCTGTCGTATCATGTCGGCCGCTCTGTGTACTCAGCATGTAAAGGCGATTCCTTTGGATATTGGACGGGAAGACGCCATTCGTTTAGGAAAACAGTATGTGCATAATGATATTTGTTTTCCGGCGCAGATTGTCATTGGGGAGGCGCTGGCTGCCCTGCGGAGTGGAAAATATGATGATAGAGAAGTGGCCATCGGCATGGCAAAGTATATTGGTGATTGCCGTCTGACCCACTATGGCGCTCTGCTTCGAAAGGCGCTGGATGATGCAGGATATGCCCATGTACCGATTTTGACCAACGATGATGAAGATTATCACAATCTGCATCCGGGATTCCGAATGAACCTTTTCTCGGCGCTGCGTATTGCCATTGCACTTCCGATGATTGATGCTCTGGAAGAACTGCTTCGGAAAATACGGCCTTATGAGTTGGAGCCGGGAAGTGCCAACAGGGCTTTTGAGAAAGGGATGGATGCTCTTGTTGATGGTTTGCAGAACCATGGCATACTTGGGGCAAAACGGGGATTCTCCAGGGCTATTGATCTTATGAAGGAAGTTCGTTATGATCGGCTGCATCGGAGACCGGAAGTATTGATCGTGGGTGAGTATCTTTTGAATTTCCATCCGGGTGCCAATCACGATATTGAAGATTATCTGGAGCATAACGGTTTTGAGATTATTGAGGCCCGAATGACCGATGTCATCCGGAAGATTTACTTTGTTCTTGATTCCCAGATTCGGGAGTATCATCTGAAACGGCCTTTTGGGAAAAAACTTTGGTTTCATACGGCGAATGAATTCTTTGAGCTGGCTCACAATATGACCGACGCTATTGCAAAACGTCATCCGTTGTATGAACCGGCCTGCCGTCTGCCGGATTTGGTCAAAGACAGTGACCCGATCATGCATCACACCTTTGATGCCGGCGAGGGGGTATTGATTCCGGGTGAAATTCTTCACCACGCGAAACACGGTTGTCGGAATTTTGTTATTCTGCAGCCTTTTGGCTGCCTGCCGAACCATGTTTTCGGACGTGGTGTGGCAAAACGATTGAAAGAGATTTATCCGGATGCCCAGATTCTGCCATTGGATTATGACCCGGATGTCAGCTTTGCCAATCTGGAAAACCGTTTGCAGATGTTGATCATGAATGCAAAGACACACGACGATTTTTAAATCGGCGTGTGTCTTTTTGTGTATATTTGGAAAAAATATGGCACATACTAGCTCTAAACCAAGGGAAGGCAGGAATGGAATATGAAGGACAAGGCTTATTTTGAAATCCGTCTGGAAAGTCTGGGCGGTCTGGGAGCCAACCTGTGTGGGAAAATGCTCGGTGAACTGGGCGTGAAATATCTCGGACTTAACGGCGCTGCGTTTTCCAGTTATGGTTCTGAAAAACGGGGTTCACCCGTCAGTTCGTTTATACGCTGGTGCGATGGGGATAAGGAAATATTGATCAACAGTCCGGTGCGGGAGCCGGACATTCTTGGTATTTTTCAGGAAAATATTCTGATGAAATATCCGTGGCCGGATATTTTAGAAATGCCGCGCAAAATGGTCATTAATACACAAAAAAATGCAGAGGCACTGATACAAAATTATCCGTGGCTTTCAGGGGAGATTTATTATCTGGATGGCATCTCCATTGCCATGCGCACGAAAAGCCGCATCAATATGATCATGCTCGGAGCCATGATGAAAGCATTGGAAGATGAAGACATCGTAAAGGGGCAGAATAGGGAAAGCCGGGATTTTATGTCCTGTGGAAGAAAGTTGATTGAAGAAACTGTCGGCAAAAAGTATCCGGATCTTTTGGAGATCAATCAAAACGGATTTATGGCCGGGTATGAGATGGTTCGTCAGTTTCGCGGGAAAGGAAACGGGGGAATCATTCCGGAGGGACATCAGGAAAAGTTGATTTGGGGTTATGAAAATGCACCGATCGGCGGAATAAATCCTTTGGCGGGCAGTATGGCATCCAATGATCTTTCGCCATCCCGAAGCGGCTATATGCCATTGTTTGATGAGTCGAAATGTATTCATTGCGGCCTTTGCGACTCCACATGTCCGGATATGGTGTTCCAGTTTAAAAAGGGAACCTATAAGGGGAAGGAACAAATGATGAATCGGGGCCTGGATTATCACTATTGTAAAGGCTGTCTTCGCTGCGTCTCCGTTTGTCCGGTAAATGCACTGGTTGTCGGGGTGGAGGCGGAGCATCCGGATCCACAGTGGTTTGTGCCGGACAAAGATCTGGTGGCTTCGAATATTCATTGGACACAGAAGGCGTCGGATGGTTGGATTACCGGAGAAAGTTATATGAGTGAACGGCGGAATGACGGAGGTGTCAGATGATGGAAAAAACAGAAGTTAAGCCGCAGAGAGTGCTTTTTGACAGCGGCAATGAGTTGGCGGCCTATGCAGCTAAACAGATTAATTATCATGTGATGGGGTACTATCCGATTACACCGTCGACTCAGATTGCGGAAAATCTGGATGCCATGAAGGCAGAAGGGCTTCATGATATCTCCCTGGTGGCGGCTGAGGGTGAACACAGCGCGGCAGGAATCTGTTATGGCGCATCGGTCTGTGGCGGTCGTGTGTTCAATGCGACCAGCGCGAATGGTCTTTTGTACGCATTGGAGCAATTGCCTGTCCAATCAGGTACCCGGTTTCCAATGGTGATGAATGTGGCATGCCGGACAGTCTCCGGTCCGCTTTCAATCAAAGGAGACCACAGTGATATTATGTATGCTTTAAATACCGGGTGGATCATTCTTTTTGCTGATACGCCTCAGGCGGTTTATGATATGAATATCTGTGGACTGAAATTGGCAGAAAAGGTAAATCTCCCGGTTATCGTTGCCTTTGACGGTTTTTTTACAAGTCACCAGAAGCGGCGTTGTATGGTCTTTGAGTCAGATGAGGTCGTTCAGGCGTTCATAGGCAAACGGGAGGCGGAGGCGGACTTGTTGGATATGGACCATCCGATCACCATCGGTTCTTATATGAACGAGCCGGACATTATCAATAATAAATACCAGCTCCATCAGGCGATGAGATCGGCGGCTAACTGGCTCCCGACCATATACGAAGAGTATGAAAAAATTTCCGGACGGAGTTATGGAGCGGTTCAGGAAAGTCAGATGGAGGATGCGGAGACCGCTGTTTTTATTCTTGGTTCTGCCTATCACACAGTTTGTTCCGCTGTGAATAAGCTTCGGGAAGCAGGAAAGAAGGTTGGTGTGTTTACGGCCAGCGTACTCCGTCCCTTCCCGGCAGAAGAACTTTATGCCCTTTGTAAAAATGCGAAGACAATTATTGTCGCTGACCGGCAGGACAGTTATGGCGCTGGCGGCGGAAATATGACATTGGAAATTAAGGCCATGCTTCAAAGTTTTGGTAAAGGTAATGATGATATTCGGGTGCTCAGTCGGATTTACGGTCTTGGAGGTAAGGATTTTTATGCCGATGATGCGGAAATGCTTTTTCAGGAAGGGGAGAATCCAAAAGCAAAATCCTTCGATTATATCGGTGTGACGAAAGGTTTTGGCGGCCGGGAAGATATGCGGTATTATGAGCCGATCACGAAGGAGGCAGCATCACCGGGAATTATCCGCCGGAGTATGAATCCGGAGAATGGACATGTTCAGATTGAAAACGCCCGGATCAACGAATTGACAGTTATGCCAAAACGACTCAGCCCGGGCCATGGCGCCTGTCCGGGCTGCGGTATTCCGGTCAATGTGAATCTTCTGCTGAAGGGGATTGAAGGGCATGTGGTGATGCTTTTTCAGACAGGCTGCGGCATGGTGGTAACTACCGGGTATCCGAAGACATCCTTTAAAGTGCCTTATATTCATAACCTTTTTCAAAATGGTGCGGCAACCTTGTCCGGTGTGGTGGAAATGTTTAAACAGCGGCAGAAACGGGGCGAGTATCCGGAAGGAGATATTACCTTTGTCATGGTCAGTGGCGATGGCGGTATGGACATTGGTCTTGGTTCGGCCATCGGCGCAGCCTTGAGGGGAAGCCATCTGATCTTGTTAGAGTATGATAATGGCGGATATATGAATACGGGCTATCAGTTGTCTTATTCGACACCGATGGGAGCAAAAAGTTCCACATCCCATGTGGGACCGGAGCAGTATGGAAAGAGCTTTTTCCATAAAGATACGGCGGCTATTATGGCGGCTACCGGTATGCCTTATGTGGCGACGGCAGCAGAATCCAATCCGGCGGATTTTGTAAAAAAGGCAGCCAAAGCTCAGGTCTATGCCAAGTCTGAAGGGATGGCATATATTCGTGCGTTGTCGGCCTGCCCGCTTAACTGGTCCGATAAACCGGATGAGGAGCGAACAATTATCGGAAAAGCTGTAGATTGTTGTTATTTTCCGCTTTATGAGGTGGAAAAGGGACAGACCACATTGAGCTATAATCCGGAAAAATCAAATAAAAAAATTCCGGTAGCTGACTGGCTCGCAATGATGGGGCGGACACGTCATTTGATCAAACCTCAGTATAGAGGTGTTACAGAAAATATTCAGAAGGAAATTGACAGACGATGGGAACGGCTGAAAGCCCTTTCCGAACATCCGTTGTTATAGATTTAAAATCAGAAAGGAATAATTATGGATTTCAAAGAAAGTGAAACAATGAAAAATTTAATGCGGGCATTTGCTGGTGAAAGTCAGGCAAGAAACCGGTATACAATGGCAGCTTCCCAGGCAAAGGCGAACGGCCTGTATGTGATTGAAACTGTATTTACATTTACGGCCGACCAGGAAAAAGAACATGCCAAATTATTTTACAGTCATTTGAAGGATATGGCCGGAGAGACCATCGCCATCGACGGCGGTTATCCGGTGGATATTGACCCTGAAGTATCCAGACTGCTTCGTATGGCGCAGCACAATGAGCTGGAAGAATACGACGATGTATATAAGCATTTTGGAGATACAGCAAAACAGGAAGGATTTGACCAGATTGGAAATCTTTTTCACAATATTGCTGCTATTGAGAAAACCCATGCGGATCGCTTTGAGCATTTTGCACAGCTCATGGAACAGGGGAAACTTTTCGTGGCTGATCAGGAGACCGCCTGGATGTGTTTAAACTGTGGTTATATTTATACTGGCAAAGAAGCACCGAAGGCATGTCCGGTATGCCGGCATGATCAGGGGTACTTTATCCGACAGGTCATGGCGCCTTTTGATTTCTCTCAGGTTGGTTGCCATTGCGGCTGCTAAAAAATGGAGGGAACGACAGATGGGATTCTGCCGTTCCCTCAAAATCTGTTGATCAAAACGAGCATTTCACTGTGCGGCGGTCATTTCACTTGTATTCACTTCTGTTTTATTGTAACATAAATATTGGAAAGGAATGGTTACTAAAATGAGTAAAACAGAAATCTGTCCGGTACATAAAAAATGCGGCGGCTGCCGTTATCAGGGCGTACCATACGAAGAACAGTTGAAGATAAAGGAAAAAATGGTGGGAAAGCTGATGGGTAAGTATTGCAAGATTTATCCCATTGCGGGAATGGAGGACCCGAAACACTACCGGAACAAGGTGCATGCGGTTTTTGACAGGGACAGAAAGGGGAATATTATTTCCGGTGTCTACAAAGAAGGAACGCACCAGGTCATCCCGGTAGAATCCTGTATGATTGAGGATGTGCTGGCGGATGAGATCATCGGAACGATACGTAAGCTGGCGAAATCTTTTAAGATTAAAACATATGATGAGGATACGGGCTATGGTCTGTTGCGTCACGTCCTTGTGAAGAGAGCCTTTGCCACAGGACAGGTGATGGTTGTGATTGTCACGGCTTCTCCCGTGTTCCCATCCCGAAACAATTTTGTCAAAGCGTTGTTAAAAGAATATCCTCAGATTACGACAATCATTCACAATATAAATGATAAGCGGACGAGTATGGTCCTTGGCGAAAGGGAGAAAGTTATATACGGCAAGGGGTATATTGAAGACATGCTCTGCGGTAAAAAATTCCGTATTTCCGCCAAGTCTTTTTATCAGGTGAATCCGGTTCAAACGGAGATCCTGTATAAAAAGGCGATCGATGCTGCCGGTTTTACCGGAAAAGAATATGTTATTGATGCTTATTGTGGTATCGGTACCATTGGTATAGTGGCCAGCGATCATGTGGATACAGTGGTTGGGGTTGAACTGAACCGGGATGCGGTTCGGGATGCCATCGGCAATGCCAAAGCCAATAACATTAAAAATATCCGGTTTGTCTGTGAAGACGCGGGAAGATTTATGGTCAGGCTGGCTGACGCGGCCCGACGGGATTCGAGCGTCCGCCTTCCGGATGTGGTGCTGATGGACCCACCACGGAGCGGCAGCGACGAAGCTTTCTTGAGTTCTCTTGTTAAAATGAGTCCGAAGACGGTTGTTTATGTCTCCTGTAACCCGGTGACCTTAGAGAGAGATGTTAAATGGCTCGAGGAAAAAGGGTACAAGGCAGAAGGCGTCTGGCCGGTAGATATGTTTCCTTTCACGGAACATGTTGAGACGGTAGTACTGCTTTCCCACAAAAAGCCAGACGGACATATCAACGTAAAAGTTGAGTTTGGCGAAGGTGAGGGAAAAGTTCCGCTTGATAATATCGCTAAAAGAGCGGAAAGTTACAAGCCCAAAGAGCGAGTGACCTACAAAATGATAAAGGAGTACATAGAAGCTAAATACGGCTTCAAAGTACATACCGCATATATCGCAGAGGTAAAGAGAGATTTAGGCTTGCCAATGTACGATGCTCCTAATGCGGTAGAAGAATTGAAACAGCCGAAGAAACATCCGACGGCGGAGAAAGTGGAAGCGATAAAGGATGCGTTAAAGCATTATAAAATTATCTAAAGCGAGAAGATTTGTTATAAATTAAGCTACAAAAATTTTGATAAAAAGATGAGGAAATATGTATGGAAAATAATCTGTGTTTAAAAACCGTAAATAATTTATGTCAGTGTTCCTTTTTTGTTCCAGCATATCAAAGGGGGTATCGATGGACAGAACAAGAAGTATCAGATTTGTTGAATGATATTGATGATTTTAGACCAAGGGAAATTCCTAATAGTGACGAAAAGACATGGTATTGCCTTCAACCACTTGTTGTGAAAAAGAGGTTGAGTGATGATTATGAATTAATTGATGGTCAGCAACGATTAACAACTGTATACCTTATCCTTTTTTATCTAAATCAGGATTTTGTTGAAAATAAAAGGGATTTACTTTTTGAAATTGATTATGAAACTAGGAAAGGGACAAAAGATTTCTTAAAAAAGCCTCAAGAACTTAACGATACAAATATAGATTTTTATTATATTAGCAGGGCATACAAAACAATTGAGGAGTGGTTTGAAAAAAAAGATCAAGATTTTGATAAGGGCGCATTTAGATCAAAAATAAAATTTAATACAAGGTTTATATGGTATGAAACATCTGAATTAGATACAATACCTGTCTTTTCAAGGCTTAATATTGGAAAAATTAGTTTGACGAATTCTGAACTTATAAAAGCGTTGTTTTTGAATAGTTCAAATTATGGAAAAGAAGATGCAGATAGAATTCGCCAGCGACAATTTGAAATTGCGGCAGAATGGGATACTATTGAAAATGGACTTCAAGATGATAGACTTTGGTATTTTCTTAGTGATGTCCAAAAACAAGATAATCGTATTGAATTGATTTTTGATCTTATGTCTGGAGAACAAAAAGCAGATTCTTATGCGACGTTTAGATTTTTTAATAACAGGATGCAGAAACATGATCAGGAGAATCTTAACCTTAATTGGAAGGAAGTTAAAGACCATTATCAACGGTTTGATGAATGGTTTAAAAAGCGAGAATGGTATCATAAAATTGGATTTGTTTTATATGTAAAAATTCTTAGCATTTCAGATTTGTATGAGAATTCATATTCTATGAGTAAAAATGCTTTTTCTGATTATCTGGATAATGCTATAAAAACATATTATAAAAAAACACACCTCACGGAATTACAATATGGTGATAGTAAAACAAAATCTGTTTTACTACTTTACAATATTATAACCATGCTTAAAAACGATAAAGATAGATCATATTTTCCTTTTGATGCATTTAAAGTAGAGAGATGGGACATTGAGCATATTGCTTCGCTTAAAGATGCTATTCCTGAGAAAACAGAGAGAAAACAATGGCTTAATGATGTAAAACCATATGTTGATAAAAGTGTTCCTGGCGGGAAGAATATTTTAAAAAATATAGATTCATGTGATATTTATGATGATACTGAATTTGAACAGTTGTTTGAACAGGTAAATGATCATTTTAATTATAAGATAATCAACCAGGAAACAGGAGTGATTGAAGATATTAATGGTATTTCAAATCTTACATTATTGGATTCATTTACAAATAGAAGTTACAAAAATGCCGTATTTCCAATTAAAAGAAAAACAATAATTGAAAGAGATAAAAGTGGAGGATTTGTACCTTTATGTACGAAAAACACTTTTCTAAAATATTTTAGCGATTATCCTCCGAAAATATCGTTTTGGACAGAGGATGATCGACAAAAATATGAGGATGATTTGGCAATGGTATTAAACCAATACATGGAGGTTGAATAATATGGAAAAGGAATCAAAAAATGCATCAAATCTTTCGTTTTGGAAATTGATAAATAAGTTTCGGATTGAAATACCTATCATACAAAGAGACTACGCTCAAGGGAGAGAAGAACATAAAACTGTACGAGTTAATTTTCTTTTGGCAATAAAAAATGCTATTTTAAATTCTCAGGAATTAAACCTGGATTTTATATACGGAAATGTAGTAAATGAAAACAATGAAAAGTTATCTATTTTTCAACCGTTAGATGGACAACAACGATTGACGACTTTGTATTTGTTACATTGGTATGCATACAAGAAGGAACTTGATGAGAATAAAAAGATAAATGAAATACTGTCACATTTTACATATGAAACAAGAATTTCTTCAAGAGAATTTTGCCGAGAATTAGTTGTGCAACCTATAAATTTTGATAATGGAGATGAATCTATAAGAGAAATTATTGAAGACTCTAACTGGTTCTTTTTGTCATGGAAACAGGATAGCACCATTCGAGCTATGTTAAAAACAATTGATGATATTCATCATGAATTCAAGGATATACCTAATTTATGGGAATTATTAACCAAAAAGAATATAATTACTTTTTACTATTTAATATTGGAAGATTTCGGATTATCAGATGATTTGTATATAAAAATGAATGCTCGTGGACGATTATTGACTCCGTTTGAAAATTTAAAAGCGGAATTACAGTCAAAGATTCTTCGGCATAAGTGGGAAGAAGGAAAAAAAGTTGCCGATTGTTTTTCTTTAAAAATAGATACATATTGGACCGACTTTATATGGAATAATTTCCAATATGAACATAGCGTGGATATATCACACATGAGATTGATTTCAACACTTGTGATGACAAATGCGGCATTAGGAAAACTTGCAGTAAAACCAGAGCAGAGAAATGAAATTATTCAAAGAACACAAGAAGATTCTTTTGCAAGGAATTTAGTAGACTATATTAATGAAGATACTTTCAATTATATATGTATTTGTTATGAATTGTATAGCACAATAGATTTACAAATATTGAACATACCTTTTTGTTTATGGCGGCATGCACCTAAAAAGAGTATTACCCATGAGGTATTAATTGAGGGAAGTAATCCTAGAACTGCAACATCGTCTTATACTCATAAAGTTATTTTCTTTGCGCAAACGGAATACTTGATACATTGTGGGAGTTTGTTTGACCAAACTAGTTTTGAGGATTGGATTAGGGTAGTGCGTAATATTGTTTCACGTGGTGATATTGATTCTGATGGAAAAAGACCCGATATTGTTAGAAGCCCAGATACATTCGTAGGTGCAATTAATTTAGTACATGAATTGTCTTCGGGATGTTCTAATATATATGAGTATTTATCAACTACTCCTGTTAAATCTACATTTGCAAAAGAACAAATCAAGGAAGAAATTGTGAAAGCGAATATAATTCAGGAATATCCACAATATAAAGAATTGCTCTTCAAAATTGAAGATAATGAATTGTTAAGAGGTCGCATCACATTTGCATTACAATGTGCAGGATATAATGGAGATATCAATAGTATAGAGTGGGATATTTTGCGGAAAGTTTGTAATGTATTTAGTGACTATTTTAATAGTGAAGATAAACTTACTGATGAATTAAGAAGAACCATGCTTACAATTGAAGTAGATGGGAAATATGAATTTTATCATTACTGGTGGTCTTATTGGAATGTTGGACAAGCTGTTAAACGTAAATTGTTTGTTCAATTTAGAGAAATAGAGTATTTCATCGGGAGTGATTATAAAGAGTATTTTAAGAAATTGGTATTATTGCTCACTGAAAAAACATATGATGAAATTTTAAGGGAATTTATTTTCCCAAAGGATATGCCTAATTGGAAAAGGCGATTAATTAAGGAAGAGACTTTATTAAGTGGAACTTCAAAATATATTGCCATCCCAGATGATAATTCATTTTGCTATTTGCTTAAAAGTAGACGTCCACGTGATATAGATGGTGGAACAAAAATAGAATAATATGAAATTTAAGAGTATAATTAGGTTAATCGTAAGAATTTTGCATCAGTGTGGTGCAAAATTGATGAAATCTATATTTTGTTAGAAAAGGGACGCACGAGCAGTATTAGTACTGTATAAATATTGCCCATATTTCCATGATTTTGTGGGGATATGTTCTGATTTGGTACTCATGTTGAGACGGTGTGTTTATTGTCCAAACTAAAATCGACTCAGCATATTGAAGTTGAGCTGGATATGGACGAGCTGGATTTGACCGATGCGGAGAAGAAAGCTATCTATCAAGAGATCAAGGATTATGTGCTGGAGCATACCGGCTTGAAGGTCAGTAGCCTGTATATCGCACAGGTGAAACAGAAGTGCGGTATCATCGAGCGTGAGAATTATAATAAGCCGAAGTCTGAAGATGTCAAGCAACCGCAATGCCCGCCGGAGAAGGAAAAGGCGATTATGAAAGCGTTGAAACATTTTGCAATGATATAGATGGGTGTCTACAAGTAATCCTGCATCGCATGATTTACAAATCCTTTTATGCAGGTGCTCTCAGCATAATTCCAAAAGGAAATTTTGTTGGAGAAATTGACGTTAATCCTACGTTCCATTACAATGAAAACAAGCGAGAATAGGGGGAATTGTTTATGACTGAATATTTTAATATATGTGGAACACGCATTGCCATCTCTGCAATCAAGGATTTTCGGACGATCCAAGTGGAATTTATTTTCCGTCCGGTGTTTCGTGAATCCAAGAAGTTATTGATGTCGGCAATATCGGGAAAGAAATATGAATTTGCTTACATGGAGCCTTATGCAGCCATTATCGGACAACAGGGTCACAAGTCTGAGTTGGGCGAATATAAGGCGAAAACATTCAAAGAAGCATTGGGAAAAGACATTAGTGGTGCAGTCATTTATACAATTGCGGACAAATTGAAGTTAAAAGCCTTTAAGCGACAAAAGTATCAATGTGTCAATCTTGCGGGAAGAGCATTTACGGCATATCTTGATGACATACCAGCTAAGATGCTGTGGGATGACGGAAGAACAGCGGAGGTCTATAAAGAGGACAAGTTATACGCTGAATTGAATGAAATAACGACTCCTGGCGTTGAATACATTACCGCACTTGTTATTAAAGCGAATGACGCATTTTGCTTCTATGGCAATGGGATACAAGTTGCAGACGCTATATATGAGTTCGAGAGGCTGAGACGGGAGCAGGAAGCGTTTTTGAATGATAAGAAACAAAAGAAAATTGGAAGTTCAGAAAAGAAAGCCTTACCACTGTTTTCTACATTTCATATACCAGGAAAGAATATAGAGAAAAAAGAGAATGACTATTCAGAGCAAAGTAGTAACACATGGGATGAATGACTTCATATAAATAAAAACTTCAATAAATAAGGAGATACTTATATGTGCGTACAAGATAACGAAAAGGGACTGCTTAATGCCATAGCTGCAGCCAAGCAGTATGTTAATTGTTTGTTGATTTTAGAGCGGCATAATGGTAGAATCAAAAAGAACATATATTCGGATTTCCTGGAGGGCTGTAAATCAGTAGAATGATAGGAGAAATGCATGCATGGTGGGGAATAAAAAAGACAATTCCAATATCTTAGGGAGCGAAATCATCATTTACCAAACGGAGGATGGGCATACAAAAATTGATGTTAAGTTTGAAGATGAGAGTGTTTGGCTTACGCAGGCGCAATTATGTGAGCTTTATCAAACCAGCAAATCTAATATCAGTGAGCATATCAAGCATATTTTTGAAGAAGGAGAACTGGAAGAAGATTCAGTTGTTCGGAAATTCCGAACAACTGCGGCTGATGGAAAAAACTATAATACAACACACTATAATCTTGACATGATTATTTCTCTTGGATATAGAGTAAAATCTAAAATTGCTACTAATTTCCGTCGGTGGGCTACTGAACGTTTGAAAGAGTATATGATAAAAGGCTTTACGATGGATGATGAACGGCTGAAAAATCTGGGTGGCGGTAATTATTGGAAAGAGTTATTAGACCGTATTCGGGATATCCGTTCATCTGAAAAAGTTATGTACCGACAGGTGCTTGATCTTTATGCAACAAGTGTTGACTATAATCCCAAGAGTAGTGAATCCATTGCGTTTTTTAAAATGGTGCAAAATAAATTACATTATGCAGCACACGGACATACAGCGGCAGAAGTTATATATGAGCGTGCGGATGCCAGTCAGCCTTTTATGGGATTAAAAAGTTTTTCTGGTGATTTTCCTGTATTGAAAGATGTCAGTATTGCAAAAAATTATCTCAATGATGAAGAGTTAAAAATCCTAAATAATATTGTATCGGGATATTTTGATTTTGCGGAGATTCAAGCTATGCGTCACAATCCTATGTATATGGCAGATTATGTGGAACACCTTGATAATGTTTTAAAAACTACAGGAGAAAAGGTGTTGCAGGAAGCTGGAACGATTAGTCATACACAGGCAATCGAAAAAGCAACAGAAGAGTATAGGAAATATCAGGCACAGAACTTGTCGCCGGTTGAAAAAGAATATTTGGAAAGTATTAAAAATATTCAGAGTACAGTGAAGAAAAAAAGTAAGAATTAACAGGAAATAAGTTTGGACAACGATAATCATGTTGAGACGGTTGTAATGCTTTCCCACAAAAAAACCGATAGTGTAATCAACGTAAAAGAGGAGTTTGGCGTGGGTGAGGGCAAAGTGCCGCTTGATAATATCGCCAAGAGAGCCGAAGCGTACAAGCCGAAAGAGCGAGTGACCTACAAAATGGTTAAGGAGTACATAGAAGCAAAATATGGCTTCAAAGTGCATACCGCATATATCGCAGAGGTAAAAAGAGATTTGGGCTTGCTGATGTACGATGCTCCTAATGCGGTAGAGGAATTGAAACAGCCGAGAAAGCATCCGACTCCAGAGAAGGTTGAAGCAACAAAGGATGCATTGAAGCATTTTGAGGTAATTTAATAATGATGAGCGTATCATAAAAACAGTGGTACGCTTATTTTTTTACATATTTGTCTTTTCGTTGACCAATATTTTATTTGGTTATAAAAGCGGAGGACAGATTTTGTACTAAACTGCCTAATTGATACAATTGAAAGCGTTCACTTTGCTATTATTGACTTAAAGAGAAAAATCAAATATAATATAGTAAAGTGCCCAATCATTGATTTAATTAGGGGCGATTAAATAGAGGTGAAGATATGCTTCAGAATAAAGATATTGAGACACTGAGAATGTTGTTTAGCAGTCATAATTATGTTATGACTACTGCTGAACTTACAGCTTCAAAGTTATACTATGCAGATATAAAACAACTTTTAGACGAAGGATTGATTGAAAGAGTCAGGCGAGGTTACTATCACTGGACTCAAGATTATGGAGAAAGTGAAGTTGTCATTATCAATCGATTGTTTCCCGATGCAGTGCTCTGTATGGAGACTGCCCTATTCTATTATAGATACAGTGACAGAAATCCTGCTGAATGGAACTTTGCAATAGATAAAAATGTCTCTAAGCGGCGAACAAAAATCGATTATCCGTTTATAAAGGCATATCGTGTAGAGTCAGAGTTGGTTACGCTGGGCGAAACCGAAGGTGAAATTGATTTCCACAAAGTCCGCATTTATGACCGTGACCGTACTATTTGCGATGTGCTGCGAAATATGAACAAGATGGATAAGGAGGTTTTTAATAAAGCAGTACAGGGCTATGTTAAAGACCCGAAAAAGAATATACCGAATCTTATAGAATATGCGAAGGTTTTGCGTGTTCAAACGCGTGTAAAAGAATTAATTGGAGTGTGGTTGTAATGGCAGATATAGCAGCTTCCGTTCTGGCAAAGCTGAGAAATAAAGCAAAAGCCTCTGATATCAGCTATCAGCAATGCTTACAACTTTTTGTGCAGGAAGAATTTTTGAGAAAGTTATCAAAATCTGGGTGTGAGGATACACTAATACTCAAAGGTGGATTGTTTATTTATACTCTAACCAATTTTGAAAGTCGAGCTACCATTGATGTCGATTTCCTGCTCCGTGGATACTCTAATTCAATAGATGATGTAAAAGATTTGATTTGTAAAATCATCGACACACCGACAGGTAACGATTATATAGAAATGCGAGCAAAAGGCTTTGAGGAAATTTCTCCGCAAAGAAAATATCACGGTATCAGTACGCAGATTATTGCTCAAATAAAAAATGTGCGTGTGCCGTTTAATGTTGATATAGGCGTGGGTGATACTATAGTCCCCCGTGCCGAAGAACGCACAATCAACACTCAGCTTCCTGATTTTGAAGCACCTGTAATCAAAACCTATTCTCTTGAAAGCACCATTGCCGAGAAGTTTGATGCCATACTGCAACGCTTTGAATTGACAGGCAGAATGAAAGATTTTTATGATATTTATTATCTCTCAAGGACATTCGATTTTGAGGGTGCAAAATTGCAGGCAGCTGTATTTGAAACCTTACAGCGGCGTGGTACTCCCTATGATAGAGACAGTTTTAAGCGTGTTGTTGCACTTGCCGATGATGAAGATATGCAGAAGCGTTGGAAATTCTTTTTGAAAACCATAAAAGAGAACACGCTTGAGTTTTCATTTGTTATTGCGGAAATCCAGACTTTTCTTGAGCCTGTGTTTGATGCGATAGTGAATGAGAAAGAATGGCAAAATATCTGGAAAAGCAATGCGAGAAAATGGTCAAATCTGAAGGGAGTTATTGACCGTGACAAGAGCAGTTAATGATGCAACATTGCAAAAAGCTGGTGAT
The DNA here is from genome assembly GCF_004340975.1 of Frisingicoccus caecimuris. Classification (GTDB taxonomy): domain Bacteria; phylum Bacillota; class Clostridia; order Lachnospirales; family Lachnospiraceae; genus Frisingicoccus; species Frisingicoccus caecimuris. Next base: position 99,400 of record NZ_SLXA01000003.1, read on the forward strand.
ATATACCAGTATCTAATAGCTTTAAGAGATTGCTTTGAATTGAACGATGGCGATACTCTGCAAATTGAGACAAATGGTGATGTGAGCATTATGAATGATGTGGGTGGTCGCTTTCAGAGAAAAGTAAAACATCATTTTGGTAATAAATCTATTTCGGACAGAGATATAGATTTTTGGAAGACACTTGCAAACTGGTATGTAGACTATGAGCGTGTAAAAAACTTTTCTAATTATATACTCAGTACTACAGCTACAATTCAAAGTGATTCTTCGTTTCATAGTTGGAATAATAAAAAAAGACTGAGAAATTAAAACGCCTAAAAGATATAGGAGCTATCTCTAAGAAAAATGAAGAAACATTCAGGAATCAATATAATAGAATTTTCGGTGACTCTTATGACGAAAGTCGTCTTTTGGAAATATTAGATAACTTTACGATTGAAGCTGCCAAAACTTCAATAGACGGTATTAGAAGAAGCAGTAAATACTCTTTGCCGTTTACTAATTGCCTATCCTCCTACGGTGATAAAAACAATTTAGCATAAGGGGATACTAATTCTAAATAGTATAAGAAATAACTTTCACCGCATGTGGAAACGGTCTGCCTCTTGAGCAACCGAAAATCAAAACCTGATACTTATATATAATTGAGTCTGGATATGGAAGATTACTATAGAATCAAAGATGCAGAGAAGGAAAAGAACAAGACATCATAATTAAACAGGACTATAGGGAGAGTTGCTGATGTGCGGAAGTGTTGGCAGCTCTTTTGCGTTTTCGGGAAAAATTTGAAAATTAGTGGCTATTTGATTGTTAGAGTGTGATAGTAAGAAAGGCGGATGATAAGGATGAGATTTAGAGATGTATTCATGAAAGCAATATTTCCAATGGTACTATTGATGGCGTGGGTCTGACTGGCCTCTTTCATTTTTTCAGAACATTCCCGGAAGCTCAGGGTGGTTTGACTTGCTTATTCGGTATCAATTAAGGTTAATTTAAGATTACGCAAAGAACACATTAAGGACACGATGATATACTTTACAGATTAGAATGATAAAAACAAATGTCACAGTTGGGAAGGTGGATATGAGATGAATGAATATAGAATCATGCTCGTTGATGATGAGGTGGATATTTTAAATCTGCTTGAAAAAGCTCTCAACAGAGAAGGGTATTACGATATTACGAAAGTTGATAACGGGCTTGATGCAGTAAGTATCTGCAAGCAAATTCAGCCGGATGTTATTATTCTGGATATTATGCTTCCGGGGATTGACGGCTATGAAGTATGCAAACGAATCCGGCAGTTCTCACATTGTCCAATCTTGTTCCTTTCCTCTAAGAATGATGAATTAGATAAAATACTTGGTCTGGCTGTTGGCGGGGATGACTATGTAACAAAACCGTTTAGCCCGAAAGAAGTGGCATATAGAGTTAAGGCACAATTGCGCCGTGCTGAATATAAACAGGAACCAGTACAGAAGCATATCATCACGATTGGAGAATTAGTAATCGATCCAGAGGGCTGCCGGGTTATGAAGAATGAAAAAGAATTGGAACTTACTGCCCGAGAGTTTGAAATTCTGCATTATCTGTCACAAAATATTGGACGGGTGATCAGCCGTGAGCGTTTATATGAAGCAGTTTGGGGAGAGGACGGCTTCGGCTGTGATAATACAATCATGGTGCATATCCGGCATCTGCGCGAGAAGCTGGAGGACAACCCTACAAAGCCACAATACATTATTACGATGAAAGGCTTGGGCTACAAGTTGGTGAACCCTTATGAAAAGTAAACACAAGATGAATCCTCTTTTGAGAATATTCGTTTTTCTTTGTTCTCTGGTATTATTGGCTGCTGTTGCGGCAATCGGTCTCTATTATTATCTTTTTTCGATTCCCGAACCGGAGGGCTTGAGTTTGGCTAACTGGCCGAACCGTTTTACAGAGAATTTTTCTGCCTGGATTGAATATGAGGATGGGGAACTGAAAATAGAAGACATAGGGCTGGAACGACTGGACGAATACGGTTTATGGATTCAGGTGATTGATGAATCCGGGCAGGAAATTTTCTCTTATCATAAGCCGGAGAACTACCCGACAAGCTACTCTGTGTCTGAATTGATCGCATTTGGAACGAGTGGTTACGAGAATGGAAATACAGTTTTTGTGAGCAGCTATGAAACGTCCGGGGAAGTCTATAACTATCTTGTTGGATTCCCCTACCCCATTGGAAAATATATGCTGTACTATAATGGTGAGACCGTCGGGCGTCTTTCACCTATATTCCGTATGGCGATATTTTTTGTCCTCTGTGTGGTTGCTGCCGCATTTCTTGTCTATGGCTTTTGGCTTACCCGTCAGATGGGAAAAATCACAAGAGGCATCGAAAGTATTTCACTCCGCACCTATCGGTCTTCACAGGAAAAAGGCATCTTCAGCAGCATTTATGCCGCACTAAACAAAATGGATACGGAGATTCAGCGGAGTGACCAGCTCAAAGAAAGTACAGAGCGGGCACGTCAGGAATGGATTACTAACATTACACATGATCTGAAAACGCCGCTATCTCCTGTTAAGGGTTATGCGGAATTACTTGCGGATGGTGCCGCAGCGGAAAGCCAGACCGTACAGGAATATGGTTCTATTATTCTGAAAAATGTCGATCATGTAGAAAAACTGATAAATGATTTGAAGCTGACCTACCAACTGGATTCCGGGGCCTTTCCATTTCACCCCAGGCAGGTACGTTTGGTGCGTTATCTAAGGGAGTTAGTGATTGATATTACAAACGACCCGACCTATTCCGGCCGTGATTTAGAATTTGAAAGTAATTTGCCGGAGTTTACTTCTGCGGTTGACCCCGACCTGTTCCGGCGGGCGGTTCAAAATCTGATTGTCAATGCACTGGTTCATAATCCCCCGGAAACGAAAGTGACCATATCCATTACAAAAGCACAGGAAAGTGGTATTCACATCTCTATCCGGGACAATGGTGTGGGTATGAGCGAGGAAGAACAATCGAACCTGTTTAATCGGTATTATCGGGGAACAAATACCAAAGAAAAGCCAGAGGGCAGTGGCCTTGGCCTGGCAATCGCAAAGCAGATTGTCACACTCCACGGCGGAGATATTGTAGTTAAGAGTAAGCCAGGCGAGGGTACGGAATTTTTAATTCTGGTCCCTGCAAATTAAGATGAAATTAAGATACGGAGAAGCCAGCGATAAGATGGATGGTTTATGCTGTAAGCATAGATCATCCATCTTTTATAATGTGATCTAAATAACAACCAACAGGAGGTTTTGTATGGAACTGCAATTACAGCATTTGTGCAAGCAATATGGAAGCAAATGTGCCGTTGACGATATAAGCGTCAATTTAGTTCCTGGCGTGTATGGCTTGCTTGGCGCAAATGGAGCGGGAAAAACGACTTTGATGCGAATGATCTGCGGCATTTTGAAGCCTACTTCCGGCAGCATCCGTCTGAATGGAAAGACCATGCAGGAATTGGGAGAACAGTATTATACTCATTTGGGTTATATGCCCCAGGACTTTGGTTTCTATCCTGATTTTACGGCCCGCGAGTTTATGCTTTATATGGCGGCAGTGAAAGGTCTCAGCTCGAAAGAAGCCAGAACAAAAACGGAAAAGCTGCTGGATATGGTCAACCTGCATGATATGGCGGATAAGAAAATCAAGTCTTATTCTGGTGGCATGAAGCAGCGCTTGGGTATTGCCCAGACTGAACTGAATGATCCGTCAATTTTGATTTTGGATGAACCAACGGCGGGGCTTGACCCGAAAGAACGGGTACGATTCCGCAACATTATTTCAGACTTTGCAAAGGAAAAGATCGTGATTCTGTCAACGCATATTGTTTCCGATGTTTCCTATATTGCAGACGCAATTTTGATGATGAAGCAGGGACGCTTCTTACTGCAAGAACCAATGTCTACGGTTACTGACGGTATCCGGGGTAAAGTATGGGAAGTTTTAGTTGATGACCGGAGGGCTGATGAATATAGCAGGCGATTTTGCGTTGTCAATCTGCACCACGAAAACAATAAAGTGCGCTTGCGAATCGTGAATGAAGCAGCTCCGGCGGCAGATGCCTACACCGTTGAACCGAGTTTGGAAGATTTATTCCTGTACCATTTTGGCGAAGAAGTGCAGAACGAAAGGGGTGGATATGATGAAAACGCTGGTTAAGTATGAGTTTTTGAAAATTCTGCGTAAGAAATCTACGTTTATTGTGATGACCGTCAGCCTGTTATTAACGGTTTTTCTTTTTGGCCTGCCGATTTTGCAGTATCAGACCTACAATGCGGATGGAGTAATCAAGGGCCTGGATGGTATTGCTTATACAAAGGAGCAGTATTCGCAGATTTCCGTTCCTCTGACGGATGAATACATTAGCGAAACAATCCGTGAAGTACAGGAGCTTTTTGAAAATCCTGATAATGTGGGATTTGACGGAACAGATCAGTTTTTAATTGGAGATGCGTACTGGAATGATATAGCACCACGGGAAGAACTGTTAAAAACGATTGCATCCACCTATGCTGCCCCTGGAGTAACGGCCTGGTATAGTAGCCTGCCGGATGTGGATATAGCGAACGGCGCAAACTTCTATCAGGCAAGGGAGGAAAAAATAGCTGCTCTGTTAAATGATTCGTCCCGTGGATTGTCTGATGAACAGAAAGAATACTGGCAGAATATGAACAGCCAGGTAGAAACACCATTCCAGTATGGATATTATGAGGGATGGCTTACCATTAATACCTGTTTTGAACTGTTAATGTTCGCAATAGTGGCTGTTTGCATTGTCCTTGCGCCCGTATTTTCCGGCGAGTATCAGGCTGGAACAGATGCGGTCATTTTGTCGGGCAAGTATGGAAAAACAAAATTGACGACTGCAAAGATCATTGCATCCTACCTGTTTGGGCTTCTTGCATTTACCATTCATATCCTTGTGGCCTTTGGATTGCCCCTTGCGGCGTTTGGCGTGGATGGCTGGAATCTTCCCATGCAGATTGCAGGTACATCAATCCCTTATCCATTTACATTCCTGCAGGGAATCCTGGTCAATCTGGGCGTGATTTACTTTGTCCTGTTTGCCATGATTGGTCTGACACTGGTACTTTCCTCAAAGATGAGAAGTCCTTATCTTGTGTTGATCGTACTTGTGCCTGTGCTGTTTATTCCAATGTTTCTTTCTGCAAACGGAACAACAGGCGTTTACAATTTAACTTTGTTCCTGCTGCCTTACTACGCGGTTCAGCCTCAATTTGGCTCTTATATTTCCTATCAATTAGGCAGCTTGGTACTGGACGCATTTTCCACAAGGACAATTTTGTATGCGGTACTGACTGTTTGTATGCTTCCTCTTGCAAAGCTGGGCTTTAAAAAGCATCAAGTTTTATAAGGAGGCATGAATGTGAATAGAAAGAGATTGATAATCAACGGTTCGGTCTTGGCGATAATCGTTATTGTTGCGTGTAAAAGATTTTAAACTTGAAACATGCCTGGGAGTTTATTTTGGACCGTGATGTAATTGCCAGCTTGTTCCGACTACTATCATGTAGTTCATGGACATACGGCAGCAGAATTCTCTAAGATGAATAAATCAGGCTTATCCATGGAAAAATAAGTATTATTTTTTCATGGAGATAAGCATATGTATAATTCTTTTTTTGGCTGGTATTTAAAATGTCAATCTGATACACAGACCTTAGCGGTGATACCTGCCGTTCACAACAAAGGGAACAAACGCACCTGCTCTATTCAGGTCATTACGGATAATGACGCCTGGACAGTTATGTTTAGTGCAGATTTATTTCGACGGACAAGAAGGAATATTTTTATTGGAGAAAATCAATTTGGTGAAAAAGGCATTCATCTGGCAATACAGACATCGCAGTTGACTATTAGGGGAAAGTTGGATTTTGGACCGCTATGTCCGTTAAAATATGATATTATGGGGCCGTTTGCGTTAGTGCCTTTTATGGAATGCCGCCACAGTGTGCGGAGTATGCGCCATTCGGTCAGGGGAAATGTGTGTATTAATGGACAAAAATATTCTTTTCGGAATGCATGGGGATATTGGGAAGGAGATCAGGGCCGGTCATTTCCAAAAGAGTATATATGGACGCAGTGCTGTTTCCAAGGTGGGGCTTTAATGTTGTCAGTGGCGGATATTCCCATGGCAGGGATTCATTTTACCGGTATTATAGGTGCTATATTATGGCTGGGGAAAGAGTACAGGATCGCCACTTATCTGGGAGCCAGAGTTGTTAGAATCCAAAACAAGATGGTCCGGATTATACAGGGCAATCTGGAATTGGATGTTCGGCTGTTGGAAGCATCTGAACGGCCTCTTAAGGCTCCGGCCAAGGGAGACATGGTAAGGACAATTCACGAAAGTGCATCCTGCCGGGCTTTTTACAGACTTCGCAAAGAGGGCTGTATTCTGTTTGCTTTCGAAACAGACAAGGCATCTTTTGAATTTGAATATTTTTCTTGATGACGTGGAAGAAAACTTTGCTGAAGATTACGCTCCGAAAATGGAACTATAATACGATATAAGAATCAATCAGTCGCTTTGCGAAATGTGGGCGGAGACAATTTGACGCCTATGACAGCTTTTTGATGGATGTATCCGGCGGACAGTAAGCAGGTGGAATAGCAAGAAGTGCGGACAGGATGAAAAAAGAATGTTGATTGTGTATTATTCCGTATCGAATGGCAATGTAAAACGAATTGTGCAGTGTCTGTAAAAAGACTTTTGCCGCTCATGATTGTCTATAGTCACAGACATTTCCATGGATTTTATAACATCGCTATGCTACAATGAAGTCAGCGATAAACTGGAATTTGTAGGATAGAATCATAAAGTTTTTAATGATTCATTTTTGTGAGGGATTCAAAATGCGAAGCGAGAAAGAAATGATGAGTTTAATTATCACAAAAGCAAAACAGGATGACAGGATTTTAGCAGCATATATGAAAGGTTCACGAACAAATCCTAAAGTACCTAAAGATATTTATAGAGATTTTGATATTATGTATGTTGTAAAAGAAACAGACAGTTTTATAATGGATACTTCCTGGATTAATTTTTTTGGCAAAGTGGTATTAAAGCAAGAACAAGATGATGATTATGGTTACGGAGAAAGATTCGGTATCAGAGCCAACTATGATGAAAGTTATTCATGGTTATTACTCTTTAGTGACGGTAATCGTATTGATGTTGGGATAGAAACAATTAACGCACTGAATAAAGGAACTAATCGAAATAAACTTTATCTGCCGCTATTAGACAAAATTGGTTGTTTACCAGAACTTCCAGCACCAACAGATGAAGATTTTTTTGTTAAGAAACCTTCTATAAAACAATTTCAAGGCTGTTGTAATGAATTTTTCTGGTGTATTTGTGATGTATCAAAAGGAATTGCGAGAGATGAAATGCCATTTGCTATGACAACTTATAATACACTTGTGCGAAATATGATGGAATTAATGTTAAATTGGTATATTGGTACGCGTACAGATTTTTCGGTTTCAACTGGAAAGTTAAACAAATACTTTAAAAAGTATCTTTCAGAAGCAATTTATCAGAGATATTTAAAAACATATACAAATGGAGAATATGAGAATTTTTGGTGTGCGATCCAGGTTGCAATTGAATTATTTCATGATGTTGCTATTTGGGTAGGAGAATCAATAGAAGCTACATATCCATATACTGCGGAGGAAGCAGCATGTGGATATATGAAGAATATAAGAACTCAACTGGCTACACTGGAGAAAACAGATTGGATGAGGTGAAGTAGTGAACCGTACAGTGTATGAATATGAATCCTTGCTTTATGGAGCAGGTGAAACAGGCGGCGCTTATGTCATTTTTCCCTATGATATCAGGAAAGAATTCGGACGGGGACGGGTAAAAGTACACGCCACATTTGACGGAGAAGAATATGACGGCAGTATTGTAAATATGGGAGTAAAAAATGCGGACGGAAGTGTCTGCTATATTATAGGTGTACGGAAAGAGATACGTTCCCGGATCGGGAAGCAGCCAGGTGACAGTGTAAGGGTGACAGTGAGAGAAAGGGAATAAAGGCGGTCGGGAAGATGTGGACATGTCCGAAGTGTGGGCGTACTTTTAAAAAGCAGAACCAGAGCCATTACTGCGGGAAAGCACCGGAAACGGTGGAGGGTTATATTTTGGCGCAGCCCGATTCCGTCAGAGTTGAAGGAAATGCCACGCAAAGTAGCGGAAAAAACGAAATGTAATCCCTGCTTGCTTGTAATGTAAAATACGCTTTTCTATACTGTGTATATCAAAATAAGGAGGTCATGAATATGACATTTGCAGAAAAATTGAAATCCATCCGTAAGCAGGCAGGAATGTCGCAGGAACAGTTAGCGGAGAAGCTCGGTGTATCAAGACAGGCGGTTACAAAATGGGAAACAGATGCGGGCATTCCCGACATTGAGAACATCATGGCAATTTCCACCCTGTTTGACATTTCCATTGACGAGCTGCTCTCTAACGAAAGGGGAACCCAAAAAGCGACAGAGTATCTTTTCGAGAGTGTTACAGAGTACGATATTGATGAGCCAAAACGTTACGACATGAAGTTTGGAGGGGCAAGGCAATTCCAGATGTCAGGCTATGAGGGCGAGAAAATCCGTGTCCGTCTGGCATCCAATACCCTCTCCACGCTCCAGAATGATTTTAAAGTGAAGATTGACGACATCCGAAAACGGATTGATGTGGATGTAAATCGCAGGAACGGTGTATCCGAAGCGGCAGCAAAAGAAGCAGTCAGTATCTTCGTCCAAATCCCGTCACCCTATATCGGGAAAATTGAATGTGCGGTTCATGCAGGGAGCGTGGAAATCCGTTCTTTGGAGTGTGACAGTATAGAGCTTGATGTAAAGACACCAAACATCATTCTGGAGGATGTTTCTGGCACATTAGAGATAAACTGCAATCTGGATATGGAGGTTGTCTGCCGTTCCTTAAATGGGGAGGTCGCGATCAACCAAGTGTCGGCAACCTCAAAAATCCATATCCCAGAGAATGCCGTCTTTACCGCCGTTACGAAGGGCATCGGAACAAGCATCTCTTATGAGAACGGCGGACGGCAGACAGAACGGTTTGACACACCTGATGCGGAGAATATTATAGAGCTGAATGGCATAAAGAGCGAGCTTGTGATCTGCACGGACAGGGGAAGAAGCAGATTGTAAAAGATGCAGAAAGTGCAGCAGGATCGGCATTTGGACCTGCCAGCCTGATTTCAAAAAAATACCCTGTTGATTTCATATCCGGTATCAATTATACTAAAGTATACGTTTAAAAATTATTAAATTTGTGGGGATAAACTTTATGATCAGAAAAGCAACAGAAAAAGATATTCAGGCGGTTTCCCATATTTATGATGAAATTCATACGGAGGAAGAGGCCGGCCGAGTGACGATCGGATGGATAAGAGATATCTATCCAACAGAGAAAACGGCGGAAATGGCTCTGCAAATGGGTGATCTGTATGTGCTGGAAGAAGATGGTGTTGTTGTGGCGGCGGGAAGATTGAATCAGCAGCAGGAACCTTCCTATGCAGAAGCGGATTGGGAATATGATGCCGAAGAACAGGAGGTCATGGTATTACATACGCTGGTGGTATCGCCAACCATAGAAAATCGCGGATATGGCAGAGCGTTTGTTTCTTTTTATGAAGACTTTGCCAGAAAGCATGGCTGCAATTATCTGAGGATGGATACGAATCAGAAAAATACACGTGCCCGGCAGTTTTATAAAAAACTGGGTTACAGGGAAGTGGGGATTGTTCCGTGTACGTTTAATGGAATTATAGGCGTTCAGCTTGTATGTCTGGAAAAGAAATTGTGACAATCTGTTTAAAAAGATTGTAATCTTCTCCTCTGTCTGTTACAATTTGGAAAAAGAGGTATTTATGGCAATTAATAAAGCGATGCGGGCGGCCCTGTCTGTGCTGTCCTATTCGGAAGCGGATATTAAAAAAAGTTATCAAATGGAACGGTGGTTGAAAGAGATTTCCGCAAGACGGCTGAGAAAGCCGTCGCTCTATCACATTTGGGAGCATAAGGTGATCAACGGAGACCATGAGGTACCGGTACGGATTTTTATGCCTTCCGCCCGTGAACATCAGGGAATACTTATATTTTTTCATGGCGGCGGATGGGTGACCGGAAGTATTGATAGCTATGATGCTGTCTGCGCCGATATGGCAAATCAGACAGGACGTGTGGTCATTTCCGTGGATTACAGGCTGGCGCCGGAACATCCGTTTCCGGCCGGGCTGGAGGATTGTTATGCGGTCACAAGGGAGATATTTCTTGATGAGAACCTTTTGGAAACGGAAGCAAAGGAAATCGTGCTGATCGGAGATAGTGCCGGAGGCAATCTGGCGGCAGCCGTCTCGCTGATGGCCCGTGATCGGGGAGAATTTCTTCCTTCCCGTCAGATACTCATCTATCCGGCTGCGGGAAATGATCATTCAGATTCTTCCCCGTTTCCTTCGGTGCGGGAAAATGGCACAGGTTACCTGTTGACGACAAAGCGTGTGCGGGACTATATGGAGTTGTATCGCTCATCGGATGAAGATTTGATGAATCCCTATTATGCGCCGCTGGCGGCAAAGAGCTTTACCGATCAGCCGGACACATTGATCATTACAGCAGAATATTGTCCGCTGCGGGATGAAGGAGAGGCTTATGGAAAGGCGCTGAAGACAGCAGGAAATAAGGTGAAGATTTTCAGAATGCCGAACGCACTTCACGGATATTTTTCTTTACCGGTTCGTTTTTCACAGGTGAAAAAAACCTATGATTTAATCAATTGTTTTCTGATGGAGAAGGAAACGGATTTAATGGGATTTTCGCAGTGAATGATCATGGATGACAGTTATTTGACATATAGTTTATAAAATGGGTTAGGATGAATTAATGGGAAAAAAAGGAATTAAAAAGAAAAAGAGAAAACAGGAGCGAATGAAGACGATCACCATCTTGCTGACGGGATACTCGGACTGGTTTGGACGGTTCATTCGGGTGATCAGCAGAAGTGGTTATTCTCATGCGTCTTTGTCTATTGATGGCACGGAAGAGGTGTTCTACAGCTTTAACGGCAAGGGCGTTGTTGTTGAGGAACCGAAAAAAAGGAAATCCAGGCGGAGAAAAGAAGGCAGCGTTTGTATACGCATGCGGGTGCCTGAAAGTATCTGTCATGATATAGCAGAAGAAATCCAGCGATTTCTGGAGCAGAAAGATATCTATACTTATTCGCGTCTCGGCGTTATATTGTGCCTTTTGCATATTCCGCATAAGTTTGAAAACGCATATTTTTGTTCTCAGTTTGTGGCTGAGGTATTATCAAAGTCCGGAGCGGTTCAGTTAAAGAAAAAGGAATCTCTGTATTTGCCGAATCATCTGCTGGACGGATTCGAGTGCCTTTTCTCACAAAAACAGATTGCTTATAATGTCATCTGATTCTATTGCAGGCCCTTCATCCGGAGGGCCGTTTGTGCTTTGCGAAAACATGACAATAAATGGTGGATGCAACTGTCAGGTGCAACATTTCCAAGCGCACTTGGTGGTTGTCAACTGTAAATTCTGTTAAACTAAAGTCAGAAATAAGACAAAGAGAGGTAGTAGAGGATGGTTTTGGCAGAAAAAATTGTATTGTTGAGAAAAAGAAAAGGTTGGTCCCAGGAAGAACTGGCAGACAAACTGGATATATCCAGACAGTCGGTTTCCAAGTGGGAACTGGGGGCATCCATACCGGATCTGGATAAGATCCTAAGGCTCAGTGAACTTTTCGATGTGACAACAGATTATTTGCTGAAGGATGATGTTCGGGAAATTTCCAGCAATGTATCCGAAGTTTTTGAGGAAATGTCGGAGCCATCCGCACGCCGGGTGTCGGCGAAAGAGGCGAATTTGTTTATGGATTTGACAGAAAAGCTGTCCGGGCGGATTGCTTTTGCTGTTTCTTTATTTATTTTGTCTCCGGTTCCGCTGATGTTTTTAGGTGGAGTGGCGGAATATAAACATACCCGTTTGACGGAGAATATGGCCGGAGGCCTTGGCGTGACCATTCTTTTGGTTTTGGTCGCCATTGGGGTTGCCATTCTGATTCTTAATGGAATGCAGCTTTCCGAATTTGAATATCTGGAAAAAGAAGCCATATTTATAGAACGTAGTCTTGCGGAAATGGTAGAAGAAAAGCGGAGAACTTTTGAACCAAAATTTCGTGTAGTTGTGACGATCGGCGTGTTTTTGTGCATTATCGGAGTCGTTCCCCTGCTTATGGCCTTTGGACTTACAGAGGATGAATTTGTTTATGTCTGCTGTGTGGATATTCTTTTGATTTTGATCTGCATCGGCGTACATCTTTTTGTTCGTTATGGTATGGTTCATGAAAGTTATGAAAAACTGCTCCAACGGGGGGATTATACAGAAGAAAAGAAGGCACTTGGCCGGAAAACTTCTTATTTTCCAAGAATTTACTGGTGTCTGGTAACGGCTATTTATCTTGGAATCAGCTTTTATTTAAATAACTGGGAGATCAGTTGGATTGTCTGGCCGGTGGCGGGCGTTTTATTTGCTGCTTTGTATGGCATTGTACAGGCAATATATCGAAGGAGATGAAACTATGGAAAAGAAACGGATTATATGTTTTGGAGATTCAAATACATGGGGATACAATCCGGTGACAGGCGGTCGTTATGATGAAAATACCCGATGGCCGATGCGAATGCAGCAGATATTAGGCGATGAATATCAGATTATTGAAGAAGGGCAGAATGGACGGACCATTTCCTGTGAGGACCCATGGGAATGGGGCAATAAAAAGGGAATGGATTATGTCCTGCCGATGGTGGAAAGTCATGTACCTTTCGACATGTTGATCATTATGCTCGGTTCCAATGAATTAAAGAAGAAATTTCATCTTCCGGCGGGAGATATCGCCGGAGGCCTTCAAAATATGATGATGAGGCTGACAGGTTTTTTGAAATATAAATGTGATCAGCCGGATACAAAGATTCTCATTGTGTCACCAATACATATGGGTCAGGGGATAGAGACCTCTCCTTTTGCCGAGTTTTTTGAGGGCAAAGCTGCTGTTGAAAATTCAAAGCGTATGGCCCGCTGGTATAAGCTTGTCGCGGAACAGTTTGGCTGTGAATTTTTTGATGCGGCTCTGGTGGCGGAACCTGGGGAGGCAGATAGTATACATTTGATGGAGGAAGGCCATTTAAGATTGGCTGAGGCTCTGGCAGAAAAGGTCAGAGAGATCATATACGGGTGATTGAAAGAAAAGGACCCTTTTGGTCATTTTTTGACCTTGGGGTCCGATTTTGTTTTATTTGGCGGATTGGATATTTGAAATATCCGGTTCGATCATCATGGAATAATTGGTATGATAGATGACAAATCCCGGTTTTCCCGAGTTTGGCTTTTTAACATGCTTGCGCTGGATATAGTCAATTTCCACCTTTTCACTGGTCCGGTTTTTCGAGTAGTAAGCAGCCAGACGGGCGGCTTCTTCAAAGGTTTGGTCGGGAAGCTCGTCTCCGCCGGATTTGACAATTACATGGGAACCGGGGATTCCTTTGGCATGGAACCACCAGTCACCGCCGTTTGCAAATTTAAAGGTCAGTTCTTCATTTTGGAGATTATTTTTTCCAACATACATGTCATAACCGTCGGAAGAGATATAGTGGAGAGGCTGACTGGTCAGCTTCTGTTTTTTTACATTTCTGCCGCCGGTATGACGTTTCACATAACCGGCCTGAATCAATTCTTCTTTAATCTGAGCCAGATCCCCTTCGGTTTGGGCCAGATCCAGAGCGGTACTGACAGAGTCCAGGTGTTCCATCTCGTCATGGGTCTCTTCTGTCAGAGTGGACAGGGCTTCAAAAGTACGTTTCAATTTTCCATAGCGTTCAAAATATTTTTTTGCATTTTCCTGAGGTGTAAGCTGGGGGTCCAGAGGAACGGTCATATCTTTGTTGGTATAATAGTTAAGACAGGTCATGCTTTTAGCGCCCTCTTCCAGTCCGTAACCATAGGTATTGATCATTTCACCATAAATTTTGTATTTTTCCCGTTTCTCCGTATCTTTTAATTGTTTTAACTGTAAGTCATATTTTTTACGGGTACGGTCCAGTGCGGTATTCACCACATGACGCAAATCGTGGGATTTCTGACGGATGCGGCTCGTTGCATTTTTCTCCGCATAATAGGTCTGAAGCACTGTGGAAATAGAATCAAAGGCATGACTTTCGCAGTCGCCGTAGCATGTCAGCGTCAGAGCAGAAAATTCTATGGGTTCTTTGCCGCGATAAATGATCAACGGTGTGAAACAATGGTTTTCAACATCCTCCATAAGACGGCTGAAAACACCGAACAGATGAAGCTTTTCTGCATCGCTCAGTCCGCTGGTGCTCATTCCCGAATCAATGGAAGCACGGAAGCAGATTTCTTCGGCAATGACCGGGCTGATACCGGTCAGGCTGGTGTAGAGGGCCTTTCCCACAGGCAGCGGTTTGGATAACGTCTTTTCAATAAATTCATCGGCGCTGATGGTCAGAGGATTCATTTTTAACATGGTGTTCGGTATGAAATAGCTGCGCCCCGGCAGGACTTCGCGGACCGAACTGACATTGAGAGAAATATGTTTGATACTGTCAATAATTGTGCCGTCCGGCTGGCAGAAAATAATATTACTGTGCTTGCCCATCAGTTCCACAATGAGGAATTTGGTACATAAATCACCCAATTCATTTAAATGCTCAATCTCAAATTTTAAAATTCGTTCCATCTCCGGTTGAACGATGGAAACGATACGGCCTCCGCTGATATGTTTTCGGAGCAGCATACAGAAATTCGGCGCTACCATCGGGTTGGTTCCGGCGTCTTCTGTCAGATAGGCCAGAGGCAGGGACGGGCTGGCGGAGAGCAGCAGACGATAATTGTTCCGGTTATTTTTTATCGTCAGAACAATTGCGTCGTTTTCCGGTTGATATATTTTATTAATGCGGCCGTCAGTGAGCCGCTCGCTCAGTTCCCATACAAGGTTGGAAATTACGATTCCATCAAAAGCCATAAGTGTTCTCCTTCATTGAAATATAGATTAAAAAATCTTTTTTAGTATAACAAATATTAAAATTTTGTACAAGAGATGGCGGGCGAAACTATTGACGGTAATTTTTATTTGAATTATAATAAATTGATATGGTTATACAATAGCCTTACTATGGAAAGATATAACTTACAAATTAAATAGATGGGAGAACCATGTAATGTTGAAAAGTATGACAGGTTTCGGCAGAAGCGAAATCGCAAACGAACGTCAGAAGATTACGGTTGAGATGAAGGCGGTCAACCACCGCTACTGTGATATCAATATTAAGATGCCTAAAAAGCTGAGCATTTTTGAGGCAGGCATCCGAAATCTTCTGAAAAAATACATCCAGCGGGGTAAGGTGGATGTATTCATCACTTATGAGGATTATACGGAGAATAATATGGTCCTTAAATATAATGAAGAGCTTGCAGCAGAATACGTGGGTGTCCTGCAGCGGATGAGTGAACAGTTTGGCATTGAAAATGATGTACGGGTGTCTTCTTTATCACGTTATCCGGATGTACTTACGCTGGAAGAGCAGAC
Organism: Frisingicoccus caecimuris; assembly: GCF_004340975.1. Classification (GTDB taxonomy): domain Bacteria; phylum Bacillota; class Clostridia; order Lachnospirales; family Lachnospiraceae; genus Frisingicoccus; species Frisingicoccus caecimuris. The sequence goes on from NZ_SLXA01000003.1 coordinate 115,122, forward strand.
AGTAGATACGGATGAACTGTGGGGCGTTTTGGAGGAAGCCCTTCATAAAGCCAGCGAACAGTTTGTGGAGACCCGTCTGGTCGAAGGTGAAAACCTGAAAAATGATCTGATCAGTAAACTGGACGGTATGCTTGAAGCTGTGGATTTCATTGAAAAGCGTTCGCCCGAGATTCTTGTAGAACATCGTCAGCGTCTGGAAGCCAAAGTAAAAGAACTTCTTGGCGATTCCACGATCGATGAAAGCCGCATTATCACAGAGACGACCATATTTGCAGATAAAATCTGTGTGGATGAAGAAATCGTCCGTCTGCGCAGCCATATTACAAGTACACGGAAGGCATTGCTGGAAGGCGGCAGCATCGGGCGAAAGCTGGATTTTATTGCTCAGGAGATGAATCGGGAGGCCAATACGATTTTATCCAAGGCCAATGACCTGGAAGTGGCCAATCGGGCGATTGATCTGAAGACAGAGATTGAAAAAGTCAGAGAGCAGATACAAAATATTGAATAATCCTGAACAGGAGAGATGATTTTTGGGAAAGCTTATGAATATAGGATTTGGCAATGTGGTGAACACCAGTAAGGTGATCGCTATTATCAATCCGGACTCGGCGCCGATCAAGCGGATGATCCAGAATGCAAAGGATGCAGGAATGGCCATTGATGCCACTCAGGGACGCCGGACAAAAGCGGTGATCGTCATGGAAAATAATGAATTGGTGCTTTCGGCTCTGCAGCCGGAGACATTGACCGGGCGTTTCGCCGGCAAGGTTGTGAATAAGGATGAGGAAGATGAATGATCAAAAAGGTATACTGGCAGTTATTTCGGGATTTTCCGGCGCCGGTAAAGGGACGCTTGTCAAAGAGCTTTTGACAAGGCATGAGCAGGAATACTGCCTGTCGATTTCAGCAACGACACGGATACCACGGGAAGGCGAAGTTGATGGACAACATTACTTTTTCCTGGATAAATCGGTCTTTGAGCAGAGAATTCAGGAGGAACGGTTTTTAGAACATGCCTGCTATGTGGATAATTATTATGGAACTCCAAAGGATTTTGTGTTCAATAAGCTGAGTCAGGGAATTTCTGTTATACTGGAGATTGAGATGCAGGGCGCTTTGAAAGTGAAAGAACGCTATCCGGAGACGGTGTTGATTTTTGTGACGCCGCCGACGGCCGAAGAACTGGAAGCAAGGCTCAGAGGACGTGGAACAGAGACAGAAGAAGTCATCCTGTCACGTCTGTCACGGGCTTCCGAAGAAGTTACTTATATGGATAAGTACGATTATATCGTTCTCAATGAGAATGGAAAGGTGGTTGAATGTGCTGAAGACATCCACCAGATCATTGAGGCTGAAAAAAGAAAAGCTGTTTATGGCGGGGAATTGGTTGAACAATTGACAGAAGGCCTTGCCGCATATAAGAAAGGGGAATAATTTATGTTACATCCATCATATTCAGATTTAATAGAAGTTGTAAACAGTGGTGTGGAAGAGGGGGAAGCTCCGGTAGTCCAGAGCCGTTACTCCATCGTCATTGCAACGGCAAAGCGGGCCAGACAGCTGATTTCCGGTGCTGAGCCACTCGTGGATGATGCTGCGGGGAAAAAACCGTTGTCTATTGCTGTTGAAGAATTGTATTCGGGAAAAATTAAGATTCTTGGTGAAGACGAGGAAATCGGCGGTGACATGTTGGATTTAGCTGAGGATATTTCAGAAGAGGAGATTGAAATATCAGAAGAAGCCGAAGAAACAACCGATGAAGCAGAGACTGAAACAGAAGCATAAATTCAAATTAAATTTACAATTCGTATTGTTATATGACGAAAAATTCATTATAATTTAATTGTACTGCAGAAAATAGAGATATGGGGAATTTTGTATGGAAGACAATAAGTTATTGTTTACAAAAAAACTGGAAGAACTGGTTTCAAATGCTAAAAAGAAAAAAAATGTCCTTGAATATCAGGAAGTTATGGATGCATTTAGCAGTATGTCCCTGGACGCGGACCAGAGTGAGCAGATATTTGATTATCTGGAAAGCAAGGGAATCGATGTTCTGAGAGTCAGTAATGATGACAGCGATGCGGAATTTCTTTTAGATGATGAGGATGAAGTGCATGTGGATGATACAGACTTATCTGTGCCGGATGGTATTAATATTGAAGACCCGGTGCGCCAGTATCTGAAAGAAATCGGTAATATTCAGTTGCTGTCTGCGGAGGAAGAGGCTGAGCTGGCCCGGCGGATGGGCGAAGGCGATGAAGAAGCCAAAAAACATCTGACAGAGGCCAATCTGCGCCTTGTTGTAAGTATTGCTAAACGATATGTGGGTCGTGGAATGAGCTTCCTGGATCTTATTCAGGAGGGAAATATCGGACTGATGAAGGCTGTTGATAAATTTGATTATACAAAAGGTTATAAATTCAGCACCTATGCGACCTGGTGGATTCGTCAGGCGATTACCCGTGGACTGGCCGATTATTCCAGAACCATTCGTATTCCGGTACATATGGTAGAAACAATTAACAAAACAATTCGGGTATCCCGTAAATTACTGGCTGAGTATGGCCGTGAACCAACTTCGGAAGAAATTGCAAAGGTGATGGGTGTTCCGGTGGAAAAAGTAGATGATATTTTGAAGATATCAAAAGAACCGGTATCTATGGATACACCGATCGGTGAGGAAGAAGACAGCCATCTGGGTGATTTTATTGAAGATAAATCCACACTTCAGCCGGAACAGCATGCAGCGGATGAGATGCTGAAGGAAGAGTTGGAGGTGGCGCTTCAGTCGTTGACTGAGAGAGAACAGAAGGTCATCCGTCTGAGATTTGGCCTTGAAGATGGAAAGGCCAGAACTTTGGAAGAAGTTGGTCAGGAATTTTCTGTGACCCGTGAGCGTATTCGTCAGATTGAGGCGAAGGCGCTTCGGAAGCTTCGTCATCCGCAGAGAAGCAAGAAGTTAAAGGATTTTCTTGCATAATATTATAACGAACTGTGGGATACCGGAGATGCCTGCGTTTTAAAGCGAGGTCATCTGCGGTATTCTTGTTCAAAAAAGGATACTGGAGGTACAGAGTGAAATACGCAGATATTATCGTGGATATATCTCTGGAAGCGCTGGATCGGGTATTTCAGTATATTGTGCCGGAGACACTCGTGTCGGATATTCAGGTCGGCAGTCAGGTGCTGGTTCCCTTTGGAAAGGGGAATCGAGTGCTCAGGGGCTATGTTATAGGTTTTTCTGAAGAACCGGAGTATGAGCCGGATAAATTAAAAGAAATACAGAGCATCCAGAAAGGCTCTATGGTGGTGGAATCCCAGATGATTCGACTGGCAGACTGGATGAGCCGGATGTATGGATGTACACACGCCCAATCCTTAAAAACAGTGCTGAGCGTTCGGAGAAAAGTTCGGGGCGGTACGAAAAAAGTCTATTGCCTGGCTGTATCAAGGGCCGAAGCCGAGTCTGAGATGAAAAAACTGGCGGTTCAGCCAAGATTTGCATCCAGAGTTGCGCTGCTGGCATTACTGCTGGACGACAATGAGGGACAGGGAATTTCTGAAACTGAGATGAAGAAGAAAGTGCCGTCGCCGACGGCTGCTCTGCGGACGCTGGTAAAACACGGCTGGATCAAAGTGAGGGAAGCTTCGGATTACCGGATTCCCTATTCGGGAGCGAAGGATGGGAAGACAGTGCATCTGACCCTGGGACAGCAGCAGGCAGTAGAGGGCATTTGTCAAGATGGGCGGATGGTTCATCTGCTCTATGGTGTTACGGGGAGCGGCAAGACAGAGGTTTATATGCAGTTGATCCAGCGGACTCTGGCGTCGGGCAGACAGGCGATTGTGCTGATTCCTGAGATCTCTCTGACTTATCAGAACATTGCACGTTTTCGGCAGAGATTTGGACGCCGGGTATCGGTCATGAATTCCCGAATGTCGGATGGCGAGCGCTATGACCAGTATATCCAGGCAAAAAATGGGGAAATTGATATTATGATCGGTCCTCGTTCCGCTCTGTTCACCCCTTTTCCCAATTTGGGATTGCTGATTGTTGATGAAGAGCAGGACGGAGCTTATAAAAGTGATACAACGCCGAAATATCATGCGGTGGATGTGGCGATTCAGCGAATGGAGATGTGCGGCGGAAAAGTGGTTCTCGGTTCAGCGACACCGTCAGTAGTCACCTACGACCGGGCCATGCGGGGAATCTATGGACTGCATCGACTTGAGGATCGAGTGGCCGGAGGGCCGGGAATGGCAAAAACCTGTGTCATTGATCTAAGAGAAGAATTAAAACAGAAAAATTACTCGATTTTCAGTCGGAGGCTTCAGAAAGAGATGGAAGAGCGGCTGGAAAGAAAGGAACAGATTCTGTTGTTTTTGAACCGCCGGGGATATGCGGGATTTATATCCTGCCGGAGCTGCGGTCATGTCATTCGATGTCCCCATTGTGATATTTCCATGACGCTGCATAAAGCGGAGCAAAATCTTTTAAAATGCCACTATTGCGGGATGACATTGCCGATGCCGGACAAATGTCCCGAGTGTGGTTCAAGCTATATCGGAGCATTTGGCATGGGGACGCAGAAGGTGGCGGAGATGCTTGCAAAGCGATTCCCTCAGGCACGGATTCTTCGTGCCGACAGAGATTCGATGCGACGGAAAAACAGTTCCATAGAAGTGTTTCAGGCCTTTGCCAAAGGAGAGGCGGATATTTTGGTGGGAACCCAGATGATCGTCAAAGGGCATGACTTTCCAAACGTGACATTGGTTGGTGTTCTGGCAGCAGATTTGTCCATGTTTTCCGGGGATTATATGGCCGGAGAAAGGACGTTTCAGTTATTGACCCAGGCGGCAGGAAGAGCAGGCCGGGGCGAAAAGCCGGGCCTGGCAGTGATTCAGACCTATCAGCCGGAGCATTATGCGGTAACCTGTGCGGCGGCTCAGGATTATGAAGCTTTTTACCGTCAGGAGATTTTATATCGGCGATTGATGCATTATCCGCCGGCAGGCCATATGATGGCGGTGGTTGTGGAGCATATGGATGAAATGATGGCCAGAGAAGGAGCCATCCTTCTTGCGGGAGTGATGGCGGATGAAGAAATTCAGGTTCTGCCCCCGGCAGATGGCTTCCGGGCAAAAGAGAAGGATTATTACCGAAAGGTGATTTATATAAAGAGCAACGAGATAAATGGATTGATTCAGTGCCGGAAGCGGGCGCAGTCGCTTATTCACAGCGATACCCTGTTCCGGGAGATGAACGTTCAGTTTGATATCAATCCGATGAATTTGTATTAAAATGGAGGAAGAACGATGGCACTCAGAAAAATGAGATATGAGGGAGACCCTGTATTAAATAAAGTTGCAAAAGAAGTCAAGGAGCTTACACCGCGGACAAAGGAATTGATCGGTGATATGCTGGATACGATGTACCATGAAAATGGCGTGGGTCTGGCAGCGCCCCAGGTGGGTATATTAAAACGTATCTGTGTCATTGATGTGGGCGAGGGACCTTATGTATTTATTAATCCGGAGATTATTGAATCCAGTGGTATACAGACCGGAGAGGAAGGCTGTCTGAGTGTACCGGGCAAATCCGGTGTGGTTACCCGCCCGAATTATGTAAAAGCACGGGCTTTGGACCAGAATATGAATCCATTTGAAGTGGAAGGAACCGAACTTTTTGCAAGGGCCATGTGCCATGAATTTGATCATCTGGACGGACACCTTTACATTGAGAAGGTTGAAGGTGGGCTGAAAGATGTTGTCTATGAAGAAGGTGAATGAGCATGAGAGTTGTTTTTATGGGAACGCCGGATTTTTCCGTACCGACATTGGAGTGTATCATTGAAGCCGGCCATGAAGTGGTCGGTGTGGTCACTCAGCCGGATAAGGCCAAGGGACGAGGAAAGAAGGTTGTCTATACGCCGGTGAAGGAAAAGGCCCTGGAACACGGTCTGACTGTATATCAGCCGCGAAGGGCCAGAGAGCCGGAATTTATTGAACAGATGCGGGCATTGAATCCGGATGTGATGGTGGTCGTCGCTTTTGGTCAGATCTTGCCAAAAGAACTTTTGGATATTCCGAAATACGGCTGTGTCAATGTTCATGCGTCACTTCTTCCGAAATACCGGGGAGCGGCTCCAATTCAGTGGGCCGTCATCCGTGGAGAAAAGGTCAGCGGAGTGACGACAATGCAGATGGATGTGGGACTGGACACGGGGGATATGCTGCTGAAAGCAGAAGTGCCTCTGGCGGAAGATGAGACCGGAGGAAGCCTCCATGATAAACTCAGTGTTCTCGGTGGCGATTTATTGATTGAGACGCTGAAAGGACTTGAGGCCGGAACAATCGTTCCGGAAAAGCAGGATGACAGTCAGAGCGGGGAATATGCCCGCATGCTTGATAAATCCCTTGGAAAGATTGATTTTTCTATGCGGGCAGAAGAGATTGAACGGCTGATCCGTGGTTTGAATCCGTGGCCGAGCGCTTACACATCCTATAATAATAAAACGATGAAGTTGTGGAAGGCCAGAGTCGTTCCGGGCGGAGAGGCTGTGCCGGGCCAGGTTCTGGCAGTGGATAAAAAAGGCTTCACTGTCCAGACAGGGGATGGTGCGCTTCAGATATTGGAACTTCAGATGGAAGGCAAGAAGCGGATGGACGCTGGTGCTTTTCTTCGGGGATGTCCGTTGACAGCAGGAGAAATACTGGGATAGGAGGGGTTTCTATGTATGGTGGTATGTATTATTATCCGGGGTTTTATTTCGACCCTACCTATATTTTAATTCTTATTGGAGCCTTGCTCTCCATGTGGGCTTCGGCCAGAGTGAAATCTACCTTTGCCCGGTATGACCGGGTGAGAAATTTCCGTGGGATCACCGGTGCTCAGGCGGCGGAAACGATTCTTCATCAGGCGGGTATCTATAATGTCAGTGTCCAGAGAATTTCAGGAAGTCTGACGGATCATTATGACCCGGCGGCCAAGGTACTCCGGTTGTCCGACAGTGTTTTCGGAGCAACCAGTGTTGCGGCAATTGGTGTTGCTGCGCATGAATGCGGACATGCCATTCAGGACCAGCAGGATTATGCACCGCTTCGGATACGGGCGTCTCTTGTGCCAATCTGCAATTTTGGTTCGACCATCAGCTGGCCGTTGATTTTGATCGGTGTTTTGATGGGGTGGAATCAGTTCCTGATTCGTGCCGGAATCATTCTCTTTTTTGCAGTGGTTCTTTTTCAGTTGGTCACACTTCCGGTGGAATTTAACGCATCTTCCAGAGCACTTAAAATTCTTTCTTCTACCGGACTTTTACAGGGTGATGAAAATGAGGGGGCTAGAAAGGTCCTGAGTGCAGCGGCTTTAACCTATGTGGCCGGAGCTGCGGCGAGCATTTTACAACTTTTGAGATTACTGATATTATTTGGCGGCAGAGGACGGCGTGATGATGACTAATTCAGAAAATTTAAGGGATATCGTTTGTGATCTGCTTCTGGAGATTGAAAGAGAACAGGCACCATCCCATGTGGCGATTCGGCGGATGCTGGAAAAGTACCAGTATCTCGGCAGCGGAGAACGGGGGTTTATCAGTCGTCTGACCCGGGGGACACTGGAACGCAGGATGACGCTGGACTGGATGATTGACCGATTTTCCAGTGTAAGGGTAAAGAAAATGAAACCGGTCATTCGGACAATTTTACGGATGTCGGTTTATCAGATCAAATATATGGATGGGGTTCCCGAATCAGCCGTATGTAATGAAGCGGTAAAGCTGGCGAAAAAGCGGGGGTTCAAAAATCTTTCTGGTTTTGTCAATGGAATTCTCCGCAATATGATTCGGAATCCGGAAAAATCCAAATTGCCAGAGGATAATCTGTCGATTTACTATTCTCAGCCGGAGTGGTTGGTGGATTACTGGACGGAATGTTATGGCAGGGAAAATACGATAAAAATGTTCCAATGGTTTCTGGAGGAGCGGCCGCTGACCGTCCGATTGTGTAAACATCGGCTGCCGCCGGAAGATTTTATTCGGCGAATGGAGGCTCAGGGCGTTACAGCTGTTCAAAGTACGTTAGTTCAGGAAGCATTTTCACTGAAAGGATTGAATTATCTCGGGGCGCTTATGGAATTCAGAGAGGGAATCTGTACTGTTCAGGATGTCAGTTCCATGTTGGTGGCAAAGGCGGCCGGGGTGAAACCGACAGACAGGGTGATCGACGTGTGTGCGGCTCCGGGCGGAAAAAGTATTCAGATCAGCGAGCTTTTAACCGGCGGTGGGCGGATCATTTCCAGAGACCTTACCGAATCAAAGGTCGCATTGATTGAAGAAAACATTCAGAGGATGAATGCGGATCATATTCAGGCCGAATGTCAGGATGCACTTGTATATGTCCCGGAGGATAAGGAAATGGCTGATGTGGTCATTGCTGACCTGCCTTGTTCCGGACTTGGTGTGATCGGCCGGAAGGCGGATATTAAATATCGGGTGAACCGGGAGGATATAGCAACCCTGGCCAAACTGCAACGGGATATACTGACGGTGGTTTCTGATTATGTGAAACCGGGAGGCTGTCTGATCTACAGTACGTGTACAGTGAATCCGGAGGAAAATGAAGAAAATGTTCGGTGGTTTCAGGAGCATTTCCCTTTTGAGACAGAGTCTTTAAAAAAATTTTTGCCGGAAGGAATTTCTTCCAATACGATAGATCAGGGCTATATCCAGCTGATGCCGGGAGAATATGGCACAGATGGATTTTTCATTGCCCGGTTCCGAAGGAGATAGATTATGAAAAAAACAGATATCAGATCGATGACTTTGGATGAGCTGGAACATTTTGTAACGGACGGACTCGGCGATAAAAAATTTCGGGCGCGTCAGATTTATGATTGGATGCACGTGAAACTGGTTCAGAGTTTCGATGAGATGACGAATCTTTCGAAAAATCTGAGAGAACGTCTGAAATGTGAAGCGACGCTTTATCCGGTGACGATGGTCGACCGTCTGGTTTCGAACATCGACGGCACCCGAAAATATCTTTTCAGGATGGAAGATGGCAGTGTTATTGAGAGTGTGTTGATGAAATATAAACACGGAAATTCTGTTTGTATTTCTTCTCAGGTTGGCTGCCGTATGGGCTGCCGGTTCTGCGCGTCTACACTTCTGGGCCTGGAACGTGATTTGACAGCGGCAGAGATGCTTGGACAGGTGTATGCAATACAAAAAGAGTCGGGTGAGCGCGTCTCCAATGTGGTCATTATGGGAACCGGAGAACCATTAGATAATTATGATGCGGCCGTCCGGTTCATTCGGATGATTTCTGATGACAAAGGGCTGAATATCAGTCAGAGAAACATTACCCTTTCTACCTGTGGACTTGTACCGGAAATTTATCGGTTGGCGGATGAACATCTGCAGATGACTCTGGCAATTTCATTGCATGCATCCAATGATGAGAAACGAAAATCCATGATGCCGATCGCCAATAAATATTCGATTGAAGAACTCTTAAAAGCCTGCCGCTATTATTACGATACAAATGGCAGGCGGCTGACATTTGAATACAGCCTGGCAGGCGGCGTGAATGACTCGCCGGAGGACGTCAGAGCGCTGGCACATCTTTTGAAGGGATTCATGTGGCATGTGAATCTGATTCCTATTAATCCGGTGGAGGAGCGGGATTATATCCAGTCTGACAGGAAATCCATTGTGAATTTCAAAAATAACCTTGAAAAATATGGGGGAAATGTTACTATAAGAAGAGAAATGGGTCGGGATATACAGGCAGCCTGTGGCCAGTTACGCCGCAGATATATGACTCAGACTGGAAAAAAGGAGGTATAGGATGCGGGTATATGGAAAAACAGATGTAGGTCTGGTCCGGAAAATAAATCAGGATTTTATATATTATTCTCAGGAACCGGTGGGCGCTTTCCCGAATCTGTTCATCGTGGCTGACGGTATGGGTGGCCATAATGCGGGCGATTTTGCTTCACGATATGCCGTAGAATGTTTTTTGGAATATATAAAAACTTCAAAACCGGACGCTTTGATTCGTATGGTGGATGAGGGCGTGAAATATGCCAATCGTAAACTGATCGAGAAGGCGGCCGAAGATGAATCTTTGAGAGGTATGGGGACGACGATGGTCGTAGCCTATATTGAGGAGGATCAGCTTTTTGTGGGAAATATCGGAGACAGTCGTCTCTATCTTCTTGATAAAGAGATTAATCAGGTAACAGAGGATCATTCCTTTGTTGCAACACTTGTGAGAGCCGGTGAACTGACAAAGGAACAGGCCAGGAATCATCCGGATAAAAATATCATCACGAGGGCTGTTGGAGCAGCAGAGAATGCCAAGATTGACTTCTTTGAGGTGGATCTGGAACGAGGTGATCAGATTCTCATGTGTTCGGACGGACTCTCAAATATGGTTGAAGATGATATGCTGTTTGATATTGTAAAGAATACATATATTGGCGATGTGGTCGATGAATTGATCGATGAAGCCAAACATAACGGCGGTTTAGATAATATTGCAGTCATTGTTATTGACCCTTTTGATGTGGAGGTGAATAGATGTTAACAGCAGGGACGCTTTTGGCGGGAAGATATGAGATTGTCGGCAGAATCGGCGCTGGCGGCATGTCGAATGTGTATAAAGCCAAAGACCAGAAATTGAATCGTTTTGTCGCTGTGAAGGTTTTGAAGCCGGAATTCAGTGCAGACGCTACATTTGTAAAAAAATTCCGGGTGGAAGCTCAATCGGCCGCCGGATTATCCCATCCGAATATTGTCAATGTCTATGATGTTGGTGAGGAAGACGGGATTTATTATATTGTTATGGAACTGGTTCAGGGAATCACTCTGAAACATTATATTGAAAGAAAAGGAAAGCTTGATATCCGGGAAGTTTTGAATATTTCCGTTCAGATTGCTTCCGGTATGGGAGCCGCCCATGCCAACCGGATTATTCATAGAGATATAAAACCGCAGAATGTCATCATGTCCAGAGACGGCAAAGTAAAAGTGACGGACTTTGGTATTGCCAAGGCGGCGGATTCGACGACGGTGACGACCAATGCGGCCGGTTCGGTGCATTATATTTCACCGGAGCAGGCCAGAGGCGGTTATAGTGATGAGAAGAGTGATATCTATTCTTTGGGTATCACGATGTATGAGATGGTCACCGGAAAAGTACCTTATGATGGTGAGAACAATGTGTCTGTGGCGCTTCAGCATATTCAGGGTAATATGGTACCGCCGAGACAGTTGAATCCGGATATTCCGCGGAGTGTGGAACGGATTATTCTCAAGTGTACTCAGAAAAAGCCGGATCTGCGTTATAGTTCAGCAAAAGAGCTGATCATGGATCTGCGCCGGGCTCTGGCAGAACCGGATGGCAACTATGTGGTCATCGGCACGGTAACTCCGTCCGGTGGCGTGGGCGACAGTACGACGGTGGTCATGGATGAAAATGATGTACAGAAACTTCGCAACGCATCTCTTCATAAAGACCGGGAATCGGCCAGACGGGCAGAACGGCTGACACCGGAAGAACGGCGGCGCCGTCAGCTGGAAGAAGAGCGTAAAGAATATGAAGAATATGATAATCATCATGAACGTAAGAAACCAAAGCCAAAGAAACCGGAGCCTGTCATAGAAGAGGATGAGGATGAAGACGATGTCAATCCGGCACTGGATAAGACAATGACCATTTTTGGCATCGTAGGTGCGGTAATTATCGTGATTGTTATTTTCTTCCTGATCGGACGGGCCGGAGGTCTGTTCGGAGGTTTTGGCAATACAACGAAATCGACCCGCACATCGGGAAATATCTCGACGGAAAGCCGTCAGGTCTCAGTGCCGGATTGCGCCGGAAAGACTCAGGATGAAGCCATTACACTTCTTCAGGAAAAGGAACTGGATTATAAGATTCAGGAAAAAGAAGATGATTCCATAGAGAAAGGTGTTGTTATCAGTTCAACACCGGCGGCGGGTGCAAAGGTAGATAAGGGAACAATTATCACTTTGTTTGTCAGCAAGGGCAATGAATCTCCTGACATGCCGGATGTGGTCAATATGTCTCTGGAGGCGGCAAAATCTCAGTTGGAAGGCATGGGCCTGAAGGTAAAGGTAGAGAACGTAGAGGATGATTCAGTAGAAGAAAATCATGTTATTAAAACATCTCCGGTATCCGGAGAGAAGGTAAAGCTTGGCACAACGGTGACCCTGACAGTCAGCAAGGGCAGAGGCAAAACAACAGTTCCATATCTTGTGAACAAGAGTTATGATGACGCTGCAGCTGCTCTTTCGAATGTAAATCTGCAGGTGGGCAGTGTATCCTACGAGAACAGTGATAGCGTAGAGGTAGGTTATGTTATCCGACAGGGACTGGATGCCAATTCTCAGGTGGATAAAGGAACCTATGTGGACCTTGTCATAAGTACGGGTCCGAAAGAAACGGAACCGGCAGAGGGAAGCGCATCTGTCTATATGCCGGGCGATAATCCGTTTGGTCATGACATTGGAGACCAGGCCGCATTCGATTCGGGTACGGTAACCGTTCAGGTGGAATATGCTGACGGCCGTGTTGAAACTGTATATGCGGCGTACTGCAGTTCTCCAGATGCTTATGATTCCGGATGGGGTACGACAGTGAGTGGCGAACTTGGAACCTCCGCAACGGTACGCGCCTATGTTGAGGGTGTTCAGTTCGCGTCCTATTCGATTTATTTTAGTTAGTCGAGGCGTCTATGCAGGGAAAGATTATTAAAGGAATCGGCGGATTCTATTATATCCACATCGAGCACCAGGGAATTTATGAATGTAAAGCAAAGGGAATTTTCAGAAACCGGAAAGTTAAACCCCTGGTGGGTGACAATGTGGAGATTGATATTCTTGATGAGACGGATAAAAAAGGAAATATCCGGGATATTTTACCCCGAAAAAATGAATTGATTCGGCCGGCAGTGGCAAATATCGATCAGGCATTGGTATTTTTTGCCGCTGCTCAGCCGGAGCCGAATCTGGGACTTTTAGATCGATTTCTTATTCAGATGACCTATAAACACATTCCGACGCTCATCGGATTTAACAAATGCGACCTGATCGACAGGTCCAGACGGGAGGAATTGGAAAACATTTATCGTGCCTGTGGGTATCCGATGCTTTTTGTCAGTGTGAAAGAGTCTCTTGAAATGAATGAATTAAAAACTTTGCTTAACGGAAAGACGACCGTCCTGGCCGGACCTTCCGGAGTTGGGAAGTCGTCTTTGATGAATTGGTTATTGCCGGAGGCCGGAATGGAGACAGGAGCTGTCAGCGAAAAGATTAAGCGGGGGCGGCATACGACCCGTCATTCTGAACTGTTTTATCTCGGTGAGGAAACTTATCTTTTTGATACACCGGGATTCAGCTCTCTCTATTTAAATGATTTTACAGATGAGACATTGAAACTCTATTTTCCCGAATTTCTTTCTTATGAGGAAGAATGTCGTTTCGCAGGATGCAATCATTTAAACGAACCGGATTGCGGTGTGAAACGGGCGCTCAAAGAAGGAAAGATCAGTCGGGTGCGCTATGAAAGTTATACGCAGATGTATCAGGAGTTGAAGGAACAGAGGAGGTATTGATGATGTTGATTTTATCTCCGTCGATTTTATCGGCGGATTTTGCAAATCTGGGTCAGGATGTGGTGAGAACTGCTCAGGCCGGTGCCGAGTATATTCATATTGACGTGATGGACGGACAGTTTGTGCCGAATATTTCGTTTGGAATGCCGGTGATTCAGGCCATCCGGCCGGTGACGGATAAGGTGTTTGACGTTCACTTGATGATTGATGAACCGGTGCGGTTCATCAAAGAGTTTGCGGATGCGGGAGCGGATGTGATCACGGTCCATGCAGAGGCCTGTAAACATCTCCACCGGACAATTCAGGTCATCAAAAGTTATGGTATTAAAGCCGGTGTGGTTTTAAACCCGGCGACATCTCTTTCGGCAATCGAAGAGATTCTGCCGGAAGTGGATATGGTTCTCTTGATGAGTGTCAATCCGGGATTTGGCGGACAGAAATACATTGAAACAACAACGGATAAAGTACGTCGGCTGCGTCGGATGATTTCAGATCGAAATTTGGATGTGGATATTGAAGTGGACGGCGGCGTAACGTTGGACAATGTGGAGATGCTCATTGAAGCCGGAGCCAATATTTTTGTTGCAGGTTCAGCGGTCTATAAAGGTTCCGTGGAAGATAATGTCAAAGGATTTCTGGAGGTATTTAAAAAATACAAATGAAAGTATTGATCATTACAGGAGGCAATATCGATGACGATTTTGCCTTCTCTTTTTTAAAAAATAGTAAATATGATGAGGTGATTGCTGTCGACGGCGGCCTGGCCTTTGCCGACAGAGCCGGAATGACCATTACCCATCTGGTTGGTGATTTTGATACCATTGATGGCGGAACATTGGAAAAATATGTGCACCGGAAGGATATCTGTGTGCATCAGTTTATTCCCGAGAAGGATTATACAGACACTGATATTGCAGTGAAGCTGGCGCTGCAGTTGTTTGATGAGAATCCTTGCAGGGAGACGACAGTCAGCAGTTGTCCGTGTAAAATGTCTCAATCGGCCGATGAAAAGATTCTCCACATTTTAGGAGGTACGGGAAGCCGTCTGGATCATGTGCTGGCCAATCTCCAGATGCTTAAAAATATTATGGAGGCCGGTGTTCAGGGAATATTGATCGACAAGAACAATCAGATTCAGATGATTCGGGGAGGCTGTGAACTGAAAAAAGAGGGAATTTTTGGAAAATATATGTCCCTCGTTCCGGCAACTATGGATTTATCTGGAATTACGCTGGAAGGATTTAAATATCCGCTGAATCAGGCAAATACCCATTTCGGCGAAAGCCTTTGTGTAAGTAATGAACTTGTTGCTGAAAAAGGCCGAATCACTATAGAGGAAGGATTGGCATGGATGATTTTATCCAGGGATTAAAACGATGAAAAAAATTGGAATGATCTTGGGGACGGTGAGCATTGCCATGTCGGCCATTTTTGTCCGCATGGCATCGGCGCCGTCCATTGTTCTTGTGTTTTACCGAATGCTTTTCGCTATTTTGATCTTATTGCCGGTGCTTTTGGTAAAATTTCGCGATGAAATAAAGAATCTAAAGGCGAGGGATATTCTTTTCTGTGCCTGCGGCGGTCTGTTTCTTGGTCTGCATTTCACCGTGTTTTTTGAATCACTGAAATATACCAGTATCGCCGCCTCCGTTGTTCTTGTTAATATGGAAGCATTTATTGTTTCCCTGACGTTGGTTTTATGGTGTGGGGAAAAGATTCCTGTGAAAGGGATACTGGGGATTGGAGCTGTCTTTCTCGGTACGGTGTTGATTGCAGTTTCTGACATGGGTAGTGGGAGCAATGTGATTTTTGGAGATATCCTTGCTTTGCTCGGGGCCTTTTTTGCGTCGGCCTATACATTGTTTGGAAGAGCCTGCAGAACCCATATATCCACCTCAGTTTATACATGTTTTGTATATGGATTTGCCTGTCTGACCGTCTGTCTTGTGATGATTATTTCGAGGACAGCTTTCACCGGTTATGGACTGGTGAACTATGGCGCTGCTTTTGGAATGACGATTTTTTGTACTTTTTTGGGGCATAGCGTTTATAGCTGGGGACTGAAATATCTCAGCGCTTCCTACATATCAACTGTGAAGCTGATGGAGTCCTTCTTCTCGTCTCTTTTTGGCTTCTTTATTTTTGGAGAGATTCCGGGAATACTGGTCATCATTGGCGGAGTCATCGCTATCGGCGGTGTTGCCATCTATTCGCAGGTAGATACAACGGCGCGCGTGAACACAGGGAAATAGGGAGATAGCAATGCGAAGTTGCTATCCCCCTATCTGTTGTTATTTTTTGAATTCTTTTAAAATGTCTTCATCACTGTATTCAGGATATTCGAGAATGAAATGTGTCATCATTTCGATGGTTCCTACATTTTCTTCAAGAATATCCGCGATATCTTCAGGAGACAAACCTTTGACCAGCTTTTTACGTACAAGAGCAATGGTATTCAGGAGTTTGCCTTCAGAACGCCCCAGTTCCTTATTTTCCTGATCTCGCATAAATAATGTCATATACTCTCGCCTCCATTCCAGATTTTCCTTGGCTTTTTTTACTTCGTGATCCAATGATGTAATAAAACTATCTTCGGCTAAGGTGCCGTTATTTATGTATGACAGAAACGCTTTAAGTGTTGTATTTTTGCCGGATAAATTGCCTTTGGAATTTAAGAAAATTTTTACGGTGCCATCGTTAAGGGAAATATCCGGTTCTTCAATACAGTGGTTTTCAAATGTGTACATACACTGGTTACGTCCAAATAAATCAAAACAACAAATGAAAATAACGTAGCTTTGATTGAGATTTTTGTACGAATCGCCTTTTTCGATAAGATTTAAATCAATCATGCCCTGATAATAGCGACTGCGTTTAGGCAGATTGTCTTTTTTTACGGGCTGCATTTCGATGTTATATATAACATCTTTGGTGTCTTTGACGTAAACGTCCAGTCTCACACTTTTTGAATCCGCGGTCATATCAATAACCTTTTGTTCCTCAGGATATTCAATACGTTCAATGTGAATATCCAAAATAGCCTCAATCATTTGTTTGCAGATTTCAGGATTCCGCATGACCTTGCCAAAAAGAAAATCGTCGGTAATATCCAAGTTCTCCCATGCTTTAAGATACATATTGTTTACTCCTTTTTCTCGTGTTCGTATGTTCCTTCTTTTGTATATCAGGGAGATTTTATTCATTTGTATATTTACATTATATTTGAATTAAGAAAAAAAGTAAACAGCGGATAATAAAAGTGGCTGCAGCACGAAAATCGTGCAACAGCCATTTTCTCATACATTAAATCGGAACAGGACCACATCTCCGTCTTTTACCACATATTCTTTACCTTCCATACGGACAAGTCCTTTTTCTTTGGCGGCGTTGTAAGTGCCGCAGGCCATCAGGTCGTCATAGCTGACAACTTCGGCTTTGATAAATCCGCGTTCAAAATCGGAATGGATCTTTCCGGCGGCCTGAGGTGCCTTGGTGCCATTTTTAATGGTCCATGCACGGGATTCGGTTGGTCCGGCGGTCAGGTAGCTGATCAGGCCGAGCAGACGGTAACTGGCTTTGATAAGTTTTTCCAGACCGGATTCGGAAAGCCCCAGATCTTCAAGAAACATTTTCTTTTCATCATCGTCCAGTTCGGCGATTTCCTGCTCAATCTGGGCGCAGATGACAAAGACTTCGGAACCTTCTGAAGCCGCATATTCCCGAACGGAAGCAACGAATTCATTGCTGGCGGCGTCATCGGCCAGGTCGTCTTCGGAAACATTGGCCGCATAAATGACCGGTTTGCCTGTAAGAAGATTGAAACTCTGCAAAAGAGCCTGTTCTTCTTCGTCATCAATTTCAAGAGAACGGGCCATTTTACCGCTTTCCAGATGGTCGATAATTCGTTTGACCAGGTCGGCTTCTTTGGCGAGGGCTTTATCATTGCGGGCGCCTTTGCTTACTTTGGCATAGCGGCGTTCCATAATTTCAATATCGGAGAAGATTAATTCCAGATTGATAGTCTCGATATCTCTTAATGGATTGATGCTTCCGTCCACATGGACGATATTGTCATTTTCAAAACAACGGACAACATGGACGATGGCATCAACCTCGCGGATGTTGGAGAGAAACTGGTTCCCGAGACCTTCGCCTTTGGAGGCTCCTTTCACCAGACCGGCAATATCCACAAATTCAATGACGGCCGGAACAATTTTAGCGGAATCATAAAGATCGGCCAGTACATCCAGACGGTGGTCCGGTACGGAAACAATCCCCACATTTGGATCAATCGTACAAAATGGATAGTTGGCAGATTCAGCGCCGGCTTTTGTTAGCGAATTGAAGAGGGTACTTTTACCCACATTCGGGAGACCGACAATACCTAATTTCATATTCATACGTCCTTTCTTATATAAAAGCAGCAGTTAAAATGCCGCTTCTTCACACATTCTCACCCATTTTATCATATATTTTAGAAAAAAACCATATGATTCATAATGTATTAAAAAAGAATGAATTTTTTTTGAAAAAACCAAAATTGGTATTGCTATCTCAATCCAAATAATATAGAATAAAACTACAAGTGGGAGAAAGTGAAACAAAGTGGTGAAAGTTGGTTTCCATAGGAGCCAAAAGTGAGAGACAGGTGGTCTGTATGTTTATTGGTGAATATAATCATACGTTAGATGCTAAAGGCAGACTGATCGTTCCTTCAAAATTGAGAGAATCTTTGGGTGAAAGATTTTTTCTGACGAAGGGGCTGGATGGCTGTCTCTCTGTGTATCCTACGGAAGAATGGGAAAGCTTTACGAGTAAGATCCATGAGCTTCCGATGACCAACAAAGATGCCCGTAAGTTCAGCCGGTTTTTTCTGGCAGGAGCTTCCGAATGTGAAATTGACAAGCAGGGCCGTATTTTAATTCCGGCCAATTTAAGAGAATTTGCAAAGCTTGAAAAAGAAGCCGTTTTAGTCGGCGTCTCTAATCGTATTGAGATTTGGAGCAAGGATAAGTGGGAAGAAATCAACGATGTGGATGTGGATGATATGGATGATATCGCTCAGCATATGGAAGACATCGGAATTTCTTTATAGCAGCAAAAGAAAGAGGTGGTACGATTGAATTTCAGGCACCAATCTGTTTTGCTGGAGGAAACGATTGATAATTTAAATATTCAGCCGGACGGCATTTATGTCGATGGGACCCTTGGAGGTGGAGGACATGCTTTTCAGGTGTGCAGCCGGCTTGGCGAAAAAGGACATTTTATCGGGATTGACCAGGATGCGGCAGCTATTGAGGCCGCAGGCGAACGGTTGAGACCTTTTGGCGATAAAGTCACGATTGTGCGAAGCAATTACAGTGACATGAAACAGGTGTTAAGTGACCTTGGAATTTTCAGGGTGAATGGCATTGTCCTGGATTTGGGCGTATCCTCCTATCAGCTGGACACAGCAGAGCGGGGGTTCAGTTACAGAGAGAATGCACCGCTGGACATGCGTATGGATCAGCGGCAGGAGAAAACGGCCAGAGACATTGTCAATGGTTACAGTGAGATGGAATTATACCGGATGATCCGGGATTACGGTGAGGATAAATTTGCTAAGAATATAGCGAAACATATTGTACGCGCCAGAGAAGATAAGCCGGTGGAAACGACGGATGAGCTGACAGAGATCATTAAGGCGGCGATTCCAATGAAATTTCGGGCTGTGGGTGGACATCCGGCCAAGCGGACCTTTCAGGCGATTCGGATTGAACTGAATCAGGAACTGGAAGTGCTCCGGGGCCATTTGAATGAAATGGTGGAACTCCTTGATAAAAATGGAAGAATCTGTATCATTACTTTTCATTCTCTGGAAGACCGGATCGTGAAAAACATTTTCCGTAAATGTGAGAATCCATGTGAATGCCCTCCGAATTTTCCAACGTGTGTCTGCGGAAAAAAATCTCTGGGAAAAGTAGTCACACGAAAACCGATTCTCCCGTCAGAGGAGGAGTTGGAGATGAATCCGAGATCTAAGAGCGCAAAGCTGCGTGTTTTTGAACGCAGATAATTCAGGAAAGGGGCGGTGATTATGACGGACAACAGAAGAAGACGACAGCAGATGCGGCCGACAGGATATTATGTCGAAGGCAGCACCGTTCGCAAATTGGAGGCGGCGCCGGAAGAACATCCAACCAGACGTCGGCGACAGACAGCAGAAGGATGGCCGGCCGGACAACGGCGTCTGACTGCAGAAGAACGTCGTCGTCACGCGGAAAAAAGCAGAAAAAAAGAAATAGCACGTAAAAATCAGGAGCGTGCATTACGTCTGAATCTTACCTATACATTGTTTTTGATTTTTTCTGTTGTAGTGACAGTAGCCGCCTGCGTCTTTTATTTAAGCCTTCAAAATGAGGTCCTTCGTACAAGTCAGCAGGTATCCGACCTGAAATCTGAATTGAGTACTATTACAAATGAAAATGTGGCGATGGAAGAACGTATTAACAGTGCGGTTGATTTGTCAGAAGTGTATCAGCGGGCCGTTGGTGAATTTGGCATGACGGCTATTACGGAAGGGCAGATCCATTATTATTCCAACGAAAATCAGGATTATGTCAAGCAATATCGACAGATTCCGGCGGATGACTAGAATATGAAAGCCCTCAGCTTACTGAGGGCTTTTACTTAGATAGATAGGCGGTGTGACATCTTGGTGAATCAAAATCAATTCCCGAAGCGACCTATAAGAAAAAAGCGTAGAAAACAGGAAAAGAAGTTTGGCAACAACAATCGAAAAAAATTGTTGATTGTTTTTATTGTGCTGCTCATATTTATTTGTGTTTTGATCGGACGATTGTTGTATATCAATTTATCCAGCAGCGATACATATGCGCGTATTGTTATGGCGCAGATGGATTATGATAGTAAAAGTATTCCCTTTAAGCGGGGAGACATTAAGGATAGAAATGGAACGGTTCTGGCAACCAGTGAAAAGGTGTATAATCTGGTGCTGGATCCCTATGTCGTATTAAATTCCAATGGCGACTGTGAGAAACCGACGGCAGAAGCTATTGAAGAGTATTTTGGCATAGACAAAGAAACGGTTTATGATGCATTGGATGAGAATCCGGACAGCCGTTACATTGTTTTGGCTAAAAAACTAGATTACGATACGGTAAAAGCTTATCAGGACTTTATGAATTCGGAGGATGAGCAGGATCAGAAGGATAGTGCACTGGTTAAAGGTATCTGGTTTGAAGAGGAATACCTGCGGCAATATCCTTATGACTCATTGGCTGCTTCTCTGATCGGTTTTACAGTCAGCGGCAATCAGGGGACCTGGGGGCTGGAAGGCTATTATAACGATATGCTGAATGGGACGAATGGACGGGAATACGGATATCTGTCGGACGAATCTGATTTTGAGCGTACGACAGTGGCGGCAATCAATGGTTATAATGTAGTATCGACCATTGACCTGAATATTCAACGGATTGTGGAAAAGTATGTGGCACAGCTGGGCCAGGAACGGGGAAGCAAGCATACGGGTGTCATTGTGGCGAATCCGAATACGGGAGAAATTCTTGCAATGGCAGATTCACCGACCTTTAATCTGAATTCACCAAGGGATTTGTCAGCATATTACAGCGAAGAAGAGATTGCAAATATGAGCGATGAGGAAGAAACGAATGCTCTGTATGATGTATGGCGGAATTTCTGTGTCAGCGATACATTTGAGGCAGGTTCAACGATGAAACCATTGACGATCGGCGCGGCGTTGGATGAGAATAAAGTTTCTACCGGGGACAGTTTCTTATGCGATGGCGGAGAGGACCTTTTTGATGGCGTGGGCACGCAGCATATTCCGTGTCATTATACCTACGGACATGGAACGACGACGCTTCAGGAGGCAATCATGTGGTCCTGCAACGACGCTCTTATGCAGATAGGAAATCGGATTGGAACAACAGATATGCTGAAATACCATCGTTTGTATGGTTTTGGCCGGGCGACGGGAATTGATCTGCCGGGAGAAGCCGGAGCAGAAAGTCTGGTATTTAATGAATCCACGATGGGAAGCTTTGAACTGGCGACCAGTGCTTTTGGACAGGGCTTTAACCTGACGATGGTTCAGATGATCGCGGCCTTTTCATCAATTGTAAATGGCGGACACTATTATCAGCCCCATGTAGTTAAAGAAATTACAACAGAAAGCGGTCATGTAGTGAAGTCCTTTGATAAGGTACTTGTGCGCAATACCCTTTCAAAAGAAACCTGTGACTGGCTGAAGGAAGCTATGCATCAGACTGTTGCTGATGACGGCGTGTATACCACGGGTACAGCGGCCAGAGTTGACGGTTATACCATCGGCGGCAAGACCGGTACGGCAGAAAAAGTACCGCGTGGTACCGGAAAATATGTCGTATCCTTTATTGGATTTGCACCAGTAGAAGATCCGCAGGTCGTTGTATATGTTGTTATTGATGAGCTTCAGGATAATCAGGAAGACAGCAGTGCTCCGACAAAAATGGCCGGCGATATTCTAAAGGAGGTCCTTCCTTATCTTCAGATATTCCCAAATAATGGCGAAGGATCGGAAGAGACCAGTGGTGATCCGGGAAATTATCAGTGGGGTGCAGAGCCAGAAACAAATGAAGATGGTACACCGATTGAAAATGAAGATACAGAAGATGAAGATATAGAGGATAACGAAATAGTGGATGAAGCTGGCGATGGTTATGTTGAACTCGAGTGATTCGACGGAATAAACAGACCTGGATGGTATAAACACGGAAGAATATTAATATAGTATACTAAATGTCCGTAGGAAGGTTTCATGTTTCATGGAAACAACAAAAACCTATCAGCGCAGGAAAATGCTGTTTGTCCTGTTGATGCTGATATTTTTGCTGGCGGTACTCCTTGCCCGCATGTGGTATATCATGGTCAATCGTTCCCAACATTATAAAGAGCGGGCGGATGATCTGCATGAAAGGGAGCGGGTAATCAAAGCGGAACGAGGAATTATTTACGACAGAAATGGAGTGGCTCTTGCTACAAATCAGTCGGTATGTACCATCTCCGTCATTCACAATCAGATCACGGATCCGGAAGCAGTCATTCAGGTGTTGTCTGAAACACTGGAGATGGATGAGGAAAAGGTCCGGAAGCGGGTGGAAAAAGTATCTTCCATTGAGAGAATCCGCTCAAATGTTCCGAAAGAAACCGGTGATCTGATCCGAAGTTATAAACTGGCCGGTGTTATGGTGGATGAGGATTATTCCAGATATTATCCATTTGATGCACTGGCAGCAAAAACCATTGGATTTACCGGTGGCGATAATCAGGGGATCATCGGTCTGGAGGTCATGTATGATGATTATCTTCAGGGAGACGAAGGGCGAATTCTGACGGTGACAGATGTCCGGGGAATCGAAGTTGAAAACAGTGCGGAGACCCGGGTGGATCCTGTGGTGGGTGAGAGTCTTCACCTGAGTCTGGATTATAATATTCAATCCTATGTCACTCAGGTGGCTGAAAAAGTCATGAAGCAGAAACAGGCAAAAAGCGTTTCGGTCATCCTTATGAACCCACAGAATGGTGAGATTTATGCCATGGTCAATGTACCGGAATTCAACCTGAATGAGCCTTTTACACTGATTGACTCCATTACAGATGATGGAGGTGTTAATACTCAGGATTTACTGAATCAAATGTGGCGTAATGGCTGCATTAATGATACATATGAACCCGGTTCCACATTTAAGATCATTACGGCCACATCGGCTCTGGAAAAAAATGTGGTAACCTTAAATGATACATTTTCATGCCCTGGTTTTCGGATCGTGGCGGACCGGAAAATACGGTGTCATAAGACGGGTGGGCATGGAAGTGAAACCTTTACCGAGGGCTTTATGAATTCCTGCAATCCGGTGTTTATGGATGTGGGAGCCCGGGTGGGGATTGAAGGCCTGTATGAATATTTTGAAAGGCTTGGGCTGTTTGAGAAGACCGGAGTGGATCTTCCGGGAGAAGCTACCTCTATCATGCATAAGATAGAAAATGTCGGCGCTGTGGAACTGGCGACCATATCCTTTGGTCAGTCCTTTCAGATTACGCCTCTGCAGCTTCTTCGGGCGGTGAGTGCAGTCATTAACGGAGGAAATCTGGTAACTCCTCATTTGGGTATGTATACGACCGATGGGGAAGGAAATACGCAGACGGTTTTCGATTATCCGGTAAAAAGCGGGGCAATCAGCAAAGAAACATCGGAGACGATGAAAGAATTGCTTGGATTGGTCGTATCTGAGGGTACCGG
The DNA here is from genome assembly GCF_004340975.1 of Frisingicoccus caecimuris. GTDB lineage: Bacteria > Bacillota > Clostridia > Lachnospirales > Lachnospiraceae > Frisingicoccus > Frisingicoccus caecimuris. The sequence continues at coordinate 139,067 of NZ_SLXA01000003.1, forward strand.
AAAAAATGGTCAGGTAGCCGGATATGATGTCGGGGGAAAAACTGCGACATCCCAGAAATTGCCGAGGGGTTCCGGGAAGTATATTGCTTCCTTTATCGGATTTTCACCGGTGGAAGATCCGAAGATCATTGGTATCATTCTGATCGATGAGCCGGTGGGAACCTATTATGGCGGTACGATCGCAGCGCCTGTGATGAGTGAAATTTATGAAATGGTCCTGCCCTATCTGTTTCCTGAGGATAAACAGGAAGAGACACAGGAAGAAACAGGGGACGATTTGTCCTGAAAGACTTTACAAGGTTAGGGTAAGGTATTATAATTCTTAATTTGGACAGAATACGAAAGAATTCAACGAGAGGTGTCATTATGAAATATACAATTGTGTTACCGGCAATCATTGCTTTTGTGATCAGCGCACTGTTGTGCCCTGTAGTCATTCCATTTCTTCAAAAATTAAAATTTGGACAGTTTATTCGCGATGAGGGACCAAAAGCTCATCAGAAAAAGTCAGGAACTCCGACCATGGGCGGTGTCATTTTTATTGTCAGTGTGATCGTCACATCACTGTTTTATATGAAAGATTATCCGGCCATTATACCGGTTGCTTTTTCTACACTGGGATTTGGTATTATTGGTTTTATGGATGACTATATTAAGGTGGTCAAAAAACGGAATCTCGGGCTGACGCCTTTGCAGAAGATGGCAGGACAGTTCGTGATCACAGGTGTGTTTATCTATTATTTGATGAATTTCACAGATGCTGGTACCGGAATTCTCATTCCGTTTACTGGTGGTTTTGAAAATGGATTATACATCCATCTGCCATGGTGGCTGTTCATTATCTTTATGTTTATTGTATTTCTTGGGACAGTGAACGGAACCAATTTTACAGATGGGCTGGACGGCCTGCTTTCCAGCGTGACTGTGTTGGTGGCTGTATTCCTCACCGTGGTATCCATGGGAATCAACAGCGGCTTATCACCGATAACAGCGGCGGTCGCAGGCAGCCTTTTAGGATTTTTATTGTTTAATGTGTATCCGGCGAGAGTCTTTATGGGAGATACAGGGTCATTGGCCCTGGGCGGCTTTGTGGCTGCCACAGCCAGTATGATGAATATGCAGTTATTTATCATCATTTTTGGCTTGATCTATCTGGTCGAGGTTGTTTCTGTTATGATTCAGGTGACATATTTCAAAAAGACCGGAGGAAAACGATTCTTTAAAATGGCGCCAATTCATCACCATTTTGAATTGTGCGGCTGGCCGGAGACAAAGGTTGTTGCTATTTTTTCTATTGTGACAGCTATTTTATGTCTTATTGGTTTTTTAGCGCTTTAATAGAAAATAAATCGGGATGAACGGGAGGAAAACACATATGGATTTGAGAAATAAGACGGTGCTTGTAGCCGGCACGGGAATCAGTGGGATAGGCGCAGCCGGGCTGCTTATGAAAACAAATGCAGATTTGATTCTTTACGATGGAAATAGGGAACTCACAGCCGAAGAAATCCAGGCAAAGCTTCCTGAGAAAAAAAATATCAAGATTATTATCGGTGAGTTGACGGATGAAATTATCCGTACATTGGATATCGCTGTTTTGAGCCCGGGAATTCCGACGGATGTGGATTTTGTGAACCGAATGCGGAATGCGGGGGTCCTGATCTGGGGTGAGCTCGAACTGGCGGATCAGTTTGCAAAGGGAACCGTTCTTGCAATTACCGGAACAAATGGAAAGACGACGACCACCACACTGGTGGGGGAAATATTGAAAAATTATTACAGAGAAGTTCATGTTGTGGGAAATATTGGAACATCCTATGCCGGTGTTGCGATGGATACAACGGATAAAGGTTATGTGGTGGCTGAGACTTCCAGTTTTCAGTTGGAAACCGTAGATGAATTTCATCCAAAGGTAAGTGCTATTTTGAATTTGACGCCGGACCATCTGAATCGACATCACACAATGGAAGGCTATGTTAATGCTAAAAAAAATATCATGAAAAATCAGACGGCCGGAGATTATGTCATTCTTAATTATGACGACCCATTGACCCGGGCCATCGGTGAAACTGCTGTACCTCAGGTAATCTATTTTTCCAGCACTCAGGTTTTGGAGAATGGATATTTTTTCCATGATCGGAAAATCTATTATGCCTGTGACGGTGCTCTGGAGGTTATCTGCAGTGCCGGCGGACTCAAAATTCTCGGCCTTCATAATATGGAAAATATCATGGCGGCTGTGGCTATGGCACGGTGTGTTGGCGTGCCGATGGAAAAAATCCGGGAGACGATCACCTCATTTATGGGTGTGGAACACCGGATTGAGTATGTGACAGAAAAACGGGGAGTTTCCTATTATAATGATTCTAAGGGAACGAATCCGGATGCGGCTATTAAAGCGGTCCAGGCGATGGTACGTCCGACACTGCTCATCGGCGGCGGTTATGATAAGCAGAGTACCTATGACGAATGGATAGAAGCCTTCGGCGATAAGGTGCGTTATCTTGTGCTCCTTGGAGAAACGGCAAATAAAATTGCCGAATGTGCCCGTCGTCATGGATTTGAAAATATAATCATGACAGAAAGCCTGGAAGAGGCAGTAAAGGTCTGTTCACAAAAGGCTGAGAAGGGAGATGCGGTATTGCTTTCTCCAGCCTGTGCAAGTTGGGATATGTTTAAGAGTTATGAAGAGCGGGGACGAATGTTTAAAGAATTTGTCCATAAACTGGCGGATTGAAACTTGAGAGAGTAGAGGTGATGAACGTGGCGCGGGAAATGACAGCAACTGAAGAAAAAAAGAAGAGAGCCCGGGTAAAGACTGAAAAGTATTTTGATTATAGTCTGTTGTTCATCGTTATCTTTCTGGTCTGTTTTGGCCTTGTAATGATTTATAGTACTAGTGCTTACAATTCACAGATTGAAAATAACGGGGATTCCTTTTTTTATCTGAAGCGGCAGTGTATGATGGCGGTTCTTGGATTGACAGGAATGGCGGTGATCAGTCGTATTCCATATCATTTTTGGAAACGGTTTACGTTTATGGCGTATATTGTCATTAATCTGCTTTTGGTTTTGGTTCTTATATCCGGTGTGGCCAGTCACGGACAGCGTCGATGGATTCAGATTGGACCGATCCAGTTCCAGCCCTCCGAGGTGGCAAAGGCTGTACTGATCATTTTCCTTGCCCATGTGGCGAGCCAGGCGGTAAAACAGCTTAAGAGCTGGCGGGGGGTTGTCAAATGCTTTGCACTGGCGCTTCCGATGGTTCTGCTTGTTACAGTCTCCAATCTGAGTACGGGAATCATTCTGTTAGGAATTTCATTTATTATTATTTTTGTTGCAAGCAATCAGTATAAAATATTTTTTGGTGTTGTCGGGGCCGGTATCGGTGTTATGTTTATCTTCCTGCAGGTGGCGGCCTACCGTATGGACCGTATCGAAGCCTGGCTGCATGTGGAGACTTCCGAGTATGGCTACCAGACACGGCAGGCGCTCTATGCCATTGGTTCCGGCGGTGTTTTTGGCAAAGGCCTGGGACGGAGTATTCAGAAGCTTTCCTATGTTCCTGAAGCTCACAATGATATGATTTTTTCAATTATTTGTGAGGAGTTGGGGCTGTTCGGAGCCATTGCCATTATTTTGTTATTTATTTTACTGCTCTGGCGATGTATGATTATTGCAAATAATGCACCGGACCTGTATGGTGCCCTTATTGTTATTGGGGTTATGGCCCAGATTGGCCTTCAGGTCATCATTAATATCGGTGTTGTTACGAATACACTGCCGAATACGGGGATACCGCTGCCGTTCATCAGTTATGGCGGTACGTCGGTTACCTTTCTTCTCTGCGAAGTAGGGTTAATATTGAGCGTTTCGCGGAGTATTAAATTTAAACGATAACAGGAACATTTAAAAGACTTCCGCATAGAATATGTTATAGTCTGTGTTCGGAGGTAATTGATGTGTCATCCTATCTGATATCTGGCGGCAGGCCGCTCAGCGGCCAGCTTCATGTGCATGGATCAAAAAATGCGGCTCTGCCCATTATTGCCGCATCACTTTTACATCAGGGAGTGACGGTCATCCGGGGATGTCCGGATATTCTGGATGTAAAATACATGGTGAGAATACTTCGCAGTATTGGCTGTGAGGTAGTTCATCAGGGAGATATGCTTCGCATTGATGCGTCGGAAATCCATCTGGAAAATCTTTCACGGGAATGTATTGGAAAGATGCGTTCTTCAATTTTGCTTTTAGGAGCAGTGTTGGGGCGCTGCCATCATATGGTCCTGGATTATCCCGGAGGCTGTACCATAGGAGCGCGTCCGGTAGATATCCACCTGCGGGCTTTAGAACAGATGGGTGTACATATTGAGGAACAGGATAGGGAGATTTATTGTGAGACCGATGGATTATCAGGAGCGAGAATCGTACTGCCTTATCCAAGTGTCGGAGCAACGGAGAATCTGATGATGGCCGGAGCAATGGCCGAGGGAATTACATGGATACAAAATGCGGCGAAGGAACCGGAAGTGACAGACCTTGCCGGTTTTCTGGAGGCGATGGGTGTAAGTATTTACGGCGCCGGGACGGACAGAATCGGCATTTTGGGCAAATGTCCGTTGCGGGACACTGAATACACGGTCATGACAGATCGGATTGTCGCTGGTACCTATCTGTTAGCAGCTGCCGGAAGCGGCGGCGAAATTGAACTTTTTGATGTGGCAGAGCAGCATATCCACTGCCTGCTGCATTTATGTGAAGCCATGGGGTGTGAAGTCCGAATGACGGACCGGGGAATTTTTCTCAAATCTGCCCGGAGGCTTTTTGCGATTGAAGATATTCATACCCAACCATTTCCGGGGTTTCCAACGGATCTGCAATCTCAACTGATGGCGGTCCTCTCCACAGCCAGGGGAGAAACTACGATTTATGAGCATATTTTTGAAAATCGTTTCCGGACGGCTGAAGAACTTCGGAAAATGGGGGCGGATATACAAATAAAAAATAACAGGGCTGTGATCTGCGGCGTCGGAAAATTAAAGGGCTGTCATGTATCTGCAAGAGATTTGCGGGGCGGAGCGGCGCTCATAATTGCGGGCCTGATGGCGGAAGGTGATACTATCGTCGAGAACTCCATCTTTGTAGAACGTGGTTATCAGGATATATGCAAAGATTTGACACAACTTGGTGCAGAAATTCGACATTGCAGGGATACCCGTAAGGGTGAGATTATTGGAAAATAGGTGGATATACCGTGGATAAGAATTATTATCAGGATGAAGAGCTTGAAGAGTTTGAAGAATTTGAAGATTTTGAAGATTTAGAACAGGAATTGGAAAATGATGAAGATGGGGAAGCCGTTTGGGATAAGGAAAGGGATAGAAGAACTATTCCAAAACGCCATCGCGGACTGAAAATCATTGCTGGCATATTTATCATTTTGGCGGTGGCCGTGGGTGTTGTGATCTATGGCTTTCGTTTGGAGGAAGTCCGGGTGATCGGTAATAAAAATTACACGGCCGATGAAATTAAAACACGGATTGGCTTTCCTGAAGATGCTCCGAACACATTAATCTGTTATTTGAAATATTTCAGGTACAAAGTGGAGGATATTCCATTTCTGGAAGATGTTCAGGTGAAAATAGAAAATAGAAATATGATCTGTATTGAAGTTGGTGAGACGGATATTCTTGGATGCCTGAAAGAGGGAAAAAACTATTTCTATTTTGATGATAATGGTGTGGTTCAGGAGGTGTTGTCTGAGCGGAGGGATACAGTTCCGCTGATCACAGGTGCTGAAGCCGGCGACCTGGAGATCGGTCAGACTATATCCATAGAAAATCGGACAGTCTACAAAGGAGTAATAGAATTATGCCAGCTGCTTGTGGATCATGATATTGCCCCAGAAGAGATAGAGATTGGAGAAGATGGATATTTTACAGTCTATATAAATGAAGCAATCCGGATAGGGTTTGGAGCGCCGGTTCTGTTGGAAGGAAAAGCCACAGAATTGGCCAATATACTGCCAGAACTCCTTAATATGCAGGAAACAGACCAGATTCGGGGAATATTGCATCTGGAGAACTATGATTCGACAAAAAATTCTATTATATTTACGAAAGAAAATTAAAAGAAACGGTTGATTATTTTTACGAAAAACTATATTATATAATATGATAGTGCAAATTGAGAAAAAAGATATTAATATTAAAAGGAGGAACTACCTTGCTTGAGATAAAAACAAACGAAATGGATGCAGCAGCTAAAATACTTGTCATTGGTGTCGGCGGTGCCGGAAATAATGCAGTAAATCGAATGATCGAAGAAAATATTGTCGGTGTAGAATTCATTGGCGTAAATACAGATAGACAGGCTTTACAGTTATGCAAGGCCAATCAGCTTGTTCAGATTGGCGAAAAGTTGACAAAGGGACTTGGCGCTGGAGCAAAACCGGAAGTAGGAGCAAAGGCTGCTGAGGAAAGCGTGGATGAATTGACAAAATTGATCGAAGGCGCCGATATGGTATTTGTTACCTGCGGTATGGGCGGCGGCACAGGTACTGGTGCAGCTCCGGTAGTTGCAGGTATTGCAAAGAGCCTGGGATGTCTGACGGTTGGTGTTGTTACAAAACCTTTCCGTTTTGAAGCAAAGCAGAGAATGGTAAATGCCAATATGGGTATCGAAAATCTGAAAGAAAATGTAGATACATTGATTATCATTCCAAATGATAAATTACTTGAAATTGTTGATCGTCGGACTTCTATGCCGGAAGCTCTGAAAAAAGCGGATGAAGTATTGCAGCAGGGTGTTCAGGGTATCACTGACCTGATCAATGTTCCAGGACTGATCAACCTTGACTTTGCAGATATCCAGACAGTCATGAAAGACAAGGGTATTGCCCATATCGGTATCGGTGAAGGTCATGGTGATGAAAAAGCTCTGGATGCTGTGAAACAGGCTACGACAAGTCCATTGCTTGAGACAACGATTGAAGGTGCCACAGATATCGTTATTAATATCTCCGGTGATATCGGCCTTATTGAAGCAAACGAAGCGGCTATGTATGTTGAAGAGCTGGCGGGCGAATCTGCAAACATCATCTTTGGTGCGATGTATGATGAAAGCACACCGGATACATGTTCGATCACAGTTATCGCAACTGGCCTGGAAGCACAGGAGAGTGCCGGACAGACTTCGACTTTCATGAAGAAAGCAAATGAGCGTCCAGCATTTAACAGCGGTGCATCTTCATTCAAGACATCGGCTCCGACTCAGAGAACACCGATCACAAAGAGTGAGACGACTGTTGGTACAAGTACCATCCAGATTCCAAGTTTCTTACAGAAGAAATAATATTTAGCACAAAATGCCTCAGGAAATCCCGTCAAACGGTTTCCTGAGGCATTTTTTCATGGGAAAAGGAAGGAAAAACCATCCTGAATTTGGAAGAGTAGTTGCGGGATGCTTTTTCTTATTCACGTCGGTCTATATAGGTAAGCACTGCGAAAATCACCAAAATGATGGAGATTCGTTTTGCATTTCTGGCGACACGACCGGACTTCATTAATAACAAAAAAGTGTTCTTTGAAAAACCGTTTCAAGGTTTGGAAAAGAACACTTTTTTGTTTTCTTTTTTGCACGTTTTGTAGAAAGCGGCGGAAACATTTTATGGAACCGGGACAACCGTTTGACAAAATATTTTTCTCCTTTGCGTTATAATAGGATCAATCATTTTCAGGAGGTGATTTGAACCCGTTATTAACCGCTTGTCAAATAGAATAAAGTTTTCTTTCTCACATTCTCATCCGATAAAATCTGTTCACCACCAGATTCTTTTATGCGGGTGCTTCTTTCTGATCGGAAGTTTGTGCCCAATCATTTTCTACCACACCCATTTTACAAGAGAATATCGATTAAAAAATTGCAGTGGAAATCTACAAATACATCTGAACGGACGTATTGTGACCATCAAAGCGCTTTTAGATACGGGAAATTGTTTATATGAACCGCTGACCGGCAAACCGGTTTGTCTGGTGGAATATGGACGTCTAAAGACCTGCCTGAAGAATGGAACGGTTATTCCGGGAATTCGGGCGATTCCGTATCACTCCATTGGGAAAAAACATGGAGTGCTACTGGGAGTTACGGTGGATAAGCTGATTTTTCAAAATCAGGGACGAAAATATGAGCAGAGTGGGTGCATTGTTGGCATTTATAAAGGAAAACTTAGCCAAAGTGGGGAATTTAGTGCTATTGTGCATCCGGATATTCTGAAAAAGTAATGTGTGCGGAAGGAGCAAGTTATGATATGTAGTGCAGCATTACCGGGAAAATTCCGATACGCGGCGCGTCGGAATCCTCAGAAGATGATTCGTCAAAGTGGTGGAGATATTTTTTATATCGGAGGCGCAGATGTATTGCCGGTGCCATTGGAAAATGAAGCTGAGGCGGAAGCTATAGGAATGCTTGGAACGGAAAAGGAAAAGGATGGCCGGGCAGTACTGATTGAACACAATCTGAGACTGGTTGTATACATTGCCAGAAAATTTGACAATACGGGAATCGGCGTGGAAGATTTAATATCTATAGGAACAATTGGACTGATCAAAGCGATTAATTCATTTAATCCGGAAAAAAATATTAAGCTGGCGACTTATGCGTCGCGTTGTATTGAAAATGAAATATTAATGTATTTGCGGAGGAATAATAAGACGCGCATGGAAGTGTCCATTGACGAGCCGCTGAATGTCGACTGGGATGGCAATGAACTTCTTTTGTCAGATATTCTTGGCACAGAAGAGGATGTTATTTATAAAGGCATTGAGGGAGAAGTTGACCGTATGCTTTTAAATAAAGCAATTGATAAGCTGTCTCCAAGAGAGCAGACGATCATCAAGCTGCGTTTTGGGCTGAATACGAAGGACGGATATGAACGGACACAGAAGGAAGTAGCAGATCTGCTCGGCATTTCTCAATCCTATATATCACGTCTGGAGAAAAAAATTATGAACCGGTTAAAAAAAGAAATCAGCAAAATGAGTTGAAAACCTCTTTTTTGTCAAGCCCCAATAATTTTTTTATTTTTAAGAAAACCGTATAATAAAATTTCATAATGTGAAAAATCTTTACTGTACTTCAGTTGACAAACAAGTGTGGTAAGGAGGATTCTTATTATGGCTCAGGGTAAGGTTGAAATATGCGGTGTTAATACGTCAAAGCTTCCTCTCCTTAAAGAAGAGGAGAAGGAAGCTTTGTTTTTACGTATTAAAGCAGGAGATATGGAGGCAAAGGAAGAATATATCAAGGGAAATCTCCGACTGGTACTCAGTGTCATTAAACGTTTTTCCAACAGCAATGAAAATCCGGATGATTTATTTCAGGTTGGCTGTATCGGGTTGATGAAAGCTATCGACAATTTTGACTTGAGCCAGGGAGTAAAATTCTCGACTTACGCCGTACCGATGATCATTGGTGAAATCCGACGGTATCTTCGGGATAATAACAGTATCAGGGTGAGCCGCTCTCTCCGTGATACTGCCTATAAAGCAATTTATGCCAGAGAGGCATTTATCAAAAAGAATAACCGGGAACCCTCGGTCATGGAGGTGGCCGGGGAAATTGGTATCAGCAAAGAGGATATTGTTTTTGCCATGGATGCGATTCAGAGTCCCGTATCTTTATATGAACCGGTATATACGGAAGGCGGCGATAAACTGTGTATTATGGACCAGGTCAGGGACCCGAAAAACACGGAGGCAGCCTGGGTTGAGAATATTGCCTTGCAGGAAGCCATAAATAAGCTTGGTGACAGGGAGCGGAAAATTATCAAAATGCGTTTTTATCAGGGAAAAACTCAGATGGAAGTGGCCTCAGAACTTTCCATATCCCAGGCGCAGATTTCCAGAATTGAAAAAAATGCTCTGAAAAGTATGCGAAATTATCTTCAACAATAAAAATATTTTAATAAAGAACGCCGGACAGGAAATTAATCCCGTGTCCAGCGTTCTTTTTCATCTTTATATTTTATATTCAGCCAGTTGACGGCCTGGGTCAGTCCTTCCGGCGAAAATTCGAAGGTTTCCCACGTCTTTTTTGTCTCGTCGGTTTTGTCAAAACAAAAGGGCTGAGGCCATATACAGATTTTTAAGACGATTTTTTTCTCTTCTGAATTCTCAGCAAGAGGGATTTCTGATTTTTCCATTCGGTATCGCATTCCCTGATAGCTGCCGGTAAAGGGTTCCTTTTTTAAAAAGGAAATGGGCATAACATCTTTGATATCAATCATAATGCCACCTCGTTTTCTGTTCCAAGATATTTGACAGTTTCATAGGGAATCGGACCGCCGAACAAATCCAGCGCGCTGCCGATGGTCACATTGATATGGTTCTGTCCCAGTTCTTTTAATATGCGAAGGTCCTCAAAAGAACCCACTCCGCCTGCATAGGTGACCGGACGGGCAGTAAAGCTGCCGAGGAGCTCTGCCAATGGCTTTTCAATACCGGAGGCCTTGCCTTCCACATCGACAGCGTGAATTAAAAATTCATCACAGTATGGGGACAGCATTTCCATAGTTTCCAGGTTCATTTTCACAGATGTAAACTTTTGCCAACGGTCAGTGACAATATAATAGTCGTTGTCCTTTTTTCGGCAGCTTAAATCGAGAACAAGATGTTCGTTGCCGATCAGTCCCGCCAGATCCTTCAAACGGTCAAAATGGATTTTACCATCCTTAAAGACATAAGAAGTTACAATGACATGGGAAGCTCCTGCATCCAGGAAACGGCGGGCATTTCCGGGATGAATACCGCCTCCAATCTGAAGTCCGCCCGGATAGGCTGTCAGGGCGCCGAGGGCCTGAGCCACATCTGCCTCATAGTATTCCGAAGATTCCGGGTTCAGCAAAATGATATGACCGCCGTGGATCCCATCTTTCCTGTATTGGCTGGCATACCAGGCCGCATCCTGTTCCGACACAAAATTTTCTTTAGCCTGGTTGCCTGCATCCTTTAAACTGCCGCCGACAATCTGTTTCACTTTGCCATTATGTATATCGATACATGGTCTGAATTGCATTTTCATACACCTCACTGGAATTATGAGAAAAATTATAGTATAATTTACTCCGTATTGCAAGAAAAAGGAAAGTAAGGAGCGATCAGAATGGCAAAAAAGAAAGATGCCGATATCAATAAAACGAATGCCATGCGGCTTTTAGAGCAGGCAGGCATAGCTTTTCGGATAGAAACCTATGAATTTGATGAAGAACATTTGAGCGGAGAGCACGTGGCTTCCCAGGTCAGCCTTCCGGCGGACCAGATTTTCAAAACCCTTGTTGTTCGTGGGGATAAGCAGGGCATCATGGTTTTTTGTGTTCCGGTAACTATGGAGCTGGATTTGAAAAAGGCAGCGAAAGCGGCCGGAGATAAAAAAATTGAAATGACCCATGTCAAAGAATTGCTTGGCTTGACCGGTTATATACGCGGCGGCTGTTCGCCTATTGGTATGAAGAAAAAATACCCGACATGGATTGATGAAACGGCCATGCTTTATGACGAGATCGCTGTCAGCGGCGGTGTCCGGGGAATGCAGATTATTATTCATCCGGAAGAATTAAAAGATTTTACCGAGGCAGTTTATGCAGATGTTACCCAATAAAAAGTAAAAGCAAATCCGGTGGTCACCGGACGGAAAGTGGCGCATAACATAAAATTAAGAAGTATTTTATGGGGTGCAGCATGCGTATTTGCGAACTTCGCCAGAAAGAAGTCATTAATGTTCGGGATTGTCAGCGCATTGGTTTTGTGGTGGATGTGGAATTTGATCCCAAGACGGGAAACATTTGTCAGCTGATCATTCCCGGTCAGGGAAAATGGTGCGGTCTTCTGGGCAGGGACACAGAATATGTAATTGGCTGGAAATGCGTCCGGCAGATTGGTGCGGATATCATTCTGGTGGACGTTTGCATGGAGGAGATCATGCGCCATTGCGAAGGATAAAAAAGAACAATAAAAGCGGACAAAAATAATGCTTTTGAATGCCGCTTTATCGGAAATATATCAGAAGGTCTTTTGTAATACGTGCCAGCTTTCGAGATTTTGTGAAATAGTTTAAAAATGCTTATTTGCTATATCCTACGCGAACGCAACTGTTCGGATATCAAATGGTAAAAATGTTCCAGAATATTTGTAAAAAAACAACCTGCTTTTTCGGGGATAAAATCAGACATTTTTGAAGCTATGGGCGTTTGAAAAAATGTCTGTAATAGAAGTTCCCGAAAAAGCAGGTTAGATTTTTTCTTAAATATTCTGGAGTTTTTGAAACTTTGATATCCGAACAGTTTTGGACGCACGTAGGATATAGCAGCTATATTTTAAAAACTATTTCACAAAATCTGACGAAAGTCTGTACAATGATTACAAAAGACCTTCTGATATAAAGACCGACAAAACGACATTCAAAGGGATTTTTTTATTGACCACCTTTATTTCCTCGATTATAATGAATTTATTGAGGAGGGTAAAAAGATGAAGTGTCCATTTTGTGGGGAGGCAGATTCAAAAGTTATTGACTCTCGTCCGGCGGAAGATGGAAATTCCATACGTCGGCGCAGACAATGTAATGCCTGCCAGAAAAGGTTTACAACCTATGAAAAAGTTGAAACGATTCCTTTGATTGTCATTAAAAAGGATAACAACCGGGAGCCTTATGACAGGCAGAAGATTGCTTCAGGTATCATCCGCTCCTGCCATAAACGGCCGATTTCGGCGGATCAGATCAATAAACTGGTTGATGAGATTGAAACAGAAATTTTTAATCGGGAAGAGCGGGAAATTCCGGCTCAGGATATTGGTGAGGTTGTTATGAATCGGCTGAAGGATCTGGATGCAGTAGCTTATGTCCGTTTTGCTTCTGTGTACCGTGAATTTAAAGATGTGAACACCTTTATGGATGAGATTAAAAAAATTTTAAAATAAGAATTTATGCAGGCGGGATCCTTTTTTGAGGGATTCCGCCTGTTTTCTGCTATTTATTTTTCGAATCAATGATAATCGTCACAGGTCCGTCATTGACCAGCTCGACAGCCATGTTTGCGCCAAATTCACCTTCGGCTACGGTGAATCCCAGATTTCGGAAGGCTTTTATAAAATCCAGATAAAAAGCTTTGGAAGGCTCAGGAAGACCGGCATCAATAAAACTTGGCCGATTTCCCTTCTTTGTATTTGCAAATAATGTGAATTGGGAGATGATCAAAAGTTGGCCGTCGACATCTCTTAAGGAAAGATTCATCTTTCCTTCGGTATCTTCAAATATACGAAGTCCGGAAATTTTTTTGATCAGATAGTCCATATCTTCTGTGGTGTCATCTTTGGCTACACCAAGAAGGATAACAAATCCTCTGCCGATTTCTCCGTGAATCTGTCCGTCGATCGTTACTTTGCCCCGGCTGACTCTCTGTATAACTGCTTTCATCGTAATGACTCCTTTCCCTTCGGCCGTATGCGGCCTGGTTTTATTATATCTGGCGGGAGCGGCAGCGTCAAATATGAGATGAAAAATGTAAAAAAAGGAAGATGCTTTATAGTTGAAGAATGGCGTACAAATTGATAAAGTAGAATCAGGTATTGCCTTTCGAGAGAAAGGTCAGGGATTTATGTTTTGTAAAGTCTATAGTGCGCTTTGTTTGGGTATTGAAGGATGCATTGTCCGGGTAGAAGCGGACATGAGCAACGGTCTTCCGGCATTTCAGATTGTAGGGGAACTGTCTTCGGAAGTTCGTGAGTCTGGTGCGCGGATCTGTACCGCCATGCGGAATTCAGGTTTTTCACTGCCTCCCAAGCGCTATCTGATTAATCTGGCGCCTGCCGATTTTCGAAAGTCAGGAACCGGTTTTGATCTGCCTGTTGCTGTGGCGCTTCTATGCTGCATTGAGCATGTTTCTCCAGAATTTCTTGAAAACAGTATATTTATTGGTGAACTGGGCTTAAATGGTACACTTGTTCCGGTCAAAGGGATTCTTTCGATGGTCAGCCAGGCTGTAAAAGAGGGGTTCAGTAATTGTTTTGTTTCAGTGGAAAATGCCGAAGAGGCGGCGATTGTATCTGAAATGCGGGTCTTTGGCGCCAGAACTTTTTCGGAAGTCATTGATCATCTCCAGGGGAAAAGAAAACTATCTCAAATATTGGTTCCGACGTCGGAAAAAAATGAAAAAGAGAGAAAATATCCGATGGATTTTGGGGATATCCGCGGGCAAGAGACGGCGAAACGATGCATGCAGATTTGTGTGGCCGGGCATCATCATTTACTTGTTATTGGGCCGCCGGGGAGTGGAAAGACAATGATGGCGGAGCGTCTTCCCTATATCCTGCCGGAGATGGCGTTTGAAGAACAGATGATGGTGACAAAGATTCACAGCGCAGCGGGACAACTGAAACCGGGAAGTGGATTGATGACCTGCCGCCCTTTTCGGAGACCTCATCATTCGCTATCTGACAAAGCGCTCGTTGGGGGTGGAGCAACTCCGACTCCGGGGGAAATCAGTCTTGCTCATGGAGGTATTTTATTTCTGGATGAATTTGCCGAGTTTTCAAGAAGTGCAGTGGAATCTTTGCGTCAGCCGTTGGAATCCGGGGAGGTCTTTGTTCATCGGGTACGGGGAGATTTTTGTTTTCCGGCAAAGCCCCTGGTGGTAGCGGCCATGAACCCCTGCCCCTGTGGATATTATCCGGACAGAAAGCGCTGTCGCTGTACATCGAGCCAAATTCAGAAATATATGGCGAAGATCAGTGGACCAGTGCTGGAACGTTTGGATTTGTGTGTATATATTCGCCGTGTGGATTATCGTCATATGACCGACGAAGGTTCCGGCATGGATAGTCGCCAAATGCAGGTGAAGATAGAACGGGCCGGACAGATACAGAAGGAAAGATTTTCCGGAGAAAATATCCGATATAACAGCGAAATGGAAGGACAGATGCTGGAAAAATATTGTGGCCTGGACAAGGAGACACAGCGCTTTTTGGAAAAGGCATATGAAAAATTTCATTTATCTGCCAGAACTTATCAGAAGATTCTTAAAGTGGCCAGGACCATCAGTGACATGGAAGGAAGCCCCAAAATTCAGATGGAGCATGTGGCAGAAGCTGTTGGGTATCGACTGCCTGATGAAACCTATGGAGGTGGCCTATGGGGCTGACGGAAAGAGAATGTTGGTTTTGGATGTGCAGCCGTCCGTGGCTTGGTGTTCGTTCTATTGACAAACTATTGGGATATTTTAAAACAGCGAAGAATATTTATTATGGAAGAAACTCACAATATACGGAGGTTAAGGGCTTAAGTGAGAACATCCGAAAACGGCTTGAGCAGTGTGTGGAAAAGGATGAAACACTGCTGCGGCGGGATATGTCCCGGCTTGAAAAATCAGGCGGTCATTTTGTATGTCGTATAGACAGGGAATATCCGGAAAAGCTCAGACATATTTATGACGCACCGGCCGGGCTGTTTTACTATGGTCATCTTCCTGAAAAAAAGCGGCCGATGATTGCTGTCGTGGGAGCGAGAGAAGCCAGTGGATATGGTCTGGCTTCCGCCAGATACTTTGCCGGGGCGCTTGCGGAAATGGGAATCGATGTTATCAGTGGATTGGCCCGGGGCGTGGATGGAGAAGCTCACCGGGGGGTATTAGAGAACAGCCGGAGTTTACCGGAGAATGTTTTCGAAGCGGGACAGACGTGGGGCATACTCGGATGTGGATTGAATATTTGTTATCCGAGGGAAAATTACAGTCTTTTTGAACAGATGAAGGTTCGGGGTGGAATTTTAAGTGAATATGGTTTGGATGTGAAGCCGGAGCCCTGGCGTTTTCCGATGCGTAACCGGATTATCAGTGGATTGGCTGACGGAATTTTTGTTATTGAAGCAAGGGAGCGAAGCGGCGCCCTTATTACGGCGGAAGCCGGACTGGAACAGGGAAAAAATATTTATGCTCTGCCCGGGCGCTTTAACGATGCATTAAGCCAGGGCTGTCATCAACTCATTCAGAGCGGGGCCAAGCTTGTTTTTAAGCCGGAAGATATTGCGGAGGATTATGACATTTCCTCGAATGGTCTGAAAAGCTGGCATGGAAAAACAAAACTTGCACTTGATAATTCAGAACAATTGGTGTATGCTAGTTTAAGTTTAAGCCCAAAAGATGTGGATGCCATTTCAGCAGAGTGTGGACTTACTTTATCGGAAACCTGGAAGACTTTGCTCAATCTTGAACTGGAAGGGTGGATACGTCCGATGGGAAAAAACCTGTATATACGCAGCATTTAGGCGTGTATAAAAAGGTTTTGACAATAGAGATGAGATAGTGGAGGCGTATTATGGCTAAATATTTGGTTATTGTGGAATCTCCTGCGAAAGCCAAAACCATTAATAAGTTCCTTGGATCGAATTATCGGGTAGTTGCGTCAAATGGACATGTACGTGATTTACCCAAAAGCCAGTTGGGAATTGATATTGAAAACGATTTTGAACCGAAATATATAACGATTCGCGGAAAAGGCGACATTCTTGCCATGCTTCGTAAAGAAGTAAAAAAAGCGGATAAAGTTTATCTTGCAACTGACCCGGACCGGGAGGGAGAAGCAATTTCCTGGCATCTGGCTCAGGCTTTGAAACTGGAACAGAAACAGATACATCGTATTACATTTAATGAGATTACAAAGACAGCTGTAAAAAATTCTATCAAACAGGCCAGAGATATTGATATGGATCTGGTAGATGCCCAGCAGGCCCGGCGTATACTGGACCGTATGGTGGGATATAAGATCAGCCCGCTGCTCTGGGCGAAGGTCAAACGGGGATTGAGCGCCGGTCGTGTGCAGTCCGTAGCCCTTCGTATTATCTGTGACAGAGAGCAGGAGATCGATTCCTTCATTCCGGAGGAATATTGGTCACTGGATGTCCTGCTGGATGTTAAGGGGGAGAAAAAGCCCCTGACAGCCAAATTCTACGGCAGAGATAAGGAAAAAATGGAGATTCATTCCAAAGAACAGTTAGAGGCAATTCTGGCGGATCTGGACGGTCATCCATACAAGATATATAATATAAAAAATGGCGAGCGTTCAAAGAAACCGCCATTGCCGTTCACAACGAGTACCCTGCAGCAGGAGGCTTCTAAGCTGCTGAATTTTTCAACACAGAAGACGATGCGTATCGCTCAGCAGCTGTATGAAGGCGTGGATATTAAAGGAAATGGAACGGTTGGTCTGATTACTTATCTTAGAACAGACTCCACCCGTATCTCTGAGGAAGCGGATGCCGCAGTGCGTCAGTTTATCGGCGATGCCTATGGACCGGAGTATGTGATCGGTCAGATGAAAGACAGTAAAAACAGCGGGAAGATCCAGGATGCCCATGAGGCGATCCGCCCGTCCAATAGTGAACTGACGCCGACAAAGATTAAGGAATCCCTGTCCAGAGACCAGTTTCGGCTGTATCAGCTCATCTGGAGCCGATTTGTTGCCAGCCGGATGGCCGATGCAGTTTATGGGACGACAAATGTTAAAATTAATTGTAATGACTATATTTTCACAGTCACGGCATCAAAGATTAAATTTGAAGGTTTTCTTTCGGTGTATAAGCATACGGAGGATAAGGCGGAATCCAATGTCCTTTTAAAGAAATTAACGGAGGATAGTCAGCTTTCATTCAATGATTTTGAAGGAAAACAGCATTTTACTCAGCCACCGGCACATTTCACAGAGGCTTCCCTTGTTAAGACATTGGAGGAACTGGGAATTGGACGGCCAAGCACCTATGCGCCGACGATCACGACCATCATTGCCCGTCGTTATGTGGCGAAGGAGAATAAAAATCTTTATGTGACTGAGCTTGGCGAAGTAGTAAATCAGATTATGAAAGATGCATTTCCGAGTATTGTCGATGTTTCTTTTACTGCGAATATGGAATTTCTTTTGGATAAAGTTGAAGAGGGCTGTGTCAATTATAAGACAGTTGTCCGCAACTTCTATCCGGATTTAGAAGAGGCTGTTCAGACTGCCGAAAAGGAACTGGAACAGGTAAAGATTGAGGATGAAGTGTCAGATGTGATCTGTGACCAGTGCGGTCGTCATATGGTCATTAAATATGGACCTCACGGAAAGTTTCTGGCATGCCCGGGGTTCCCTGAGTGTAAAAATACAAAAACATATTTTGAAAAAATAGGCGTAAGCTGTCCAAAGTGCGGTAAGGATATTGTTATCCGGAAGACGCAGAAAGGACGTAAATATTACGGTTGTGAAAATAATCCGGAGTGCGATTTTATGACATGGCAGAGGCCTTCTGGAAAAAGTTGTCCAAAGTGCGGTAATGCACTGCTGATAAAAGGGCAGAAACTGGTATGTGCGGATGTAACCTGCGGATATCGGGAAAATCGGGAAGAAAAAGAATCATAGACAAGACTGTCCCCTGTCAGGGCCATCACAATGGACTCAACAGGGGACTTTTTGTATATTTGTTTTTTCGATAAGTCCGGAGAGGAGTAGATGATTATGCCAAGAGTTAAGAGGATGAAAGTGGTAGTTACATTTCCGTCGACGGTTCAGGCTCTTAAGATGGAGCAGTGCTGTAAACGGGATGGTCTGGACGGGCGGCTTATTCCGGTGCCGAAACAGATATCTGCCGGATGTGGAATGGCCTGGGCAGCGGTTCCGGATTCGAAGACAGCGCTGGAAATAATGATATCTCAGGAAGGAATTGAAGTTGAAGGGGTTTATGAGCTTTTGCTATAGATAAAATGTTTTAGAATGGGGAGTGAATGATGGAACAGGAACCGATTGTTTTTTGTAAAGGCGGAGGTTGTACAGCAAAGCTTGGACCTGACGTTCTGAGCAGGGTGCTGAGTCAGATACCTAAAGTAGAGGATCCGAATCTTTTGATTGGTTATGAAAATTCAGACGATGCGGCGGTGTATAAGCTGGCAGAGGATTTGGCAATTGTCCAGACACTGGATTTTTTTCCGCCAATGGTGGATGATCCGTACATTTTCGGACAGATAGCAGCAGCCAATGCGCTGAGCGATGTTTATGCGATGGGCGGTGAGGTAAAAACGGCGTTGAATATTGTCTGTTTTCCTGAAACCATGGATTTGAATGTTCTCGGACAGATTTTATTGGGAGGAAGCGAGAAGGTCAGGGAGGCTGGCGGTGTTCTGGCCGGCGGCCATTCGATTGCAGATGCGGATGTAAAATACGGCCTGTCCGTCACAGGAGTCATTCATCCAGAGAAGATTTTTGCAAACAACCGTTGTGAAGAAGGGGATGTGCTTCTGCTGACAAAGCCTTTGGGGACAGGGATTGTCTGTACGGCAAATCGTCTCGGGGAAGCTTCAAAAAGCGCCATGGCGCTGGCTGTAAAGTCTATGACTGCACTGAATAAGTATGCCTCGGAAATTATGAAAAAGTATCAGGTGCATGGGTGTACGGATGTGACCGGATTTGGTTTTCTCGTGCATCTGTGTGAAATGCTGACAGATCAGTACAGCGCCTGTATTGATGCTTCGGCTATTCCGTATATACCGGAGTGTCCCGAGTATGTGGAGGAGTTTTACCTGACGGCTGCAGGTCAGAGAAATCGGAATCATGTGGAAAGTCAGATAGCATTTGTCGACTGCAGTTTTGCGATGGAGGAAATCCTGTTTGATGCCCAGACATCCGGTGGTCTGTTGGTAAGTATGCCGCCGGAGGATGGAGCGGCGGCACTTGAAGAGCTGAAAAAACTTGGATTGCCGTGTAATATTGTAGGTCAGGTGACAGCCAGAAAAGAAAAAACAGTTATTGTAAGAGGATAGGGGTGGATGGAAATGAGAAAATTAGATGAACGTGGAAAGCAGTGTCCGATGCCGGTCATTGAAGCAAAACAGGCATTGGCAGAGGCAGCACCGGGAGAAATGATCGAGGTGATCGTGGACAATGAAATCGCAGTTCAGAATCTGACAAAAATGGCGAAACATAAACAATTAAAATCGGCGGCTGAAAAGAAGGGTGAACGGGAATTTTCTGTTGTTATTGAAGCTGGAGCAAAGGAGCAGATTTCAGTCTCCGTACCGGAAGAGAAACCGGAGATGATTGCCTGTACACCGGACGGAAAATCCAACGGTCTGGTGATCGTTCTTTCTTCGGATCAGATGGGTTCAGGAGATGAGGTCCTGGGAAAACTTCTCATGAAAGGTTTTATCTATGCGGTCAGTCATCAGGAACAGCTCCCTGAGAAGGTGCTGATGTATAACAGTGGCGCATTTCTTTCCTGTGAAGGTTCAGATTCCCTGGAGGATTTGAAGGAACTGGAAGCTCAGGGGGCAGAAATTTTGACATGCGGTACATGTCTGAATCACTATCATTTGGAGGACAAGCTTCGGGTCGGCAGTGTGACGAATATGTATGATATTACAGAAAGTCTCCTGCAGGCTAAAAAGATTATTCGTCCATAAGAAACGTTTGGGGGAGATGGGATGATTTATCTGGATAGCGCAGCAACCAGCCTGTACAGGCCGGCTCAGGTGGTCGAAGCAGTGTGCCGGGCGCTGACAACTCTGGGAAATTCTTCCCGGGGTACACATACGGCGGCGCTGACAGGGGCCAGGATGATCTTTGAAACCCGTCAGATGCTGTCGAATCTGTTCCATGGGGATGGCCCGGAGCAGGTCGTTTTTACGGCGAATTCCACAGAAAGTCTGAATATGGTCGTCAAAGGCATACTGACACCGGGCGATCGGGTTGTTACCACGGTGATGGAGCATAACAGCGTGCTCCGTCCTTTGTATGAAATGGAACGGCAGGGAATCTGTCTGGAAATTGTCGGAACGGATGATCTGGGACGTTTGGATATGGCGGCTATGAGACAGGCAATTGATTTCGGGGCCAGGGCCGTATTCTGTACACATGCGTCGAATTTGACGGGAAATATCAACGACATTCGGAAAATCGGTGGATGGTGCCGGGAGGCAGGCACTCTTTTTGTGGTGGATGCCTCCCAGACAGCGGGAATATTTCCTATAGATATGCAGGAAGATTTTGTGGATGTTTTATGCTTTACCGGACATAAGAGCCTTATGGGACCCCAGGGGACCGGCGGCCTCTGTGTGCGCAAAGGACTTCAGGTCCGTCCTTTGGTCACCGGAGGCAGCGGCATAAAGACATTTGACAAGATTCATCCACTTCAAATGCCGGAAGCATTGGAGGCAGGGACATTAAATGGTCATGGAATTTCGGGCTTAAAGGCCGCGATAGCTTTTATTCAGGAACAGGGAATGGACACGCTTCGAATAAAGGAGCAGAATTTAGCCCGTGAGTTCTATCAAAGGGCGCAGGATATTCCTGGTATTCGATTTTACGGAGACTATTCAGTGATGGAGAGAGCTCCCATTGTCGCACTGAATCTTGGAGATGAGGATTCGGCGGAAGTGAGTGACTGGCTGGCCCGGGAATATGAGATATGTACGCGTCCGGGAGGCCACTGTGCGCCATTGATGCATCGGAGATTTGGAACGGAAGCACAGGGAATCGTGAGATTCAGCTTTTCAAATTTTAACACAATGGATGAGGTGGAAGCGACTATATCGGCTCTGAGAAATTATTGATGCAGGAACCTTCTCACCGGATATTAAATTTTCCATATCATAAATATAAGCAGGCAGAGTTTGGCTGTTCGTGGAAAATTTAAATAAAAAGGTGGGAGACCATGATACAATCTTTGATTTGGGCCGCCCTGGGAACCGGATTTGCATTTTTGATGACGGTGTCCGGTGCGGCAACCGTATTTTTGTTTCGAAAACAGGTAAATGAGGGACTCCAGAAAATTTTTCTCGGGTTCGCTTCGGGAATTATGATTGCCGCTTCCATATGGTCGCTGATTATTCCGGCCATTGAGCAGGCTGAGGCATTGGGGGGCTTGCCGTGGGTTCCGGCCGCCCTCGGCTTCCTTTTCGGCGGCCTGTTTCTTTTGATAGTGGATGGCATTTTTGCAAAATGTACAAATTGGACGAATCGGGCGAATTTACTGGTATTTGCAGTGACACTCCATAATATTCCGGAAGGGATGGCTGTTGGTCTGGCCTTTGCTCTGGCAGCCCAGAATATAGACCAGAGAGAATTATACGCGGCTGCCTTTGCTCTGGCTCTGGGGATTGGTGTCCAGAATTTTCCCGAAGGTGCAGCAGTCTCTTTACCGCTGAGACAGGAAGGAATGTCGGCAAAGAAAGCCTTTCTTTATGGGGTTTTATCTGCGGCTGTGGAACCGATGTTCGGGATGATGGTCGTACTGGTGTCTGGTTTTATCCGGCCGGCGATGCCCTGGCTTTTATCCTTTGCGGCAGGAGCCATGATTTATGTCGTTGTGGAAGAATTGATTCCGGAAGCCAATGATTCGGGACGGTCCCACAGGGGAACCATAGGAAGCATGGCGGGGTTTTTGATTATGATGATTCTGGATGTTGCCTTGTCTTTATAAGTGATGCCGCGATTTTTTATAAGTAATTTTAATGGGGAATCTATTGATTTAAAAAAAATATTGCGATAGAATAAGGGCGGATATAACAACCGGAAAAGCATATGGAAGAAAGAGGTCAGATTCAAATGAAGAAATTAGAAATGTTGTATGAAGGAAAAGCAAAAAAAGTTTATACGACGGATGTAGAAGACGTATTAATTGTTGATTATAAAGATGATGCAACCGCATTTAACGGTGAAAAAAAAGGAACGATTGTCGGTAAAGGTGTTGTAAATAACCGGATGACCAACCATATTTTTAAAATGCTTGAAGAAAAAGGCATTCCGACGCATCTTGTAGAGGAATTAAGCGACAGAGAAACAGCTGTAAAAAAAGTAGAAATTGTTCCGCTGGAAGTTATCGTCCGTAATGTGGCTGCAGGAAGTTTTTCTAAAAAGCTTGGAATTGAAGAAGGTTTCCGCCTTCTTGCACCAACATTGGAATTCAGTTATAAAAATGATGCGTTGGGCGATCCGATGATCAATGATTACTATGCGATTGCCATTGGTGCGGCTACACGGGAAGAAATTGATCGTATTACAGAACTTGTATTTAAGATCAATGAAATTCTTGTGGCTTATTTTGCTGAAAAGAATATTGACTTGATTGATTTTAAGGTAGAGTTTGGACGTTATAAAGGTGAGATCATCCTTGCGGATGAGATTTCGCCGGATACATGCCGCTTCTGGGATTCGGAAACCCATGAGAAACTGGATAAAGACCGTTTCAGAAGAGATTTGGGACGGGTAGAAGAAGCTTACGAAGAAGTTTACAGAAGACTGGGATTATAATTATGATCAAGCAGAAAGACTCCTGTCAGATAAAAGAAGAACTCCATGAGGAATGTGGTGTCTTTGGTGCTTATAACACAAAGGGCGGGGATATTGCTTCCTGGATTTATTATGGATTGTTTTCATTACAGCACCGTGGTCAGGAAAGCTGCGGCATTGCGGTAAGTGAAAACAGAGATATACGATATTATAAGGATATGGGACTGGTCAATGAGGTATTTACGCCGGAAAATCTGGATAAACTTCATGGAGATATTGCCATCGGTCATGTCCGGTATTCGACAGCAGGCAGCAGTGTACGCGCCAATGCTCAGCCATTGGTGACCAAATATGTCAAAGGACAGCTCGCCATTGCCCATAATGGCAATCTGGTCAATGCAGTGGATCTACGTGAGGAACTGGAAAAGAATGGCGCCATCTTCCAGACAACGATTGACTCCGAAGTGATTGCTTATCTGGTGGCCAGGGAGCGGGTGCACTGCCCTTCTGTTGAGGAAGCGGTCTTCAGAGCAATGCCATATATTCAGGGGGCCTATTCCCTTCTCGTCATGAGTCCGCGGAAATTGATCGCAGCCCGGGATCCGTATGGCTTTAAACCACTCTGTATTGGAAAAAGAGACGATACATGGGTGGTAGCATCGGAAACCTGTGCACTTGACACGGTCGGTGCGGAATTTATCCGGGATGTAGAACCGGGAGAGATTATTGTCATTAATGAAGAAGGTCTGGCATCGGATCGGCGCTATTGTAATCTGGCTGAGAAATCCGGCCGATGTATTTTTGAATATATTTATTTTGCCCGCCCGGACAGTGTCATCGATGGGGTCAGTGTGTTTAATTCCCGAATCATGGCCGGAAAGATTTTGGCCCAGACCCATCCGGTGGAAGCAGATCTGGTGGTTGGTGTGCCGGAATCGGGTAATGATGCGGCTATGGGATATGCCCTGGAATCGGGAATTCCGTATGGCCGGGCTTTTGTAAAAAATAATTATGTTGGCAGAACCTTTATTAAACCGAAACAGAGCATGAGAGAGCAGAGTGTTAAGATCAAGCTGAATGTTTTAAAAGATGCGGTAAAGGGAAAGCGTATTATTATGATTGATGATTCAATCGTCCGCGGAACGACCAGCGGCAATATTGTCCAGATGCTTAAGAATGCAGGGGCAACGGAGGTTCATGTCAGAATCAGTTCACCGCCGTTTAAATATCCGTGCTATTTTGGTACGGATATTCCAAATAGAGATCAGCTCATTGCCAATCATTATACGGTGGAAGAGATTGGTGAGATGATGGGAGCGGATTCCCTTGGCTATTTGGATCTGGACCGCATGGGTGAGATGGTGGAAGGTCTGGAATATTGTCAGGCCTGCTTTAACGGGGATTATCCGTTGGCACCGCCGACCCGGGATATTCGCGGGGATATGGAATTTTAATTTAGGAGGATAAAACATGAATGATAGATACCACAGTCCGTTATCGGAAAGATATGCAAGCAAAGAGATGCAGTATATCTTTTCTCCGGATATGAAATTCAAGACATGGAGAAAATTGTGGATTGCCCTGGCTGAAACAGAAGCAGAGCTTGGCCTGCCGATTACGGAGGAACAGATTGCTGAGTTAAAGGCGGCAAAGGATGATATTAATTATGATGTGGCAAAGGCCAGAGAAAAAGAAGTACGTCACGATGTTATGTCTCATGTGTATGCCTATGGACAGCAGTGTCCGACAGCAAAGGGTATCATCCATCTGGGAGCGACCTCTTGTTATGTAGGTGATAATACGGATGTGATCATTATGCGTGAAGCATTGTATCTAGTCCGCAAAAAGCTTTTGAATGTGATCAGTGAGCTGGCAAAATTTGCAGATACCTATAAAGAGCTTCCGACACTGGCATTTACCCATTTCCAGCCGGCACAGCCGACGACCGTTGGAAAACGTGCCAGTCTCTGGTTAAATGATCTGGTCATGGATTTATCCGATGTGGATTATATGATTTCCCAGTTAAAACTGCTTGGTTCCAAAGGTACTACCGGAACTCAGGCCAGCTTTCTGGAATTATTTGACGGAGATCATGATAAATGTAAAGAAGCGGACCGCCGCATTGCACAGAAAATGGGCTTTGACGCCTGCTATCCGGTATCGGGTCAGACCTATTCAAGAAAACTGGATACCCGCGTGCTGAATGTTGTTGCCAGCATTGCCCAGAGTGCGCATAAGTTCTCTAATGATATTCGTCTCCTTCAGCATTTGAAAGAGATTGAGGAGCCGTTTGAAAAGAGTCAGATTGGTTCTTCAGCAATGGCCTATAAACGGAATCCGATGCGCAGTGAACGTATTGCATCTCTTTCCAGATATGTGATGATCGACGTATTGAATCCGGCGATCACAGCAGCAACTCAGTGGTTTGAGAGAACACTGGATGATTCGGCCAACAAACGGCTCAGTGTGCCGGAAGCATTTCTGGCTATTGACGGTGTGCTGGACCTGTATATGAATGTGGTTGACGGCCTTGTTGTCTATCCAAAGGTGATCGAACAGCGTCTGATGAGTGAACTGCCATTTATGGCAACTGAAAATATCATGATGGATGCAGTAAAACGCGGCGGGGACCGTCAGGAACTTCACGAACGTATTCGTACCCATTCTATGGAAGCAGGACGTATGGTCAAAGTCGAAGGAAAGCCAAATGACCTGTTGGAGCGTATTGCAGCTGACCCGGCTTTCGGAACGACGATGGAAGAGTTACAGTCCATTATGAATCCGAGAAACTTTGTCGGACGTGCGCCGGAACAGGTAACAGAATTTTTGAATGAGGTCATTCAGCCGATTCTGGATGAGAATAAAGAGGTTCTCGGTATGATGGCAGAGATTAATGTATAATATGGAGTGGTAGCGCATGATTGGATTATCCGTTTTGGATATTAAAAATTTCATGGCGGGAATTCTTACCGGGACGATGTTTGATAAGTTCTATCTGCGGGACGGAGAGATTCAGACATTCACAGAATTTCATTTGGGCGGTTATTTAAACCGCCCTTATTTCGATTCGGAGGAGTGGGAAGCTTTGGCGGGACGGAAACTGTGTCTTTGGTCTGAGGTGAAGCCCTTTGCTTTTCAATTGATCAAAGGGCATAAGCTTCCGGTCCGTTTTAAACTCGTATTTCAGCTTTCGGATGAGAATACCCGGTGGCTTCTGGAGAGGCATCACCTTCCGGTGAATCCGGAGGATATGGGCGGCTTGTTTATGAATATTACTTATGACCATGAGAAACTGGTGTGTACCTCCGGCGTTTCTTATAAGACCTTTGTG
The DNA here is from genome assembly GCF_004340975.1 of Frisingicoccus caecimuris. Lineage (GTDB taxonomy): Bacteria > Bacillota > Clostridia > Lachnospirales > Lachnospiraceae > Frisingicoccus > Frisingicoccus caecimuris. The sequence continues at coordinate 165,701 of NZ_SLXA01000003.1, forward strand.
ATGGATAAAACACTGGAACAGTGTTGGGATGATACAGTCTGTCAGTATTTTAAACAGAATCATATAACGGTGGAGCAGATGTAAACAAGAAAATTAGCACTCGCTTAAAGTGAGTGCTAATTTTTTGTTGACAATCGGATAAACTGGTATTACAATATGTTTCAGATAAAAAATTAGTTTATAATTTTTAAGGAGTGATTTTAATGGCAGAGACAATAAAGGAACAGGGAAGTTTATCCATTAACAGTGAAAATTTATTTCCAATCATAAAGAAATGGTTATATTCCGATCATGATATTTTTGTCAGAGAATTAGTTTCCAATGGCTGTGATGCAATCACAAAGCTGAAAAAGCTGGAGATGATGGGTGAATGTACAATTGCCGAGGATGAAAAGCTGAAAGTTGAAGTTATCGTTAATTCAGAAGATAAGACAATGATCGTACGGGATAATGGTATCGGTATGACAGCCGATGAAGTGAAAGAATATATTACCCAGATTGCTTTTTCCGGTGCTACGGATTTCCTGGAAAAATATAAGGATAAGACGAATGAAGACCAGATCATCGGACATTTTGGCCTGGGATTCTATTCGGCCTTTATGGTTGCGGATCGTGTAACGATTCAGACACGTTCCTACAAAGAGGATGCCGAACCGGTTTACTGGGAATGTGACGGCGATTCAGAATACGCTATGACTAAAGGGGACAAAGAAACCCGCGGTACAGAGATCACACTGTATCTGAATGAAGACAGCCTGGAATTCGCTAATGAATATCGGGCCAGAGAAGTTCTGGATAAATACTGTGCTTTCATGCCGGTGGAAATTTATATTTCCAAAGAAGGCGGTGAACCGGAAACTCAGAACGTAAAAGAAGAAGATATTCTTGACACAGACAAAGTTATTGAATATTATACGGAACCGGCCAAAACAGAGGAAAAAGAGAATGAGGACGGGACAAAGGAAACGGTTGAGATCACACCGGAGCAAAAGATGGCAAAGATTCATCGTCGTCCATTCCTGATCAATGATATTCATCCGCTCTGGGCAAAGCATCCGAATGAGTGTACGGAAGAGGAGTATAAGGCTTTCTACCGGAAAGTATTTAATGATTATAAAGAGCCATTGTTCTGGATTCATCTGAATATGGATTATCCGTTTAATTTAAAGGGTATTCTCTATTTCCCAAAACTGAATTTGGAATATGAGGCTGTTGAGGGAACGATTAAGCTGTATAATAACCAGGTATTTATCGCGGATAATATTAAAGAAGTCATTCCGGAATTTCTTATGCTCTTAAAGGGCGTTATCGACTGTCCGGATCTTCCTCTGAATGTTTCGCGTTCGGCTCTTCAGAATGACGGTTTTGTTCAGAAGATTTCCGATTATATTACGAAGAAAGTGGCGGACAAGCTCTCCGGTATGTGCAAGACCGACCGGGAAAATTATGAAAAATACTGGGATGATATCAGTCCTTTCATTAAATATGGCTATATTAAAGATGAAAAGTTCAAAGGCAAGATGAAAGATTATATCCTTTATAAGAACCTGGAAAGCAAATATCTGACTTTGAAGGATTATCTGGAAGCTGCCAAAGAAAAACATGAGAACCAGGTATTCTATGTGACGGATGAAGTTCAGCAGGGACAGTATATCAACATGTTTAAGGAGCAGGAGATGGATGCGGTCATTCTGAAACATGCCATTGACCAGCCATTCATCAGCGTTCTGGAACAGGATGAGGAAAATGTAAAATTCCATCGCATCGATACGGACCTGGCAGATATTTTCAAAGAAGAGGTCAATGAGGAAGACGGCAAAGTCCTGGAGGAAAATACAAAGACATTGACCGATATCTTTAAGAAGGCTCTCGGACGGGATAATATCCAGGTCAAGGTAGAGAAGTTGAAGAACGCAGAGACTTCCTCTATGATTACTTTAAATGAAGAGAGCCGCCGGATGCAGGATATGATGAAGATGTATGGTATGACAGATATGAGCATGTTTGGTAATGAGGGTGAAACACTGATTCTGAATGCCAACAATACGTTGGTACAGTACGTGCTGGAGCATACAGATGGTGAATATACGGATATGATCTGCCAGCAGCTCTATGATCTGGCTTTACTCAGTCATAAACCGCTGGAAGCTTCGGCCATGACCGCATTTATTGAACGGAGCAATAAGATCATGATGGTTTTGACAAAATAACATATTAAAAACAAAGGCGGATACTTGACAAAGGCAATATCCATAGGATAATATAAAAAAGTTACTATCGACAGACAGGAAAAGAGGTTTGCAATGTACGATATTATTCTGGATACGCTAATGGACGGTATCCGCCTTTTACCTTTTTTATTTGTAACTTACATTGTTATGGAATATATTGAGCATAAGATGAGCGCCGGTACCCGGCGGGTGGTTCAGGCCTCTGGAAGATTCGGCCCTCTTATCGGAAGTATTGCCGGCATTTTTCCACAGTGCGGTTTTTCGGCGGCGGCGGCCAGTTTGTATGCGGGGCGGGTCATTACCCGCGGTACATTGATTGCCATTTTTCTTTCCACATCGGATGAGATGCTTCCGGTATTCATTTCACAGCAGGTACCGGTAAAAGTTATTTTGTCTGTGCTTGGAATGAAGGTGGTCATTGGTATGGCGGCCGGGTTTCTTGTGGATGTTATATTTTTGATGGTGAAAAAAGAACCGGAACAGGAAATGGATATTCACCATATGTGTGAGCATGATCATTGCCATTGTGAGGATGGTATTTTAAAATCGGCCTTTGTGCATACGGCTCAGATTTTTTTCTTTATCATTCTTGTTTCTTTTATCTTAAATTTAGTCATTGCCGGGATCGGTGAAGAAAGTCTGACAGAAATCGTTTTAAACCAGCCGCTGATCGGCTCTCTGATATCCGGAATTGTGGGGCTTATACCGAATTGTGCGGCGTCGGTGGTGATTACTCAACTGTATTTAGACGGGGCCATGAGCTTGGGCGCTATGATGTCAGGACTGTTGGTCGGCGCCGGTGTCGGTCTGATCGTTCTTTACCGGACCAATGATTCTCTGAGAGAGAATTTAAAAATTACTGTAATTTTATATGTGATCGGTGTTGCTGCCGGAATCGCTATTGATTTTCTTGGAATTACATTATAAAATTTGTTTATACTGCACATGATAAATATGAGGAGGCAGATGAATCATGGCTATGGGATGTTTGGGATTTGCAGCAGCCATTTGCGGCGGAGATTTGATCATTAAAGATTATGTGAAAGAGAATGTGGCGGAACGCAGCCGGAAAAATCTGGTCGGAAACAAGGTGATTCTGACAAAGTATTTCAATAAAGGCGCCATGCTCGGAGCGATGGCCGATAACCCGGAGCTTTTGAAAGGGATGACCGTATTTGGTGTTGGAAGTCTGGCCGGAGCCTGGATGATGGTTGCCGGAAAACGTGGACACAGCCTCCAGAAACTGGGGCTCTCGATGATGCTTGGAGGCGCCGGAAGCAATGCTTATGAGCGATTGAAATCGGGTAAGGTGACCGATTATATCCGTTTTAATGTAGGTACGGAGAAGTTCCGTAACGTGATTTATAATGTGGGCGATCTGGCCGTGTTTGCGGGGACTCTGTTGTTGCTTCTGGGGGAGGGGCTGTCCCGGGATTGTTGAAGAAGATTTTAAATTGATATCAAAAACAAAAAGACCTGTGGTGAGAAAATTGCAGGTCTTTTTGTATGTATAGAGTTTAAAAGGGATTAGAGATAATTATAATTTAATCTGGAAATCTGCGTAAGCGCTGCTCCCGTGTTCGTGTCCGTCAAGGCCATCCAGTTCTTCCTGTTCGGTAACACGAAGTCCGATGGTTTTGTCAATGACTTTAAAGATGATGAAGGCCATAACGACTGTGAAGACACCGACAGCAACAACACCGAGGACTTCCACACCGATGAACTGGATACGGCTCATACCGTACTCTTCAAGGACGGAAGATTTTGCAAATACACCAGTCAGAATCGTACCGAGCATACCGCAGCCCCAGTGAACGCCGGTGGCACCGACAGGGTCATCAATTTTAAGAATACGGTCAACAAATTCGATAACAAGAACAACAGCAAAACCGCAGATGACACCGATGGCAAGCGCACCATAATTAGATACGATATCACAGCCGGCAGTCACACCGACCAGACCGGCAAGCGCACCGTTCATTGTCATAGAAATATCCGGTTTTCCGTAACGAATCCATGTGAAGAAGAGAGCAACTAAGGTCGCTGCTGCTGCTGCCAGGTTTGTTGTCATGGCGATATTGCCAAGTTCCAGAGTAGCAGCGGTTGTAGAACCGCAGTTGAATCCAAACCAGCAGAACCAGAGAATAAATGTTCCCAAAGCGCCCAGTGGAAGATTATGTCCTGGAATGGCATTTGGTTTACCGTCTGCACGATATTTTCCGATACGAGGTCCAAGGATTGCAGCGCCGATCAAAGCACACCATCCGCCGACAGAATGTACGGCTGTGGAACCGGCAAAGTCATGGAAACCGATGGAGGACAGCCAACCGCCGCCCCAGATCCAGTGCCCGGTGATCGGATAGATGAAGATACTGATACATGCACTGTAGGCCAGATAGGCGGAGAACTTTGTACGCTCAGCCATGGCGCCGGAAACAATTGTTGCCGAAGTTGCACAGAATACAGTGTGAAAAATCATAAATACACCAATCGGAAGCGCCAGACCAAGTCCGGACTGGAGAGAAGATTCAAGGCTGTAAGGATCGAAGAAACCGGATAAACCGATGATTCCATTGCCCTGACCGAACATTAAAGCAAAACCGATGAGATAGAAAGCAATGGAACCGATAACGAAGTCCATCATATTTTTCATAACGATGTTACCGGCATTTTTTGCCCGGGTAAAGCCCGTTTCTACCATAGCGAATCCGGCCTGCATAAAGTAGACGAGACATGCGGCGATCATTGTCCATACAATATCTAATAAATTATATTCCATAATGGGTAGCCTCCTTTAAAATAAAAGCAATCGTAAAGCAACATGTTTGGGGCAAAAATTCTAAAGAGCGTCTGTGCCCCGCTCGCCTGTACGGATACGAACGGCATCCAGAACATCATAAATGAATATTTTTCCATCACCGTAATTACCGGTTGTAATTTCTTTGACTACCCGGGATATGATTTCCTCGGCGGCATCATCAGCGACAACGGTTTCAACCTTTACCTTTGGAAGCAGGTTGACAGCGTAGGTTGTTCCGCGGTACATCCGGGTAAAACCTTTCTGGTTACCATAACCCATAATGTTGGTTATCATGACACCACTTGCCTGAGAATCATCAAGAATTGATTTTAAGTTTTCAAGCTTTTCCGGTTTGATGACCATTTCTAATTTTTTCATATGCTTTTCCTCCTCTTGATATTTCCTGCGGAACCGGACCATCCCTGTTCAGCAAAAAGAAAAAGACGCCTTCGGATGAGGTTTCCCATCTGAAGACGTCTTTGTCTTAACTTGTGTTTTATTATATTCTCAAAATTCGGAAAGTCAATTGAAAATTGACAAAAAATTTATTTTTGGGAAAACCCCACAAACTTTTTTAAAAATCCGAAAAATTTTCAAACAATTTATCAAAACAAATTTTCAAGTTCACCCAGACATGTATCAAAGACCTGTAAAGCTGCCGTTGTCGGTTCGGTGGTGGTCATATCGACACCGCAGGATTTCAGTAAATCGATGCAGTCCATGGAGCAGCCGCCGCTTAAAAAACGCTTATAGTCGGCAAGAGCGCCGGGCTCACCGGACAGAATCCGACGGCCGAAGGCGATGGCGGCCGAAATGCCGGTGGCATATTGGTAGACATAGAATGGGGTGTAAAAATGAGGAATTCTCGCCCATTCCATGGCAATTTCATCGTCAATGACCATGTCCGGTCCGAAATAGAGTTTATTCAGGTCTTTATAAATTTCACAGAGTGTATCACAGGTCAGAGCTTCCCCGGCCGCTTCCTTTTCGTGAGTGATTTTTTCAAATTCGGCAAACATGGTCTGGCGGAAAAGGGTCCCTTTAAACTGATCCAGCAGATGGTTTAAAAGGTAGGCTTTTTCTTCTTTGCTCTCTGCTTTTTCCAGTAAATGCGAGATAAGCAGGTATTCGTTACAGGTGGAGGCAATTTCAGCTACAAAAATGGTGTAATTGGAATTGACATAGGTCTGGGTGGCATTGGTATAGCAGGAGTGGAGGGAATGCCCCATCTCATGTGCCAGAGTGAAAACATTGTCCAGATTTCCCTGGTAATTCAGTAAGACGTAAGGGTGAGTGCCGTAGACACAGGTGGAATAGGCGCCGCTGCGTTTTCCCTGATTCTCATAAATATCGATCCAGCGATTGTCGAAGCCTTCCCGGAGAAGGGCTAAATAGTCGTCACCCAACGGAGCGAGACCTTCAAGGACAATGTCTTTAGCCTTTTCAAAAGGAATTTCCGGGGAATGATATTCAATGATCGGTGTATAAACATCGTACATATGCAGTTCATCCAGGCCAAGGAGTTTTTTTCGGAGATTCACATAACGGTACATAGACGGCAGGAAGCTATGGACCGTATCAATGAGCTGAGTATATACGGCGGTTGGGATGTGATAACTGTCAAGATGCGCTTCCATGGTGGAAGTGTACTTTCGTGCCCGGGTGTAAAAAAGTTCTTTTTTTACATTGGCGCTGTAGGCCGCGGCCAGGGTATTTTTATAGGCGCCGTAGGTATGGTAGAGAGCTTTAAAAGCATCTTTACGCACCTGACGGTTCCGGCTTTCCATGAGTGTGATAAAACGGCCGTGGGTGACTTCGATTGGGTGGCCGTTTCCGTCATCAATGGCAGGAAAATGTAAGTCGGCGTTATTAAACATATTGAAAATAGTTTGTGGACCGTAACTCATATCAGCGCTTAAAGAAAGAAGTTCTTCTTCTCCGGCTGAAAGGGTATGAGCTTTTTGGCGCAGGGTATCATTGAGAAAATGCCGATAATTTTCAAGGCCTGGTTCTTCCGCATACCAGTCATTCAGAAGCTCCTGCGTGAGGGTGAGAATCTCCGGTGATTCCCAGGAGATAGCTGAAAAGAGCCGGGTGTACAGTCCAAGCGCCTGATTCTTCATGGCCTGGGCAGTTGTATTTGCCGTATCCTGATCCGAATACTGGAAGGCGTAGCTGTAGAGCCGGTCAACGACTAGAAGCTGTGCATCCTTTTCTTTCAGATAAGCGTAAAGGTTCGCGGCAGATTGGCTGATCTTGCCCCGATAAGAGGCCAAAATAGGGATTTTTGATTCCGCTGCAGAAAAAGCTTCGGAAAATGCTGTACGGTCTGCGTATAAAGGTGTTAAGTCCCAGGTGTTTTCGCTGCTTATTTCGGAGCGATTTGGAACGCTATCGGTTTTTATCATCATAATTCCTCCTGTTTTTGTTAAGTTTATCCAAAATCGGATACTATCAGTATAATAATTTATTGTTTTTTTATCAATAATCCATTGATTTTTTTTTATCAATCGTATAGAATGAATGTGACAATTTCATAATGAGAGGAATTACTTATTGAGAGGGAGAAAATTATGAAAAAAAGAACAAACAAGATTCTTTTGAGCGTAATGACACTTGTAGTAACTGCTGCACTCTGCGCATGTGGAGGCGGCAAGGGAGACGAGTCTTCTGCAGAGAGTAAGAACTCTTCGGAAACAACGACCACAGAAGCTGAAAGCACAGCCCAGGGTACTGCTGTTAAAGGCGGCGAAGTTACCGTAGGTATTGCACAGGATCTGGATAGTCTTGACCCACACAAAATGGTGTATGCAGGAACTAAGGAAGTTTTATTCAATGTCTTTGAAGGCCTTGTAAAGCCGGATAAGAGCGGAGACCTTGTACCTGCAGTTGCAAGCGAGTATGAGGTTTCAGAAGATGCGAAAGTTTATACTTTCACATTGAGAGATGGAATCACATTCCACGATGGCTCAGCAGTCACCGCGGAAGATGTTAAATATTCGATTGAACGATATGCGGAGATTCAGGGTGAAGGCTCCGCATTTTCTATTATGGACAGTGTGGAGATCGTTGATGAGAAGACAGTAAAGGTTAATTTGACCGAAGGAAATTCCGAATTCCTTGCAAACCTGACACTGGCTATTCTTCCGCAGAGCAATGAAGCAAACTTTGAGACTCAGCCGATCGGAACCGGTCCTTTTAAATTCGTTTCTTTTACACCAGGACAGAGTTTTGTTGTTGAAGCTTACGAAGGTTACTGGAATCCGGAACTGCCATATCTGGATAAAGTGACATTCAAGATCGTGGCTGATACAGATACGGCGGTAACAGAACTTCAGGCTGGTACACTGGATGTATGGCAGTACCTGACCGATGACCAGGTTGCTACGCTTACCAGCGGATTCAATATTCTGCAGGGTAATGTAAACTATGTTCAGGCTTTGTTCCTGAATAACAGCTTTGAGCCATTCCAGGATGTTCGTGTCCGTCAGGCGATGAACTACGCCGTAGATAAGGACCAGATCAATGAAATGTTGTTCGGCGGCAAGAGCCACCTCATTGGAACGAATATGATTCCGGCTTTCTCCAAATATTATAACGAAGAGACAGAAACTGTCTACACAAGAGATGTTGAGAAAGCAAAAGAGCTTCTGGCAGAAGCCGGATATCCGGACGGATTTGATTTAGTTATCCGTGTTCCGGACAATTATAAACCACATGAAAGCACAGCAGAAATCATCGTTGAAAGCCTGAAAGAAGTCGGCATCAATGCTACGATTCAGCTGGATGAATTTTCTTCATGGGTTGAAGAAGTTTACACCGGCCGTGACTTCCAGGCAACCATCGTTGCTGTTGACGGAACATTATCTCCGGGAAGCTGGCTGGAAAAGAATCCAAGCGATGCGCCGAAGAACTTCACAAATTACAGCAATGCGGAGTTTGACGAGACTTATGCAGCCGCACTGGCAACCGTTGATGATGACGAAAAGGTTGAACTTTATAAGAAATGTCAGATGATCTTGGCTGAAGATGCCGCATCTGTTTATATTCAGGATGCCGCAAACCTGGTGGCAGTCAATGAGAAGTTGGATGGCTATGTATTCTATCCATGTGCAGCTCAGGATATGTCCGGGGTACATTTTGTAGAATAAATACAGAACAGCGGATTTGAATTATCCGTTTTAAATGAATAGAAAGGGCACGAAATAACCATGAAATACATGCTTAAAAAAATAACAACTCTCATTATAACTTTGTTACTTGTATCCGTGGTTACTTTCGTGGCCTTTTCTGTTATTCCGGGAGATCCGGCTTTAGCAAAGTTGGGAACCTATGCCACGCCGGAGCGGGTAGAAGCCCTCAGAGAAGAGATGGGCTTAAATAAATCCCTTCCGGAACGTTATGTTGACTGGCTTTCCGGAGCCGTTCGCGGTGATTTCGGGGAATCCTATCAGTACGCAGGGACTCCGGTCAGTGAACTTATTAACCAGCGACTTCAGGTGACGGCGATTCTGGCCGTCATGGCTTTCATTATCATTCTGGTGATTTCCATTCCGATGGGAATTGTGTCAGCCAGAAAGGAAGGCACGTGGATTGATGTCTTTATAAATTTGTTTACCCAGGTAACGATGGCGATACCGGCCTTTTTCCTGGGAATGATTTTAACCTACTTTTTTGGACTGACTTTTAAATTTTTTCAGCCGGGGAAATTTGTCATGCCTCAGGAGAATCTGGGATCATGTATCCGATATTTGATCTTTCCGGCCATTGCCATTGCAATTCCAAAGATTGCCATGGTCGTGAAATTTTTAAGAAATTCTGTACTCAGTGAAGTGAAAAAAGACTATGTTCGCACGGCTTACAGCAAAGGAAACCGTACGAAGAAAGTATTATATATACACGTTTTTCAGAATGCTCTGATTCCGGTCATTACCTTTATCGCCATGGTGGCTGCTGAGATTCTTGCAGGCAGTATTGTGGTGGAGCAGGTATTCAGTGTGACCGGAATGGGAAGACTTCTGGTAACGGCAATCTCAAACAGAGATTACCCGATCGTCCAGGCGGTCGTCCTGTATATTACGGTGATTGTTATCATTATTAATTTTATTGTAGATATTCTCTATCAGTTTGTGGACCCACGGGTGCGGACAGAATAGGAGCATAAGATGAAGCGAAAGAAATGGAACTATAATTTGACCATCGGATTGATTTTGACCACGATCGTTGTTTTAATGGCGGTGGTCGGACATTTCTGGACCCCCTATGGGCCGACAGATATGAATTCGATGTTGAAAAACGCTGCGCCGTCATTGGCCCATCCTTTTGGAAATGATAATTTCGGAAGGGATATTTTAAGCCGTATTATGAACGGTATGGGAACGACTTGTTTTGTTGCCCTTTGTACGGTAGGTATCGGTGTTGTGTTCGGAACTATTATCGGAGCCATTACAGGATTTTTCGGCGGATGGCTGGATGAGATCATCATGCGTCTGAATGATGCCCTCAGTGCCTTTCCGAGTGTCCTTCTGGCGTTGATATTTATCAGTCTTCTCGGGCCGGGGCGCAATAATATCATTTTTGCTCTTGGCATTCTGTTTATTCCGAGCTTTGCCCGTATTGTCCGAAGCGAGATCATCCGTTATAAAGAGCTGGAGTTTGTCAAAAGTGCCCAGGTAATGGGAGCAGGAAAACTTCGGATTATTTTTGTGCATATATTACCGAATGCCCTGGTCAGCATGCTGACTTCGGCAACGGTGGGGTTCAATAATGCCGTATTGGCAGAAGCCAGTATGAGTTATCTGGGTCTGGGTGTACAGCCGCCGGAGCCGAGTCTTGGGCTGATGCTTTCAGATGCACAGGCTTTTTTGCAGATTGCACCGTGGTATGCCATTTTTCCGGGACTTACAATTGTTATGATCATTTTAGGTTTTAGTATGATCAGCGAAGGGCTGCGCGTATACCAGGCGAGATAGGAGAAAACCATGGGAGAAAAACTTTTAGAAGTAAAAAATTTAACCATTGGATTTCCGGAAGAAACGGGAATGCGTACCGTAGTTGATGACGTGAGTTTTACTGTTGGCTATGGGGAGATTGTCGGCATTGTCGGTGAATCTGGTTCTGGTAAGAGTATGACAGTGCAGACGATCATGGGACTCAAAAACCGGGATGCCCATATTTTATCGGGAGAGATTCTCTTTAATGGCAAAGATTTATTGAAAATGTCGGATGAAGAGTTGTCAAAAATTCAGGGAAATGATATGTCTATGGTCTTTCAGGAGCCGATGACGTCCCTGAATCCGGTGAAAAAAATCGGCTGGCAGGTAGCGGAAAGTCTAAAAATCCATACATCTATGCCGGATGATGAAATTCATGGCCGGGTTGTGGAGATCCTTGCCAATGTAGGTCTGCCGAAGCCGGAAGAATTGTGCCAGAAATATCCGCATCAGCTTTCCGGAGGTATGCGTCAGCGTGTCATGATCGCTATGGCGATGATCTGTTGGCCGAAGCTGTTGATTGCCGATGAACCGACGACAGCGCTGGATGTGACGGTTCAGGCTCAGATTCTCCAGCTGCTTCGAAAAATCCATATGGAAGCGAATACATCTATCTTATTTATTTCCCATGATTTAAATGTGGTCAAGGAAGTCTGCCAGAAAGTCATTGTCATGTATCAGGGAAAGATTGTGGAGAGAGGGTACACGGAGGAGGTCCTGTATCATCCAAAACATGATTATACCAAACATTTGATTGCATCCATCCCACGGAATAAGGAAGACATCCGGGAAGACGAGCTGGTCATGCAGGCAAAAGATCTGAATGTTTATTATTCTGTGAAGGAACGGGGAATGTTTGGAAAAAAGGAAAACAAACATGTGCTGCAGAATGTGAACTTTCATATTCGACGGGGCGAGATTCTCGGTCTGGTTGGAGAAAGCGGCTGCGGCAAGTCGACCTTGGCAAAATGTATTGTCGGTTTGAATAAAAACTATACGGGTACTCTGGACATCCGGGAGGAGCATCCTCAGCTTGTATTTCAGGACCCTTACAGTTCCCTGAATCCGATGAAAAAAATCGGTTGGATTCTTGAGGAGCCTTTAAAGGTCCATGGAATGAAAGACAAAGCAAAACGAAAAGAGCTTGTCAGTCAGATGCTTACCCAGGTTGGCCTGGACCCATCCTATGCCGACCGGTATCCGAATGAATTGTCCGGCGGTCAGCGGCAGAGAATCAGTATCGGCGGAGCTCTGATTCTGAATTCTAAATTTATCGTGGCAGATGAGCCGGTGTCGGCCCTGGACGTAACTGTCCAGTCTCAGGTGCTCAATCTTCTTCTGGATCTGCATCGGACCCATCAGTTGACTTATTTATTTATCTCTCATGATTTGAATATTGTCCGGCATTTTTGTAACCGGGTCATTGTCATGTATCTGGGAGAGATTGTAGAAGAGGCGGAGGTTGAGGAAATCTATGAGGATCCGAAACACCCATATACACAGCTTTTGTTCCACTCCATACTGACAGATGAACGTAAGCTCCAGAAGATTACCGATGTGGAACAGAGTCGGGAGGATGCGTCGGCGAACGGATGCCCATTTTATCATCGCTGCATGAGTCGGAGCGATGTGTGCCGTGAAAAACGACCGGAACGGATCAACTTGAATCCGGAGGGGCAAGATCCGCATTGGGTCAAATGTTTTAAATATCAATCATAGCTTTATAAAATGCTCGATGCAGGTAATTTACTGTGCATCGGGCATGTTTTTTATGATATACTGTTTAAGAGGAATCATGGCGGAAAGAATAATTTTAGGTAGGGATGTACATAATCATGGACATACCCTGCTTTTTGTAAAATAATGAAATTATTTTGAGAGATGAATCTTATAAGAAAATGCAGGGGAATAAAAATATTATGAAACGGAATATTAAATTACTTATGGAATATGACGGCGGCCGTTATGACGGATGGCAGCGTCTCGGAAAGAAAAACAGTGGAACGACGATACAGGGCAAAATCGAAGAGGTGCTATCGAAAATGACAGGGGAGACGATCGAACTCATTGGTTCAGGACGCACGGATGCAGGCGTTCACGCCCGGGGACAGGTGGCAAATTTTCATACGGACAGCGATATGAAATGTTGGGAGATGAAATATTATCTGAATCGGTATTTGCCGCAGGATATTGGTATCCTTTATGTATCGGATGTGCCGGAACGGTTTCACAGCCGACTGAATGCGAAGTCAAAACGTTATATCTATCGGGTAGCCACAGGGGATGTGCCATCGGTCTTTGATCGTCACTATACGTGGTATTGTTTTGACCGGCTGGATATGGGACTTATGAAGGAAGGCGCTGATCTGATGGTGGGCCAGCATGATTTTAAGGGCTTTTCTTCGGTGAAAAAGACGAATAAATCCACTGTCCGAACAGTCAGCCAGATTGATATTGACGTAAAAGAACGGGAAATTGATTTGATATTTGAGGGCAATGGATTTCTCTACAATATGGTGCGTATTATGGCGGGAACGCTTGTCGAGATTGGAACCGGAGATAGGGAGTCGGAGACGGTTAAAGAAGTTTTCCGTACGAAGAACCGGGAAAAGGCTGGAATGACATTGCCGCCTCAGGGGCTGTTCCTGGATGAAGTGTTCTATGAGTAATGAAATCCATTAGGAGGCTGGATAAATGATTAAGATTCAGGGAAAGTCTGTTTTCGGCGGAGTTGCCATCGGACCGATAGGAATTTTAAGGAAAAAGGATAAAAAAGTGATTCGCAATCATGTGGAGCAGGTAGAAGAAGAGATTAAACGTTATGAGGACGCCTCGAAAGAGGCAGAAAGTCAGCTCCAGAAGCTTTATGATAAAGCACTGAATGAAGTTGGCGAGGCCGATGCGGATATTTTTCATGTTCATCAGCTGATGCTGTCGGATATGGATTATGTGGAATCTATTACGAATATGATTCGAATGCAGAATGTAAATGCGGAATATGCCATTGCCATGACCAGCGATAATTTTTCCACACTTTTTGAAACGATGGATGACGATTATATGCGGGCCAGGGTAGCGGACGTAAAGGATGTTTCCAATCGGTTGATTCAGATATTGAGCGGTCAGGGGGATGACATGCTGCAGGGGGATGTGCCGGTCATATTGGCGGCGGATGATCTGGCGCCAAGTGAAACAGTCCAACTCGACAAATCAAAAATACTTGCCTTTGTGACGCGTTATGGTTCAGCAAACTCCCATACGGCGATTCTGGCCCGGACGATGAACATTCCGGCCATTATTTCTGCGGATTTTCCTGAAGATTGCGAGGAAAAAATCGGGATAGTGGACGGTGCCTCCGGTTGTCTTTACATTGAACCGGAACCGGAGTTACTGCGTGAGATGGAAGAAAAACAGCAAAAGGAGCAGAAAAAACAGGAGCTGCTGCAAACTTTAAAAGGTAAAGAAGATGTGACACTTGGCGGAAAGAAAATCAATCTTTATGCGAATGTGGGAAATATTTCGGATGTGATGACTGCATTAAAAAATGATGCAGCCGGCATCGGCTTGTTCCGAAGCGAGTTTTTATATCTGGAAAAGGACCATTATCCAACGGAAGAAGAACAGTTTCAGGTGTATAAAACTGTGGCAGAGACCATGGCCGGAAAGAAGGTTATTATCCGGACATTGGATATCGGCGCAGATAAACGGATTGATTATTTTAATATAGAACCGGAAGAAAATCCGGCTATGGGTTATCGGGCGATCCGCATTTGCCTGGATCGAGAAGATGTATTTAAAACTCAGCTTCGTGCCCTTTATCGTGCGAGTGCCTATGGGAATATTTCTATTATGTATCCGATGATCATTTCGGTGGAAGAAGTTAAGAAGATTAAAGAAATTTCTGCCGGTATCCGCCGGGAGCTTTCTGCGGCGGGGATATCCTTTGGTAATGTGGAAGAGGGAATTATGATCGAGACTCCGGCCGCTGCCCTTATCAGTGATCTTCTGGCAAAAGAGGTAGATTTTTTCAGCATCGGAACCAATGATCTGTCCCAGTATACTCTGGCCATTGACCGCCAGAATCCAAAGCTGGACATCTTTTTTGACCCGCACCATCCGGCCATCCTGCGCTTGCTTCAGATGGTAGCGGATAATGCCCATAAAGCGGGTATATGGGTCGGTATCTGTGGGGAGCTTGGTGCGGATATATCGCTGACAGAAACCTTTATCCGGATGGGAATGGATGAGCTTTCCGTATCGCCGGCGATGGTTTTGCCTGTGCGGCAGAAAATCAGGGAGACAACTTAAAGAAAATATATTATAATTAGATTTGAATAATGTACAGAAAGAGGAGATTATGATGAATAAAAGACAGCAGGCCATAGACCTTCTTGAACTTATACCGGAAAATAAACTGGATTACATTATCGCGTTTTTGCAGGGTGCAGCTATACCGGACAGACCGATGGATGAAGGTATACCGGAGAGTGAAGAATCGGCGGAGGTTCCTGAATCTGTACGGGGCCTTGAAAAGTCTATGCAGACATTGTTCAGCGGCGATGCAATGCTGGAAGAACAGATGATGGATTTTTCCGAAATGGACGATGTTTATTCCGCTCTGGAAGATATGGCGCGGGCGGAAATCAATCTGTACCAGACAAAAGATAAAAAATAATACCCATGCGTTACAAGACTCCTGTCCTGTGAGACGGTTTTAGTTCATTCACAGGACAGGTTTTTTCTTTAAAAACATATAAAACCTACTTGACAAATAGGAATTACATAAATATAATACAAACAACATAAATAATCATAGTAAACCAATAGGAATATAGGAGGAAGGAAAAATGGCAAATATTTATAAGGGAACATTAGGATTGATCGGCAATACCCCGCTGGTGGAAGTGACAAATATTGAGAGGGCTCTGGGATTGGAAGCAACCATTCTTGTAAAACTTGAGTATTTTAATCCGGCAGGAAGCGTTAAAGACAGAATTGCCAAAGCAATGATTGAAGATGCGGAAGAAAGAGGCGTTTTAAAAGAAGGCTCAGTAATTATCGAGCCAACCTCCGGCAATACGGGTATTGGTCTTGCCGCCATCGCAGCGGCAAAGGGATATCGTATTATTCTGACAATGCCGGAAACAATGAGTATTGAACGCAGAAATATTTTAAAAGCCTATGGTGCCGAGCTGGTTCTTACTGAGGGGACCAAAGGTATGAAGGGCGCTATCGAAAAAGCAGATGAACTGGCAAAAGAGATTCCGAACAGCTTTATCCCTGGACAGTTTGTAAATCCGGCCAATCCGGCAATGCACAAAGCAACGACAGGTCCTGAAATCTGGAATGATACGGATGGCAATGTGGATATCTTTATCGCAGGTGTTGGTACAGGAGGAACATTAACAGGTGTCGGTGAGTTTTTAAAATCCAGGAAACCGGATGTGAAGATCGTGGCCCTTGAACCGGCTGATTCTCCGGTGCTTTCCGAAGGCAAAGGAGGCCCGCACAAAATTCAGGGTATCGGCGCCGGTTTTGTGCCGGAGGTGTTGAATACAAAGATTTATGATGAAGTTTTTACCGTGGAAAGTGAAGATGCCTTCGCTGCAGGCAAGCTGATTGCGAAGCATGAAGGTGTTTTAGTGGGTATCTCTTCCGGCGCGGCTTTATATGGTGCCATTCAGCTGGCAAAACGTCCGGAAAATAAAGGCAAGACTATTGTTGCCCTGCTTCCGGATACGGGCGACAGATATTATTCCACGCCATTATTCGCTGAATGATCAATATTCTTTATGATCGGATCGGACGAGACAGGAGATTCGTATGGATGCTGCAGAAAAATTGATTCAAAATCATGAACTTTCAAAAAAAGAATATATAGAACTTCTTAAGGGGTGGGAAAAACCGAAAGTATCCAGAAAGCTGACAGAAGAAGCCGTCCGGCTTCGAAAACAGTATTATGGAGATAAGGTCTATACACGGGGACTGATTGAATTTACCAATTATTGTAAAAACGACTGTTATTATTGTGGTATTCGTCGTGGAAACAGACATGCCCAAAGATATCGGCTGAGCGGAGAGGAAATTCTTGACTGCTGTGAGAACGGTTATGCCCTGGGATTTCGGACCTTTGTCCTTCAGGGGGGCGAGGACCCTTATTATACAGATGAGCGGATGGCAGATATTGTTCGTTCCATTCGCAGAGATTATCCGGACTGTGCGATCACGCTCTCCATCGGTGAGAAATCCTATGAGAGTTATAAATTATTTAAAGAAGCGGGGGCAGACCGTTATCTGCTTCGCCACGAAACAGCCAGCGAGGAGCTTTATCGCCGGCTTCATCCGGAAGAAATGCTTCTTTCCCATCGAAAACAGTGCTTATATGATTTAAAAGCCCTCGGCTATCAGGTGGGCGCCGGATTTATGGTCGGTTCACCGGGACAAAAGATGGAACATTTGGCAGAAGACCTGATTTTTCTAAAGGAGCTTCAGCCCCAGATGGTGGGAATCGGCCCGTTTATTCCGCATCATGAAACCCGGTTTGCAAATGAGGCGGCAGGCAGCGTTGGGCTGACCTTGTTTCTTTTGTCCGTCATTCGCATATTGCTTCCAAAGGTGCTTCTTCCGGCCACAACAGCCCTTGGAACGATGGACCCTCTGGGACGGGAAAAGGGATTGGCAGCGGGCGCCAATGTGGTCATGCCCAACCTTTCTCCGGTGAAAAACCGAAAACAATATGACTTGTATGACAACAAGATATGTACAGGCGAAGAAGCAGCTGAATGTCGGGACTGCCTGGAACAGAGAGTTTTATCAACCGGTTACCGGCTTGTCGCAGAGCGGGGCGATGCTTTGCTGTAGGAAAATATGGATTATGAAAACCGGATAATCTGAAAACTTACCATTGACAAATTTTTTTTACTGAATTATAATAAATAACAATTAAAAAACCGATGAACAAGAGTAGTAACTTTTATGGTGTATTCCCAGAGAGTCGCGGAGAGGTGAGACCGTGATATATGAGTAAAAGTGAATGGACTTGTGAGGGCAAACCGAAGTTGGCCAGGGCTGATTGTAGGGGCGACGGAATCCGACCGTTATTATGGAACATGTATGATTGTACATGGCTGAGAGCATTCTGAAACAGAATGAATATAGGTGGCACCGCAGGAGAATTTACCTGTCCTATTGTATTATAGGACAGGATTTTTTGTTTTATAGGAAAGGAAGGAAAGAAATGACAGACAAGAAGCAGATCCCTTACAAAATTTATCTTGAAGAAAATGAGATGCCAAAACAGTGGTACAATGTCCGCGCAGATATGAAAAACAAACCGGCGCCTCTTTTAAATCCGGGGACATTACAGCCGATGACAGCCGACGAGTTGGGCGTGGTATTTTGTGAAGAACTGGTAAAACAGGAGCTTGACGATACAACCGCTTATTTTGATATTCCACAGGAAATTCTGGACTTCTATAAGATGTATCGTCCGTCACCGCTGGTCCGGGCCTATTGTCTGGAAAAGGCATTGGATACTCCGGCTAAAATTTATTACAAATTTGAAGGAAACAATACTTCCGGAAGTCATAAATTAAATTCGGCTATTGCCCAGGCTTATTATGCAAAACAGCAGGGCTTAAAGGGCGTGACGACGGAGACCGGAGCAGGGCAGTGGGGAACTGCTCTTTCCATGGCCTGTGCATATCTCGGACTGGATTGTAAAGTGTATATGGTAAAATGTTCCTATGAACAGAAACCGTTCCGTCGTGAAGTGATGCGTACCTACGGTGCGAACGTAACGCCGTCCCCGTCAGAAACGACCAATGTGGGACGTAAGATTCTGGCAGAGCATCCGGGAACTACGGGAAGTCTTGGATGCGCCATTTCCGAAGCTGTTGAAGACGCCACAAGCCATGAAGGTTATCGTTATGTACTCGGTTCCGTTTTGAACCAGGTACTTTTGCATCAATCCATTATCGGTCTGGAAACAAAGGCTGCTCTGGATAAATATAATATTCAGCCGGATATCATCATCGGATGTGCCGGGGGCGGTTCCAACCTGGGCGGATTAATCTCTCCTTTCATGGGCGAGAAGCTCAGAGGCGAAAAGGATTATCGGTTTATCGCCGTAGAACCGGCCAGCTGTCCGAGCTTTACACGGGGCAAATTTGCTTACGACTTCTGCGATACAGGTATGGTTTGCCCGCTGGCTAAAATGTATACTCTGGGAAGCGGCTTTATTCCATCGGCAAATCATGCCGGCGGTTTAAGATATCATGGAATGAGCTCCACACTTTCCCAGTTATATCATGATCATCTTATGGAGGCAATTTCTGTTGAACAGACGTCTGTATTTGAAGCAGCGACAAAATTTGCCCGCATCGAAGGCATTCTTCCGGCGCCGGAGAGCAGTCATGCCATCAAGGTAGCCATCGATGAAGCGATGAAATGCAAAGAGACCGGTGAAGAAAAGACGATTGTCTTCGGACTGACAGGAACCGGATATTTTGATCTGGTTGCCTATGAAAAATTCAACAACGGTGAAATGAGCGACTATATCCCGACGGATGAAGAGCTGGCCGCAGGTTTTGCCGGACTTCCAAAAGTAGAATAAAATAAATTCAGAATATAGGTACAAAAACTTGCATAAATTCCAAAAACAAGGTAAAATAGTACCATGATATTTATGGAGTAAATAGAGCGGAAATATCTCTGGTAAGGCGCCGGAATATATTTCCGCTTTTTCAAAAAACAGACATATGAAGGCGAAATAAGCTATGAGCGAAGAATCAACGATTTTAAGTGTCGGAATTGATATCGGCACTTCCACGACCCAGGTGATTTTCAGCCGGCTGACATTTAAAAATTCGGCCGGATATTTTGCTGTGCCGCATATCGCTATTGTGGATAAAGAAGTCGTTTATAAAAGCAATATCCATATGACGCCCCTTAAAAATCGGGTGATGATCGACGGCGAAAAGGTCAGGAATATCGTGGCTGAGGAGTTCCGAAAGTCGGGCTACAAGCCGACAGATACCCAGACAGGGGCCGTTATCATCACGGGAGAGTCAGCGCGAAAGGAAAATTCAGAAATCGTACTTCGGGAGCTTAGTGATTTTGCCGGAGAGTTCGTCGTTTCAACGGCGGGGCCGGATCTGGAAGCAATCATCGCCGGAAAGGGCAGCGGTGCAAGACAGTATTCCATTGATAATCAATGTACGGTGGCGAATCTGGATATCGGCGGCGGCACGACAAATGTGGTACTTTTTGATGCGGGGGAAGTCATTGCCAAAGGCTGCGTGGATATCGGCGGCCGCCTGGTAAAGGTAACCTCCGATGGCCGGGTAGAATACATCAGTGACAGTGTGTTGAAGATGACAGCGTCCGACGGATTGTCTTTAAATATTGGCGATGAAGCCCAGTATACGAAGATTTACCGGATTGGCGAGATCATGGCGGAGCTTTTGTATCGATGGCTGTGCCGGGAGGATGACCGGCTGCTGGCATCGATCACAACACCGGGCAGCTCACAATTTAAATTTCATAAACCGATTCGGGCCATATGTTTTTCCGGCGGCGTAGCGGACTGTATCTATCATCCGGCCGAAGGTTCATGGATGCGGTATGGCGATATGGGCGTTGTGCTTGGCGAGGCCATTCGGGCCAGCCGTCTGTTTTCTGATTTCCGGGTGATCGAAGCAAAAGAAACGATTCGGGCGACGGTTGTAGGAGCGGGAAGTTATACGACTTCCGTGTCCGGCAGTACGATCACATATAACAGGGATGTTTTTCCACTGAAAAATATTCCCGTATTAAAATTGAGTGACGAAGAACAGCAGGTCTGCTTTTCAGGGCAGACCGGAGACTTGGCGGAAAAGCTTCGGTGGATGCAGAGACAGAGTGATTCCAAACAGCTCATTTTGGCGATGAAGGGAAAACCAAATCCTTCCTATATGGAAGTCAAACGATTGGCTGCCTGCCTTGTGAGTGTTTTGGATGCCCTTTTGCCGGAGGGCCAGCCGATGCTGATTGTCCTTGAATGTGATATGGCAAAGGCTCTGGGGCAGATGATGATGCAGCTTCCAACAGTGCATCCGAGAGATGTTATTTGTATTGATTCGGTCCAGGTGGATCAGAATGATTTTGTAGATATGGGAAAACCGCTGGTGGACGGTCTGGTGATTCCGGTGGTGGTTAAAACCTTAATATTTGGATAAGGTGGTGCAGTATGGCGTACAAAACATTATTAGGCGGACAGATGTTTACCTTCGATTCGGTGAAAGAAGTCATGGCGAAGGCCAATGAAGAAAAATCCGGGGATATTTTAGCCGGAGTGGCAGCCTCGTCCGATCTGGAGCGGATTGCCGCAAAGGAAGTGCTTTCAAATATGTTGCTGAAAGATTTGAGAGAGAATCCGGCAGTGCCCTATGAAGAAGATGATGTGACCCGGTTAAATCAGGACAGTATCAATGAAGTCTTTTATAATAAGATAAAAAACTGGACGGTCAGCGATCTTCGGGAATGGATTTTAAGCTATTCCACGACGGAGCGTCAGCTCCGGGACATGTCCCACGCTCTGACCAGTGAAATGGTGGCGGGAGTGGCAAAGCTGATGACCAATCTGGATTTGATCTATGGAGCTCAGAAGATACAGGTTCCGGCCCGCTGTAATACGACCATCGGCCTTCGGGGAACGATGGCAACGCGGCTTCAGCCAAACCATACGACGGATAATGTGGAGGGTATTACCGCTTCCCTGTTTGAAGGATTGAGCTATGGCTGTGGCGACGCTCTGATCGGTCTGAATCCGGTCAATGATACGGTGTCCAGTCTGGCAGAAGTCCTGCGGCGGTTTGACGAAGTCAAGAATAAATTCGAAATACCGACCCAGATCTGTGTCCTCGGTCATGTAACGACCCAGATTGAGGCGGTAAAACAGGGGGCACCCTGTGATATGATCTTCCAGTCGATTGCGGGAAGCGAAAAAGGGAATAAGGCCTTTGGCTTTTCCACGGATACCCTTCGGGAGGCAAAAGCCCTGCTTAAAAAGCAGGGGACTGCGGTTGGACCGAATGTGATGTATTTTGAGACGGGTCAGGGTTCCGAACTCTCTTCCGATGCCCACTTTGGAGCGGATCAGGTGACGATGGAGGCCCGCTGCTATGGTTATGCCAGGGAGTTTGCTCCGTTTATGGTCAACACGGTGGTCGGTTTTATCGGACCTGAATATCTTTATGACAGTAAGCAGGTCATCCGGGCCGGACTCGAGGATCATTTTATGGCCAAGCTTTCCGGTGTGCCGATGGGCTGTGACTGCTGTTATACGAACCATATGCAGGCAGATCAGAATGACATTGAGAATCTTGCCCTGCTCCTCGGAGCAGCCGGCGTAAACTACATATTAGGTGTACCGGGCAGTGATGATATTATGCTGAATTATCAGACGAATGCTTATCATGATGTGAATGCGGTACGGGAAACTTTAGGAAAACGTCCAATCAGAGAATTTGAAATCTGGCTGGAGAAGATGGGAATTATGGAAAATGGACGGCTGACCGACAGAGCCGGTGATCCGACCATATTCCTGAGCAGAAAATAGGGGAGGATGCCAATGTTAACACAAAGTCAGATTGACGCCATTGCAGAAGCGGTCATTCAAAGCATGAAACCGGCGCCAGCCCCGGAAGAAAAACGAAGGATGCACCGGACGACAGAGATAAAAAAGGACAGGCCGGTGGAAGCTTCGGAGGTCGTTCCGATGGACGCCTCCTTTATGATGGAAAAGTCTCCGGCCGAAAGGGTTTCACAAAAAAACGGTCTGGCAGATAATGAAGGACTGATCGATATCACATCGCCGGAAGTCAAAGCCATACCTCTGCTGGACCATGTGGAGGACCGGGAAGGACTGGAACGGATGATAGCCCGGACTCCGGCGCGCATCGGCGTGGGCAACTGCGGACCGCGGTTAAAGACACGGACCATGCTGACCCTTCGTGCAGATCATGCGGCGGCCAGAGACGCGGTATTTATGGATGTCAGTCAGGAGCTTTTGGACAGAATGAATCTTTTTACAGTGGCGACCCGGTGCATGGATAAGACTCAGTTCTTAACCCGCCCGGATCTGGGACGTATTTTCCCACCGGAGGGACTGGAAACCATTAAATCCAAATGTGTCCATGACATCGATGTGCAGATTTATGTTTCTGATGGTCTGTCATCGACGGCGGTGGAAGCAAATCTTGAAAATATATTACCAATCATTATAGAAGGCCTGAAAGCCAAAGGTCTGAAAGTCGGAACGCCGTTTTTTGTTAAAAACGGACGGGTGGCCGCTATGGATCAGATATCGGAGGCGCTGAATGCCACGGTGACCTGCGTATTGCTCGGCGAGCGGCCGGGACTGGCGACGGCGGAAAGTATGAGCGCTTACATAGCTTATAAGGCGACGGTGGGGATGCCGGAGGCCCGGCGGACGGTCGTTTCCAACATCCATTCCAGAGGGATTCCGGCGGTGGAAGCCGGCGCCTATATCGTGGATGTGATTCAGAAGATTCTGGAAGCCAAAGCCAGTGGGGTTGAACTGAAAAAATAGGAGGACGTCATATGAAACATGATAAGATAAAGACGACGGTCCTCAGTGTAAAAATGATTCCAAATGCGGATCCGATGCTGCGGGAAGCCTTAAATCTGCGGGAAGATGAGCGGAGCCTTGGTCTGTTCACGACAGACTGTGATGATGTATCCTATGCGGCTCTGGATGAAGCCACAAAAAAGGCGGAGGTGCGGGTAGCCTATGCCCGAAGTATGTATGCGGGATCGGTAAATGCCAGTACAAAGCTGGCCGGTGAATTCATCGGTATTCTTGCCGGAAGAAATCCGGCGGAGGTGCGGAGTGGTCTGGATGCAGCGATTCTGTATATTGAGCAGGATGCCTGTTTTTACAGTGCCAATGAGGATGATTCTATTGTCTATTTTGCCCACTGCATTTCCAGGACAGGAAGTTATTTATCCGGGGTAGCCGGTGTTCCGGAGGGAACGGCTATGGCCTATCTGATCGCACCGCCTCTGGAAGCGATGGTCGGTCTGGATGCGGCCTTAAAGGCAGCTCAGGTGGAGATGAAAGTGTTTTACGGACCGCCGTCGGAGACAAACTTTGCCGGGGGGCTGCTTACGGGAGAACAGGCAGCGTGCAAAGCAGCCTGTGAAGCATTTGCAGAATGTGTGAATAAGATTGCGGATGCTCCGCTGATCTATTAAACTAAAATAAGCCGGAAAGGAGAATATATATGGGACTTGATATGGACTTGCAGTCAATCCAGGAAGTCCGGGATTTAATCCGGGATGCCAAAAAGGCCCAGGAAGTTTTTGGAACTTTCGATCAGCAGAGGGTTGACCAGATTGTCAAAGCCATCTCAGAAGCCTGTGTGGCCAATGCGGAGCGGCTGGCCAAAATGGCTGTCGAGGAGACCGGATTTGGCGTTTGGCAGGACAAGGTGTTGAAAAATCTTCTTGGTAGTACCATTACCTATGAATCCATCAAAGACATGAAAACCATTGGTGTGATTCACGAGGACGGTGCGAAGGGAATTATGGAAGTGGGAGTTCCGATGGGGGTTATAGCTGCACTGATTCCTTCTACGAACCCGACCTCTACGGTCATGTATAAAACATTGATCGCGTTAAAGGCAGGAAATGCCATTGTGATCAGCCCCCATCCGGGAGCAAAGAACTGTATTCTGGAAACTGTCAGTGTGATTCAGGAGGCGGCCAGAAAGGCGGGAGCGCCGGAAGGGCTTGTGGGCGTTATACGGCTTACGACGATGGAGGCCACGGACGCTTTGCTGAAAGACCCGAATATCGGCGTCATCTTAGCCACCGGCGGTGAAGCGATGGTACATGCGGCCTACAGTTCAGGTAATCCGGCCATCGGTGTTGGTCCGGGCAACGGTCCGTCCTTTATTGAGCGGACGGCGAATATACCGGAGGCAGTACGCCGTATATTTGACAGTAAGACCTTTGATAACGGGACGATCTGTGCTTCGGAACAGTCAATTGTGACGGAAAAATGTATCGAAGCCCAGGTGGTGGAAGAGGTCCGGCGGCAGGGCGGTTATTTTATGGATACAGCCCAGTCGGAAAAGGTGGCACGATTTATCCTTCGGGACAATGGCACGATGAATCCGAAGATTGTCGGAAAATCGGCTCAGGCCATTGCGGATATGGCGGGAATACAGATTCCTGCAGGAACCCGGGTACTTTTGTCCAGACAGACGGAAGTGTCTAAGAAGAATCCATATACCCGTGAAAAGCTTTGTCCACTTTTAGCTTTCTTTGTTGAAGAAGGCTGGCAGGAAGCCTGCGAGCGAAGTATTCAGATACTTCAGAATGAGGGTGCAGGTCATACGATGACGATTCATTCTCAGGATACGGATGTTATTCGGGAATTTGCTTTAAAGAAGCCCGTATCCCGATTGTTGGTGAATACGCCGGGAGCTCTGGGAGGCGTCGGCGGCACGACGAACCTGGCTCCGGCATTGACACTGGGCTGCGGTGCGGTCGGCGGCAGCGCCACATCGGATAATATCACACCGATGAATCTGATCAATATCCGCCGGGTAGCCTGCGGAGTGACAGAACTTTCGGATATCCGGAAGAAATACAATGTTCCGGTACCGGAGCAGACCCCATGCTGTTATGGGACGGAAAGTGCCGGACAGGCATCCGGACTGACGGCAGAGGATGTGGAAGCCATTACCCGGGCGGTACTGGCAAAACTGAGAGGTTAGTTATTCTCTTTCAAAAGAGACATACTATATAAAGAAAAAATTTAAATATTTATTTTAAGGAGGATATTTATTATGGCAGATGTTATACAGGCTTTGGGAATGATCGAAACAAAAGGTTTGGTTGGCGCAATTGAGGCAGCCGATGCAATGGTAAAGGCGGCAAATGTTACATTGATCGGTAAGGTTCATGTCGGCGGCGGACTTGTTACCGTCATGGTCCGCGGTGATGTCGGCGCTGTAAAGGCAGCTACGGATGCCGGTGCAGCCGCGGCAGCGAATGTGGGTGAACTGATCAGCGTTCATGTTATCCCACGTCCACACGAAGAAGTAGAATACATCCTTCCTACTTTAAAATAATAAGTCCGGACGGATTAAAGAAGAGGTTTGGTTATGAAAATTTTGACAGAGACCATGCTGAGAGCCGCCACCCTTGCGGACAGTACAACCGAATATCGAGTTGAACCGGATGTGTTTGTGACGCCTCTTGCCAAAGAATATCTCCGGGACCGGGGCATTTCTCTGGTGATCATGGAACGTCAGCCGGCGGTGATGACCAGGACGCCTCTTCCGGGCCATGGACAGCGTACATATATTGATGCACAGACCGGTGCGGGATACGGTGAAAAGCCGGAACATATGACGCACCTGCGGGGCAATCTTCTGGTGCCGAAAACCCATCCGCGCATTGCGTTTCGGGGACAGCTTGACAGTCTGCAGGCAGAGATCATCTGCCTTCAGGCAGAAGCCTGCGACAGGAAACAGGAAAAGCTGGTGACAGACCTGGGCGATATTCTTTATGGTGTCCGGTGTATTCTGGGCGCCGAGGTGAAGGAAGAACCCCTGGAGCCGATGAAGATTCTCGGCATGACCGATAAAGAGCTGCGGGAGAATTCCCACAATGTAAAAAAATA
Source organism: Frisingicoccus caecimuris (assembly GCF_004340975.1). Classification (GTDB taxonomy): domain Bacteria; phylum Bacillota; class Clostridia; order Lachnospirales; family Lachnospiraceae; genus Frisingicoccus; species Frisingicoccus caecimuris. Next base: position 192,422 of record NZ_SLXA01000003.1, read on the forward strand.
TCTGGGAATAGATCATCCGATACCCGACTATACGATGGGGCGGATGGCGGCGGAGCTGAACCGTCTCCGGGCAAGAGTGCGGGAAGCGGAGCTTTCGGCGGCGCGTGCCTTTATGACGGCGGAGGGCGTCGTAGAGCGGCCGGATATTATCCGGAACCTGAATCGTCTGAGCAGCGGCGTTTATATTGTATTTTGCCGGTGGCTGGCAGGTTATTATGAGGGAGGCAGAAAGTGATGAGCGTAGAGAAAAAGAAAATTTTGATCGAAGCATCCGGCTGCCATGTCCATTTAACTCAGGCCGCGATCGAGACCCTCTTCGGCGAAGGGGCTGTTTTGAAAAAACGGCGGGATTTATCTCAGCCCGGAGAGTATTTGAGCGAACAAAGGGTGAAACTGGTAACCAAAGATGGCTGTGTGGAAAATGTGGCTGTTCTTGGTCCTCCGAGAGAGGCTGTTCAGGTAGAATTGTCCAAGACAGATTGTCGGAAGCTCGGATTGACGGCGCCGGTAAATTTGTCAGGGAATCTTGACGGAGCGTCGGATGTGATGATCATTGGTTCCCATGGCGAGATGAAAGCCAATGGCAGCGTTATCGTGGCGCGCAATCACATCCATATGCGTCCTCAGGATGCGGAGGCATACGGAGTAGGCGACGGTGAGCGGGTCCGGGTGGAAGTGGAAAGCGACCGGAAGGTTATCTTTGAAGATGTACCGATTCGTGTCAGCGAAAAATTTGCTCCGGCCATGCATATCGACTTTGATGAAGCCAACGCCTGCGGATACCGGGTGGGTACCGAAGCATTTATCCTTTATGGCACGCCATGTGAAAGTAAGGGGATGTCAGCAATGGATATGGAACAATTAATTAATGAAGTGGTAAAAAATGTCTGTGCCATACTGAATGAAGAGCAGCAGGGAAAGAGCTGCGGCGGTCTTGCAGGCAGCGATGCGGCATGCCCTGGCAGAACGGAGACCTGCGTTTCCGGAACCGGATGTGGGGACGATGTGATCCGTGAGAAGCTGGTGACGGAAAAGATGGCAAAGGAGCTGGTGAAGGACTGTACCTGCGGGACCCTTCGTTTTGCAAAGGGAACGATCCTTACACCGGCGGCAAAGGATATTTTAAAAGCCGGACATAAAAAGATAGAAATCGTTTAGGGGGACTTGTATGCTTATTTGCAGAGTAATCGGACACGTATGGGCGACCAAAAAACAGGAAGCCTTAAACGGACAGAAGCTTATGATCGTCAAGGAGACGGAGACGGCTCAGGGTAAAGGGGAGGTCTTTGTTGCTGCAGATATGGTCGGCGCCGGCGTGGGTGAGGACGTGCTTGTTGTCACAGGCAGTACGGCCCGGCGGGCTGCCGGAAAAGAAGGCGTTCCGGTGGACAGCGCGATTGTGGGCATTATAGATTCTATGGAAATCATGAAAGAAAACAAGAACAGGAAGTGAATCCATGGACTTATTGAATTGTATTAAAGAGGCGGGCATCGTCGGCTGCGGCGGTGCCGGCTTTCCAACCCATGTCAAATATGCAGGAGGTCCGGTGGAATATCTGATCGTCAACGGCGCTGAGTGCGAACCGCTGCTCCGTACGGACAGATATATTATGAAACACCTGGGAGACCGGGTCATTTCTGCAGTGGAAGCGGTCGGAGAGATGCTTGGGGCAAAGGAATGCCGGATTGCCCTGAAAAAAACATATACAGAGGAAATTAAAGCGCTGGAAAAGGTGTTAAAAGACCGGAGCTCCAGAGTAAAGCTGGCGAAAATGGACAGCTTTTATCCGGCGGGAGATGAACAGACGATGGTCTATGAGGTAACCGGAAGGGTGGTGCCTCCGGCAGGAATTCCCCTGGATGTTGGCTGCGTGGTCTCTAATGTGGCAACAATGCTCGGCATTAGTGACGCAATGGAAGGCAAAGCATTTACAAAAAAATATTTAACGGTCACAGGAGAAGTAAAAAAACCGACGGTACTCCATGTGCCTGTCGGAACATCTTTTGAAACCTGTATTGAAATGGCCGGCGGAACGTTGAAATCCAGATATTTTGTTGTTTCCGGAGGCCCGATGATGGGCACCCGGATGACGATGGAAGAGGCAAAGACGGCGGTGGTGACGAAGACGACCTCCGGTATTCTCATTCTTCCGGAGGACAGCAGTATCGCACGAAAGACTCAGATTTCCCTCCAGCATATGCTGAACCGGGCCCGGTCCGCCTGTATCCAGTGCAGTTATTGTACGCAGATGTGCCCGAGACATCTGATCGGCCATCCGCTTCAGCCCCATAAGATCATGAGAAAGCTTTCAATGTCCGGTGATATGAAAAAGATTCTGAATGATAAAGATGTCCGTAATGCGGCCATCTGCTGTGAGTGCGGCATCTGTGAGGAATATGCCTGTCCGATGGGCCTGCAGCCAAAACGGGTGAATCAGGTACTTAAAGGAGCACTCAGAGAAGCGGGAATCCGTTATACGCGGGAAGAGACTGTATATACGGCAGACAGAAACCGGGAAGGACGGAAGATTCCGGCAGGACGGGTAGCGGCTCGTGTCGGAGTGATGCCGTGGTACGATTTAAAGATTGATACCTGTGCCGAAGGAACGCCGGACAGAGTAGAGATTCCGGTCAGCATGCACATTGGTGCGCCGTCGGAACCGGTCGTTAAGACGGGTGACCGGGTGACAGAAGGACAGTTGATCGCACGAATTCCGGAAGGGGCTATGGGAGCCAATATCCATGCCAGCATTTCCGGAAAGGTGGTTGCCGTTGAAAAACGGATCATCATTGAAAGGACAGGTGGATGACGATGATCGAGACGGTAGGTTTTCTTGAATTGAACTGTATTGCCAAAGGGGTGGAGGCTGCCGATGCTATCTTAAAGGCGGCCCAGGTCGAACTGACCTTTGCGAAACCTGTATGTCCCGGAAAGTATAGTATATTGTTTACGGGTGAAGTCGCGGCGGTAAAGGCTTCTCTGGATGCGGGAATGGCCGTCGGAGAAAGTCATGTGGTGGATTCCACCGTTATTCCGAGAGTTCATCCCCAGGTGATCGAAGCGATTCATCAGGCGACGGATTTTCATGGCACAGGGGCTATCGGTGTGATGGAGTTTTTCAGTATTACAGCAGCGGTCTATGGCGCCGATGCGGCGGTGAAGGCGGCCAACGTGACCTTGCTTGATGTGCGTCTTGGTATGGGGCTTGGCGGCAAATCCTTTGTGGTCATGACCGGTGATGTAGCTTCGGTGAAGGCTTCTGTGGAAGCCGGCAGCGAAGAAGGCAAAAACAATGGATTACTTGTTTCCAGCGTGGTCATCCCGAGCCCGCGTCCGGAAATTTTTGAAAGCCTGATGTAGAGGTGAACAACGTGGAAAATGTTTTTGAAGATAAACAAAGGGTTATTCAGGAATATGTACCCGGCAAGCAGACGACCATGGCCCATTTGATTGCCAATCCAAAGGAGGATCTGTACACCAAACTGGGTGTCATTACGGAGAATCGGGGCGCTCTGGGAATTATGACCATTACGCCGAGCGAGGCGGCGATTATCGGCGCTGATGTGGCGACGAAAGCGGCAGCGGTGGATATTGTTTTTGTGGATCGTTTCAGCGGCTCTCTGGTGATCTGTGGTGATGTGTCCAGTGTGGAGGCGGCATTGATTGCCGTCAATGATACTTTGGCCGATGTCTTGGGCTTTAGTCCGGCCCAGATTACCCGGACTTGACGGGAGGCGCAGTATGAAAAAGTTAATGCTCATTGGAAAGGTGTCCTGTGGGAAAACAACCCTGTGTCAGTATTTGACCAATCAGGCGATTAATTATAAGAAAACCCAGGCACTGGAAGTGACGGATAATATCATCGATACGCCGGGGGAATATGTGGAGCGGCGCCAGTTTTATCAGGCGTTGGCGGTGACATCCCTCGGGGCGGATGTGGTATTGCTTCTCCAGGACCCGACAGACATGACATTTACACTTCCGCCGGGACTTCAGGCCATGTTCCAGAAGCCAATGGTGGGGGTCATCACAAAGGGTGATCTGATCAAAGATGAGGCGCAGCTTATCCGGTCGGAAAAAAGTCTGACCCTGGCCGGCGCTCATCCGATTTTTAAAATATGCAGTATGACCGGCGAGGGCATCAAAGAACTTGTCGATTATCTGACAAAAGATATTGAATAAAGGCTTCACCTGTAAGGGAAAGGGAGGCCTTTTTCTTTTTTATAAGGCAGATTTCACGGCGTGGAATGGTTTCTTTGAGAGCCAGACGAAAGATATGTCCCTGAGAAAGAGCTTCTCTGGCAAAGGGTTCCGGAACCATACCAACACCCAGTCCTCCGGTAATGACAGGAACGATCAAATCGGTGGTCGCCAGTTCAATATCCGGTTCCGGGTCGAGGTGATGGTCTTGGAAAAAACGGTCAAAAAACTGACGGGTCATGGTTCCTTTTTCCATAGAAACGAGGGGATAATCCATTAATTCTTTCAGTGAGACAGTGCGTCCGTACAGGTCTGAAAAGATCCGGCCGGCAATCATGATATCCTGAAAATCCGTCAGATGAGTGAAGGATAAATCTGCATGCCGGTAGCCGCTGTTGATAACGAGAACAGCGAAATCAATATGTCCGGTCAGTATTTCCTTCAGCATTTCCGGAGTGCTGGAATTAAAAAGCTTCAGACGGATACCCGGATGCTTTTTCCGGAAATCGGCGAGGATGGGTATCAGATAGTGGTGCAGTGTGGTTTCACTGGCCCCGATGGCGACCAGACCTTCTGAAAGATTTTTCGCCGCTTCAAGGCTGGCCTCTGCCTGAAAAATGGTTTCGCAGGCGGCAGCGACAGATGCATAAAACTTTTCGCCCTCCGGTGTAAAATGAACGCCTTTTTGAGAACGGATAAACAGGGGGCAGCCAAGTTCCCGCTCCAATGACTGAATCGCATGGGTCACCGAAGGCTGAGTCACATAGAGAGCCCGGGCGGCAGCCGTGATGCTCTGGTATTTTCCAACATAATAAAACGTACGGTAAAAATCGAAATTCATAAGGACTTGTCCTTTCCATAGATGCTATTAATGAAGTATATAAAATCCATTGATTTTATTTATTATCTGTTTTATAGTATAATTCCCTTCGGAAATAAAAGCAATAAGGGAAGGATGAAAAGCATGATAAAAGATTTGACAGAAGGTAATCCTCAAAAAGTACTCTGGCAGTTTACAATTCCGATGTTCATCAGCGTAATTTTCCAGCAATTATATAATATTGCGGACAGTGTTATCGCGGGAAAATTCGCGGGGGAGGATGCATTGGCGGCTGTCGGGGCTTCGTATCCGATCACAATGATATTTATGGCGATCGCGGTAGGAAGCAATGTAGGCTGCGCTGTCGTCATATCTCAGTTTTTTGGTGCAAAAGAATATGGAAAAATGAAAACAGCGGTATTTACGACGTTGATATCGTCGGTAGTCTTATCTATTGTGTTAATGGCTGCAGGACTTTTAGGGACCAGAGGGCTGATGGAGATGATTCGCACACCGGAGAATATCTTTGCTGACGGCGCTCTGTATTTGAAAATTTATGTCGGCGGATTCCTCTTCCTGTTTTTATATAATGTGGCCACCGGAATATTCACATCGCTGGGCGATTCAAAGACGCCTTTGTATTTTCTGATTGGTTCTTCTCTGGGAAATATCGTTCTGGATATTTGGTTTGTCGCCGGCTTCCAATGGGGAGTGGCCGGTGTGGCCTGGGCTACCTTTATCGCACAGGGAATTGCCTGTGTACTGGCGCTTTTAACCCTTGTTAAACGTCTTCAAACAGTCGAAACAGCGGAAAAATATGACATTTTTTCTTTGAGTATGTTGAAAAAAATCAGCATGATCGCTGTGCCGAGTATTTTGCAGCAGAGTTTTGTTTCTGTTGGAAATATATTTATTCAAAGTCTGGTCAATTCCTTTGGCTCTTCCGTCATTGCCGGATATTCGGCAGCGATTAAACTGAATACCTTTTCCATTACCTGTTTTACGACCCTGGGGAACGGTGTGTCCAGCTTTACAGCCCAGAATCTGGGAGCGGGTAAGGTGGACAGGGCCAGAAAAGGTTTGAGTGCAGGTATCAAAATGGGGCTTTTGACAGCAGTGCCATTTTTCATTGCCTTCTTTATTTTTGGCCGGAATATGGTACAATTATTTATGAGCGGTGATGCATCTGTCCTGGCTTCGGATACAGGGATTACCTTTCTCAGAATCGTGGCTCCGTTCTATTTTGTCATTTCCATCAAGCTTGTGATTGATGGTATGCTTCGGGGTGCAGGAGCAATGGCTTCTTTTATGATTGCCACCTTTACGGATTTGATTCTGAGAGTGATCTTATCTTACATAATGTCGGCATCTTTTGGCGTCACAGGTATATGGATGTCCTGGCCGATCGGCTGGTCCATTGCTACCGCATTGTCGGTAATTTTCTATTGGCGCGGTAAATGGGCGGATCAATTCAAAGCGCAGTAATTAACGGAAGGAGAGCTTTGGTATGGCAGAAAAAGTAATTATTTGTATTGGACGAGAGTATGGCAGCGGAGGTCGGGAGATTGGCGAAAAACTGTCAAAAAAACTGGGTATTCCATGTTACGATAAAGTATTGTTAAAGCAGACGGCTATTGATTCCGGTCTGACCCAGTCTTTGTTTGAAAATGCCGATGAAAAACGCACAAGCTGGCTTTTAAACGGTTTTTGTTCCGGAAATCCGACAGCAGATGCAGCGATGATCACTTCGATGGACTATCTGACGAATGATAGCCTGTTTATTATGCAGAGCCGCACGATCCGGAAACTGGCAGCGGAGGGTTCATGTATTTTTATCGGGCGTTGTGCCGAATCGGTTCTTGAAAATCAGGAAAATGTATTTTCCGTTTTCATTCATGCCGATAAAGCCGACCGGACAGAACGAATCATGAAACGGCAGAATGTTGATAAAAAGCGGGCCGAGAGCCTGATGAACAAAATTGACAAACGGCGTGCCAGCTATCATAATTACTACAGTGAAGCCAAATGGGGGCGGAGCGCATCCTACAATATGTCTATTTCCAGCTCCAGATTTGGTATTGACGGTACAGTCAATATGATTGCGGAAGCTGTGAAACATATCTGAAGATAAAACAAAATGGCCGAGAATCTGGAAACAGCTTCTCGGCTTTATCATTAATGACAAATCACATCCTTTTTTAAATACTTTTGCCATTCTGAAGAAAATGAGGTATAATGGAAAATAGCCGAGCCGAAGGCGAGGCTATTTTCGCGGCTTGTCCGACCAGGACAAGGCGATACCCGAAAGAACACGGAGTGTGAAAAGAGCCGAAGGCGAGGCTTTGGAAAAGGTATGGTGAATTATGGATATTCGATTGTCGGTGACTCAAAATCAAATATTATCTCAAAAAATGATACAATCGATGGAGATACTCCAGATGAGTTCTCAGGAATTGAGTGAATATATCAAAGAGGTTTCGTTGGAAAATCCGGTAGTGGATATTGAGGATGCCTATGAGACACCGGATAAGGCCGGGGATTTGGTAAAAAAGCTGGAATGGCTGGATTCAATCGACGAACGCAATCGTATTTATTACCGTCAGGAATATGGTGGTGAGGATTCGGACGATAAGCGTTTGATGGATTACAGTGAAAGTATGGGTGAAGAGTTATCCGAATATCTTCTTCACCAGCTTTTGACGGTGGAATTGACAGATTTGCAGTATGATGTGATTCAGTTTATGGTATATTCTCTGGATTCTAAAGGATATATGGAAGAAAATCTGGAGGATGTGGCTGCACGGTTTGACACGGACGTTGCCTTTGTAGAAGAGCAGCTGAAGTTTCTCCAGGGATTGGACCCGGCAGGAGTCTGCGCCAGAAATCTTCGGGAATGTCTGCTTTTACAGTTGGACAGAGAAGACGAGGAAGATGCAACCGCCCGGAAGATTGTTTCAGATTATCTGGAACTTTTAGGGAAAAATCAGCTTCATGTCATCAGCAAAAAGATGAAGTTGCCGATGGAGCAGGTGATCGAGGCCTGCGATCATATTAAAGAACTGAATCCGAAACCAGGCAGTGGTTTTGATGCGAGAGGGCATTTGAAATATATTACACCGGATGTGACAGTGGTTAAACTGGCAAATTACTACGAAATCTTGTTGAATGAATATACATATCCGAAGATTGGTATTAATCATTTTTATAAAAAAGTCTTAGAGACAGAATCTTCAAAGGAAACCCAGAATTATATCATTGAAAAAATCCGTCAGGCAGAATGGATACAGAATTGTATCGGACAGAGAAACTCTACATTAATGCGTGTTGCAAAATGTATTGTGGATTATCAGGCAGAGTTTTTTAAACTGGGTACAGGTCATTTAAAACCATTGAGACTTCAGGATGTGGCCGAGATTTTAGATGTTCATGAGTCCACAGTCAGCAGGACGATCCGGGATAAATACCTCCAGTGCGCATGGGGAATTTATCCATTGAATTATTTCTTCTCAAAGAGTATTGCGGCTGGAAACAGCGGTGGAAAGATTACCACGGAGCAGGTGAAAAAATTGATGATGGCAATTATCGATGAAGAAGACAAGAAAAAGCCATTGAGTGACCGGGTGATCACGGAACGGCTCGTAGAGCGCGGCGTGAAAATCTGCCGTCGGACAGTTGCAAAGTATCGGGAAGAAATGGGCGTTAAAGACGCCAGCGGACGGAAAAGTTTTCAGTAAAATATGTGAAGTAAAAGAGGATATCGCAAAATCATCAAATCAGATGATGGAGCGATATTTTCTTTTTGCCCTGAGCTTTTTATGCTCAGCAAATCCATTGATTTTTTAAACCTGCTACAGTAGAATATGAATGTAACATCAATGTATATGATTCAGAAGATTACAGGAGTAAAAACAATGACAGATAGATTATTTGAACAGGATCCTTACATTCGTGTATTTAATGCTCGGGTGCTGGAATGTGAAGAAAAAAATGGTACATATAGAATACGACTGGACAGAACGGCCTTTTTTCCGGAAGGCGGCGGCCAGCCGGGAGACAGAGGATGGATTGATACGGCGCTTGTTTCCGATACTCATGAGAAGGACGGAGAGGTATGGCATTATGCCGACAGACCGCTGGCGGTCGGCGCCGGGGTTCAGGGACGGCTGGATTGGGCATTTCGCTTTTCCAACATGCAGAATCATGCCGGGGAGCACATTGTTTCCGGATTGATCCATGCAAAATACGGTTATGACAATGTGGGATTTCATATGGGAAGTGAAGCAATCACACTGGATATCAACGGTGAACTGACGGAGGAGCAGATTCAGGAAATTGAAGCGGAGGCCAATCGGGCCATTGAAGAAAATATTCCGATTCAGGCAATGCTTCCTTCTAAAGATGCGCTGGAACAGATGACGTATCGCAGTAAAAAGGCTCTGGACGGGGATGTACGTATTGTTGAAATTTCGGGATATGACCGATGCGCCTGCTGCGGTACTCATCCATCCCGAACGGGAGAGATCCGGCTGATCAAGATTTTATCCGTACAGAATTATAAGGGTGGTGTACGTATCGCTATGCTTTCCGGCCAGAGGGCGTTGGAGGATTATATGGAAAAGCATGAGAACGTCGTGAAGATTTCCCATCTCTTATCGGCGAAAACCGGAGAGATTTCCGGAGCTGTGGAACGACTTCAGAAAGAAATCAGTGATTTAAAATTCAGAATGGTCCAGATGAAACGGGAAATGCTCACGATGAAAGCTGCCGGTCAACCGGTGGAAGGCAAAGCGGTCTGTGTTCTGGAAAATGAGCTGGAAGGCAATGAACTCCGGGAGTATGCCAATCTTCTCGCAGGCCGGGCAGAGCGGGTATTGGTTCTGGCCAAAAACGGCAGCCTGTACCGTTATGTGCTCATTGATGGCGGACAGCGGGCCAGAGAATTCGGCAAAGAGATACAGTCACTGTATCAGGGAAAAGGCGGCGGTACAGCCCAGATGATCCAGGGAACCTTGTCCGGCAACGTGGATGAAGTCAAACGTTGGTTTGAAAATTAAAATCAGGAGGAAAAGAGATGCACAAAATTGTTGTTCTGGATGGATATACATTAAATCCGGGAGATCTGTCCTGGGCGGAACTTGAAGCGATGGGCGAAGTTCGGATTTATGACCGGACGGAGGAGAAAGATGTGGTCAAACGTGTTGGAGACAGTGATATTGTTTTGACGAATAAAACACTGATTCGAAAGGAAACGCTGGAAGCCTGTCCATCCATCCGTTATATTGGCTGTATGGCGACTGGTTATAATGTTATTGATGTGGCGGCGGCCAGTGCACAGGGTGTTGTGGTGACAAATATTCCGACCTATGGTACGGAAGCAGTGGCGCAGTTTACGATGGCGCTTTTGTTGGAGATTACCTCCAGAGTGGGAATGCATGCGGAAGCGGTTCGGCAGGGACAGTGGGCATCCTGTCTGGATTTTTGCTTCTGGAATAGGCCGTTGATGGAACTGGCCGGAAAGACGATGGGAATTATCGGTTATGGAGCCATCGGACAATCGGTAGCGCGTAAAGCGGAAGCCTTTGGTATGGAAGTCCTGGCTTATCGCCGAACACCGGACTGGTCCATGGAAACGGAACACTGCCATATGGCGACGATGGATGAGATTTACGAGAAAGCGGATATCATTACGCTGCATTGCCCATTGACGGCAGAAAATGAAGAAATGATCAATAAAGAAACCATCAGTCGAATGAAAGATGGTGTGATCTTGTTAAATACAGGACGGGGAAAATTGATTCGGGAAGCCGATTTACGAGACGCCTTGAACAGCGGAAAGGTTGCAGGAGCCGGTGTGGATGTGGCGTCGACAGAGCCGATCAAACCGGACAATCCGCTGCTTCAGGCGAAAAATATCTGGATAACTCCTCACATTGCATGGGCGCCGAAGGAAACACGGCAGCGCCTGATGGATATTCTTATTGAGAATATCCATGCATTTTTAAGTGGGCATCCGGTGAATGAAGTCCGCGGGTAGGTTTTAATGCGTGAAAATCCTTTTTCAGGCGAGGACGTCCGGTGGAATTTCACCCTTAGAGTAGGTATAGACGGTAAATTTCTGTTTTAAATCACAGGTGGCCAGAAAGACCTCCTTTACATCAGAAATCCCATAGGTTTTGAGCTGGCCGGACAGCCATTTCTCATCTTTTCCGGAAGCTTTCAAATTATGGGGCATAATATGGCCGTCGATGATCAGATTGGCGACAAGAGAATCCCGTTCCGGAGTGAGCTGCATATCCACCGGTGTCAGCGGCCGATTTCCGCTTTTCGGAAGAAAGCTGATGTGTCCATTTTCTTCAAGAATGGCAGATTCCAGTTGGGATATGTCAAAATAGCCATTGATCCGGCATTGGGACAGGAACTCATTTAAGTCGATTTTGGCTTTTCGGAAATTTTTTTCAAAGAGTTTTCCATTATTTAAAAGAAGGGCCGGATTTCCGGAAATGATGCGCCGGGCCCGGATGGATTTACTGCTCCACCAGGACAAAAGGATGGCGGCCAGAGCGTAGACGATCATGGCAACGAGAGGTTCCACAAAGCTGTCGTCCAGAGAGGTTGCCATTTCAGCGGCAATACTTCCAATGGTGATACCATTGACGTAATCAAACATACTGAGCTGGGAGAGCTGACGGTAGCCCATAAGTTTACATAAGATAAAAAGTTCCACGATGGATGCTGTGGAAAGTATGATAATATAAAGAATCTGCATAGGGATGCTCCTTTCACTGAAGAGAACTTATTTTTATGGAGAATAGTATGTATCAAATGCGGTGAAAGTATGCTAAAATAGGAAGGAATTCATGATGAAAATTTATGACTCGTCAACGGACAGCTTTTTAAAGGCGACCGGGTTGGAACATCTCCAGGCACCGGTGATCTCGATTGTCGGCGCCGGCGGCAAGACAAGCCTGATCGAAAGTCTATCCGAAGAATATGCATTTCGGAAGATTCGGCATGGAATTTTCACGACGACCCATATGTGGCCTGTGAATGACGGAAATTTTCGGCAGACATTGGGTGTTGTGACAGCATCGGGGAAAATTGGACCGCCGGAAGAAGCGGATGTTCAGACATTGATAGCGGAGAGAATCCCGGTTTTGATCGAAGCGGACGGCTCTCGTGGCTTACCATGCAAAGCGCCGGAAATGTGGGAGCCGGTACTGAGACCAGAAACCACCCATGTCATTGGGGTTTTGGGCGCTTCCTGTCTTGGAGGAAGCGTGATTGAGAGCTGCCATCGACCGGAACGGGTGATGGATATTTTAAAATGTGGGTCGGAACACCGGATAACAGCGGAAGATCTTGTTGAGATAGGCTCCAGTCCCAAAGGTTTACGAAAGAATGTTAAAGAGAGTCAATGGTACGGCCTTGTCATAAATCAGGTGGATAATGATTTTATCTATCATGAAATACAGTATATTCGAAAACAGCTTCGGCAAAAAGGAGTGGAACAGCTCTTTTTTGTACGGATAAAAAATAAATGAAACGGAGAAGTGGGTGTGAAGATATTGATCAAAGGAGCCGGAGATTTGGCGACAGGTATCGGCTGGCGTCTTTTCCGGGCCGGATACCGGGTATGGATGACGGACCTGGCGGTGCCAACAGCGGTCCGACGGAGCGTGTCTTTTTCAAGGGCGGTCTACGAAGGCAAAGCGGAAGTAGAAGGTATCCGTGCAAGGCTTGCAGATAGTCTGAATGATGGACAAAAGATATCTTCGGAGGGATGCATACCGGTATTTGTGGATCCGGAAGCGGTCATTCTGGAAGATTTTAAACCGGATGTACTCGTGGATGCCATTATGGCAAAGAAGAATCTTGGCACAAAGATAACGGATGCACCGTTTGTCATCGGTGTAGGTCCGGGGTTTACTGCCGGCATCGACTGTCATCGGGTTATAGAGACGAAACGGGGGCATTATCTGGGCCGGGTGATTGATTCGGGAAGCGCTATACCGAATACAGGGATTCCCGGAAATATCGGTGGCTACACGGTGGAACGGATTATTCGTGCTTCCGGAGACGGACGGTTCATGCCTCTGACGGCCATCGGCGACCGGGTCGAAGCCGGGCAGATAGTAGCCATGTCCGGGAATGTGCCAGTGAAGGCACAGATTTCCGGAATTGTGCGAGGCATTTTGCAGGAAGGGGTCCTGGTGACAAGGGGGATGAAGGCAGGAGATATTGACGCCCGGTGTGAACGGAATCATTGTTTTACCATATCAGATAAAGCCAGAGCTATCGGCGGCGGCGTGCTGGAAGCCGTCTGTGGCTGGGAGCATGGAATATAGGAGGAAGAGATGTATACCATACAAGGCTATGAAAAAGTAAAAAGCCTGGAAGAAGCTTATGAATTGAATCAGAAAAAGAGTTCTGCTGTCTTTGGCGGCGGTATGTGGCTGCGCCTTGGGAATCGTGCGATCGGAAAGGCCATTGATCTGAGTGATCTGGGGTTGGATAAGATTGAGGAGACGGAGGAAGCGTTTATTATCGGCTGTATGACTTCCCTCAGAGATATCGAGTGCCATGAGGGAATGAACCGATATTTCCATGGAATGATGAAGGAGACGTTGAGGGGAATTGTCGGTACTCAGTTCCGGAATACAGCGACGCTTGGCGGCAGTTTATATCAGCGTTTTGGATTTTCCGATCCGCTGACGGCTTTTTTGGCGCTGGACACGACGATAGAAATGTATGCCGGAGGCAGGATTCCTCTGGATGAATTTGTTTCTATGGATTATGACAGGGACATTCTGGTGCGGGTGCATGTGAAAAAAAACGGACGGAAGGCGGCTTATCAAAGTTTCCGCAATACAAAGACGGATTTTCCAGTACTTTCAGTCGGTGTGTCCCGGTTAGACAGTCAATGGAAAATCACTGTTGGGGCTCGTCCGGCCAGAGCAGTGGTTGCAGAAAATTCAGGAAAGCTGTCGGAAATACTTTCAGAAAATTTAATGAAAGAGGCATCAGAAGCAGCTATCCGGCAGTTTGCGTCGGCAGTCAGTGAAAAGGTGCGTTTTGGAAGTAATATGAGAGCCAGCAGCGAATATCGTCGAATATTATCGGAGATTCTTATTTACAGAGCGGTACGGGATGTTTTATCCCAGTCGGAAGAAGGAAAAATGTAGAGGTGTCACAGCAATGAAGATAAAACTTTGGATTAATAATAAAGTATATGAGGATCATGTTGAGCCGGATACAATGCTGTTGGATTATCTCCGGGAGAAGGGGTTTAAAAGTGTGAAATGCGGCTGCGATACGACCAATTGTGGAGTATGTACGGTCTATCTGGACGGAAAGACGGTATTATCCTGTTCGGTTCCTGTGGTCCGGGCGGATGGACATCGTGTGACCACCCTGGAAGGTGTAGCAAAAGAAGCGGAGGAATTCGCCCGGTTTATGGCTGCACAGGGGGCGGAGCAGTGTGGTTACTGCAGTCCGGGATTCATTATGAATGTGCTCGCCATGGCAAAGGAATTGAAAAAACCGACGGAACAGGAGATTAAAGAATATCTTGCCGGAAATCTTTGCCGGTGTACGGGCTATGAGGGTCAGTATCGGGCAATTCGCAATTATCTGGGAGCAACCCGGGCGAATTATCAATTATTTGAAAAAGGGGAGGTCATTGAGGGTGTCCGATAAAAAATCTTACATTAATCAAAGAATTGTAAAAAAAGATGCGATGGCCTTGATGGCCGGAAAGCCTTTGTTTACCGATGATCTGACGACAAAGGATTATTTGATCGTAAAGGCGCTCCGAAGTCCTCACGCCTTTGCTAAGATTGTGTCCATCGATACGTCGAAGGCAAAGCTTGTTCCTGGAATCGAGTGTGTACTGACCTATGAGGATGTGCCGCATATCCGGTTTACGGAAGCGGGACAGACCTATCCGGAAGCCAGCCCTTATGATCGGTATATTCTGGAAGATATGGTCCGGTATGTGGGTGATGAAGTGGCCCTGGTGGCAGGAACAACAGAAAAAGCGGTGAAAAAAGCATTAAAATTAATCAGGGTGGAATATGAAATTCTGACGCCGGTACTGGATTTTAGAAAGGCAAAGGATCATCCGGTGCTTGTACATCCGGAGGCAGACTGGGTTTCCATGATGCCGGTTGGTGCGGATAACCGGCGCAATCTCTGCGCCACGGATGGCTATACGGATGGAGATGTGGAGGCTGTACTGGCGGACTGTGCTTATGTGGTGGAAGGAACGTATCATACGCTGGCAAACAATCAGGCGATGATGGAACCATTTGTGACAAGTACTGCATTGGATGCTTATGGCCGTCTGGTGGTGACCAGTGCGACTCAGATTCCGTTTCATGTCCGTCGGATTGTTGCCCGGGCTCTTGGCATATCAAAATCCAAGGTCCGTGTGATTAAACCACGGATCGGCGGCGGTTTCGGGGCCAAGCAGACGGCGGTTTCAGAGGTCTACCCTGCAATCGTCACCTGGCTGACAGGAAAGCCATGCAAGATGATCTTTACCCGAAGAGAAGTGATGATCGCTTCCACATCCCGTCATGAAATGGAAGTGACTGTTCGCATCGGCGCGGATAAGAGCGGACGGCTGCAGGCGATTGATTTATATACGTTATCGAACACGGGAGCTTATGGGGAGCATGGACCGACAACGGTCGGACTTTCCGGACACAAGTCCATATCCCTGTACGGACCATTAAAAGCCAGTCGTTTTACAGCAGAGGTGGTCTACACAAATACCATGTCAGCGGGAGCCTATCGGGGATACGGGGCTACTCAGGGGATTTTTGCTCTGGAATCGGCGATGGATGAACTGGCAGCCAAAATGGATATGGATCCGATGAAGCTGCGGGAAATAAATATCATACCGGAAGATGTGCCGGTAGCTTCTTATTATGGAGAAACCTTTAAATCCGTCGGACTTCAGCGGTGTCTGAAAAAGGCGAAAAAGATGATTGGCTGGGATGAAAAATATCCGGTAAAAGATATGGGCAATGGAAAAGTCCGGGCTGTCGGCGGCGCTCTGGCGATGCAGGGCTCAGGAATTTCCGGTGTGGACCAGGCGGCGGTGGAAATCCGCCTCGGCGATGAAGGAACTTATAATCTGCTCATTGGCGCTACAGATATGGGAACAGGCTGCGATACGATACTGGCCCAGATGGCGGCTGAATGTCTGGAATGTGATCTGGATAAAATATCGGTTCACGGCGTGGATACGGACGTTTCGCCTTACGATACAGGCTCCTATGCTTCCAGTACGACCTATGTGACCGGCGGCGCCGTCATCAAGACCTGTGAGACATTGAAAAAGAAAATGACGGTTCTGGCGGCCGAAAAAATGGATTGTCCGGTGGAACATGTGGAATTTGACGGTACACGGTTTTATTCGATGGAAGATGAAAAAGAGATCTCCCTGTCGGATTTGGCTGATGCCAGCCATTTTAATCGAAATGATGTCATGAGTGCGTCGGAAAGCTTTACTTCACCGGTGTCTCCGCCGCCCTTTATGGCAGGAATTGTCGAAATAGAGCTGGATAAAGAGACGGGGCAGGTGGAAATCATCGATTATGCAGCAGCTGTAGACTGTGGTACGCCGATCAATCGGAATCTGGCCCGGGTTCAGACGGAGGGCGGTATCGTTCAGGGAATTGGCATGGCGCTTTTTGAAAATATACAGTACAGAGATGATGGGATGATGATGAATAATTCCTTCATGCAGTATAAGATTCCAACACGGATCGATATGGGGAAAATTCAGGTAGAATTTGAAAGTACCTATGAGCCGACGGGGCCTTTTGGTGCAAAATCCATCGGAGAGATTGTTATCAATACACCGTCTCCGGCACTGGCAAATGCGATTTATCATGCCTGTGGCGTGCGTCTGCATGAACTTCCAATGACAGCGGAGCGAATTAAAATGGGCATGTTGGCCCTGGAGAAATGATGCGACTGGGAATTGTTTTGCTGGCCGCGGGTGCGGGAAAGCGTTTTGGAGGAAATAAGCTGGCCGCTCAGGTTCACGGAAAGCCCATGTATCTGTGGGCTATGGAAAATATAGAGGAAATGAAAACGGAACTGCCGGCTGTCGTTGTGACCGGGACGCCGGAAATCGTCTCGGCGGCTGAGGCAAAAGGGATGATCGCCATATTCAATGGACAACCAGAGCTGGGGATATCCCTTTCAATTCGTCTTGGTATTGAAGCGGTCATTCAAGAAGACAGAAAAGTGGATGGAATACTTTTTATGGTCTGTGATCAGCCGTGGCTGGAAAAAACAACGCTGGTACGGCTCATGTCGGAATTTGACGGTGGTATTCTGGCTTTAAGTTACGGAGAACGAAGGGGGAATCCGGTGATATTTTCGAGGGAATATTTGAAGGAGCTGAGTGAATTATCCGGAGATATAGGCGGACGCCAGGTGATGGCGCGTCACAGAGAAAATGTTCGCTTTCTGGAAGTTAATGATGAAAAGGAGCTTCAGGATATTGACAAGCGAGAGCAAATAGAAGTAATAGAAAGACAGGAGGAAATCTAATGGATACAATTTATATGGATCAATTGACAACCCTGATACCGAAGGGGGATGGTGTGGAAGAAGCGATGGAAGCTGCTGTCAATATGGATATATCCGATATTCAGACGATGGCGGATGAGACAAGAGAACAGTTAAATAAACTGTTTCACGGACCTGGGCCAGATTCGGTTGTTTTTACATCGGGTGTCGACGCCGCGTTGGATGGGCTGATTCGGGCGCTTTTTAAAGATGGAGACCATGTTCTCATATCATCGATGGAAAATGATACGGTCATGAATGCTCTGAATGCCATCGGACATGAGGCGGATGAGGGTGTATCCGGCGGCGTGGAATATACACGGATACCATGTAACGAAAAAGGACAGCTTATTTTCTTTGATCCCATAAAGGGAGAAAAGGGATTTGATGCAGTAGAAAAACTGCTTCGTCCGAATACAAAGGCAGTGATCGTCAATCATGCTTCAGAAGTTTGCGGTACCATCCTGCAGGCGAAAGAAATCTCAGAGTTTGCCAGAAGACATGGGCTTCTTGTGATCGTCAATGCGGCACAGACGGCCGGATGCGTTCCAATATTTATGAACATATGGGGCGTTGATCTGATGACTTTTTCCGGCGGCTATGGACTTTTTGCCTCGGAAAAAATCGGCGGATTTATTGCCAGTGAACGGGCGGCGGCTATGCTCGGTGGACCGGATATGCGGGAAAAATTTGAACAGAAGCCGTTAGATGCTGTGGCGATTGCCGGACTTCATAAAGCCTTTGAATTTATTGAAGAAAAGACACTGCATACGCTCAGCAGTATGGGACGGCAACGGGTGGAACAGTTCATACGCAAGGTTCAGCATGTTAACGGGGTCCATATTATCGGACCGGGTTATAAAGACCGGATTCCGGTAATTTCAATTCAGACGGATTTTATGGAAGAATCGGAGTTGGAGGAAGCATTGAAAAACCAGTATGGCATTGTTATGTGTTCTGGTCTTCATAATGCAGAGGAAGCACACAAAACATTGGGAACCTACCCAAGAGGTACCGCAAGATTTTCATTTAATTATTTCAACACGGAAGAAGAGGTTGAAAAGTTGACCCAGGCGTTGTGGCAGCTTACGGTACACAGTGATAAAGTGGCCGATGTGAAACGGATGCCGAAGGAATAGCTATGAAAAAAGAGTATTCGGAATTGTTGAATGTATTGAGGCAGGGAAATCCGGCTATGTTGTGTACACGTAAAGCAGTCGATGGACAGACGATAAAATGGGTTCTTTCAAATCCTGGTGATCCGGCGGAGAAAGAGGCTGATTTTATGGAATATTACAAACCGGAAGAACGGCTGATCATTCTTGGCGGCGGTCATGTATCATGGCCGCTGGCGCTTTTTGGGGCGGAATGCGGATTTGCCGTGACGGTGGTGGATGACAGGCCTTCCTTTGCAAATCGGGAGCGTTTTCCGAAGGCCCGGCAGATTCTGTGTGAGAGTTTTGAACGATGCTTCGACAAACTTCATATAACATCCAGTGATTATGTGGCGGTGGTCACTCGGGGACACCGCTACGATATGGAGTGTCTTCGTAAATTGCTTTCCGGGAGAGAACCGGCATACGTGGGAATGATGGGGTCTAAGCGGCGGGTGGCCGGCGTCCGGGAACTTTTATTATCCGAAGGATACAAAAAAGAAGCCATTGACCGGATTCATATGCCGATTGGACTTTCCATCGGAGCCTTATCCCCGGCGGAAATCGCTGTATCCATTCTTGCGGAAATGATTCAGGAGCGCCGTCATATCGTTTCTGCTTTTAAAATGCCTGCAGCAGACGCCGATTTTCGTGTTCTTGAAAGACTTGCGGAAGAAAACGAACCTTATGCGGTGGCTACCGTGCTTTCCGCCAGGGGGTCCACTCCCCGGCGAAGCGGTGCAAAGATGATCATTTACCGGGATGGACGGATATACGGCAGCATTGGCGGTGGTTGTGCGGAAGCTCAGGTGATACGGGAAGCATTGAAATATATCGGGACAGGCAGATATACAATAATGACGGTAGATATGACAAAGGATGTCAGCGAAGAGGACGCCATGGTCTGCGGTGGCGTTATGGATGTGCTCATTGAGGGGACAAGTGACTAAAGCAGCCTGAAGACATACATGAAGGCTTAAAATGGAGGTAAACATTATGAAAAAGACAATTATAAATGCAAAAAATGCTCCGGCCGCAGTAGGCCCTTATGTACATGCGGTAAAAGCCGGAAATTTTGTATTTACATCCGGACAGATCGGTCTCATTCCTGAGACGGGTGTATTGGCCCGGGGGATTGCTGCCCAGACAGAGCAGGTATTAAAAAATCTCGGTGCGGTTCTGTCGGAAGCCGGACTGGCTTATACCGATGTTATCAAAACAACAGTATTTCTGGACAGCATGGATGATTTTGCTGTAGTAAATGAAATTTATGCAAAATATTTTACGGGAGATGCTCCGGCCCGTTCCTGTGTTGAGGTTGCCTCTCTTCCAAAAGAAGCGTTAGTAGAAATCGAAGTTATTGCAGTGGCAGAATAGAAAATGAATAATATCTAAAAGTTGTTAATTTGATAACAACAGGTAAAGCTTGATTATGCACAAAAGTTATCGGAATATATACTAAAAGTTGTGAATAATAGTGAAATAATAACTTTACTTTTGGGATAAATTGAGGTAGAATGAAGTTAGTGGCAAACAGTAACTAAAAAAGAAGTTAAATAAATATCAAATAGGCTGTTTGCACGAGAAATAAGAAAACAATATATAAAATAATTCACAGTAGGAGGGCACTATGAAAAAAGTATTTATTGTGGGCGCAGGACAGATGGGACTGGATATTGGACAGGTTATGGCTAAAACCGGATATCAGGTAGTATTTAACGATATGTCCGAGGAAATCTTAGCAACTCAGGTTGGAAAACTTGAAAAGAGCCTTGACAAGATGGTTTCCAAAGGGAAAATGACAGAAGAAAAGAAAGCTGAAATCATGGGTAACGTCTCTACATCTGCTACTCTGGATGCAGCAGCAGACGCTGATCTTGTTATTGAAGCTATCGTTGAAAACGTACAGGTTAAAAAAGATTTGTTTGCAAAACTGGATGCACTCTGCAAACCTGAAACAATTTTAGCAACAAACACATCTTCTATTTCCATTACTGAAATCGCATCTGCTACAAAACGTCAGGATAAAGTGATCGGTATGCATTTCTTCAATCCGGCTACAGTTATGAAATTAGTTGAAGTTATCAATGGCCTGAATACATCCAAAGAAACCTTTGATACAGTTTATGAACTTTCCAAAGAAATCGGTAAAGATCCTGTAGAAGTTAAAGAAGGACCTGGATTTGTTGTTAACCGTATCCTTATTCCGATGATCAATGAAGCAGCTATCGTTCTTGAGGAAGGACTGGCTTCCGCAGAAGATATTGATAAATCCATGAAACTTGGATGCAATCATCCGATGGGACCTCTGGCTCTGGGCGATTTGATCGGTCTGGATACCTGCTTACATATCATGGATACATTCTATGCTGAAACATGTGATTCCAAATATCGTGCTTCCCGTTTGATGAGACAGATGGTTCGCGGCGGTAAACTTGGAAGAAAGACTGGCGAAGGATTCTTCAAATATTAATTCTTTTGCTGAATAAATAAAGAGGCTTTGCGGTCAGGGAATTTTCCCTGACCGCATTTTTAGCTTTACTTTTTGTGGGTTATAGCATAAAATGTAAGAGTATGTAAACGTAGCCTCGTTTACAGTTGTTGTACGAATACTTTTAAGGAGCTGAGATTTTATTATGGTTAAAGCAATCGTTGGCGCAAACTGGGGAGATGAAGGAAAAGGTAAGATTACCGATATGCTTGCGGAAGAGTCCGATATTATTGTCAGATTTCAGGGCGGAAGCAATGCGGGCCATACTATTATTAACGATTATGGTAAATTTGCTCTTCATATCCTTCCATCAGGCGTGTTTTATAATCACACAACCAGCGTCATTGGTAATGGTGTGGCGTTGAATATTCAGAATTTGGTTGATGAGATCGATTCTCTGGTGAAACAGGGAGTTCCGCAGCCGAAGATCCTTGTGTCGGACCGGGCACAGATTCTTATGCCGTACCATGTTCTGTTTGATCAATATGAGGAAGAACGTCTGGGAGGCAAATCTTTTGGCTCCACGAAATCCGGTATTGCACCATTTTATTCAGATAAATATGCAAAAATTGGCTTCCAGGTCAATGAACTTTTTGAAGATGAAGCTGTGTTGAAAGAAAAGGTTTATCAGGTACTGGAAACAAAGAATGTTCTTGTAGAACATTTATATCATAAAGCTCCAATCGATCCGGAAGAAATTTTCCAGGAACTTCTGAAATACAGAGAGATGATTCGTCCGTTCGTATGTGATGTTTCCGTATTCCTTCGGGATGCTATTAAAGAAGGTAAGAAGATCTTACTGGAAGGTCAGCTTGGTTCCCTGAAGGATCCGGATTTTGGTATTTATCCGATGGTCACATCTTCATCCACACTGGCATCCTACGGTGCCATCGGCGCCGGTATTCCGGGATACGAGATTAAAGATGTGGTCACTGTTGTAAAGGCTTATTCCAGCGCTGTAGGTGCAGGTGAATTTGTATCTGAAATTTTCGGAGATGAGGCTGATCAACTTCGCCGACGCGGCGGAGATGGCGGCGAGTTTGGTGCGACGACCGGACGGCCGAGACGTATGGGATGGTTTGATGCGGTGGCCTCCAGATATGGATGCCGCATGCAGGGGGCGACAGAAGTGGCGCTGACTGTTCTGGATGTTCTTGGTTACCTGGATGAATTACCAATTTGTGTCGGCTATGAGATAGACGGTGAAGTGACACGTGACTTCCCGGCTACACCACAGCTTAAAAAGGCAAAACCGGTATATACGACGCTGCCTGGATGGAAAACAGAGATTCGTGGTATCACAAAATATGAAGATCTTCCGGAAAACTGCCGGAACTATATCGAATTTATCGAAAAAGAGCTTGAAGTTCCGATTACGATGGTTTCCAACGGACCGGGACGTCATGAAATTATTCATCGTCAGAGCAGTCTGAACCGATAAAATAAAATTAATCATAAAAGGCATAAAGGCATGTAAAAACACCTTTGTGCCTTTTTATATTGTGAAAATTTAGACAAATCAGAATGTTAAAAAAATTTAACATAAAAAACCGAGGATTCCCGTTTAACGTAAAAATTTGGCATGAAAATTGCATAAATATAACGTGAATATATAAAAAATGTTAAAAGTTTCAAAAGATTATGGAAAATAAACAATCATTGGTTTACAATTCGGACAATTTATGGTAAAATAGCTTTGACGATAGAGTTAGAGAGAGAATGTCAAAAAGGTGTTCCTTTCGACTCTTTTTATAGTTTATAAGGACTTTATACGAGAAAAGTCCATGAAAAAGGAGGAGAAACTATGAAAAGAATGACTAAGAAATCATTGGCAGTTGCTTTGACTGGAGCAATGTGCCTGGCATTGGTTGGCTGTGGCGGCGGAAATAAAGAGACAAAGGCCGAGACCACTGCAGAAACAAAAGCTGAATCCAGTGCTGAAACAACTGCATCAGCA
The DNA here is from genome assembly GCF_004340975.1 of Frisingicoccus caecimuris. Classification (GTDB taxonomy): domain Bacteria; phylum Bacillota; class Clostridia; order Lachnospirales; family Lachnospiraceae; genus Frisingicoccus; species Frisingicoccus caecimuris. The sequence continues at coordinate 215,633 of NZ_SLXA01000003.1, forward strand.
GATGGCGCTGTTGATCTGAATGCGTTAACAGTGGATGAAATCACTGAAAATGCAAAAGCAGAAGGCCATGTAGAATCTGTTGGTATGCCGGACGAATGGGCAGACTGGGGTTCGTTATGGCAGGCAATGAATGATACATACGCTATTGCTCATAATGATACGGATATGAGTTCTTCTGAAGAATTGCAGATGTTCAAAACAGAAGGAGAAAACGGAACGAAGGATATGGGAGACGTTGGTTATGGTTTTGCAGGCCAGGCAGTTTCCGAAGACCTTGTTCAGGGATATAAAACATCCTATTGGGACAACGTTCCGGATTGGGCGAAAGGCGAAGACGGCAAGTGGATGGTTGCCTACACAGGTGTTACAACATTCCTTGTAAACACAGATCAGGTTGATAAAGTACCGACATCCTGGCAGGATATCCGTGAAGGCGACTATAAAGTTGCACTTGGACCTCTTACCGGAGGTAATGCACAGGGCGCATTTATCGCTTCTGCTTATGCATTCGGCGGTGACATGAACAACCTTGAGCCTGCTTTTGAATTCTGGACAGAAATGGCTGAAGCAGGAAGAGTTAACACACTGGATATTACCCAGGCTAACTTCGAATCCGGTGAAATCGCAGTCGGTGTTGTATGGAGCTTCCAGGGTATTCCTTACAGCAAGAATATTGACCAGTATAACATGACAGCAGTTGTTCCATCCGATGGTTCTCTCCAGAACGGATACGCATCTGTGATCAATAAATATGCTCCTCATCCAAATGCAGCAGCTCTGACAAGAGAAGTAATGTTCAGTGATGAAGGTCAGACATATCTGGCTCTGGCTGGCGCTATTCCTACAAGAGAGGATTTTGAAATTGCAGAAGAATATGCAGATCAGGTTATCAGCAAAGAGGAGGTTGCAAATGCAGTTCTGATTTCAGATGCAGATGCATATTCCGCAGCTTGTGAAACAGCAAAAACACGTTGGGAAGAAGAAGTCGCTCCGCTGCTTGTACAGTAATTATTATAATCTAATCTGAGTTCGTTTATGGGGGTGCAAATTCCTGCACCCCCATTTTTAGATTATAAAACAGGAATCTGGCGCATCCAGGTAAACAAAACGATAGCATCAGACAGGAGTTGAATTGAATGAAAAGGAAAACGTATATATATTTACTTGCGTTAGTGCCATTCTTGATCGTTGCGATGCTCTATGAGATTGTACCTTTGCTTACAGTCATTCTAAAGAGTTTTCAGTCCGATGGGGGAACAGGCTTTACGCTCGAAAACTATCAGGCTGTGTTTTCAAAATTACTTTATCAAAAAGCAATTCTTAACAGTTTGAAAATATCATTCGTATCGGCAATCGTAGGTATCATTATTGCCTTTCTTGGGGCACGGGCTGCCCATCAGCATCAGGGACGGATGAATCATATCTTTATGGCCGTGTTGAATATGGTGTCTAACTTTGCCGGGATTCCGCTGGCTTTTGCCTATATGATTCTTTTGGGAAATGCCGGACTCATCGTAAGTATCGGCAGAGAATTTGGCATTGATATGCTGGCGAATTATAATCTGTATACAATGAATGGCATGAGCCTTATTTATATCTATTTTCAGATTCCGTTGTCCACCCTCCTTTTGATACCGGCTTTTGACGGCGTGCAAAAGCAGTGGAAGGAAGCATGTACCCTTTTAGGCGGCACCCAGGGGATTTTCTGGAAAAAAGTCGGAATTCCTGTATTGATGCCGAGTATTCTCAGTACGTTTAGCGTTTTGTTTGCCAACGCGCTGGCTGCTTACGCAACAATCTATGCGTTGATGATGGACAATATCGCCCTTCTGCCGGTTCAGATTGCGGGATGTTTCACGGGTGAAGTGAAGATTCGCGCCGGTCTTGGCGGTGCGTTATCCGTTGTGATGATGGTGATCATGGTCATCATGATTCTCATTACGAATGGTTTGAGCAGACAGTTCCAGAAGGGAGGCCGTAGAAAATGAAGAAAAAAAGTGCAGGTTCTATAGCCGTTATGCTGCTTGTCATGATTTATTTGTTGATTCCTCTCGTGATATCCATCATTTATTCTTTATTCAAAAAATGGACGGGTATCCTTCCGGAAGGCTTTAGTATTGGCAACTATGCTTCGTTGTTCTCAGACCCTAATTTCCTTGCGTCGGTGGGGCGTTCGGTCGGTATGTGTATTGTGCCGATCTTATTGACGATCGTTATCGTCTTACTGGCCCTGTTTGTAACAACGATTTATTTTCCTAAACTTGAAAAATATGTACAGATTATCTGTATGATTCCATATACCATTCAGGGGGTTATCCTTTCTGTCAGCATCTTATCCTTATATGTAGGGAACAAATCTGTTCTCAGTAATCGTATGGTGATGTTGATGGGCGCATATTGTATTGTAATCTTGCCTTATATTTATCAGGGTATCCGAAACGGAATGCGCGCTGTGAATATGGTAACATTGATTGAAGCGGCTGAGATGCTCGGAGCTTCAAAGATCTATGCCTTTTTCAGAGTCGTTGTACCGAATATTATTTCAGCAATTATCGTATCATCGCTTTTGGCTGTTGGTATCATCTTTGGTGATTATGTTCTGATTCGAAATCTTGCCGGAACATCTGCTCCGAATATGCAGATATTCCTTTATCAGACAATGAAGAGTGATAGTACAAAGGCCAGTGCTGTGTTTGTGATTATTATGTTCGTGACCTTTGTGATCACGGCGGTCGTATTATTCCTGAAGAGCCGTGAAGGTAAAAACAGAGTACAGAAAAAATAAAGGAGTGATGAGAAATGTCATATATTCGATTTGAAAATATAAGTAAGAGTTTTGGAAAGAATGAAGTTTTGAAGAATATTGACCTGGAGGTGGAAAAGGGACAGTTGGTGACGCTCCTGGGACCTTCCGGCTGTGGAAAAAGTACATTACTCCGATGTCTGTCGGGACTTGAAACGGTGACCTCCGGCAAAGTGTATCTCGATGGTAAGGATATTACCAATGTCAATCCAAAGGACAGAGATATCGGTATGGTATTTCAGCAGTACAGTCTTTTCCCGAATATGGACGTGGCCCAGAATGTGGCCTTTGGCCTTAAATTAAAAAAGGTTCCGAAGGAAGAAATCACAAAGCGGGTGGAAGAGATGGTGGATATTGTTGGTCTGTCCGATCATCTGCACCATTATCCGGCTCAGATGTCCGGTGGTCAGCAGCAGCGAGCTGCTCTGGCCCGCGCGATGGTGACTCATCCAAAGGTGTTGCTTCTTGATGAGCCATTGTCGGCCATTGATGCATTGCTCCGTCATTCGCTTCAGGTGGAAATTCGCCGTATTCAGAAGGAGATGGATATTACAGCGATTTTCGTAACCCATGACCAGGACGAGGCGATGGTTATGTCCGATGTGATTCATCTGATGTATAAAGGCAAGATTGAACAGTCGGCCGCACCGACCCAGATGTATACCCAGCCGATATCCAAATTTGCGGCAACTTTTATCGGTCACTACAACATCATGCCGATGGAAGATTTCCAGAAATTGACCGGAAAACAGGCGGATGCCAAAGATGTGGCTTTCCGTCCTGAGATTGTGGAAATCAGTACGCAACCGATAGAAAAAGAAGGTTATCTGACGATGAAGGGAAGAGTTTTCGTCAGCCTTCCACATGGAAATGTGCTTCGTTACGCAGTACTTTGCGGTGATAAGCAAGTGGATGTGGACGTATTATTCAAAAAAGCTACCTTGATTGAAAATAATACGGATGTATATCTGTCTTTCAAAGAAGACGATTGTATCTTTTTGTAAAAAGTAAAGCGGCGCTGCCGCATCAGTGGTTGGTAAATCACAGGTGCGGCAGTTTTTTTTGCCGGCTCAACGGATTTTTTCAATTCTTTTTAGAAATTCTTCAGTATTTATACATCATTTTTTCACAACTTCCGAATATAATAATAAGAGTAGGAAAGGTCAATGGGGAAACACTTTTTGGAAAGGGTGAATATAATAACTGATGGATAGAGAAGTATATTACGAGAGCAATAATGTTCTTGATTTGAAAGATTATGAACGAATGATGGAAACGATTAAAAACACACCGGAAAACCGCCTGAGTAAGATCAGCAAAATCCGTAAAATATATTTTAACGATGATATTAATTATCTGGAGGATGGGCTGGATAATGCTTCCTCGGATAAAGATGTATACAGTATTGTCATGGTGGATTATGATACGGAGCATCTGATGGTTGAGCGAAAAAGCCGTAGATCCGGTATGATTTATAAAGATTATGCACCGATAACGTCTCAGGAGTGTCGGAAAATTTTCAGGGGTGATGTACGGTGGTTGAAGGAAAGCAGTTATCCTCTCTTAAAAAATCTGTATTTAGAAATTACAGTGAATCTTCGAACGATTGGCGTTGTTGTGGATTATGAGCGTCAGCGATTCAAAGTGCATAACAGCAACGATTACATACAGTTTGATTTATCGGTCCGGTCCATTTATGGGCGGAAGGGCGATCTGCTGGCGGATCAGATGGATATGAAAGAACGGCTGGATGCGGGGCATGTGGTCATGACTTATAAGCAGAGTATTCATATTCCGCCGATTTTCAGATCCGTATTGGCGTTGGTGCCGAAGGCAGAAGTTTCATAACGAATAAAAATTTCAGGGAGACTATGATGCTTAAGTGTCATAGCCTCCCTGTTTTAATAAGAATTATCCAAGTAGTTTTTGTATAACAGCCAGTAGTTCGTCATTTTTATCCGGCATCATGATACAGAAGCGGAAGTACTTATTATTCAGAAATGGGAAGTCCGAGCAGTCCCGAATCATAAGTTTTTTCTGAATGGCCGCTTCAAAAACATCCATAGCTGTGACATCATCTTTTAGAATTTTCAAGAGGATGAAGTTGGCTTTTGGCGGATAATAGGTAAGGCCGCTGAAATTGTCCAGCGTTCTGCAGATTCGTTCTCTCTCAGAAGAGATGAGCTGGCGGGTATGGGCGATGTACTCTTCGTCGGTAAACATGATTTCACCGGCGATGGCGGCCAGGGTATTGATCGTCCAGGGATCCTGGTGTCCAACGACTTCTTTGATCAGGTCTCGATTACCGCAGACAGCGTAGCCGAGACGGAGACCAGGGGCGGCGAAAAACTTGGAGATGCCTCGAAGAACGATGATATTATTATAATACTGGGCCAGCGGAATAGCTGTAATATCCTGGAGATTTCCGGCAAATTCCACATAGGTCTCATCCACAAGAACATAGATGCCGTTCTCTTTGCATGTGTCCAGAATCTGGCGCATATCAGAACGGGAAATGGCTGTGGACGTCGGGTTATTCGGGTTACATATGATCAGTAAGTCAATGGTTTCGTTCAATTGTCTGGAAAGTGCGTCTACATGGATGGAAAAGCCATGACTCTCGTCCAGTCGATAATAGCGGGAAGTGCCGCCGGCCAGAGTGACTTCACGCTCATATTCGGAATATGTTGGTCCGAGAATAAGGGCTTTGTGGGGCTTTAATATCTGAATAAACAGGGAAATCAACTCAGTGGAGCCGTTTCCCACGATGATATTCTTAAAATCAGTATCCACATAGGAAGCTATGCATTTTCTCAGAGAGGTATATTCCCTTTCAGGATAGCCGGTAATATCGTCAATGTGCCGGGCGAGGGTCGTACGCAGCTTCGGAGAAATACCAATGGGGTTGACATTGGCTGAAAAGCTGGTAATTTCTTCCCTCGGAATATGGTAAATTTCCTCGATTTTCTCAAGGTCGCTGCCATGAAAATGTTCGGATTTCTGTGTCATAATATTACACCTCATTACTTTTTGTTGCACCAGTCTTCATTGTAGTGGTATAATCTATATTAGTACATTTCATTTAAAAATGCAAATGATAAACAGGAGAGAAACATTGAAAGAAAAGATAAATTTATTGTCTAAAGGAATATTTGAATATGGTTGTCCGGATATTCATGTTTCGGAGGAATCCATTTGTCTGGAGGTTGAAGCCGGCAGCAGCTTTTCGGGAGAATTCCGGGTCTATGCTACGAATGGTATTGATGTGCGTGCCAAAGTCTTTTCTTCCAATAAGCAGATGCGCTGCACGGAGACAGATATTATTGGAACGGATAACCGGATTCATTTTACGTTTATGGCGGAGAATATGGAGCCGGGAGACAAGGCGGAGGGACATATCAGTATTATCAGCAATGGAGGAGAGCTTCAGGTACCATACCGGGTATCTGTGCGTTCTCCTTACTGTATGACCAGCTTTGGTGAAGTTGGAAACCTGGAAGAATTTTCAAGACTGGCTGCCGAGCATTGGCAGGAAGCTGTCAATCTGTTCAAGTCTGCGGATTTCCCGAGAGTCTTCCTCGTAAATAAAATTCATGCCCATATTTATGAAAAACTGATGAAGAGCCGGAATGTCAATCAGGCGTTGGAGGAATTTCTTTATACATTAAAGAAAAAACAGAAGGTGACGATTTCGGTAACTCAGCGGGAAATTATTCAGAATAATCTGTCGGAGGCTTTCAGTGATAAGTTGGTTCTGGAAAAGAACACTTGGGGCTATCAGGAGATTTTTATTCATGCCGAGGGGGATTTTTTAAGCGTTTATAAAAAGCGGCTGACAACTCAGGATTTTCTGGGCAGCTATTATGAACTGGAATATTTTATCAATCCGGAATTTTTAAAGCGGGGCCGTAATTCCGGCCGTATCGTGCTTTCGACCTTTTCCCAGTCTATAGAGATCAAAGTATGTTGTGATCAGGAGGTTTTCCGTGAGGAGGATGAACCGCATGCTTCAATTCGCAGCAGCATTTACAATATTGAACGGCGGTATCTGGACTGGAAAGCCGGAAAAATTGATATGGACACGTGGAGCCGGGAGAGCAGAGAAGATGTGGATTGCTGCCGGAATAATAGTGATTCCGTCCGTTATGCCCTTTTGGAGGCTCATTTTTTGATGACCATTGGTGAGGAAGAGGGTGCAAAGGATATTGTCAGCCACATCAATGGTCGGGAACTTCGGAGAAACTGTCTGCTGGAATACTGTTATTATATGTATATTACGTCTCTCTACCGCAGAGAACCGGATTATACCCACTACGTTATTCAGCGGATGTGGGAGTTTTATGAAGGCCAGTGTGACCGGTGGGAGCTTTTATGGATGCTGATACAGCTGGATGAACGGCTGATGGGCGGCGGCGTTCATACCTTCAAAAGGATTAAAGCAGAGTTTGAACGGGGATGCCACAGTCCTTTAATGTATCAGGAGGCGCTGCATCTGGCCAACGAGGATCCGTCGATGGTGCGGGAACTGGATGCCTTTGAGGCGCAGCTGCTTCATTGGGGGACAAGGTATGAGACACTAAGCGCTTCCTTGATGTATCAGTTCGCAGATCTGGCTGTGAGAGAGCGGAAATATCGTCCATTGGTGCTCCGGTCCATGATGCGGTTATGCGAACGCCATGAGAATAAAGAATTTCTGGCGGCTGTATGCAGCATGCTTATGAAAGGACATTTGATTGATAAAAAATATAATGAATGGTATCTGAAAGGAATTCTTCATTCTGTAAAATTGGCGCGGCTATATGAATTTTATATGCAGTCTCTGGATGAGGAAGCGGTGAAGGAACTTCCGTCAGCAGTGCTTTATTATTTTAATTATAATAATCAGCTGGACTGGAAGCGGAAGGCCTTTTTATATCGATATATTATCCGTCATCGCCAGAATCAGGAACGGATTTATTATTCCTATGAGAATATTATGAAAGCCTTTACCTATGAACAGCTCAGTCTGGGACATATCGATGCCAATCTTGCCGAACTTTACAAGTTTTATATTACCCGGGATAAGATGAACAGTAAGCTGGCCAGAGAGTTGCCGGATATCATGTTTAAATATCAGATTCAATGCAGTCATCCGGGGATCATCAGTGTGGTGGTCTCGATGCGGGAGGTAGACCGGGAATTTATTTATCCGGTGGAGAATGGCAAAGCCTATGTGGATATTTTCATGGATGAGTATAATATCGCCTTTGAGGATATGGATGGCAACCGATATGTGCGCACTGTGGAATATACTATGGACAAATTGATGGACGAGTCCGAATTTATCAAGGACTGTTATGAATTGTGTCCGGAAAATGTCAAGGTGTTGCTGAACCGGAGCGAACGGGCGCTGAAATATCAGATGATTGATGATACGTCCATCGAAATTTTTAAACGAACTTTAAAGATTCATTATATCAGCAATGAGTATCAGAAAAATATTTTAAAAAATCTGATTGATATTTACTATGAAAATTATGAAGGAGAGACCCTTGAAAAATACCTGATCCGCTTGGATATTCATTTGCTTGGAAGTGAAGAGCGGGGAAGTATCATTGAATATTATATCCAGCGGGGTTTTTATGAAAAAGCCCTGGAAGCCATCAGCGAATATGGTTATGAAAATATCCGGGATAAACGGCTGATGCGGCTGACTTCCCGGATGATCCGGAAGCGGAATTATGAAGAGGATGGGCTTCTTTTAGAGATGGCTTTCTACACATTTAAGGCGGGCAAATATGACGAGAGTATTCTTGAATATCTGAATCGGTATTATCTTGGAACAACGAAGGATTATATGGATATCTGGAAAGCTGCTGTCGGTTTTGAGGTGGAAGTCCATCAATTAGAGGAAAAAATGCTCTGTCAGGTTTTATTTACTGAGGATATGGTAGAAGAAAGCAGTCCTGTGTTTGATTCCTATTACCGGATGCGGCCGAATATTAAAATTGTCCGGGCCTATCTTGCTTACAATGCCTATAGCTGTCTGGTGAAAGATACGGAACTAAAAGAGAATCTTTTCCAGTATATGGAGATTGAAATGGATCAGATGGACCGGGGACGGGATATCTGCAGTCTGGCAATCTTAAAATATCTTTCGGAGCCTGCTCATGGTGAGAATCAGTACAGCGATTGGATTCGTCGTGAAGTGCGCAGATTTATGAGCCGGGGTATCATGCTTCCGTGGTTTAAATCATTTATGAATCTGACGGATATTCCGCGGGAACTGCTGGATAGAGTGTTTGTTACATTCATAACGAATCCGGAGCATACGGTCAAGGTGCGTTACCGGATTCAGTCAGATGCGCAGGACAGTGAATGGAAAGAAGAAAATATGCAGAATGTATACGGCGGTATTTTTGTCAGCTCCTGGCCGTTATTTGCCGGTGAGAAACTTATCTGGCAGGCGCTGGATGACGATGGAGAAGACATTACCGTGACGGAGAGCCGGGAGATTCAGAGGGAAGCTGATGGAGAGCGGACACCTGTCGGCGGTATGGATTATATTAACCGCATGATTCTTCAGAAAGATTTCAATGACTATGATGCACTTTATCGGACAGCCTGCGAATATAGCCGGAGAAAAGCTGTAGCAGGCGAAGTGTTTGATTTACTTTAGAGAAGAGGATGTGTTTATGGATAATCGAATAAAAGAACTGATTTTAGGATACGATCTGTGCAATGATTATATCCAGATCAGCTGCTATAACCAGAAAACACAGGATATGGATACCATCTGTTATATCGGAGAAAAGATGATGGACCGGATTCCAGCGGTTCTTTGCCGTCTCTATTCCGATCGTTCATGGGTCTGCGGTTATGAGGCATGGAAAGCAGTCAATGAACATCGTGGGGTGTTGGTGGAGAATTTTGTCGATGCGCTGGAGCCGGAACAGAGCATTACGGTTGACGGCGATATCTATTCCGGTGCCGGACTGGTACGGATTTTTATGCAGGAAAGCCTGAAATTGTTAACCAAGTATTATCCTCATTGGGCAGTGGGGCAATTGACCGTGTCCGTGGAGAAACTGGGCAAAAATACAGTAGAGGCACTGAAGGCGCTGAGCGCTGAGATGAATTTTGATGAGAGTCGGTTATCTGTGATCAATCATGTTTCGGCCTATGAGCATTATGCTCTGAACCAGAAACATGAATTGTGGCAGCATGATGTGGGATTATTTGATTATTCCCACAGGGGGATGACTTACTATCATCTGGCTATATCAAAAAAAAGGATGCCGGTGACCGTCATGGCGACGACAGTCCCGCTCACCGAATATTTTGACGGCAGCGAGATCGGACAGATGGCGCCTCCTGAGCTGGACCGCAGATTTTTAGAAGTCGTCCGGCAGGTAACAGCAAATAAAATTATTTCTACGGTTTATTTGACCGGCGAAGGATTTGAAGGCAATTGGGCAAAGATTTCGCTGAAAAATCTCTGTCATCACCGCAAGGGCTTTATTGGCTCCAATATTTTTTCACGGGGAGCCTGTTACTATAGCCTGTTGGCAGCAGGATTGCTGGAAGAGGGCAGTTTTATTGCGCTTAATGACGATGTGATTTCCAAGACCATCTATATTCGGGGTAGTAAAAAACGAGAGATGATGAATCTGGAGCTTGTTCAGGCGGGTCAGATTTGGTATGATGTCCAGGCAGAAGCCTTTTTTATACCGGATGGTATGGATCATGTGACTATTCATCTGATGGATTATTTAAGTAAACGAGAACGTTCATTTCAGATCCCGCTGCAGAGCTTTGGAGGGGATGAAAAACGTCCGGATAAAACAAGATATTTTCATATCCAACTTTGTTTTGACGATGCATCCAATTGCCGGGTTTCGCTGAAAGATATGGGATTTGGGGAATTTTATCCGGCATCCGATCAAGCGGCGGAGCATGTATTTGATATTTATGACGAGACATTTGATGATAAGGAAGTTCATGAGCCGGGACGTCTGATTCTGACGGATGGACGGCAGAATATGGTGCCTTATTATTTTGGCTTAAGCGGTATACGCGTTTACAGTCTGGAGCAGCTCTGCTATTACATTTATCATCATATCTATACGGTCAGCACGGAAACCTTCGGCGATGGCTTGTTTTACTGGATTGAGAAAAATCTGGGAGAAAGGGCACTGGTCAAACGTCTCAGAGAGGCAAAGAAAAATGGGCGGACACTGAAAGAAATGGTGCGGCTCATTCTTATGTCAGTGGATTATTATTCCAAAGAAGAGATACACCAGCTACAAAAGACCATCGAAGAGATTGAGATGCAGAATCCGATTGAAACCCGTAAGGTGGAAGCGGATAATTATCTGCGTTATGGACGTCCGCTGGAAGCGCTGGCTGTGTATAAAAAGGTAGACTTGATGATGGAAGATTCGGAAGACATGGTGACAAAGGAATTCCAGGGAAATGTTTACCATAATATGGGAATTGCCTTTGCGCGTCTGGCAAATGGGGAAGCGGCTCTGGCCTGTTTTAAAAAGGCTTATGAGAGAAATGGTTCGGAGGCCTCCAGAGACGCCTGGCTGATGATGTTGAAAATTCTGGGCAGAGAGGAAGAAATGCTCCAGGAGACGAATCGCATGATACTTTCACCGGATATTCTTGAGCGGATCAATCAGCGGTTCAAAGATGCGGAGCATAGTTTTGAAGCGCAGCCAGTCAGCGAAATGCTGGAAAAAATGAAAGATATACACAGTGAAAGTCAATGGGATGAAATTTGTCCGGAGGTGCTTGCATGGCTGGAAAAGGAGAAAGGAGAGTATCGGGGTTTATAGCATGAAAGAGATGTTAGATGCAGAGATATTGATTGATTCGCCGGTGATTGCGGCGATTAAGGACGAACAGGGACTGGCCGAATGCCTGAAAACGGAATGTCAGGTCATCTTTATCCTGTTTGGTAACGTATGTAATATTGGCGAGATTGTTAAAAGGATAAAGGATAGCGGTAAAATAGCAATCGTCCATATGGATTTGATCACGGGGTTAAGCTCCAAAGAAATTTCTGTGGATTTTATAAAAAAAGTAACTCAGGCAGATGGTATCATCAGTACCAAACCAATGATGGTGAAGCGAGCAAAAGAGTTGGGGCTTCTGACAATTCAGAGATTTTTCATCATTGATTCGATCGCACTGGAGAATTCCAAGCGTCAGATTGAAGTATATCATCCGGATTGTGTGGAGATCATGCCGGGAATCATGCCGAAGATTTTGAAGGATATCCGTAATTTTGTCAGTGTTCCTGTGATCGCAGGCGGACTTTTAACAGATAAAAAGGATGTTATGAGTGCTTTATCTGCCGGTGCAGATGCCATCTCCACGACGAACAGAACGTTGTGGAAAATGCAATAATATGTGTTTGACCATTGCATTTAAAGGGCAGAAGTGCTATTATAAAAATACATAGTGTAACGCTTTAGAGAGTGAGAGAGGCGAAATGGGTAGTTCGACGGGGCTATCTGTTTCGCCTTACATTTTTTTAAAAAAAGTGAGGGAAAAGTGATGACGAAGAATTTTGCGCACAGAGGATTCAGCGGCAAATACCCTGAAAATACGATGCTGGCTTTTGAAAAGGCCATTGAGGCCGGAGCCGACGGCATTGAAAACGATGTTCATCTGACAAAGGATGGCGTTGTTGTTATCATTCATGACGAGCGGGTGGACCGGACAACCGACGGCGCCGGATGGGTAAGGGATTTTACCTATGAAGAACTGGCAAAGCTGGATGCATCCTATATCTTTAAAGAATATGGTTTTCAGCATATTCCGACATTACGGGAATATCTGGAACTGGTGAAGGATAAAGACATCATTACCAATATCGAATTGAAAACCGGTGTGTTTGAATATGACGGTATCGAGAAAAAAGTGTATGACATGATTCAGGAATATGGGCTGAAGGATAAAATGATTATTTCTTCATTTAATCATTTTTCCATTCTTCGTATGAAAGCCATTGACCCGACGATAAAATGCGGCCTTCTGGAAGAGTCCTGGCTGATCAATGCGGGAGTCTATGTAGCTTCCACCGGTGTGGAGTGTTACCATCCGATGTATAAAAATATGACGCCGGAAGTGGTGGCGGAGATTAAGTCCCATAATCTGGAGATCAATACATGGACGGTCAATGAAAAAGAGGAAATTGAAGAAATGTTTGAGCGGGGTGTGGATTCGGTCATTGGCAATTATCCGGATATCGTCCGTGAGATTCAGAAAGCATATCGATAAACATGCAGGAGGGAGAAAAGATGTACGATATTATTATTATTGGCGGCGGTGTTGCCGGTTGTGCGGCAGCCAGAGAGCTGTCACGTTATAAAGCCAATATCTGTCTGGTTGAGAAGGAAGAGGATGTCTGTGCCGGAACTTCCAAAGCAAACAGCGCCATTGCCCATGCAGGTTATGATGCAGAACCGGGTTCACTGATGGCAAAGCTGAATGTCCAGGGAAATCAGATGATGGACGCTGTGGCCGGGGAACTGGATTTTCCGTTTGAGCGAATTGGTTCTATGGTCGTCTGTATACATGAAGAGGATATTTATAAGCTGGAAGAGCTTTTGGAGCGGGGAAAGAAAAATGGTGTCAAAGATCTTCGGATTGTTGATGCAAAGGAAGCCCATGAACTGGAACCGAATCTGACGGAACAGGTGGTGGCAGCCCTTTATGCGCCGACAGGCGGCATCGTATGTCCATTTGGCATGACCATCGCTTTTGCTGAAAATGCAGCAGTCAACGGCGTTGAATTTAAATTAAATACAGAGGTTGAGAATATTCAAAAAATCGATGGAGGTTATGTATTGACTACGAATCAGGGGATCCTTGAGACGAAGGTTGTTGTCAATGCAGCCGGTGTTTATGCGGATCGGTTCCATAATATGGTCAGTGAAGAAAAGATTCATATTACGCCGCGGCGGGGCGATTACTGTCTCCTGGATAAGACGGCCGGAAATCATGTGTCTCACACAATCTTCCCATTGCCGGATCAGTTTGGCAAGGGTGTGCTCGTAACACCGACGGTTCATGGCAATCTGCTCGTCGGACCAACGGCCATTGACATCGAAGATAAAGAGGCTACGGCGACAACACGAGAGGGACTGGATTTTCTCACTGGCAAAGCGGGAGAAGCTGTGGCAGATCTTCCAATGCGGCAGGTGATCACTTCCTTTGCCGGACTTCGTGCCCATGAAGACCACCATGAGTTTATCATTGGTGAGGTAAAAGATGCCAAAGGTTTTGTTGATGTGGCCGGTATCGAGTCTCCGGGACTTACCAGTGCGCCGGCCATTGGTGTGATGGTGGCAGATATTGTGTCCGGGATGATGGGGCTGGCTGAGAATCCGGATTTTATCGGAACACGCCGGGGCATTTTAAACCCTTCTGAGCTGAGCAAAGAAGAACGGGCAAAATTGATTGAAGTGAAACCGGAATACGGCAACATTATCTGCCGTTGTGAGATGATCACGGAAGGCGAGATTCTGGATGCAATTCATCGTCCGGTGGGCGCCAGGTCTTTAGATGGTGTGAAACGTCGGACCCGGGCCGGAATGGGACGATGTCAGGCAGGTTTCTGTTCACCGAGAACGATGGAGATTCTGGCACGGGAGCTTCATGTAAGTATGGCGGATATTACAAAATCCGGCGGAGATTCCAAACTGATCGTCGGTACGGTAAAAGACAGGTTATAGAAGGGATGGTGTGAGAAATGTTAAATTACGATTTAGTCATTGTCGGTGGCGGTCCTGCCGGTCTGGCAGCCGCAGCATCTGCTAGAAAAAATGGTCTGGAAAGTATCATCATCCTGGAAAGAGATCATGAGCTTGGCGGTATTTTGAATCAGTGTATCCACAATGGTTTTGGTCTCCATACATTTAAGGAAGAGTTGACCGGACCGGAATATGCGGGGCGTTTTATTGATGAAGTGGCGGATTTAAAGATTGAGTATAAATTAAATACGATGGTTATGGATATCTCAGAAAATAAAGTGGTGACAGCCATGAATCGGGAGGACGGTCTGTTTGAGATTCAGGCAAAGGCTGTCATTCTGGCTATGGGATGTCGGGAACGTCCAAGGGGCGCGCTGAATATTCCGGGATATCGTCCGGCCGGTATTTATTCTGCCGGAACCGCACAGCGTCTGGTAAATATTGAAGGTTTTATGCCGGGACGGGAAGTGGTTATCTTAGGCTCCGGTGATATCGGGCTGATCATGGCCCGGCGTATGACACTGGAAGGGGCAAAGGTGAAAGTGGTTGCAGAATTGATGCCATTTTCTGGTGGCCTGAAACGAAATATTGTGCAGTGTCTGGATGACTTTGGTATTCCGTTGAAATTAAGTCATACGGTCATCGATATTGATGGTAAAGAGCGGGTAAAAGGAATTACTCTGGCTGAGGTAGACAGCACAGGTAAACCGATTCCGGGAACGGAAGAACATTATGACTGTGATACACTGCTTCTTTCCTGCGGCCTGATTCCGGAAAATGAATTGTCCAGAGGCATCGGCGTCGATATCGAACCGGTGACCAACGGACCGGTGGTCAATGAAAGTCTGGAAACAAGCGTGCCGGGAGTCTTCGCCTGCGGTAATGTCCTTCATGTCCATGATCTGGTAGACTTCGTTTCGGAAGAAGCGGCAGCGGCTGGAAGAAATGCAGCTAAATATATTCGGAACGGCAGTAAAGAGCCGGAGACAACCCATGAAACCGTAGCGCTCTGTCCACAGGGGATTGTCCGTTATACGGTGCCTAAGACATTGAATGTAGACCGGATGGACGACGAGATTACCGTTCGTTTCCGTGTGGGGGCTGTTCAGAAAAATTGTTATGTGTCCACCTATTTTGACGATGAACGGGTCATGCGCCGGAGACGTCCGGTGGTGGCGCCTGGTGAGATGGAAGAGGTCAAGCTGAAAAAGGAACAACTTTTGAAATATCCGGATTTGAAACAGATTATCTTTAAGGTCGAGGAGGCGTAAGCATATGGAAAAAAGAGAATTAACCTGTATCGGATGCCCTCTGGGCTGCACCGTGACAGTAGAGATGGAAGGTACGGAAATCCTTCGGGTTACCGGACATACATGTAAACGGGGAGAGGAATACGCACGGAAAGAAGTGACGAATCCGACCCGTATTGTGACATCCATCGTGCGGGTAAACGGCGGTAAGATTCCGATGGTCTCTGTAAAAACAAAGTCGGATATCCCGAAGAGCAAGATTTTTGATTGTGCGAAAGCACTTCAGAGCATTCAGGTGGAAGCGCCGGTGCATATTGGTGACGTGATCATGGAAAATGTTGTCGGCACGGGTGTTTCTATAGTAGCAACGAAAAATGTAGAAGCTTTGTAAAAAGCATTGTTCTGGTGGTGATAGAATGAACATGGAAGTATTACAAGCGATAAATGAATATCTCCACACATTTAGTATACCCGTTGTTTTGATCCGTCTGCTTCTGGCAACGATCTGTGGCGGCGTGATCGGATTTTTTCGCAGTATGAAAAAGCGGGGCGCCGGATTTAAGACCCATATACTCGTATGCCTTGGAGCAACGCTGATCATGATGACAGGGGAATATGTATTTCGTTTTGTTTCCAATGGAACCGGTGATGTAGCTCGTATGGCTGCTCAGGTTGTCAGTGGGGTTGGTTTTCTGGGAGCGGGAACGATCATGGTGACCGGACGAAATCAGATTAAAGGTCTGACAACGGCGGCCGGTCTTTGGGCCTGCTCCGGTATTGGTCTGGCCATCGGCATTGGCTTTTATTCCGGTGCCATTATCTGTACGGCGATTGTGTTTTTTGTCTATAACTATCTGCAGAAAATTGATGAATTTGCCTATGAGCATTCCCGGGTCTATGATTTGTATGTGGAGTTCGAGTCCAGAAAGTACATTACACCGTTTATGTCGGCCATGAAGGAAAGGGGCTTTAAGTTTCTGAGCCTGGAACTCAGTAAATCTAAAAAAAATAAGGATGATATTGTCAATGCAACCATGTCTCTGGAAGTCAGCACTAAATCTAAAGGCGTAGATGTACATACTTTTATCGAAGAATTGGAAGGTGTCAATTCAGTGGAAGAAATGTAGGACTTGACTTTTCCAATGATTTTGAATAAAATGTATTCTATATAGCAAATGTGACGAGAAAGAGGAGTAGGAACAGAACCTTTACAGAGAGGATGGCCCGGCGGCTGAAAGGTCATCTGAAGAAGTGGGTTCCGAAGGTAGCTTTTGAACAGGACAGGTGAAATCAGGTTTGGCAAGTAGCCGGTCACGGGCGGTTCCGTTAAAGACCGGAGAGATGTACGGGAATTCTGTTTTTTCCGTATAATTAAGGTGGTAACGCGAGCTTTCGCCCTTATGGGGGCGGAAGCTCTTTCAATTTTAAGGAGGAAAAAAGATGCAGTTGGAGAAAAACTACAATCCGTCGGCCATTGAGGATAAGCTTTATCAGAAATGGCTCGACCATAAATATTTTCATGCGGAGGTGGACCGGAGTAAGAAACCGTTTACAATCGTGATTCCGCCGCCAAATATCACGGGACAGCTTCACATGGGTCATGCCCTTGACAATACATTACAGGATATTTTGATTCGTTCCAAACGGATGCAGGGATATAATGCCCTCTGGCAGCCGGGAACAGACCATGCAAGTATTGCAACGGAAGTTAAGATTCTGGAGAAGTTAAAAGAAGAAGGTATCAGCAAAAAAGATTTAGGTCGGGAAGCTTTTTTGGAGAGGGCCTGGGATTGGAAGAAAGAGTATGGAGGACGTATTATCAGCCAGCTTAAAAAACTGGGATCTTCCTGTGACTGGGACAGAGAGCGATTTACCATGGATGAAGGATGCAATAAAGCCGTTGAGGAAGTGTTTGTACGTCTCCATGAAAAAGGATTGATCTATAAAGGTGCAAGAATTATCAACTGGTGTCCGGTATGTAAAACATCCATTTCCGATGCGGAAGTTGAATATGAGGACCAGGCAGGTCATTTTTGGCATATCAATTATCCGGTCGTTGGCTCTGATGAAATGGTGGAAATTGCCACAACCCGTCCGGAAACCATGTTGGGTGATACGGCGGTAGCCGTACATCCGGAGGATGAACGTTATCAACATCTCATCGGAAAGAAGGTTCTTTTGCCAATCGTTAATAAAGAGATTCCGGTGGTAGCAGATGAGTATGTAGATAAAGAATTTGGAACTGGAGCGGTTAAAATCACACCAGCACATGACCCGAATGACTTTGAAGTGGGCAAGAGACACAATCTGGAACAGATCAACATCATGAACGATGATGCCACTATCAACGAAAACGGCGGGAAGTATGCCGGTATGGACCGTTATGAGGCCCGTAAGGCCATTGTAGAAGAGTTGGACCGTCTCGGTCTGCTCGTACGGATTGAAGATTACAATCACAATGTAGGTACCCATGACCGGTGCAAGACGACGGTAGAACCGCTGATTAAGCAGCAGTGGTTTGTTAAGATGGAGGAGCTGGCAAAACCGGCCGTTACAGCATTGAAAAAAGGTGACTTAAAATTTGTTCCAGAACGGTTTGATAAGACCTATCTTCACTGGCTGGAAAATATCCGCGACTGGTGTATCTCCCGTCAGCTCTGGTGGGGACACCGGATTCCGGCATATTATTGTCAGGATTGCGGTGAGATCATGGTGGCCCGAAAAGCCGATGCACCGAAAACCTGCTGTAAGTGCGGCAGCCATCATATTGTTCAGGATGAAGATACGTTGGATACATGGTTCAGCTCGGCTCTGTGGCCGTTTTCCACATTGGGATGGCCGGATAAGACAGAAGATCTGGATTACTTCTACCCGACAAATGTTCTTGTTACCGGTTATGATATTATTTTCTTCTGGGTTATCCGTATGGTATTCTCGGGCCTTGAGCATATGGGCGAGGTTCCATTTGATACAGTTCTCATCCATGGTCTTGTGAGAGATTCCCAGGGACGGAAAATGAGTAAGTCTCTTGGAAATGGCATCGATCCGCTGGAAGTTATTGATAAATACGGTGCCGATGCGCTGCGGTTTACCCTTGTTACAGGCAATGCGCCTGGAAACGATATGCGTTTCTACTGGGAGCGGGTGGAAGCCAGCCGTAATTTTGCGAATAAAGTATGGAATGCCTCCCGGTTTATGCTGATGAATTTTGAGCAGGCGGAAGAAGCAGGCATTTCTATAGACAATGTGACATTAGATGATCTGACTCAGGCAGATAAGTGGATATTGTCCAAGGCAAACACACTGGCGAAAGACGTTACAGCCAATATGGATAAATACGAGCTTGGCATTGCCGTTCAGAAATTGTATGATTTTATCTGGGAAGAATTCTGTGACTGGTATATCGAGATAGTTAAACCACGTCTGTACAATAATGAGGATACGACGAAGGCTGCGGCTCTCTGGACATTAAAAACGGTCCTCATCCAGGCATTAAAGCTTCTTCACCCATATATGCCGTTTATCACAGAAGAAATTTTCTGCAATGTTCAGGAGGAAGAGGAATCCATTATGATTTCTTCCTGGCCGGAATATAGGGAAGAATGGAATTTTGAAGCGGATGAAAATGCGGTAGAGACGATTAAAGAGGCTGTCCGCGGTATCCGTAATGTGCGAACAGGTATGAATGTGCCGCCGAGCAAGAAGGCAAAGGTCATCGTTGTTTCTGAAAGCGAAGCTGTTCGCAGGATTTTTGAAGATGGTAAAGTATTCTTTGCCACATTGGCCCATGCCAGCGATGTTTTGATTCAGGCCGATAAGACAGGCATTGAAAAGGATGCCGTATCCGCAGTGATTCACCAGGCGGTCATCTACATGCCGTTTGCTGAGCTGGTGGATATTGGCGAAGAAAAAGCCCGGCTGGCCAAAGAGGAAGAAAAGCTTCACAAAGAGATTGCCAGAGCATCGGGAATGTTGAATAATCCGAACTTTGTCAGCAAAGCGCCGGAAGCAAAGATTCAGGCCGAGCGGGACAAGCTGGAAAAATACACCCAGATGTTAAAGCAGGTTGAAGAACGATTGGAAGCTTTAAACGGATGATGAATGATATTGTTGAATACTTGTATCATATCCCCCGGTTCGTAAGGACCGGGGGTCTTGAACAGACCCGGGAGCGTTTAAGACTTCTCGGAAGCCCGGAAAAGAGTTTTCATTATATTCATGTGGCGGGAACCAACGGCAAGGGTTCGGTCTGCGCTTATATGGAATCCTGTCTGCGGGAAATGGGGTTTAAGACCGGGCTCTTTACTTCACCTCATCTGGTCCGTATCAATGAGCGGATACGTATCAATAACAGAGAGATCAGTGACAAGGCTTTTTCGGAAGCTTTTTATAAAGTTAAGGCATTGGTGGATGCTCAGAGCGCTGAGGGGATTGTCCATCCGACCTTTTTTGAGTTTATTTATCTGATGGCCATGTGTGCGTTTCAAAAAGCCGGGATTGAATATGGCGTCATTGAAACGGGACTTGGCGGTCGGCTGGATCTGACCAATGCGGTGGAAGCGCCGGATCTGACTGTCATCACCTCCATCGGACTGGACCATACGGCCATACTTGGTGACACAATTGAAAAAATTGCGGCGGAGAAAGCGGGTATCATCAAACCGGGAGTGCCTCTTGTCTATCTGGCGGCCCGTCCGGATGCCGTCCGGGTGATTGAAACGCGGGCTAATGAGCAGCATCTTTCGGAGAGGCCCATGTGTTATCCGGTAAAACCGGAATGGATGGAAGACATTTCCGCAGAGGAAGCCCACATACAGTTCTCTTTAGTGTGTCCATATTTTAAAAAGTATGATATAATGCTTAATACCAGCGGCATGTATCAGGTGGAAAATGGGGCTTTGGCAGTGACAGCCATGGAAGTTCTCCGAGAGTTTTCAGACTGGAAAATGACAGAGACAGATTTTCGTGAGAAAGTTTTGAAGGGTGTCCGGCATATGACCTGGCCGGGACGGATGGAGCCGGTGGGCAGAGATATTTATGTGGATGGCGCTCACAATGACGATGGTATTCGGGAACTGGTACGTTCGGTGGACCGGATATTTTCACAGAGAGATATTTATCTGATATTTGCTGTAGCAGAGGATAAGGATTATCAGGAGATGGTCCGACATTTGTGCGGTATACGCCGGCTGAAAGGTATCATTGTGACCGAGATTGATAATGGCCGGCGCCGGGATTTTCATGAAGTAATGAAAGATTTTCAAAAAAACTGGCATGGAAATATTCAGGGTACATATAATGTAAGTGAGGCCATTATGACCGGACAGGAATGGAAGGGCAGAGATGGCGTTCTTATATGTACAGGCTCTCTCTATCTGGTCGGCCATGTGAAAGAGCTTCTGGGAGGAGATTTAGATGATTAACTTTGATGAAGAACTTAAAAAATACAAACCGAGTCTTGAAGTGGACCAGGCGGAAGAGGCAATTCAAAGAAATGACCTCAGGGATGTCATCGATATTGTTGAAGAGATGATGAAAGAATTCCGCAGTGATCCAAAGGGTTTTAAACAGTTTTAGGAGGGACGTGTATGAATTGTCCAAAATGCGGTACGCCCCTTGAAAATACATACCGTTGTCCGAAATGTGAATATGAAGAACCGACGATGAAGCGGATTATCCGGGCTTCGAATGATCATTACAATGTGGGTTTAAGTAAAGCGAAGTTACGGGATCTGAGCGGCGCCATCACGTCATTGCAGATGAGTCTGAAATACAATAAACGTAATACAAAGGCCCGGAATCTTTTAGGTCTGGTTTATTTTCAGATGGGAGAAACAGTATCTGCTTTGAGTGAGTGGGTCATTAGTGTCCATTTTCAGGGTAAAGGAAATGTTGCCCGGAATTATATTAAAAAGGTTCAGAATAATCAGGGGCAGCTCCAGGTCATCAACAATACGATTCAGAATTATAATCTGGCTTTGAAATATCTGGAGGAAGGCAACGGTGATCTGGCTATTATTGAATTAAAAAAAGTAGTCAACCTGAATCCGAATTATATTCGGGCCTATCAGCTTTTAGGTCTTTTATATATTCAACATAAGCAATATTCTGCGGCGAGGAAGATATTATCCAGAGCGCTGAAGCTGGACCGGAATAATATTACAACCGTTCGCTATATGAATGAGTTGGTCGGGTATTCCAGACAGAGGCGGAAAGGTGGGGACGTGGAGCGGGAAAAAGCTGCCTATGTTCAGATTAAAGACCCGAATCCTATCGTTATTGAGCGAACATCGGGAGGCTATACGGATTTTAATACAAGTACGCTTTCCTTTGTAAATATACTGATCGGTATTATTATCGGCGCTGCAGTGGTTGGCCTTTTGCTCGTACCATCGATTCAGAAGACCAAAGCATCGGAATACAATCAGGCGGTGGTTGGGTATAGCAGTCAGGTTTCCGAAAGAAATAAGGAAATTACGTCACTTCAGAATCAGGTGGATACGCTGACCGATGAAAATGATAAATTGAAAAATAATATGGACAGTGTAGGAAGCGGGGCGGACAGTGAGCAGAATGATAAACGTTTGATTCAGGCGATGAAGTCTTATCTGGATAATGATTTTGTGACGGCCGGAACAGTGCTGGCGGATGTGGATAAGACGCTTTTGGATGGCCAGGAGGCTCAGGATGTTTATGATTTTCTGCTGACAAATACCAAAGATACGGTTATTAACCAGCTTTATGAGGAGGCCTGTGAGTATTACGATCAGAAGGATTATATGAATGCGGTGACCTATTTCCGTAAAGTGCTGAATCTGAATCCGGATTCGGTGGAGGCCTGGTATAATATGGGACGGGCATATCAGTACCTGACGGATTTCGAACAGGCCAGAAATTGTTATAATACGATCATTAATAATTACGGTGACAGTGATTATGCGAATGATGCGCGGACTTATCTGAGCCAGATTGAGAGCCGTATATCGGAAGGTGAATAAAACTGAAATTGAGAAACAAAAGATGAGAAACTCATACATGTGGGGGGCTCATCTTTTTTGCTGTATAGGAGGTATGACAATGGAAATGGAATATCAGGTGAAAGGTCCCTATCTGATCATTCAGGTAGGAAGGGAATTGGATCATCATCAGGCAGAGCATATACGGCAGGTACTGGAACGTATCGGACGAGAACGGGATATTCGGAATATTATTTTTGATTTTACAAAGACAACGTTTATGGACAGTTCCGGTGTGGGGATGCTGATCAGCCGGTATCGGGATCTTTCCATGTGCGGCGGTACGGTATGTGCGGCGGGCGTATGTCCGGCGGTGGAAAAACTTTTTTACGTGTCCGGTCTGCATAAAATTATTCGGGTCTATTCGGAAGTGGAGGATGTTTTCAATGGACAAAAATGAAATAAAAGTAATATTTGACAGTTGTTCGGAAAATGAAAGCTTTGCCCGGATGGTAATTTCTGCGTTTGTGGCCCGTCTGGATCCGACGCTGGAAGAACTGGCGGATATAAAGACAGCAATTTCTGAGGCGGTAACAAATAGTATTATTCATGGTTACGGCGGTGGTAAGGGCGATATAGAAATGTATGGCCGGATTGATGACAGGGAGGTGGTCGTGGAAGTTGTGGATTTTGGCGTGGGCATTGAAAACATTGAGAAGGCTATGGAGCCAATGTTTACGACAAGGCCGGATATTGATCGTTCGGGTATGGGATTCGCTTTTATGGAGGCGTTTATGGATGAACTGAAGGTAGAGTCCGAGCCGGGAAAGGGAACCCGTATCGTTATGAAAAAGAGACTGGGAGTGGTCTGACAATCTATGGAATTTCTTGAGTTACTTTTAGCCGCTAAATCAGGAGATAAGAAGTCAAGAGATTTACTTGTAGAAAAAAATATGGGACTTGTGTGGAGTGTGGTCCGACGTTTCGCTCATCGGGGGTATGAAGCGGAGGACTTGTTTCAGATCGGTGTCATCGGTCTGATGAAAGCGATCGACTATTTTGATACGAGCTATGATGTACGGTTTTCTACCTATGCGGTGCCGATGATCTCCGGGGAGATCAAGCGGTTTCTCCGGGATGATGGAATGATCAAGGTCAGTCGGTCTCTGAAAGAGCATTCGTGGAAAATTCAGAAAGCCAGAGAGACGTTGAACCATCAGAATGGTCGTGAAGCTTCGTTAAGTGAGCTTTGTGCCTGTACCGGTCTGGAGCCGGAGGATATTATTTCAGCCATGGAAGCCGGGTCGGAGGTTGAATCGTTAAATAAGGTGATATTCCAGAGCGATGGTCAGCCGGTACATTTGGTGGATAAACTGATTGAAAAGAAAGACAGCCATGGAGAACTTTTAGACCATCTGCTGATCGAGGAATTGTTGGCGAATCTGGATGCGAGGGAGCGGGAACTGATTATTCTCAGATATTATTGTAATGAGACTCAGAGTAAAATTGCTGAACATTTTGGTGTTTCTCAGGTTCAGGTGTCCCGAATGGAAAAGCGGATTCTGAAGCGGATGAGGGAGATTATCGACCAGTAATCATACCCAGAATTGGGATTGCATTTCACCTGTATTTGGGTGTATTATAGAGATACGGGCATCCGCCTGAAAGGAGTATAATAAGGATTACATCGAGGAGGAATTTTAGTATGAAAATCAGTTTATTAGAGCCGATTGGGGTATCACAGGCAGTATTGGATGAACTTTCACAGGGGTTGAAGGACAGGGGTCATGAATTCTGTTATTATGATACAAAGACTACAGATTTGGAAGAACTTAAAAAACGTACCGCAGGATGTGACATTGCCATGATCGCCAACAATCCATATCCGGCAGAGGTTGTGGAATCTGCAGATGCTTTAAAGATGATTTCCGTAGCATTTACAGGAATCGATCATATTGGTGTACAGGCATGCAGAGATAAGAATATTATGATCTGTAATGCGGCCGGTTATTCGAATCAGACGGTGGCAGAGTTGGTGATCGGTATGGCGATTGCTGGTCTGAGAAATGTGGCAAAGGCAAATGATGTGGTTCGTAAAGGCGGTACAAGTGCAGGTATCGGCGGCCGCGAAATCTGTGGACGTACGGTAGGTATTATCGGTCTTGGAAAGATTGGTATGGTTGCTGCAAAATTGTTCCTGGCTTTTGGCGCAAAGGTTATTGCTTATAACCGGAGTCAGACCGAGGAAGCCAAAGCTCTTGGTATTGAATATAAATCACTGGATGAAGTATTATCCGAAAGTGATATCGTTTCTTTGAATATGCCGTTAAATGACAGTACACGGGGATTTATCAGTGCAGATAAGATTGCGCTTATGAAACCGGATACGGTATTTATCAACTGTGCCCGCGGACCGATCGTAGACAATGCGGCGCTGGCAAAGGCATTGAATGAAGATAAATTAGGCTTTGCATGTCTGGACGTATTTGATATGGAACCGCCGATTCCGGAAGATTATCCGATCCTTTCCGCAAAGAATACGCTGCTGACACCGCATCAGGCTTTTATCTCTGAGGAATCTATGATTCGCCGTGCGAAAATTGTTTTTGATAATGTGTATGCTTATCTGGATGGTTCACCGGTGAATGTGTGTAAATAATTAAATAGCTTTTTTATGAATACATCTTTTGAAAAAACAAGCATTTTTTTCAAAAGATGTATTTTTTTATGTTGGTCAGGAATAATAAGGTTCAAAGGAGTGATGAAAATGCATGAAATACGGGGTTTTAAAATTTTCATATGCCTGATATTGACAGTCGTCGCTGCAGTTCTCTGGCTGAGTGTGTGGAGTCGTTTTGCTTCCAATGTGGGTCAGACAACTTATGAGGATGCGGTTTTTGTGGAAATAGAAGATCATGCGCCAAAGGAAGGAGAGGATACTCTTTGGAGCATATAAAATCAGATATTTATATTAAGCTGGATGCCCATGTCCGTGTCGACCAAAAACAGGTCAGACTGAAGGATATGGCCAGTATTTACTGCAACGATGAGGAACTGATGCAGCGGGTTAAGAATGTGCCGGTATTTTCATTTCAGGAAACGGATGGAGAAAAAGAGGTTATCTCTATTCTCTATGTTTATGAGGCGATTTACAGGTTTTTGGGGAGGGATTTAGAGATCCATTCCACAGGAAGCAGTGACTGTCTGGTAGACTTGATTTCCGGAAAGAGGCCATCTGGTCTATGGAGTCATATTCAAGTTGTTCTGGTCAGTCTGGTCACATTTTTCGGGGCAGCCTTTTCTATCATGACTTATAATGAGGACGCAGGAGTGGAAGACCTTTTTGATACGCTGTATGAAATGTTTTTGGGACCGGACAGCGGCAATGGTGTGTTAGAGGCGACCTATTCCGTGGGAATTGCACTTGGCATTCTTGTATTTTTTAATCATTTTGAAAAGAAGGGGCGCAGGAATCCAACAGCCATGGAAATTCAAATGGATAAGTATGAAGAGGATATGGTGGATGCCTATGTAAAATCTTCGGACCGTCGGGGAAAATCACTGGATGTGGAGGATTAGAATATGGAAAACCTTGCATTGGCTTTTATTGGTGTATCTTCCGGGTTTACAGTGGCGGCTGCTCTGTTTGCTCTGATCGCCACCATTGGTGTATTGAACCGATTAGCTCAGGTGACCCACAGCGCCTCCCGAATTCGATGGTATGAGGTCTGTTTTATAGCTGGAGGCATCATTGGAAATTTGCTTTGGATTTATCAGTGGCATATACCGGTGGGTTTATCATGGGAGATGGGAATCTTTGGTCTGTTCATGGGAATATATGTGGGCTGTTTTATCGGAGCATTGGCCGAAGTCGTTAATGTATTTCCGATTTTATTTCATCGGCTGCGGCTAAGGGAGGGGATGAAAGCATTTATCTGGGCCATAGCTCTGGGAAAAGCTGTCGGTGGAATCATAGAATTTTTTGTGTGAGGAGGAAAAGGCATTGAATAAGAAAGAATATCAGGACTATGTAGAACAGGTAACGCCAAAAGTCAATGGATGGCTTTCGTTTTTGAAGGCTTTTGTCAGCGGCGGCATCATCTGTGTGATCGGCCAGTGTCTGTACAACTGGTTTAAATCCCAGGGGATGATGCACACACTGGCGAACAATTACACAACACTTATACTGATCTTGATCAGCGTTCTTTTAACAGGATTCAACCTGGTAGGACCGATTACAAAATTTGCCGGGGCCGGATATCTCGTGCCAATTACCGGTTTTGCCAATTCGGTGGCCTCCTGTGCGATAGAATTTAAGCGTGAAGGACAGGTATTTGGTATCGGCAGTCAGATTTTTAATATTGCCGGGCCGGTCATTTTATATGGTATAGTGACAAGTTGGTTTTTTGGCTTGATTTATTGGATACTTATGAGTATCGGAATGGTATAGGAGGGCAGTTATGGGAACAAAGAGACAGGGCAGATATACAGTGATGTTTGAAAAACCTCCGATAATCCGCAGCTATGCGGCTATTGTGGGAGAAAAGGAATCAGAAGGACCTTTAGGGGCTTATTTTGACACCGTATGCGAAGACCCGATGATGGGACAGGACAGTTGGGAGGCAGCGGAAGGTCAGCTTCAATACACGGCCGTATTAAAAGCGCTGGATAAGGCATTTTTACGGCCGGAGGATATTGATTATCTGTTTGCCGGGGATTTGCTCGGTCAGACGATTGCCACTTCCTTTGGCGTCATGGAGCTGCAGATTCCCCATTTTGGTCTTTATGGTGCATGTTCGACGATGGGAGAGTCTCTGAGTCTGGCTTCTATGGCGATTGATGGCGGTTTTGCCAGTCGTGTAGTGGCGGTGACTTCCAGCCATTTTGCCAGTGCTGAAAAGCAATTTCGTTATCCTCTGGGATATGGTAATCAGCGCTCTTTAGCGTCTACATGGACGGTAACAGGAAGCGGCGCCCTTGTTTTGGAAAACGCGGAGGAATGTTCGGAGCAGGCGGCAAAAAAATGTGTTCGTGTTCATGGGATAACGACAGGAAAAATTATGGATTATGGCATTAAGGATTCCCAGAATATGGGGGCCTGCATGGCGCCGGCCGCCGCCCTTGTTATTGCCAGTCATTTAAAGGACATGAATCGGAAACCGGAGGACTACGACCGGATCATTACCGGAGATCTGGGGACTGTCGGTCAGAAAATTTTATTTGAATTGATGCGTGAGGAAGGCTACGATATTGAAGGGTCTCATATGGATTGCGGTATTGAAATTTTTGACCATGAGACTCAGGATACCCATGCCGGGGGAAGTGGATGTGGATGTTCGGCTGTGACTTTATGCAGCTATGTCATGCATCAGATGGAAATCGGAGAGTGGAAACGGGTCCTTTTTGTTCCGACGGGGGCGTTGTTGTCAAAAATAAGTTTTAACGAGGGGTTGAGTATTCCGGGGATTGCCCACGGTGTAGTGCTTGAAAAAGACGGATGATTGGTCTATAATAAATACAATATGATAAAATTTTAAAGGAGCGATGAGGATGAAATTCCATTTTGCCGAACATTTGGACAGCTTTGAGGCAGGGATATTTGCCATATTAAATGAGAAAAAAGAGGAGCTTCTGCGGCAGGGAAGAGAAGTATATAATCTGTCCGTGGGAACGCCGGATTTTAAACCGGCACCCCATGTGATGGAAGCTTTTTGTAAAGCATGCCAGGATCCGGAGAACTATAAGTATTCTCTGGTGGACATGCCGGAGCTTTTAGATGCGGTGGCCGGCCATTATGAGCGTCGGTATGGCGTACATATTGAACATGATGAAATTATGTCCATTAACGGTTCTCAGGAAGGGATCGCCCACATTGCCATGGCTCTGTGTGATGCGGAAGATGTGGTCCTTGTGCCCAATCCAGGATATCCGATTTTCTCAGTCGGACCATTTTTATGCGGTGCTGTGCCTGTGACTTATGATCTGCGTCCGGAGAATCATTTCCTGCCGGATTTTGACAGCATTTCGGAAGAAGTGGCAAAGAAAGCAAAATTTATAATTGTATCCTATCCGCTGAATCCGGTCTGTGTGACGGCAAATGATCGGATGTACGAAGAACTCATTCGTTTTGCGGAGAAATATCAGATTATTGTCCTGCATGACAATGCTTACTCAGATATCATTTACGGCGGAAGAAAGGGCGGTTCTTTCCTGGCGTATGATGGGGCAAAGGATGTGGGCGTGGAATTTTACTCTCTTTCTAAATCCTATAATCTGACGGGAGCCAGAATTTCTTTTGTGATTGGCAATAAGGAGATTATCAGTAAGTTTAAGACGGTTCGGTCTCAGATCGATTACGGCGTATTTAAACCGGTACAGTATGGCGCCATTGCGGCTTTGAACGGACCTCAGGATGCGGTGCTTGAGCAGTGTGCTGAGTATGAACGGCGAAATCATGCACTTTGCGGAGGCTTGCGCCGTATCGGATGGAATGTACCGGACAGTGAGGGGACCATGTTCGCCTGGGCGCCGATTCCGGACGGGTATGTATCCTCCGAACAATTTTGTATGGACCTGGCGGACAAAACCGGTGTTATCTGTACGCCGGGAAGCAGTTTCGGAAGTCTGGGAAGCCGTTATGTTCGATTTGCGCTGGTGCGGGATGTTCCGACGATGGAAAAAATCGTACAAATTATTGATGAAAGCGGTATTTTAAAGAATAGAGTAAATTGATTGCTCCCGGGTATATTACGGTGGTTTTTGCACATACTTTCCATAAGAGCCCGCAGGTCGGACTGTGGGATGGAAAGGAAGATGTATAATGATGTTTCTTAAAGCTTTTTTAGTGGGAGGCCTGATTTGTGGGCTGATTCAGATTTTGATGGATCGGACCAAACTCCTTCCGGGACGCATTATGGTACTGCTCGTCTGTCTGGGAATCGCGGCAGGAGTCCTTGGTATTTATAAACCTCTGGTGGATTTTGCCGGGGCAGGGGCTACCGTACCGCTGTGCGGCTTTGGTTACAGCTTGTGGGAAGGTGTTAAAGGCGCAATCAATGATGAAGGATTTATTGGGATTTTTAAAGGTGGGTTTAGTGCGTCGTCGATTGGAATCAGCGCGTCTCTGCTGATTTCTTATCTGGCATCTCTCATTTTTAATCCAAAGATGAAAAAGTAGATGAAAAAGAACGTCCCCAAAGTTATTTGATGACTTTGGGGACGTTCTTTTATTTATGCGAGCAACGAGCCAGGCAGCCGCACTTGTGCGGATATTTGGCGATTGTTGCGATAACGAGTGAAACGCGCAAAACGTGTTTCATCTCGTTGGTCAGCCAACAGGTGTTGGCGCTGTCGGATCTGTCGGAGTTGTCGGTGTCGTTGGAGTTGTCGGTGTCGTTGGAGTTTCACCAGATGGCTCTGTACTTGGAGTCGTCGTCGGAGTCGTTTCAGACGTTGTACTTTCAACAGATGTTGTTTCCGGCGGGCATGTGCAGTAGTAACCAGGTATTTCTGATGAAGAACGATATTCTTTATAAGAAGTGCTCTTCGAGTTTCCATTTGCAATACCACCGCATACATTACAAATTGTTGCACCAATGTGGTCATTACAGTAACCGCTTGGCAGTGATGTTAAATCAAAATATTCGGTGACCGGTGTACATGCGGAGGTTCCGACAAGCTTTCCGGATTTGGAGCAGACGGTCCGTGTACCGATATTTTCCGGTACGGTAAAGGAAGTCGGCTCATAGCCGCATTCTGCATCAATCCGGCGCATGATTGTTGCCCACAGATATTCGTGTTCAGTTTCGCTTAACTCACCTTCCATTGCATAGCTCTGATCGTAACCAAGCCAGATACCAGCAGTCAGATATGGAGTATAGCCCACGAACCAGAGGTCCTTACTGTCGGAAGTTGTACCGGTTTTTCCGGCCACATCCATACCGTCATGAAGAGCACAGGCGGTACCGGTACCTTTGGTGACAACGTCCTGCATGGCGCTGGTCAGAAGGTAAGCGGTTGTTTCTTTAATAACCTGTTTTCCCTGAGGATTTGTATTATCCAGAAGGACATTACCATCACGGTCAACGACTTTGGAATAGAAGACCGGACGGACATATTTACCGCCGTTGGCAATGGCAGCATAAGCTCCGGTTATTTCCAGGTTGGTAACACCATAGGTCAGACCGCCAAGAGCAAAGGATTCTACATAGTCGCTGTCAGTCAATGTGGTAATACCAAGTTTCCGGCAGTAGTCAATGGCAAGTTCCGGCGTAACATCCTCCACAAAGAATTTTGTCGTTACAACGTTCATGGACTGGGTAATGGCATAACGCACCGTAGCCAGTCCCCAGTATCCCGAATACCAGTTGACCGGGCTGTAGCCGGATGGTGTGGTGTACGGCGCATCCATTTTTGTACTGCCAAGTGTCAGCCCTGCCGCATCCAGACCCGGAAGATAACATCCAAGAATCTTGAAACAGGAACCTGGCTGACGTGTGGCCTGAGTCTCGCGGCTGAAGGATAAGCTTTCCTGCTTCTCATTACGTCCACCGGCAATGGCTTTTACTTCCCCGGTCCGCTGATCCATCAGCACAAATGAGGACTGCATCGCATATGGCTGGTAAAAGGTTTCAGCGAGGGTATTCTCTTCCGTGATACCAAGGGCTTCTTTATAATGATTAATATCATTCCAGGCTTCGTCCGCATTATTATAAATCAGTTTGAAGCTGGAGTTTTCATTGTTCCAATACCAGTACTGCATCGTTAACTGGTCGTAGTTTGAGGTACTTCCGTCTTCTTCCATAACGGAACAGCGCCATTCCAGGCCAAGAGCGTTATTATAACCAAAGTTGGAATCATCATGATATTCTTCGTCAACAATCGTCTGCATCTGGTTATCCTGCGCCAGATAGACTTTGAGGCCGCCGCCGTATAGTTTGTTGACGGCCTGCTCCTGGGTGTAGCCAAGCTGATCCTGAAGGTCCTGAAGTACCTGACGGATTGCCGCATCTTCGTAATAAGTAAAGACACGATGATTATCGCCCTGTTCTTCAGCCCGGGCAGCAATACGTTCATAGACATTATCGGCGATCGCTTCGTCGTATTGTTCCTGGGTCAGGTAACCCTGCTCCAGCATATTTCCAAGGGTTTTATCCCGTCGCTCTTTGTTATTATCCGGATAGTACATCGGATCAAACCAGGTCGGGCTCTTGGCGATACTTGCAAGAACGGCCGCTTCAGAAGCATTGACTTCCGAACAGGATTTACCGAAATATCTCTGAGAAGCTGCTTCAACACCATAGGTCGAAGCCCCGAGATTGATGGTATTTAAGTAGGCTTCCAAAATCTCATCCTTGGACATCGTTTTTTCGAGTTCAAGAGCAAGATATTGTTCCTGAAATTTACGTTTGAATTTTAAAAGCAGTGAATCTTCATCACCGCCGCCAAAAACATTAATTTTCAGAAGCTGCTGTGTGATGGTACTGGCACCTTCGGAGAAATCACCGGAGGTAACACCGACAACGAAGGCACGAACAATACCTTTTGGGTCAATACCATTATGCTCTCTGAAACGTTCATCCTCCAGAGCGATAAAAGCGTTCTGGAGAACTTCCGGCATCTCGCTGATACTTTTTTGAATACGGTTAGTTTCCGGTTGATAAAGCTGTGTCAGCAGGTTACCGTCCTTATCATAAATAAAGGATTTATAACCCTCAGGAATAACATCTTCCACACTGATCTGAGGAGCAGAGTCTAATACACCTCTGAGACCTCCGATTGCGGCGGCGATACCCATAACGCCGATGGCGATCAGGGCAAAAATAAAAATGCGGAATATATTAAAACTGACTTTATGCTTAGCTTTAGGAATATCAGAACGTATGTGTTTTTCTTTTTTTTGCGTTCCGTGTTTACTGTAGTCCATAAAATTATAGCCTCCTTTACAAATGTACATTATAACAAATATATGCAGTGAAAGCAAAGAAAATTTTGAATTATTGCTGAATTAATGGTACACTGTCTAATATATTATAAAAATTTGAAATAAACCTGAAAGGATTTGAACAGGATGGATGGAGTCAAAATCGTTTATCAGGGCGGAGAAGGAGAGATTGTTGAAAAAAAATCTCGTTTTATAGCAACAGTATGCCCAGTTAATTCAGAACAAGACGCAGTACAGTTTATAGAACAAATGAAAAAGAAATATTGGGATGCCCGGCATAATTGCCATGCATTTGTGATCGGGGAGCGGAATGAGGTTTCTCGATGCAGTGACGACGGTGAGCCGTCGGGGACCGCCGGGAAACCTATGTTGGACGTGCTTTTAGGGTCAGGGCTGCACAATGT
The DNA here is from genome assembly GCF_004340975.1 of Frisingicoccus caecimuris. Lineage (GTDB taxonomy): Bacteria > Bacillota > Clostridia > Lachnospirales > Lachnospiraceae > Frisingicoccus > Frisingicoccus caecimuris. The sequence goes on from NZ_SLXA01000003.1 coordinate 248,736, forward strand.
CTGCGTAGTCGTGACCCGATATTTCGGGGGAACCCTTTTAGGAACGGGGGGCCTTGTGCGGGCCTATAGTCAGGCCGTTCAGGAAGGGCTTGCAAACAGCGTGATCGTGGAGAAGATTATGAGCTGTCGAATGAAAATTTATACAGATTATAATGGTATTGGGAAAATTCAATATATTCTTGGAAAAAGTCGGGCAATTACTGTCAGTACGGATTACACAGAACGGGTGGTTGTTGAAATACTGATAGAAAAAGGGCTTTTTGACGGGCTCTGCAAAGAAATAGTGGAGGCGACGAGTGGAAAGGCGGAGTTTGAAAAACTGGAAGAGTGCTATTGTGCCGCCGCCGATGGTGAAGTTATTGTATTTTGATGTATTTTTATGCGAAAATGCTTGCATTTTATGGAACATTTATTGTATACTGTAGAATGTTAAATATTTAGATTTAATTTATCAGGAGGAGAGAAACAATGAAAAAAATAGTAAGTTTAGCATGTGTGCTGGCTTTGTCCGTATCCGTGATGGCTGGCTGCAGCTCAAAAAGCGAAGAAACAAAGGCGGCAGAGACGACTGCCGATACAACAGCGGAAACTGGCGCTGAAAGCACAGCAGCCGGAGATTCCGGTAAGTTGATCATGGCTACAGAGGCTGGTTTTGCTCCATATGAATATACAGAAGATGGAGAGACAGTTATTGGTGTGGATGTGGATATTGCTAATGAAATTGCAAAAGCTATGGGTAAAGAACTGGTAATCCAGAATATGACTTTTGATGGCGCGTTACTGGCTGTACAGCAGGGCGTTGTTGATTTTGCGGCGGCAGGTATTTCTGTAACACCGGATCGTCAGGAAGAGATGGATTTTACTATTGAATATGCGACCTCCAAACAGGTGGTTGTTGTGAAAAAAGATGCCGGAAAGATTGAATCTGTAGAAGATGTGACAGAAGGAACTATTGTTGGCGTTCAGATGGGAACGACCGGTGATTTTTATTGCACAGATGATCTGGGATGCGAAGTAAAACAGTTTGGTAAATATGCGGAAGCAGCTCTGGAACTTAAAAATGATAAATTAGACTGTATTGTCATGGATTCTCTTCCAGCCGAACAGCTTGTAGCTGCCAACGACGACCTGGAAATCCTTGATGGTGAGCTTTTTACAGATAAATATGCCATCGCAGTAAAGAAAGGTAATACAGAGCTTCTTGATCAGATGAATGAAGTATTACAGCAGCTCATTGATGAAGGTAAGATTGACGAATTTACAATCAATCATACAACAAAATAGGATTTGAGGTAATGATGTGGGTAATTGGTTAATATCAGCATGGGAAAGAATAGAAAAAGCATTTTTAGTGAACGGCCGTTATGCGGCTTATCTGAATGGTTTTAAGACGACTTTAATTATATCACTTTTTGCAGTATTGCTTGGTGTAGCTGTCGGATTGATTTTGGCGATCATCAAATATACGGCAAATCATGTAGAGAAAAATATCATATTGACGCTTCTCAACTGGATAGCCAATATCTATATCGGTATTATCCGGGGAACTCCGGTTTATGTACAGCTTTTGATTATTTACTTTATTATCTTTGCGAAGATGGATACCTCACCGATCGTGGCGGCTGTCCTCTGTTTCGGTATTAATTCCAGTGCCTATGTGGCGGAGATCATCCGTGCGGGAATCGAGGCGGTGGATGTCGGCCAGATGGAGGCGGGACGTTCCCTTGGCCTTGGATGGGGACAGACGATGATCAGTATCATTATGCCGCAGGCGATAAAAAATATTCTGCCGGCTCTCGGCAACGAGTTTATCGTATTGATCAAGGAAACAGCTATTGTCGGAACGATTGCCGTGCGGGACGTGACAAAGGCAGCCCAGAATGTGGGTGCGATTACTTATGATCTGCTGCCTCCGCTTCTGATCACAGCGGCTATGTATCTGGTAGTTGTCATTATCCTGACCAAATTATTGTCAATATTTGAAAGGAGGCTGGCCCAGAGTGATCGACGTTAAGCATCTTGACAAAGTCTTTGGTGACAATCATGTCCTTAAAGACTTGAATGAACATATTGAGCAGGGTGAAAAGGTCGTTATCGTTGGACCTTCCGGCTCGGGCAAGAGTACATTTTTACGGTGTCTGAATTTGATGGAAAAGCCAACTTCCGGACATATTGTATTTGAGGGAAAGGATATCACCGAGGCGAAATCAAAAGAAGTCAATCAGATTCGTCAGAAGATGGGAATGGTGTTTCAGCATTTCAATCTGTTTCCTCATCTGACAATTAAAGATAATATTACACTGGCTCCGATAAAGCTTAAGATCATGACAAAAGAAGAGGCGGACAAAAAAGCGATGGAGCTTTTGAAACGGGTCGGCCTTGAAGACAAAGCAGATGCTTATCCGGCTCAGCTTTCCGGTGGACAGAAGCAGCGTATCGCCATTGTGCGGAGCCTGGCCATGAATCCGGAGGTCATGCTCTTTGATGAACCTACGTCAGCACTGGATCCGGAGATGGTGGGTGAAGTGCTTGACCTGATGAAACAGCTGGCCGATGAGGGAATGACCATGGTGGTCGTTACCCATGAGATGGGCTTTGCCAGAGAGGTGGCTTCAAGAGTCATGTTCATGGCTGACGGATATATTCTTGAACAGAATACACCGGAAGAATTCTTTGGGAATCCACAGAATGATCGACTGAAAGATTTTTTGTCAAAAGTATTATAAAATGAAGAATCGCTGTATCATAGCTTCTCAGGTTGTGGTACAGCGATTTTTTAGCTGGACAATAAAGAAAGAGTATGAGTCGGGAGGGGATAGCCATGAAAATATTAATATACGGAATTGAAGATAAAGCAAACCCCTCTCGGCCATCTGAGAGGGGTTTTTCTCTGAATCAATCAAACATTTTTAAAATCTGGGCCTTTGGCATCGCCCCGATGATTTTGTTGATCATTTTGCCGTTTTTCATAGCGACGAGTGTCGGCACACTCATTACCTGAAAGGTTCTTGCCAGATCCAGATTCTTATCTACGTCTAATTTGCATACTTTAATGTCCGGACGCTCGTTTGCAATCTGATCCACTACTGGGGAAACCATCTTGCAAGGTCCGCACCACGTGGCAAAGAAATCGATGAGGACCGGTTTATCAGATTCAATGACTTCCTTCTGATAATTTTCCTGAGTCAATTCAATAACAGCCATAATATTACTCCTTTCTTGTATCCATAATTTTCCCTGATAAAGAAAAAATATGTTGTCCTAATCAGAATAGCACATCTGATGAAAAAAAGACAGTCTATTTTTAAAATGCTAATTGAAAATAAATATCATATATCGTATAGTAGAACATAAGGAAAAGATTGATGAAGGAGTTAGAAAAATGGAGTATGTAACACTTGGAAAGACCGGACTTAAGATTTCCCGCATGGGCTTTGGCGGTATTCCGATTCAGCGGATTGATGCGGCCGGCACAAAAAAATTAATGGAAATGATGGCAGAAAAGGGGATTAACTATATTGATTCAGCCAGAGGATATACGGTCAGTGAGAGCTTTATCGGCGAGGGTATTGAGGGGATGCGTGAAAAATTTGTACTTGCAACGAAAAGCATGTCTCGTACCAGAGAAACTATGGCAAAGGATATTGAAACGAGTCTGAACAATTTCCGTACAGATTATATTGATTTATATCAGGTGCACAATCCGAATATGGAGCAGCTTGAGCAGGTGATCGGACCGGACGGTGCTTTGGAGGCTATGATGGAAGCAAAAGCCGCAGGCAAAATCGGTCACCTTGGCCTGACGGCCCATTCATTGGAAGTATTTGAAAAGGCCCTTGATATGGACTGGGTGGAAACCATCATGTTTCCATATAATATTGTGGAACGTCAGGGTGAAGAGCTTATACATAGATGCCGTGAAAAAAATATTGGTTTTATCGATATGAAGCCTCTGGCTGGCGGCGCCATCGAGGATGGCCGCCTGGCCTTGCGTTTTGTCTGTGCCAACCCGGATGTGACCGTAGTCATTCCGGGAATGTATGATATCTCCGAGATTGAAAAAAATATGGAAGCCGTTGAAGCAGCAGGACCGCTGACCGAAGAAGAGCTGGCAGCTATGGAGCAGGTTCGCAAACAGCTCGGTACGAATTTCTGTCGCCGCTGTAATTATTGTCAGCCATGTACGGCCGGCATTAACATTTCCGGTTGTTTCCTTTTCCAGGGTTATCTGGATCGTTACGGTCTTGGTGATTGGGCAAAGGATCGTTACAATGCTATGCCTGTGAAGGCAGGCGATTGTGTGGACTGCGGTGCCTGTGAAACACGTTGCCCGTATAATTTGCCGATTCGGGATATGTTAAAAAAATGTGCGGAGGAATTCGGTGCATAAAGACCGTGAGACGTTATATAAAAAAGTCCGGAATAATAGGAAAAAACTTGTTATTCCGGACAATTTGTGATATACTGTAAACACTTAGTGACGCATTGAGTACTTGGCGAAGTATTTTTGAGCCTAGTACGAAAGTGTGCAGAGCAGGTATTTTCGAGCTTAGTGTGAACGCATACCTGGAAACTTAGTGAATCGGAGCCAAAGGTGAACGATGAGCTTAGTTGAAATGGCATACTGTAAATGTCGTTCAGCAGTGTTTGAATTTTGGGGCATTGGTGCAGTGGGAGCACGCCACACTGGCAGTGTGGAGGTCAGGGGTTCAAGTCCCCTATGCTCCATTTGAAAAGTCTTGATTTTCAAGGCTTTTTTGCTTTTTAGACATAAGATAAGTTGTCCAGCTCTTTCAGGTATTCGGTAATATCAATCCTTTCATTCTGGCCGGGCGGGCCTGGAAGGTTTGACATTTTTGGTATATTTGATATAATATTTAACAAGGGAGCCGGAAGGTGAGCGCACATCACCCGACCCGGCGAATAAGCATTAAACTATTGAAATAGTCGTCTACTTTTTCCAGGAGCAGGACGGCTATTTCTTATTTTTCAGATTCAGAATAGCGACGATTAAAAGAGCAATGCTCAAAATAATCTGAAATTCTTCATATGTACTCATAATAATCACCACCCTCCGTAAGGTCTCGGATTGGGTGAAAGCACGTCCCCCGGTTCTCCAGGTAAGTATATTATATTTTCAAGGTTCTGGTCCGTTCGAAAAACGGACGGGTCCAAATGGACATTATCAACTATTGAGATATCGGTATTATCACATATTTTTTTAGGACATTAGGATTAACCTTGTTAGTGTCTCTTTTTTTAGTTTTAGTCCAATTCCCATAGTTGAAACGCTTCTTTATGAATTAATTAAACCATATGAACTTGCGAGAACAAGGGCCTGCATGGGACCAAAAGAGCTTCAAGCTGCTGAAATTCCAAGAGGAACCCTGTACAGTGCTTTGAATGCGGATGTTAGACCTGAGACAGTCGGCCGAATTGCAAAGGCTCTTGGTGTTGATGTGACTGGAACCTTGGCAAAATACTTATAAATAATGTTTATTTGATTACGAGAATGAATAACTGTGTTGCTCTTGACCGATACTATCCTGGAGGTGATATCATGGATAAGGGCCAAAAGAAATCTAATGAAAAATTTAACAGTATAACTCAAAAGACAAAACCAGAGAATCAGAACCAGACGCATAACGCCCGATCTGAAGCGGTGGAGACAAAGAACAGGCAAGTATAAGTATCCTTCAGGGTGCTCTTTCTTAGTTTGCGCGGCCATGGCGCGCAAACTAAGAAAAAGCCGAAGTGGTTAGGCTTCGGCTTTCAAGAGGGGATAATGTTTTTTACTTCTTTGCTTTTGTTATTCAGTACAATTATATAGTACACAAAAAATGTGATTAAATTGTGTTCAAGAAATAAAAAGATTATAAAAATAATTAGATGAAAATGAAAAAAATATACACGAAATAAATATGTAACGGAGCCGCTGGAGCGGCTCCATCTATTTAAATATTACCAACGACGATTGTCGTTGTAACTGCGTCTGTCATCACGCCGGTCTCTGCGGTCATCGTGCCTGTCGTCGCGTCGATCTCTGCGGTCATCCCGTCTGTTATCTCTATGACCGTGATTTTCACATCCACAGCGGTCTGAAAAAAATGAGTTTGACATGGAAAAATCTCCTTTTTTATTTACAATATGTCGAACATGGTAAGAAGGTTCACTTTTCGTGATGACATACAAGAAAAGGGGCATATCCGTGTGGACAGTGCCGCCGAAATTATTTTTTGTTAATGGGCGCTTCGTCAAGCTTCGCGCGACAAGGGGGATTTATAAAAATAGCGTATTCACAAGGTTTTTGATGTTATCTTGTGAATACGCCATAAGCAGGGTACGGGAGTCGAACCCGCCTCCGCGGCTTGGGAAGCCGCTGTATTACCGATATACTAACCCTGCGAGATGTTACTATTATAGCACCCTTTTTAAATTCTTTCAAGGAACATTCTGTGAATTCGGAAATCAGAATCCAATTCAGGATGAAAGGAAATGCCGATTTGGTTTTTGTAGGCGGCGCCGACGATATGACCACCGGCGCAGGCGCCGGCTTCCTCAGCGATTCTTGCCTGTTCCGGTGTCGTAACATCCATGATGACACCGCCTTTTAACATCTGTGCCAGTTCTTTATTCTGCTTGAACAATCAGGTACGTCTGTCAATCACAAAGAAATCGCTTCTAAACTTCTTAAGAGCCTCAAATCGAAAGAAGATGCAGTGATTGAATCCATTGAAGGATATCAGATGACTGATGCCCAAAAATATCGTATGCGCCTCATACGCGCACATATGGATTATATCACAGCTGAAATCAATGATATAGACTCTAAAATAGAAAATATGATTTCTTCTAATACTGATTATGAAAATGCGGTCCAGTTACTTTGTATCATTCCGGGTGTCAAACGTGATAGCGCCATCACTATCATCTCCGAGATTAGTACAGTGTGCCCATGCAGCCGTAACCTCCAGCAAATCTCCTTACTACAAAAAGAAATAGGAGTCTCTTGTAAAACGTCGTGGCAAGAAAAGAGCCATTATTGATATTGCCCGTATGATGCTCACTGCTGTTTACCAGATGCTGTCTACTGGTGAAACCTGGAATCCGAGCGACTTATACAAAGTTGATATGCCCGCACCTCTTGTTGAAAAGCAAAAGGCCAGGGCTATCAAACAAGCCATTAAATTACTTCAAAAGGAGGGAGTACTACCACCTGATAAACCATTGGCTTCTTAGTCTGAATCGTTTTTAATAGGACCTCAAAAAGTTGCCTGTTTCAGACAGCTTGGTGAAGTGCACCCTTTTATGGCTTTCCTCTACTTTCTTTCACACTAATTCTCCTTCGCTTTCATACTTTACAAAAGTTATGATATGAATTATAATTCATTTTGACCATATGGAAATGTCCAAACAGGAATAATTTAAAATGGTCAGATTGGAGGTCAGAAGCCCAATGCTCACCTACTCTTTTGTTGATTTAGGGTCAGACAGTTTGTATGAACATTTATATAAATGCATTAAAAATGATATTATGAATGGAAAATTAAAGTCCGGCGATAAGCTGCCGTCGAAACGGAATTTTGCAAAAAATCTGGATATAAGCACCATTACAGTGGAAAATGCCTATGCCCAGTTAATGGCAGAAGGCTATATTTATTCGCTGCCCAAGCGGGGATATTTTGTTTCAGAAGTGAAAACATTTTCGGAAAAGAAACCGGAACACATCGATTGGATGTGCGAAAAGCCGGAAGAGGTTACATATTTGGCTGATTTTATAAGCAATCGCACAAGTCATGATAATTTTCCATTTTCTATCTGGGCGAAACTTACCAGAGAGGTATTATCTGGTCAGGATTCAACGCTGCTGCTTCCGCCGCCGGCCGGGGGCATCCTGGAACTCAGAAAGGCCATTGCTGACCATTTGTATCAGTTTCGGGGAATCGGTGTATCACCGGAGCAGATCATTATCGGAGCCGGAACCGAGTATTTATACGGATTACTCATTCAGCTTTTTGGAAATGAGGCGGTCTATGCCATAGAGGATCCGGGTTACCAGAAGATTGCCCAGATATATATAAGTCATGGTGTCAAAGTACGTTATATACCGATGGATGTAAGTGGTGTCTGTACGGAGATGTTGGAAAGTTCCGGAGCGGATATACTTCATCTTTCTCCGTCTCATCATTATCCGACAGGAACAGTGACACCCATCAGCCGTCGATATGAATTGCTTGGATGGGCATCAAAGAGTGACCGCAGATATATTATTGAGGATGATTACGACAGTGAATTTCGGCTGCTCGGGCGGCCGATTCCAGCCCTACAGAGCATCGATGTGATGGATAAAGTGATTTATATGAATACTTTCAGCAAAAGCCTGTCTTCTACGATTCGTATAAGTTATATGGTGCTGCCGCGGAAGCTTTTGGAACACTTTTATGAAAAGCTTGGATTTTACTCCTGTACCGTTTCCAATTTTGAGCAGTATACCCTGGCTAAATTTATCTCCGGAGGATATTTTGAAAAACATATTAACCGTATGCGTAATTTCTATCGGAACCAGCGTGATATTCTGCTGGAAAGTATACGAAAGAGTTCACTGTCCGATAAAATAAAGATTAAAGAAGAAAATTCCGGGCTTCATTTTCTGATGGAAATCGATACGGAATTGCCGGATGAAGCTCTGGAGGCTGTAGCCGGTCGAAATGGACTGCGAATTTCATGTCTGTCCCGATATTATCATCAGCCGGAACAGGCAAAACAGCATGTGATCGTGCTGAATTATTCAGCTGTCGACAGAGAAAGAATGGATATGGCGATCAATGTTCTCAGTCAGTGTGTCACAGGGAGGCCAGAGGATTGACATATAGGTCTATTCGTGGTAAATTGAATAAAGATTGAGTAGATTGGAGATGAAAAAATGAAGATTTCCTGCAGATAAAATGAAAATTTTATATGGGTACAGCAGATGCGCTGGTGTTACAGTGTTGTTTGATGTGCGTGCAGGAAGAAATTTTTCGTCATAAAATAAAAAACGGGACAGAGAAAATTATACCCATCCGGGCATACCGTATGTCAGATGCTTCGTATGGGCGCGCTCCTTCAGGTTGCGCGTGATAATGCTTGTCTATTTGCGGCGCGGATATTTCCGCGTCTTTCTTTTTGCACGCAGTATTTGCGCGGAAGCGTGTGGGAGGGAGGCATGTATATGTCGTTAATTGATGTCAGAAATCTGTCTTTTTATTATGAAGGAACTTATGATTATATTTTTGAAAACGTGAATCTTCAGATGGATACCCGATGGCGCCTTGGACTGATCGGACGGAATGGACGGGGAAAGACCACCTTTTTGAATCTTCTGATGGGGAAGATGAAATATCAGGGGAAAATTATTACGGATACGATATTTGACTATTTTCCTTTTAAAGTACCAGATCCGGAGAAAAAGGTGATGGAAGTTATCGGAGAGGTGGATGCGAACTGTGAATTTTGGAAAGTCTGTCGGGAAATGACACAGATTGGCTTGGAAATGGAAGTGTTAGAGCAGTCTTTTGATACTTTAAGTCAAGGAGAACAGACAAAAATACTATTGGCCATTCTTTTTGCACGGGAAAATCATTTTCTGTTGATTGATGAGCCGACGAACCATCTGGATATGGAAGCCAGAGACGTTGTCCGGGATTATTTGAGCGGGAAAGAAGGATTTATCCTGGTATCCCATGACAGGTATTTCCTGGATGGCTGTATTGATCACATTTTAGCAGTGAATCGTCAGGAATTCGATATTGAAAAGGGGAATTTTTCCAGCTGGTGGGAGAATAAGCAGCGCCGGGACGCCTTTGAACGGGCAGAAAATGCCCGCCTCGAGAAAGATATCCGAAGGCTGAAAATGGCTGCCGGACAGGCGCAGCGATGGGCGGACAAAGTGGAATCGACAAAAATTGGTAAGAAATCTGTGGCTTATGAAAGAAACAGAGACTATGTCGGTGAAAAGTCGCGAAGGATGCAGCAACGCCGGAAGAATCTGGAGCATCGGCAGGAAAAAGAAATAGAAGCAAAGAAAAAGCTGTTTAAGAATGTGGAAACAACAGAAACTTTATCCTTAAAACCGCTGACTCATTATAAGTCCTGTTTGGTGGAACTGAAAAACCTGAGGATTTTTTATGGGGAAAAGGAAGTATGTCGGAATATAAATCTGAAAGTGAATCAGGGACAGCGGATTGGATTGAAAGGGAGTAACGGCTGCGGAAAGTCCAGTATTTTAAAATTAATTGTCGGTGAAGATGTTCCCCACGAGGGGCAGATCCTGTCGGCTCAGGGATTGAAAATATCTTATGTGCCTCAGGATACATCATGGCTGACGGGTTATCTGAAAGAATTTGTGCGAAATTATGGATTGGATGAAACCTTGTTTCTTACATTGCTGCGAAAAATGGATTTTTCCCGGGAGCAGTTTGAAAAGCCCATGCAGGCTTACAGCAGCGGGCAAAAGAAAAAAGTGCTTCTGGCGAAGAGTCTATGTCAACAGGCCCATCTTTATGTATGGGATGAACCGCTGAATTATATAGATATTTTTTCCAGAATGCAAATCGAAAATTTGATAAAAGACATCTGTCCAACGATGATCATTGTAGAGCATGACCGAAGATTTCTGGACAATGTGGCTGATTCTATCCTTTCACTGGATTTCTAATGTTGACGTGCAAAGGGTTCTATGCTATGATTTGTAGTAATGAAAACTATGTGTGGAGGAAATAAAAATGGAGTATCGCATTGTTGGTGATAGCTGCCTGGATTTGACATCGGAGATGAAAAAGGAAGGAAAGATCAAGATTGTCTCTTTGACGTTGCAGGTGGATGGTGTGGACTTTATTGATGATGATTCTTTTGATCAGAAAAAATTTATTAAAGCGGTGGCAGATTTTGAAGGGTGCCCGAAGTCCAGTTGTCCGTCACCGGAAGAGTATAAAAAGGCATTTGGTGAGGATGAGGTAACAACTTTTTGTGTCACGTTATCTGCGGAGCTGAGCGGTTCCTATAACAGTGCTGTTTTGGGTCAGCGGATGGTGGAAGAAGAGTTTCCTAACAAAAAAGTTTATGTATTTAATTCACGTTCAGCCTGTATCGGTGAAACACTTGTTGCTTTAAAGATTCAGGAGTGTGCCGGGAAGGGAGCTTCTTTTGAAGAGATTGTTGAACAGGTCGAAGACTATATTCGTCGCCGGGAAACCCTGTTTGTTCTGGAAAATCTGGAGACACTTCGTAAAAACGGGCGGCTGACCGGAATGAAAGCGGCCCTGGTCAGCGTGCTGAATATTAAACCGGTCATGATGGGAACACCGGAGGGAACGATTGAACAGTGCGCGATTGGACGGGGAACGAAAAAGGCCTTAAAGAAGATGATCGAAGAGGTCGGAAGCCGGGTATCGGACTTTGAGAATCGCATTTTTGGTATTTCTCATTGCAATTGTCCGGAACGGGCCCGGTACGTAAAGGAAGAGGTTGAAAAACGTTATCCATTTAAGCAGATTATCATCGCGGACACGGCGGGGGTAGGAACACTTTATGCCAATGATGGCGGTATCGTCATTGCATTCTAAAAAAGCTATATATTGAAAGATATGCCTGATATTTATTCGTTTGGACAGCGTATAGATATCAGGCGTTTTTTATTCGGATAAAAATGCGCATAAATCAAATCTTCCGCACACATACTATTCCAGAAATATGAAGATGGAGTGTGACAGCATGGGCAGAAGCCGTGGAATAAATGTATATGAAGAAGCATGGGAGGAGCTGACCAGGGAAAAGGCTTTTGAAGGCTATGTACCGGAGCAGGTATGTATTTCACTGAGTCAGAATGGAGAAGTTATCTGTCGGCCGACTGTACTTCCGGGGGAATATGTCAGTTTGGGACAGGTGATCGGAGAAACGGATTCCGGGGAGCGGGCCTGTGTTCATGCGAGTATTGCCGGATATGTGGAGGAAATTACAAATTATCAGAGGGCGCCTGGTATTTTTGAACCCTATGTAAAAATAAGAAAAGAAAACAAAAAGGCCAATACATGGCATCCCTTTGCCTTAAATTTTGACAGGGATGCTCTGGCTCAGGCGGTGTGTCGGATTGGTCTTTCAGGAAAGCGTCTGATGAAATCCCAGGTGCTTATTGTTAACGGATTCGCCAATGAACCCTATATTACATCCGGATATCGATTGATGCTGGAAAGTCCGGGAAAGATTGTGATTGGAGCAATTCTCGGGGCGATCGTGGCAGAAGCAGAGGCGATTTATATATGTATCAATGAGGATGCCTTTGATGCGGTGGCGCGGATGCGGCGGACTGTACAGAAATATGGGCAGAATATGGGAAATAAGCGGCCAATATGGGTCCTGTCAATGAAACGGCGCTATCCGAAGGGCGATGAAAAGATGCTCCGTAAAGAGGTCCTGGGCCGGGAAAAGGGGACGGCCTGCGTAGTGACGGTAGCTGAGATGGCAGCTCTATATGATGGAATTTATGATGGTGAACCCTGGACCCGTGTAGGAATTACTGTTTCAGGGGAAGTATCTATGCCTAAAAATCTGTGGGTGCCTATAGGCACTAATGTTCAGGATATCATTGACTATTGCGGAGGAAAACCTTCTGAGGCTGTTATTATTCATGGAGGGCCATTGGGAGGCAGTACGGTGGATGGACCGAATGCATGGGTCACCCGGGAGACCTGCGGTCTTCTTGTTCTGCACCCGCCGGCAATGCCCGTTTCTCCCTGCATTCATTGCGGTCTCTGCCGGGAAGTGTGTCCTCAGAGACTGATGCCGGACAGGATTGAGGAAAAATATCTGGCCGGAGAAGAAATCCCTGAAAATCTCCGGGCAACGGAGTGTATGAAATGCGGCCTGTGCTCCTATGTCTGTCCTTCCGGAAGGCGGCTGACCGAGTACATCGGTCAGGTCAAAAAAGGCAGAACCAGGGAAAAAGCGGCTGTATTTTCGGAGAATTCAGAAAATCGAGCAGGGGATTATATTGACATTCCGTCGGAACGAAAGATTTTCCGACGGTTAAAGCCTCTGGAAATACGCAGTCAGAGTGCGCCGCATATACACCGTCGTGGAACCATTTACGATGTGATGAAGCAGAGTATTATTGGGCTTCTTCCACTGATCGGGGCCGTTTTTTATCAGAATCCGGGATGGCGGATACATTTTGCCGGGATGCTATTTGTCGGAGGACTTTGTGCCGTGTTGTCGGAGTATTTCTGGCAGATGTTTCGCAATGAATATGTATCGATTCAGGATGGTTCAGCACTTTTTACCGGTCTGCTGCTGACCCTGTTGTTTCCGATAGAGACTCCCCTCTGGAAAGTGGCGCTCGCTTCGGTGACGGCGATTATTGCAGGCAAGCAGATTTTTGGCGGCATCGGCAGTTCACCGATTCATCCGGCTATTTTGGGAAAACTTTTATTCTCACCTTTTTCGCTTCCATTGGTTGAATCTTTGTGGCCCTTTGCCATATTCAGTGTGGTATGGATGGTTTCCAAACGCATGTGTCCGGTCGTCTATCCATTGGCTTTTTTGTGTATACTTGCCATTGGGTCGCCGGAAAACTTATTATCGTCTTCCGTATTTCTGGCAGCAGCTTATTTTGTATGGAGTTATGAGACAATGCCTCCGTCCAGAGCAGGACGGTGGATTTTTGCATTGATGACCGGAATTATGACCCTTTTGTTCCAATGGGCGGGGTTTGGAGTGAGCAGTGTATTTATTGCGGCTGCCTGTATGGATCTTACTGTGCCGTTGTTGGAATTTCCGTCTGTGAAAAGAGTTTGAAAAGTCTTGCCTTTTTTTTAGCAAACCCCTATAATATTAATATTATTACAGGGAGGTAACTATGGAAGAAAAACGGCGTAGAAAGCGAAAAATAGATATTTCAGGGTCATCAGAAAAAAAGAGACGCGGGGATTCTGAAATTTCAAATAGAAAGAGGCCGACGGGTTCTTCAGGAAGGGTGAAACGACTTGGAGACTCAGAGGCTTTGGAGAGAAGCCGGAGACTTGAAACTTCAAACAGGAAGAAAAAAACGATGAAAAAGACGACAGGCAGAAAAAGTTCCGGCGTGAAAGCAAAGAGACACCATCAGAGAAATATCATCGGACGAGTGATCCAGGTACTATTGGCTGTGGCACTTGTATGTGTTCTTTTTTATGTAGTGCGAAATTTCGGAGAGGGCAATAAGCTGAATAATAAAGGCCTGGAGGCCTATGCTCAGGCAGATTATGAGACGGCACATGATTATTTCACAAAGGCGATCGAATATGACGGCGGTAATGGTGAATACTATATGAATCAGGGAATGGCCCGCAGTGAATTAAAGCTTTACGATGATGCGATGGTTTCCTTTAACAAGGCGTTGGAACTGATGAAACGTGACAGAGATATCCAGCTTGTTTATCGGGCGATGGGAATATCACAATTATATCAGGGTAATTATGAAGAGGCTTTGAATTGTTTTAATCAGGCATTAGATGGAAAAGAGAGTCGTTTTTCTGCGACGGAAATTGATATTCTATACTATAAGGCGGAAACTCAGGATAAAGCCGGCAAGTATGTGGAAGCGGTCATGACCTATACACAGCTCGTAGATGCGGAAAAGTCGGCGGATGCGTATATGCTTCGTGGTATGGAATATGTCAAAGTTGGTGACGGTACCAGTGCGGAAGCGGACTTGCGGATCGCGATCAAAAAAGATAAAAAAAATTATGAAATATATTTGGCCTTATATGAAGCTCTGGTTTCCCAGAATAAAACCGAAGATGCAAAAGCTGTGCTGAATGAAGCTTTGGGGCTTGGCGGCAACAAGGCGAAAGATCTGGTAAATCAGGGGAATATCTATTTGAAGCTTGGCGATCTGACAATGGCAGAAGAAAAGCTTCAAAAGGCTTTGGATAAGGGAGAAATTTCGGCCAATCTCGGTCTAGCGGAGCTCAGTACACAGAAATCACCGGCGGATTATACGCTGGCCTGTCAGTATTATGAAACTTATGTGGCTGAGATCAGGGATAATGCGGAGGCCTATAATGATTATGGCCTGTGCCTTATGGAAATGGGGGATCCTGCGAAAGCAGAAACCATTTTTACTCAGGGTGTGGCTCTGAATAATCGTCTGTTGGACCGGATGATTTCTAAGAATCAGATTTTTGCAGCTGAGCAGGCAGGACATTGGGAAAAAGCTTTGGAATACATTAACGTCTATCTGGATAAGTATTCGGATGATTCAGCCGCTGCAAGGGAAAAGACATTTATTCAGACACGGATTCGATAGAAGAGGTATTATGGCAGAAATATATGAAACAAAAAAATTGACGGAACGGGTCATTCTGGTCGGCGTATCCTTCCAGGAGAATGATGATACCGTACAATCGTTGGATGAGCTTGCCGAGCTGGCAGCAACGGCCGGCGCTCGGACTGTTGGGAAATTGATTCAGAATCGGGAGGCACCCCATCCGGGCACCTATCTCGGCAAAGGTAAGATTGAAGAGTTAAAAGAACTGATTTGGGAGACAGATGCGACAGGCATTATCTGCGATGATGAATTGTCACCGGCTCAACTGGCCAACCTTCAGGATATGTTGGATACGAAGGTTATGGACCGGACATTGATCATTTTGGACATTTTTGCTCAGCGGGCATCTACCCGAGAAGGTAAGATTCAGGTTGAGCTGGCTCAGCTCCGGTATCGTTCCACCCGTCTGACCGGGCTTGGCCGTTCTTTATCTCGTCTGGGCGGCGGTATCGGTACGCGAGGACCGGGCGAAAAGAAATTAGAAGTGGATCGGCGATTAATCCGGGATCGTATTTCTCAGTTGAAACAGGAACTGGAAGCGGTGAAACGTCACCGGGAGGTCGCACGGCAGCAGCGCAGCAAAAATCCTGTACCGGTTGCAGCCATTGTTGGCTATACCAATGCAGGAAAGTCTACCTTACTCAATCAACTTACAGGGGCTGGCGTCCTAGAGGAAAATAAATTATTTGCCACATTGGATCCGACGACCCGGAATCTGAAGCTGGACAGTGGTCAGGAAGTGCTTTTGACGGATACGGTCGGATTTATCCGAAAGCTCCCCCATCATCTGATACAGGCTTTCCGGAGTACATTGGAAGAGGCAAAATATGCGGATATAATTCTTCATGTGGTGGACGCATCCAATCCTCAGATGGATGTGCATATGCATGTGGTTTATGATACGTTGAATCAGTTGGAAGTTGGTGACAAACCGGTCATTACCCTGTTTAATAAAATAGATCGTATGGAGACCGGGGATGGGGTGATGAAAGATTTCCGGGCGGAAAAGACGCTGAAAATCTCGGCTAAAAAAGAAATTGGTCTGGATGAAGTGAAAGAAGCTCTGGAGGACATCCTGCGTCAGAGTAAGGTGCTCATTGAGCGGGTGTTTGAGTACAGCCGGGCCGGAGATATCGCCGTGATTCGGAAATATGGACAGCTTTTGGAGGAAGAATACCGGGCTGACGGTATTTTCGTGCGGGCTTATGTGCCGAAGGATGTCTATGCCCAGTTGGAATTTTAAATATAAAGGATATTTAAAAAAGCCTGATTTCGAAACAGAAGTTTGCTTCGAATCAGGCTTTTGACATGCCACGGTCTAAATCGTCTCGGGTATGGTTTTTTGATTAAATACTTCGAAAATAGAGCTATTGTTCTTTTTAAAGGTTTCAAAGATCACATCTTCAAGCATATCATCACTGGTAGAGTCCATACCGGAAATCAAGTTTTTAATGACGGGAATGAAGGTAAACCACATGATACAACTGTAAAGATTGATGCTGGTATTATCATGATAAATCCGGTCGCACATTTCATGTCCGATATGGTAGAGCGTCTTTTCGTATCGATGGATATCCGCGTCCAGCTCATGAATATACTGATAACCATACATCGTCAGCTTTGTTGCCAGCTTCTGGTGACTGATAAAACTCGGGTCTTTAACGATTTCGTAACTCTGCTCCTTTGCGATTCGTTCCACAAGCTGATTCAGAAATTCGCTGTTATTGACATAGGCGATAAGGGAATCCTTATTAATATCGGTTTTTAATATCTTTTCCACTTTGTCGAAGCTCTGGTTATACAGGGCGATATCATAACGGATATTTTCAAATTCTTCATCCAGAATCTCCAGGGTGGCGGCCAGACGGTTCAGTTTACGCTTCACGCTCATTGGCGGTTCGTAAAAAGACTTGTATCCAAGTCCATGCTCCACTTCGGCCCAGGCATGCTGGAGAACAGTACGAATCTGAATTTCGAAACGGATATCCTGGTATTTCTGATATTCCACCAGTTCGCATCGATTATCTGTAAACTTGACGACTACATGGAGAGAATTGTAACCGAATTCAATACGGCTTTCACGTTCCTTTTTTCGCTTGTCCACAATTTCGCAGATTTCAAAGGTTTTTTCCAAAAGATCCAGAATTAAGTCCACATCATTCTCGAAAAGTGTGATAATGCGGACGCCGAGAACGTCGGTAATTTCATCCAGATGGGTGTATTTATTTTTGTACATAACTTTATTACGAAGTGCGTCTTCCGATTTGATTCGGATGGCCATGTTGGAAATCTTGATGTGATTGACTTCCAGCAGGGTGTTGATTATGTCGTTCACGTCGTGTGAAAGTTTTTTGTAAATGTCAATGTTCTGATAGTATTCAGACATAATCGTTGTCAAATGTTCATTCATAGCACTGCTCCGTTCTTAATGTTTTAAGATATATAAGTATTCTATCATATATTTATTAGTTTGGGTAATAAAAAATATGGAGTCAGAATTATAAGGTTTGACGAATACCAGACAGATATGTTAAAATTTTTTTGAATATGCGTTAATAACGGAGGAGAAAAATATGAGTTATGCGGATAGATTATTTATAGATATGTGTCAGGATATTCTGGATCATGGATATAGCACGGAAGGTGAAAAGGTCCGCCCGAAGTGGGAGGATGGAAGTTATGCTTATACGATCAAGAGGTTTGGTGTTGTCAATCGTTATGATTTATCCAAAGAATTTCCGGCATTGACATTGCGGCGGACAGCCTTTAAAAGCGCTGTGGATGAGATACTCTGGATATGGCAGAAAAAGTCGAACAATATTCATGAACTGAAAAGCCATATCTGGGATGAATGGGCAGATGCGGACGGTTCGATCGGAAAGGCTTATGGTTATCAGCTTGGGGTAAAACATCAGTATAAGGAAGGTATGATGGATCAGGTAGACCGGGTACTCTTTGATCTTAAGGAAAATCCTTACAGCCGGCGGATCATGACGAATATTTATGTTCATCAGGATC
The DNA here is from genome assembly GCF_004340975.1 of Frisingicoccus caecimuris. Taxonomy (GTDB): domain Bacteria; phylum Bacillota; class Clostridia; order Lachnospirales; family Lachnospiraceae; genus Frisingicoccus; species Frisingicoccus caecimuris. The sequence continues at coordinate 267,097 of NZ_SLXA01000003.1, forward strand.
TGCATGAAATGAATCTTTATCCATGTGCTTACAGTATGACTTTTAATGTAACAGATGATAAGCTCAATGCGGTATTAAACCAGCGTTCTCAGGATATTTTAACGGCCAATAACTGGAATGTGGTCCAATATGCGGTGCTGCTGCATATGATCGCTCAGGTCAGCGGGCTCAAAGCGGGAGAGCTGGTGCATGTCATTGCTGATGCCCATATTTATGACCGACATATTCCGCTGGTAAAAGAACTGATTTCAAGGGAGACCTACCCGGCTCCGGATTTCTGGATCAATCCGGAAATTAAAAATTTCTATGATTTTACAACGGATGACGTGAGGCTGGATAATTATCAGACGGGACCGCAGATCAAAAATATTCCGGTAGCAGTTTAGGAGGACGAAGGATGAATATTATCGTAGCAGTAGACAAAAATTGGGCAATTGGCTTTCAGAATAAGTTATTGAACAGTATTCCGGAGGATATGAAATTTTTCAGGGAGACAACGACAGGACATGTGGTCGTTATGGGGCGAAAGACGCTGGAAAGCTTTCCAAAGGGAAGACCGTTGAAAAACCGGACCAATGTGGTCATTACACGGCAAAAAGATTATGAAGTACCGGGGGCCGTTGTGGTCCACAGTGTCCAGGAAGCTCTGGAATATCTGAAAGCTTTCAAGTCCGAAGATATCTATGTTATCGGCGGAGCCAGTATATATGAACAGATGCTTCCTTACTGTGATGTGGCCCATGTGACGGTGATGGATTATGCTTATCAGGCGGATACATGGTTCCCGAATTTGGATAAGATGGAAGACTTTGTTGTGGCGGCGGACAGCGAGGAAAAAACTTATTTCGATCTGGAATATTGTTTTAAAATGTATGTTCGAAAGTCAAAATTAAAAGAAATTGTTGATTTTATGAATTAATGAGAGTAAAATTGGTTCAATGACGAATATATGTATATACGACGAATGGAGGAATTGTTATGGAAAAGAAAGATATGGACTGGGGGAATATCGGGTTCGCTTACCATACGACGGATCAGAGATATGTTGCTGATTTTAAGAACGGACAGTGGCAGGAAGGTTATATGACCGGAGACGCAACGCTTGTACTCAATGAGTGTGCCGGTATCCTTCAGTACTGTCAGGAGGTTTTTGAAGGTTTAAAGGCTTATACGACAGCCGACGGAAGCATTGTTACTTTCCGTCCGGATTTAAATGCGGAACGTATGATGGATTCGGCGAAGCGCATGGAAATGCCACCGTTTCCAAAGGAAAGATTTATCGAGGCTGTTGAGAAAGTTGTCCGGGCCAATGCAGCATGGGTGCCTCCTTACGGAAGCGGCGCCACTCTGTACTTAAGACCTTATATGTATGCTTCAAGTCCGGTCATCGGTGTTAAGCCTGCGGATGAATACCAGTTCCGTCTGTTCTGTACACCGGTAGGTCCATATTTTAAAGAGGGCGCAAAACCGATTACATTATGTGTCAGTGACTTTGACCGTGCCGCACCTCACGGAACCGGTCATATCAAAGCCGGATTAAATTATGCGATGAGCTTGCATGCCAATGTGACAGCTCACGCCAATGGTTTTGATGAAAATCTTTTCCTTGATCCTGGAACACGCACTTATGTTGAAGAGACAGGCGGTGCAAACTTCCTCTTTGTTACAAAAGAAGGCGATATTGTAACACCACAGTCAGATTCCATTCTTCCATCGATTACAAGACGTTCTCTCGTATATGTTGCTGAACATTATCTCGGATTGAAAGTTACCCAGAGAAAGGTAAAATTGTCCGAGTTAAGTGAATTTGCGGAATGCGGTCTTTGCGGTACGGCAGCGGTCATCTCTCCGGTAGGAAAGATTGTAGATCACGGCAGAGATATCTGTTTTCCGAGCGGTATGGATGAGATGGGGCCGGTCACAAAGAAGTTATATGATACATTGACCGGCATTCAGATGGGAACCATCGAAGCGCCGGAAGGCTGGATCCATAAAATCAGTTAACTGAATATATGTAAGATGAAAACGCTCTCTGATTGGACGGAGGGCGTTTTTTAAATAAGTATATTGACAATTATTGTATATTATAATATAGTGTTCCTGTAAAGAAATACTAAGAGGTGATACGATGGATTTAAACGATGCTCTGATGTGTTTTGGACTGACACGGCAGGAGTCAACGATTTATCTGACGCTTCTGTCCGACGGGGCGCTTACGGGCTATGAAGCAGCAAAACGCACAGGCATTTCCAGGTCCAACACTTACACGGCTCTGGCCTGTCTGGTTGATAAGGGTGCAGCCCGGCTGATGGAAGGAACACCGGTGCGGTATATTCCCGTCGAGATTGAGGAGTTCAGTAATAATAAACTGGAGCATCTTAGACAGGTGAAACAGTTTTTACAGGAACAGATTCCCGTGCGGACGGAGGCTATGGAAGGTTACATCACGATCCAGGGAGACGCCCATATATCAGATAAGGTTTCTTATATGCTGGGACATGCCGTATATCGTATATATTTTTCCGGGGAGAACCAGGTGTTGGACAGCTATCGGGAGATTCTTGAACGGCGGGGGGCTGAAGGCCTGAAAGTGGTCGTCATTACGAATCCGCCCTATGAACTTCCAAATGCCCGAATTTATCTGGCGGACAGAAAACCGGGGCAGATCGGCGTCATTGTGGATTCGGCGACGGTGCTGACGGGGGATGTGGGCAACGGCGATCAGTCCGCCTGTCTCTACTCCGGGAAAAAAAATCTGGTAGATTTGTTTAAAGACTCATTGAGCAATGAAATAAAAATTATCGAATTGACAGGAAGGAATGAATCAAAATGAAAAAAGTCCCTTTTGTGACAAAAGAACAGTTGGAGGAAATAGTAAAACAGTATCCGACGCCGTTTCATTTGTATGATGAGAAAGGTATCCGTGAAAATGCACGTAAGGTAAATGCGGCTTTTTCATGGAATAAGGGATTTAAAGAATATTTTGCTGTAAAGGCAACGCCAAACCCATATATTTTAAAGATTTTAAAGGAGGAAGGCTGTGGTACGGACTGTTCTTCCATGACAGAACTTATGATGTCGGATGCCTGCGATTTCAGCGGTCATGATATCATGTTTTCTTCCAATGCAACGCCTCCGGAAGATTTTGAGATGGCAGCCCGGCTTGGGGCCATTATCAATCTGGATGATTTTACCCATATTGATTTTGTGGAAAAGGTTCTTGGAAAGCTGCCTGAGACTATGTGCTGCCGTTTAAATACAGGCGGAAATTTTGAACTGAGCAATGGCATCATGGATACGCCGGGAGAGGCAAAATACGGCTTTACACGGGAACAACTGACCGAAGGCTATAAAAAAATGATGGATAAGGGTGTTAAACATTTCGGTCTGCATGCTTTCCTGGCAAGTAATACAAAGACCAATGAATATTATCCGGCTCTGGCGCGGATCCTATTCAAGACGGCTGTAGAATTAAAAGAAGAGACCGGGGCCTCGATTGAATTTATCAATCTGTCCGGCGGCGTTGGTATTCCTTACCATCCGGATGAACAGGCCAACGACATTATGGCAATTGGTGAAGGTGTGCGTCAGGCTTTTGAGGAGATACTTGTTCCGGCCGGTCTTGGCGATGTGGCAATTTTCACAGAAATGGGTCGATTCATGCTGGGACCTTATGGGCATCTGATCGCTCGGGCAATCCACGAAAAGCATATTTATAAAGAATATATTGGTCTGGATGCCTGTGCCTGCAATCTGATGCGTCCGGCGATGTACGGTTCTTATCATCATATTACGGTTGCCGGTAAGGAAGATGCCCCTTGTGACCACGTATATGATGTGACCGGTTCCCTTTGTGAGAACAACGACAAATTTGCCGTTGACCGGAAGCTTCCGAAGATTGATATGGGTGATCTTATTATCATTCACGACACGGGAGCCCATGGATTTGCAATGGGATACAATTACAATGGAAAACTCCGTTCAGCGGAGATTCTTTTGAAAGAGGACGGTGGTACACAAATGATCCGTCGCGCCGAAACTCCGGCAGATTACTTTGCCACATTTGATTTCAGCCATATAATGGATAAATATTTATAAGAGAAGAGGGGCCGTCGCATTAATGATTGAATAAATCATAGATGCGGCGGCCTCTTTGTGCTCATTTTAAGGAAAATCCCTTGAATAATAAGACGTTATTTG
>NZ_SLXA01000004.1 GCF_004340975.1 Frisingicoccus caecimuris
ATAAGATGTTCCTCCCTAAAAAACCTTAGATTTTTTAGAGTAATTATCTCACAAAAACTAGCAAGTGGCATGGTACCGGCTATTTACCATTTACTATAAAACTGCGGCAGTCGGACATCTGACAATAATTGTGTCATTTCCCGGCTGCCGCAACTTAAACTATTTTTTAAAATTATAATCTTCTCCTTTTATCCAACCACTTCATCCCAATAGGGAATCGAGACAGCGGCTCCCGGCCTGGATACGGCGATTGATGCTGCCCTGGACGCTATCATTAACGCCCTTTCCGGCGATTCTCCCTCTGCCGCACATTTGAGAAAATACCCGGTAAACGTATCTCCCGCTCCGGTCGTATCCACCGCATCTACTTTAAACGCTTTCTGATAACATTTCTTTTCACAGGATTGATATAAAACGCCCTGGCTGCCAAGAGTAAGCACCACTTCCATATCCGGATAGGATGCCAACAGGCTTTTCGCAATATCTTCCGGTTCTTTCTTACCGGTCAGCCATTCTCCTTCAATCTCATTCAGCAAAAGCCAACGAACCTTCCTCAAGTCACACTGGCGGATAACTTCATTGGCCGGTGACGGATTGAGAGCAATCCGCATTCCCCTATCCCAGGCAGAATCCAAAATTTCCGGCACCCGATTGATTTCATTTTGAAGGACTAAAATATCTCCTTTCCCAAATCTTCCCAAAACTTCACCCACAAATCTATGGTCCATAGTCTGATTTGCCCCATCGTAAAGAATAATAGCGTTTTGCCCTGCGTCACTTACCTGGATGATGGCCTTTCCTGTGTCGCAATCCGCTTTCTGAACCAAAGCAAAAGCTGTAAGGCTGTCGGATGACTCTGGAGCAGTTACACACACACCGGACTGACACATTAAGTCCACCAGCCACTGACCATCGGCTCCGATTTTTCCTGCATGATACACATCGGCTCCGGCTCTGGCTAATGCTACCGACTGATTCAGTCCTTTACCACCGGGAAACATTTGAAAACTCAATGATTTTTTGGTTTCCCCTGGCTGGACAAAATCGTCTACATGATAAACATTGTCAATATTTAACGATCCAAAATTCAAAATTTTCATTTCAACACCCCATTTATATATTCCAGTTTCGTCCGCATCAAGACGTCGGAGACAGCGTTTAACGCCACCGCATGTATATTTTCATCTGTAAAGTCTAAATTGAGACCATTAAAATGTGATTTGTAGGGAATTATCAGAAAAAGGCACTGACAACATAGCCAATGCCCTTTTTAAAATGATACATATGTTATTCATAGAATTTAATCAAAGCCTGAGTTCCCATATCGCCGTATTCTGCTTCCAATGTCCGGTAGTTTGCCAATACCTGTTTTAAGATTTTCAAATTCAATCCCTGCGCATTGGCTTCTTCCACCGCCAGATTCATGTCTTTGATAAAATGTTTCATAAAAAATCCCGGTGCATAATCGCCGTTCATGATTTTCTCGCCAAAAGCATCCAGTTGTTTACTTCCGGCCGCACCTGTAGCCACCGAATCCAAAAGCGTCTGAAGATTCAGGCCCTGGGCTTTTGCGTAACTCATCGCCTCGCACACGCCGGAAAGCGTTCCGGCGATCATAATCTGATTGGCCATCTTTGTATGCTGGCCACAGCCCGGTCCGCCTTCATAGTTAATGTTCGTTCCCATGGCCTCAAACACCGCATGACAGGCCTCGTAATCTGCTTTATCACCACCGACAAGAATGGAAAGCGTACCGTTCTTTGCTCCGGTATCACCACCGGTTACCGGAGCATCCAATGCATGAATACCCTTTTCCTTTGCTGACTCATAAATTCTCTTTGCCAGCTTTGGACTGGATGTCGTCATATCTATGACATAAGTCCCTGGTTTTGCACTGTTGAGAATGCCCTTTTCACCAAAATAAACTTCTTCCACATCCGCCGGATAGCCGACGATACTGATCATGGCCTCTACTTCTTCGACACATTCTCCAACGGAAGGATGAAAAATAGCGCCCTCCCTAATAACATCTTCAACCTTTGCCCTTGTTCGGGCAAAAATATGGAGTTCATATCCAGCCTTCATCAAATTCCGGGTCATGGATTTTCCCATAATTCCAAGGCCAACAAATCCTATCTTTTTCAAAAAAATTCTCCTTTCAGCTATTAACAAAACGGCTTAAAAATTCTTTTGTCTGAGCGCTCTGCGGATTTCCGAAAATCTGCTTTGGCTCCCCTTCCTCCACGATAACACCGCCGGCCATGTAAACCACATGATTGGATACATCCCGTGCAAAAGCCATTTCATGGGTAACGATCATCATAGTCAGGCCCTCATCTGCCAGTTTACGCATAACAGCCAAAACCTCCCCGACCATCTGCGGGTCCAGGGCTGATGTCGGTTCGTCAAACAACAGAACCTCCGGTTCCATAGCCAAAGCCCGGGCAATAGCTACACGCTGTTTTTGGCCACCGGAAAGCTGACGTGGTTTGGCGTTAATATATGGCGCCATGCCGACCTTATCCAAAAAGTACATGGCGTTTTTCCGTGCGGTTTCTTTATCTTTTTTTAAGACCTTTTCCTGTCCGACCATACAGTTTTGCAGAACGGTCATATTATTAAACAGATTAAAACTCTGGAACACCATCCCGACCTTGGCGCGATAAGCGGCCTCATTCATCCGCTCCTCCATCATATTTTTCCCATGATAAATAATGTCCCCGGCCGTCGGCTCTTCAAGGAAATTAATACAGCGGAGCAGTGTGGATTTTCCCGAACCGGATGCGCCAATAATACAGGTCACATCGCCCTGCTTGACAGAAAAATCAATATCCCGAAGTACCACATTTTTTCCGAAGGCCTTGCTCAAATGACGGATTTCTAAAATCTTTTCGTCCATGATCACTCTTCCTCCTTCTTTTCTGTTGAATAGTTGTACATTCCGCTTGTATGGGCCAGCGTATCTGTCGTTGCCAGATCGTAGTTATCTGGTCCATCCAGTCTGCTTTCCCAGAACCGAAGAATCCTTGAACAGGTGAAGGTCAGGATGAAATACATCACCATGGCAATGGCAAAGGATTCAAAGTACAGATATTTTGCTCCGGCAACCCCCTTCGTCGTATAGAACAATTCAACGGTGCCGATAATTGAAAGAACGCAGGTATCCTTAATATTGATGATCAGGTTATTGCCGATCTGAGGCATGATATTTCTCAGCGCCTGAGGCATGATAACATAGAGCATGGTCTGAACATGATTCATGCCAATGGCTTTCGCACCTTCTGTCTGCCCCGGATCAATGGATAAAATACCGCCGCGGACGGTCTCCGCCATGTAGGCTCCCGTATTGATGGATACAATAAAGAAAGCAGCAAACCACATGGACATATTAATATTAAATACGGCCGCCGAGCCAAAATAAATGAACATGGCCTGGGCCATCATCGGTGTGCCTCTGAAAACCTCAACATAGGCCGTCAAAATAAAACGAACCACTTTCAGAACGACACGTTTCACAATATTATCTTTTTTAGAAACAGGAATGGTCTGGACAATACCCACGGCAAAACCGATGATACATCCAATAAAGGTACCGACCAGAGCAATGATCATGGTCACGCCGGCTCCGCGCAGGAATGACGTGGAATATTCTTCAATTAACATTACGATTCTTCCCCAAAAGGTTTCAGGCATCGTTTTTTCCCCCTTTGTATATTACTCCGTATATATAGACATAAAGCACGGAGACCCTACCGTCCCCGTGCCTGTATTTTTTTCAGTTATTCCTTTATTCGGAAAGCGGCTGAACAGAAATTGCTTCTTCCATCATGGAATCGAAATCTTCTGATGTCAGATCTTTTAAAGCTTCATTAAGCTGAGCTGTCAGAGGACTGTCTTTCTTTACAGAAATACCGATATTGATCTCTTCTTCAGAAACTTCATAATCATCCTCTGTTCCGCTGAAGTCTAACAGTTTGAAATCCGGATAAGCTACCATTGCTGCCATACCAGTCGGCATATCCGTAACAACAACGTCACATTTTCCTGCATTTAATGCAACCAGCATGGCCGGTGCGGATTCCTGAGCCGGCAACTGATTAACGTTCGGAATCTGTGGAATACATGTGTCATACCATACAGTATTCAACTGGGAAGTACATGTAGCGCCATCTAAATCAGAAACCCCTTTAGCTTCGGCATATGGTCCGTCCGCTTTTACCAGTGTGATAATCGATGCGTAATAGTAAGGTGTTGTAAAATCCACCATCTCCAAACGGTCAGATGTAATGGACTGACCTGCGATAACGCAGTCTACAGTACCAGACTGTACGGCAGGTACAAGAGAATCCCAGTCGAGTTTTACAATTTCAAGTTCAAGGCCAAGTTTTTCAGCCACATATTTTGCCATCATAACGTCATATCCATAGGCGTAATCGGAGCTTCCCGAAATCGGAACCGCACCGTTTGCATCCGTTGGCTGCGTCCAGTTGTATGGTGCATAACCGCACTCCATAGCAACCTTTAAAACACCGTCTTCAATCGTTTTTACTTCGGCAGATGCTTCTCCTGCAGCGCTTTCTGCGCCTGTTTCTGCTGTTGTCCCGGCTGTTGTTTCAGCCTTTGTCTCGGTCGTTTTGGAACCGCATCCGGTCAGAATACCGCATACCATAACGCCGGCCATCGTCATCGCAAGAGCTTTTTTCAAATAACCTTTCATTTTCTCCATCCCTTTTCCTTTTTTCTATAGTGCAAAAATAGTCGCAAAGGCAGCATTTACGCACCTTTGCGACCTCTTAAAAACACTTCAATTATAAATGTTATCACCCTTAAAGTCAATATATAATTTTAGTACATCATCCCTGTCAACAAAATGCTGGCAATCACGCCGACAACTGCCGCTGTCAGGGCTCCGGCCAGGGTCCACCGGGTCTTTGTGATTTTCTGAGACATGTAATAGACCGACATGGTATAAATGCAGCTCTCCGTACAACTTAAGACCAAGGCTGATAACCAGCCGTTCTGGGAATCCACCCCATATTCTGTAAAAATATCCAGCATCAACCCCGTGGCCGCTGTGGAAGAAAATAGCTTGATGAAAATCAATGACAGTACTTCCGGCGCCATAGCCAATTTCTCAATGACCGGTTCCAGAGCCTGCCCCACATAATCAAAGACATTGGCTGCCCGAAGGACGCCTACTGCCGTCAGCAGCCCGATCAGCGTCGGCAGAATGCCGCCCACTGTTTTCAGCCCATCCTTCACGCCTTCCAGAAAAATATCAAAAATATCCAGTTTCATGCTCAGGCCAAGGCCGACCACATATAATATAATCACAGGAATGATACAATTGGACAAGAATAAAATCAGGTTCATGGGCGCCTCCCCATGATCTTAACAAAGATGATACCCGCCACCGTAGAGGCTGCCGTCGCCAGAATTCCCGGCAGAACAATCTCCGTCGGCACCGCTGCTCCAAACTGACTTCGGTAGGCTATAATGGTCATGGGAATAAGCTGTAACGAAGAAACGTTGATGACCAGAAACGTACACATTTCCCGGCTGGCCGTCCCAGCCTCCATTGCCAGCGGATGCCGTTTCACCCGACGTTCATCCTCCAACTGTTCCAGCGCCTCCATGGCCGAAATCCCGGCCGGTGTGGCCGCCCATCCAAGTCCAAGCACATTGGCAGCAAAATTCAGAGATATGTATTTCTCTGCCGGATGGCCCTCAGGAATATGCGGGAAAAGAAAATGAATCAACCCCTCCATTTTCCTGGTGAGAATATCCAACAGCCCTTCCGCTTCTGCCAGACGCATAATACCGCTCCACATGGCAACAACTCCCGCCATTCCGATAGCATGATTTACTCCGGTTTTCGCCGACTCCACCAACGCCGTGGACACTTCCGCCGATTTCCCGGTGAGCAGCCCCACCGCAATGCCGATGATCAGCATCCACCCCCATATTTTATTCAAATATTCTCACCCTTGACTGTAATTATTTTCATATATATGGAATTTTATTGAAAAATATTCCATCAAAATCCATTGACAAATTCCCCCGTCACTGCTATGATTGGGATAAATCAATGATATAAAAGTCAACGGTGACTGTCAGACACATAAGGTGTTTTGGCAGTTTTTTTGTTTTCTCAAGGAAGTTGTTTGAAATGAAAAGTACAGGTATTGTAAGAAAATTAGATGAGCTGGGCCGTATCACCCTGCCGATCGAACTGCGGCGAACTCTCAATATCAGTGAACGGGACCCTTTGGAAATATTTGTAGATGACGAACGCATTATTCTGAAAAAATACGAACCCTGTGATATATTCACCGGGGATATGAATGATCTGATCGATTACCATGATAAAAAGGTTTCTAAGCGTTCGATTATTGAAATGGCCAAAATGGCAGGGCTTACTATCCAAGAGTAAGCCCGCATTACATAGCCTGACGGTATAGTCTGTATCGTAATCAGGCCCATTTTGTCGGTGACGTAAAGGGCTCCCCCGGTCCTTGCGTCACCATCCCCCCTCTAATGAAGTAAATATTGATAGACCTCGCGTTTGGTCATCCCCCGGTCCGAAGCCACCGATTTCATTGCTTCTTTTTTGGTCTGCCCCTTTGAAAGATAAATCCCCATATGTTCTTCAATGGACAGGGATTCCCAGGCAGCCTGCTCTTCCTTTTTCAGTGCTTTCGCATCTGCGCCTTCAAGGACAAGGACATACTCTCCCCGGGGTTCATTGGTCTCATACCATTCAATGGCCTCTTCCAAACAGGTCGGCCAGGTTTTCTCATGCCGTTTTGTCAGTTCCTTACAAATGGTCAAACGTCGGTTGCCAGCCGTTTCCTGAAGAACTTTTAATGTTTTCAGCAGACGATGGGGCGCCTCATAAAAAATCGTTGTACGGGTTTCCCGCTGCAGCCGTTCCAGAACCACTTCCCGCTCTTTTTTATCCATTGGCAGAAAACCTTCAAAGCAAAAGCGTCGGGTAGAAAGCCCCGACATCGTCAGCGCCGTGATACAGGCAGCCGGGCCGGGCAGGGACGTCACCTCGATTCCCGCTTCAAGACAAAATCTTACCAGTTCTTCTCCCGGGTCGGAAATGCCCGGCGTTCCTGCATCCGTCACCAGCGCGATATTTTTCCCCGATTTCAAATCTTCCACAAGAATTTTAGCTTTATCGATTTTATTAAATTCGTGATAGCTGGTCATCGGTGTTTTTATATCAAAATGATTCAGCAGTTTTATCGTATGACGGGTGTCTTCCGCCGCGATCACATCCACACTGCGCAGAGTTTCCAATACCCGGAAAGTGATATCTTCCAGATTGCCTATAGGTGTGGCACATAAGTATAATTTTCCTGCCATGACATTTCCTCCTAATATCCGTAAATATCATATATGACGTCATGATAAACGCCGGGTTCTTTATAAACGATCAATGGTTCCTCCACTTTGATCATGGATTTGGCTCCCCGGACCGCCTCTATCATGACCATATTGGGTTCCTTATCCACAAAGGGATACACCAGCTTCATCCGTTTCGGCTCCAGCTTATAGGCTGTCAGCGTCTGAAAGATCTCCACCAGCCGAAATGGCCGATGAACCAGATAAAATCGTCCGCCGGGCCGCAATAGCCTGCTCGTCTCCCGCACCAGGTCCTCCAGCGTGCACAATACCTCATGCCGCGCAATGGCCTTCGGTGCATTCGGATTTTTAATGCCATGGGCATCCGTCATATAGGGTGGATTTGATGTGATCACATCGAAGGACGCCAGCGGAAACAGCCTGGAAGCTGCCTTGATATCTCCGGTCACAATATCTACCTTTTCTTCCAGATGATTGTAAGCCACACTGCGCCGGGCCATATCTGCGCTTTCTTCCTGAATCTCCAGACCAGTAAAATGCCGTCCCTCCGTCTTGGCCTCCAGAAGGATTGGAATGATTCCCGTTCCTGTCCCCATGTCCAGGACCTTTTCACCTTTTCTCACCCGGGCAAAGCCGGACAGCAGCACCGCATCCATCCCAAAACAAAACTTATTCGGATTTTGTATAATCTTATAACCGTTACGCTCCAGATCATCGAGGCGTTCGTCCTTTTTTAATTCAATCATCGTTTAACTCCATACATTTTTAGGACGCAGACCTTTTCTGCCCCCGAAAAAGGACATCCCATACTCATGGGATGCCCCGATCATTCAGTTCTCCTGAAGCACTGTATATCCGACATACAAAATGTCCTACAGGGCGGAGCCTCCGTCCCGTTTTTCCATCGCTTCCAGTTGTTTGAGTTCCGCATCATTGATATTCAACCGCTCTTTTTTACGTTTTGACCGGAATTTCAACTGAGAAACGGGATACTCTTTAATTTCTTTTTCGTCATTATCCAAAGTGACCACAATCTTGACAAGCTGACGCAGCACATTCACCCCGGAGACTTCTCCGCGGAAACCATCCAGTGTGGTTACCCGGTCGCCAATCATCGGAAGCTTGCTGTTCAGATATTCATAAGTCTCTTCCTCATTTTTTAAACAACACATAAGACGTCCGCATACACCGGATATCTTGGTCGGATTCAGGGACAGATTCTGTTCCTTCGCCATTTTTATGGATACCGGCGCAAACTCAGATAAATGGGAATGGCAGCACAGTGTTCGTCCGCAGATACCGATACCGCCGAGAATCTTTGTCTCATCCCGGACACCAATCTGACGCAGCTCAATCCGCGTTTTAAACACAGAAGCCAGATCCTTCACCAGCTCACGAAAGTCAATACGCCCGTCTGCGGTAAAATAGAAAAGCACTTTATTATTATCAAACGTATACTCCGCATCAATTAATTTCATTTCCAGCTTATGTTTGGCAATTTTCTCAAGACATATATTAAAAGCGGATTTCTCTTTTTCTTTATTCTTCATCTCTATCTCGTCATCCTCCGGCGCTGCCACACGAATCACCGGCTTCAGCGGCTGAATGACTTTATCATCTTCTACTTCCCTGGGCCCTGTCAGAACCAGCCCGTATTCAATTCCCCGGGCCGTTTCCACAATGACATGCTGGCCGACTTCTATATCAAAATCTACCGGATCAAAATAATAAATCTTTCCGGCCTGACGAAATCTCACGCCAATTACTCTTATCATCTTTAACTCTCCTTCATCACAAGCAACATCATCTCCATGGCCACATCGAAATTTACATTGGCGGCCAGCCGGGCTTTCGCCTTTTCCAATGACTGAATGATCTCATTCAATCCTTCATAAGACGAACGCTTCGCCTGATCCATCAGGAAACGATATTCATCTTTATATACAATGGCATTGGCATCCTTTGTCACTTTGAGAATAAGTACATCCCGATACCAGACCATCATCATATCAATCACATCGTTTATATCGGTTTTATAGGCACTGAGCCTCTTTACGGCCTCGATCACCTCATAAACATCCATTTCATGAACATTTTTTACAATGTTCAGCACATGATACTGAAGGTCGTTAAAATCCTCCGATGAAGCCATCTGGATTGCTTTCCCGACCACACCCTGGGAAAATGCGGCGCAAATCCGGGCCTTATAGTCGGGCACACCATATTCTTTCTCAAGGAACTCCTCGATTTTATAATTGTCCACCGGTTTCAGATGAAATACAATACATCTGGACAAAATCGTCGGCAACAGAGCTTCCAGATTGTTCGTCAGCAACATAATAATGCCGTATTCCGGCGGTTCTTCAATCGTCTTTAACAGGGCATTCTGAGCCTGTTCGTTCATCTTTTCCGCTTCATCCACTATATATATCTTATATTTACTGCTGTAAGGCTTAATCCCCATGTCTGCATTGATCTGTGTCCGCACATCATCTACGCTGATGGTCGCCGGCTTTTCGTGGGTGAGCCACTTCACATCCGGCTGGTTGCCCGTGTCCATCTGATGGCAGGAGCGACACATGTTACAGGAATCTCCGTACCCGGCTTCACACTCCAGAGCCTTTGAAAAGGCTTTCGCCAGCATATTTTTACCGCAGCCGTTCGGGCCCTCAAAAATATAGGCATGAGATATTTTTTTGTTTTTTAAAGCAGTTGACATATGTTGGATAATCTGCTCATGACCAATAACACTTTTAAAGTTCGACATAATGTGTCACCCCCTGTTTCTGCATTCACTTATTTTGAGTATAACACATTCTTTTTCAAATTACGATACTTCGTTATCTCTGAATTTCAAAATATCCTTACGGATTTCTTTCAAACATATCTCCATATCCACATTTTCATATCTATGTTCAATCTCGCATTGTTTCAATCTCTCTCCGGAAAAATCTTCCATGTCGGCGAGGAACCGCCGGCACATCTCAGCATACCCCGGGACAGCCTGCTGTTTTTCACGTTCCAAAGCCCGGGACAATCGAAGCCCGTCTTCCACGTAAATATAAATCGGACGGACATGTTCTTTTCCGAAAAAATTGCGGATTTTCTGATAAGATTCCAGGGTCCCGATAATAATCAAATCCCGCGGCCCGGAAAAATCAATCTGTCCATCGTCCACCATAAAATAATTCCACAACCCGTGAACCGTGTGGTAATCCCGGCACTCAATTACCCGTCCCTCATTCCGAAAGGTTTCAAGTGTCTGCGGTGAGACAAAATGATATTCCACACCTTCCTTCTCACCTTCCCGCATCGGCCGGGTCGTATAGGAAACGACGGTCTTTAAGTTAAGAGCCTCATCCTGAACCAGACGTTTAAATATGGTATCTTTGCCCGATGCACTTTTACCCATGATGCAAAATAACTTTGACATTTCCGTTCTCCTTCAAATAGCCTCCATGGACTTCCAGCCCCTGGCTTAGGTAATTCTGAATATTTTCTATATGTTTCATCTGTATCACTTCTCCCGGGACAAGGATAGGCACTCCCGGAGGATACAGATAAAGATAATCGCCTATCACTCTTCCATTCGCGTCCGCCAGCGCCACCTCTTCTGTTGGCTGCTCCGCCGCCGCATCAATTTCCATATATCGTTCCGGAGTCAAGAGAGAAATCCCTGTTTTATCCGCTACGGATCGCTGCACCGGACTATCGTTCTGAGCGGCTTCGCTGTCAATAACTTCCAGAGCCTGTGCCAGTCGCTGCAACCCCTCCGAACTGTCGCCTACTGTTGACATTGCCAAAACATAACGAGCCGACGCCATCTCCATCTGCAGATCAAAGCTTTTCCGAAGCCGATCGTAAAGCTTCCGACCGGTCTGATCGGACCTGTCAGTACAGATGACCAGTTTTCCCCAGTCAAATATCCCCTCCGATGTATAAAGATACAAATGTTTCATATCTTTCAGGCGTCTGCGGAACTTCCAAACCTCCTGACTGTAGCAGGCAAACCGCTCTGCTCCCTCCTGTACCAGCCATGACATACATTGACTGATAGAAGCCATGAGCACGTAGGATGGACTGGATGTCTGATAAGTCACCAGCATTTTCCGAAGTCGCTCCCGGTCCACCAGACGGCCATTGATATGAATCAGGGCGGTCTGGGTCAGGGCCGGCATGGTCTTGTGGAGACTTTGAATGACCACATCGGCACCGCAGGCCACCGCATCCGGCAGTCCAATCCAACGCAGATGGGCTCCATGAGCCTCATCCACAATACACGGGATTTGCCGTTGATGCGCCGCCTCGCAAATTCCTCTGACATCTGACAGAAGACCCTCATAGGTGGGCGATGTAAAAATTACCGCCCGAATATCCGGGTATTTCTCAAGGGCTTCCTCTGCCTGTCTGCAAGTAAGTCCCTGGTAGATTCCCGGTCCTTCGTCAAGCTCCGGCCATAAATACACTGGCCGCAGCCCATTCAGTTCCAGAGCATGATATACGCTTGTGTGGCAATTTCTCGCGACGAGCACCCGATCACCCCGGTGAGTCACACCACCGATAGCTGACAGAAGGCCGCCTGTGCTCCCGTTGACCATAAAATGACTTTCCTCCGAGCCGTAAAGGGATGCTGCCTGCTCCTGCGCCCTTTTCAGTAAATTTTCAGCCCCATGAAGATTGTCAAATCCGTCAATCTCTGTCAGGTCAAATCGATAGGGGTCTTCCATGGCCATCATCTGCCGTTTATGTCCCGGCATATGAAAAGGATAAGCCCGACTCCGGCTGTATTCAATTAACTGGGTATACAGTTCCGAATCACGCATGCTTCTTTTTCAAAATACTTCGTGCCACTGCCAGACCATTAGCCGAAGCCTGCTGTAACCCCCGAGTCACAGATGCTCCGTCGCCCATAGCCCGAAGTCCCTGGATATTTGTCTCAAAATCATCATTGACCAGAACTTTATTGGAGTAAAACTTGACCTCCACCCCATAGAGCAGCGTCTCATCACTGGCAATACCCGGTGTGACCTTGTCCAATGCTTCGATCATCTCGGCGATGTCCACCATGATCCGGTGCGGGAATACAAGTGATAAATCTCCCGGCACTGCATCCTTTAACGTTGCCGTAATATTATTTCGGATCATACGTTCATCCGTCGTCCGGCGGCCCCGCTTGAAATCGCCGTACCGCTGAACAAGAATCTTTCCATCGCAGAGCATATTCCCCAGCCGGGCAATATATTTACCGTATTCTATCGGGGATTTAAACGGTGACGTAAAGTTTTTCGATACAAGAATGGCAAAGTTCGTATTCTTTGTTTTCAAATCCTGAGATTTATAGGCGTGTCCATTGACAACAGCCAGTCCCTCATCATAATATTCTGTAGCCACTTCCCCCGACGGATTTGTGCAGAATACCCGCACCTTATCATCAAAGGTCGGTGTGTAATAAACGAGCTTCGCCTCATACAGTTTTTCATTCAGCTCTTTCATAATTTCATCCCGGACTTCCACGCGGACACCCACATCTACCGTTCCGACCTTTGTATCAATGCCGTGGCTCTGGCAAATATGTGAAAACCATTCGGAACCTTCCCGGCCCACACCGGCAACGATTTCATCCGCATAGAAGGTTTCACCTTTATCCGTGACAACACCCTTTGCCATACCATCCTCAATAATAATATCCTGGACCATGGTCATAAACCGAATCTCCACACCAGCAGCCATCAAATGATTCTGAAGCCGGGTATAGATCTTATATCCTTCCTCAGTACCAAGATGACGGATCGGACATTCGATAAGTTTCAGATTGGCACGGATAGCTTTGGTTCGAATACGTTCAATCGCCGCATAATCCTCCAGACCATATACCCGTTCATCTGCGCCAAATTCCAGATAAATCTTATCTGCTTCATTTAATAATTCAATGGTCCGGTCATATCCAAGAATCTCCGGCAGATTTCCACCGACGTCCGGAGAAAGGGATAATTTGCCATCGGAAAATGCTCCGGCTCCGGCAAAGCCCGTCGTAATAGAGCAGGGTTTGCAGCCGACACATTTTTTCGTTGTCCGCTTTGGACAATTCCGACTCTCAATGGCCCGGCCCTTTTCAATCATCAAAATTCTCATTTCCGGATTGTTGCGAATCAGCTCATATGCACAAAAAATACCGGATGGCCCGGCCCCAATAATAATTACATCATACTTCATTTTATATCACTCCTTGCTGGTCGCATTTAATCATTGTAATCATAACACATTCATCAGACTTTGGCAACGAAGACTGCCTTTTCTTGTTTTCTTCCAATGAATATGTTATGATAATCTGAACGTGAATATACAAGTTTTTAAGGGGGTTCTAAAGTGAATCAAAATACACCGAATAAACTGGGTACAGAAAAAATCAGCCGACTGTTGTTCCAACTCGCTCTGCCGGCCATCACTGCCCAGATTATTAACATGCTGTACAATATTGTGGACCGGATTTACATCGGCCATATCACCGAAATCGGAACACTGGCCCTGACAGGCGTCGGCGTATGCTTTCCTATTATTATATTAATCTCTGCTTTCAGCTGCCTGATTGGTATGGGTGGTGCGCCCCAGGCATCTATCCGAATGGGTGAACAAAATATGAATGAAGCCGAGCGAATTCTCGGTAATTGTTTTGCCGCTCTGATTATTCTTGCCGTCACCCTGACAGCGGCTTTTCTCATCGGAGGCCGGACACTGCTCCAGCTTTTCGGTGCCAGCAGTGACACCCTCCCTTATGCCATAGAATACTTAAATATCTATGTTATCGGTACAATCTTTGTAATGATTTCTCTGGGACTGAACAGCTTTATCTCCGCTCAGGGTTTTGCCAAGATCAGCATGTTTACTGTCGTTATCGGCGCTGTTATCAATATCGTTTTAGACCCGATTCTTATATTTGGTTTACATATGGGCGTCCGAGGCGCTGCACTGGCCACCATTATCTCCCAGTGTATCTCGGCTGTCTGGGTTCTCAAATTCCTGACCGGAAAGAAAACCACATTAAAAATCCATATTTCAAATATGAAAATTTCCAAAGGAATCCTGATGCCGGTCCTGGCGCTTGGCCTGTCGCCATTTATTATGCAGAGCACCGAGAGCCTGCTGAGCATTTGCTTTAATACCTCTCTGCAAAAATACGGCGGAGATTTGGCGGTGGGCTCCATGACCATCCTGACAAGTATCATGCAGATTTTGTCTCTGCCCCTGTCCGGACTGACCCAGGGCGCACAGCCTATCATCAGCTATAACTTCGGCGCCGGCAATAAAGAACGCGTAAAGCAGGCCTTCCGGCTGCTCTTTATTTCCTGTGTCGCCTTCGCCACCCTGTATTGGCTCCTGAATATGGCCGCTCCCGGACTCCTCGTCGGTGTCTTCGCCAGCGACCAGGAGTTAAAAGACATGGCTTCCTGGGCTTTACGAATTTATCTGGCCACCGGCTTCATGATGGGTATCCAGATGGCCTGTCAGCAGACCTTCGTCGCCATTGGCCAGGCAAAAATTTCCCTCTTTTTGGCCCTGCTTCGAAAAATCATTCTGCTGATCCCCCTCATTTACATTTTGCCGAACTTCTTCGCAGATAAGGTATTTGCGGTATTTCTGGCCGAGCCGATTTCCGATTTTATCGCCGCTTCCACTACCTTCACCCTGTTCCAGCGGCGTTTCAACAAAATGCTGAACAAACGGGAAGCCCTGCTGGAAAAACAATAAAATACAGTATTCCCATTAGGTCTATACCCAAAACGGCACGGAGCCGGAAACCTGTGATATGGTTCCCGGCTCCGCATTGTATCTTTACTCGTAAGCCCCACTCAAGTCTAACCGCCATCCATCAATATAGAATTCATATTCTTCTATTGGGCAGTCTATGTACTTTGCTCCAACTACAGCATTATTTGATACTTCCATTTCCTGAAAAACGCCTTCCCTGTTATCTGATATTTCGGTATTTTCTTCCGCCCCACGGAGATACAGCATATAATACTCGCCCTGTACTTCTTCAATCATATACCGCCTTAACAACACCTGACCGCTCTTTACATTTTCCCCCCTATCATAATAGGCGCCATTGATTTTTTCAGCCGCGGCAAATGAAAAACGCAACGTGTCCGAAGCATTGCCCTCACCGCTTTCTTCCACAATTAATAAGGTTCTGTCTCCCTGCACAAGTAAATATTTTTCACCAAGCCCAAGCGCTGATATATAGTCTTCCAATGTATAAAATGGTATGTCTTCCGACGATTTATCTCCCAGGTTGTACCCATCACTTAAATCCATTAACACTCCATTTATGTACAGCTCATATTCCTCTATTGGACAATCAATATATCTTGCTAATAATTCCACGCCGTCACCGGCCGGAACCCGCTGAAATTCTCCTCCCAGACTGTCCTCCACTACATCTTTGTCTTCAACATAAAAATAAATATAATATTCTCCCTGATTTATTTGAAGTGTTTGTTCTGATGCGTTCTTCACTCTCATCGTGTCCTGGCTATAGTAATAGCCGTCCGCTTCTATTACAAATGCAAGCACATAAAAACTTTTGATTCCGTCTGAATCTTCCTCACGGAAAAACAGTAATGTACTATCCCCTCTTACAATAAAATAGTTCGAAGTTCCTTTAGATTCTTCTTCAATTAATGCTTCTTCTGTGGGATAATAAACAACTTGTTCGGCCTGCTGCGTCTCATCATCTGCTCCTGCCGCTGTTTCTTCAATAATAATCTTCTCCCTCGAGTCTTCTGCTACAGCCTCTGTTTCAGCCCTCTTTGTCCTGCTGAATTTTAAAGAAATATTGCCGCTTAAAAATCCCCAAATATTAATTAGAAAAAACAAGACTATCGCCAAAACAATAATTTTCTTCCTGGACATTATTCTCTCCTTCTTTATGGGCCTCTCCCCTTTGTTTTTAAGCCAAAAGATTGTTTAAAATCTTTAAGAGGAGGGCTTCTACTTCTCTGAACCGTTTATCAAAAGATTTATAATTGGTCTGACAAATATAAATTCTCCTTTCGTCAAAGGCAATCACACTCAGGCTCTGGTACTGTCCCATATTCTGAAGAAGATTCCGATGGACAAATTCATCAGCCTGTTCATTTAGCTGACGGATACAGATACATTGGATCAATTGAACATCATACTTCTGTATTTTCCCCTTTCCAATTTTCTTTTCTGCTACTTCCCAGAATAAATCCGTCATTTTTCTTAAAGTATCCTCGTCAAACGCATCCGTCCAAAAAGTTTGTAATATAGTCAACTCCCTTTTTTCACATTTAGACGCCAATACTGTTTCTATATTGTTGTCTGATACCACCGTTTGCACATCTCCAAAGCCTTCCTGCTCTGCCTCCTGAAACAATCGATTCTTGAAGTCTTCAAAGCTGCTTACATTCAGCGTTTTAATTAAAGGTTCCACTTTCAAAGTCCATGGCTGAGCATCAATTCTGGCTGCAAAATATAACCCCGGTATCGACAAAATCAATATTATGACTATAAAAATAACGAAAACCAATATATTTTCTGTTTTAAGCGCCGCATAAAAACCCACTACGCCACAGAATATATAAAATATCATAAAAACTTTCATCCACATAATTTTCGTTTTCGTTTCCATCTTCTCCGAAGCCTCCTCTCAATTTGTTACGGATACCGAGCAGTTTTTCTATGATAAATCAGAACTACTGCTCAGTATCACTTTTTTCCAGCCACTATTGCTCAATCCATATAGACAATAAATTCCATCAAGATTGTACATGTCTTCTCTCCTATGATTCAATTTGACTTTGGAAGTTACTCATTTCTTTCTCTGGCAGTTATGTAATACCACTGTTTCTCCTTTTGTTCCGAATTTACTTCATAACCATCCCACAAACATTCTCTTACCACCTGCTCTATATTCATCGCATTATCATCAGATTTATAAACAAACATAGAAAAGCCACTGTCCAAAAATCCTCTCTTAACCCAAAATCCAATCATACATTCATCATTATTCCGATATATTAAAATATCTCCCCCGGAAGAGCATTTTTTATATTTGTCAGGAAGTTCGACGAATCCCTTCTCTTCAGATTCACCAAGTTGATAGTTTTCTACCATTTCAACAATTTCATATCTCACATTTTTATACACTCTAAAATTCAGCTTATTCTGGCTTCCGCTTAATAAATACATAAGGTATACAACAACCAAAATTATAGGAATAAAATCCTTAATTGATTTATGATTTCCTTTTAAATATTTCACCGCCCATATACCACATGCAATGAATAAGAAAAAGAATAGCATATCCAGAATAGAATAGAGAACAAAAAAGTGAAAAAACAATTGTTCATAATACCAAGAACTTAAAAAATTTATCAAAACCACTGCCGCGCACAATAAACTAAGCTTCTTTAAATTTCTCGTCATACTCCATTCATCTCCCTTTCCTAAATACATTTAGTCTGCCTGCTTTCAAAACTATTATCATTTTTTGAAAGCAGGCGACAAGAATTTAGAATTTAAAATATGAATTTACCCTATCTATGTCCCATAATATGGATCCAAAAATAACCATTAATTGATCTCGTGGATCATCAAATAAAGCATAAAAATGTTTCCACTGAATATTGGGAAAATCCGTCTTAACTTGATATGCGCCTCCTCCTATAAGAAGAATATCTATTCCAAATAATTCACGTCCTACATAC
This sequence comes from Frisingicoccus caecimuris, assembly GCF_004340975.1. GTDB lineage: Bacteria > Bacillota > Clostridia > Lachnospirales > Lachnospiraceae > Frisingicoccus > Frisingicoccus caecimuris. Next base: position 18,105 of record NZ_SLXA01000004.1, read on the forward strand.
CCATAGTGTATATTTCCTATATCGTCATTTCCTAATGCTATCCCGTTAAATGTGTAAGTAAAATTATCACTAAAACTCCAATTTGACTGATTTTTCAAATCCCAATCGTCACCTGTTTTTACTTTATTTATAAAATATAATGCTGCCAATATAAGTCCATAGTTTTTCTCATATTCCCTTAATTCTTCGGCATTTTTTCTCATTTCATTAGTCAACTTCCATGTTATATCAACAACAGGCTTTGTTTTTGGTGCAGATTTCCTTTCATAGTTTCCTAATTTGTTACGGATACCGATCAGTTTTTCTATGATAAATCAGAACTCCTGCTCAGTATCACTTTTTCCAGTCATTATTACTCAATCCATATAGACAATAAATTCCATCAAGTTAGATACATAACAATCCCAGTCTTTTTTTATCGTATTTGCTCATAGCTGCTATTTCCCAAAAAGCTTTGCATGAATAAAATATGTAATAATGAGAATTGCCACACAAATATACCCCATTTTGCAAAAAAGTTCAAAATTCCATGGTATATTGAATTTTGCAAGTGTTTTTTCAAATAAATCTGGACCTAAAATATCATGTGCAAATCCTATCACTCCAAAGAAAACTACTAAAACAAAAGATATTCCTTTTATTGTGTTTAAAAGTATTTTTATAAAATCACTCATTTTAAAGAATACCTCCTTTTCTTTGCTCTCGCCATAGGATTTTTACAAAACAGAGCATATAGTACATGCATCCAATTATAAGCAACAAATCCATAAGGAACAACTTTACCGCCTGCCGATTTTAAAGTTTCACCAAAGCTTGTTTTCCCACCAAATATGTCTTCAACATTCATATTTAACCAGTGCTGACCTCCAATACTTGCCATTTTTGTAACCGGGGCTATCCCAACAACTCTTGCGCCATTGTCATAAATAGCTTCTGCCACATTAGTTGCAATTTTTTTCGTATCTAACCCTTCAGCTCTGCTTTTTCGTGCCTGCAAAACAGCCACTCTGGCCACTCGCCACCCCCGTCAAACATATTGACAGGATTGTTCCAACAATAAGCATATAAATTGTACTGCACAGAATTTTCATGAAACTTTACAAATGGTTCCACGTCATCCAAACTAATAAATCGGCACAATTCAGGACTATAATAACGGCTGGAAACATAATAAAACTTTGTCTCGGTATCGTAATAATAGCCGTATTCAACATTATTATACAGGATGGAGACAGGATTTCCAACACGGTTGTAAGAAAATCATACCATCGATAATATTTTTCTCTTAAAAAAGTACCCGCCGGAGCCTTTGTTTTTAAAACGCTCTTCGACGGGTATCTTTAATCTCTATTCTTTCCAGTGAAGTCGGTGAAGCTCACCGAGGAGCTGCATCTGTTTGAAATTCTGCTGCCTCAGCGCTTCATAAAGCACGATGGCCACAGAATTTGAGAGGTTCAGGGAACGGATGTTTTCAAGCATTGGTATCCGCACGCAAAACTCTTCATGTTCCACGAGAATTTCCTCCGGAATTCCGGCGCTTTCCTTCCCGAACATGATGTAGGCGTCTTCCTCAAAGGCCACGTCCGTATAGACATGTTTTGCCTTGGTCGTCGCCATATAGAGCTTCCCCTGACACTCGGGATTCTTTTCAAGGAAATCGGCAAAGTTATCATAGACAGTCACATCCAGATCTTTCCAGTAGTCCATTCCGGCCCGACGGAGCTGCTTTTCATTAATCTGAAACCCCAGAGGCTCAATGAGGTGCAGTCTGGACCCTGTCGCCACGCAGGTTCGCCCGATATTCCCCGTATTTGCCGGAATCTCCGGCTCTAATAATACAATATTCAGCAACTAAATCAATCCTTTTTCTTTACGAATCTCCGCAACAAACCGGGCAATACGGTCCGTCGCATGTTTTAACTCATCCAGCGAGTAGGCGTAGGAAATACGCAGAAAGCCCTCACCACATGCACCGAAAGCCGTTCCCGGAACGACGGCAACTTTTTCCCGGTTTAAAAGCTCCATAGCAAACTCATCCGAAGTCATTTCAAGCTCCTTGATACTCGGAAATACATAAAAGGCTCCGAAGGGTTCAAAGCATTTCAGGCCCATTTTACGGAAGGTATGCACGAGGAAGCGGCGGCGCTGATTGTAGGAAATACGCATCTCTTCTACATCTTTTTCCCCGTTTTTTAATGCATCCACGGCCGCATACTGACTTGTTGTCGGCGCACACATGATGGCAAACTGATGAATTTTAAGCATCTGCTCCAAAATGATATGGGGTGCGCATGTATAGCCAAGACGCCATCCGGTCATCGCATAGGCTTTGGAGAAACCATTAATTAAAATCGTCCGTTCTTTCATTCCCGGCAAAGATGCAATGGTCACATGCTTGGCCCCATAAGTCAGCTCACTGTAAATCTCATCCGACATAACGAGAATATCTTTCTCAATACAGACTTCCGCAATATCTTCCAAATCCTCGCGCCGGAGCACGGAACCCGTCGGATTATTTGGAAATGGAAGAATCAGCACCTTGGTCTTCGGTGTAATGGCTGCAAGCAGTTCTTCCTTCGTCAGACGGAACTCATTTTTCTCCTGAAGTTCCAAGATCACGGGTTTTCCTCCGGCTAAAACAGTACATGGCTCGTAAGACACATAGCTTGGCTGAGGGATAATGACCTCATCCCCCGGATTCAACACGGCCCGCAGACCAATATCGATGGCTTCTGACCCGCCGACAGTAACCATGACCTCTGTTTCCGGATTATATTCTACCTGATAGGTCCGCTTCAGGTAATCACAAATTGCATTTCTTAAATCCTTCAGGCCGGAATTGGACGTATAAAAAGTCCGTCCCCGTTCCAGCGAATAAATACCTTCTTCCCGGATATGCCACGGCGTGTCAAAATCCGGCTCGCCAACACCGAGGGAGATCACCTCCGGGTCGTCCATCTCGGATACTAAATCAAAAAATTTTCGAATACCGGAGGGTTTAATCCCCACGGTCCGTTCTGCCAACAGATTTTTCACGGTGTAATCAACATCCTTTCACGTGGGCTCTGGGAAACAAAAATCGTCCCGTGTTCTTTGTATTTTTTCAATACAAAATGGGTCGCTGTGCTGAGTACCGAATCCAGCGGTGACAGCTTATCGGAAACAAACATGGCAACCTCCTGCAGTGTCTTTCCTTCCAGCATGACCATCAGATCAAAACCGCCGGAAATCAAATATACCGAATTTACCTCGCTGAAATTATAGATACGCTCCGCAATCCGGTCAAAGCCCTGTCCTCTCTGCGGTGTTACACGTACTTCAATCATAGCGATAACCTTCTCGTTATTCACTTTATTCCAGTTGATCAGGGTGTGATATCCACAAATAATCTTGTCCTGTTCCATCTCGTAAATAGCTCTGGATACATTATCCTCCGTATCCCCCAGAAGAACGGCCAGATCTGCCACACTGACCTTACTGTTCTTCTCCATGATCGCTAAAATTTTTTCTTTTAATTCACTCATTTCGACTAATCCTCCAAGAAAATCTATATAATATTGTAAAGTTCATCGGTTTTAGGCGGTTCCAGATAACGGGTCTCCCCCTCGTCATAAATAATGACTTTATCATTATTATCTGTAAACTTACCGATCACTGCGCTATGAATACCTTCTTTTTTCAAAAGCTCCACAAGGTCATGTCCCTTATCGCAGGCGATCAGCATCGAACCGCTGGAAATCAGCTGATAAGGATTCAGATCAAAAAATTCGCAGATTTCCACCGTCTCCTGCTTCAGAGGAACTTTCTTCAAATCTACCGAAAGACCCACATTACCCGCAGCCGCCACTTCCCAGAGAGCGCCGAAAACACCGCCCTCGGTAATGTCGTGCATGGCCGAAACACCAAAGTCCCGGGCCAGCATCGCTTCCTTTACCACGGAAATATACCGGATAAAGCCCTTCGCCCGGTCTACAAAATCCTGGCTGTAATGGGCCCGAAGCTCCGCTTCTTTGGCAGAGGCAATAATGGATGTACCTTCCAGCCCGATCCATTTGGTCACGACAATATCCTGTCCCGGCCGGGCGCCCCTGGTAAAAATCACTGCATCTTTCCTGACTTTACCTACGCCTGTGACTGTGACCACCGGCTGATTCACCACCGGTGTCACCTCGGTATGCCCCCCGATAACTTCTATATTTAGTGGTTCACAGGCCGATTCAATCTCCCGTATCAGAGATTTCAAATCGGCCTCCTGGGCGTCTTGCGGCAAAAGCATGGACAAAAGTATGCCCACCGGCTCGGCCCCGGCCGAAGCCAGATCATTCGCCGTTACATGGACTGCCAGTGTGCCGATATCGGAAGCCGCCCCCGTGATCGGATCCGTAGAGAGGACAAACACTTCTCCCGGTGCAAGCTCCAGTACAGAGCAATCTTCACCAACCCCCGGATGGATCAAAACTTCGTCTCTTTTTATTTTTATCTGTTTAAATACCGAGCGTTTTAAAACATTCTCCGGTACTTTTCCAATCTGCATGTTCAAAGCTCCTTATTATAAAAATGAAACCAAAATTCCTGCCACCATTGCAATGATCAGCAATATAACGATGACTCTCGAAATCATTGTTCTTGTTTTACGATTCATATTCTATCCGCTCCTTACTTTTTCACAGGCCACGACCCACGCTGTCGCTCCATCCGTCCATGTTGAAAAAGAATCTTATCAATCATCCGGGATGCCTCGCTCCGGGTCAGAGTTTCCAAATCGCTATTAATGTCTATTTTATGATATTTTGCCAATTCCTTCAAGTATTCCTTTTGCCGTTTTGTCGCCGGTTGGATTTTCTTCTGCTTCCACACCAGCGGCGCCGCCGTAAAAAGTTTTTCCTCCGATGTACCGAAATAATATTTGAGCGTCTGATACAGTTTTGCTGTTGCCAGTGCATCGTGATAAGCCCGGTGAGCCGAGGAATTCACGATACCATAGTGGCTGCACAGATTCTCCAGACTTTTCGAAGGCAAGTCCGGCAAAACCTTTCGCGCAATCTTTAAAGTATCCAGCCCTTCCTTCTGAAAATCCATATAATATTTTTTCGCATACCGGTATGTAAATCGATAATCAAACATCAGGTTATGTCCAACCACCGGATACTCTCCGCAAAAATAAAGGAAATCATAAATCGTCTGATCTGTAGGCCCCGCATCGGCCACCATATCATTGCTGATACCGGTCAGCGCAGTCACCATCGGAGAAATCGGTTGATCCGGCTTTACAAACCGTGAAAAACGTTCAATGACCTTACCTTCCTCCACTTTCACGGCTCCGATCTCTATGATCTCATCCTTTTCCGGCGAAAGCCCGGTCGTCTCCAGATCAAAACATACATAAGAGTTTACCATAATTTCACCTCAACCGTTCGGCTCTTATAGGTCAGCGGATCCCGATGCATATAATCAAACCAGATAAACACCGGTCCTTTTCCCGCGCCTGTCCCAGCCATATCTGTCCGAACAGGTAAGTCAAACCGCTCAATATGGGTCATCCGCTGAATCTGCTTTGTCGTATATCCTTCATATCCTGAAAAATAGCGTGAACGATTTTCTTCATTCTTAAAAAAGTCCACATACAACCCCTTGTAAGTGTCCTGGTTCGGCGCCCAGGCAGGCCGGCTTTTTACATTTTCTCTCAAATACAAATCATACGTCAATATCTGCACAAAAATATTGGTTTCCTCTTCCTTCATGCTCTCCCGTACAAAATCCAGAAGAATTTCATATCGGGCCAACCGGGAATGACTGATACCGTTCAGCCCCTTTGTCTCATAATACCGGGCCAGCGTCTCATACATGACAAAGGCCGACGGAAAGTAATTTTCCAGCCAGTTGAGACTGTTCTCAAACTGACGGCTATTATAATAGACCTCCACCATCTCTTCCACAGATTTTAAAACAAGCAGGTCATCATAGGAAAGCCACCGGGTGGCCAACACTTCGTAAGGCGGTTCAGGTTGGTAGATCAAACCATAATCTTCCGCCTTTTCCCTCATATAAGAACCTTTCAGCACCTTCAAAAATCCAAGCTGAAACTGCTCCGGCTTCAATGCGTAGACATCATTAAAAGACTGTTTGAATCGTTCCAGATCCTCAAAGGGCAGTCCTGCGATCAAGTCCAGATGCTGATGAATATTTTTTCCCACATGAATCCGCCGGACAATCCTCTGAAGCTTCTCAAAGGACACATTCCGCCGGATTTCCTTAAGGGTCGCCGGATTGGTCGACTGGACGCCGATTTCTAATTGAATCAATCCTGGACGTAGTCCGGCCATAAAATCCAGTTCTTCCTCCGTCAACAGGTCCGCCGTAATCTCAAAATGAAAATTCGTCTTGCCCTTATCATGAGCTTTAATAAATTTTAAAATTTCCATGGAATGTTCCCGACGGCAATTAAAGGTTCTGTCCACGAATTTTACCTGAGGAATCCCCCAGTCAATAAACTGCTGCAATTCCTGCTTTACCAGTTTCAAATCCCGAAAACGCACTTTCTTCTCCACCGAAGAAAGGCAATAACTACATTGGAATGGACACCCCCGGCTCGTCTCATAATAGATAATTTTATTCTTAAACTTCTCCGACTGCGTATAGACAAAATTCAATTGACTCATGTTGACAAAATCTCTTGGAAAATGGACATGCACTTTTCCATCCCTCTGCCGGTGACCAATCCCCAGTATATCTTCGATATTTTTTTCACCATTCCAGCAGGCCATCATCTCCCGAAAAGTATCCTCGCCCTCGCCATACATAATGCCATCAATAAAATTCCATTTTTTCAGCCGTTCATGTATATCAAAGGAAACTTCCGGACCACCGAGCCAGATTTTTATCCCGGGCATAACCTGCTTCAGCCACCCGGCCACTTGCCCCACAATTCCAATATTCCATATATAACAGGAAAAGCAGACCACATCTGTCTTTTCCCGGTACAGGCTCTGAAAAATTTCTTCTGGATATTGATTGATGGAATATTCCATCAGCTTCACCTGCGGCTCATAACTGCCGCAATTCGCCTTCAGACTGTAGACCGCCAGATTAGAATGAATATATTTTGCATTGATTGCTGTTAAAAGTACCTTCATCTTTTCACCTAAAAAATCCTTTATTAATTACCTTACTATATTCTTTTAAATAGTCAATAGCCAAATTGGGGAAAGTATGTTATACTAATACGAAAAAAATGATTTGCATGCGAACTATTGTCAAAAAATAGTTTGGAAAGGAGTTTTATTATTATGAGATACGAGGGAATTGTTTACCGTCCTCCAAGCGAAGCCCGCAGTCTGATTCTCCAGCTCACCATCGGATGTGCCCGGAATGAGTGTACCTTCTGTAATATGTATAAAGATAAAAAATTCCGCATCCGTAACCTGGATGAAGTGGTTGAAGATATGATTATGGCAAAAAAATACTATATGTTTGATATCGAACGGGTATTCCTTGCCGACGGCGACGCTTTAATCGTAAAAACAAGAGATTTGCTTTATATTATTGACAAAATCCATGAGATTCTTCCGACGGTTAATCGGATTACCGCCTACGGCGCTCCGAAGGATGTGCTGGCAAAAACACCGGAAGAATTGGAAACATTACAAAAAGCCGGACTGGACATGGTCTACATGGGCGCCGAATCCGGCTCAGACAAGGTATTGAAAGCCGTTAAGAAAAATGCGACCCAGGCCGAAATTATTGCTGCCGGTCAGAAATTAAAGGCTGCCGGTTTAAAATCCTCTATCACATTGATCTCCGGTCTCGGCGGCATCGAAAATCTGGAAGAACATGCAGTAGAATCAGCCAAAGTCATCTCTGCCATCAAACCGGAATATGCCAGCCTTCTGACCCTGCTCATCGAGCCTGGCACACCGCTTCATGAACAGTGGAAAGCCGGTGAATTCCACCCGCTGGAAGGACCGGATGCTATTTTTAAGGAAATGACTCTTTTCCTTCAGAATATCGACAGCGAAGGCACCGTATTCCGCGCGAACCATGCTTCCAACTATATTCCGCTGGCCGGTACCTTTAACAAGGACATTCCAATGCTTCTTGCACAGATTGACCAGGCCGTGAAAAACCGGACTTTCCGTCCGGATACTTTCCGCCAGTTATAATCTATTCTATCCAAAAAGAGGTTATCCTGAAATCTGCTGATTTTAGAATAACCTCTTTGATTTTTACATTTTATGCATGACACCCGTGGTTTCCGCAGCCATGTCCTTCACCATGATGACCATGCCCGCCGCAGTTATGACCTTCACCATGACCCTCGCCGTGATGACTGCACATCACATCCGGATCATAATTCAGACTTCCTGTCAGGAAAGAAGCCACCTGAGCGTCTGCATCTCCACAGGCGCCGCCAAACAACTGAATACCCGCCGCTGCAAGTGCATTTCTTGCACCGCCGCCGATGCCTCCACAGATCAGGACATTCACGCCCCGCTCTGCAAGAAATCCACCCAGAGCGCCATGACCCTGTCCGTTGGTATCTACAACTTCTGCCGACACTATCTGTCCGTTCTCTACTTCATAAATTTTAAACTGCTCCGTATGACCAAAATGCTGGAACACCTGACCATTATCATAAGTTACTGCAATCTTCATTCTCTTTTCTCCCTTTCCTTTGGCTTTTTGTTCGCACAGCGAATAATTCCCGCCTTCAATTTTCAAAGATGTCCCTTCCACTAAAAAACGAGCCAATTTTTTCCGTGCTTCCGTATATAAAGCCTGTATCGTCGCCCGGGAACCACCCATCTGGCGCCCACATTCCTCCTGGGAAAATCCCATATAGTCAATCAAACGAATCGTTTCATATTCTTCCACGGTAAGCGTTATAGCGGAATCATTCCCTTTGCCGCCATAGAATTCCTGACACAGGGGAAGTCGACAGACTCTCCTGAATTTTGCCGGTCTGGCCATGGGCACATCTCCTTTCTTTCTTATCATACTCTTATTATTGGCATATGTCAATAATAAGAATTTATCGGGTAATATTTTTCAGCCATTTCCGCGAGCGATATCTTGCAAAGGAAAAAGGAAGCTTCAGCATTTCATCACAAGTCAGGCACAGGTAAACGCCCCATACCGGAAATTTCAGGAAAAAGGCCCCCACAAAACCCAGTGGAATACAGATTGCCCACAGAGACACAAAATCCAGCAAAAGGCCGATACGTGTATCGCCGCCCGCCCGAAAGGCTCCCACAATGAACGTAACGTCCACCGACTGGCACAACACATAAAAAGCCATGATGATCATCATTTGACGCAGATATACACCGGCTTCCGGGGTCAGCGTCATAAACCGCTCAGCAATCGGCCGAACGCAGAGGACTACCGCACTGCCGCCGATTCCCAAAAGTCCGCTCAGCTTTACCAGCCGGTCCGCATAAATCACGGCAAGCTCTTCCTTCTTCTCACCAATCGTACGTCCGAGAATAATTGCTGCCGCGTTGGCAACCCCCATCGTCACAACAATTGCCAGCTGACGTGTCACCTGGGTAATGGAGTTGGCCGCCACCGCCGCACTCCCCAGATGTCCAATAATGGCTGCGATCGCCGAAATTCCCGTTCCCCAGGCTAATTCATTTAATATGACCGGCAATGCATAGATCTTAAAATCCTTCATCAATGCCTTTTCCCGAATAAACAGATTTTTCAGTCGAAAAAACACGGAATGATTAATCCTCAGAATATAAAATACAACAATGCCAAATTCCACCACATGGGCAATCACCGTGGCACAGGCCGCACCGGCGACCCCCATGGCCGGCGCCGGACCAAGACCAAAAATGAATATGGCATTAAAAATCACATTAATGACCAGTGATATCGAATACACCAATGTGGATATTATGACCCGTTCCACACTCCGCATAATATTTAAATAGACCACTGCAGCCGCAGCTAAGGGATAGGACCAGGATACAATTCGAAGGTATCTGACGCCCTCTTCAATAATAATGGGTTCCGATGTAAAAATCTTCATCAACGTTGTCGGCATAAGCTGGGCAGCCGCAAAAAAAAGAAGCCCAACACTCAATCCAATACGCATTGATATACCAAGGACCTTTTCAATCGTCTCGATATCCTTCTTGCCCCAGTACTGGGCGGTAATTACCGCTGCTCCCGAAGTCAGTCCAAAAAGAATCAGGGACATGATAAAATAAATCTGCCCTGCCAGTGAACTGGATGACAGGGCAATTTCTCCAACTTTCCCAAGCATGATTACATCTGCCGATGTAATTCCTACGTTGATGAGATTCTGCAGCGCCATTGGAAGTACCAACGCAAATACATTCCTGTAAAACAGGGCTTTATCATCACAAAATCTATGTTTTCTCATTTTACAACTATTCCCATACATCATTTTCGCCAGACTGCCCCTTAAATGTCAACTCAGGACTCTTCACAATAACCTTTGTTCTCGGAGGCACCGAACTGGTAATAAAGGAGCCGCCGGCAATTACCGATTCTTCACCGATCACCGTCTCGCCGCCGAGAATCGTGGCGCCGGAATAAATCGTCACCTTATCTTTGATCGTTGGATGCCGTTTCACTCCGGCCAGTTGTTGTCCGCTCCGCGTAGAAAGCGCACCAAGCGTAACACCCTGGTACAATTTTACATGATCGCCGATACATGTGGTCTCGCCGATAACAATACCCGTACCGTGGTCAATAAAGAAATATTCACCGATCGTGGCGCCGGAATTAATATCGATTCCGGTCCGGCTGTGCGCATGCTCTGTCATAATTCTCGGAATAAACGGAACATTCTTTATATAAAGTTCATGTGCTATACGGTACACAAAAATAGCATACAAGCCCGGATAGGAAAAAATAATCTCTTCCTTACTCTTAGCCGCCGGATCGCCGTCAAAACCGGCCTGAACGTCTTTCAAGAGCAATCTCTGTATGTGGGCCAGACGCCCAAAAAAATACTCGCAGATCTCCATAGCCTGCACAGAAAGCTCCTCAGCGCTCTTATTCTCTTCATTCTTATACATCAGGGCCGTTTCTATCTGCTCCTTCAGCACCTCATAAACCTCGGTCAGCGTATTACCAATAAAATACTCCGGTGCTGTGTCCGTAATGTTCTCTGTCCCAAAATACCCCGGGAACATCACGCGCCGCAGATCCTTGATCACTCCGATAATAGCCCCCCTGTTCGGCAGATGTTTTCCCGTTTTTATCGCAAATGACTCTTCGGACGAATAATACTGGGCAATCTCCCGGACGGTTCTGCCAATAGCCATTTTAAATTCTCCTTTCATATATCCAGCCTCCCCATCTAAATAAAATTTATAATACATATTATAGAAGAAAAAAGGGTTGTTTCCAACCCTTTAAATATCTACACCAGCTAATAATCTCAAATGCGCTTTTAATGATTCACATTCATCTTCAGAAAATACAGACATTACCTCATCGTTGACTTCTTCAACCGCACTCAGTACATCCTTTTCCAGGCTCGCACCCTTTTTAGTAACAAGCACCTGAATAAACCGCCGATCTTCTTTACTGATGCTTCTCTCAATTAAGCCTTTCTTCTCCATCCGCTCCAGAATTCCGGATATAGTGGAATTTTCCAACTTTAACCGTTCGGCAATTTCCTTTGGACTCCTTCTATCGTTTTCCCATAAACAATATAAAACCGCATACTGAACCGGAGTAATGTCAAAAGCTGAAAGTTTTTCAGTCATTTTCAAAAAAACAGAATGTTGCGCCGTTGTCAACAAGTAATTCACGCATTCCTCCAGCTGCACCTGTTTCACTCCCTTTCTCTTATTAAATAAAGATAAATGTTTTTCGACGTATTGTCAATCTTTTTTACCTTTTTTAACAACACTTTTTGATCTTGAATTCCTTTGAATTCAACTTAATCGTGAAAATGTCCAAAAAATTCCCATTTTTTTCTATGTAAAAAAATTGAATTTTGCCATTTTTTTAACGTAAAAATCATTGACATTAACATATGCCAGCGTTATAATTTTCATATAGTAATTAGCATGCAAAGTTTTATTACGGCAAGCGCTTTGCATGAAACTATCAACCAAATATTTTTAGGAGGCGACATTATGAACAATTTATTAATGGAAGTCGAAAACGAAATCGCAGTGGTAACTATCAACCGTCCAAAGGCATTAAACGCTCTGAACACAGAAACAATCGTAGAACTTAACGAATGCCTTAAAGATATCGAAGCAAGAGATGACATCAAAGTTGTTATCTTAACAGGTTCTGGACAGAAATCCTTCGTAGCTGGTGCTGATATCTCCGAAATGGTTCATCAGAACCCTGCTGAAGGCCGTGCTTTTGGTCTTAAAGCCAAAGAAGCTTTCGGAAGACTTGAAAACATGCGTCAGGTTACGATCGCAGCTGTTAACGGATTTGCTTTAGGCGGTGGATGCGAAATTTCCATGTCCTGTGACTTCCGTGTTGCATCTGACAACGCTAAATTTGCTCAGCCAGAAACAGGCCTTGGTATTATCCCAGGTTTTGGTGGAACACAGAGACTTCCTCGTTTAGTAAACAAAGGCATCGCTAAAGAAATGATCTACACATGTGATATGATCAGCGCTCAGAGAGCATACGAAATCGGTCTTGTTAACCATGTTGTATCTCAGGATGAACTGATTGACTTCTGTAAGAAGATCGCAGCTAAGATCATTGACAAAGGAAGCTATGCTGTTTCCATCGCTAAACAGGCTATCAACATGGGTCTTGACATGGATCTTAACAACGGTTTAACTCTTGAAGCTAACTTATTTGGTCTGACCATGTCCACAAACGACAAAAAAGAAGGTATGACAGCATTCCTTGAAAAACGCGGTAGAACATTAACAGATTTCTAATTAGATTTACATCAATTCAGAATAACGTTAATCAATACATACATTAGGAGGCTTTCTTTACAATGGCGAAAGTAAAAATCATCACAGCAGCTGAAGCTGCTGCTCAGGTTCCGGACGGAGCAGTCATTAATACCGAAGGTTTTGTTCAGGCTGGTCTTTCCGAAACATTAAACAGAGCGCTGGAACAAAGATTCCTTGAAACTGGTCATCCAAAGGATTTAACGATCTTTACGATTGCAGGACAGGGCGCTGGCGCTGGTACGGGTTCTGACCACTTCGCTCATGAAGGCATGGTTAAACGCCTGATTGCTGGTCACTACAATCTTGCGCCAACACTTCGTGCTATGGCTATCGAAGGCAAAATCGAAGCATACAATCTGCCACAGGGTACTATGGCTCAGATGGTTCGTGATGCCGCCGGTAAACGTGTCGGCACGATTACACATGTTGGTTTGAACACATACGTTGACCCACGTATCGAAGGTGCTAAGGTTAACTCCAAAACCACCGAAGATATTGTTAAACTTATTGAAATCGAAGGCGAAGAAAAACTTCTCTTTAAATCTCAGCCATTGGATGTGACATTTATCCGTGGTACATATGCTGATGAATCCGGTAACATTTCTCTTGAAAAAGAATGCTGTACTCTGGATGCCACTTCTCTTGCACAGTGTGCAAAGAACAACGGCGGTAAAGTATTCGTTCAGGTAGAAAAAGTTGTTGCCAACGGCAGTCTTGATCCTAGAACAGTTAAGATCCCTGGTATTTATGTAGACGCAGTTATTATCGCTGAAGGCGATGACAATGCGCAGATTTACAAACAGGAATATGATGGTTCTATGACAGGCGATTTCCGTGTTCCTCTTGGTTCTCTTGAAGCTCCAAAGCTGGATGCCAAGAAGATCATTGCACGTCGTGCAGCTATGGAATTACAGAAAGGCGCTGTTGTTAACCTCGGTATCGGTGTTCCTGAATTCGTATCTGCTGTTGCCAACGAAGAAGGCATCGGTGACTGGATGACATTAACTGTAGAAGCAGGTCCTGTCGGTGGTGTTCCACAGGGCGGTTCCCGTTTTGCAGGTTCCGTAAACGTTGACTGTATCCTTGACCAGCCATACCAGTTCGACTTCTATGATGGCGGTGGTATCGACCAGGCATTCCTTGGTCTTGCACAGGTTGACGAAAAAGGTAACCTTAATGTAAGTAAATTTGGCGGCCGTATCGCCGGCTGCGGCGGATTTATCAACATTTCCCAGAATGCCAAGAAAGTTTACTATCTTGGTACATTTACAACAGGTGGTCTGAAGATTGCCACAGGTAACGGAAAACTGGAAATCACACAGGAAGGTAAATCCAAGAAATTCGTTAAAGAAGTTGAACAGATTACATTCTCCGGTTCTTATGCAGCCAAGATTGGCCAGCCGGTTATTTATATTACCGAGAGAGCTGTATTCGAACTTCGTCCAGACGGCGTTTACTTAACAGAAATCGCACCTGGTATTGATTTACAGACTCAGGTTCTTGATCTTATGGACTTCGCTCCAAAGATGGACGGCGAGCCAAAATTAATGGACGCCCGTCTTTTCACAGATGAATTAATGGGTCTTGCTGAATAATCAAACACACATAAGCGCCATCAAAGGGGATGGGTTCCTATCCATCCCCTTTTTTGGACCAAAAAAACAGAATAAAATAAGATAATATAACCTTAAGGGGGGCCAATTTGTTATGAATTTAGGTATTTTAGTATTGGTTGCCGCATTAATCTTATTCGGTTTATTAGCATTTAAACAGATTAACGCATTAATTTTGGCGCCATTAGTAACCATTTTCGTAATCGTTTGTTCCGGTCTGCCAATTCTTGAAAGCTTGAAAACAGCCTTCATGCCGGCCGCTTCCGATTACGTAACAAGCTACTTCTTAGTATTCTTCGTTGGTGCATTGTTCGGAGCTGTTTACCAGCATACAGGCGCTGCTGAGTCTATTTCCAAAACTCTGGCTGGTCTGTGTAAAGGTAAATTTGTTGCACCAATCATCATGACGATCACAGGTATTCTTACCTACGGTGGTGTTAGTGGTTTCGTAGTATTCTTCGTAATCTACCCAATTGCTTTGAACATGTTCAAAGAAGCAAACCTCACTCGTCGCCTTATTCCGGGCGCTATCTCTGCCGGTTGCTGGACATGGTCCATGTATGGTCCTGGTTCACCTTCCATCCAGAACGTTATCGGTATGAACAGCCTGGGAACACCTTCTACAGCTGCTATCGTTCCTTCTGTAATCGCTACAGTAGCTACATACATCCTGATTTTCGTATGGTTGGAAATGAGAGGCCGCAGCTTCACGAAGAAAGGTATTACATTCAACGATACAACTTTGAAATTCCAGTTGTCTCCTGAAGAGATGGCTATGGATGAAGACAAAGATCTTCCAAATTTCTGGATTGCTATGATTCCTATCGTTGCTATCCTTGTTGCCTTCAACGGATTCAAACTTCCTGTTGAAACAGCTGTATTCCTCGGTGTTGCTTTAGCTACAATCCTTATGTGGAACCGTGTTAAAGGTCTTAACGCCTGGATCGCAGTATTCAACGAAGGCGCTGCTAACTCCGGTGTATCCATCCTGAACACAGCTATCGTCGTTGGTTTCGGTGGTGTTGTTAAGAATACACAGGGATTTGCCGACTTGGTTGAGCTTCTTAAGACCCTCAACATGCCTGCACTTGTATTCGTTATGATTACAGTTGCTATCTGTGCCGGCGCTTGTGGTTCTGCTTCCGGTGGTATGGGTGTTGCATTCAACGCTTTAACTGATACATATATCGAATTAGGCGCTAACCTTGAACATGTTCACCGTATTGCTACAATCGCTGCTGGTACTCTGGACAGCTTGCCACACCAGGGCGCTCAGATTACATTACTTGGTATCTGTAAGCTGACACATAAAGAAGCTTACTTCGATATTTTTGTTACACAGATTGTTATTCCATTTATCTCCTGCTTTATCTTCATCATTTTTGCATCGATGGGATTATAGGATTAACCGGTTAAATCAAGTACGCAAAAGCGTCCGTAAAATCTTCGGATTTTTCGGACGCTTTTTTCACCGGAGAACATGCTTCTCTCCTCTACTTAAATAACTTTTTCTGATAATAGGATTCCGCATTGTAAATTGCCGCTACCGGATTATGGCCGGTCACCCGATCTTTAACCACCATGGTCGTCGTTAATCCCTCCGCATATTTATAAAACAAACTGTCATGCCCGACGCAAAGTCCCATCACGATGTTCAGGTCTGTCTCTGCTTCATTTAAAAGCTTTGCCTGAAGAATCGGATTGCACATATTTGCTCCGACTGCACAGCATTCTTCACGGATTCCCACCGACGTTTTCGGCTGAGCCCCGACCTTACAGGCAATACCATACACTTCAAATCCATGATGCCGCAAAATCTTCGTCAGCATCCGTGTCTCCCGGATCAACCCAACACAAGTGGCAATGCCGATTTTCTTAAATCCCATACGCTTTGCAAACTCTATGGTCTCTTCAACCCGCGTCAGCCGGCCATAGCCTTCATATTCCACATCCGCCGCCTGAACCATTATATTGTGATTATCCGGCTCATTATAGGCCGCCATAGCTTCCTCTTTCACTCTTTCATCTAAATGAGTTGTCAGACAGAATCCCGGATACGTCTTATTTCCCACATTACAATTTGTTACGCCGCAGTCTCCGCAGCTTAAATTTACATTACACATAATTTTTATCCTCCTGCTTATTTACCTTCTTTTATCTCTATTGTAATCTCTTTAAACGTCTATGTCTATGTCCCAAAATTCAAGAAAATCTTGCCTAAAATTCAACTATTCTTGGCCGTGAAGTGGTATAATGAAACAGGTAAATTTTTGTTAAAGGAGTATTCTTATGAACTGGCAACATCTAATCTACTTTAAAAAGGTCGCCGAATGTGAACATCTTACCCGTGCTTCTGAAGAACTTTTTATTTCCACTTCCGCTTTAAGCAAAGCCATTGCTAATCTGGAAGAAGAACTTGGCATTGTTCTCTTCGAAAAATCAGGAAGAAATATTCAATTAAACCGATATGGAAAAATGTTCTATAACTATGTCGTAAAAGCTACCGGTGAAATCGAAGAAGGTATTCATTTTATCCAGCGTGCAGCCAATGTATATACCAGAAACATCCACGTGAGTACGATTTTTTCCGTTGGAACCAACTATCTTCCCGAACTGCTGAGCCGTTTCAATAAAGAGTATCCCCAGATTCATATCGAATTGTCCCAGAAAACTACCCGGCAGATTTTATCGGAGCTTAGCGCTAACCAACTGGATTTAGGATTTTGCAGCGAATTTAATCAGGCCGAAGAATATCCTTTCATCAACCGTGACCTTCTGTATGCCGAAGAAATATTTCTGGCCATTCCGGCTGAACATCCCCTGGCAGACCGCACGGAGGTCTGTTTCGAAGATATCCATGACGAAACCTTTATCAGCTATAATCATGCCACAGGTATCGCCTCTACGATTAGCAAGGCCATAGAAAAAACAGCCGGCCCGGATTTTCACTTAAAAACCGTTTTTTCCGTCAATGACCCATATACCATCACACATATGGTAGCAAAGGGCCTCGGCCTTGGTTTTGTCATTGAAAATTCGAGCCTGTATACAGCAAATATTAAACTTTTAAAAGTTACGGACCTTAATTTCTTTCATCCAATCTACATGGTCTGGAAAGATAATGTCTATATGTCTCCGGCCGCAAACGCCCTTAGGAAATATGCCCTCTGCCACCGTAATCTGCGCACTCCATATATCCGTCCAGCCTTTTAGTATTTAACCCGCATATGAGGGAAATGATGCTCCAGAACCGGTACGAGTATTAATGCTGTGATTCCTGCGCTGAACCCGCCGTTAAAGAGCATAAATCCGCCGTGAATCGCCGCTGTGGAAGTACATATAGACGCGCTGATGATCCCCGCAGCCATGCCGGAGCGCCAGCCATAGCGGCCATGAATCGGCGCGAGACCAGTAGCGAAAGCCACACCATTGATATACCCCTGAGTTGACAATGTCCATGGTACTTCCCGCCCCTGGAGCATACATACGAAAGTCACGAACACAAAAAGAACCGCATAGCCCATAAAAATGGACCATGTATTTTTAGGGTGCTGTCCTATCGCCGCAAAAGTCACTGCAGCAAATATGGCCCCCACTGTAGGACCTGTAAAAGCAACGCCTTCTGTCAGCAACATGATCAGATTCATATAAGCAAGCACCATAAATCCATAAACACCAAAATTGATAAAACAAAGAGGCATACCATAACGTTCCGCAAAGTTGGACATGTGCCCTGTCTCCTTCATCAACTCTCTATAGCCTTTAAAGCTTTTTCCGTTCAACACATATCCCACTGCCAAAGTAAATCCAAAAATGAATATAAATACGAAATTTGAAAAGAGCCAGTCGGACTCTCCGATACCATCGTAAAATCTGTTATTAAGCTCAATAAGCCCCGAAGATTCCACCCCCATGGTTTTATATAAAAAAGCATATAAAAAGCAACCTACGAGGCCAAACGCCAACCCTCCGTTATATAAGTTATAGCCCTTATGCATCCATAAAGCGCCTTCCAGCATACCGGGCAATACCATTCCGGCGGCCAGCCCAATGATCAGTGTCAGGATTATTCCAGACAAGGTAAATCCGGATGCCCCAGATTCAAATGCCTCTCCGATCGGATAACGCAGAAGCATCTCACTGACAAGTGGACCGAAGGCCATTGAGAACATGGCAATATGCAAATGTTCCCTGAAATTCTTTTTCTTTTTTATATAATACAAAATAACGCCAATATAGCACGGCCATATATTAAGGAAATTCATTCCATAAAAGCAGTGGGCAACTACAAGCAGGTAGGCCGCTAAAAAAGAGGCGTTCACCCTGGCTCTACTGACAGCCGCAATCATCCAGCAGGCAAAAGAACATATTGCCGCATTAAAAAATGTGGCGCTGATGCCTCCAATTCCAAAATAATCCGTAATCAAAGGACAAGGCGCAATAAGAATCTGCTTCCATCCCTGAATCATCCCTTCCACTCCGCCACTAAATGGCACAGCTGCAATCGCAGCCCCCATCAAAATAACAGTCAAACCCAAACATAATCCTTTGATCATATTCCCGTTCTTTTCCGAATCTATTCTCAATATTTTCCCCTCTTTCGTTGATTTTTTTCCTGTGCAAGCGTATGATAAAGAGCAAAGACTCTCACTGATAATGACTTAAAGGACAGGTGATTTTTTGTTTAAAAGTATATTGTTATTTATTTTAAAGCCTTTTTCATTTCTTCCTATGGTAGCAATGATGATGCTGATATTTTCTTTTTCATCCCAGACCGGTGTGGATTCCGGCCAACTCAGCTATAGAGTGAGCTGTAAAATCGTCGAATTCGGAGGACAGATTTTAGATAAGCCGCTGGAAGACTGGCAGATTGATGCCTACGCTCAAAAGATTGAAGGCCCCGTCCGAAAGCTGGCTCATATGACCGAATATTTTATCCTGGCCATTACGGTCGCCTTGCCGTTTTATGTTTACGGTCTACGGGGATTTCCACTGCTTTTGATTGCCGGAATCATATGTGTCGTTTTCGCCTGCACCGATGAATACCACCAATCCTTTGTGGCCGGACGCAGCCCATCGATGCGGGACGTATGTATTGACAGTACCGGAGCTTTCTTCGGTATTATGCTCGTACGTATTGTCTGCTGGACTTTACTGGCACCTTCCAGAGCTATGAAGCGCCGAAAACGCCGGCTCAGGCAACAACGGCGCAGGAGTGTCAGCCGATAAAATCATTATCCAACGTACAACAGGAAAAAAGACGGATCGTGCAGATACCGTCTTTTTTTCTGTAATTATATTGCATTATAAGTTCAAGCTTAGGGATAATGTTTGAAATTCATCAAAAGATATTTCAGGGGATTGGTGCGATCCCCTGAAATACCCAAAATCTTTAATTAATCAACTTTTTTTAAAGCTTCTGTTAACTTCGGAACGATCTTGTTGAGATCGCCTACGATACCTAAATCACAGATACCGAAGATTGGAGCAGATTCTTCTTTGTTGATAGCTACGATAAATTCGGATTCTTCCATACCAGCTGCATGCTGAATAGCTCCGGAAATACCACAAGCAACATAGAGGTCAGGGCGAACAGTTTTACCTGTCTGACCAACCTGAAGGTCTTTTTCAATCCAACCGCTATCTACAGCAGCTCTGGAAGCAGCAACCTCACCACCAAGAACGTTTGCAAGGTCTTTCAACTGTGCAAAGCCTTCAGCGGAACCAAGTCCACGTCCACCAGCAACAAGAATCTTAGCTTCTGTAATATCAACAGATTTCTTATCTGTTTTGACAACTTCACAAATTTCAACATTCATATCTGCTGGTGTAAATTCTACAACAAATTTTTCAACTGTGCCAACTTTGTCACAGGATTCTAATGCCTGCATAACGCCTGGACGTACTGTAGCCATCTGTGGTCTGTGATCTGCACAAAGGATAGTAGCCATGATGTTACCACCAAATGCCGGACGAGTCATGTTCAATAATTTTGTTTCTGGGTCGATTTCCAGTTTTGTACAGTCAGCTGTCAAACCTGTGTGAATTCTTGCCGAAACACGAGGAGCTAAATCTCTACCGATAGAGGAAGCACCAAATAATACGATTTCCGGGTCATTAGCTTTGATAACAGCTGTAGTAGCTTTAGCATATGGCTCAGTTACATATTCTGCAAGTATTGGATCGTCAACAACGATAACTTTATCTGCGCCAGCTTTTGCCAAATCGCCAGCAACAGCTTCAACGCCGGAACCCATAAGAACTGCTACAACATCCTGTCCTAAGTCATTAGCGAGTTCTCTGGCTTTTCCGATTAATTCATAACTTACTTTCATAATTTTGCCGTCTCTCTGTTCGGCAATAACAAATACGTTTTTACTCATTTCATTGAACCTCCTGACTTAGATTAGATAATATATTTCTCTTTCAGTTTAGCTACGATTGCGTCAACAGCTTCGTCCGGTGTTAAGTCTTTTAATACCGTACCAGCAGCCTTAGGCTGTTTTGTGAAGGACTGTTTAACTCTTGTAGGAGATCCTTTAAGACCGATATTAGCTTCATCAACTGTATCTTTAAGATCTTCAAGACCCCAAACTTTAACTTCTTTGGAATCATAAGCATCGACGATACCGCCAACTGTCATGTATCTAGGCTCTGCAAGCTCTGCTAAAGCTGTGATAACGCAAGGCATTTTAACTTTGATGATGTGGTAACGATCTTCAAACTGACGCTGTACTTTCAGGCAATCACCGTCAATCTCAACGTTTTCAGCATAGCTTACCTGTGGCAGTCCAAGGTGTTCAGCGATCTGTGGTCCAACCTGAGCTGTATCACCATCGATAGCCTGACGGCCTGTGATGATCACATCATAGTCAATTTTCTTTAATGCAGCAGCAATTGTAGAAGATGTAGCCCATGTATCAGCTCCACCAAATGCTCTGTCTGTAACAAGAATAGCTTCGTCACAACCCATAGCCAATGCTTCTCTTAAAGCAACATCTGCCTGAGCAGGTCCCATGGAGAGAACAGTAACTGTACTTCCCGGGCATTTTTCTTTTAACTGTAAAGCAGCTTCGATACCTGCTTTATCATCTGGGTTAATAATACTTGGCACACCATCACGGATCAATGTACCAGTTTTTGGATCTAATTTAACTTCGGTTGTATCCGGTACCTGTTTTGCACAAACAACAATCTTCATGATTTCTTCCTCCTATTTCTTATTTCACTGCGTTCATTACTGCGCCGCCGGCAACCATCTTCATAGCTTCGGATGTACCTTCGTAGATCTCAGTAATCTTAGCATCTCTATACATACGTTCTACTGGATATTCTCTGGAGTATCCATATCCACCCATCAACTGAACTGCAAAACGTGTAACGTCAACAGCAACCTGAGAAGCGTATAATTTTGCCATAGCAGATAATGGTGTGTAATTTTCATGATCGTCTTTAGCTTTAGCTGCACGCCATGTTAAGAGACGGGCTGCATCGATTCTTGTCTGCATTTCAACACACTGGAACTGTGTATGCTGGAAAGAAGAAATCGGTTTTCCAAACTGTTTTCTTTCTTTGGAGTATTTGATAGCTTCGTTTAAAGCGCCCTGAGCAATACCTGTAGCCTGAGCAGCGATACCGATACGTCCACCAGCAAGAGCGCCCATAGCGATTCCGTAACCTTTGCCTTCTTTACCTAACAGGTTTTCAGCCGGAATCTTGCAGTCTACGAATGCAAGCTCAACGTTGGAAGCAGCACGGATACCCATACGTTTGATGTTTTCACCAACGATAACACCCGGAGTACCTTTTTCTACGATAAATGCGGACATACCTTTTGGTCCTTTTGTCTTATCTGTCAATGCGAATACAACGTAAACATCAGCAAATCCACCGTTTGTAGCGAATACTTTCTGACCATTTAAAATGTAGTATTTACCATCTTCTGTTTTCTCAGCGATAGTCTTAGCACCAGAAGCATCTGTACCAGCGCCTGGCTCTGTTAAGCTGAAGCAACCGGACCATGTTCCGTTTACCAGTGGTCTTAAATATTTTTCTTTCTGTTCTTCTGTACCGAAATCATTGATACATGGGCAGCAAAGAGAGTTATGTACGGACATTGTGATACCGCAGCTGGCATCTACCTTGGAGATCTCTTCCATAGCTACTGCATATGTTAAGATGTCAGCACCGCCGCCGCCGTATTTTTTGTCATATGGGATGCCCATTAAACCGATTTTTTTCATTTTTTCAAGTAATTCAAGGTTGAATACTTCTGTTTCGTCCATTTCTGAAGAGAGTGGCTTAATTTCTTTTTCTGCAAATTCTGCAAAAAGTTTTTTTGCCAATAACTGTTTGTTGGTCAGCTTAAAATCCACCATAATTATACCTCCTGTTTAAGCTCTCATATTAATAGTTTGTCCAGGCGCTTTTGCCTGCACGAATACTTTGTATACTAATTATATAGCACGCGGACTGCTTCGTCAAGTATTTATCAATCATATTTTTTATATATTTTATATTTTTTTGTCTGAAAAAAGCCTTACATTAGTGATTTTATCATCCCACTTAACATAAGGCTTTTTTACTGGATATTATTGTAAATAATTTTCGCGAATTTCTATTTTTCTTTGAAAATAACGCCTGTTACGGTCGGTCCGGCATTGACTGCAATGGCTGCTCCGATCTGATAAAAATCCACAGGAGCATAGCCAAGAAGGCGGGTCATTTCTTCGGCCATCTGATCTCTGATCTCCGTATTATCACCATAAACAATCATGTACGGAGTCCCTTTTTCGATATCTGCCATGGTCTTTTCTGCGATTTTTTTCACAACCCGTTTTTCACCCCGGACAGTCAGCGCCGTGGAAATCATGTGGTCATATATCCGCATGATCGGTTTAATGCCAAGCTTATCACCGACAAATGCCGCCGCACTTGGGATTCTTCCGCTCTTACTGGCATATTTTAATGTATACGGTACAAAATAGATGACGCAATGGTCCACCCAGTCTTTCGCAAAGGCAACGATTTCTTCGACGCACTTTCCATCCCTGACCATTTTTGCGGCTTCGATCACCGCATAGCCATAGGCACCGGTATAACTCCTGGAATCAATGCTGTGCACTCTGAATTTTTCTTCGGCTTCCGGATGTTCTTCCATGAAAAGCTTATACGCCATTAAAGAATTCTGATAGGTCGCCGAGCCCTCACTATTGATCAGAATACCAATCAAATCTGTATAACCCTCTTTATAAAATTTCTCATACATTTCCTGAAATTCAAAAGCTGTGACCTGAGATGTGGTTGGAATGCCATCATATCCTGCCATTAATCTGTAAAATTCTTCATTATTAAAATCGACTCTGCTGATATAAGATCTGTCACCCATTGCAATATTGAAGTTAACCATCTCTATATCCAGGCTTTTCTCATTTTCACGAGTAATGTCGCTGGCTGAATCAGTAAATATCTTTATTTTTTCCATTGGCTGTTTTCCTCCTCGTTGCAAACGCACTCAAATCAATGGTTACAGTATAACATATTTTAAAATTAAAATACAGAATATTAAAAAATTACTTCTTTATCTTCTTTATTTTTGTGATAATATAATCTCATACCATTAAACAAGAGGAAATAAAAATCATTATGAGCCATGAAGAAATTATTAAAAAAGAAAAAATATATTTTGAACTGGTCACACGGCTTGGCAGTGAAATGCTGGAAAACGGCGGAGAAATTTTCCGTACCGGAGATGTCATGACTTATGCTGCCCATGCTCTGGGGCTGAAGGATTTTAATACATTTGTCATTGCCAACGGAATCTTTGCCTCCATGCTGACAGACAGTCAGATGTATTCCTGCCGTGTCCGCTATATTTCACTGTCCCCTATAAACATCTGCCGTTTAGAGGCATTAAACACCTTATCCCGAAGAATCGCAGCCGGCCTGAATGATCCGTCGGAAATCGAAGCCGAACTGGATAAAATCCATTCTCTTCAATCTTCCAATAATTTAATAAAAATCATCAGTGCCGGCTTCGGAAGCGGTGGTTTCTGTTATCTCTTCGGGGGAAGTTTTTTTGATGCTCTGACGGCTTTTTGCGCCGGATGCATTCTTTATATTTTTGTATTATACCTGCTGCCAAAACTGTCTCTGCCGAAGATCATGTATAATATCGCCGCAAGCATCATCGCCGTCTGTGCATGTATTCTTCTTCATTTTATCGGTTTAGGTGATCAGTTGGATCGCATCACCATCGGAGCCCTTTTCCTGTTGGTCCCTGGAATTGCGCTGACAAACTCTTTTCGCAACTTCCTCGAAAACGACTATCTTGCCGGTCTGGTCCGACTTGTTGATGCACTGGTGACCGCCGGAGGCATTGCCATTGGTGTCGGAATTGCCACAGCATTGTTTTTATAATAAAGGAGGGCATCCATGATGGAGATTTTATTTCAATTAATCGCAGCTTTTATAGGAACTGTTTCATTTTCCATACTGTTCAGCACACCAAATAAGTATCTGCCCCAATGTGGTCTGGTAGGTGCTCTCGGGTGGGGTGTCCATCTTCTGACACTCAATGTGACCGGCTCTTCCGTGACGGCCATTTTTGCGGCAAGCGCCATTCTTACAATCTATTCAAGATATCTCGCCCGCTTCTATAAGGTAACGACAACACTTTTCCTGATTTCGGGTATCTTTACGCTCGTTCCGGGAGCCGGCATTTATTACACAGCCTACTATACGATCACAGGTCTGGAAGAAACAGCCCTTTACTACGGTATGAGCAGTTTAAAAACGGCTATCGCCATCGGTCTTGGAATCGGTGTGGCTTACTCTTTACCCCCGGAGCTCTTCGGTTGGAAACGACGAAGCTGAAATCTTGTTATACCTTATCGCGCGAAGCCTGACGGAGCGCGCCCGCCCGAAGGGCATATATTGCGGTATGCCCGAAAGGGTACTACCTTTCTAATAATCTCAAAATATCCGGAAAAGGTTCCAGACTTCGTTTTAAAATTCCCTGAGTATGTGCGATAAGAATTCCATAATTCGTCATCGGCACTCCCTGCTCTTCAGCACACTTCTGCCGGTACTTCATTTCCCGCTCGTTCAACATACAGCCGCCACAGTGGATAACCAGCCCATAAGCATTCAGATTCTCCGGAAACTCTGTTCCCGAACTCCATTCGTATTGAAAATGTTTCCCTGTATATTCTTCAATCCAACGCGGTATCTTCACAGTACCTATATCATCGCACTGGCGATGGTGGGTACATCCTTCGGAAATGAGAATCCGGTCACCATCCTTCAATTTGTCCAAGGCCCCGACACCTCGTACCGTCGATTCAAGATTTCCTTTATAACGGGCAAACAATATAGAAAAAGAGGTCAGCAATATATCTGCCGGTGTATTGGCCGATACCTTACGGAAAGCCTGACTGTCCGTAATGACCATTTTAGGATTTTTACCAAGCTTCTCCAATGTCTGTTTCAATTCTGAATCTTTTACAACAATTGAAACCGCATCTGCCTCCAACAAATCGCGTATCGTCTGCTGCTGAGGCAGGATCAGCCGCCCCTTCGGCGCAGCGGAATCAATCGGCACCACCAGTACAACAAAATCGCCCGGCCGAATCAAGTCCGCTACAATACGCCGTTTTGGAGTTTCTGTAATCGCCAGACGGGCTATTTTCTCTTTCAGTCCATAAATCCCGGATTTTTCCTTTGCACTGACCCAAATATAGGGCTCGTCCGCGCCATAACTGCACACAGTACACAGATCGCCTTTATTCAGAGCAATAATATAAGGAATTCCCTTTTCTTTAAAAAGGCGAATCAATTCTTCATCCGCACCGTTCATACCTGTCGTTCCATCAACAACAAGAACCGCCACATCTGTTTTATTAAGTACCTGACGGGTTTTCTTTATCCGCTGCTCGCCAAGTGCCCCTTCATCATCGATTCCCGGTGTATCAATGATCATTACGGGTCCTATAGGAAGTAATTCCATCGTTTTATATACCGGGTCCGTCGTTGTCCCCTTTATCGGAGAAACAATAGCCAAAGTCTGATCTGTTACCGCATTGACAACACTGGATTTTCCGGCATTTCTTCTTCCAAAAAAACCTATATGTACTCGATCTGCTGCCGGTGTCTGATTCAATCCCATTTCTTCTTTCCTTTCCGCTGATATAAACAGCCATTTATCCACAAAATAAAACAAAAGGCATTTTCATCCGAAGAAAGCGGACGGAGGTCTATGTCCCATTCTTCTTTGAAAATACCTTTTTATTCTACCTTTATTTTGAATTTTCTTCAAGTCCATTCATGGACAGAAGCATATAACGGTCCACATCAAAATGTCGTTTTCCGACTTTTCGTACGCCCTTCACATCGCGGCGCTTGATCGCCTCGATAATCCCCAAATGATCCCGATGAATAGACCTCATTGATTCCGGAAATATATCTTCCATCAACACGCTCCTCTGTCCGCTGGACTCATACAGGGTGTGTACCAAAATTGGAAAAATGTCGTTATGCGTTGCTTTCGCGATCTGCATATGAAGCTTCAAATCCAAATTCCCATATCCGGTTTTTTCACCGAGATTTTTCTCCATCTGCTCATAGATTTTTTCCATGGCATCAATGTCATCGCTGTCCGCATTTAATGCAGCTTTTTCAAACATTGCCAGTTCTAATATTTCCCGAACCTCAAGTACCTGCATCTGACTATGACGGTCTTCCTCAAGGATACTTTCAAAATGTTTGGCGAAACGAAGCTTTTGTTTATCAGTCACATAGGAGCCTTTACCCGGTCGGATCTCAATCAGGCCTCTGTCACCCAGCAGCACTAACGCTTCTCTCAGCACATTCCGGCTAACGCCGTATTCCTGAACCATCGTCCTTTCCGACGGCAGCTTTTCTCCTACCGACATTTCCTTAATTCTCTCTTCCAACTTTTTATATATATCCGTATATAGATAATCCACCGGACACCCCCCTTTTTCAAGATTTATACTAAGCCCAATCTGTATAACTCTTTTATTTGAAATGGCATCAGTATGTATCACACACTGATGCCACTTCTAACATGTATGCTTTATATGCTTTTAATAGCTTTTTTGTTTAGAGAATAACACCTACATAGCAACATACGCAAAGGATAACGAGGTAAAGAACACACCATTTAAGTGTTGCGCTCATGATCTTACCATCGGAACCAGCCACACTGATAGCAGCTGCAGCCATCGCGATACTCTGTGGAGAAATCATCTTTCCAGCGGTTGCACCTGCAGAGTTTGCAGCTACCAGCCAGGTCGGATCAATATTCAACTGACCGGCAATTTCTGTCTGCAGTTTTGCAAACATAACACAAGCAGAAGTTGCACTACCTGTAACGAAGCATCCGATACCACCAATGATCGGAGCGATAAATGGATAGAAGCTGCCTGTAAGAGCTACTAAGCCGTTAGCTAATTTTGTAACCATACCAGCATAACCCATCAATTTAGCAATTGCTACGATAAATACTACGGTTGCTACGGCTTTCCAGTATTTCTTAATAGTTGCAACAAATTCTGCACCAAGGTCGCCGATGCTTGCGCCCTGAACCAGACCACCGATGATACCTGCAAGGAACATCCACACACCTGGTGTATTGATCCAGGAGAAGGATAATGCACCGGCATTTTCTCCTGCATAAATCTTAACTGTTGATTTGATCGCACCTAATGCGGAGTTGATCGGAGGAACTAACTTGGAAGAACCAAGAATGAAAATAACGATCAATACATACGGAATCCAGGCTTTTACAACGCTCATCTGCGGTTTTGCCGAAGCTGCTGCCTGTGCTGCCTCATCTTTCTTTTCAAGCAGATATTCTTCCGGAATATCGCCGCTGGATCTACGTCCCATGATTACAACTGCTACTAAAGAAATGATAGCGCCAATCGTAACAGAAAGTTCAGGACCAACAAATGCAGAAATTACATAAAATGGTACATAGAAAGATACTACAGATACAATTGTAATAGGCATAACGCCTTTAAGCGCTTTTGGAGTTCCGCCAACCAACCATACGATTACAAACGGAGATAAAATACACAGACCTGCAAGTAACAGGGATGTCGGTGCAGATAAGGAGATCATATCGATTCCCATTGCTTCAAAGCCTGCTGTATTGTAAGCACTGATCGTCGGTGTACCGATAGCACCGAAGGCAGGAGATGCTGCATTTCCGATCAAACAGATAACAGCGGATGCAATCGGATCAAATCCAAGACCTACCATCATGGCTGCCGGAATAGCAACGGCTGTACCGAAACCAGCAATACCTTCCATGAAGTTACCGAAACACCATCCAAGAATCAACGCTGCAACACGTTTATCATTGGATACAGAAGCCAACATGTTCTTGATAACATCCATACCACCTGTACGAAGACTCAGGTTGTATACGAACATGGCACCAAACATAATGATACCGATTGGCCAGATGGCCGCCAGAGCACCTTCTAATGCGCCTGTGCCGACCTGAACTACTGACATACCATATACAGCAAGACATTCAACTGCTGTAATGATAAGACCGATACCGCAGGCATTAAAACCTGACATCTTAAACGCTGTCATAGAGATGATCAGCCATGCGATAGGTATAATTGCGAGAATAACTTGTAATAACATAATCCTCTCCCTTTCTTTGATTTAAATTGCTCGACTGGTTCTACCAGTTCTATCAGTTGTCATGTTGCTATTATAACACCCCTTAGCCAAATTGTCTATAAATTTTTATCGTTAATTTAATAACTTTTGACAACTTGTACAAAGTACAGGAAAACCAGGCTTTTTTACATGTTTTTTGCATAAAATCTATTGCTTTCAGCCCCTTGGTTCTATCTATTTACGTCAGTCGAAAATAATGAAGACGCTGAATGATTATATGGAAATTATAGAAGATAAAGAAGAAGACGGGTTTGTCGGGTTTGAGCAATTAACCAGACCCCGGAACAGAGAGAATTTCAAGTTTTGTATAAACTGAAAAACGGATATAAGAAGGAGCCATTGCTCCATAGAGGATTAATTACCTATGGATCAATGGCCCAACAATTAAACTTTCTTATAACCACATTTGGGGCATACGCTATTCTCATCCAATGCCGTTCCGCTTATCGTCAGCGTCAATGTTTTTTCCTTCATTTCAGATTCCGGTATAGTGTTTTCACCTCAGATACTCCCCAAAGAAGGACTTCAGCTTCTCAAAGGGAATCGCATCCAGCTGATCGTACAGATCGGTATGATTTGCGCCCGGAATGATCAGCAATTCCTTGTTGTCTCCGGTCAGCTTGTTGTAAACTGTCTCGCTGAAATAGCGAGAATGGGCCTTTTCACCATGCACCAGCAGTACGGCGGAACGGATCTCACTGCTGTATTGCAGGATCGGCATATTCATAAAGGACAGCGCGGATGTCACATTCCAACCGCCGTTGGAATTGAGAGAGCGGGGATGATAGCCCCTCGGAGTTTTATAATAGGCGTAGTAGTCCTTCACAAACCGAGGCGCGTCCTCCGGCAGCGGATCCGCCACGCCGCCCGCCAAAGCATAGTTTCCATTTTTGAAATCCTCAGTGCGCTGGGCGTTCATAGCCTTTTTCTTTTCGTAACGGGCGTCTGCAGTATTTTCGCTGTCAAAATAGCCGTTTGCATTGACACGGGTCATGTCGTACATGGTCATGGCGGCAGTGGCCTTGATGCGTGTATCGATAGCGGCAGCGTTGACGGCCATACCGCCCCAGCCACAGATGCCGATGATTCCGATACGATCCGGGTCTACACAGTCAAGTGTAGAAAGATAATCCACCGCCGCACAGAAATCCTCGGTGTTGATGTCCGGGGATGCTACATAGCGAGGCTGCCCACCGCTCTCTCCTGTGAAGGATGGGTCAAAGGCAATCGTCAAAAAGCCCATCTCTGCCATTTTCTGCGCATACAGCCCGGAGGACTGCTCCTTCACCGCGCCGAACGGACCGCTGACGGCGATTGCCGGGAGCTTTCCTGTTGCGTTTTTAGGTACATACTGGTCAGCTGCAAGGGTAATGCCGTAACGGTTATGAAAGATTACTTTGCGGTGAGCCACCTGATCACTCTTTGGAAACACCTTGTCCCATTCCTCTGCCAACTTCAGTTTTTCCATGACTCAAACCTCCTTGCCGGCCTGATAGGCCTTTTCCAATGCCGGGTGCCCGACAATGTCACCCACATCATTTACGCCGCCCGCAAACACCGTGCCACTCAGCTCGCAGCGGTCAAAGCAATCCACCCAACCCTGCACGTCCTTTTCGGTACCCTCCACCGTACTCGGCTCATTCTCTGCCGCTGTTGCCAGCAGATACGCCTTGGTGAAGTGATAATCGCTGTCAAACAGCGGATTCGCCCGATCCAGCATGGTTTTCAGCTGGCCGCTGACGCTATAATAGTAGACCGGCGTGGCAAATACCAGAACATCGGCGTCATGCATCTTTTGGGCGATCTCCACCGCATCATCTTTGATGACGCAGTGGCCCAGCTTCAGGCAGGCGAAGCAGCCCTGACAGAAGCCGTACTGCTTTTCACGCAAATACACGGTCTCTACCTGATGACCTTCCTCCTGCACACCCTTGGCGAAGGCCGCCGCCAACGCCTCCGAATTGCTGCCTTTGCGGGGGCTGGAAGACAGAATCAGCACTTTTTTATTCATAACAATTCACTCCTTGTATTTGGTTTTCTTTTGTGCTACATTATATTCTACAATCTAAACCTAACTTCAGGTCAATACTTTTTTTAAATTTAGGGAGGGATTTATATGTACTCGATCGGACAGGTATCGGAGATGTTCGGTTTGCCTATCTCTACGCTGCGATATTACGATAAACAAGGACTTTTCCCGGGAATGGAGCGCAAGTCCGGCATACGAAAGTTTGGAGAAAAGGAACTTGAGACACTGCGGGTGATTGAATGTCTGAAAAAATCCGGGTTAGAAATCAAGGACATTAAGCAGTTTATGGATTGGTGTGTAGAAGGAGCATCCACCTATGCACTTCGGAAGGAATTATTTGTAAGACAGAAAAGGACAGTAGAAGCGGAAATCGCACACATGAATAAAATTCTGGATATGCTCAGGTTCAAGTGCTGGTATTATGAACAAGCCATACAGGACGGAAGCGAGGAACGGATCCAGAGCCTTCTTCCCAGCCATTTACCGGAAGATATTCAAAAGATTTACGACAACGCACATAGCTGATAACAAAAAATACCCCTGTTTCTAGGGGTATTTCTTCTCTGGTGATATGGACGTAATGCACTCCGCATCCACATCATTTTGTGAAGCGCGAGACGGGATTCGAACCCGCGACCCTCGCCTTGGCAAGGCGATACTCCACCACTGAGCCACTCGCGCATAATATATTTAATTGTAAAGCGGGTGATGGGAATCGAACCCACGTATCCAGCTTGGAAGGCTGGTGTTCTACCATTGAACTACACCCGCGTGCCCAGAACCGGAATCGAACCAGTGACACGAGGATTTTCAGTCCTCTGCTCTACCGACTGAGCTATCTGGGCAAATGCAACGATAGTATATTATCATTTCAAAGTATCTTTGTCAAGCATTCTGCTTCAATTTTTATTAAATTTTCAACTTCCCTCCTTTAGCGGCACAAAAACACCGCCGATAAAAATCCGGCGGTGTTTTCCTGATTTAATTTCCAATCTGAACTTGTAATAAATCTTCTCCGGCCTTAACCGGACCACTGCAAAGCAGACGCACCCGACTGTCTTCATCAAGTTCGGTACACACGATCGGTGATGCCAGAGACGGGGCATGCTGTCGAACATAATTCAGATCAACACGCATTAAAATATCCCCTTTTTTAACCAGATCCCCTTCTTTAACACGCACCTCAAAACCTTTGCCCCTTAAATTCACCGTATCGATCCCCACATGAAGGAGAAGCGCAATACCGTCAATTGTTTTAAATCCAAGGGCATGATGTGTATCAAACACAAAAGACACCGTACCGTCAGCCGGAGCCACAATATCCGGTCCGGTCAACTCTACAAAAGCGCCCTCTCCAATTGCTCCGCTGGCAAATCCTTCATCCGGAGCTTTACTGATGTCTGCCGCAATTCCCGTATACGGACTTGCGATCACGCAGCTCTTTGGTTCTGAGTTTATCTGACAGTTTTTTGGTGTCTGTCCATCATAAGTCCGCGGCACAGAGGCCTCCGGCATTTTTTCCAGATAATCCTCCAGATGGGATTTGATCACCGTGACTCTCGGTCCGTAAATCACCTGAACACCATTACCTTTTTGAATCACACCGGATGCACCGGTCGATTTTAACACATCTGTTTTCACTTTTTCAGACTGATGTACCGTACACCTTAATCGGGTGGCACAGCAATCCACATCAGAAATGTTGTCCCGTCCGCCAAGTCCTTCACAGATTCTCGCCGAAATTTCATCGCTTTCGGAGACTGAGCTGCCAGAAGACATACCGTTTTCCTTGAAAGCATTTCCACCAGCGCTTTCCTTCTTTCCGCTCCGACGTTTTTTATCCACATCACTCCGATGATATAATTTAACTTCATCCGACATTTCCCGCCCCGGCGTTTTCAGATCAAAACGGCGAATCAGAAAGGTAAACAGGAAATAATAAACAATAAAATACGCAATACCAACAATAACAACCCATATCCAATTTGTTTTCGCATTTCCCTGCAAAATACCGAACAGGAAAAGGTCTATAAGACCACCGGAAAAAGTCATACCAACGCCTACATTAAATATATGCATCAGCATATAGGCTGCGCCGGCAAAAACACAGTGAATCGCATACAGGGCAGGCGCAACAAACAAAAAGGTAAATTCCAGCGGTTCGGTAATTCCCGTCAGCATGGATGTCAATGCTGCTGAAAGCAAAAGTCCTTCGACGGCTTTTCGTTTTTCCGGCCGCGCCGTCTTATACATGGCCAGCGCCGCTCCCGGGAGCCCAAAAATCATGAGTGGAAATTTACCGGACATAAATCGAGTCGCTGATGATGCAAACTGCTCCACTGTTGGATCTGCCAACTGGGCAAAGAAAATATTCTGGGCCCCTTCAACCAGACGGCCCCCAACTTCCATCGTACCGCCCACAGCTGTTTGCCAGAAAGGTAAGTAAAATACATGGTGTAGCCCAAAGGGAATGAGGGCCCGCTCCATCACACCATAAATCCACGTCCCCAGATATCCGGAATTCAAGACCACATTCCCCACACTGTAAATCACGCTCTGAATCGGCGGCCATATATAGTACATCAAAATCCCCACAAGCGTATAGACCAACGCAGAAATAATCGGCACAAACCGGGTTCCTCCAAAGAAAGACAACACCTGAGGCAGTTCAATCTGATAAAACCTGTTATGCAGAGCCGCCACACCCAGTCCAACGATAATACCACCGAAAACCCCCATTTGAAGGGATGTAATACCAACAACTGAAGCAGAGGCTCCGGCCAGAAGATTTTCTGCTCCACCATGGATCGTGATCATCGCACTGATCGATGCATGCATGATAAAAAAGGCTACGGCCGCAGCCAAAGCGGCAACTTCCTTTTCCCGCCGCGCCATACCGATTGCCACGCCCATGGCAAACAAAATCGGAAGATTCGCAAAAACGATATCTCCTGCCTCTTTCATGACTGTAAAAATCGCATACAACAATGTTCCCGGTCCCATGAATCCCATCAATCCATAGGCATTCAACATCGTCTCATTCGTAAAAGAACCTCCGATTCCAAGTAACAGTCCTGCAACGGGAAGCAGGGCAATCGGGAGCATGAAAGAACGCCCGACACGCTGTAAAACACCAAATACTTTATCTTTCATAATATGCCTCCTTATTTATAAGGTATTTTTAACCACAAAGAGGCTTTTCATACATAGAAAAAGAGAAACATTGGAAATCCAATGTTTCTCTCCATTCACATATATGCCGGCGACCGGAATCGAACCGGTACGATCGGTTAGGATCGCAGGATTTTAAGTCCTGTGCGTCTGCCAGTTCCGCCACGCCGGCTGAGTGGATGGAGAAGGATTCGAACCTTCGAAGTCGTCGACAACAGATTTACAGTCTGCCCCCTTTGGCCACTCGGGAATCCATCCACAATTGTCCTGACAATATATTAATTTAGCATATGTCTTTCCAAAATGCAAGTATTTTTTTAATGTCCGGACTTATTTTTTGCTTTTTTTGCTTTCAGAAGCAATCCACTGTATCTTTCCATGGAAACGCAAATGTAACCATGCTGAACCGAGTGCATCATTGCATTTGTGTAATATCCGGATTCATTGATCCGCATCAGGGTCACCATCTGTGTATCGCTTCTTATGCCCAAAATCCAAACCGGAATCCGTACTTCTTTATCCTGGTCATCATTATTTAAAATCGTGATCATCTGTTCGTCCCGATTGAACCGCCCGAAGGCCAGCCACTGATAGCCGCCCGCCAGGAAACGATAAGAACCGGTCTTCAACACCTGATGTTCTTTATGAATACGAATTAAATCCCGATGAAAGGCAATCAATTCTTTATTCTCCGCCCCCCACGGATAGGTTCTCCGGTTATCCGGGTCCGTCCACCCACACACACCGGCTTCATCCCCATAATAAATGGTCGGTGCTCCCGGCCAGGTCATTTGAAGCAGCACCGCTTCACGAAAAATTCCATAATTGATATTATCACTGGCTGCCTCGGCCCCCGCTGTGCCAATACGCCCCACCCGATGGTTTGTTCGGGTCAAAAATCGTGAATGGTCATGATTGGAAAGCTCATTCATAGCCACATACAGTGACTCGCTGTGAAAAGCACTCATATGATGATCCATGGCATTTTGAAAGGCCTCCGCATTCCCATACAAATCCGAACGGTAATCATCGCTGTGCTTCTCAACGCCGGTCAACATCCATGTCACCGGCTCCATAAAGGCATCATAATTCATGACCGTATCCCACTCATCTCCCTGAAGCCAGGAGGATGGATCACCATAATGCTCAGCCAGAATCAGCGCATCCGGATTAATTTCTTTCACCGCTTTCCTGAAATCCTTCCAAAAATGATGATTAAATTCCGGCGACAATCCTAAATCTGCCGCCACATCCAGCCGCCAGCCATCAATATTATAAGGCGGCGACAACCATTTCCGGGCCACTCCGAGAATATATTTGTAAAGCTCTTCAGATCCTTCATAATTTAATTTCGGCAGCGTCTCATGTCCCCACCAGCCATCATAATCGCCATTATTCGGCCAATTCTCACTATGAAAAGAAAAGAAATTTCTGTAAGGACTGTCCCCGCTGACATAAGCCCCTTTATCATATTCAGGATTTTTGTCATAAATCCGTTCCCGGTCCATCCATTTATTAAAAGAACCGCAGTGATTGAAAACTCCATCCAGAATAATCCGCATTCCTCGACGGTGTATTTCCTGAACTAATCGGGAAAATAATGCATTGCTCGCTTCCAAATTCGCCTTATCCGTTACTCTGGCAATAAACTTCGTGGCCTGCTCATTACTCGAATCTCCCTCATTGAGACAATTCCCTCTGTCATAGATGATCTTCCCATAATGCGGGTCCACATAATCATAGTCCTGTATGTCATATTTGTGATTCGAAGGCGAAACAAAAATCGGATTCAGATAAATCACATCAACTCCCAATCCCTGCAGATAATCCAATTTGTCCATAACTCCCTGCAGATCACCGCCATAAAATCGACTTACGTCGTATGCTTCCGGCAGGCTGTTCCAATCCTGAATCTTTCTTGTATATTTCTGAATATAAATATACTCCCGGTCTTCCACATCATTGGATGGATCGCCATTATAAAAACGATCCACAAAAATCTGATAAAAAATGGCTCCCTTTGCCCAATCCGGCGTATGGAATCCCGGAATGATTTTAAAATCGTAGTATTCCTGATGCTCGCTCTGCACGCCCTTTTTATTGTAATACAAAACCATCTTTCCAGAAACTATCTCAAAATAGTAAGGTATGCTTTCTTCCGGGCAGGGAACTTCAATCTGATAATAATCAAAGAGGCCCGATGATTCCACTTTCCGCATGGGCAGCCTGGCATCGCCGCTTCGCAGAAATACGTCTCCCACATTATTCTTTCCTGTCCGGAAACGCAGACGCACTTTCTCGTTTAACATTTGTACATATTCTGCAGTTCCATCAGCAAACAAGGCGTCTTTTAAAATTACCGGTTTCACATGCTTTAAATAAAAATATCTTATTTCTGCCTGACTGCAATCTATTTCATTCATCCCAAAATTCATGGCGCCTTCTCCATTCATCGCTTTTTACATATATATAATAAACGCAAGCCCAACTCCCGTCAAGCCGCCAGGTTCTCAGGGCATGAAAAAAGGACAGCCATCGCGTTCTGCTGTCCTTTTTCGGAGAAGGTATTTTTTGTTTCTTATGGGGTGTAACAAAAAACTATATAATGTATTGGGGGGGTTTACGTTCTTTATTATAGCTTCACATCTAAAATAAATGTTAACAAACATGGATTTTTTTTAAATGTGTTTTTATGCAATTTGCAAGGGTTTTTATGACCTTATCGTCATTTTATTCACTCCCAACGCAAAAGCCCCGATTATTTTGTATAATTCGCCCTTCTTTTTCAATACCTTCAAAAATATTTCTAGTTTTCAGACACCGGTTTGTTTGTATCAAAAAGTGCTTCAAACTCTTCTCTGCCAATCTTTTCTTTTTCAAGAAGCAGCGTCGCACATTTTTCAAGGACATCCCTGTTCTCCTGAATGATCTTTCTGGCCTGTTCGTGACACTCATCCACGATCCGCTTCACTTCCTGGTCGATCACAGTCGCAATGCCCTCACCATAGGACTTGGTATGGGCCAGATCCCGTCCGATGAAGACTTCATCGTCATCACCGCCATAGTTGATGAGACCGACTTCATCCGACATACCATACTGGGTCACCATCGCCCGTGCCGTCCGGGTTGCAGACTTAATATCCTGAGCCGCCCCGGTGGTAATATCATCAAAAATAAGCTCCTCGGCCACACGTCCCCCTAGAGCAACCGTAATATCCTGAATCATACGGCCTTTTGTATAAAACATCTCATCCTTTTCCGGCAGCGGCATTGTATATCCGGCAGCTCCGATACCTGTCGGTATGATCGATACGGAGTAAACCGGTCCCACATCCGGAAGCACATGGAACAAAATCGCATGTCCGGCTTCATGATAAGCCGTAATCCGTTTCTCTTTGTCGGAAATGATACGACTCTTTTTCTCAGCTCCAATACCCACTTTAACAAAGGCTCTTTGGATATCTGCCTGAACAATGTAGGCACGATGTTCTTTCGCTGCCATGATAGCCGCTTCATTCATCAGATTTTCCAGATCGGCGCCTGTAAATCCGGCCGTCGTCTGGGCAATCTGATCCAGATCCACATCATCACCCATAGGTTTACCCTTTGTATGAACATCTAAAATCTCCCTGCGGCCCCCCACGTCCGGACGGCCAATGCCGACTTTTCTGTCAAAACGTCCCGGACGCAGAATGGCCGGGTCCAAAATATCTACACGGTTTGTTGCTGCCATAACAATGATTCCCTGGTTGACACCAAAACCATCCATCTCTACAAGAAGCTGATTCAATGTCTGCTCTCTTTCATCATGGCCGCCGCCCATACCTGTACCACGGCGCCGGGCTACCGCATCAATCTCATCAATAAAAACAATACACGGTGCATGCTTCTTGGCATCCTCAAATAAATCCCGGACACGAGAAGCACCCACGCCGACAAACATTTCTACAAAGTCAGAACCGGAAATACTGAAAAACGGGACTCCCGCTTCGCCGGCCACAGCTTTCGCCAATAAAGTCTTCCCTGTTCCCGGCGGTCCTACGAGAATGACACCCTTCGGAATCCGAGCGCCCAATTCCGTATAACGTTTCGGATTTTTCAGGAAATCCACAACTTCCTGAAGTTCTTCTTTTTCCTCTTTTAATCCGGCAACCTTTTTAAAGGTCGTCTCCTTCGCCGTCTCATCTGACATCTTGGCACGGCTCTTTCCAAAATTCATCATCTTGGAATTCGAACCGCCCTGCTGGCTATTTATAAATGAGAACAAAAATGCCAGAAATACAACGCCCAAAATCAGTGGCGCCGCATTTTTTTCAATCCAGTTGTCACGCTTTGCATCCGTGACAAACCAGTTATCCAAATTCTCTTCCAACAATACGGCTTTCACTTCGTCAACATCCGTGACATAACACCTGGTCGTGCCTCCGTCTTTCCATGCGACCTCCACAGAGCCCGTCGGCACTTCATTATTTGGAATAATCGCGATTCTTTCAATGGCATCTGCCCGGTTCTCCACATCCTGCAGAAATTCCGGATACGTATAATTACCGGCTGTGTCCAGAAGCAAATCTCCATAAAATATCACTGCCACAACGATAACGACCAGAATCAGCGGCCAGATTCCCAATCCTCTTTTTCTATTCAAGTGACAACCTCCTATTCATCAAATACGACAGATCCGATAAAAGGCAGATTACGGTATTTCTGATCATAATCCAGACCATAACCTACAACAAATTCGTCTGGAATCACGAAGCCGGTATAATCCACATGAACATCTGCCACACGGCGCTCCGGTTTGTCAAGAAGTGTACAGATTCGAATGTTCTTCGGCTGTCTCTTATATAAAATTTCCACCAGATAGTGGAGTGTGTTTCCTGAATCGATAATATCTTCCACGATCAATACATTTTTGCCTTCCAGCGGCTCATCCAAATCCTTAATGATCTTTACAGCACCGGATGAAACCGTTCCGCTTCCATAACTTGACACGGAAAGGAAATCCATAGATACCGGCACGGAAATCCGTTTCGCAAGTTCACACATAAAGAACACGCCGCCTTTTAATACACAAATTAAATGTACATTCTCTCCGGCATAATCCTTACTGATCTGTTCACCCAGTTCTCGAATCCGGGTATCGACTTCGCCCTCCGTTAACAATACTTTGATATTGTCTTCCATTGCTCTTTTCTCCTTTTATCTTTGCGACCAATACACGCTTTGTTGTATCGGTCACTTTATAGTTATCACTGATTCGGTGCCCCATGATCCAGAGAACATGACTTCCGTCAGCAAGTAAAAGCATCTGCTCCCGCTCTTCTCTCGGGATTTTCTCATCAATCATCCACCGCTTCAGAAGCTTCCGATGCCCCTGTCCATCCAGTGTAATGAAATCTCCATTTTCCCGGGTTCTCACCGCCAGGCCATTTTTTATTTTATCATAATCGAACCATTTCGTATACCTGTTTATGGGAATTTCTTCATTTTTGAAGGACTCTTTCACAGATAATTCAATCATGATTCCCGGTCCCGGAAGGGTATAATTTCCGGGCACTTTCACGTCGATGCAGATACTCTGAGAGGTTTTCTCATCCCCGGCGGTTTCTCTTTTTATGGAAATCCCTTCATAGGTCCGAACGGCCTGAAGCTGATAGGGAAGATGGCATCTTCGCCCGACCGGTTTATCCAAAAGCCCCCGGATCATCTCCACGTGCTCCCGCTCCACATCCTTTAACTTCCCGGCAGTAACACCAATGGCACGTCGCAGGACTTCTCTCTGTATGACCACATCCAATTCCCGAAAAGTGGGGCCGTGTATGGCACAGCAGGAATTCTTTCCCACCTTCACACAGGCATCAAAACCATTTTCGCTCTGACGATCCAGATAATCCGATATATCTTTCATCAGACCGGCCATTTCCTGTATATGTTGCCCTGCTGCCGGATTTATATTCTCCTCAACATAAGGCAGGACATGATTACGTATTTTATTCCTTGCGTAGGCATCCGTCAAGTTGGTTTCATCCGTCCTCCACGAAATTCCCTTCTCCTGAAGATATTTCTCGATATCTTCCCTGCTGACACACAACAGCGGCCTTATGATCACATCCCGTACCGGGGGAATTCCCGTCAATCCCTTAAGGCCTGTCCCCCGGAACAAATTAAACAGAACCGTTTCACAGGTATCCTCCTGTTGATGGGCCACTGCGATCCGCTGCGCGGAAACTTCCCTGCGAACCTTTTCAAAGCATTGGTATCGATAATAACGTCCCGCTTCTTCCTGGGACATTCCCTCTTTCTGGGCAAACCGTTTCAGATCCACATGAAAACTGTAACACGGGATTTCCTGCTCCCTGCACACATTTTCCACATAAGATTGGTCCGCATCCGCCGATTGTCCACGAACTCCGTGGTTTACATGGACAACAACAAGGGATAAATGAAAATATTCAGCCAGTTCGGACAAAACGGTGAGTAATCCCATGGAATCCGCACCGCCGGAGACACCAACAACAATTTTCTGTCCGTCTTCCACCATATGATGTTCCTGCATATATTCACTGACTTTCTGAACCAGATTATTCATTCCCAACGCTCCTTTTCTATATCCAATCAATAAACTCATCATAACACAGCCGCTGATTTCTTACAAATCGTACAGACAAGAACCGTCATATCGTCCTGCTGTACCTCCCCCGGCTGATCCAGGGCCTCATTCAAAATTTCCGACGCCATAGCATTCGGATTGGTCAGATCCATCTCCGAAAGTAAATCACATATTGTTTCATTTCCATGATGAAAACGATTCACCACGCCGTCGGTAACCATCACGATCACGTCGCCGTCAAATAAGTTTCTGCTGAATCCTTCACAGTCCATCTCCGGAAATACGCCCATTGGCAGCGAACCGGAGGTCACACATTCCACCTTTTCTCCCCGCTTTATAAATGTAGAGGAGGCTCCGACTTTAATAAATTCACAAATTCCACTGTAAAGGTCGATCACACTCAAATCCATCGAAGAAAATAACTGACCGTCCCCATGAAACATCATAACTGAGTTGATCATCCGCAGTGCCGAACGGCGTGCAAAGCCGGTATCCACCATCTGCTCCAGGAGATTGATCATCAACTCACTTTCCTCTTTTGCACTTTCACCGCTGCCCATACCATCCGAAAGGGACATAAGAACTTGTCCCGAATCCAGATAGATAAACGCATAACTGTCGCCGCTGACCGGTTCACCCTCCTTTGGCCGCCGGGCAATTCCCTGAATCAGCCGGTACCGGGTATCCTCCACCAATTCATATACGGCATATTTCCGGCTGACTACCCCGGGATTATCTTTCTCAGGTACAAAACGCTGTCCCGCCGCCTCGCTGACAATCTCCGACAGCTCCTTCACCGTCATACAGCGCCCCCGACGTACCCGGGCTATCAAATAGATTTTTTGCCGCCGACCATGACTGCCTTCGTCCGTGACAGAGATCTTTTTTATTTTCAGCCGTTTCTTTTCAAGTTTATGAATAAGAACATCCGAAAGTTTTTTTGAATTTTCTTTGCGCTCAGACAACTCCAGGGAAAGGTCGTCCATAATTTCTGCAATCTCACCCATCTGGCCGGCAAAGGCCAGACGATTTTCATTCACTCGATTCTGCCATCTCAGATTCATATTGGCCATCTGCATGACCCGGTTCGTCTCTTTCAGAAAACCGTCGATATTTATGCATCGGCGCCGGAAACTTGCCGGTACCTGTTTTCGTTCCACCTGTCCGTGTTCCGAAAATATATGAAGCAGATTATAGGCCGACTGGCATGTATCGTAATATTCTTTTTCCCAACAATGTGTCCGCCGTCCACAGGATGCGCACATATTTTCTGTCAATTCTGAAAATGCCTGTGCCACCTCCCCCTCGGAGAGTCCTTCTTTTTCAGGAATCTCATTAGTCAACATATGCGACAGCTTCCGAAAAGATGACGCCATATCTCCCAACCGGCACCGGATAAAATTTTGTTCGTTTGCTTCTTCGACGGGTTCTTCTCTGACCGTTTCTTTTAAAAAAACTTTCATTACAGAATAAAAGAGCGCAAAACCAAGAGCACCGAAAACAGCCTCAATGATCCCCAGCCGCAATTGATGTCCTACCGCAGTGAGGGTAAGCCCCTCCCGCGCCAGTCCATATCCCACATCTGCAGATAAAATTAAAAGACTTAACATCAGTAGCATCTCCTGCTGGCTGACCCAAGCCTTTTTCCATTCCAGTATATAAGTTATGAGCATAATGCCAATCAATATGCCCAAATATTTTAGCAGCATGTTCTGCGGAATTCCCGCCGCCATACCTATAAGCGATATTACAGGTAACAGACTGCGGTGCTCCGGCCACATGTACGCCGCGCCGAAATAAGCGATTCCGAACGGATTCATCATCCCGGATATCGGCTGCTGTAGAAAACCACTCAGCAGTATGACCATCCATTGCCGAATATGGATTCGTTTCATTTTTATCCCTCCCACAAGTGCCTGTCTTTAGACATTAACATCCTATGTTGGGAGGACATGCTTATTGCCCACAATCCATCGACATTCGCCGCTGTCCTACTCGCCGCTCTTCTTAAAAATAATATCATCCGAACCGGCCAGGCCAAGCTTTTCCCGCGCCAGCTCTTTATAGTAATCATCCGAATTCATATAATTTTGTTTATTCTCCAGGGCAGTTTTCATCTCCGTCTGGTCCTCGATCTGGGACTGAAGTTCGGCTACAGAGGCTTTATATCCGTCTAATTTATCATTGAGTTTTACACTATTATACATAAGAACAACACATAAAATAAGGACAACGCAGGCGATGATCGCCATTCCGCTCCGGTTGTGCCGCTGTGTTCTTCGTTTTGCTGTTTTCTTCGCCATATCTTTTCACCTGAAATTTTAATTATCAATTAACATTGTACCTGTTTCCACAAAATATTTCAATGGTTATTCTCCGAATTCTTTCGGAATTTGCTTAAAAGAGACAATATTCCGGAAAACAACCGAAAAAACGGTTTCAAAATCCAACAAATCAACGATATATATACAGGACTTATAGTTTTGAGATAAAAAATACTTCCGACCAGCAGACCGGCGATGGTGAAACTCCGGATCTCTCCCCGGTTATATGTGAATAAAAGATAAAACAGAACAACAGTCATTGCCATCCAATACAGAATATCCTCCGCGTTCACCCAAAATAGTGAATGGCGGACAAGCCGCCGCAGAATCCGGAGTCCATCATATATAAGACACATGCCTATCCCCCAGAAAACAGCCAGGAAAAACAGATAAAACTGGCTCTGAACCT
Organism: Frisingicoccus caecimuris; assembly: GCF_004340975.1. Taxonomy (GTDB): domain Bacteria; phylum Bacillota; class Clostridia; order Lachnospirales; family Lachnospiraceae; genus Frisingicoccus; species Frisingicoccus caecimuris. Next base: position 61,902 of record NZ_SLXA01000004.1, read on the forward strand.
CCGCACTCATCGGCTAACGAAATAAACGTCCAAAGCCCTTTTCGGGATTCTTCGGAAGTTTCTGACTATTGGAATAAATCAGACTGTCCACGTGCCCATCAATGTGCACTTCACCCTTTTCCAGCGTCAGGTGGTTCACATGAAGATCCTCACCCCGAATCATTAAGAGACCCTCTTCTGTATCCATGACAATCTCGTTCGTATCAAAAGAAAGTACATCCAGCACGCCGGTCATCTGGGCATTACTCCGGTTGAACAGGGACAGTTTATGATTCTTTCCCCCGAGTCTTTCATCCATAAAAAAACCTCCCCACATACTCAGATTACGTTAAGTTAATCTAAATATATGGAAAGGCTCTGCAGAATATTCTTATAAATACCTGAACAGGTCTTTGGCTTCTTCCTTACGCACCGTCTCCGTCACATCAAGTACTTCAATCTTTACATTTCGAGTCCCGAAGCCAATCTCAATGATATCTCCCGCTTTCACTGCAACCCCGGCTTTGGCAACCTTGCCATTGACTGACACACGCCCTGCATCACACGCTTCATTGGCCACCGTCCGCCGCTTGATCAAACGGGATACTTTTAAAAATTTGTCCAACCGCATCGGATTATTTATTATTTACGAGGTCTTTTAAAGCTTTACCAGCTTTGAATTTCGGAGCCTTGGAAGCTTCGATCACCATAGATGCACCTGTCTGTGGATTTCTTCCTTCTCTTGCAGGTCTTTCGCTGACTTCAAATGTTCCAAAACCAACCATCTGAACTTTTTCACCTTTTTTAAGTTCTTCACCTACAATATCTACAAATGCTTTTAAAGCTTTTTCAGCATCTTTCTTGGATAATTCTGCCTGCTCTGCGATTGCTGTGATTAATTCTGTTTTGTTCATTCTTAATACTCCTCCTTGAATTTCCTTTTCTAAATATCACTATCTTTTAAATGTTTAATTTCATTCCATAATTCATCCATCTCACCGATAGTCATATGTTTGAGCTTTAACCCCTGCTTTTCAGCAGTTCCCTCAATATATTCAAATCTATTTATAAACTTTTCCGTTGCATTTGTCAAGGCATTTTCAGCATTTACGTCTAAAAAGCGGGACAAATTGACCGCCGAAAACATTAAATCTCCAAATTCCTCAAAGACAGCTTCCTGCCGGCCTTTTTCTGCAGCATCCAGCACCTCCTGCAGTTCCTCTGCAACTTTATCTGCCGCCTGATGATAGTCTTCAAAATCAAATCCCACCCTGGCCGCCTTTTTCTGAACCTTCGCCGCCCGAATATTGGCCGGAAGCGCTCTGGCTACCCGGCGCATTCCTTCAGAGATCGTCTGTTCATCCTTCTCTTTCTGCTTAATGGCTTCCCAGTTATCCAAAACCTGTTCCGGTGTATCCGCTTTGACTGTACCAAAGACATGGGGATGGCGGTGAATCATTTTCTCTGAAATGCCCTGAATAACGTCTGACATCGTAAAACGTCCTTCCTCTTCGGCGATCCGCGCATGCATAACGATGTGAAGAAGCACATCTCCCAGTTCTTCACAGAGATTATGGTCATCTCCCGTCGCCTGATAAATATCAATTCCTTCCACCACCTCATAGGCCTCTTCGAGCATGCCGTCTCGCAGACTTTCATGGGTCTGTACCTGATCCCAGGGACACCCGTCCTTCGCCCGAAGCCGGGCAATGATGTTTTGAAAATCTTCAAATGTATATGTTGTCTTATTTTCCATGTTCTTCTACTCCCCTGCACCGGCCGGACCTTCTGCCCGGCCGCCCTCTGACAAAAACTTAAGTATATTCTATCGTGACATACGGCCTCCTGTCAAATCCTTCCTCCTTTTTTGGCAGCCACCGCCGTCGGCTGTTAAGTTGCCCTTCAGCCGATTTTATGTTAAGATTTAACCATAACTTAATCAGACAGGTATACTATATCGCGCTCCGCCAGGCTTCGCGCGACAAGGTATATATTAGCAGTAAAGGGGGAATTATTATGCGTAACAAAACTCTGTATCTGGAATGTTTCTCCGGCATCAGCGGCGATATGACGGTTGCTGCTCTGATTGACCTTGGTGTTGACCATTCCTACCTTTTAAATGCTTTAGATAGCCTGAATCTTAAAGGCTATGAAGTAAAAATATCCCGGGTCAATAAATCCGGCATTGATGCCTGCGATTTTAATGTCATCCTGGACAAAGCCCATGAAAATCATGATCATGATATGGAATATCTTCATGGCGCCGGCCAACACGGACACCATCACGACCATGAACATGAACACGGTCATGAGCATCCTCATGAACACCGGAATCTGGAAAGCATTCAGGCCATCATCAACAGCAGCGGACTCAGCCGCCAGGCAAAGGTCACAGCCCTGAAGATTTTCCAGGTCATTGCCGAAGCGGAAGCCAAAGCACATAACAAACCGTTGAATGAAGTTCATTTCCATGAAGTCGGTGCCATAGACTCCATCGTGGATATCGCCGCTCTGGCCGTCTGCCTGGACGCTCTCAAAATAAAAAATGTCATCGTCTCTGAACTGTACGAGGGGCAGGGCACGGTCCGCTGTCAGCACGGTGTTCTCCCTATTCCCGTACCGGCCGTTGCAAATATTATATCCGCTTATGAACTGCCGATGCATATCATGAACATCCATGGTGAATTTGTTACACCGACCGGAGCTGCCATTGCCGCTGCTCTCAGGACCGACCGCCAGCTTCCGGAACATTTCCGGATTCTCAAAACCGGGATCGGCGCAGGAAAGCGTGAATATGAAAGGGCAAGTATTCTTCGGGCAATGCTCATTGAAGATCTGGATAGAAAACCGGATAATGACACTCCGGAAACAGCTTCATCCACGGGTTTTGAAATCACTCTGAATACGGAAAAACGACCGGCTGCCTTTAAACCAAAGGAAAAGTCCATAGATTTTCCGAAGCGTGAGGTGGATCTGGAACCCATCTGGAAGATTGAAACCAATCTGGATGACTGCTCCGGTGAAGCAATTGCCTTCACCTTCAACCAGTTATTTGAAGCCGGCGCCCAGGACGTTTATACAACACCAATATATATGAAGAAAAACCGTCCGGCAACCATGCTGACGGTCCTCTGCCGTGAATCCCTGATTGCAAAAATGGAGGATATTATCTTCACCCATACAACGACCATCGGTCTGCGTAAATATCCGGTAGAACGCACGATTCTTCCTCGGGAAATCCGCGCCATCGAAACGCCTTGGGGTAAGGCCCACGTCAAATATACTACTTGGAAAGGTCACATTTATGCCTACCCGGAAAATGACGACGTGGCGGCAATTGCCGAAAAGAATCATCTCAGCTTCCCTGAGGTCTACGCTATAATCAAAGCCATCGCCTATGATCTCTCCGGCGGCTACGCAAGCGCCATGGCCGAACGAAAAGCCATCGACTGCAAAAAAGCCCTTCCCGAAGGTGAAAAGAAATGAAATCTTTGATCGATCATTTTATCCCCCACACGGATGAGGGAATCTGCATGGCCTTCTCCGGCGGTGTAGACAGCAGCGTGCTTCTCGCTGCTGCCTGCCGGGCCGTAAAGGCATCCAAGTCGGGCAAACCAGTTCTGGCTGTGACCTTTGCGACCCGGCTCCATCCCCACGGGGACACCGCCGAGGCTGAGGCTCTTGCCCGCTCACTGGGTGCCGCCCATCAGACCATTGAAATTGATGAGTTTTCCGACAGTCGTATCCTGACAAACCCTAAAAACCGCTGTTACCTGTGCAAATCTCTGCTCTTTCAGTCCCTCCTCCGGGTCGGACAAGATGCCGGATATCGATTTTTCTGTGAAGGCTCCAATGTGGACGACACAAAAGTTTACCGTCCGGGGCTTCAGGCTGTCCGTGAGGCCGGCGTCCATAGTCCTTTGATTGACTGCGGACTGACTAAGGCAGACATTCGCCGAATTGCTGCCGAAGCCGGACTTTCCTCTGCCGACAAGCCTTCCACACCATGCATGGCCACCCGGCTTCCATACGATACGCCCTTTGACTATGAGCTGCTCGACAGAATCCACAACGGTGAGACACGGCTTCGAAAACTAGGCTTTTATAACGTCCGTCTCCGGTTCCATGAACCGATTTTAAGAATTGAAATCGACAAAACAGATTTTAACCAATTTATGGAACAGCGTGAATCCATCATCAAAGCCATGAAAAAACTTGGCTTTAAACACATCACCCTTGATCTGGAAGGCTTTCGTTCCGGAAGTATGGATATTTAAGATACTAAATGCATATACTAACGAAAGATTATAGAACAGGAGGCTTTTATCATGAAACAAACATATCCTTTTGACCTTGTTCCTCTGCCATATGACTATGATGCTCTTGAACCTTATATGGATGCAGAGACACTTCACTATCATCATGACAAACACTTAAAAACCTACGTGGATAACCTGAATAACATTTTGAAAGATTACCCACAGTATCAGAATTGGACATTAGAAGACTTACTCACCAACCTGGATGATCTGCCGGAAGATATTCGCCAGGCCGTCATGAATAACGCCGGCGGCGTTTATAATCACCAGATGTTCTTCCGGCTGCTGCATCCTCCGGTAAACGACAATCCAATGGAGCCCTACCTCACAGAAGCATTTGGCTCCTATGAAAAGTTTGTGGAAATCATGAGTGAAAATGCTATGGGTCAGTTTGGTTCCGGTTATGCCTGGCTTACCATCAACCCGGACAAAAAGCTTGAAGTGGTCAAAACACCAAACCAGAATAATCCCATTTCCAATGGTTATATTCCCATTCTCAACGTGGATGTATGGGAACATGCCTACTATCTGAAATACAAAAATCTGAGAAAAGATTACGTGGCCAATTGGTTCCATTTGATCAATTGGAATGAAGTTTACAAAGACGCAAAAAAACATCTTGAAGCTTAAATGTTCCGATCATAGGAAAGAAAAAGCCGCGGCAGCCAGGTCCTTTTTAGAAACCTGTCTGCCGCAGCTTTTTTATGTCCTGAAAAAAATTTCTCAATTTGCCAAATCCCGGAGACTTTGAAGTAAATCCAGATCTGACTGCTGAACCCGTATATTAGATGTGATGGGTTCTTCCCCTGGTCTCGTCACAGTAATCTCGATGACCGTTCCGGCTTCAATCCCTCTTGAATATACCGCACTTAAAAATGCCGTAAACTTGGGATGATTCTCCACAAATTTATTTTTTGCACTCATGATCTTCATAATTGCCGATGGATTCATGCCCTGCGTCTCCTTCTAGCCCCAAAGGTTTGCCGGATACACGCCGTCCGCAATCAATTTCCTGAAAGCGGCCACAACGCTCTCCTTATCTTCTTTATAAGTAACACCAAACCATTTATCCTGAGTCTCAAGCACCTTTACAGAAGCCTTGCCGCTCTTGATCAACTTATCTACAATCGTCGGCAGCAAATATTCCCGTTTCACTTCACCTTCCGGAATTTCCGACAAAAATGCAGAAAAACCGGTTTCCAATTCGCTTAAAAAGTTTGGCGTAAAGCCCCACATATTCATGGATACATGCTGATCCGGTGTAATGACCATATCTGAACCATTGTCTTCATGGGCAATCGTTCCCTCCGGTGTCATCACAAGTCCACCGGTCTCCACAACCTCAGACAGATAATCCTTATCATCCACTACGCAGACACCACGGGTCACTGCACCGTTATCACTCAATGTATTCTTAAGGATAAAGCCTGCCATACACATATCATATTCTTTGCCAGTCGTACCTCCACCGATCAAATAGTCATGAACCTTCTTAAAAGCTTCTTTGCCATAATAATCATCCGCATTGATGACCGCGAAAGGCTCATGAACAACACCTTTACAGCAGAGAACGGCCTGACCGGTCCCCCATGGTTTCTTACGGTCAGCCGGCACCTTAAATCCTTCCGGAAGGTCATCCAGAGACTGGAAAACATATTCCACATCAATTACCTTCTCAATTCTCTGGCCAATGATCCTGCGAAAATCTTCTTCAATATCCTTTCTAAGGATAAAAACCACTTTGTTAAAACCTGCGGCCTTCGCATCATAAATGGAGTAATCCATAATGATTTCTCCATTTGGTCCCATCGGTTCCAACTGTTTAATGCCGCCGCCAAAACGGCTTCCGATACCGGCGGCCATGATCACTAATGTCGTATTTTTCATTGTAATATCCTCCTATAATACTGAAAATCCTCTTTCAGCAATACACATTTCTACTTCCATCACATCATCCGTCGAAATGACCATGATTGGTTTTCCAGATTCACGGTTGAAGGACAGATAAATATAATCCACACTAATATTACTATCATCCAGAGCCTGAAGAAGGTGATTCAGATTGCCGACCTCATCCTCCACCTCGACGCCAAGCACTGCCGTCAGCCGGCACAAATAACCTGCCGCTTCCAGAGCCTTAACCGTTTTCTCCGGATCCGATACGATCATTCGGATAATTCCATATTCTGCACTATCATTCGTGACAGAACCAAGAATATTGATATTTTCTTTTAACAGCACTGATGTGATTTTCTGCATCGTGCCTTTTCTATTTTCAGCATATATTGAAACCTGCTTCAGCATCTGCTTTTCCTCCTGATGATATAGTCTATTCTCTTCATTTTAGCCTTTTTCCTATATAATGTCAACAATGGGTCATGAAAAAGAACCCTTCCGAACCTGCAATATGCTCCTGAAAGTTGAACTTTCAGGGGCACACCACAAGGGTCCAAAAGGGCTCTTTCTATTCTACAACGGCTGCTGCCTGTCTTTCTTTGTAATGGTGGGCTTCTTCCAGCATCATATCTTTAACTTTCATCAGACGGATCTGGGTGGAACGTTCATTTTCATCCAGCTTCATCGTGATATATTTGATATTTGCCTGAGCCCTCGGGATAATGACATGTTCCAGTGCGTTAACGCGCCGCCGGGTTTTTTCAATCTCTGCCGACATAAGCTGGCAGGCTTTTTCTGTCTCCGCCAGTTTCAGCATATCCGGCAGAATATCTGCCAGCGATTTGACTGCATCATCCAGGTCACTGGATGTGAAGGCAAATCCATAAGAATAAATGTCATTTTCATCCGCCGTCCGGGTCTTATATTCAAAGACAGGAATATCCACACTCATGATATTTTTTTTACCTGTTTCCAGATAAACGCCCTGCTTCGGGGCCATCATCGCCGTGTGCAGTGTCTCTTCTGACATTCCGGCCTTTGCGACAACAAAATTTTTATTTGCTTCCCGGATACCGGCTTCCACCCGCTCACGCAAAGCCATATTCTCCCGAACCAGATCCAGGAATTGCCGCATCAATTCATCCCGCTTATCCTTTAAAAGCTTATGCCCTTTCGTCGCCGTTACCAGCTTTTTCTTCTGTCGGCTCAGCTCCATTCGGGTCGGGTTCACCTGCGTAGATGCCAAGTATCATCACCTCTTCTTTGTTCAGGTCTTAAAATTTACCGTAATACATATCCAGATACTCATCGTCAATACGTTTCAGCTCGCTTCGCGGAAGAATCGACAAAAGCTTCCATCCAATATTTAATGTTTCCTCAATATCCCGGTCCGTGTTAAATCCCTGAGATACATATTCCTTTTCAAACTCATCAGCAAACTTTGCATAAATCAGATCAATATCTGAAAGTGCCGCTTCTCCAAGAATGGTCATCAATTCCTTAGCGTCTTTGCCCCGGGCATAGGCCGCAAACAGCTGATTCAATGTATTGGAATGGTCTCCACGAGTCTTTCCTTCACCGATACCTTTATCTTTCAGACGGGACAGTGACGGGAGTACATCAATCGGCGGATTCACACCTTTTCTGTAAAGCTCACGGCTCAAAATGATCTGTCCCTCGGTAATGTAACCAGTCAGGTCAGGAATCGGATGGGTCTTATCATCCTCCGGCATAGTAAGAATCGGAATCATCGTAATAGATCCGATTTTTCCATTCTGACGTCCGGCACGTTCATACAGGCTGGCAAGGTCCGTATACATATATCCCGGATAACCGCGGCGGCCCGGTACCTCTTTACGGGCTGCGGAAATCTCACGCAGGGCATCCGCATAGTTTGTAATATCCGTTAAGATAACAAGAACATGCATATCCTTTTCAAAAGCCAGATATTCAGCGGCAGTCAGCGCCATACGCGGCGTTGCGATACGTTCGACCGCCGGGTCATTGGCCAGATTCATAAACAGAACGGTACGGTCGATGGCCCCTGTCTCCTTAAAGCTGTCCACGAAGAAATTGGATTCCTCGAAAGTAATACCCATAGCCGCAAACACAACGGCGAACTTTTCATCCTTACCGCGAACCTTCGCCTGTCTGGCAATCTGCGCAGCCAATGCCGCATGAGGCAGACCGGATGCAGAGAAAATCGGCAGTTTCTGTCCACGTACCAGCGTATTCAGACCATCGATGGCAGAAACGCCGGTCTGGATAAATTCATTCGGGTAACTTCTCGCCGCCGGGTTCATCGGCAGACCATTGATATCCAACCGTTTATCCGGAAGAATCTCCGGCCCATCATCGATCGGCCGGCCCATACCGTCAAATACACGGCCAAGCATATCCCCGGAAGCTCCGAGCTCCATACTTCTTCCAAGGAAACGTACTTTACTATTCGAAAGATTGATGCCGGTAGAGCTTTCAAAAAGCTGTACCAGTGCATCGGTTCCGTTGACCTCCAGAACCTTGCATCGACGTGTCTCCCCATTGGCCAGTTCAATCTCGCCCAGTTCGTCATAGGTAACACCTTCGACGCCCTTTACCAACATCAGCGGTCCGGCTACTTCTTGTATCGTTCTATATTCTTTTGGCATTTAGAAGTCCTCCCTTCCGCATACTTCTTTAATCTGTTCGTCCAGAGTATTCATTACATTCTCATACTCGGCATCCAGTTTTTCTTCAACGATGTATTTATATCGGCCAATCTGTTCACGTACCGGTATCTTGATCAGGCCCTGCACGCTGGCCCCGTTTTTCAATGCTTCCATGGACTTGTCATAATAAGCAAGCACCAGACGCATCATTAAAAGCTGTTTCTTCAATGATGTGTAAGTGTCCACATCGTGGAAAGAGTTCTGATGCAAAAAGTCCTCACGAATAGAGCGTGCCGCTTCCATCTTCAAACGGTCTGGTGCAGACAATGCATCCATACCGACCATCTGAACGATTTCATTCAATTCCGCTTCATCCTGAAGCAGCGCCATCATCCGCTGACGATCCTGCATCCATTCTTCGGATACATTTTTGTCAAACCATCCGGAAATATTATCCAAATACAGGGAATAACTGGTCAGCCAGTTAATTGCCGGGAAATGGCGCTTATAAGCCAGCGCCGAATCCAGTCCCCAGAATACCTTAACGATACGCAGTGTCGCCTGGGATACCGGCTCGGAAATATCTCCACCCGGAGGGGATACAGCGCCGATAACCGACAGGGCTCCCTCTCTGCCATCCTTACCCAGATTGATCACATGCCCTGCACGCTCATAGAACTGGGCCAGACGAGACCCCAGATAAGCCGGATAACCTTCTTCACCTGGCATTTCTTCCAGACGACCGGACATTTCTCGAAGAGCCTCTGCCCATCGGGAAGTAGAATCTGCCATCAGAGCCACCGAATACCCCATATCACGAAAATATTCGGCAATCGTTATACCAGTATAAATGGAAGCTTCCCGGGCCGCCACAGGCATATCCGATGTATTTGCGATCAGAACCGTTCGTTCCATCAGGGATTTTCCTGTTTTCGGGTCCTTCAATTCCGGAAATTCATTCAAAACGTCCGTCATCTCATTACCACGCTCGCCGCATCCAATGTAAACAACGATGTCTGCCTCCGCCCATTTTGCCAGCTGATGCTGAATAACTGTTTTACCGCTTCCAAAGGGTCCCGGTACGGCAGCTACGCCACCCTTGGCAATTGGGAAAAATGTGTCGACAACCCGCTGTCCGGTGATCAATGGCATGCTCGGCGGAAGTTTTTTCTTGTATGGACGGCCTTTACGCACCGGCCACCGCTGCATGAGCGACATCTCTTTATCACCATCGGCCGTCTCGATAACTGCTATGGTTTCTTCAACATTAAATTCTCCGGCTTTAATCTCTTTAATTCGTCCTTTGATACCATATGGAACCATGATCCGGTGCTCAACAACACTTGTTTCCTGTACGGTACCGACGATATCTCCGTTCTCGACTTCATCGCCGACTTTCACTGTCGGAACAAATTCCCATTTCAGATGACGTTTCAACGACGGCACTTCAACGCCGCGCTTTAAGTTATTGCCGGATACCTTCATAATATCATCCAGCGGACGCTGGATACCGTCATAAATACTCTTAATCAGACCAGGGCCAAGTTCTACCGACAAAGGCATTTCGGTGGACTCTACCGGTTCACCCGGTCCAAGTCCCGAAGTTTCCTCATATACCTGAATAGATGCCTCATCCCCGTGCATCTCAATAATTTCACCAATGAGCCGCTGACTGCTGACACGCACCACGTCAAACATATTGGCATCGCGCATACCTTCAGCGATAACCAGCGGTCCTGCTACTTTCTTAATTGTACCTCTACTCATTAAATGGATTCACCCACTTTCTAATTATTGCTGAAGATAATATCGGAACCAACCGCCTGCTCTACAGACTTCTTAACGCCTGCCACACCGGCACCCGTATTCCCGGATACTCCCGGAATCTGAATGATGGCCGGAAGTACCTGTTCCCGATACTTGCTTATCTCATGGGCCAGCTCCGCCGCCAGCGCCTCCGTAATATAAATTACCGCATATTCACCGGAAGCCAGCGTTTTCAGCGTGTCCTCCCCCTCCTGGACATCGGATACCGGAAATGTATCCAGTCCAAGCGCCGCAAAACCATAAATACTGTCATATGCACCGATCACTGCAATCTTATACATACATTTCCCTTACCCTTTCCCGGATAGAATCATCGGATAAGCCATTCTGCTTACAGGTAAGAATGATTCTCACCGTTTTTATTTCATTTTCCCTTGCAATCACATAAGCTACCAGAGGGCCAAGGGAAAATGGATTGGTCTTCTGTGGCTTAATGGTCTGGATAATTCGATTGTCACACCAGCGTTCAAAAGCCGAAGGCGATTCCTTCAGCGCCTCTGCTCCTGCTGCATATCCATTGCCATTCAAATATTCAATAATCGAATCCATGCCTGCCAGCGCTGCACGGGCCAGTCCGTCCACATTCAGACTGTCACAGGGAGCCATAGCACGCTGCATAAATTCTAATGACTTCGCGGTTTTTAACGCCCGTACTGCGATTTTAATATTGGCTACGGCTACGGTAGATTCGGCATAATCCCGGATGATATCATCCTTTGATGCCCGCCCCGCTTCTTTAATCGCTTCCATCGTCGCACGGTCAATAATAATATCGCATAACTGTCCATCCCCTGAATGAAGCAGCGCCTCGACTGCCTCTTCTGCTGCGGTCTGCATATTTTCAGGTAAGGCTTTATAGTCTTTTTCCTTAATGATCCGGAGCATCTCCTCCTTCGGAATCGGCGTTCCTTCATAAAAAATGTTGGCGCCGCTCTTCCCGGTACAAACCTCCTTCACCGCAGCTTTCAGATTATGAAACCAGTTTGTGTAGGATAATACATTAAACACATCCATGTCCACATGCATTTCCTCCATCGTCTCCCATATCTTTTCCCGTTCCCGCGTCAAAATCGCATCAGCATCCATCGGTACATCCGTACCGCCCCAACCTTTATCCTGCAAAAATCTGAGACAGCTCTCTACATCCTTACAGGCGATCAACTGCTCTATCGTCGACGCTGAAAACAGGGATACTTCCAAAGCACGGATTCGCGCAACCGCGTAGGTATACTGTGTTTTAGACATCACAATCCTCCTTTTATGGCGAACCGGCTTCTATAAAAACAAAATCTCATTTACTTTATCCTGAAGCTCATCTTTCTTTGCATCAAATAACGCTTTCAGGGTACAGTTTTCTTCAATGCCGCCATAGACAAGAATAAAACCATCCTCAATCGCTTTTGGTTCTTTTTTCAGAACCAGGCTCCCGCCTTTTGCCTCTGCCGCCGCCGCGATCTTTTTCTCAAAATCCTGCGGCATTCTGGCCATATCCCGGGCAGAGAAATAAATCTCGCCATTTTCCGCCAGTGCATAGGCTTTTAATATTTTTTCCATCGTCCGGAAATAGCTCTCCGTATCCGCCGTTCTCAAAGTTTCCTGAGCTTCCGCGATCACTTGGGCAATCGTCTCCTGCTTTGCCCGCAAAATCGCTGTTCGCCGCTGCTGCTCCACAGAAGATTTAACCCGGCCGTCATAATTTTCTCTCAAAAGGGCATTTTTTTCATCTGCCTCAGCTTCTATAGCCTCACAGGCTTTCTTCGCTTCCTCAAGAATCTCCCCGGCTTCCTTTTGTGCCGCTTCAAGCACCGCGGCTGCGGAGGTTTTAGCTTCTTCCAGAATCTGGTTTGTAATTTTCTCCAATCCTGTCATTCTAAAGCTCTCCTTTCTTTTCTCACACCATCACTCGCCTATTCGAAGGCCTGTCAGATAGAAAAGATGGCGAGAATAGAAACAAGCAGAGCAAGAATCGCATAGGTTTCTACCATCGCCGGCAACAGCATGGCTTTACCGAACTGTTCCGGCTTTTTAGCTACAATGCCGATAGCCGCTACAGAAGTTCTTCCCTGATGAATGGCGGAAACAAGACCAACAATACCAATTGGAAGGCAGGCCGCAAAAATCAAAAGGCCTTTTACCAGTTCCGGCTCACTTCCTCCTAAAATACCAATTCTGGAAAGGGTTACGAAAGCAACCAGAAGACCGTAAATGCCCTGTGTACCAGGCAGCAACTGCATGATCAAAACTTTGGCAAACTTACTTGGATCCTCTGTTACTACACCAGCCGCCGCCTGACCGGCCACACCAACACCGTATGCGGAACCGCATCCGGATAAAACTACTGCAAGTGCCACGCCAAGCAGCGCCCATACCGTACCATTTGTAAATAATTCACTCATATTCTTGTTTCCTCCTTAACTTCAACATACTTTGTATTCGATCGAAACGGGTGAAATTCCCTTCCACCGCCTTCAAAAAACTTTCCGAAAAATTCCACATACTGTAAACGACAGGTGTGTACATAAGCTCCCAGCAGGTTAATGCCAATATTAAATGTATGTCCTATGATGAACACGATAATAAAAATGATCGCACCCAGAACTCCGCCGCCGAACATGCTGCCCATCTGGTTAAACACGGAAGCAATAACACCTGTTGCAAGTCCCAGTGCAAGCAGACGGGAGTAAGATAACACATCACTCAGCCAGCTTGTGAGACCATATAAGTCATAGGCTCCCAGCGCAAGCCGCAGGCCCCAGTTGTTTTTCTTTCTCCGTCCGGACATCAGTAAAATACCAACAGCTCCGACGATGGCCATCCCCTTCGCCAGCAGATTCACCGGTTCCGGGAACACAATGATCATCTGTGATACAGAGGCAAATATACTGCTCGGCACCAGCATCAGCACAAGGCCGGTCAGCAGCAAAAGCCACAGGCCCACATCGCAGATACAATCCATATACTTTCCGTCCCGGATATACATATAACCTTTGAGAATCATTCCGGTATACATATGAATCAGTCCAAACAACATTGCCCATACAAGAAGCCGCATCGGTTCATCCAGCGGTACAAACCACAATGCCGGAATACCGACTTCGTGTCCGAAAAAGGTCCTCGAAACGACATTGATCGCATCGCCAAAATAACCGCCGAACATAACACCCCAGAATAAAGTAGACAAGCCGCACCAGAAAAACAATTTAATGGACTTCCGCATATTCATTCCCATCCGCGGATACTTTTTCAAAAGGACACCGCAGACTACGGACACAATGAGTCCATAGGCCGCATCTGACAGCATAAGTCCAAACAGAAATATATAAAATACTGTCATAATGGCCGTCGGATCAATCTCACCCTTCGCCGGAAATCCAAAAGAAGCCAGTACACCTTCACCAGACTCTGTAAAACTGTTATTTTTGAGAAGTACCGGGGCTTCCTCATCTTCTTTTATGTCCTCCAGTTCAACAGCCGCATCATATTTATCGGATAATTCATGGAGTATCCGCTCCCCATCCTTTGCCGGTACATATCCGCTCAATGCGAAGGTATTGGCTGTCTGCGGAAGCTTTCCAAGGACCTCATACTTCTCCGCACGCATCCGATAATAATCAGATACAAGCCGAAGATCCTGCCGACTATCTGAAAAACCGCCAATCTCCTGCTGAAGCGCCCGAATCTCTTTCTGCAGCATTTCCGCTTGCGACTGAAGTTCTTCCCGGTATAAGGTCGGAACTTTATCTACTGCCTGAGCCGGTTTTGCAAAACCTCCGGCCCGAAGCGCATCTTCCACCGTCTGAGCCTCTTTTGACAGACATATCACCGCAAGATAAGTAAAATCTCTGTCCACAGAAATGATCTCCACATCCAAAGCTTCAATCTCCGGAGCAAAACGTCCAATCATGCCATAGACTTCTTCCAGACTTATTGTCCCACTGATCGTGCCGATGAGTACGGCCGTTTTGCGTGTTCCCCGAAAACTTACCGGAACAGGTAACCCAAGCCATGGAACCAGCGCTTCCATTTGATCTTTAAGCTTTTGAACCGCTGCTGTTTTCTCTGCGACCTGCTTATCCAGGTCAACAATTTGATGCGCTGTCTCAACATATCTTTCCTGATTTTGAACAGCCGTCTCAAACAATGCCTTGTCAATCAAAGGCTTACCGGCCAGGGATGACAGCATCCCCGTCTTTTCCGGCGCATATTTCTGCAAAATATCCAGCGCCCGGTCGGCTGTCTGTGCCTGTTTCTCAAATGTGGCTCTGGAATTACTGACATCCATAGTCCTATATCCGCTGTCATCTTCCAGACGGATATCAATCTCCATGGCGCCCAGTTCCTGCAGACGTTCCAGGATTGCTTTCCTGTTCTTTTTCAACGCACACATACTGATACGCTGCATCTGCAATACTGCCATATCCACATCCCTCCTTTTCCCTTTGTTATCCCATCTATCATGTCACTAACTAAATCAGTACGGAAAGCACTGCCTGGACCGCTTCTTTCTTTTTGGGAACAACCAGTTCGTTCAGCGCGTCTATTTCCTTTTGAGCCTCCGCCGCCGCAGCCTCCAGCCGAAGACTACCCTCCTGATGCATTGCATCTGCCATTTCCTGATTTTTCAACTTCAACCTTTGAAACGTATCTTCTCTCATAACTCCGGCCCGGGCTTTCGCATCTTCCAAAATCGACGCCGCCTGGGCCTCTGCCGCTTTCATAATCTCTTCGGCTTGTGCCTCCGCATCATTCACTGATTTTAAAATATTTTCTAACACTCTCTCACCTCCTCACAAAAAATTCACTCTTTATTATTATTTGACCATTTAAAAGATTATATCACACCCATTGTATATCTTCAATGTAAAATTCCATCAAGTTTCCAGATAAAATGCAAAAACTGTCATGCAATCCTAGACAAATATTCAACATCGTCATAGATTGCAAGACAGTTCATTTAAATTAAATTTCTAATTCAATTTTTCTTCCCGAGGAATCATACTTCCGATAAACAACTCCAGCCGAATCCAACATCCGCTTCGAAGCAATGACTGCCGGTGTATCAGGATATTTATCTTCCCCATATATGATTTCCTTTATACCGCTCTGAATAATGGCTTTTGCACACTCATTACACGGAAAAAGTGACACATAAATTTTGGCTCCCTCCAGGTTACCGCCCCGATAATTCAAGATCGCATTCAACTCGCTGTGGGTCACATAAACATACTTTGTGTCCAACGGCTCACCTTCTCTATCCCATGGATACTCGTCGTCTGAACAACCTAAAGGGAAACCGTTATAACCCATCGACAATATTTTATTATCCGTACTGACGATACAGGACCCCACCTGACTGTTGGGATCTTTGGACCTCAGTCCGGCCAGCCGGGCCACCGCCATAAAATATTCATCCCAGGTAATATAATCTTTCCGCTTTCCGCTCATTTTATACCCCTCCTTTGTTCCTTTTATACATAAATCTGCTGATGTCCGGCCGCCTTCAACAGACGGTTCATGATTGCCTGACCTCTGCTGCCTTCTCCAAAGCTTTCCGAATATATATAGGAAACATTTTCTCCATCCATTCGCCGCAGAATATCATAAAGATTATGCGTAATCGTATTCTCATCCTTTCGGGTACCTATGCTCATCACGACTGGCGAAACCGCCTGAGGTCCGGCCATTGCATACAACGCCTTCGTCTCCTCTGTGGCAATGATCCCCACCCGGAATCCTGCCGCCAGTTTTTCCGAAGCCAGCTCCCGGATTTTTTCTACCACCTTTTCACTGGTTCCCGAAACAAGCGTCAGATCCCCCTTCGGTGCATAGTGCTTATATTTCATCCCCGGTGCCTTCGGCCGGAAATTCTTATCTTTGTTTTCATTCAAAATTGCCGGATCCACACAAACCTCGCCCACAACCTCCATCATCATCTCCCGGGTAATATATCCCGGACGCAAGATCATCGGCACATCCCCACTCACATCCACGATCGTTGATTCAATGCCAATGCCTACCGGCCCGTCATCCAATATCATATCGATCTTTCCGTTTAAATCTTCATAGACATGTTCCGCCCGTGTCGGACTTGGACGTCCTGACGTATTGGCACTCGGTGCAGCCAGGACAATTCCCGTTGTTCCGATCAGTTTGCGTGCCACCGGATGGGACGGCATACGAACAGCCACCGTATCCAGCCCTCCTGTCGTTCCATAGGGAACCACATCACTCTTCGGAAATATCATCGTCAATGGCCCTGGCCAAAATTTTTCCGCCAGCTTCCGGGCCGTGTCGGGAATCTCCGATACAAGGCCTTCAAGCATGGATATATCTGAAATATGCACGATCAACGGGTTATCCGATGGTCTTCCCTTTGCCGCATAAATCTTTGCTGCCGCCTCCGCATCGAGAGCATTCGCTGCCAATCCATACACCGTCTCCGTAGGAATTCCCACCAGACCTCCGGCTGCAAGTATCTCTCCTGCCTCTTTCAACCAGACCTGTTCCGCTGTTTCACTTATCTTACAAACAATGGTTTCCATCCATTCCATCTCCATTTTTCCGTGGTGTTTTTTTTATTATAAGCTTTATCCTGGCTTTTTTCTACCCCTTCTGCAGAAATCACCGAATCACTCTGCATCGGTTTCCGTTCCGGTGCTGTCCTGACCTTCGCTATTGATATAATGCATCGTTCCAAGATAAATATTCCAGGCCAGTTTCCGCTGATATTCCTCCGTTCCAAGCTTTGCCTCTTCTTCTGTATTGGTCAGGAATCCACATTCCACAATGACAATTGGCACCGGAGAGTTTTTCAACATATAATAGTTCATATTGGATTTCGGCACCCGGGTATTTTCCGGATCAACTCCCGCAATGAGCTGGTTCTGCAGGCAGGATGCCAGACGCGCTCCCTCTTCTGAATCCTGATAATAGAAGACCTGAGCGCCACTGTATTTTGCATCCGTAAAAATATTCTGATGGATGCAGAGAACAAAATCCGGCTTTGCTTCTGTAATGATCTCAATCCGTTTAGCCAGATCCTCTTTCTTTTTATTTGAAGAACTTTCACTGCTGTACAATGCCTTATCCGTATCTCGCGTCATAATGACCTCAAATCCCTGTGCTTCCAGATTTGCTTTCAAAAATAGGGCTACTGAAAGGTTTACATCCTTCTCCAGTACCCCTGATACACCTATGCCGCCCGGATCGTTGCCTCCGTGGCCAGGGTCAATGACCACCCGAAGCTTTGTCTCCCCACCGGAAGCATTGGAAATCGCCGCCGCTACCCGTGAATATGTACGACCGTAAAAAACAACAGACAGGACTAAAAAGCCCATCAACACCATTACCGCCACTACTCGTTTCATAGGTTTCCCTGCAAATTTTATTATTGCTACACTATATGCCGGCCGCCTGTCATTCATGCCATAAATCCAGACTCACCTTTCTCAATTTATGTATGGCCCTATTGACTCGTTTTCTCGCACTGCTCTCACTGATATGAAAATATTCAGCCAGATCCGAATAATCCGTATCATAAAAATATCTCAGAATGACCGCCCTGTACTCATCCTCATTTAAATAAGCTTTCAGCGTTTCTGATAATTCCAGCTCGATCTGAGCTTCCTGTACCATATATGTTTCCAGTTTATCCAACACCAGCATTTCGTGTTCATCAATATGTTGACGTTTCTCCAATTCTTTCAGCATATGAAATTTTGCTGCCTTCATGATCCATCCATGAGGATTTTCGTGGCATAGCAGTATATCAACTTTTTGGCACGCCGTTGTCCATGTGGCGATCATCACATCCTCTACCAACAGCTTATCGCTGGTCATTTTAAATAGCATCCTTGCAACGGCCTGCTCAGTATCACTAATCAGCTTCTCCATAAATTTCTGCTGTTGAAGCCGTAGTTTTTTACCATTTTCTCTGTTCATCGCCGTTCATACTACTTTCTCGGTCATTTTTATATTATAGTATATCATCGCTTTTTTTGCCATGGCAAATGCCATTTTTTCGACCGGTTTTCCCGCCAAACATACGTTTTATCAGTTCGCGCTTTCTTCGGTAATATGATTTGGAAAACTGATATTCTTTTTTCCCAAGACTTTTCTTTGCTTTCTTCATTTTAAATTCTCTTTTCACAAATATACCTCTATTTTACACTAACAGCGTAAATTATTTCCACCTAAAGTTTTGGTTTAATGGTTACACTGACTATGTAATTTATTTACACATATGTTACAAATCCTTCTGTTTTCAGTTTTATCAAAAAGGGGGTAAAATATGTCTGAATTTGCAAACCGTCTCCGCGGACTTCGCTTAAAATATTATTGGAATCAAAGTCAACTGGCGAAGCGTGCTGGTGTGTCTACCAGTCTGATCAGCTCCTACGAAAAGGCAGAACGTTTTCCCTCCGTTGATATGCTCATAAAATTATCGGACATCTTCTGCTGTACCACCGACTACCTGCTCGGATTGGAATATGATATGAAACTGAGTGTCGACGGACTTTCCGATAAACAACTCCAATTGATTGTTGATTTAATCTCTGAACTAAAAAAAGAACAGATTTCCTCCCTTCCCAAAAATCATTAAAGTGCTATAATAAAGGTTGTAGCAATGACATAAGGATGGGAGGATTTTTAATGAGTAAGATCGAACAGATTCGCGGCGAGATGGTTGCCGCTATGAAGGCTAAAGATAAGGAACGAAAGGATGCACTTTCCATGCTTCTAGGCTCTTTAAAGAACAAAGCCATCGACAAGCGCAGCGACTTGACCGAAGCGGAGGAGAATGAAGTTGTAGTAAAGGAAATCAAACAATTAAAAGAAACTCTGGACTCTGCCCCGGCGGATCGCATCGATATCATTGACCAATGTAAATTCCGTATCCGGGTATATGAAGAATTTGCACCGAAATTTATGACAGAAGATGAAATCAAGGCAACCATTCAGCAGGTTCTGGATAAACTCGGACTGACCGCACCGACTTCGAAAGATAAGGGCAAGATCATGAAAGAACTCATGCCTCTTGTAAAAGGCAGATCCGACGGAAAAATGGTCAACGCACTTGTTTCTGATTTTTTTGAATAATATAGATGATGAACATAAAGGAGTCCGATATGCAAAAGAAAGATGATATTGTTAAAATATATGATGATATGTTTAATTTGATCGGCGCAGAAAAATGGTCTGTCGTTCACGCACGCGGCCTGCTCCATCAGGTTGTCCACCTCTGGATGTATGGGGATGAACCAGATGGAAGATGGCTTTACTTTATCCAGCGTTCGAAGGATCTGGATGTTTTTCCCGGCCTTTATGACCTTCCTGTCAGCGGACACATCGACCCGGAAGAAACCTTTTCTCATGCCGTTGTCACACTTACCAGGGAACGACTCGGCCTGAAACTCCTTCCGGAATATTTAAAACATGTCGGAAATATCCGGCAGATTGTTGACAGTGGCAATTATCATGACAATGCCTTTTGTCAGATTTATGTAAAACGACTCAGACTTCCAATCCCGGAATTTGAAATCCAGGGTGCAGAGATGCTTTTTAAGACCAGATATGATGAATTCTGCCAGTGGGTTGAATATCCCAAAGGTAAACTTCCAATCTATACGCCAACCGGTGAATTTATTAAAGATTCGGTGGAAGCCGACTGGTGGTGGCCTCGTAAAAATGAATTTATAAAGGTCGTAAAACCTTATATTGATAAACAGCATGAAACAATATGAAAAATGGAGCTGTTGCAAAAGCAGATTATTCATCTTCTTTTGCAACAGCTCCCATTCGATATCCCTGTCCCCAGACAGTTTCGATATAACGAGTCTTCGGGTCTGCCTTTTTCAGTTTACTTCGCAGGTTGCTGATATGTATCTTCACTGCATTATCATCTCCGGTATAGGGCTGACGCCAAACGGCCTCATACAAACTTGCCTTTGTGTAAATCCGGTTCCGGTGACGCATCAAAAGGCTCAGGATCATATATTCCTTAACGGTCAAATCCAGAGCTCTCTGATTTATCTCCGCTTTTTTAATAGAACCATTACTGATCTTCAGGCTCTTATACTGATACAGACGCATATCATGGGAGCGCCTGTAGGCTTCCCGCAAATAATATATCATACACTCTTTCAACTTTTCACTGTCCACAGGCACCTCGACCACCGTGTCCAGCCATTTTTTCTCATCTTCTGCCTCAGGTTCAGATATCCCTTTCATTCGAATTCCTAATACCGGCACATCTGAAAATAACCGAAGTTCATCGAAAATCTTTTTCTCGCTATCACCCAAAGACCCTACTGCCCATATAATCATGTCAAATGGATGCATCTTTACCATATTCACCAGCTCTGCTTCCGAAACAGAAGTTACCTGGTATCCAAGACTGTTCAGATGATCTTCCAATCGCAGTTCAGGCGGCATCCACTGATCCGCCAATAAAATAGCCGACATTCTGCCATCAATCCTTTTGAAAAGTGTAAAGCCTTTGTCCTGTGAGAAAGCCTTACACTCTAATTTATGCTTACTATTTTGTTACTAATTCATATCCAAATCACTTGTGATAACACCAAAAGATTCCAGTTTTGCTTTTAAAACCCGTAACTGGTAATTTATCTCCTTTTCACTATCTTCGGCTGTTTTTATCCTCTGTAAGTCCGTATATTTGTCAATAAGATTATTTATCATTTCTTTTTCATTCATATCAACACTCACTTTCAATCACCGCCTTTTCAATATAAATAATATTGTTCAACATCTTTATTATATCGAAAAGAATTAAACGTGTAAAGCCTTCTCAAATTGTCAAAGAACTTTTATTGGATATTTTGCTTTGAATAAAGCTTCTGAAAAACACATACCCATTTGGGCCTCTTGGATATATCTACATTATCACAAAAACTCGTTCAGTTTCAATCATTATCCATCGACATATCTCAACAGAAAAAAGGCAAGAAGTCTTTGACCTCTTGCCCGCAATCCGTTTATAACTCATTACATTTCTTTTACACCTGCTGTCAGTTTTTCCCCATCATAGCGAATCAAAATGACATCGCCCGGCAGCACCGCATCGGAAAGAATAAGCCTTCCGGCCAGGGTTTCCACATGTTTTTGAAGGAAACGCTTCAATGGCCGCGCGCCGTAAACCGGATCGTATCCCTGTTCAATAATGTAATCCTTTGCCGCAGAATCCAGTTCAATGGAAATATCCCGATCTGCCAGACGCCTATTAAGATTTTTCATCAGGATATCGATAATGCTGTGGATATCGTCTTTGCTCAGCGGTTTAAACATGATGATCTCATCTAAACGGTTCAGGAATTCCGGACGGAAATGAGATCGAAGTTCATTCATAACCTGTTCTTCTGCAGATGCTTCGATATCACCGGCTTCGTTGATGCCATGAAGCAGATACCCAGAACCAATATTGGAAGTCATAATTAAAATTGTATTTTTAAAATCAACGGTCCGTCCCTGTGAATCGGTGATTCGACCATCATCCAGTACCTGAAGCAGTACATTAAATACATCCGGATGGGCTTTTTCAATCTCATCAAAGAGCACGACCGAATATGGTTTCCGACGCACAGCCTCCGTCAACTGACCGCCTTCCTCATAGCCTACATATCCCGGAGGCGCTCCGATCAGTCGAGATACAGAAAACTTCTCCATATATTCGCTCATATCGATACGGACGATATTCGATTCGTCATCGAAAAGGCTTTCTGCCAGAGCCTTGGCCAGCTCGGTTTTACCTACACCTGTAGGACCAAGGAACATAAAGGAACCAATCGGTTTTGTCTCATCCTTAATCCCTGCCCTGGAACGTATGATCGCTTCTGTAACTTTATCGATACCTTCATTCTGACCAATGACCCTCTTATGAAGTTCTTTGTCCAGATTCAGCGTTTTCTGACGTTCACTTTCCGTCAGTTTAGCTACCGGAATTCCGGTCCATCTGGAAACAATCCTTCCAATTTCATCCTCCGTTACCTGCTCACGCACAAGAGAATCCTCTGCGCCATGAATCTTCTGCTCCTGAGCTTCAAGCTGACGTTTAAGTTCCGGCAATTTACCATATTGTAGTTCCGCAGCCCGATTCAGATCATACTCTCTCTGGGCCTTTTCAATCTCTTTATTTACACTTTCTATCTGCTCTCTGAGGATACGGACCTGATCCACATCCTTTTTGTCCGCTTCCCACTGAGCCTTCTTGACCTGAAAATCTTCACGAAATTCAGATATCTCTTTCTGAATAGCTGACAGACGCTCCTGACTTAAATGGTCATCCTCTTTCTTGAGAGCTGCCTCTTCAATCTCAAGCTGCATAATCTTTCTGGATATCTCATCCAGCTCCGTCGGCATGGAATCCAGTTCGGTCTTGATCAGGGCACAGGCTTCATCCACCAGGTCGATGGCCTTATCCGGCAGAAAACGATCGGATATATAACGGTTTGATAATACCGCCGCCGCCACCAGAGAGCTGTCCGTAATTTTTACACCATGAAAGACTTCATACCGCTCTTTCAAGCCACGGAGAATGGAGATCGTATCCTCCACCGTCGGTTCATCCACCGTTACCGGCTGAAAACGACGCTCCAGTGCTTTATCTTTTTCAATATACTGGCGATATTCATCCAGGGTAGTGGCCCCGATACAATGAAGTTCACCACGGGCCAACATCGGTTTCAGCATATTCCCTGCGTCCATAGCGCCGTCGGTCTTACCTGCGCCAACGATCAGATGCAGCTCATCCACAAATAAAATAATCTGTCCTTGACTTTTGCGCACTTCTTCAAGCACGGCTTTGAGACGCTCCTCAAATTCACCTCTGTATTTTGCCCCGGCTACAAGAGCGCCCATATCCAGTGAAAAAATCTGCTTATCTTTCAATCCATCCGGTACATCTCCCCGGACGATACGCTGCGCCAGTCCTTCAATGACCGCCGTCTTACCTACACCTGGCTCACCAATGAGCACCGGATTATTTTTCGTCTTACGGGAAAGAATCCGAATAATATTTCGAATCTCACCGTCACGGCCGATCACCGGGTCTAATTTCTGATTTCTGGCTTTCTCTACAAGGTTTTCTCCATACTTACTCAGGCTGTCGTAAGTGCCTTCCGGATTATCCGTTGTCACTCTCTGGTTCCCCCGTACTTCCATCAGTGCCTGCAAAAATCCATTTCTCTGAATCTGGAAATTTTTAAACAGGGTTTTCAGTTCCTTATTCGCTGTTTCAAGCAGCGCCAGGAACAAATGCTCCACCGAAACATACTCGTCGCCCATCTGTCTGGCTTCTTTATCTGCCTGGGTAAAGGTCCGGCTCAGATCCTGGCTCATGTACTGCTGGCCGCCCTGGACCTTTACATGTCCGGCCAGTACCTTTTCGGTCTGATAAACAAATCCGGCCGTATTCACATTCATCTTATCCATCAGTTTAACGATCAGACTGTCTTCTTTATTCAACAACGCATATAGCAGGTGAATCTGATCTATCTCCTGGTTCCCGTATTCAAGAGCCAGACTCTGGCAAGACTGCACTGCCTCCAGAGATTTCTGAGTATATTTATTAAAATCCATAGAACATACCTCCTTCTTAGGAATATTATCATTGTTATGTTTGTTATATATGTAATATAACAAACATTATCATGTTTGTCAACCAGATTCTAAAAAATTTGCATTTTTTCTTGTAGCGCGGTATAATTTGTTAAAACTATATACGGAAAGGTATTATATATTATTATGGATACATCACACTTAACGTTATTAACCGATTTATATGAATTGACCATGATGCAGGGGTATTTTAAAAATAAAACCAACGAAACGGTCATCTTTGATGTCTTTTATCGTTCCAATCCGGAAGATGCGGCTTATTCAATCACCGCAGGCCTGGCTCAGGTCATTGAATATATTGAAGGACTGCATTTTGATGAAACAGACATTAACTATCTGCGCTCCACCGGTTTCTTTCAGGAAGACTTTCTTGAATACTTAAAAGATTTCCGTTTTACCGGCGATATATACGCCATCCCTGAAGGTACCGTTGTATTTCCGAAAGAGCCTCTGCTTAAGGTCATCGCCCCGATCATGGAGGCCCAGATTGTAGAGACCGCTATCTTGAATATTATTAACCATCAAAGTCTTATCTGTACGAAAGCGGCCCGCGTTGTCTATGCGGCTGGCGGAGGTGTTATGGAATTTGGCCTGCGTCGTGCCCAGGGCCCGGATGCCGGAACCTATGGTGCCCGCGCCGCGGTCATCGGCGGCTGTGTTGGAACCTCCAACGTATTGGCTGGCCAGATGTTCGATATTCCGGTGAAGGGCACTCATGCGCACAGTTGGATCATGAGCTTTAAAACCGAACTGGAAGCCTTTCGCAATTATGCCGGTCTTTACCCGGATAACTGTCTGCTTCTGGTCGATACCTATGACACTTTAAAATCCGGTGTGCCTCATGCCATTCAGGTCTTTGATGAAATGAAAGCCAAAGGCATCCACTCAAAACTTTACGGTATCCGTCTGGACAGCGGCGATCTGGCTTACCTGTCCAAACAGGCCCGAAAGATGCTGGACGAGGCCGGTCATACCGATGCCATCATCTCCGCTTCCAGCGATCTGGATGAATATCTGATCGACAGTCTTCATACTCAGGGTGCAAAGATCACCTCCTGGGGCGTAGGTACCAACCTGATCACGTCCAAAAACTGTCCGGCTTTCGGCGGTGTTTACAAACTGGCTGCCGTATCCGACGAAAACGGAAACTTCATTCCAAAGATTAAAGTTTCAGAGAATATCGAAAAGGTAACAAATCCGGGAAACAAAACCGTCTTTCGTCTTTATGATAAAAAGACCGGAAAGATTCGTGCCGATTTAATCGCCTTATCCAATGAAACCTACGACTCAGATATCACACTGATGATTTTTGATCCGATTTCCACATGGAAAAAAACCTGGCTGCGGGGCGGAACTTATACCGTTCGCGAACTGCTCGTTCCAATCTTCGAAAACGGCCGCTGTGTTTATGAATCCCCTGCGGTCATGGATATCCGGGATTACTGCGCCGGGGAATTAGAAACGCTGTGGGATGAATCCCGCCGTCTGGTCAACCCTCAGGAGGTCTATGTCGATCTTTCAAAACCTCTCTGGGAATTGAAAAATGAACTTCTCGACCACGTTCATAACTTCGAAGACAACGAGACGAAACACGCTTAGCGAGTTTCGCTCGTTATCACGGCAGTCGCCAAGCGGACATGCAAGCATGTCCGTTTGGCTCGTTGCTTCGCGTAAATTAAAAAACAAGGCTGTGAGGAACTGCTGAATAACCAGCGCATCCTCACAGCCTTGTTATTTTTTATCCGATGGGTTCAAAGTCTGCTGCACCATGCTTACATAACGGACAAATGAAATCGTCCGGAAGTACATCCCCTTCATAAATGTAACCGCATACTTTGCAGACAAAACCTTTTTTACCTTCTGTTTCCGGTTTTGGCTTAACATTACTCTGATAATAATTATAAGTCATTGTCTCCACATCGGAAATCACCCTCGCCTCTGTCACTGTGCAGATAAACATTCCGTGAGTATCGAAATCCACATACTGTTCTACCTTCAAAGACATAAAAGCGTTAATATATCTCGGCAAAAATACCAACCCGTTATCGGAACGCAGCGGCTCAATATCCGCAAACTTGTCCGCCGTCCGGCCGCTCTGAAATCCAAAGTTCTGGAACACGCTGAACGGCGCCTCCGTGGACAGACAGTTCACATTCATAATGCCGGTCTGCTTAATGACATGATGCGAATAATTGGCTTTATTAATGCAGACGGCAACGCGGTTTGGATTATCCGTAACCTGGGATACCGTATTTACAATAAGACCATTATCCTTTGTACCATCGTTGGATGTGACCACATAAAGACCATATCCAATCTTGAAAAGTGCCGTCATATCATTTTTATTTGCCGTCTCATCCTTCTGAGCAAGATAATCCTTACAAAGTTCCTCGGCCATGGCCTCTAACTGAGCATTGCTGTCCTCATTCAATGCAGATTTGATGGAAACTGTCGTATTCGTAAACGATGTATTCTTACAGCCTTCCAGCATTTTCTTCATCACTCTGGCTGCCATCGGCGCCCAAGAGCCATTCTCAATCATACCGATTTTCCGGTTCTGGAAATTGCGTTCCAGTAAATGATCGATAAACGCTTTCATAAACGGAAAGATATCTGCGTTGTACGTGGTCGTGGCAAGAACCAGCTTGCCGTAACGGAAGGCATCCTCCACAGCTTCTGCCATATCACAACGGGCCAAGTCATTGACAACAACCTTTGGGCAGCCCTTCGCGCGAAGCTTATCTGCCAGAATTTCTACTGCTTTTTTTGTATTCCCATAAATCGATGTATATGCAATAACAATGCCTTCTGTCTCAATACCATAGGAAGACCATGTATTATATAAGTTCAGATAATAGCCAAGGTTCTCTGACAGCATCGGTCCATGGAGCGGACAAATCGTCTGTATATCCAGTTTGTCCGCTTTTTTTAGCAGATTCTGAACCTGAGTACCATATTTTCCTACGATACCAAAGTAATAACGACGTGCCTCACAGGCCCAGTCCTCTTCCACATCCAAAGCTCCGAACTTACCAAAAGCATCTGCGGAGAATAATACTTTATCATGGGCATCATAAGTCATCATCACTTCCGGCCAGTGAATCATCGGCGCCGCTACAAAAGAAAGTTCATGAGTTCCAAGAGAGAGTGTATCGCCTTCTTTAATGATGATCTGCCGGTCAGAAAATTCATCCCCGTAAAACTGTTCCATCATTGCAAAGGCTTTTGCGCTGGCTACGACCTTCGCCTCCGGATAAAGTTTCATAAAATTGACAATATTCGCCGAATGATCCGGCTCCATATGCTGTACGATCAAATAATCCGGTGCCTTTCTCCCTGTTGCATTTTCAATATTATCCAGCCATTCGTGGGTAAAGTGAACGTCAACCGAATCCATGACCGCTATTTTTTTATCTATGATCACATAAGAATTGTATGCCATTCCATTCTCAACAACGTACTGGCCCTCAAATAAGTCAATTTTGTGGTCGTTCACGCCTACATATTTAATGTCATTTGTGATATTCATATTGCTTCCCTCCTGATTAATTTGTGGATATTATACCTCATCCTTTTCTAAATTAAAACACCCTAATATCAAAACTTTCGTCCGCCGCCTCTGCTTCCGCCGCCGAAGCTTCGTCCCGAACCACCATGCATTGTCCCGCTTCTGCTCCGATGAACGGAACTTCCTCCACTGCTCCGGCCACCCCGGGAGTTATCGTCATCATCCGACTTAATTCTCTGACGAGTCACTGTCCGATTTATAAACTGATCCCGGTGCAAAATTTCATTGGCCCCACCGGCAACAAAATAATTATTGACTCCGGCAACGACTTTGCCGCCCCGGTTCCTGGCCAGGAAAAATACGATGACTGCCCCGACGATCATACAGGCAGCGAGCTGCAGAAGCAGTCTGCCTGCTGTTAATTTATTTCCGCCTTCCACACCATATCTCTCTACATTATCTAAAAATACATCACAGCTTTTATAATACTTGCCATCTCCGACCTTCTTATAAATACGATCAAGCATTTTATCAATATTTGCTTCAGAGAATGATTCCATAACAGAATTTCCCGCGGCATACACATAAATTTCCCGAGCTTCCATATTAATCAGATAGACAAGCCCATTACGCACTCTGCCACTGTCGTTATGGTTCTTGAAAAAATTCTCCGCATAATCACGGCTTGTTTTGCCCCCGGTACTGTTTGTCGTCGTGATCAGGACTCGAAACCCCGTCTTTGACTCCAATTCTCCGATTCTCTGTTCCAGCTTTCCCACTTCACTTTCCGTAAGTAATACGGCCTCATCTAAAACATTTCCCAGTAAGCGCGGCTCTTTTTCACTTTCTGTTTCATCTGTTGTATCCGACGTTTCTGGTCCGCCGAGGACATGATCGACTCCGGTCAAAAACTGCTGACAGCTTCCATAAAAATTATGATTGACCGCCTCGTCATATATATCATCCATTATACTGTCCAGACGGCTGTCCGTAAAGGTATGTATGATATCTTCTCCACTGGTAGATATATACAGCTCACTGTGCTGCATATCGATCAATAATAGCAGACCGGCGCCGGATGTGCCGGCGCCATTATGATCTTCAAAGAAATCATCGGCATAATCCGCGACTTCTTTGCCCTGCGTATCCTCGGTCGTAACGATCATCAGGTGAATCTCATACTCCGCCTCCAGCGCCTGTATCTGTGACGAAAGTCCCGTTTTTTGGTCTTCCGCCAAAATGCCCGCATCATCAAAGATACCCACATAGGCATCGTCGGCCAGCGCCCTTATTCCAGCAGATCCAAACAGAGCACAGGACCATATCATCGCCAACAATAAATATGTATATAATTTTTTCACATCATTTTCCTCCATACCCTGAATTCTATATCATTGAACCAATGAAAGTGATTATAAATAATACGGCGGAAATTCCTGCCCACCATACGGCCATTTTCCCTCTGCTGGTCGGCGGCGTCCCCGCAATCCGGCCATTCTGTCCGTTCATCATAAATTTGTAAACCTTGCCATGATAATTATAATCCACAAACCAGATGGGAACGAAAATAAACGCCTCTTCCTCCCGTTCAAAATTCACCGTATGCCCGTTCAGATGGACCGTTGAATAACCGGAAACGGCTCCCTGTGCATAGTCCCCGGCATATTTCCTGACTTTATCCTTTGCCGATGGTGAAAGCTCCCCATCATCAAAATCATAACTTGATGAATCAAAACCGGCCAGATAAGGCATATCAAAGGTCTTTAACTCGTTAAAATTAAACGGTTCCAACTTCGCCATTTCCCCATCTTCCAACTGACGCGAAGCACCCAGAGGAATATCCTTATACTGTAATTTATAGGCACGCTGGATATCGTAAAATTCAGTTTCCGTCACCTGATAGTCTCCCTGACGGAATATCCGCACATTCGTTGCCTGGGCAGATATATCCACCCGGGTATCAAATTGAAATAACCAGTAGGGAATATACATCCCCTTCAAACGCTGAATATTTTCCGCCGATGTAAAACCCTTTGGCGCAAACCGCCCATTCCGACACCATTTGCGAAAGGCTTTTTCCGCATCCTGACGGTCCAACTGGAAAGGCAGCAATTTTGCCGGACGCCTTTTTCCGGTCAATCGATCCGTAAGAATCATCGGTGCACCACAATAGGCACACATCGTCGATGTTTCTTTATCCTTTGTAATCATCAGACCGCCGCAGTTCGGACAATGATATTCCGCACCTGCCAATATTTTTCCATCAATTTCAGTTGAAGTTCCTCCCTCAGCCGTCCAGGATGTACTCTGCTGTATGATCGAACTCAGTGCTATTTCTCCAGAACAGTGTCCGCAGTGCAGTTTCCCCTTTTTAATGTCATAGGTCATCTCTGCACCGCAGTTTGGACATGGATAATGTAATATCATTATTCTCCCCTCTTTCATAATTATAAAACGAAGGCGCTGTCCGAATCCTTCATATGAAACAATTCAAGCCAGCGCCTTCCTACTATTCCTGTACCATATTAATCAGAATACCTGTTTTGAAAATATTGCCGTCCATTGCAACAACAAATTTCCCATGATTCTTCTCAATAATCTCTTTTGCAGTTTTCAACCCGCCGATCAACTCGGCTCCCGGAGCTGTCACAGCTTTCGCTGCCTCCGCCGCTTCCGCTTTCACCGCATTTTTTACAATATAAATCAACTTACCTTCCTGTGTATACATTTCTGCATATACTCTGGAATCCGGCTCTGCATACTGCTCCAGATTATCATAGATCATCGAAATAGCTTTCCACATATCTTCTTTATTCATCTCCAGAACAATCGGTTTATCTGGTGCTCTAAGTGTCACTGCAATACCGTTTTCTTTCAGAATACCCCGATGAAGTTTACGGATATCCTTATTTAACTGAATAAAATCAAAGGATGTCGCCGAATTTCTGACCATGGCAGTTCCGTCGAGAAGACTTGCAATCTCTTCTTTAGGCAGCATCACCGTGCGATCATTTTCCGACTCTTTAATCTCCGGCCCTATATCGTCAGCGCCTTCTGCATGAATCGCCATATCCACCGAAGCGCCCAGATCCATATGTTCCCAATCATCCGACGCCACAGGTGTCTGGGCCTCTTTTGCAAGGGCAGCCGCCTTTGCAAGGTCCGCTTCCATTTCATTTGCCGGACGTGTATCTCCGATGACACCCATCGGCACGGAAGTCTCTGGAACTTCTTCATGCTCTTCCGCATCATCTTCCTCGCTATCTTCCTCATCCGCATCATCTTCGTATTCCGAGTTTCCTTTACGAATAACCCAACTGATAAAGCAGATATTTTCCAGGACAAACACGATCGGTACAAGCACATATACAACCGGAATTCCAAAGAGCTCAAAAGCATCCAGTTTAAATAACGCAAACACCAAAGCTCCGTTCAACAGAACAAGCAGCAAAATGATCAACAAAACTCTCGGTACTACAGGAAAATTTCCTATTACCTCAAAAATTCGATAAATCAGCATATTGCTGATAAAAGTTCCCGCTTTTATCCGGCGGACGATACTAAAATATCCCCGTATCAGGAAAATATAAGCCAGCACCAGCGCCGCACCGGCTGCAATCAGCCGGAAACTGTAGGTCGTGCCAAGCAGATACCAGGCACCGTAAATACTGCCTCCGCCAAAGGCCACAATAAGTATGATGGAGATTTCTGTAAAAATCTTATCAAACCAGGATAACTTAATATCCGGATAACCACTGACATTTCCTGTTGCAATAATCGAGAAAATCAATAAAATCAGGAAAATGACCGCTGACACAATGATCGCGATCTTTGCAATTCCAAAGACAGAATTTAAATCCTTGAAATCCTGATAGCTTTCGTAAAATCCATCGGCAGTCGATGTAAGCTCGTTATCCACCGCCGCATAGATTGTATAAGTTCCGCTGCAGGACATCAATTCTTCCTTCCAGGCAGCCTCATCAAAGGCATCATTATTCATACCTGTACTCAGGTTGAACTGGCCTTCTGTCGAATCAAGTTTCACAAAATAATGGCTGGCCTCAATCCGATTTACCGCATCTTCACTGCTGACGATCACTTCATGATCATCCGCATCATATACGGCAAAAGAGAAGTTTCCATCCACATTCATATAATTTTTTATCAGATCCTGATTGGCCTGTTCCAATTCGTTTCCGGATATTTCGCCACGGGTTTCTATGGCCTGAACTAAATGAAGCAGTTGAACCATATTCCTCTGGTATTCCTCGCCAAAGAAACTGCTGTGATAATAATCCGGTTCGGACGACATACTGCCGCCATTACTAAAATATGTATATACCGCATATCCGGAAATACACATCACAGCCGCTGCTATAAATAAGAAAATCCGGGCTACAGCCTTCAGCGGCGTGCTTCGAGTCGGATGCCATCCGTCATCCTCCATTTCATCCAGTTCTCTCCGGATATCCGCCTCTTCCTCTTCTGATAAAGTCTGAGATCCGGATTCTTTCATAGATGAATCATCGACTTCATCCCAAAAATCCTTCTTTTTACCAAATAAGCCCATCTTCTATCCTCCTGTACACTAACTGACTTTTTCTTCACACGATATCCATCTTATTTTACACTAATTCCCCTGTATTTTCAATGTTTTAACGAAATTTCCTTATTCAGCCAGTCATACAGATCATCATAAACCTCTTTACGATTAATCTCATTCAAAATTTCATGCCGTCCGCCTTCATAGAAAATAATGTCCATATTTTCCATTCCTGCCAGAACGAACATGTCATAAACCTTCTGAACTCCCTGCCCCTTACCTCCCACCGGATCGTCTCCTCCGGAAATAAACAGCACCGGAAGCTGCTTCGGCATCTTTTTAAGATTTGTTTTCTGAGCAATGAAGGCAAGTCCTTTAAACATCTCATGATAACCATTGAGTGTGAACACAAACTGACATCTCGGTTCGGCAATATAGGCATCCACCATTGCCTCATCCCGGGTTATCCAGTCAAAATCTGTCCGGGCCGGAGTGAAGCCTTTATTATAGGAACCAAAAGCCATCTTATTGACAAACCTGCTGCGATACTTCCATCCCTTCACCGCAGCCATGACCCGGGTAAGCCCTTTCCCAAAAACAGCAACAGGCACGGAATGGTAACCCGTTCCCATAATAATCGCCCCGTCTACCTCTTTTCCATATTGGATCAGAAAATAGCGTGTTAAAAAAGAGCCCATGCTGTGTCCGAGAATGTAGTAAGGCACTCCCGGAAAACGTTTTTTAAACTGTTTTTGTATTTTACGAACATCATTGACGATACACTCAAAACCATTATCGCCAAAATATCCCCAGTCGTCCTGCGAAGCCACCGAATCACCATGACCCAGATGATCGTCTCCAACAACTGCAATACCCTGCGCACACAAAAACCGTGCAAAATCATCATATCTGTCCACATACTCTACCATTCCGTGAACGATCTGGAGGACAGCTCTTACCTTCCCATTCTCAGGAATCCAGCATATACCATGAACCTTTGTTTCTTTATTTGTTGATTTGAAATAAAAATTCTGCTTTTTAATCACTAAGTACATCTCCTAATACTTTACCAATACTATCATGAATCAATAAATTTGCCTTTCTGTCATACGGCGTTTCGCTCTTATTGATCAGCACCAGCTTATCTCCCCTGTAATACTGTATAAAACCCGCCGCAGGATAAACATTCAAAGAAGTTCCGCCAATGATGAGTACGTCAGCCTTCTGAATGGCGTGAATACTGGCTGTAATTGTCATTTCATCCAGCCCTTCTTCATACAGGACCACATCCGGTTTGATCATACCGCCGCATTTTTCACATCTCGGAATACCGTCCGCCTTTAAAATATACTCTGTGTCATAAAATTCATGGCAGCGCATACAATAATTCCGGTGTACCGTACCGTGAACCTCATAAACCCGCTTACTTCCGGCTAATTGATGCAATCCATCGATATTCTGGGTAACAACGGCTTTCAGTTTACCCATTTCTTCCAGTCTTGCCAGCGCCAGATGGGCTGCATTTGGCTTTGCATCCAGATAGAGCATGGTACTTTTATAAAAATCATAAAATATATCCGGATGGGCTACAAAAAAGGAATGGGATAATATCTCTTCCGGCGACCGTTTATATCGTTTGATTGTATTATAAATTCCTGTCTCACTTCGAAAATCCGGGATACCACTCTCTGTAGATACGCCGGCTCCACCAAAAAACACAATATTATCTGACTGTTGAACCAATTCTTTTAACGTCATGTCACACTCCCCTTTCCTACGCTATCTTGCCCATCCATAAGACCGTTTTACCGCTTCATGCCAGCCGAAAACAGCCTTTTCTCTGCTGCTTTCTTCCATATCCGCCGTAAAAGTCCGGGCAAGCTTCCAGTTTTCCTTAATATCTTCCGTATCCTTCCAATAACCTACGGCAATGCCGGCCAGATAAGCAGCGCCCAGCGCCGTTGTCTCCACGCATTCCGGCCGATGCACCGGCGTGTTTAGTATATCCGCCTGAAACTGCATCAAGAAGTTATTCGCACAGGCTCCGCCGTCCACCTTCAGAGCCGACAGTGTAATTCCCGAATCCGCTTCCATTGCCTTTAACACATCGTAGGTCTGATAGGCCAGGGATTCAAGCGTAGCCCGGATAAAATGTTCTTTTTTTACGCCCCGGGTCAAGCCAACCACCGTTCCTCTGGCATACTGATCCCAGTAGGGCGCCCCCAGACCGGTAAAGGCCGGAACCACATAAACACCATTGGAATCCTCCACCGCCAAAGCATATTCTTCCGAATCTCCGGCCGATTTGATCATCCGCATTTCGTCCCGAAGCCATTGGATTGCTGCGCCGGCCATGAAAATACTTCCTTCCAGTGCATAATTTACGCTGCCGTCTGCACTGGCCGCAATCGTCGTCAAAAGACCTCTTTTTGAAGTCACCGCTTCCTTACCCGTATTCATTAATAAAAAGCAGCCCGTACCGTATGTATTTTTTGCTTCTCCCGGTTCAAAACAGCACTGGCCAAACAGAGCCGCCTGCTGATCTCCCGCAATACCGCTGATCGGAATCCTTCCTCCGAGAATGCCCTCATTTGTATACCCGTAAACATGACTGGAAGGCTTTACCTCCGGCAGCATACTCTTTGGAATATTCATCACTGCCAGGATTTCTTCATCCCAACACAACTCATGAATGTTGTAGAGCATGGTCCGGGACGCATTCGTATAATCTGTCACAAAAATCTCTCCACCGGTCAGTTTCCAGATGAGCCACGTATCAATGGTTCCAAAAAGCAAATCGCCATTTTCTGCCGATTCTCTGGCGCCTTCCACATTTTCCAGAATCCATTTAATCTTGCTTCCCGAAAAGTAGGCATCCGCGATCAGACCGGTCTTTTCCAGAATGTCCTGATCATAACCTTTTGTTTTCAACGAGTCGATATATTCCGACGTTCTCCGGCATTGCCAGACAATGGCATTATATACGGGAAGGCCGGTATGCTTATCCCATACCACCGTTGTCTCTCTCTGATTCGTAATTCCAATACCCGCAATATTTTCCGCCGTCACTCCGGCTTTGCCCATCGCCGCAATAGCCACGCTCATCTGTGTTGTCCATATCTCCAGCGGGTCGTGTTCCACCCATCCGGCCTTTGGATAAATCTGCGAAAACTCCTGCTGAGCCACACTGACAATTTCTCCGGCCTTATTAAACAAAATACACCGGGAACTCGTCGTTCCCTGATCCAATGCCATCATATACTTTTCCATGTCACTGCCCCCTGTCCCATTCCCTAAATTAATTTCTTTTTACCCAATCGAATTTCAAATGCTTTTAAAATCTCCGGATCCTTTACCTTCTGATAATACCGCTCCGCTGCCACCGGATTGCCCATGCAGGCGCAGGCCCGCCCCGCCATTATGAGATAACTTTCCGCCGGATGGATGGCATAAGCCTCTTCATAACACCGCAGCGCTTCTTCAAGACAACTATTGCTCACCAGAAGATTTCCTTTCATGACCAGCAGATCGTCCCCATCCGGTTCCAGACGGATTGCCCGATCGATTGCTTTCAACCCCTTCCGCACAATCCCAAGCTGGTAATAAGCCATAGCCAGATAGTACCAGCCATTTACATTATCCGCCTCCATCCGGGTCACTTCCAAAGCTGCCTCTGCCAGTGCTTTCACCGTACCAATCCCCTGGCACCTGTCTTCCATGATCTCAGCCGCAAAAATCTCGCATCTCTGCAAAAGCCGACTGATCCGTTCTTTTCTTCCCACATTTTTTCCCCGGTCATCCGCCATGGTTTTTGCATAATCCACAGTCTCAAAGGGTCCTCTGTCTTCATTGATCAATGATTTCAAAGGGAAATATCTCTCATCTCCGCTTTCAATGACCAGATAATTTTTATCCCGTGAAAATTCCAGGCCTTCAACAAATATCGAATGTTTTAACAGCCGTACATTTCTCGTGTCCGCACAGATATTACCCTCCAGAAAAAGGGACGGATGACGGATGTACCGATAGACCGTCGCCGATATATACCAGCCAACTGCCTGATCTCCATGAATAAACACCACCGGAA
Source organism: Frisingicoccus caecimuris (assembly GCF_004340975.1). Taxonomy (GTDB): domain Bacteria; phylum Bacillota; class Clostridia; order Lachnospirales; family Lachnospiraceae; genus Frisingicoccus; species Frisingicoccus caecimuris. The sequence goes on from NZ_SLXA01000004.1 coordinate 98,341, forward strand.
CCCCTTCCATATGGCCGCTCCGCACAGTCCCCTCATAAAAATCTTCCAGCTCGGCGCCCACCGCATCTTCCCCGTCTCTGCTGCGGCTGAGGGCCCAACAGTGTCCCGCATAATCAAAAAATTCGTTCATCCGCAGCGTCGCCAGATTGTCGATTTTTACCGCAAGAATGGCCATTTTCAAGTTCCCTCCTCAAATTCTGATATGCTCATATTATAGAACATTTTATCTGTTTATTCAATGAAAAGCCTTTACTTCCTATGGAATTTCAGCTACAATATGAAAGTGGAAATTATAAAAGAAAGGTGGATTTATCATGTCAAATCCAATTGTTACGATCACTATGGAAAACGGCGATGTGATGAAGGCTGAACTTTATCCTGAAATCGCTCCGAATACAGTAAATAACTTCATCTCCCTTGTACAAAAAGGATACTATGATGGCTTGATCTTTCATCGTGTCATCAAAGGCTTTATGATTCAGGGTGGATGCCCGGACGGCACAGGCATGGGCGGCCCTGGCTACTCCATTCGCGGTGAATTTTCACAGAATGGTTTTGAAAACAACCTGAAACACGATGCAGGCGTATTATCCATGGCCCGCACGATGATGCCGAACTCAGCAGGTTCCCAATTCTTCATCATGCATCAGGCTGCTCCGCATCTTGACGGTGCTTATGCTGCTTTCGGAAAGATCATTCAGGGTATGAACGTGGTCGATAAAATCGCTACTGTACCAACAAACCGCATGGATGCTCCAAAACTTCCTCAGAAGATCCAGTCTATGACTGTAGAACTTTTTGGCGAAACCTACCCGGAACCGGAAAAATGTTAAAAGTTATCAAAAGTTTTTTATAAAAAACACTTGATTATTTTTTAATTATTTGATAATATAAAAAAGTCGCAAACATAATATTGTAGCGAATGCAGTTGTGGCGGAATGGCAGACGCGCTAGATTCAGGTTCTAGTGAGGTAATACTCGTGTGGGTTCAACTCCCATCAACTGCATACAGCGTATCCGAAAAGAAAACCTTCAGGATACGCTATTTTTTTCATAAAGATGAAATAATATCGAACTGTAAAGCCCTGGAAATCAGCCCGGGGCTTTTTTGAATTCTGAATCCTGTTTCTCTCGTACCCCTTCCCCTGATACCACATATATTATAAGGAAACCAATTTAAAAAGGTATAAATGTTTATGAGAGATTATGTCACTCTTTCAATAGAAACCCATCTTTTTTTCGCAAGAATCATGAAGGAACACGCTCTTTTTCTGAAAGCAGGTTTTCCTTGCTGTGAAAAAGATTTTATAGAAGAAGCCGAATATTTTCTCCGGAAATTTGAAGAACTTTTAAATGATACTCTCAAAATTTCTGCCGGAAATGTCCATGAATCCGTTTTAAATTCCAATGAACTGATTACTGAATTCACGATCCCCGCAGAACGCAAGACCGAGGCTTTAAGCGGTATCGCCATCGACAGCAAAATTTCAAAAAAAACGCAGGCGCTGCACTATGGCTGTCTCTGTGAAGAAAACCAGCCACTGTATGAACCGGTTTCCTGTATAAATGAACGCGCCCATGAACTGTTAAATGGATTTATCCGCTTTAAGGAACGCATTCTGTGTGAAGTGAATCACTGCCAGCTTTACACAGCCAATTACCCGCTCCTTATCGAACACATTATGCGTGAAGCCAGACTGTACCGGGACATTTTAATGCGGATTACGTCAAACAGGAATATTTGCTACCAGAATCTCTATGAAACTGAGGCCTTCTGGAATCAAATTATGATGGAGCATGCCTGGTTTATCCGGGGTCTTCTGGACCCATCCGAAACAGCACTTATTGAAACTGCCGATGATTTTTCTAAAAAGTATGCGCAGCTTCTCGAGACAGCCTGCCGCCAGGATCGCCGGGCCAACCGGATGACGGAAAAGGCATTAAAAGAAACCCTGAAATACCGAGACTTTAAAGCCGCCGGAGCAAAGGGGATTCTCGACTGTCAGATTTCCTCGATTATACTGCCTCTGTTGGCAGACCATGTTCTTCGGGAAGCCAACCACTATATCCGTGTGTTGGAGACCGGACGAACTCGATAGGGGGTGTCTGAATGGAGCTTTGCAATTATTCCTGCGCTGACTAAACTCGTTATACAGCGAGAGGGTGCTTTCGTTTTTTACCCGAAAGCACCCTCCATTATAATATTTCTCACATTTTATCGCTCTTCACGGAAATATGATATGCCAAGATGGGCCGGAGGCTGTGTCTCCCGGCTTTCCCGAATACTGATAATGATCAGTACAATGATGGTTACGACATATGGAAGCATTTTGAATAACTCCTGATCACTCATTCCCAGATTTGGAATGTAATTATATATAATAAACAGACCGCCAAACAAGATGGAACCCAGGATGCTCAGATTTGGTCTCCAGATAGCGAAAATAACCAGAGCAATGGCAAGCCATCCCCGGTCACCAAAACCATCATTGGACCAGACGCCGTTGGCATAATCCATAACATAATACAGACCGCCCAGTCCTGCGATCACACTGCCAAGACAAGTGGCTACGTATTTATACCGGTTGACATTAATACCGGCCGCATCTGCCGTCGCCGGATTTTCACCGACCGCCCGAAGATGAAGACCCACACGGGTTCGACCCAACACATAAGACGTGATCAAAGCCAGTACGATGGCCACATAGGCGAGAAAGCTGTAGGAAAACAGCACCTGTCCCACCGGACCAAATTTGTTTGCAAATGGCAATGTTGTCCGAAAGCAGTTACTTGTGGCAGTCAAACTAATGGATGGCATGTCACTTTTCACCAGCTTGATCAGAGAACCGCCAAAAAAGTTACCAAAACCGGTTCCAAAAGTAGTAAGGGCAAGACCCGTTACATTCTGATTAGCTCGAAGAGTTACAGTCAAAAGGGAATAAATCAATCCCATACATAATGACCCCAGCACACAGGTCAAAAGGGGGATAATCACTGCCAGAAATGGATTCATTGCAGATGGATCCGCCAGAGAACGTTCATACATAAATGCGCCGATGACACCACTGATTCCGCCCACATACATGATTCCCGGAATTCCCAGATTCAGATTACCGGACTTTTCAGTGATGATCTCTCCGGTAGAACCAAATAAAAGCGGAATTCCCTGAACAACCGCACGTTGAATAAAAGATGCTATCATGATTCTTTCTCCCCTTTCTTAGAATTGTGAACCTTAATTGTATAATTAATAAAAAATTCACTTCCTATGATAAAGAAAATAATAATTCCTGTCAGGATATCAGAAAATGAACTGTTCAATCCAAAAGTCGTTGATATCTCTATAGCTCCCTTCTGAAGAAAAACAATCAGGAAGGATGTCAGAACCATATACAGAGGATTAAATTTGGCAAGCCAGGAAACCATAATAGCTGTAAATCCACGGCCGGCCGCTGTGTCTCTTGTAATCGTATGGTCCGTTCCGCTGACTAACAGAAGGCCTGCAATTCCGCAGATTGCACCCGAAAGAAGCATTGTACGGATAATAACCTTCTTTACATCGATTCCCACATACCGGGCCGTATTCTCACTCTCACCTACAACAGAAATTTCATAACCCTGCTTACTGCTGCGCAGATAGACGAACATAAACACCGTCAAACCCGCCACCACCAAAATATTCAGCAGATAATCATATCCGCCCAAAGACGGCATCCATCCGCTACGAGTCGACTGATTAATAACGCCAATCTGTCCGGATCCCTTTGGTACGGACCAGATATAGGTGAAATAGGATACAAGCTGAATTGCAATATAATTCATCATCAGTGTAAACAACGTCTCATTTGTCTTCCAGTTTGCCCGGAAAAATGCCGGAATCACCGCCCAGACAGCGCCGGCCAGACAACTGGTGATGATCATTAAAGCATACAGTGCGACACTCGGCAGCTTGTTGCCGAACAAAATCATACAGGCCGCTGTGGCAAGTCCTCCTGCCAGTACCTGGCCCTCGGCGCCGATATTCCAAAACCGCATTTTAAATGCCGGTGTCACTGCGAGAGACACACACAAAAGCATCGCAATATTCTGGACCAGACTCCATATTCTCCGTTTTGTTCCGAAGGCTCCCTCAAACATCTTTACATAAACACCAATTGGATTCTCTCCTGTCAGAACCACCGTCACCAATGCGCATACGATCAGGGCAGCCGCAACTGCGCAGATTCGAATCAGCCAGGATTTCCACCAGTCAAGCGCGTCTCGCTTGGCAATATGAAACTTCGGCTCATGTTTCTTTTTACTCATGCGTCTCCCCTCCATCTGTTTTTGTCATCAGTAAACCAATCTGTTCTTTTGTTGCCGTCCGTCCATCGACCATTCCTGTTATTTTACCAGAACCAATGACCATGATGCGGTCGCAAAGTTCCAACAGCACATCCAGGTCTTCTCCGACAAAAATTACGGCGACGCCCGCTTTTTTCTGCCGATTCAGCAAATTATAAATAAGATAGGAAGAATTGATATCCAATCCCCGGACCGGGTAAGCAGCCATTAACACCGTAGGTGATGCGGCAATCTCACGGCCTACAAGCACCTTTTGTACATTACCGCCGGAAAGTCGTCGTACCGGCGTATTAACACTTGGCGTAACAACATCCAACTGCTCGATAATATGCTGGGCCAGGTCCCTCGGCGGCTTACGCTTAACAAAAACCGATTTGCCGCTGCGGTAACTCCGAAGCATCATATTGTCCGTAATATCCATATTGCCCACAAGTCCCATGCCAAGACGGTCCTCCGGAACAAAAGACAAACGCACACCCATATCCCGAATCTGCAGCGGCGTTTTATCTCTTAAATTGCTCTCTTCTCCCGTCTCCGGATCATAGTAAAAGATTTCACCGCTCTGAAGCGCCTGAAGTCCGGCGATCGCTTCCAGAAGCTCCCTCTGTCCGCTTCCCGCGATACCGGCAATACCGAGAATTTCTCCGGAACGCGCTGTAAAAGACACATCCTTTAATATCTGCACACCGTTCCTGTCTCTGCAATTAACATTGCGGACTACTAAACGTTCCTTTGGATTCTCCGGTTCACTACGTTCAATATTCAATGAGACTTTCTTGCCGACCATCATTTCGGTGAGCTCCGCTTCGTTTGTCTTTGCAGTCTCCACCGTGCCGATATATTCGCCCTTTCTGAGAACCGACACACGGTCGGACAACGACAGGACCTCATGAAGTTTGTGGGTAATAATGACAATTGCCTTTCCGTCTTCACGCATACGCCGCAGAATATCAAACAAATTCCGGGTCTCCTGTGGCGTCAGGACTGCCGTCGGCTCATCCAGAATCAAAATATCTGCGCCCCGGTACAATACTTTAATAATCTCCACCATCTGCTTTTCGGAAACAGACATCTCATATACTTTTTTCATCGGGTCTAAATGAAAACCGTATTGTTCACTGATCGCAAGAATACGTTCGGCTGAACGGCGGATATTGTAACCGCCCTCTTCTTCAAAGCCCAGTACAATATTCTCTGTCGCCGAAAATACATCTACCAGTTTAAAATGCTGGTGAATCATACCGATTTTATAATCAAAGGCATCCTTTGGAGAAGCGATGATTGCTTCCTTACCGTCAATAAAGATCTGACCTTCGTCCGGGAAATAGATACCTGAAATCATATTCATCAGGGTTGTTTTTCCGCTGCCGTTTTCTCCGAGTATGGAAAGGATTTCGCCGCGGTTCACACAAAGGCTGACATTTTTATTCGCAACGACTTTTCCAAAGGTTTTCGTAATGTTGCGCAACTCAATCGCCGCGTTTTTTTGTTCCTCCATAATTCCTCCTATATGCTGTAAATATAGAAAGGCGGGGCAGTCAATGCCCCGCCCGGTTGGGTGAATGTAATAATTTAGAACATTTCATTCAATGTTGTAATTCCGTCGATACGAAGATCGAAATACGGAGCTGACCGCATCTCGGATTCATGGAAATATCCGTCAGAGATTACTTCGGTATCTGGTGTGTAATCTGCATCTGTATCCACATCTGCCATGTAGGAATCCAAAGCAGCGCCATCTACAGTGAATGTTGTTGTATCAAATACATGTAAATCACCGGAAACTAATTTTTCTTCAGCTTCTGCAATAGCTTCTGCGGTTCCCTCAGCTGCAGCAGCGTCATTTAAGTCTGTAAGAACGACAGAACCTTCGGCTATACCTTTGCACCAGTCAGCATCAATAGCTTCGCCATTTGCTACACAGTTTACAATGTATTCAAAATAAGGAGCCCAGTCGATCTTGGAAGAAACAATAAATGTATTCGGACAAGCGGATACTGTACTTCCGTTATAAGATACGTTTGGAACACCGGCACTCTCACAGGCTGTTGGTGCACCCATGGAGTCTGCATGCTGGCTGATCAACTTACAATCACGGCTGATCAGAGTATTTGCTGCTTCTTTTTCAGCAGTTTCATCATACCAGCTTCCCGTAAACTGTACTTCCATTGTAACGCTTGGGCATACGGATTTAGCTCCAAGATAGAAGGAGGTATATCCGGAAATAACCTCAGCATATGTATAAGCGCCTACATAACCAATCTTTGCTTCATCTTCAGTAAATTCGCCGTCAGCGATCATTTCATTTAATTTCATACCTGCAGCGATACCAGCCAGATAACGACCTTCATAAATAGAAGCGAATGCATTGTGGAAGTTATCTAAACCTGCTGTATGAGCCGTTGTTCCTGTTGCATGACAGAACTGAACATCCGGGAATTCTGCAGCGGCCTGTGCGATATACTGTTCATGCCCAAAGCTGTCTGCAAACACGATATTGCATCCACGGTCTGCCAGGTCAGCAGCTGCTTCATAACATTCACTGCTCTCAGGAATATTGGTTTTAAAGATGACCTGCTCATCAGAAAGTCCAAGTGCTTCCTTTGCAGCGTTTGCAGCATCGATGAAATTCTTATCATAAGTAGAATTCTCATCATGAAGGAAAATAAAACCAATCTTAATGTCCTTTAAATTTGTTGCTTCCCCTTTAGTTTCTCCTGCGGTTTCGCCTGTCTCCGTTGTTTCTGCAGATTTTTCAGAAGAACTTCCGGAATTGGAAGAACATCCGGTAAGGACACTCATGGACAACACCGTTGTCACTGCCAGAGCAAGTGCTAAAAACTTTCTCAACTTCATTTTCATACCTCCGTTTTTAATGAATCCTTATTTTGTTTTTCAGCCCAAAAATGAAAAAGAAAACAGACTTAATTACTTAAGTCTGCTGCCAATATGCGTCCATTACACTACTATACTCCAACAAGTAATCATCAAATGTAATAAGCTATCATAAGTACCAATAGTCACAACTTCCGGCGTGCGGTAGAAACGTTTGGGCCAGACATCCAAACCTATATTGGCATAACGCATTTAATCACTTTTTCATGGTAGCATACCCCTTGACCAAAGTCAACAAATTTCTACTTCTTTCCTTTTTGAATCCGGCTTCTGTAATCTTGTCTGTCGATAATCTCCTCCAATTCTTCCAGCTGATCCAGCTCTTTTTCAAGTCTCTGCTCTCTCCTCCGATTTCTTTCCCGGCGTCTCGCCAGCATTTCTCTTCTGCGTTTGCGTTTTAAGTTCTGTTCAACACGTCGGAAGATAACGAATACTACAGCGATAGCCGCCAATGTAGCCAGCGCAATAAGTACGGCCTTAACAACAGGGAACGGTATTTTCGTAAATGTCACCCTCACGTGGTGATCTCCCTGAACATTGTTCAGCGAAAAGCTTACCGCATCCTCCGCCATTTCCTGGACGGCACCGTCCAGCGTCAATTCTGAAAATTCATACCCCTCATCCGGAGTAAAATCGATTGAACATTCCCCGCCGCGAAGGACTGGAATCCGGGTTCCGCTGACCTGTCCATTCTCACTCTCCACCGTGACATAATGATAATAAGGCACCTGGGTTTTATAAAATCGTGCAACATGATTGGCATTTCCTGTGTAGATATTGACCACGGCCAGAATTTCTCCCGGTCCGATCTCACACAGAGATTCCGGTTCTTCAGATATCCCTTCATCAATCCCAAAATCCAGACGGGTCTCCTTGACCATACACCGTCCTTTTATGGAATACACACTGAAATAATCACCGATTCCCATATCCAATGTCAGCGGAAATGTGATAATATAATCGCCGCTCACCATACAATCCTGAAAATTGATCCCCACCGTCGAATCCTTAAATTCCCCCAGATCATCGATCACCTGGAAATTCCTGTCAAGAATTTTAAAGCTGTAGCCCCCATCCACATTGGTCTGAATCACATACTGGTCGAATTCCTCAATGTAATCAATACCAAGAATATTATAATCATCGGCTACCTTGACCGTCCGTTTATACGACAATGTATCCGGATCCATTACATAAAGGCAGCCCCGGTTCTCTTCAATCGTATTCGTATACAGAGAAACATAAATCTCATTGGTCCTTCGATTATATGTCATGCCATTTCCATGTTCCCATTCCCGGTCCTGAACACGATTTGCGAGAGAATACTGCTCCACCGGATTGCCGTCAGCGTCCTTATCATAACGATAATAGGCAGAGACTATATCCAATGTTTCCGAATTATCCGCCATATTTTCAATACAGATGATATAATTATCCGTCACGCACATGGACTGAATCACTCCGCCATGAAGCTCCTCCTCATGCACCAGTTCCCAACTCAGCCCGTCAAATGCTTCCGGTCCTGTAATTTCTGCATAAGTTTGAATAGGTATAATAAATATCAGAAGAATCAGAATTCCTCCGAGCCAGCGTTTTGCTCTCATTTATTCTTCTCTACTTTCTCCCGTCGTATAGTCAATTTCAATGCCCGGCTGTACATTAAACACATAAACATTAAATCGTATATCATGGCTTCCTACAGACTCAGCCTCCATCTGTACGCCGCTCGCCAGCAGATTGGCGCCCTCAAAAACCGGCGTTACCCTGTACATGACCGCATCCCCGGTCCGTTCGATGTATTCCGCCACCTCATTTTCCCAGGGCAGCATCCCTTCCACATTCATATATCGGGTACCTGTGATCAGATTTCTTTCGTTTGCATTTTCTCCGGTAAGCTGATAACCGATCAAATGGCAGCGGTTATACAAATACTTACCGTCGACAAAATCATATTTCACCGTATGCCACCCGGAAGGCTTTACTGAACCAATGGCCCCCCGTTCCTCCACAGGCATAAGCTCCCGGCTGATTTTTGCTTCCGCAATGCCACATCTTCCAAGGGCATCCCGTTCACTGTAATATTCATAAGCCGGACCATTTTTATCTTCGTCACTAAAAGAAGGCTCATTCTCATTCACTACCACATAAGGCTGACCCTCATACTCAGGAATCTCTTCCAGGTTTTCCACCTGCCGGGCGGACATAAATATATTTGAATAAAGCCCCTGATAAGAGCCATATCCGGCCGCCAGAGCACCGATCAAAGCAAGTCCGGCAACAATCCTTCGAAATCCAAAGGCTTTGCTTTTCCTGCTCCGGGAGGTTCTGCGTTTTCTACTCATTTTCTGTCTCCGTTGTCTCTATTGTCGTTTCCACGGCAGTTTCCGCTTTGTTCTGATAATTATAGGTAATCTTTCTCACCGCACCCAGAATAATCAAAATCCCCAGAATAATTCCGGCCATCATCATATATTTTCCATCAAAATGTCCCATTGTACTTTCAATATCGTCTTTATATCCCGCCTGCTTCTCTCCGGAAGCCTTTGTCTTTTCTTTTTTTACAGGTGTCCCGCAGGACCGGCAAAAACGGTCGCCCGGGTCAACTTCTTTCCCACATCTTCTGCATACCATAATTTATTTCTCCTTTATACATTGTTTTCTTCTATCGAATCTGCTTTTGACGCCATTTTCCTGTACGATACTCGCAGAACGAAATCAAATAATTAGCTGTCCATCCGATGGGTACCGCATACCAGACGGCCGGCATTCCCAGAACCGGAGACATTAAAAAGGCAAATGCCACCCGGATTCCCAGATTTACCAGATTCGAAATCGTAAACACCGTCATATCCCCTGCGCCCCGGAGTAAACCGTCCGTAATCATCTTCAGACCGATCATTGTAAAGAAAAGGCCCATAAATCTCAGATAGGACACTCCGGTGGATAAAGCAATTCCTGTGGAATCTGCCCCGAGAAAAGCGCCGATGATTCCCCTGTTACAGGTCTCCAGGATTACCAGAATAAGTACGCCAAAAAAGGCAACTATACCATAGGCCGCATGATATCCCTGAACGACCCGGTCTTTTTGATCTGCACCGATATTCTGAGCTGTAAAGGTGGAAACCGCATTTCCCATGGCCGACATCGGCACAATGCAAATCCCTTCAATACGAATTCCGGCCGAATAGCCAGCCAGCGCTGCCGAACCAAAACTATTGACAACACTCTGTACCAGCATCATCCCGATGGATACAATGGACTGCTGTAAGATGGACGGCAGGGCAATCTTCACCATACGTCCCAACATTTCCCCATCGAACAAAACGCCCTGTTCCGGCTGACCTTTCAAATACCGGACAAGTACAAAAAAAGAAATCACTGCCGAAATACCCTGAGCAATAATCGTAGCCAGCGCCACACCGGCAACGCCCATATGCATCACCATAACCATAAACAGGTCCATAATGACATTCAAGATAGAAGAAAAAATCAAAAAGTACAGAGGAATCTTTGATTTTCCCAAAGCATTAAACACACTGGCCAAAACATTATACATGAATAAAAACGGTAATCCGACAAAATAAATCCTTAAATACAATACCGCCTCGGCAAAAATATTGGCCGGTGTCCGGAGCCACACCATAATGGCCGGACTGGCTGACACTCCGAAAACCGCAAGAACAACACTCACTGCAAAAAAACTGGTCAGCGCCGTATACACAGAGGTTTTCATAGAACCATAATCCCGGCTTCCAAGATACTGGCTGGTCAAAACGGAAGACCCCACGCCACCACCAATGGCAATACATATAAATACATTCGTTAAAGAATAACTGGCTCCAACCGCTGCCAATGCATTTTCGCTGACAAACTTTCCTACAATAGCGGAATCGGCCATATTATAAAACTGCTGGAACAGATTACCTATAATCATCGGCATGGCAAAAAAGACCATCGACCAAAGCGGTGACCCTTCCAGCATATCCGTTGATTTTTTCTGAAACATCCTGCTCCTCCTTAACATCCATACCTTATTATACGCTATTTCCCTGTTTTGTAAAATAAAAATGAAGTCATCCATCGGATCTCATACAAGTAAAAAAGCACCGTCCCCGCAGCTCCTACGTCTGCAAAAACAGTGCTTTGTGTGCGCCTTCAGGGGCTCGAACCCTGGACACCCTGATTAAGAGTCAGGTGCTCTACCAGCTGAGCTAAAAGCGCATATACTGTACATTTTTCAGTGCAAATAGAATTATATACTGGTTTCCGGAAATATGCAAGTACTTTTTACAAAATCTACAGAATTTTTTTGAACTTTTTTTTGAAATATTTAAGATTTACCGGTATCCCCTGTCGACTTTTTGTACTATAATAATATTATTATTAATACAGAAAGGAAGATTTGGTCATCCCAAACACCCCCTATTATGAATACGGACACAATTTCTCAAATTTTAGAATTATCTATAGGCTCTCTCTCGGTAGAGAAGTTATTTTATATTTTGCTCCTGACACTTTTATGCTATATTGTGAGCAAAATCCTCTTAAAAATCTTTAAGAGAATCATACAGCGGTTTTCTCCGGACCGCTCCATCCAGGTATTCCTGAACAACGGGCTGAAAATCCTGTTGATTTTTATTTCCATTATTATTATCACCGAATATCTCGGCATACCGACGACATCCCTTGTAGCATTATTGAGTGTGGCCAGTTTGGCGATTTCTCTGTCTGTTCAGGGACTTTTATCCAATGTGGCGGGAGGACTGACGATCCTCTTTACCCGTCCCTTTGCCGTGGGTGATTATATTAAACTGGATAGCCTGTCCGGCAAAGTCACTCAGACCGGACTTATATACACTCAGCTTTTGACTCCGGAGAATAAAACGGTTTTTCTTCCAAACAGTCAGGTTGCGGAGGGGCGAATCATCAATTATACCTCTCAGACACAACGGCGTATTGAAATTTTTGTTGGCGCTTCCTACAACGCCCCTGTAGAAGATGTAAAAGAAGCCCTCCATGAAGCCATTCGCTCTTTTCCTGATTTAATTCAGGAACCGTTACCTGCCGTCCATGTACGCAACTATCAGGACAGTTCCATCCAGTATGTCATTCATGCCTGGGTGCCTACGGAATTGTACTGGGATGCTTACTATATATTGATGGAAGAAATCAAAAAATCCTTTGACCGGCATCATATTGCTATGGATTACCCGCATATGAATATTCACATGATAGGAGACGAGAATAATGGATGAACCCCAAAAACAGCCGAAGCGTAAAAAACGTTTCGAGTCCAATAATACTTACTTTACCATCTGTATTTACGCAATTGCAACTTTTGCCATCTGTCTGCTGATTTTCCGATTTACCAGCAACTGGCAGTCCACAAAAAACCAGATCGGCCAGATACTGTCCGTCTTTTCACCTTTTCTTCTTGCATTTTTAATTGCTTACTTTACTAATCCAATGGTAAAACACATTGACAATTTTCTTTTTCAAAAAACGCTGAAGCATAGGTTTGAACGGGGACATCTGCTGCTTTCCATGATTCTGGCCTATGTGATCGCCATCGGCGCGATCATCCTCGTGTTTATCTTTATTGTACCTCAGATTATAAACAGTATCAGTCAGCTTGTAAGGATTTCACCGACGCTTTATCAGAACGCACTGGATATGCTCTATTCTCTGGATGAACGCTTTCCGACTCTGGATTTATCTTTTATCTACCAGGCAGCGGAAGATGTCATGCCGGATTTATTTAATTTTTTCCGTACATTTATGTCGGATACGGTCCTTCCGTTTTTATACAACGCCGGCCTTTCGATCATTAGCTGGTTTATCAATATTATATTGGCCTTTGTCATCTCCTGCTATCTGTTATTCAGTAAGCAGAAGCTGATCAAATCATTAAAACGGGTAGCCTATGCCATTTTCCCGGAAGACATCTGTCTCACTCTGTTTGATACCTTAAAAGACTGTAACCAGATTTTCAGCCAGTACATCATCGGAAAGACGTTGGATTCCACCATTATCGGTATTCTCTGTCTCGCCTGTATGACCATTTTAAAACTGCCTTATGCGCTGATCATCAGCTTAATTGTCGGAATCACCAACATGATTCCTTACTTTGGACCATTTATCGGAGCCGTTCCGGGTATATTGATCCTGCTCATTATCAGCCCGAAATCTTCTCTGATTTTTGCAGTTTTAATCCTGGCGATTCAGCAGTTAGACGGTTCTGTCATCGGACCAAAGATTCTCGGAAAATCCACCGGCCTCCAGCCGATTTCCATTATCTTTGCCATTACGGTCGGCGGCGCTCTTGCAGGGCCTCTTGGAATGTTCCTCGGCGTTCCGATCGTTGCCGTCCTGACCTTCCTTATCAATAAGCTGATAAACTACATTCTTAAAAAAAAGCATATTGAACCAGATTTAAGCAATACAAAAGATTCCCGGACTTCCGAACGGTCGTCAAACGACCCATTTATCGACGAATTTGAAGAATCAGATCCAAACGACTAACAACAAGTAAAGCGTACACTTCAGATCAAACTAAAGTGTACGCTCATTTTCTTTTCTCTGCTTCTCTTCCAGACGTTTTCTTCGAAGCCGTTCATAATTTTTTCGTCTTTTACGCCGACGCATCGTGTGCAAAAATATGCTGAACATCAGAATGAGAATAAGTATTACTGCTGCACAAGCAGCCACCCATACAGGTGATATCTCCATTCGGAGCAAACGACCATAGAGAGATTTTGCCGCTGCATTGACCGAATCTTTTGCCGAAACCGGCATCTGCTGCTCTTTCGCTTCAAGCATTGCCATTAATCGCTCATTGGACATGACCGCATTCAAAGAAAGCGTGGTGTCCGAAGCAAGTTTCGGCAAAACCATATATACAGGAACGCTGCCCATACAGCGTACACCATCGTAATATTCCACCGTTCCGCATTGGCCCGTGTAGGAATCGTAGGGCGGAACTCCCAAAGCCACGGTATTCGCCGGTACAAAGGTTTCCGTCAACTCGGCCAGAGACCCATTTACCCTCACGTCCACTAATTTGCCCGAATTCAAAAAGAAATTCCAGCTATTTATCCGATGATCAAAGTTCCACACACTCTGCCAATCTTCTACCTCCGCTTTGAGCCGGAGCGCCAGATCTGTCTGATCTGTGACAGAGGTCTTTGCGTATGTATTAAAACAATAATCCAGTGCCTGAATCGTATCTGTATAGTGATGCCAGTTCTGTGCTTTCATCGTCACACAGACAAGCCGCAGGCCATTTCTTTCCGCATAGGTCACCAACGTACTTCCCGCCTCTGAAGTAAAGCCGGTCTTTCCGCCCAGACACCCTTCGTAGGTATATTCCGAATCCATATACATCTTATGTTGTTGAATCAGCTCTATCGGTTCTTCTTTTTTATTTGTTTTCTCAATGACATAGGCCGGTTCCTGAAGCAATGACCGGAATTTTTTATTTGTATATGCCAGCCGGGCAATCTGTGCCATATCATAGGCTGTTGTATAGTGATTATCGTCGTGCAGGCCATTCGGATTGGTAAAATGGGTATCTTTACATCCAATACCCGCCGCTGTCTTATTCATCAGTTCAGCAAAGGCAGGAACCGAGCCGGACACGGCCTCTGCCAATCCGCATGCAACCTCATTTGCTGAAACCATCATCAATGCATGAAGCGCCTGGTCAGTAGAAAGAACCTCGCCTTCCTCCATTCCGATATTCATATCCATCCATATATCAATGCCGTCCAAAGCTTCTTGCGTGAATGTAATTTCCCCGTTTAAATCCAGATATGTACAAGCCAGATACCCGGTAAGCACTTTCGTTATACTGGCCGGATACAATCTTCGATTCATATTTTTACTATAAAGGACTGCGCCCGTATCCATATCAATAACCGCGACACCTTCCGAATACAAGACGATATCTTCCGTTGAAACCTCATCATCCGGTTTGATTTCCGGAGGCGCCTCTGTCTCCGATTCCGATTCCGCCGCCACCTCCGGGGACTCTCCTTCCGTGTAAATATCTTCCTCCGCATAAACCGGAAAAACAAAAGACAGACTCAGAATGCCAATCATAAACAGCGTAAATAATCGCTTCATCGAATTCTCCTTTACCTGAAAATTTACATTACATTATATAGTAAATGAAAGTAGAAAAAAAGTCAATTTTATGATATATTCGTACGAAGAAGGAGTTGATACAGACATGCGTTTACGAAATGTAAAAGGTTCACGGGAGACCATTGCGGCTAATCCCCTGGTCATCTGTGATATCACAGAAAAAAAAGGACAGTGGCATGAGGTCTTTGAAAATTCAAAACCTCTTTATATAGAAATCGGTATGGGAAAAGGGCAGTTTATTCTGGAAATGGCCCGGAGAAATGCGGACAAAAATTTTATCGGCATTGAAAAATATTCCAGTGTTCTTGTCCGCGCCCTGGAGAAGTGTGAAACCTTCGAAGGTGATAACCTTCGTTTCATCCGTATGGATGCAGAAAAAATCACCGAAGTTTTTGCCCGGCATGAAGTCGACGGTATCTACCTGAACTTTTCCGACCCATGGCCGAAGGACCGCCATGCAAAACGCCGCCTGACCTATCGTGACTACTGGAGCCGCTACAACGAGATTCTCAAACCGGAAGGCGAGGTCATCTTCAAGACTGACAACCGACCGCTTTTTGATTTTTCTCTGGAAGAAGTTCAAGCCGCCGGTTGGGAATTAACCGACGTTACCTGTGACCTGCATCACAGTCCGGCTGTCGAAGACAATGTTATGACCGAATACGAAGCCAAATTCTCTGCTTTAGGAAATCCCATCCACCGGCTGATCGCCCGCCGATAACACACTGTCAGCAGCTTCACATATAATGATTAATAATAACTTTGAGGCCGATTTGTTTTGAAAAATCAAAAAAATTTAAATAAAAATTTATCTGTTCTCTGTTACGACCATAAAGCGCTGGACCGTTGTTGTATCCAGTGTCACAAATCATGGAAAGAGGTCTGTCAGTTTATTTTGAATATCGGCAGAAAAAAAGATTGTTGACACCTTCACGGTTTTTATATGAAAAAAGTGCCGCATTCTGCGGCACTTAAGGTACGATTAATTTTATAGCCTTTGGTATAACAGAAAGCTCCACCGGAAGCTTTCCAAAAACCTGACCATCATAATCAACAACAATATCCGTATCATCTGCCGATTCTATCCGAATCCGCTCTGTTCTGAAATGCCGCACCTTCGGATGCTTCACCATCTTTTTCGTCAATGCCTGTATACCTAACCCCGGCATCTGCCCCAAATCCATCTTCTTTACGATCATGACATCCAGTGTCCCGTCATCCGGATCCTTTTCCGGAAGCCCCCGGTACATTCCAAAACCGGCGCAGGTATTCAACACCATAAAGCTGATGACTTCTCTTTCTCCCTTAAACTGCATCGAATCAAACCGAACCTTTAAGGTTTCCACGCCCTTCTTTGAGAAATCCAGAGCGCCTTCCATATAATAGGCCAGCTTCCCAAGTACCGCTTTTGACTCCTGAGAAACTCTATCCCCCACATTCGATCCAAAGCCGCCGCTGACCCGGTTGATAAAATATCGATCGTCAATCCTGCCCACATCGATACGCCGGATTTTAAATTCCATGATCATCTTACAAAAGGCCTCCGGCGTCTGCGGTGGTTTTACATATTGGGCAAAATCATTGGCCGTCCCTACGGAAATAACCGCTAAAGGCGTCTCGCTGCCACCCTCCATCAAACCGTTGACCACGTCATTCAACGTACCGTCACCGCCAACGGATACGACAAAATCGTACTCACCCTTTTTTATATTTTTCGCTTCCGCAAGTGCGTCCCCCTCTTGTTTCGTGTAAACCACATCCACCTGATTTACCACCTGATTTAAGACAAGGCATCCAACCACACTTTCAATACTTTTTAAAAAATTTTGTTTTCCGGATGAAGGGTTAATAATAAACTTAGCCTTCATGCGTTCCCTCCCTGTGTCTTTTTTCCTGACGCTTCTGGCGCAGCTCTTCTTTCATATCCCCAATCCCGGCCGCTCCTGCTGCGTCAACCGGACGCAGTGTCTTAACTACAAAAAATTTATCCTCATCCGTCTTTTTCAGCCGAATCTTACCACGGATATATCCATGTTCCGCACACTCAGCCAGACAATAATAGGCCCTGTTCTTTCCTGAAAACCAGCGAATTCGTTTCAATGCCGGTTTACCACACCGATAACACCGGGTCGTACGCACTTCCCTGTCGGACATGGCCGCCTCTTTGCTCTCAAATTCCTTTGAGATATACTTCGAATAATCCTCATACACCAGTTTGATTTCCTGCTTTCGGCTCTTTGGATTCTGATAATAATCTACCGTATACCACTTTGCCGCTTCTTTTTTATCCATTACGGCAAATATCTCCGCTGTATATTCGGCATCATTGATTGCCCGATGAAACTCACCTTTATGCCTGAGCTTCAGAAAATCCACCGCATATTCCAGAGACACTACGCTGCTCTCATGATTATAAAACCGGCAAAACAGCTTTTGTACATTGTAATATTTAATCGGACCGACAAGCAGATCTTCCAAATGATAAAACTTCATATTTCTCTGTAGTTCCAACAGATCAAGATTCCCCCAGGTACAGAACATATAGTCCTCACCGCACCAAAGCATAAAATCAACCAGTACCTTTGGGAACACGGTCCCCCGGTTTAAATCTTTCTCCGTAATGCCCGTCAGATTTTTTGTTACATGGTTCATCTTTCTGTAGACCTTCGGCTTGATCATTTCACTGAACCGATCAATCTCCCGTCCCTCTTCATCCAGCTTTACCGCTCCTATTTCAATAATTTCAAACGGAAGACGTTTATTTGAAGCGTTTTTACCGTATGGGGACTGGTTCCATTCAAAATCCACGACAACATATTCCATAGCTAACTGTCTCACTCTCTCCGTTACATTCCTTATCATTATATCATATGTCTTTTATAACTGCGAGGACTTCTTTAAGGACGTAATTTTGTTCCCTTTAAACACTAACAAAAAACCGGGCGCCCTTCAAGGACGCCCGGAGAAAGCAGTAAGGTATATAAAGCAATTAACCTTCAATGGATATATATTTCTGTTCCTCAATTTTGGCCGGTTGTGTTTTTGGAACAGTCAACTTCAAAATACCGTCTTCAAATTTTGCGTGAATATCTTCCTGACGGACATTCTCACCCACATAAAATGTTCTGGAACACTGTCCGCAATAACGTTCACGACGGATATATTTTCCATTGCCGCCATTTTCATTATTTTCTTCATTCTTCACAGCTGTAATTGTAAGATAGCCTTTATCAAGTCTGGCTGAAACATCCTCTTTTTTATATCCCGGGAGTTCCATGTCGACTTCATAAACTCCATCGGCTTCTTTCACATCGGTTTTCATCACTCCCGTTCTATAGTCATTCAGCATACGTCCGGAATCACCAAAGAAATCTCTTCCGAATGGGAAATCCATCATCTCATCAAATAAACTGTTATTAAAAATACTAGGCATTAACATACATCATTCCTCCATTCGACTGTTTTATATGTTTTATTTGTTCTAGATGTAATATAACAGATATTAATCTATATGTCAACCCTTTTTTTAAAAAAAAATTGAGAGACATCTACAGATAGTATGTGTCTCTCAGTTAAATTAAATTCATTATTGACCTTTAATCTGATTTGCCGTAACAGCAACCGAATGGGGAATCGGTTTCCAGTGAATCTTTGCAAACAGCGCCACAATGGATATCGGCAAATAAGTAAACATAAATATTGGAAATGTGAATAAATAAAATACTTTCTTCCGGGTATTACAATAAATATTTTTCCACTCCGTCAATGTTGTTATCAATCCCATAACAAAGAATGAAACATAGGAGGCAACCACCGAATAAAGCGCCAGCGAAGTCAGCGAATCCATTAATATTTTAGAGCTTGTATCCTCCGCGACAACAACGCCCAGGCAGGCCAGAATAATCAACACTGTCACTAAAAGCCCCGGAAGCAATGTCATAAACATATCGTAACAGGAAAATTTAAATTCTATAAAAATCTTTTTGATCAAATCTCTCCCATATCGGAAAAACACCTGGTAAAATCCTTTTGACCAGCGCAGCCTCTGATTCCATGAATCAATAAATCGTACCGGCTGTTCATCATAAAACATGGCATCGGCACAATACCCAATCTTATCACCCCGGATAATATTTTCCGTTGAAAACTGAATATCCTCCGTCAAAAGGAAACAGTTCCAGCCACCATTCCGTTTGATGATATCTTTATGCACAAGGAAGCCTGTTCCCGAAACCACACAGCTTGCTCCGAGAATCATTCGGGCATTATTCAAATATCTGGCTTCTCTTAAAAACCATAATCCATAGCCGGAAGTAATCCAGTTATCACTGTAATTTTTTGAATTCCGATAACTGGTGACCAGAGAATATCCATTATCAAATACCGTATTCATCTGGCTGATATAATCCTTCTCCAGAATATTATCCGCATCAAATACAAAATAACCTTCGTAATAATCCGGTCCATACTGCTGCTTGATCATGCCGAGCAAATAGTTTAAAGCATATCCCTTTCCCTTTTGCTGCTCATCATATCTCTCAAAAACAATGGCTCCCGCCTGCCGCGCAACAACCGCCGTATCATCCGTACAATTATCCGCTACAACAAATATATCCACAAGTTCCGATGCGTAGTCCTGGTTCTTTATACTTTCAATGAGATTTGCAATAACAGCTCTTTCATTCCGTGCCGATATCAACACGGCGTATCGATGAAAATTTTCAGCAACGAACCGTTTCGGTTTACAAAAAAGACCAACAAGCAAATACAATGTCTGATACAAATATAAAAGAACAAATATCCGAAGTATACATACAATAATAATATCCAACGTATTTCCCATATACATCACCTTTCTGTTCCAATGCCCACATATACTAACGTAGTATATCACCTTATATACATTTGTCTATGTCATAAAGCCTGAAAAATTCTTACATTTTTCTTACAAATCCTGTCATTTTTTTTAATTTTAATGTTTTTTCTTTAATAAACTATCATGATAACACTTGAAACTTTGTAATTATTTGTGTTAATATAGGAGTTACCTTTTACATATTAAACTATACATTTAAGGAGGATATCATGGCCGTTCTAAAACCTTTTGCTGCGATCCGGCCCGTACCATCTCTGGCCAGCCAGGTTGCCGCATTACCTTATGATGTAATGAATACGGAAGAAGCCCGAAAGATTGTTCAGAATAACCCTTATTCCTTTCTTCATGTGGACAAAGCAGAAATCAATTTTGATACCTCCGTCAATCCCTACGATGACCAGGTATATAAAAAAGCCGCGGACACATTGAATCAAATGCGTTCCAACGGCGTTTACATTCAGGATTCAAAACCCTGTCTCTATATTTATCGCGAAATTATGTACGGACGTGTGCAAACGGGAATTGTCGGCTGTGTCTCCATCGACGATTATGCTGACGGAACAATAAAAAAACATGAGATGACCCGGGCAGACAAAGAAGCCGACCGAATCCGTCACGTGGATACCTGCGATGCTAATACCGGTCCGATTTTTCTGACTTATCGTGCTCGTCAGAATGTGACACAGGCGATGAAATACTGGATAGACAGCTATCGGCCGGTGTATGACTTTACAGCTGAAGACGGCGTTCGTCACACGGTCTGGGTCGTAGATGATGAAAAAACAATTCTTGGATTTCAAAAAGAATTTAAAAATATTCCATACTTATATATTGCCGATGGTCACCATCGGGCAGCTTCTGCCTTCCATGTAGGTATGAAACGCAGAGAAAAATATCCGAACTACACCGGCGATGAAGAATTTAACTATTTTCTCGCTGTCCTTTTCCCGGATGAACAGCTTCATATATGGCCATACAACCGCTATGTCCACGACTTAAACGCCATGACGAATGCTCAGTTCCTGGAGAAACTCGGAAAAGATTTCGACTTATCCCCGGTAAACGGACGTTACGAGCCAACAAAAAAGCATCAGGCCGGTATGTATCTGGACGGGCGATGGTACAGCCTGACTTTTAAAGATGGCAGCTTCAATAAAGAAAATCCCGTTGAGCAGCTTGACGTCTCCATCCTCCAGAACAACCTTCTGGGACCGATCTTAAATATTGACGACCCCCGCACAAGTACCCGTATTGACTTTGTAGGTGGAATCCGCGGTCTCGCCGAACTGGAACGACTTGTCAACGAAGGGCATGGCGTCGCCTTTGCTCTTTACCCGACCACTCTGGATGATTTAATGGATATCGCCGACTCAGACTGTATCATGCCGCCAAAATCCACCTGGTTCGAGCCAAAGCTCCGAAGCGGACTTTTTATCCACGAGTTAACAGTGAAAGCCTGACAATATAAAGGATATCTCCGAAAGCCTTACCTTAAAGAAGGCATCTTCGGAGATATCCTTTTTCTACTCACGATTTAACGACTATAAAACACACTTTATCAGATCCGATACAAAACTGTCCGCCGGAACCTGGCATATATTTTCCGGCGTATCCAGCTGAATCGTTTTTCCGCCTTCCATCACCATGACCCGATCACCGAGTTTCATGGCCTCCCGAATGTCATGGGTAATAAAAATAATCGTCAATCCCAGTTCTTTCTGAAGCCTTAAAATCTCGTCCTGCATGGTCTGTCGGGTAATTTCATCCAAAGCTCCAAAAGGTTCATCCATAAGAAGAATCTTTGGATTCGCTGCCAAAGCCCGGGCAATTCCTACACGCTGCTGCTGTCCACCGGACAATTCTGCCGGATACCGCTGCAGCTTTTCTTCTTCCAGTCCGACCAGCTTTAAAAGCCTTAACGCCAGATCATGGTTTTCTTTTTTATTCTTCTTTCCGCTGATCACGGGAACATAGGTAATATTTTTTTCCACTGTCATATGCGGGAATAATCCCCGGTTTTGAATCACATAGCCAATCCGCCGCCGAAGAGAAATCATGTCCGTTTCAGCAATATTCTTCCCCTCAACATATACTTTTCCCCTATCCGGTGTCAAAAGCCCGTTCATCAGCTTCAGCATCGTTGTTTTGCCGCAGCCGGACCGCCCGATCACCGTAAGAAATTCGCCTTCCCTCACAGAAAGGTTAAAATCCTCCAGTATTTTCTGCCCATCAAAACTTTTTGTCACATGCTCCAGTGTAATGATATCCATCTGATTATTCTCCAACTATTCCTCAATGACTCCTTTAGAAATTAAAAATTCCTTTGCAACATCGGCTTCATTTTTTCCTTCCACTTCAACCTTATAATTGAGTCCGGCCATCTCTTTATCTGTTAAAATGCCGTCCATTTTCATAAGAGCATCTTCAAGCCCCGGATACTTTTCCAAAGAATCCTTTCTCACAACCGTTGAACAAAAATAATTTGCCGGTATAAGTATTTCGAACCATCGGCATGATACCATAAATAGTCAGAGCCACCACTGCCGTTTTGTTTCCAATCCCTATAAAGGGAATCAGCATACCAAGCAGAGAAATCGAAGGAATTGTATAAAACACATTGGCAATACCAAGAATGACCGGAGCCACTCGGTTGTGCTCCGCAATCCACATTCCTATTAAGAGTCCGATAATCCCCGCAAAAAAAATGGCAATAGCTGACAAGGTCATATGCTGTAGCATCAACCCCCCAAACCATTCTTTTCTCTCGATATATACTTGAATGACCTCTTCCAACAGTTCCAAACGCTTTCCTCCTAATATGCCTTTAATTCCTTCCACAATTGATTATAAAAGCTTTCAATCTCTGATCCTAAATATTTATATACCTCACATTTTTCCAGTGTACGCTCTGCCGGAAAAATCGTATAATCCTCTTTTGTCTCCTCATCCAAAGATTCATAAAGGACCTTATTCGGAGTACCATAATACACATAGTCAAAATTTATCCGGGCAATATCCTCCCGGTTCATAAAATCAATAAACTTCTGGGCATTCTCCGGATGTTTACAGGAATCCGGAATCATCCAACAGTCAAACCATATGTTGGAGCCCTCTTCCGGCACCACATAATCCAGATTTTCATTGGCCTCCATGGCCGCTGTCGCATCACCGGAATAGATGACAGCAAGCGCCGCATCACCTGCGATCATGGCGTCTCTGGACTCGTCCACCATATAAGCCATCACCATTTTTTTCTGTTCCATGAGCAGGGCCTGAGCTTCCCGAAGCTCCTCTTCGTCTGTCGTATTTAAAGACTTACCTTTCCACTTTAATGGAACTTCAAAGGCGTCCCGCATACTATTCTCCATAATAATCTGATTTTCATACTTTTCATCCCAGAGAATATCCCAGCTGTCAACCTCTTCCTCTACCATCTCCGTATTATAAAGAATACCCACTGTCCCCCAAAAATAAGGAACCGCATATTCATTCTCCGCATCAAAAGCCCGACAAAATTCCAGGTAAGTCGGATCCAGATTCTCATAGTATTCCATCGAAGTCTTATCGATCTTCTTTGCTTCTCCATTACGAATCATTTTTTCGACCATATAATCCGACGTACAGATCAAATCATAGGGAATATTTCCGGACTGATACTTGGTATACATATCTTCCGGCGTCACATATTGCTCATACTCCACGTGAATTCCTGTTTCCTTCTCAAACATCTCAATCGTGGTAAAATCAATATAATCACCATAGTTAAAAACAACCAGTGTATTTCCCGAATCGGCGGCATTTTCATTATCTGAACTGCCACAACCGCCCAATATTACCACCCCGGCGGCCATCAAACACATATATACTTTAACCTTTTTCACCGCATTCTCCCTTCTATCCCCGCGTTCCCTGGACCTGTCTTGCCGATATCCGATTGGCGATCCAAAGTACAATCAGAATCAACAGGAATAAAATCGTTGACAACGCATACATTTTCGGATTAATACCGCGACGCACCTGCTGATAGATCATGGTAGATATGGTATTCATCCCGGCGCCCTTTGTAAAATAAGTAATCACAAAGTCATCCAGAGAAATGGTAAACGCCAGCAAAAATCCCGAGAAGATTCCCGGCATAATATCCGGCAGAACAATCTTAAAAAAAGCATAGACCGGAGATGCCCCCAGATCCAGAGCCGCTTCATAGGTACTCACATTTGTCTGCTGGAGTTTCGGCATGACATTTAAAATGACATAAGGCACTCCCAGGGTGATATGGGCAGCCAGCATGGAAAAATACCCCAGATTCCAGAAGCGTCCGAAAAGAAGCATGATCGCAATACCTGTAACGACATCCGCATTCAGCATGGGAACATTGGTAACCGTCATAAACACCTGCTTCGTTTTCTGGCCCATGACTGTAATTCCGATACTGGCCAGTGTTCCAAGGAGCACAGCCACGATTGCCGCCACCGTTGTCAACATTAAAGAGGTCCGAACGGCTCCGATAACGGCCTCATCCTGAAATAATTCGATATACCACTGAAACGTAAATCCATCCCAAACTCTGCGGGATTTCGAAGCATTAAAGGAGCAGACAATAAGAATTGCGATCGGTGCATACAGCAAAAAGAGAACAAGCCCCACATAGCATTTCTCAATCCATCGTTTTACCATATCATCTGTCCCTCCCCTTCCGCGTCGTTCTTATTCATAACCGCCATACTGATAAAAATAAATACCATCAATACGATGGAAAGTCCGGAGCCCAGGTGCCAGTTGTTTGTCAACGAAAACTCCTGTTCAATGACATTTCCGATGAGCAAAATTTTCGAACCGCCTAAAATATCCGCGATCGCAAATTCTGAAATACTCGGTACAAACACCATGATAATTCCGCTGATCACACCAGGCATGGATAACGGCAGTATGATCTTTCTGAAAATCAACTTACTTCCCGCGCCCAGATCGGCCGCCGCATGTATCAAATCTCTGTCAATTTTACACATGGCATTATAAATCGGCAGGATCATAAACGGTAAATAGTCGTAAGTCATTCCGATGAGAATGGCGGTCCGCGTATAAAGCAGATGCTGCGACGGAAGTCCGAAAAAGTTCAGTATGCCATTTAAAATACCTGTATTCGCCAGAATCATCTGCAGCGCAAGAACACGCAGCAAAAAATTAATCCACATCGGAAGAATAAACAGCATAATGATAATGTCCTTTTTGCTCCCCTGATTTTTACTCAATATATAGGCCAGAGGATAAGCAATAAGAAGACTGATACACGTACTGCCAAAGGCAATCAATAAAGACTGTCCAAGGGCCTTATAGTGGATGGAATCTCCAATGGCCGATAGATTTTCCAGCGTAAAACCGCCATCTGGAGAAGTCAGGCCATAATAAATAATCATCAGTAAAGGTAAGATAATAAATCCTATGGCCCAAATAAGATAAGGCCCTGCCAAAAGTTTCCGTTTATTCATCAGGCGTCACAGCTTTCTCATCTTCGGATTCCGGTTTATTCATAATCTGAATATTAAACGGATCTACCCGAAGGCTTACCGGAGTACCTACCGCATGAGCTACCGTACTCTGCACCAGCCACTCAAAACCATTCGCCATAACTTCCATCTCATAGTGAACTCCCTTAAAGATTAAATGGCTCACCACACCATCCATAGAACCCTCTCCCGGGTTTCCAAGAATAATATCTTCGGGCCGAATGACCACATCTACCGGTTTATAGTTTCCAAAGCCCTTGTCCACACAGGCAAATTTCACACCAAGAATCTCAACCAGTTCATCCCGGACCATTAATCCATCAATAATATTACTGTCACCAATAAAGTCTGCCACAAAGGCATTCTCAGGCTCATTATAAATATCCTCCGGCGTACCCATCTGCTGAATATAGCCCTGATTCATGACCACCACTGTATCCGACATGGTCAACGCCTCTTCCTGATCGTGGGTTACATAAACAAAAGTAATTCCAAGCTCATTTTTTAATCGGATCAATTCATACTGCATGTCCTGACGCAGCTTTAAATCCAGCGCTCCCAAAGGCTCATCCAGAAGGAGTACCTTCGGCTCATTGACAATAGCGCGGGCAATAGCTATTCGCTGCTGCTGCCCCCCGGACAAATAGGATGGCATACGTTTCTCATATCCCTGCAGATTCACTAGCTTTAATGCATACTTAATCTTATCCTTAATATAAGCTTTCGATTTATGACTGATTTTCAAACCAAAGGCAATATTTTCCTCAATATTCATATGTGGAAACAGGGCATATTTTTGAAATACCGTATTCAGATTCCTCTTATTCGGAGGCACCTGAGTGATATCCTCACCGTCAAAAATGACATTACCCTTATCCGGCGTCACAAAACCGCCCAGAATCCTTAATGTTGTTGTCTTTCCACACCCCGAAGGTCCAAGCAATGTTAAAAATTCATTTTCCTTGATGGACAGGTTCAAATCATCCAGAACACAGGTGTCATCAAAGGATTTGGTAATATCCACCAGGTCGATTAATGGCTTTTTGCTCAACTTTTTTTCCTCCTAAGTACCAATTATTAAAAGCTGGGCGGTGAACTCACCCAGAGCACAGTTGCTCCGTGCCGGGATTCCAGATAATGCTGTTTTTCCGGCAGGAAGTAAAAAGATTCACCGCTCTTAATCTTATAAACATTATTTCCAATGTGCAGCCGGGCCGACCCCTTAAGCACATATCCGAATTCTTCCCCCTCATGGGGATTATCGGGATAGACCGAACCGCCCGGTTCCAGTGTTAAAAGAATTGGTTCCATAACATTTTTCTGCGCGTTAGGAATAATCCATTGAATTTTATTTTTTAACTCACCATCAAGCTTTTCAAAATAATCTCCCTTTAAGAATACTACCTGTTCTTCCGTCTCTTCATTGAAAAACTCGCCGATATTTGTTCCCAGACATTGAAGAATATCCATCAGAGTTGCAATCGACGGCGATGTTAAATTCCGTTCCAACTGGGAAATAAACCCCTTTGTCAACTCTGCCCGATCAGCCAGCTCTTCCTGAGTAAGTCCTTTCCTGACTCGCAAATCCTTTAATTTTCGTCCAATATCCATGTTAGCCTCCTACAGCAAATCGATCGCTGCATTTGTAATTATAAAAATAATCTTAAAGTTTAGTAAAACTAAACATCATTCACTGCTTATTATACAGAATGTCTTACATTTGTCAATGAGATTTTTAACGGGAAATACCGATAGGGTTAAGCTTAGACAAAACCGGGTATGAAAAAGTAGAGATACGGGCTGCTTTATGATATAATACGATTAACCACATTCATGCTTTCTGTTGATGAAAAAAAATGAAATAAAGAAACCCGAATGGGAGGAATGCAATCCTTGTCAGATAGAAGAATCATATTATCATTATAAGGTTTATAATACGGCTTTGTTCTTTCTTCTGTTTTCATTGAAATGATCATCTCAAATAACCCCGACACTCTAAAAAATCTGAGGGGATAGAATACATATCCGTAATTTTGGAGCTTTTCTTGTTGGGCTATAATGATGGCCGCAAAAAAACACTCTTTTGTGTAGCCGTCAACCTTTTGGAACTGCAAGACCTGCAATCGGTACTCAGGGAAATTGAGCGTAAACCTGATATGGAAACACTGACCCTCAAAGAAAAAAGTGCTTTTGTTGCTGGATTACTACAGGATGCAACGGCAACGAAAAATATCAGCTTAAAACTGCGTAAGAAAAAGGGATAATGTGAGCTTCATTCGCCTATTTTTCAGTGAATCTTATTAAAAGCATATGTGAAATCATCGGTGCTGGATTTTTGGTACAAAATGCCGGAATATCTGTCCTCATTCCTGTCTGTATGATTACTTACGCTTCACTTCCTCCACAATATCTTTGATACTCTCTGCCATATCCGCATGAATGCCTACCGCTCTGCGTCCAAAACTTTCCGGCACAACTGCCTGTTCCAGATTCAATCTGATCAGACTGATATTATCATGTTCTCTTACAAGTTTTTCAAATGGAAAACGAATAATTGTCGGGGTGTTAAATCCTACACCCAGTTCCAGAAGCACCAGCTTTTCATTGATAGCTTCTGACAGATAATCAGAAAATCTTTCTTCTGCTTCATACCAGTCATCATCCTGAACAAAAAAATGATCCTTACGGAGATTCATATCCATAGATTCACCGCAAACGGGACACTTTGGCACCAGATCAGATGGAATCTTACAATCTCTTCTTGCCTGATTCATCCGGCAAAACAATTCTACTGCATCATATGTTTTGTCGTGGCATCCTTTGCCACATTGGATATGGAAATAATCTCCCTGTGTACAGAAGATTTTCTCACCCGGCAGGCCTGCTTTTACGAACTGGGCATCTGCATTCGTGCTTAATACAAATATCTTCTTATCGGATAACGATTCCAAAAGCAATCTATGCAGTGGAGTTACATCAAGAGTTATTCCAGCCAGCAACGCCTGTTTTGACCAGTATCCCCAATAGCTTTCCTCATCCGGGAACGGATAAAAGCCTGCAGAATACATATCCTGCATATATGGACCTTTCCCGTATTTCATCTGAAACTCTCCGAAATTCTCTTCAAAGAATTTTCCGCCATACTGAGCACCGGCAGCCGTACTCATTCCAGCACCAGCTCCAATCAGCACATACTCTGCATTCTTTATCATTTTGGCAGCATCTTTTATCTGCTGATCATAAGGGATGTCCTGATAAATATAATCTCTTGCAGGTATACCACATAAAAAAGATTCAAATGTTATTTTCTGATTTGGAAACTTCATCAATTTCACAAGTATCACCTTCTATCTTAACAGTTCCCTGTAGATTTCTTCATCCAGATCTTTGAACACATTAAAGATCACCTTAATGGAACTGCCTGTTTTCTCTTTATATCCTTTTACTGTTTTGACTGCAATCTCTGCTGCTCTTTCATTTGGAAACATAAACACCCCTGTTGAAATACAGCAGAATGCAATGGAATCCACCTTATTTGCATCCGCAATTTCAAGGCAGGATGTATAACATGATGCCAACAGCTCCTCATGCTTTTCTGTCAATTTTCCCTGGACGATGGGACCTACCGTATGGATCACATAATCACAGGGGAGATTATATGCCGGAGTAATCTTTGCCTGGCCGGTTGGTTCTTGATTCCCCTGCTCTTCCATAATCTTGGCACATGTAAGTCTTAACTGGATTCCGGCATAGGTATGGATACAGTTATCAATACAATTATGACATGGCTGATAGCATCCGGTCATACCACTATTGGCAGCGTTTACAATTGCCCCAACCTTAAGCCTTGTAATATCCCCCTTCCAGATATATACACCCGGCTGTATCTCCTCCATATCCGAAAGTATAACAACACCCTTTTCTGCATTGACTTGCTGTAAATATTCATCCTGCACATTTAAAAATTCTTCATCTATATTATCAGGCATTCTGACATTCATAAGAGACCGAAGCATCACTTTCTGCTCATCTGTCCCGACAGGTATCTGCATGTTGCTATATCTCGGCCGTTCCTTTAATAATCTCTTAATCAGAAACAAGCGTTTTTCACTCTGATTCATCTCTTCATCTTCTTTCTATAGCTTTTACCGGACAGTTTTCATAACAGTTTCCACAGTGAAGACAATGATTCTGTCTGATTGTAAAAGGCGAACCATCCTCTATACACCTCTGCGGACACATTTCTCTGCAGGTTCCGCAGCCGATGCAGCTTTCGGTTATAAAATATCCTTTTTCTTTCAGTTTAACATCTCCCAGGCGGTATGTCTCCCGAAATATGGGATTTACACCAAGATGGAAATACTCTATTTCTGCCTTGTCAATGCAAAAGATGATTCCTATGCTTCTGGTATCTCCGGGATATACATTTCCCAGGTAGGGCTGTTCCTCAAAAATTTTATCTCTCCATTTCATCTGTTCATCTCCCGGCACAGCATATGCTTTTCCCGACAAACGAATCATTTCTTTATATTTTGTATAACATAGTATCTGAACTCTGCCATCCTCCAGCAGTTCTTTACAAAAATTCTTTCCCCTTGCGGTAAAGAAATATAAAGCATCCGGCTCATAATGAATAGCACTGATATTTCTGATCTGCGGCGCACCATCGCTGTCTACTGTTGCAAATGCAAGCACACCGACCAATTCCATTTTCTTAAGACATGTTGCCAGATCCATACGGCACCTCCTACTCAATAACCTTTATTCTGCCGGGTTTTCTTGGTTTACTGTGCGGCTGCTCTCCGTCTATGTAGCCAAGGATTACAAAACACTGGCACATATAGCCTTCCGGCACTTCCCATTCTTTCATCCGTTTTCGTCCTTCCTCATTGTCAAAAGTCTCATATCCTCTTGAAATGATGCAGGAAGCAATTCCCAGTTCCGTTGCCTGTAAAATCATATTTTCAGCCATACAGAAAGCATCTGCTGTTTTGAACATAAAATTGTTCTGTGCAAAAATGCAGATAACTGTGGGTGCATCATAGAATCCATTTTTAATTGACGGATCATCAATGGTACTTGGCTGCT
The DNA here is from genome assembly GCF_004340975.1 of Frisingicoccus caecimuris. GTDB lineage: Bacteria > Bacillota > Clostridia > Lachnospirales > Lachnospiraceae > Frisingicoccus > Frisingicoccus caecimuris. The sequence continues at coordinate 129,196 of NZ_SLXA01000004.1, forward strand.
CTTTCGACACAAAGTTTCCGGCTAAATGCATACGATCAAAATTGGCCATATTCATTTTTCCTACATGAGCCGCCAGTTCTTTGTTATGAATCGCAACCACCATGCTTCTCTGTCCACCGCCTGCATTTGGAGCAAAATTACCAGCTTTCAAAATTGTCTGAAGGTCCTCTCTGCTTATCTGCTCATTCGTATATTTTCTGATAGAATGCCTTGCCTTGATCAAATCCATTAACATGGCAGTTCCTCCCCGGTTATTTCATTCTTCGTTTTCCAGCACTGCGGATCTGCTCCATAGAAATCTCCATTTGTTCCATTGGCAACAGCAGGGCAGCCTCTGCACCATGATTTCAATTCGCACTTACTGCACTTCGTGAATTTATCATACTCTCTATAGTTTTCCATCTGACAGATCCATACATCTGCCAGCCTGTCTTCAAATACATTTGCCACCTTACTATTCGTAACCCTTCTGCACGCCATCACATCACCATTTGACGAAATCGTGATATGGCAATTACCACAATTACAGCCGCCGTAAATCATCCCTTCTTTTGCCTTTGAAGGCAGTTTAAACTGTCCTGTCTCATATTCGTAAAGAGTCCACAGATGGTCTTTTTTATTAAAATAGGTCTCACATCCCGCTGCTTCATATACCTTATACTTTGCATCGCATATTTCCAGAAGATTTCTGTATTCCTGTGGTGTCATGCTGGTATCCACTTCTCCACCAGTCGGCACATAACGGGAAAATGCAAAGACCTTAACATTCGCTTTTACAACTGCATCAATAACATCTGGTATCTCATCCATATTTGTCTTTGAAACCGTACTCATAATAATACTTTTTATCCCAGCACGATTCAGGCAACCTACTTTTTCCAAGGTAAGATCAAAGCTCCCGGGCTTTCTGAACCAATCGTGCGTTTCTCTCATTCCATCCAGTGACATCTGATATTTTTCACAGCCACAGACTTTCAGCATTCTGCAGATTTCATCATCCAGGTGAAACGGATTACCCATAAGCGTAAATGGTATATCCTTACTCTTCAACAATACCATCAATTTCCAGAAATCGGGATGAAGGATAGGATCTCCCCCGGTAATGTAGAAGTATGGCACTCTGTTGTACACTTTACAGAAATCCTCACAATTCGCTACTACCTCCTGCATCTGTTCCCAGGTCATGCTCTTAATTTCTCTGCAGCCTTCTCCCGAGAAAATATAGCAGTGCTTGCAGCGCTGATCACATTCATCTGTAATATGCCATTGAAAAGCAAAATACTGGCTCATCCTATCCCACTCCCTTCCCTTGATTTCTACTTACTTATCAGATGCTCCGCATGCTGTTCCACATGCTGCCGGTTTCTCTTCCGGTTTGTCAGCTGATCCACATGCTGTCCCACATGCTGCGCTTGTCTGTTTGTTCTCATCTTCGTTCCATCCTGCAATGTTTGTTAATGCCATTTTAGTTACCTCCTGCAATATTAGTTTTTTTGGGGCTTTGCCCTGTTGCACCTTTAGAATAGCAAGACCGGGCTTCAAAAAAAAGTACGCACATTTTTATTACAGAGGCACAAAAAAGTAACCCGGGTCACCTTTTTGTAACTGATTGACAGTTCTATGAGTGCTACATTATAATTTGATGTAACAATCAAAATGCATCTAATATAAGGAGTTGATTCTATGCTGACAAAAGAAGAATTGCCAGAATGCCCGGTTGCCACTACCGTCGCCCTGATTGGAAGTAAATGGAAATTGCTTATCATAAGAAATCTGTTAGAACGCCCTTGGCGTTTCAATGAACTTAAGAAGGATTTAGAAGGTATCAGCCAGAAGGTTCTCACCGACAGCCTCCGCTCCATGGAAAATGATGGCTTGATCACAAGAACTGTCTATCCGGAAGTTCCGCCAAGAGTAGAATATGCCTTAAGTGATTTGGGCAAGTCCCTGAAACCAATCCTTGATTCCATGGTTGAGTGGGGAAATGCATATAAAAAAATGTAATAAAAAAGAGTGAAGATATTTTTCCATTGCGATATCTTCACTCTTAATTTGTTTGCAAAATGTTGGCATGAGCTAATTTAGTTCTTAGTACCGAATTGCCAAACAGTAAAAATTGAGTGCTTATAACGACGCCAATAGATTTATCGGCTACCGATTCCGTACTTTCTCGGAATTGATAACTCTATTAAATTATTGACCTGTTTTTATAATCTCTACTCTTATATTATACCCCCAAAACACACGCATTGTGTATATCAAATTTACGCCGATGGGATATCTTTTCGTCAACCGATCCGGTGCTTTGCTGCTTTGCAGGCACTCATAGGTCGGCTCGCAGAACTGCTGCTTTAGTAGTCAAAACTTTCCCTCGCCCCGGCTGATTCAGCTGGTATCGGTAAGATACATATATCACTCATTTCCATACGATGCAACAATGTACATAAAGATCTTTCGACTTTTAATGGTCGCCAACTTGGCTACCATTAGCCAGAGCATGGTTTTATGCAAAGAAAACTGCAAGTCTGGGCGAATTGGCGAAAAGTGAAATTTCTATGCTATTATCGAGAATATCACACTACTGCTTCAACCAGTGTATGATCCTTAAAATGAATTTCCTGTACCCCTGGTTTTTTATTCTTGTTGAAGTTAAAGCTGAGCATATATCCTCTTTCGAGATGATAGTCATTTAGATATCCCAATAACTGCTCCTCCCCACGAGTATTGTATTCATTTCCGTGCCAGATCTTCATCTCGATGATATACTGTTTTCCCAGATAATCTATAATCAGGTCGGTACGTCCCATACTGCGCGTACGTGCCTCAATATAATAGTTTCCAATGCCATTAATTAACGGACGAATATACAACATAAACAGTTTTCTTCCATTCTCTTCTACAAATGCATCCGTACTATTACCGAAACTTTCTGTAAAATGCTCCACAAATTTCTTCAGTATTTTCTCTACATCCAGGCCACTCTCTGTAACAAACTGTCCCTTCAATTGCTGCCCGGCATCGTACGTCTTACTATCGATTGCATCCTGCGCAATGAAAAGGTTATAAAACCAGATTTCAAAAATTCTATTTGCTATTGCAACCTGTCCATCTTCATCCTTCAAAAAACCAAACATGGCACCAATCGATACCAGTTCTGTTCCCAGATTAAACGGAATTCCTTTTCCACAAAATAAAATATCCCGCAGCATGGTTCCCAGATCAGGATAATCCTTCACCTTCTTTGCCATATCTTCAAATAGAGAATTTGACTCGCGAACCAGTTTGCGAACCGCCTCCAAAATTCCTGCATGGGTCCAGCTATCATGCATTCCTGCTGTGTACATTTCATCAAGCAGCTGGCAAAGTCTGGATACAAGATACGGGTAACCGGAAGTGTAGTCATAGATTTCTCTGGCAATCATATTTGTATCTATAGCTGAATCATGTTCAGATGCATAATCAAGGAGCATGCCATTAATCTGTTCTACAGAAAAGCTCATATCAATATCAAAATCCGCAGCAATGTTCCATGGACTATTATCTTTATGTTCCTCTTCCGGTCGCATTTTACGTTTCAGATTACGAATATCACATACCCCGGCGAGGATTACTGATTGAAATGTAGCAAACCGACTTCTGTTAATATAATAGCCACGTAACTGTGCAAGAAAATCCAGAAAAACCTGATTGTTTGTCGCACTGTCAACTTCATCGATCATAAGCACTATCTTCTTTGGAACGGCTGCACAAAGGTTGCTGAGTGCCTGAAACAATTCTACCAATTCAAATTGTTCCCCGGCCTCTTGCCGCTCTTTTGTAAACTCCTTGAAAGCAGCCTGATATTCCTGACTCCTGCCACTTTCCGTAATTCGGTATGAATTTTCAAAGGCTCTGGCAAATGCCAAAGAAAAGCTGTTCTCATTTCTGAATTTTGCATCACTCATCTGCATCTGAAAATCCATACTTATGACAAGATAATCCTGACTCAGATATTCTGCCAGAGCATGCAATGTTGTCGTCTTTCCAAACTGTCTGGCACGATTGATCATAAAGTATTTTCCTTCATCAACGAGTTTCCTTACCTCAAGAAGTCTCTGTGTCAAATCTACCATATAGTGTTCTGCCGGATTACAGATACCGGTCGTATTAAATACGCGGGTTGAAACATTCCTTTTACTCTTTTTTGCAATAAAACTCTCCGGAATCATCCATCGGCTTCCCTTTTTTTCTGCACCGGAAATTGCTTTACTGGTACAGAGTTTTGTTATATATCTTTTTGTAACACCAAGGAGCTCTGCAGCTTCCTTTGTTGTATAATACTTCATATGCTTGGCTCCTCTCCTTTGATTGTATACTTATTTTATTATATTGTTCTCATTTTTTCAATCTTTAGTTCTCATTTTTTATATTTAGTTCCCTTATAATGATTTTTAGTTCCTATTCGGAAAAACCTATCGCAATCTCTACATTTTTACCTGCAAAGGCGATGCCGTATTTTACGATTTCCTTGATTCCACGGTCCTTCATATCCGTATCATAGTGCTTATCCTCAATCTGCTTTAAAGCCTCAGCGGCGGATGCAGACAAACCAGCATCATCCTTTGTCGCTTTGAATTCCATGATAACCCCCGGCAAAGAATGTACCTTAGGCTCCAACACAAGATCGAATCTTCACTCTCCGAATTCCCTATTTGATCTGATGTAATATCTTGAGGACATGCCTGCTGCCAGTCCAAACATCATGCCATGGTAAAAGCCCTCTGATGCTCCATCAAAACAACTGATGCAGGTGATCATATATTTTCGAAAGAATTCCTGAAGTTTCTTCCCATCATTCAGATACAATGCTTTTTCAAGTCCTGCCATGACATTGCCATCCACTGTCCCCCTGAGCCAGGATAAAATCTCTGTATTGTAAACTCTGCGAATCTCCTTATTCGGTAACGCCAGCTCCATAAATGTCCCAAATTCTGTTTCAACCGAATCGCTTACAGGTTTTAAATATCCTGCAAGTAACAAGAAGCTGAAGATGGTATCTGTTCCATCCGTTATCCTCGGATAGATGACATCCATATTTAACGATGCCTGAACGGTCTGCCCCTGCAGCAGTGCAAAAAGATTCTCTGCAATATCCGGTGTAAGAGATATCATGATCTCCCGGATAATCTCATTATCACTGGTATTGGTCCAATATGGTTTCGCCTGGCAGTTATTATAGAAATAATTGGCAACAGACCAAGGATTATAGATTTCTGTACTTCCGAAGCGATACCCATCGTACCACTCTCGAAGTTCTTCCAGTTTTGTCTCCTGTCCGTAGTATGCTGCCATGGTGTTCACTTCGTCCACGGTAAATCCAAAGTATTTACTGTATTTCTCATCAAGTACAGAATTTACGATTGGATTATTAAGTCCACTAAACAGATTCTCCTTTGATACGAGGAGGATGCCGGTAAGGACACCAAAAGCAAGAGAAGGGTTATCCTTAAGACCACCGGATTAAGGCTGTCGCTTGTAAAAAGCTCATCGTGCCGCATAAATTCATCACGAATCACATTTTTAATTGTCGCATACTGGCCCAATCCGAAAACTTTGCATCTTTGAAAGTGATGGAAATCACCGGAAATGCACCTTGCATCTTCTGATATTTTTCACCGCACGCCCAAATCTGTTTATCTTTGAAGTAAATAGAAGTATCCTCTTTCGTTTTTTCAAAAAAGGTTTTACGCATATCAAGGGCAAGTGTTTTGCCAAATCTTCGTGGTCTGGTAAACAAAATGACCGGAACCTGATCGTCAATCAAATCACGAATCAGAAGCGTTTTATCTACATAATAACTGTTCTTTACCACATCCATGTAAGATGTATTCCCAACTGCGCAAGAAAGAATCCCTTTATTTCTTTTTTCAGGTTTTACGGTACCTAGGTATGCATATACAGTCTCTTCCGGAATTTTCCATCCACGGCCCTTTTGCAAAGCACCTGCCAGCTTTCCGTCATTGCATAATCCTACTACTCTTCTGGTTGATAATCCCAGTATTTCAGCAGCTTCTTTCGTTGAAATATATCTAATATCGGTCATGTTATCGCCACTTTCGGAAATAGTATAGTATCTATCGAAAATTTCAGCAATGTGTTTCCGTTAACTTTCCGATATGTTCCCTCTGTATTTCTGAGGAAATGCCCGGTTCTTTGCGTTTGTTCTTTTTTCTTATTCCTCCTCATCCTCCGCAATCAGTCGCTTCAGCATATACGCCCTGTTATCCAGGAAAATCTTTGTAATCTGATATCAATAAAACCTTCGGTGTAGCCATTGAAAACAATCTCTATGCACAACTCAATCGTGTTCATACTTCCTTTCTTCTGCTGCACATCCAAAGTCCAGGTCTTGCTTTTTAATTTCATTACTCCCAAATACTTGAAATTGTTTCTGCGCTCAGTAATTCTTGTAAATTCACATATCGACAGGAACGAACAGGCTTTTTGTTATTTCCCATAGGTATTTTATCAATTTTCTTTGCTTTATCTTTAAAATAAATAATATACTTACCAGTTTCCTTATATTTTTCAATTCTGTCAACAGAAGCGTAATATGTAACACCTGATACAGGAGCCACCTGATATGCAGCAACATATTTTATTCTATTTAACATCGGTGCAGAAATTCTTACGGCATACCAACAATTTTCTCCAAGGAATACCTGATTAAATCCTTCTTCCATAGCTGGAACAATGATAGTGTCTAATTCATCCACATCTGCTGTTTCTTCATTGTCTACGTCAATTTCCTGATCATCATAGAAAGGTGTAAATTTATGAACAATGTCTCCGTTTGCTTTATAGGACTCAAACTCTAAAACAGTAATTTCATCATTTAACTTAGATTGAACTCTTTCCAACTGCTCTGTATATTCATCTATAATGACAATAATAGAAATTGGCATTTCATAAATCACATGGTACAAAAGCTCTGTTTCATCGCTGAATTTTGTTTTTGAATCTTGGACGTAATTTTTTAGCATCTTCTGTTTTTCAGAGTCTTTTGCGATTTCTTCCATTAAAATATTTTTCAATTTATACTTATTATCATCAAAAGCCATCGAAAACTTCAAAAGCTGTTCTGCTATATGACCATAAAGGTCATGACTTTCCATCTCTATCTCAATAAAATATAATTTGGGTTCTGTATGAAAAGTCAAATCTAAGCAATATCCATCAGGAATGGTATTCCCAATCTTCTTTTTGATTTCAAAGTAAATTGACTTTTCTCCGAAGATAGCAGTTTTATTTTTCACAATTTCCTGTTCAAATTCATTCTCCGTATTATATTTATAGGGTTCTAAAATACCTTGTTTTGTAATTAATTTGTACATATTCTCACTTACTTTCCGTAAACTTCATTATTTCGTCAATAGTACAATTCGGTGTTCCGCATATCTTTTCGACAGACTGCATGGAAATATATTCATTTCTTCCCAATTTGGCGAGAATATTCCCGCTGATTTCCAAACGATATTGTAATTCAATTTTTTTCATATCCTTTTTAGCCAAAAGTTTTCACAGTCTTTCATAGCATACTGCCATGTCTGTACCTCCATGTATAACTACACAAATTGTATCACGTTCTCATTAGATTGAATACCTCAAAGATTTTGATTCTCCATATTTCAGCTGCAAATTAATAAATTACTTTCGGACAGCTGGCTACCTTCAACAACTGTAACCTCACCACATTCTTCATTTAATCATAATAGGTTCTTTATGAATATTATAATACCAAGTTATTACGTTCTAAAAAATATAAATATTGAAGAATTAACCTGTCTTATTTCGCATATCAGGATAAAACAGCAAACTAGAGCGCAAAAAAAGAACAGTTCATATCTCCATGAGATTGAAAGAATTCATAACCGTCATGGTACATCTGACTCGCAAGTACTTCATACACCACAGGTCTCCCATGTCTTGAGCCGACAATGGTTGCAGTTGCTTCATCGCCAGATAAATGGACATAGAGACGGCTCCTTGGAATTAGTCCTTGTTCATCAATCGAGATTACATATTTTTCTCCCGTTCCGTGATATAAGATTACTGGCGGCTGCTTCTTCGGAAGTTCTACATCCACGTCAATGGAATGACCTTGATTTGCTCTGATCAAAGTTTTGCCTTCATTAAAAGAATATCTCTGCTTGCTATCTGTTGCCACAATCTTCTCAAGCATTGCCATATCAATGTACTGTGTCTTTGAGATACCGGCCAAAAGTTCTTCAACACTTGCCCATCCATGTTCATCTAACGAGATTCCGATAGTATCTGGCCTGTGTCGGAGAATCAAACTGATAAATCTGCTTGTTTTATTTAAATCCATTTACATCACTTCCTTCCGTACCATTAATGAAGTTCTTTCAGTTCCTCCATTGTATATCCCATCAGATTAACGCTTTCTATTCCCTCAATATTTTCTCCATTGCCTTGCCTCTGGCAAGTTCATCCACCAGCTTATCGAGATACCGAATATCACGCATCAGCGAATTTTCAACATTTTCGACTCGAACACCACATACAACGCCGATAATCTTCTCCCGGTTCGGATTCATTGCCGGAGCCTGTCGGAAGAAATCGCCATAGAAAATCTCACTATCCATGAGGTCATCAATCTGCTGCGCGGTGTACCCGGTAAGCCAGGAGGTGACTTCTTCAACCTCTGCCCTGGTGCGTCCTTTACGCTCGGCTTTTGCTATCAGAAGGCCATATACTTTGGAAAAGGACATGGCAAATACCTTTTCATTCTCCATGATTCTTTTTCTCCATTACTTGTGTTTTTTGTTTTTCTTCGATCGGTTATCCATGTACTCATGAGCCAGGATATCCTTCAGAACCAGCATGGCATCCTGTTCTGAATAATTGTAATCTTCCTGCAGTTCCGTGAGCATACGACGGATCTCGGTAGCATATTTCGGAATATCCACTTCTTTCTGATAAGTGGCAAGCACAGAATACTTTGTACTCCAGGCCTTGGTCCAATCCACCTTTTCCTGTTCTTCTTCGGTTGTATTTCTAATGATCTCTTCTATCTGCTTCATGATATTCCTCCTCATGCATGGTTCCCGGTTTCGTAGCACCACAAGGTAATTCTTTTTATCAGTTCTTCATCGACCTTGCCGTAAGGAATACGAATCGTTCCTTTATCCGTCTTATACCCTTTCAATGCTTCAGCAAATTCTTCAACTGCTGCAGGGCCCGGATACAAGCCGATGTGTTTCTTCGAAGCAGCAAAATGAACAATGTTATGACCTTTCCAATAGGTCGGCATACTCCATGAAATGCGTTCTTCCGCTTCCGGTAATGCACTGCGAAGAATCTGACGGATATATTGCAGATCTTCCTGTTTATCTTCATCCTGGCTCAGGATGTATTCATCGATCGTCTTTGGCTTTTCACCGCAGTAATGACTTTGCTCTTTTTTCTTAAACTCTCTGCCACATTTGGGACATTGCCACATTGGACTTTTCTCACTATCTCTTTCATGAAGAACCACTTCAACCATATCACCAAAACTCTTGCCAATCTGCTTGCGTATCTGTTTTGTAACGCCGATAATGTAACATGGAGTTCCCATTTTTACCACTTGCCCACGATACGGACTACCATCAAATGTAGCATTTACCAACAAACGCCCTTTTCCAAAAAGCTCTTTGATATCGTAAGGAACCTCTACATAGGCGGCATCCATATTCTCATTTTGAAGAATTTTTGCACAAAATTTTAATTCCATATTATTTGCCTTTCATTCTGTGAATATCATCCTCCGCAAATTTCGTTCTCTCGAGTTCTAAAAACAGGAATTTGAGGGTACTTTATGTATATAAAATATCAATCTTCAAACTCTTTTAACTCGTCAAGCGGGTCTTTTGAAGTATCAATTCTCATACCATCCTTCAACCAATCTGCTTTACTGTAACCAGTTCCTGTCAATTCAAATATTTCGCCTTTATACCCTACAGCTTTAACCCATCCCCATTCAACAAGTCGGTCTAACGCCTCTTCCCATCTTGCTGATTCTCTTTTCGAGTTATCAGCCATAAACGGCTTGCCAGACGTAAAAATCTGAGTAGGCGAGCTAAGCGTCTGTGACTTTATAATTTGACCATCACCATCAGCTGCATACACTAAGAGAAAAGCCGATTCCACAGGAATGTTGCCAACATCATCTTGACCTACAACTGATTTACCTTCCTCTGTATTTCCAATAATTAATGTCTCGTTTTCGACCCGAAATAATTTATGGATATCTTCACTCGTTACTGTAGGGATTTCCTCCCAACTTAACCGGTTATTCTCCATATCGGTAAGTTTACTGCCAAATTGAGACAGCATGTCTTTCATTTCTTCTAACATTTTCTGTTGATGCTCTCCAAATTCAGCGTTGGCCTTGTTTCGCCCTTCTGCCTCTTCATTGATTACATCTACGATATCTCGATATCGAACCCATCCAGCATATTCATCAACGTAGTTAATGGCCTTGCTAAATGTCGGTGATGCTTTATACTTTAAACTATTTATGTCTGTGAAAAAATCAACAGTATTTCCGTCATTCTTTACCCTATTTCTGAATTCCTCCAGCATTTTCATTTTCGTATATTTGTCATATTTTTCGTCTCCAATATCCTGTTCACTTTCAGTGATTGCTGAAGACTCCTTAATCAATACAAGCACCGGTAGTCCCTTGACTTTTGCATAATTGTATTCTTTCTCCGTGTAGCTTATACCTGCTTCTTCATCGATTGAGCCATACCGCCCTCCAATAACAAGAAGGTAAAAATCGCACTCATCAATCATCTTTGTTATAACATTCCATTGGCTTGTAGGCGCAGCGTGAAATTGCTCCATTCCCACGGGAATGAAATTATTCTCAAGCGCTACCCCCATTAATGCCTGTCTTTCATTTTTGAGGTCTTCATAGGTAGAACTAATAAAAACAGAAAACTTCCGTACATTCTTCATATCAATATTCTCCTCGTATATTTTTCTTTTATCATTTCACAGTATAATCAATTGCCCGAAAAGTCGGAATTTACCAACTTTACAAACACCGATTTTCTCATCGTTCTAATCACTGCAATCCAGCCACGAAGGATACTGCTGCTTTCAGATCATTTCCATCCGGATGACCTTTTGCAATACCACCCACCAATTTAAACGGTCCAAAAGTGTCATATCCTTTACAGCCAAATTTTCCGATAATGTCCGTTTTCTTCTCTTTCAAAATAACTTCCAGTGGTTTATATGCTGCATTTCCACCGTAAGTACAGATCATAAATACCTTTTTATTCTCCGGCAGATTTTCAGAAGCAAACTTTAAGATTGTCTGATGAAATTTTGAAAAATATATACCGGATGCAAAACCAATCCGGTCATAATCCGACAGATCTGCTTTTGGCTGCTGAACGGCATCAATCAGATCAACATTACATTCCTTTGCTATTTTCTCTACCAGTTTCTTTGTATTTCCGTGATGTACAGATGCATAAACAATTACTGTCTTCATTTTTACCTCCCGCCTGACGATACCATTCCATCGTATATTCTTCTTCTGATGTATTTTCATCTGTTTCCTGATTCACAATTTTAAATCCACGATGCTGATAGAACACTACCGCTCTCATATTTTTCTTATACACATTCAGTTGCAACTGATCATTTAAATTCATAACGGTGCGAAGCAGTTCTGTTCCGATCCCTTTTGATTGTTCCGTTGCCCTTACAAAGATCCCGGCTATATAAGTATCTGTCAAACCAATAAATCCCTGAATCTCCTCATTTTCTTCTGCCACAAATACTTCTGCTTCAGGAATCAGTTTTCTGACCATATCATAATTCTTTTTCCAGTAATCTGCTTCTATAAAAGAATGGCTCTCTATATTTGCATGAAGCCATAAGGCCATTACTTCGTCCAGATCTCTTGTTTCAAATCTTCGAATCATTTTCCAGTACCATAATTACTCAACTTTTCTTTACAACCCATTTCTGTAAATCTCATTGATCACAGTCTGGGCATGTTCCATTTCTTTTTTCTGGATGATCGCATCCCTTTCACTTAAGATTGCAAGCATCTCATCCACCAGATTCTCGATTCGGGGATCACTTACCCGATACAAATATCCAAGCATCCGAGTGGCAGTATAGTCTGTGTTCATATTTTTAAAGGCAATTTCTTCACAGAACTCTTTGGGATATCCTCTATCCAGCAAAACCTTGTATAATTCATCGGTTCGTTCCGATACCATAAGCAGTTACTCCTGTAATTTTAAAATTTTTAAATCAATATTCCTTCCAAATGATCCAATTCATGCTGACAAATCTGTGCCGGCCAGCCACTCAGTTTCTGCCGTTGCTTTTTCCAATTCATATCATGATATTCTACTTCGATATTTTCATATCGTGTTGTTTTCCGCACACCGGTAAGCGACAGACATCCTTCTTCTGTTTCATATGGAGTATCCTTGCTCAGCAAAGCCGGATTAAACATCACGATATCTACGAATCCCATATTTACAATAATCACTCTCTTTTTCACACCGATCATATTTGCAGCCATACCTACACACCCGGCACGATTTGCCTGTAAGGTGTCCTGTAAATCCTTTCCCACCTGCAGATCTGCCTTTGTAGCAGGTTCTGATTTTTGTCCCAGAAAGAGCACATCTTTCATTATCGGTTTTACCATCTATCATTCCTCCATGTCATATTATCTCTTTTTCAATCCCTCCGAACCATATAGTGATTATATCAACAATATTATATTTCTACCATAGAGAGGTTTTTTCATTTTCATTCTAATTTTGTCTCAGTAAGGGATTTCGATCTACTGCTGAGATGAGTTTCTCCAACGATACTTCAAACCGTTGATCATCTTCCCCCGTTCGTTTTACCGGACCTTTCAAATGATGCTTTTTCTTTGCATTTCTTGCCTTCTTCGCCAGATGACGTTCCATCAGCATCTGATCAATATTTTCATTTGTATACCATTTACCGCTCTGATGGATGCCATAAGCACCTTTTCCCAGAATCATTGCAGCCACACCATAATCCTGTGTCACAACAATATCTCCCTTCTGGCACAGACTGACCAGTTTAAAATCTACTGCATCAGCACCGGCTCCCACTGTGATCACTTCACTGTAATCTGAATACAAAACATGATTTGTATCACATAAGAGAATAACCGGAATTTCATATTTCTTTGCTGTCTTTTCTACGATTGGCACTACAGGACAAGCATCCGCATCTACTAATATTCTCATTTTTTCTTTCCTTTCGTCAGATCATAACTTTCCCCAATCATCCGCCGGATATCTTTATCCGGAATAGAGCCATCCAGGATAATAGAATTCCAGTGTGTTTTGTTCATATGATAAGCTGGGACAACAGATTCAAAAGCATTTCTCCAGAACTCTCTCCATTCCGGATCACATTTTACATTTATCCATACATAACCATCTTTATCATAAATAAGCGCAAATGTTTTCTTATTTTCCTTATGACGCATAACACACCAGTTATCATCATGAAATGGATAATCTTCATATACATCTTGAAATGAATGGCAATATTGTATTGCCTCCTGCCTTGTCTGCATAGCTTCTCCTCATTTTTATATTTCCTTATGTTGATCTATCTATATATTGTACTCGCAGCCGTAAATAAAATCTACAGCATGTCCATAATAAAAATGCCCATTCACGAGACCATTTACAGATCTGTGAATGAGCATTGTCATTCGATAACTTATATAGAGTTGTCATTCAATGAATTTTTGCTAAGAAAGTACTGATTTTAACAATACTTAACGCTAACCATACTGGCGAAAACAGCATCGTCGCCATAATTCCTTAGAAGAATTCATTTTCATGTTTTGGAAATAGGTACTTTTTCGTTGGGAAAATTTCTTTGCCCGAGTCCCCATTTCGTTTGCAATTCTGAGGGTAAAACGGAGCGTTTTTTACACCGTTATAAAGACAAATCGGAATGATTTCACAATTTCTGCTAATCATTCCGATACCCACCGTCGACAAGAGGATTTGAACCTCCGACCCTTCGCTTAGGAGAGGCACTCCTAAAGGTCAATCAGCTACCTTCTAAGTTTAAATAATCCCCGTATTTACTGGGTTTTCACGGCATCAGAATGTTATCCTGTACCTCGGTATTTCTGCTAATTTTAAGGTGTTTTATGCCCTTCAATTTGCAGGTAATTAGCAAAAAAGCAGGAGTTGGGAAAATACTAAATAGTAAAAACAAGTCGTTGCTGTGTGGGTGCGTCCCATCTGGTGTTAGGACAGTTCTCCTGATCTGCTCTGGAACTTCTCTAGAACAGTATGTAAATAATAGCCTGAAAGAAAGAGGACAACCCATGTTGGATTGTCCTCCTAAGTCATAAGGATAACTCGCATTCAGTTTGTGTTGCTTCAGAAGTTGATTTTCCTTTTATAATCTCATACCTCCTTCCACCACAATTTTCTTGTAGCATATTTTGTATCACGCTGTAAGGTACATCGAATACATAGTGTGAAAAATCTTCTAATTGTTTCTTAGGATATTCTGACAAACAAAAGTGTTTCAGTTCCAACCAAACTGCACGCTTATGATAGGGCAGGTCAGATATATACTGACATCCTATTTTGGCCTGCATATCCGTAAAAATATCTTTCAATCAATCACTCCAATCTTAATACGATATAGCAGAAGGAGCCATTGCTCCATAGATGATTACTCATCCATTTGCAACGGCTCCTCAGTGTCATATGGTTTTCGCCAGTGATTTCAAAAGGGCTGCCATTTCTGGATTGGCAAGAAGTTTCTGAAGCAGCTCCTGTTCAGTCTGTGTTTCTTTAGGTTCGGTTGTTTCCTCCGGTTCTTCAACTGCTGGGGTTGATTTGCCCTGGTAAAACTGCTCTTCAAATCGTTGCGCATTTAAGCGTCTGTCCTCATCTATGATATGAGAATACACATCAGCTACCATCTTCATTTGTGCATGGCCGGAATCACCCTGTACGGACTTCATATCGCCACCGTTGAGTTTCAGCTTATAAGTGATACTTGAATGTCTGAAACTGTGAAATACAACAGGCGGCAAGTCATGATCTTTGATCAGCTTTCCTAAAGCTCGATTGATAACCTGTCCTTCAATCGGTCTGCCACAGGTAGAAGCGAATACGAGATTAAAGTCCAAGTATTCGTCTCCAAACAGTGCCTTGTAGTTTTCAATTTCCTCATGCCGATCAACAAGCATTTCCGCAACTGTTTTCGGAAGAAATATCTTTCGGATACTGGTTTTTGTTTTCGGCTCTTTAAGCACCAGTGCTGTGTGTGTACTTGCCAGCGCAGGCGGGAACTTAAAGACTACTCCTTTTTCACCCAACTGTTCCAACGCATTACGATTAACACGCTGAAGTTCTTTGTTGACAAAGATGTAGGCACATCCATTTTTTATACTGTCCTCTGAAATGTCGATACAGTCCCAGGTCAGTCCGAGAAGCTCACCCATTCGCAATGAGCAGGAAAAAGCAAGATTCAGTGCCAATGCCAAATTGTCATCATCACAGACTTCCAATGCTTTGAACAGTGTTTCTGCTGTCCAGATTGCTCGCTCTTTATGTTCTTCTTTTGGAAGGGTAGCATTAAGAACAGGATTCCTTGACATCAGTTCCCATTTTACTGCCTGATTAAAGGCATTGCGGAGCAGCTTATGAATCTCTCTGACTGTATGAGCCGTGAGATATTCATTGTTTGGCCTGCGGTTATTTACCACCTTTGACTTGACCGATAATAAGCCCTGATAAAATTTGTCCATAGTTCTTGGTGTCAGATCTTCCAGTTTAATATCTCCAATCAGCGGAGTAATATAATTGAGGATCAGGCTTCGCCTTGCTTCATAGGTCGATAATGCCCAGGTATTCACACCATAAATAGACATGTATTCTTCCAGAAGATCACTGACCGTCTTAGCGGAAGGGGTAATAAAAGTACCTGTCTCCTGTTCAAATTCCACCTGCACTTTGCGCTTTTTAGCTTCGGCATTAGTGGCAAAGGTTTCCCACTTTTGCCTCTTTACGCCGTTTTCATCCGTATAGCTGTAAACCACAGAATAGCGGTTTTTTCTCTTAACAATAGATGCCATGCAAAACACCTCCTTACTCTCTTGTTTCGAGCCATGCATCAAAACTGCTTTTCACGATTCTGATGCCACTATTCAATCGAACACTCTGAAACACATTCTGATTTATCAGCTTATATGCAGTGGGGCGGCTTATTCCAAGAATCTGCCGAATTTCTGCAACAGTATAGCTTTTCTTATTCGGAGCAGTTTTTGAAACTCCATTTAATTCAGCGATGCGATCTTCAAACATGCTGCCACCTCCTCATTTTTGATAACTTTCTTATAGTGGGATTGAGAGTTATACCAATCCTCGAAGCTATCTATGTAAATACGGGTATACATGCCAACCTTTACGGTTTTAAAGGGTTTCTTCTTCATCAAGTCATATAGGGTTCCTTCAGCAATCCCAAGTAAGCGGGCAGTTTCCTGAATTGACATTGTGATGGATGTCCAATTCTTTCCCGGTGCTTCACCAATTATTTTCTTATAATGAAGCTGGTTGGCGTACCAGTTTTCAAAGCTCTCGATCATCACACGCATCTTACCGCCTATGATAACCGTATCAAAATAGTTCTTTTTTACGAGCCAGTATGATTCCGTCTTGCCAAGCCCAAGAAGCCGACGCATTTCTCGCACGGACATGCTTTTCTTTTTCATTGTGTTTTCCTCCGATTCATTTTTTTCGGCTCGTCAGCCGTTAGGGTATGCTATATAGCCAAGCATCTCTGCTTGGCTATATAGTAGGGAAAATCGGAGAAAAAGTGAAATGTGCAAATCCGACATTTCAAGGAATTTTTCACACTTGACAAGTATCCATTTGTTTATCAAGCCAATCGTCAAAGCTCTTTTTTGAAATACGGATATTGCCGCCGATACGGACACTGTGAAATACGCCAGATTTCACAAGATTATAGGCAGAATTCCTGCCGATGCCTAAAATGTCCTGGATCTCATCTACTGTATAAATTCTTTTCTCATATGGAATACTCGGCATAGCTTCTGTATCCTTATTTAATGCTGCAATTCTATCCTCAAACATGAGAAATCCTCCTTTCTGCTTTCAGCTCTTTTTCTGCGCCCATGCTGATAAATAGGGGTAAAACAATCTTTTCCATAGATTGTTTATCAAGCTGTGTTACTTTCTCTTTGAGACGGCTTTTATCAATCGTGCGCACCTGTTCAAAGAGAATAATTGAATTTTCGGGAAGCCCGTCAACATCTTTCAAATAGTAATGTGTCGGCAGCTTCGTTTTCTTTCGTACTCGGCTCGTAATGGCAGCAACAATGACCGTAGGGCTGAACCTGTTTCCTGTATCATTGGAAAGAATGAGGACAGGTCTTGTGCCGCCCTGTTCAGAGCCGATATGCGGATCAAGTTTTGCGTAGTAAATATCTCCACGCCTGACAGTTCTTTTCATTTGAATGCCCTCCAATCTATATTTGACATACGGTTTCTGTCTATGTAATAAGCCAGGCAAAAGGCTTTTTGAGGTCGGGAGCATATAAAACAAAGCTCTGTTCTCAGTAATAACCTTGTGTCTGGCTTTATGGTCATGGCATTTCTATTTGTCCTCGACACCCCGAAATGCAAATGTGCAAAAGCGCAGGGAAGTCGCCAAACGGTCAGCAGCGAACTGACTCCACGGGAGTTTCACCCCAACTGACGGTCTGCCAGAGCCGCCCTCATTGCCTGCGGCGGATTGGATACCGCTCGGACTGTGACTGGACGGGAGTACCATTATGCTCTTTGTGGGTTATGGCGGAACCGGGGGCTACCCGATATTTGGAGTCAGTATAGGCTCGCTCACCACCTTTCATCGCTATTTGCTTGTCGGCAGGTCTTGGCGTACTGCTCCGCACGCTTATGCTCATCACAATCACAAAGAGGACGTATTTGGCGAATGACTATTTGGTTGTCAAGGAACAATCCTGTTTTCGCCACACAAAGGAAAACAGGGTGGAGGATTTCGTCCTCTCACCCTGTCGCCAATGGGAACCTATAAATTTCCCCTCATATTAAAATATTTTTTTGATTTTTTCTTTTAACCTGTCCATTCGCCTGTAAACCGCCTTTTCGGTAATCTTCAGATACCTGGCGATTTCATGGGTGCTATACCCCTGGATCTTCATCAGAACAATCTGAAGGGTAAGCCTGTCCACTGTGATCAATACATGATACAATTCCTGATTCTCAATATGATCCAGGAAGTCCTGTACTGTTTTCGGTTCTGCCTGATCTGTGGATGCTGCTACGGTATCCAGATATGTACCTGTTTCCTGCACACGCTCGTAATATCATCTGTCTGAATTAAACACCTGGCGGTCATAGAGACGGATTGCTTCAATCGTATCTTCGGTAACACCGCTGTCTCTTAAAATTTTTTCTTCTTTCTCTTTCCAGAGTTTCCATTTATACTCTGCTTTTCCATGGTTATATGCCATTTTCCTTACCTCCAATCTGATTTGTTTGAACATTCAGATTGGAAAGGGCGGAGAACGGCAGCCGATACCGGAAGAAGGCTTGTCCTTATTTCCGACAAATATCGACAAACAAAAAACCGCAAAGGCTGTTAAACCTTTGCGGTAATAAGAAAAATAAGAACTATTATGTAGAAATATAGCTTCTACATTCGGGGCGTGAGAGTGCCACCAATAGCAGAAGCTTTTTTTAACAAATTATCCTCATTTTTATGTAAGAAGATGTAAATAGTCGCTGCTTCGGATCAGCAGCGGGGTGGTCACATCAGACCAGCACATAAAAAATCCCTCCAAACCAAAAACGATGGATTGGGGGGATGCGCATGACAATTTACCCTGCCAAAACCTCGTTTTTTTTATTGGCAGGGTATGTTTTATCTCAGGTTTATTATTTCCGCACTTTCAATTTCGTAATTATTGTCACTGCTCCTCAAAAATGGAGATGAAATTATTCTGAGGAGCAGTTTTTATATTGTATACCTACTTTTCTGCTTTATTTTTAAAAAGTTGAATTTTAATTGCCGAGGTAGGGCATATTGCTTTACACTTTCCGCAGCGAATACACTCCAGACTGTTTGCATTGTTTACCGGATTACATCCCATTTTGCAGACATTTGCACAAGCACCGCAGTTGACACATTTTTCCGAATCCACACGGTAGCGCAGAATGGAAACCGGGTTGAATAAGGAATATATTGCGCCTAAAGGGCAGATGTACTTACAAAATGGCCGATAAATCATAATAGACAGCAAAATGGTTACAACCAGGATAATGTTTTTCCATGCATATAACCATCCTACCGTAGCTCGCATGGCCTCATTCAACAGCACCAACGGGATTCCGCCCTCCAGAGTTCCCACTGGGCAGATCAGTTTGCAGAACCAAGGATAGCCCTGTCCAATCATGTCGGTGAGGTAGAGCGGCAAAAGGATGACAAAGACCAAAAGAATCACATATTTCAACCATCGCAGTTGTTTGTCGCCCTTGAATGTATGGACTTTCAGTTTGGATGGCAAGGGAATCTTATTCAGCAGATCTTGGATCAGACCAAACGGACAGAGCCAGCCACACACAAAACGTCCCATGATTGTGCCGACCAGAATCATAAATCCGGCCACATAAAACGCAAACTTATATTCATAGCTGCCGATGGTAGCCTGTAACGCACCAATGGGACAGGCAGCAACCGCGCCAGGGCAGGAATAGCAATTCATCCCTGGCACACATACATTTTTGATCTTTCCCTGATAAATCTTTCCCCGGACAAAACCGATGAGATAACTATTTGTAATAACCGCCCATAAAACTTGAAAAAAGTGGCGGAAACGTTCTGACTTTTTTACTTTCTTATCCAATTCCGATGCACTCCAAACAAATGTTGATTGCCTTTCCCATGACAATAGCGTACTCTTCTCTCCAAATGCCAAGGATCAGAAATGCCATACCAATCAGCAAGAGCAATATTGTGATTCCATTCGATAAAATATCAACTTTTTTACCCATACGGATTCCTCCTTGCAATCGTTTACTGCCGTAGTACTTTGGCAGGATCTGTTTTCAATAGTTTCACATTCGACACAGCCGTTGTGATCCACACAAGAAGGACTGTACCGCACATGCTCAGTACAAACTGGATGGGGGCAATGTGAATCGGCAAAATCTCCGACAAAGCAGTAAGCAAGAGCGAAACCAGCACGGTGGTCATAGCGGAAAGTGCTGATAGGAATAAACTTTCACAAAGGAGCATTTGCTGAATCTGTCCTCGCTGATACCCAAGCGCCATCAAAAGCCCCATTTCAGCGGCACGCATCCGGGTTGTTTTCAACAGCAACATCACACAAATACTCAGTGCGATGACAACAATAAAGCCGGAGACGATCATAAATAAAGTTTGGAGCTGCGTAAAGGTTTCTTCCAAACTTGCCACTTGTTCAGAGGCCGTAACAGGTGTCAACCCCTGTTCCTTTAGCTGCGTTTCAACTTCTAATACTTCGTGAAACCCTATGACCTGATAGGCTACTGAGATGGGGGATTCCTCGTTTTGCAATGTGCGGTACAACAATTGCTCGGTTTCGGCATCTAAATAATAGTCATCAAAGCTGCCGTTATAAATTCCGCTGATCCTCAGATTCTTTGAAAACGGCCCACAGATGAATGTGACCTCTTTTCCAATCAGGGTGCGTATATCCGTGGCAAACTGTTTGGCAAGGGATGGTGTGATTGCGATCTCGCCCTCTTGTGGCATTGTACCGATATTCATGGACTCTGCCGCAATGCTTCCAAACTGTTTGGTGGGAATGGATACTGTTTGCTGCTCAAATGTAATGTCACACTCTGGAACCTGATATTGGGAATAATACTGCTGTACCTGTTCGGATCGAGCGAGCAGAGACAGAACATCTTCTGATGATGTTCCTTCTTCCAATGGGACTTGTCCCCATGCAAAGGCAGTATTCTTTTCCTCGAAACTGCTGATCTTTTCTTCAATGATATTTTGAGAGGAAAATGACATCAGCACTGCACACACAGCAATCGTGACCGCAAGGGAAATGCCCAGAAACCGCTTAAAATGCACCCGGAAATTGTGCCAAGCTCTTTTCGGCATAGATACCAAAGCATTATCCGGGCTGCACTTCTGTATATGGGCTGCATCGGAATTATTTTCCGATGCTTTCCATATCTTGCATTTTCCATCTTCTATGGAGATGATTTCGTCCGCGTAATCACATATTTTGTGGTCATGCGTGATAATCACAACAGGCCGTTCCTTCGCAATCTCAGACAAAATCAACATGATTTCATTTGCTGTCTTGCGATCCAGCGCGCCAGTAGGCTCATCTGCCAAAATGAGCTTCGGGTCACCGACTAACGCTCTGGCAATGGCGACACGCTGCTTTTGCCCACCGGACAGGTTTTCCGTTTTTTCGTTTGCTTTATCTTCAATGCCAAGACGGCGGAGGAGCGTCAGTGCCCACTCTTTGTTCTTTTCTTTCTCCGAGCAGGCAAGATCAGCGGCAAGCAGGATGTTCTCCAACACGGTATATCCTGTCAGCAAATGATATTCTTGAAAAATAAATCCAATAGTATGTTTTCTGTAATCTGCCAAGGCTTCTGCTGATAGCGCAGAAAGTTTCTGCCCAGCGACGATAATATCGCCGCTGTACTCTCGGTCAAACCCTGCAAGGAGATTGAGCAGCGTACTTTTGCCGGAACCGGAAGCCCCCAGCAGGCAGGTGATTCCGCAGCTGCCAAATTCGTGGGAAAATTCATCCAGCACGACCTGCTCTCCGTATTTTTTGGAAAGGTTTCTAATCGTTATCATCCGCGCCCTCCTGTTTTCAATGCAGTCAGAGGATTGACCAGAGAAGAAATCAGGCTGGTCTCGGCAAAGCAAACGACCGACACACCAAGACTAAGTGCAAGCCCCAGCCACACAGGAATGCTCAGTATCCATGCCGCAACGACGCTTATAAACCCGCTCAGCAGGAACACCCCCGTGTATTCCACTGCGGAAAGCACAGCAATATCGAACTTGGCGTAGCCGCTGAGCTGGTAGACCGCATATTCCTTTTTTCGCATCAGCCCACAAAGTAAGCAGACTGAAAGTGCAGCCAGCACGGAAAGAACGGCAATTAGGGTATAGGAAATACCTGCCTGCGCCAGTGCAGCGCCCTTGAGGCCTACAATATCTCGAATCAGTTCAACTTGTCCCAGAGGCACAACGCCAGCTCCCATCAATTCTTCATAAATTTCCAGATAGTGTTCCGGCGAATCCGGACGAATGATAAAGTTGAAGCTGGGATCTTCTTTTCCGGCCTGTTCATATATGTCACGCATAATGGCAAGAGAAGGGAATAGAGAATCCTCGTGTTCAAAGGTCATTACCTCGCCTTCAAATTCCATGCCATAGGAGGTGTCGGCAACGCCGGAAATAACTGCAGTAAAGGAAACCGGCATTGTCACGGGTTTACCGCTGTCCCAGTTGATTACACTTCCCATAAAATCCAATTTTTGACCAATGATCTCCTCATTCGTACATCCCATTTTTTTAACCAAAATCTGTGGAAGCACGATTTCATGCTTGCTGTTGTCAGAGATTTTTCCAGCAATCATTTTGTTGTATACTGGCGCCTGACCCGTGGACTCAATAATAAAATCTTTTCCATCCAAAGTGACGACCATATCGTCCATAGGAGCATCCATGATAATCGCTTCCACACGGCTGTCATCCTGGTATTTCTCCAGCAAGCCGCTGATATCCTGCGAGACTTGCTGTACTGCATCTGGCGTTTCCTGACCAGTACCGGAGGCATTCATAAAAGAGGAAACAATCATCAGATTCATCACAGAATTTCCCTGCTTTTCCAGAAGCTCCTGAAATGCCTGGTTACTGCTTCCACTAAGCATACCACTAAAGTTTACTGCGAGACAGGAGGCAGCAATAGTGGTTGCAACAACAAGGGATAGAAGTTTTCCGGCTTGTCGCTTGCAAGTCACACCAGTCATACGCAGTGCAGAGCGCAGGGAGAGACTCTTCTTTTGTTTAGAAGGATTGATCGCTTTAGAAGGGGTATCTGTCACCTTGCATTTGCACAGAACGCCTTTATCCAGTTCGAAAACAGAACACTTGCCCCGGATCAGGGAGGTGTCATGGGTCACGACCACAACCGTCCGCTCTTTGGCGATTGTGGTCAACAACTCACCGATTTCCCGTGCGGTCTTGGCATCCAGAGCAGCCGTAGGTTCGTCAGCAATCAGCACCTGTGGATCTTTCATCAGTTCTCTGGCAATGGCCACCCGCTGCTTTTGGCCGCCGGACAAGGTGCTAACCTTCTGGTCAGCCAGCTTTTCGATCTTGAACTTCCGAAGCAGCATATCCAGCTTCCGCTCCGGATCATCGGATTTCAAGTAAGAGGGAACCAGAATGTTTTCCCGGACAGTCAGTTCGTCGATCAGATGGAACCCCTGAGCAATGAAGCCCAGTTCCGTTGCATAGAGCCGTGCTCGCTCCTGATGAGTCAGCTCTTTCAGGTTCTTGCCATGATAAAATGCTTCGCCTTCATACTGCGTGTCCATGGCAGAAAGAATGCGCAGCAGGGTGGTCTTTCCGCTGCCCGAAGCGCCAATGATGTAGTTCATGCCGCCGCTAATAGAAAGTGATACATCTCGCAGAGCGGCTTCATTTCCAAATATTTTGGTGATGTTCTTTAATTCAAACATCGATTACTCCTCCGTTTCGGCTTGTTTCAATTTGTCAATTTCATTGTTCATGGTCACACGCCAGTGGTTTTTGGGCAATGCACCGACATACGGCTCACTGACAACATTCCCTTCACTGTCTACAAAGAAGCTTTCCGGAAATGCTTGAATCCCCTTCAAACGACCTTCCAAAAGTACACTGTCCGGAATCAAGTTGGGATATTCTACGCCGGCTTTTTCAATGATCTCCTGGGCCTTCTTCAGATTGGCATCATTGATTTCATCCGTGTTTCCAACATCCATGCAAACACTGATAATGTTGAAGCTAATGCCGTCATCCTGGAATTCCTTCCGCAATTCATTCAAGACAGGCATTTCCTCGATACAGTAACCACAGGTCGTGGTCCAAAGATTGACCATCGTCAAATCATAATCTGCAAAAATATCTTTTGTGACGGTATTCCCACTAAAATCCTGTGCGGAGAACTCACCCAGAGGAATAGGTTCAAATTCTGTTGCCGGAGGCTGAGATTGCGATGTATCATCGCCGGAGGCAGAGACCCCCGTATCGTTTCCAGCAGTATTTCCGCAGGCAGCGAGGCTGAATACCATAGTTAAGGCTAAAATTAGTGTT
Organism: Frisingicoccus caecimuris; assembly: GCF_004340975.1. GTDB lineage: Bacteria > Bacillota > Clostridia > Lachnospirales > Lachnospiraceae > Frisingicoccus > Frisingicoccus caecimuris. The sequence goes on from NZ_SLXA01000004.1 coordinate 153,664, forward strand.
ATGACTTTTTTCATGATAGAATGCTCCTTTATTTTTGGCTTTGTTATCGTACTCGATAATGTTTGATCCCTATGACCTCAAGTACAAATTGCATCAATTCATCACGGCTGGCAAACTCTTTTTGCTTCGCACCAGAGATGGGAGAAAACGAAACAATTTGCTCAACATCATTTACCCAACATCGATTTTCGTTCATTAGCTTCCATATCCCCCTTGTGCCCCAGACGCTTGAGATTGAGTCATACAACATCGTCTATTTTCAGACCAAATGTCCTCCTGTATTGCCTGATCTGAAATCAGTATACAGGAGGACATATAAAGTTTATATAAAGTATGTGTATGTGACCGTTATAAACGGCACATCAAACGAGGATATTTTATTTGCGATCGCCCTCCAAAAGCTTGACTGCAACACAGGTACCGGGTTCAATTTCCGGGATTACTTTGGGGTCAAAAGTTGTAATCTCTATGGCGCTGAACAGTTCCGTTACATTGTCTACGGGATTGGTGCCGCGGTAAAACACATACTGGCCATCGGAAGACTTTCCAATTTCTTCATTCTCCTCACAGCCTGTAATACTCTCGATGGCATTATCTTTCAAATAGTCGCTGTGAATCACGGTGATTGTACCAACGCGTTTTGTGGTAGAAAGCCACTGAAAATATGCGTCATCGGTTTCTCCCATCAACATATCCTCGGTAAGATTTTTGTCCTCTGCGACCTGGAAGTACAGCATCGTATAGTTAAACTCACGCCCATTGGACATCCAGTTGGAATCAATATAGAGCGACATCTCGCCAGCGACCAGTTTCTCCTGGAGTTCCTTGGGCAGTTTATAGGAAAAACCGAGATAGTCATAGGTAAATTCGGTGTACTGGGAAAGTTCTTCATAGAGCGCATACGGGGTAGGCAGCGGGACGCTACATGCATTTGCTGTGCCAGTCCCGCCAGCAGCTGTTGCTCCACCACCATTTTCCGAAGAAAGGTCACTGCTGGAATTGGAACTGCTGTTGTCTGAAGAACCAACATTGGGGAGGTTGGCATTTTGACCACCGCATGCTGCGAGGCTTAGGGCCATAGTAAGTGCCAAAAACAAGGCGATAAATTTTTTCATGTTCAGGTCTCCTTTAATAAATTGATATTTAAGCGATAAACGCTTACAAATCAATTATAGAAACGAGGATATAAAATTCATATAAAGAGAGCGTCTGAAGAAAAATCTTCAGGCGCTCTCTTGCGGGTTCCTTATTCAAACTCTTTTTTATCAAATCCAACAACAAATACGCTACCTTGGGGGAGGTTGTTCTTGACATAGATATAGCCGTTATGTTTTTCGATAATATTTTTGACGATCGCAAGGCCCAAACCGCTGCCGCCCAATTCCCGACTGCGTGATTTATCTACGCAGAAAAAGGTGTTGAAAATATTAGGCTTTGCTTCGTCTGGAATTCCAATCCCTGTATCAGAAATGATAACACGTGAAGATTCAATCTGAATATCTACGCAGCCGCCATCCACATTATAACGGATTGCATTTGTAATCAAATTGTAGAACGCCCGCTGCAAAAGACTGTCATTTCCATAAACAGTGCCTTCTCCGGAAACCGTAACTTGAATTTGCTTTGCTTCGGCAGCCTCCTCCAATTCAAAAACAGTTTCGTCCAACAAAGAACGCAGATCCACGGGATATGAAAGATCAATCTCTTGTTCATTGGTAAAACTCAGAAGGTCATTTACCAGATGAGACAGCCGATCTGTACTTTCCGTGATACTTTGCAGCAGAGCATTATACTCCGTCGCACTGCGGTCGGATTTCATCTGGAACACTTCCACTTGTGTTTGAAGCATGGCAAGAGGAGTACGAAGCTCATGGGCAGCGTTCGCTGAAAAGTTTTTCTGCACCTGATAAGACTGATTAAGCTTGGTTGTCATATCATTGAAGGACTGCGTTAAGCGATCCACCTCATCTCCTGTATGTGGAATCGGGATGTTTTCATCCAGGTTATTGATGTTAATATTATCGACTGTTTCGGTTAAGTGTTCCAATGGTTTTAGGGTTTTAGAAGCGAACACATACGTCAATACAGATCCAAACACAATCAAGCAAATCATGACAACTATTGTATTTCCTCGAAATTGGCCAAGTGCCGCATCAACAGAAGGAACACTGTCTTGCGTAACAGTGACCTCTGTGGAAGGCCCTATAGATTTGGCAGGTGTAGTGAGCGTTGCAGCTACGATTGAATCTGCTATGAAAATAGTAGAGGCAGCCAAAGCAATACACATTGTTGTTAATATCACCACTGACATAATTGTCAACTTGATTTTTAGTGACATTTTCCTTTTCATAATTCAGTTTTCCTCCCGAATCACATAACCCTTACCAATCATATTTTGAATGGGGTCATATCCTAACTGTTTTTTCAGTTTTCGGCGCAGAGAAGACATATGAACTCGGATAGAGTTGGAAAAGGTGTCCGCGTTGCTATCCCAAACGTGTTCGAGCAGTTCTTCCAGACTGATAACTCTGCCTTTGTGTAGCAACAAATATTCCAGCAGCGCAGCTTCTTTTGTTGTCAGAGAAACTGGACGATTTGCGGCAGAGGTGATTCTTGAAACAGTATCAAAGCAGAGAGAGCCGCTGGATAAAATAGTATTTTCTACAACAGTTTTTCGCCGCAGTAGCGAGCGAATACGCGCTTCCAATTCTGCAAAATGAAAAGGTTTGGTCAAATAGTCATTTGCTCCGAGATCCAGCCCGGTTACCTTATCCGCAATTCCATCCCTGGCGGACAGGATTAGCACAGGCACATCTTGCTTCTCTCTCCGAAAATTTTGAAGCACAGAGAACCCATCTACCTTTGGCAAATTCAAGTCCAGGATGATGAGGTCATAGTTTTCACAAAATGCCATTTCATCTGCAAGTTCTCCATCCGCAGCTACATCAATGGCATAACCTTTCAAACGCAATCCCTCTGCAAGGGAATTACGTAGCTTTTCTTCATCTTCAACAATTAAAATCTTCATATGTTACACCTCGTTTCCACGATAGAATGTATATCATGGGCTATAAAGTTTATATAAAGGCAGATATCATTCAGTAATTTCAATATATGTCTTATAAAAATCGTAGGGAATCCCATTTTCAGCACCACAGGTCAAGAAACGACTAATAATATACCCCGTTTGATGGCTCTTCTGAATTTGCTCCATATGATACTGTAAATCATTGGGATATCCAGGGCAGATTTGTTCACGCATCAGACATACAGCAAACGTGCCGCTTCCATGCCACAGGATCTCCGGGTACTGTTCACGTTCACAAGTAGGGACTGCCAGCCCCCGCCGTTCCGCTGGCAAGGTTTTTGTGTGCTGTACACGGGAGTATAAATAGGGATTCTCAATATACTGGCGCAGTTTTTCTATTTCAATCAGTTCGAAGGGAACAATACACAAAGTTTCCATTGTTTCCAGTGTATATGGCTTCTCTCGTAGAAATGTAATTTCATTTAACGCATCAATATGCCATTGCAATTTTCGAATCCGACCTTCGATTTCTTGTTGCTGCTTTTGCAATTCAGCCATTTGTTGCTGGCACAACGTGTTGTGGTCAGGCAAATTGAGCAGCTCTATTTCTGAAATATGTTTTAGAGAAAGTCCAAGACTTTGATAAAAAATAACATCAGAAATCGTCATCAGATCTGAAACATCGTATTCCCGGTACCCATTCTTTTTATTTCGACACCCAGCCAAAATTCCTTGGGATTCCCAATAACGGAGCTTTGACGACGCAATATCAAACATTTTTGCTATTTCTCCGATCTGAAATCGTCGTTCCATAAACATCATCCTCCTGTCTATTAATTATAGCATAATGGTTCTTGACCTTCAAGGTACTTCAAGGTATAGACTTAAACAAGGAGGCGTTTGTATGAATTCAAAATACTACAAAGAAAACATCTCTTTTCGTGAGGTGATCCTTTTTGTGCTGCCAACCTATTTTACCTCACTTTTTACAACTATGTACACGATTGTGGACGGAGTATGTGTTGCCGCTTGGGTTGACACGGATGCTTTAGCTTCCATCAATATTGTCTACCCGTTGGTCAACATTTTGACTGGAATCGGGATGATGTTTGGCATCGGTGGTAGTGCTCTTGCAGCTGTATCATTGGGAAGTGGAAATTCAAAAAAAGCCGGTGAACAGTGTACGATATCTGCACTGTATGCCTTTTTTCTGAGCGGTGTGTTTGCTGGGGTGTGCATCTGGAAGCTTGAAACGTGGCTGCAATTTCTGGGCGCAACACCGTCTACTTTAACAAGCTGTGAAATATATGCTAAAATCTGGCTGTTTGGCGCTCCTATTGCAGTTGGAAAGGATTTAATAGTTGCCTATATCCGAGCTGACGGGGCGCCTAAAAAGTCTTTCTTCATATCAGCTGCAGGCGGTATCACTAATATTATTCTGGATATTATCTTTGTGGGCCTATTCAAGTGGGGAATTTTCGGTGCTGGTTTGGCAACAATAATCGGCTTGGCAGTATCTATGATTCTTGGGATTTTGTATTTTACAAAAGGGAAAAATCAGATTTCCTTTTCTATTTCGGGATTGTCTTTGAAAGAAGGATTAATATGTGCCGTCAACGGAAGTTCAGAATTGGTTGATCAAGTCGCCATTGCCGTTACGACAGTTGTGTTTAACAGAACCGCATTGTCCTTTGCAGGAAAGGATGGAGTGGCTGCAGTTTCCATTATTATGTATTTACAGTTTATTTTTCTGGGAATTTACTATGGGTACTCCTCCGGCATTTTGCCCTTATTAAGTTTTGAACTGGGACGCAAAAATTATACCGCCTGCCGATGTCTGGAGCAATACTCGTACCGTCTTGTTTCACTGCTCCCAATTGTTCTATACTGTGCCTCTTACTTTTTGGCACCCCTCGCGGTAGGTGTTTTTGCCAATCGTCAAACAGAAGTTTTCACCATGGCAGTCCGTGGAATGAGAATATATGGTTTGGGATATCTTTTTGCTGGCATCAATATCTTCTGCGCCATCCGCTTGATTGCATATAAATGGGGAAAATGGGCTGCGGTTATCACCTCGCTTCGTTCATTTTCTTTATTACTTCTATTTCTCTCCATTCTCCCAGCAACTATTTTAGGCATGGATGGCCTATGGTTGGCATTCCCAGCAGCCGAAGCGGGAACACTCTCAGTTTCCGCTTTAATTTCCAGATACAGCACAAAAAAGATTCACACTCAGAAATAAACACACAAAAATAGACTTATATAACAGGAGGCTTGGAACTATTTAACCAAGCCCTCTGTTTCTATGATATCTTAATTTTCCCATCCCTTACAGAGCGGGGGTTCGAATATGGATTCTGGTGAAAAATGTGAAAGTGAAAAGACAAATAACTATCTGGTTACCATTATCCAAAATTTGATAAACAATAGTGAACTGGACCTAAGTTCTTTCAACAAATAACCCCATGAAAACGGAATCCTCTGTTGTAGAAATACCACTTGAATCCAACAAATCAAATGGAATGGCTCTTACGACCAGTTGTTTTTCTTCGGAAAGACTATTAAACCAACCTAGCCATAACAATTACAGGAACATTTTTAATATGGAGCAACTTAACTCCAAAAACACTAAATCAAATAATGCTTGGTCTTAGCCGAGAAAGCACAAATATAGCTTTCGTTCACGTGTATGCACCGGAAACAGAATATCGCTCATTTTCATAATTGCCTCAATTCATTCTTGCGTGAGCTAACACTCTGAGAACTTTTATGGCGTCTATCCATTGGCTTTTCTGTCTTTTGTGGGATCAACCAAACATCAGCCATTTTAACAGCGGTGGGAATACGGCCACCCGCGCAATAGTAATTTACCCGTCGAGGGGTCACGTCCCATTTTTCACTTGCTTCTTTCAAGGTCATATAATTCATAGCACGCCTCCGCAAAGTACATTATAGTTCTTGTGCTCGAACAACACAAGTTTCATAGTATGAATCTATATTTCTACCGATAAGATGTATAATCTCTTGTCGCAAGAAATGACACATCGTTTCATAAGAACTCTCACCTCTGTACAATATAAAAGTAACATTATATTGCTACAAGGTGGTGAGCTTATGGACGAAAGAAACAACGATTTTGACTTTGATTTTATGCCCATTGGACAGGCAATCAAAAAAGCCCGTGAAGCCAGAGGGATGACCAGGGAGCAACTTGCCGGGATCATTGGGTATGCTCCACGACACATTCAGTCCATTGAAAATGAGGGACAACACCCAAGTATTGAGCTGTTTATTCAGCTGATTACCATGTTCGATGTGTCTGTTGATGAATACATATTTCCTGAAAAAGAAGTGAAGAAAAGTTCCGTCCGCAGACGCTTAGACGCACAGCTCGACAAACTTAATGATAGAGAACTGTCCGTCATAGAAGCAACTGTGAACGGGTTATGTATGGCAAAAGAGCCAGAGGAATAAAATCCTCTGGTTTTCTTTTGCTGATTTTTAGTAGGCTGGAACACCATATCCATAAATAGAGCTGCTTCCAATCGTATATTGTCTCTGTTTTACCGCATCACCGGAATTTCCTTCTACGGTGTAGACAACTCCGTTTTCGCATTTCTCTACAATACCTACATGATCGGTTAAACCATCGCCTTCCCAATCGAAGAAAATAATGTCTCCCGCCGTAGGCTCATAGTTTCTGTCCTGCCATTGGTTCTGTTCCTTGAACCAGTTTGCACCGCTGATGCATCCTGCAAACTTCGGGATAAATCCGCCTTCGATATAGCCACACTGTTCCGCACACCACGAAACAAAGCAGGCACACCATTCCACCCGGCTGTTGAATCCATACCACGACCAGTAGGGCTGACCACCTTCATTGCCAAGCTGCGTCAGAGCAACTTCTACAATCGCCTGATTTCCACCGCTGGTAAATGCCCGTCCGAAGGGATAATAGCGCAACACATGGGAAACATACTGGGTATCGCCATAGCTGTCCCATCCCAGTCGTTCTGCCTGTATCGTGGAAAATTCAACTGCATTGGCATAAGTGTAACCACCATAATTGTTCTGTGCCCATGTGATATAGCCATTTCCGAAGTTATATCCCTGCAGGGCCAGTTTGATCCGATCCATGTCCACGGGATTTTCCACCTGTGCGGCATTCAGACAGGCAGCTAAATTCTGGATACCGACATTGATGGAATATTCCGGGTCTGTAATGCCATTTGGTGTATTTGGGTACTGTGTGTTATACCCACATTCCGATGCCTGCATGGGGTCGTTTCCCCGTCCTCCAGACTCCTGCATCATGACCGCCTTGATAAGCTCTACATACTCAGGAATCCTATGCTGCTTTGCATATTTCTGGATCAGCGGTTCATAAGCTTCTACCTCGGCACTGACCGGAGTATAAGAAGTGCTTTCACTGCCGCCGCCAAACAGGGAGATCGCACAACCAAGCAATACCACAATCAGAATAATCACTACTGCGATCCAGCCGCCTGCAACAATCGCTGCTATCAATGCTTTTGTTCCTGCAATGATCGCTTTTACAGCCGCTATGGTGGCTTTGACGGTTGTTTTAGCCGCCGCTGCAGATGCCTTTGCGGATGCTCTTGCCGCCTGCGCTGCTTTCTGTGCGGTTTTGGCAGAAGCCTTTGCCGCTGCCTGTGCGGTTTTGGTAGCCTGCTGTGTGGTCTTAATGGCCGCTTTGGAAGTCACCTGTGCTGTTTTTACACTTCTTTCGGTTGTTTTTACAGAGCCTTTTGCCGCTGTCTTAACGGTTTTTCCTGCGCTTCTGGCGGACTGCTTAATCGTTTTTTGGGTATCTGTTGATGTTTTTATGGTCTGGACAGAAGCATCTGAAATAACAGAAGAACGGCCTGCAGTTCCACGATGGATCTGCAAGCCGTTCTGTCCAGATACATTTCTTGCTGACCTCTGCTCAGCAGCTTTGGCAGCCCGCTTCTGCTTAAAATCAGCCATTTTGTCCTTTGCCTTAACGACAGTTTCTTTGGTGGTCTTAACGCCTTTTTGCCCTTGCTTATTGAACTGGTGGATACCCTCATCTTTTACCCGGTCAGAAGCATAGGAGATCTTATCCGCAGCATATTCCGTAGCAGAGCCTTCATTGGCGTAATATCCTTCTTCCGCTTTCTCCTTTGTCTTTGCATAGGCAGCTTTCATACGCTCTGAAGCAACGGCGGCTTTATCTATGGTCTTAATCGTGCCTTTGACTGCATCTCTGGTTTTAATATCTGCCATAGAAGCCCTCCTTTCTTAGAAGCTGTACTTTCCTCATGCAGTCTTTTTTGCTACCACGACAAGCCTGCCATTTGTGGCCGAATACTCACAGGTAGAAAGGGTAATCAGCCTGTCGCCATAGTCTGCGGTAACACCCGTATCGTACAGGGCAAGCTCTTTACACGTTTGGATATAGGCATTAAATTCTTCCTCATTCTTGGCATCTACAAAATCATAATAGCGGTAGCCGCTGGAGCTGTAAGCGACTGTCTTAAATACAGCAACGATCTCATACTCTGCCTGTTCTGTCAGGGTATCAAACTGAATGGTTTTGTGTTCTTCATAAAAGCTTTTGGATTTATAATCCTCCAAAGCTCCAAACATGCGGTTACCGCTGATGTGGTGTCCGTAAATGATGAGATTATCACTGGTAAGCAGGTCACAGTTTTCCTGAATATACGGAGTACCTAAATCACTGTACTGCTTCTCAAAATTGTGTTTAAGATAATAATTCGGTTCGTCCTTCGTCTGCATAACAGGGTAGTTAATAGACGTGCCGAAAATGGAAATCCAGCCCACCATATCTTCATTTTGTAAATACAACTCCTTATATTTGGACAGGATATCTTCACCCTCGCTGACGGGAACATCATCAGGAACCGGTTCTTCATCGGGAGCCTGTGCCACCACTTCTGCAATCTCATCAAATACTTCGGTCTGCTCGTCCAGCTGTGCATAGTGATCATAGATGTGATAAACAGAAAATGCCGCCGTACCTAAAAGGCACACGGCGGCAGCAATACAGATCATAGATTGATATTTTTTCATGGGTTTCTCCTTTCTTAGCGTGACAATTCGTTTTGTTTTCTGGGTGCGGGAAGATCCCTGCAATATTCGGGATACCTGACCTTGATGCCCTCCATCAAGTAGGGGGCAAATTCACAACAGAACAGATCTTCCGGTGTAAAAGACTGGGGGCTGTCCATGTCGGTGTACCCATTCCAGAGGTTAAAGGCAAGGCGGCAAACCCTAACAGTTCCGCTGGTCTGCCATCCGCCGTGCATCCCATCCGGCTCGATACAGTCATTCTTAAAGTCAAACATCTGGCTGATATTTGCCCTTGTTTCCGAAGCAATCCCCATGACATAGAAAAATGCCCGGTGATAGCAGTCGTTGACTCTGCACTTACTCATGTTTTCCAGAAAGAAATCTCTATGCTCTGCGGAGCGAAATTGAATATTAGACATTTGAAAATACCTCCTTTATTCGTTTTTGCGTAATCTTAAAATATGCCTCATTGATCTCTGCACCTAAATAATCCCTGCCGTTTGCCAAGGCAGCCAAAGCAGTGCTTCCAGTCCCCATAAAACCGTCAAAGACCAGTTCCTTTCTGGTACTGGAAATCTGGATCAGCCACGACAAAAACTCCACATTTTTTACGGTTGGATGGTAAATGCCATGTTTCTTCTGCCATGTGGCATTGTAGGTTGCCTTGGGATATTCCTCTCCAAACCAGCAGGCAGGGAACCTCGTCTTGTACTTCTTACTTGGTTCTCTGCCTTTATGGAACAGTGTGCCTTCTTTTTTACGGTTCTCCAGTAATTGTGTCTGCTGAAACAATCGCCGTCCTTTCTGGCAGAAAATGATCCATTCTGAATTATTGGCATAGCTGCCTTTCAGATCACCGATGCCGCCCAGTGTTCCTTTCTCCACCACCAGACAGTTTTTTACCGTAAATCCTGCTTTTCGCAGACAGTCGTAATGAAAAGAATAGCAGTCAAACCGGGTAAAAAAATAAGCGTGGGAATTGTCCCGCAAAATGCGGTAACTTTCCCACGCAAAGCGTTCATAATCAATCCCGTGATCCCCATCCAATATTTCATGGGGCTGTCTGGCAAAATGGTTCTGGTATGCGATGCCATAGGGCGGATCGGTCAGGATCAGTGACACAAAGTTATCCGGGATATGCGCCATCAGCTCCATACAATCCATACAGTAAATTTGATTGCGCAGATCTAAACACTCTGTCTCCTTCCTCACTTCCTTATACCTCTCCAAACTTGGTCGTCATCAGTTTATACAGTTCGGTGTTATGCGGGAATTTGTTGACAAACGGCACAAGGGAACTGCCTACCTTCAAAAGTCCCTGGCCTGCGCCTACATTGGTGATATAGCCCATCTGAAGGTCAGAGATGTTCAAAAGCTTGGCAAGCTCAATCCTGTCCGTAGACGCCTGATTGAGCATGATGATAAATTCAGAATTGGCAAGCATTGTCCTTGCGGTATGGCTCTGCAAAAGATCGTCTACATTCTGTGTGATACCGGTACAGTATGCACCATATTTACGCACACGCTTCCAGAGGGTAAAGAGGAAGTTTGCCGAGTATTCATGCTGGAACAGCAGATAGATTTCATCAATGAAAATGAACGTGTTCCTGCCCTTGGCTCTGTTCTGCGTAATGCGGTTTAAGATACTGTCCAGGACAACCAGCATACCAATCGGCTGTAACTGTTTGCCCAGATCCAGAATGTCATAACAGATCAGACGGCTGTGGGTATCCACATTGGTGTTCTTGGCAAAGGTGTTCAGGCTGCCATCGGTAAACAGCTCAATGGCAAGGGCGATTTCCTGTGCCTCCGGCTCATTCTGTTTGAGCAGTTCTTCACGGAAGTCCTGCAAAGTGGGCGGGACACCCTGATAATTGCCCTGCTGATAGTGGCGGTAAACACTGGCCGTACAGCGGTCAATAATGGATTTCTGTTTTGCTCCCAGACTTGTACCGCCAATGAGCTGTTCACAGAGAGACAAAATAAACTCCGATTTCAGAATGACCGGGTTTGCGCCGTCACCGTAATCGGAGTTCATATCCATTGCATTGATGTGGTTTTCACTGGTCGCAGAAATGTGGATGACTTCGCCCTGCATGGCCTTGACCAGCGGGGAATATTCCCGCTCAGGATCAATAATAATGACATCTGCATTGGGGTCTGTGAGAATGATATTTGTCATTTCCTCTTTCGCCGTAAATGATTTACCTGCACCAGACACACCGAGAATAAAGGAGTTGCCGTTGAGCAGGTGGCGGCGGTTGGCAATAATCATGTTCTTGCTGATCACATTCTGCCCGTAATATACACCGTCCTTGTGGTAGATCTCCTGCACCCGGAACGGGATAAAAACAGCAAGGCTCTCTGTGGTCAGTGTGCGCAGGGCATCGATCTTACGCACACCAAAAGGCAGCGCCGTGTTCAGTCCGTCCATCTGCTGATATTTCAGCACCGCAAACTGACACAAATGCTTTCTGGCAGTGGTCAGCAGGGCTTCCGTATCGCTGTCCAGCTGTTCTTTGGTTTCAGCAGTATGCACCAGTGTCAGCACCGCAAACATCATCCTCTGGTCACGGGTTGTCAGGTCGTCCAGAAATTCCTTACTTTCCTTGCGCTGCTGCTCAAGGTCATAAGGGACAACTGCGGAGAAGTTATTGTTTTGATTCTGTTTTCTCTGCCAGTTTGTGATATTGGTTTCGACACCAAGTAGCCTGTTTTCCACTTCCCGCACAGCTTCATCCGTGGGAACCGGGACAACATCAATGGACAGCATCATGTTGCGGTTCAGCTCACAAAGCTCCGCTACCATGCTGTCTTTGATATAAGCAGCGTATTCTCTAAGGAAGATCACACGCCCGTATCGGTTGCCCATACGGAAGTAGTCACTTTCAAACTCAAAGGTGTCCGGGCAGATGAAGTCCTTAAAATCATGGCCTTTGCGCATACTCTGTACCATATCAAAGGTAAAGGCGGTTTCTTCTCCGGTACGGTAGAAGTCGTGGAAGATACGGAGTTTTTCTTCCGCTTCCAGTTCCACGCAGCGTGCGCCCAGACGGGAAAAATGAGTGACAAGATCCGCACCCACACGGGCAAAATAGTTCCGTGCTTCTTCGATATTTTTCTTGCACACAGAAATGGTCACATATTTGTCCTGCACAATAGAGTTTGCTCCTGTTGCCTTATCCAGCAGCATCTTGTTGTATTCCTTACGGTACTTATCCAGACCATCCTCTGCCATGGGGATCAGGATAGTCTGCTCAAAATCCACCCGGTTCAGACGGCGGTTGTTGATGGTGAGCTTTGTGGTAGCGCCGCTGTCAAAAGCATTGAGCAGTTCAGAGTATTCCAAAAACATGGCTTCCTTGTCCTCACGGCTGGCCACGGCATAATTGATGTCCTCAAATTTAAAGGTCTTTGCATATTTGTTCCTGCCGACAAGGAAAATGCCATCTTCCCAGATGGTATAAATGGGAATGACATTTTGTACTGACTTTGGCACGACAAATTTTTCCTTATCCTGCTTGAACAGGGTTCTCAGTGTTTTGATCATGCTGCGCCTCCTTTATTCTTTTTCGTTTTCTTCTTATCCTGTTTTTTCTCCTTTCGCTCTTTTCGTCTCTGTTTCTTGGGAACGACAGGAAGTCCTTTTTCTCTGGCTTCGATGCTGGACTTCATAGCTTCATAATAAAGATTGTTTGGCCGGAACATCAGTTTCTTGGGCATCAGAAATTCGGATTTAAACCACGCCCAGACAAACTGTTCTGCGGTCATGCCGTTATATTTGATAAAGCCCATCGCCGCAAAGGGGAATGCCCCTAAAATGCATACCCAGCTAAGGGTTTCCATACCAAAGTATGGGCGGAGAAGAAAATACAAGCCTACCGCAACACCGCAGGCAAGGACAGAAAAAATGAACTGCCTTAATGACAGTCCGAAAAACATACTTTCCGTATAGTTACGGATTTCTTTATTGATCTTTACTTCCAAAATGGATACCTCCTTTATAAGCCCATCATTTCCCGTACAACACGGTCAGCCATTTTGATCGCACCGACTAAGACGAGCATATTGAATACCAGTTCCCCGATGTAGCTCCATACCATAGATACCGCTGCCGCATCCGGGTTGACTGCCGGTGGAGCCGCTGCAAACAAGGAAAAGATGATGCAGGCAAGCACAATGATCGCACCTTCCAGGCAGACAGCAGCATAACTTTTGATGAAGCTCTTGCCAACACTCTGACTCGGTTCCCCTGCAAAAGTGGAAAGAGGGATGGGCGCAATCGCCGTATAGAGATACAGTTTAAAAAATCTGCCATAGACAGACATAATCATAATGAACGACAGTATCGTAATAAACAGACCGCCGATCAATGTGACTGCCCAGAGGGGAATACTCTCAAAAAAGCCACAGTCCTCAACGGCTGTGACGATTTCCTGCGGCAGTACCGTTTGTGTGGCAGAGCCAAATCCAGCGGCATTCATGATCGTGGAAACTACACCCTGAACGATATTAAAGAGAGCCATCATCAGTTCTAAGCCATAGGTGACGACTCCTTTTGCAAGGGCAAAACGAATAAACAGCTTCAAAGCATGTTCCGGCTTTTTGACTTCTGCAAAATTGCCGCAGGTACGCATGACACCAACGACAAAGAACAGCACCAGCAGGGCAAGCCCGATTGCCTGCAGTGCGCCGTGGATATTCAGGATAACAGACCATATCGTACCGCCTTTGAACTGCTCCGGTGACTGGGTAATAAGCTGCCATATCTCGGCTAACTTTTCATTCCAGGTATTCAGGGCATTTTCAAGATTTTGTACGACCCAGTTATCAGACACATAAACCACCTCCTGTTTTCTCTGCATAACTGCTGATTTCAACATCACTTACAACTTCGTCGCCCCACACATCCCAACCATCTGTTTTTTGGCGGGCAAACAATTCCAATCGCGGCAGGTCGCCCATCAGCTCAACGATTTTCTCTCGGGCTTCATCCGGTTTCTGACTATGCTCACGCAAAGGGCTGATGATAAACTGATGAGTACGTTTTGATTGTCTGCAAGGTTTTCCTTTTGTGGCAAGCAGGCAGATTTCCGCATTTCCTCTTGTCCAAAATCCAAGACCGAAGAACCATCCTTTTCCACTTTTGTTCTGTTTTAGCCAAACAAATGCAACTGTCTTATATTGAAAGCCCCATGCTTTTATTACCTTTAAGGCTTCGGGTAATTGAGGAAATGTTGCCCACAAAAACAGGACGCAATGTTGATCGGCCACTTCTGCCACTTTCAGGTTACAGATTTCTTCGATGCTCATGGTGCGGTAATGATGTTCTGCTGCTCCAGAAAGATTTTTCTGGTTGTAGCGCCACGGTGGATCGGCGTAGATGATGCCATATTTTTTTATATTCTCGATAAATTCAACCTCCTTTCTTGTCATAAAACAGACAGTGGGAGCATTTCTGCCGCAGCAGATCTGCTCCCATTGTCTTGTTTCATCCGTTATCTTAGCCTGTGATCAGGGTAAGGATCTCCTTTGCAAAGGTAATGACTACACCGCCCGCAAGTGTCAGGAAACCGTTCGCTCTCTGGGAAGGGTCATGGGATTTCAGAGAAAGGCCGATCTGTACGATACCAAAGCCGAGCATGATCATACCAACAGCCCTGACCAGTCCGAAAATGAAGTCAGAGAGGTTATTGACTACGGTAATGGGATCGTTGGCGGCAAATGCCGTCGTGGTAAAACAGGTCATACAAAGCACTGCACCTGCATATGCCACCAAGGCTCTTTTGGTCTTTCTTCTCATCGGCAGCTTCACGGTTTCTTTCTTCTTGGTATCCTTCTTGCTAAAAAATTTCATAGATAAATCCTCCTTTAGATGTTAAACATTTCTTCCAAATCCTCATCGGACAGAAGTTCATAAGTTGTGTTGACAGATGCAATGCTTACGGCATTCTCTGGAATTTCACTGTCAAACACGAGCGTAGCGACAGCCTGTGTCGGCTCTCCGTGGATATACGGCGGCTGGCCTCCATCCACCGTCAGCTTTACATTTGGATGCTTCAGGATGTCGTACTTCAGATCCATAACCGGACGCTCCCCTCGGATAAACAGCAGTGCATAACGGTTATCCAGCATACGCACCTCATCTGGCGTCATCAGTTCACGTCCTGAAATCTGATAGTTGGTCGAATAGTTTCCGCTGCGCCCGGAGCTTTTTCCATAGGTGTTCGTATCAATGGTTTCCTTACCTAAAAGCTCGGACACATATTTGTGGGTACTCTGTTCGTTGCCGCCCAGATACAGAAATTCATCATGAGGTAAGGTTCAGCTTGTCCTTTACAGGACTTGCATCCCCTCCCTCCCAAACCGCACGTACACCTCTCGATGTATACGGCTTTCCGCTTATTATATTTGCGGTATTAAGAATGAATCAGTTTATGACATTCGGGGCATACCACAAGAGTTTTCCGTCTCCTTTTGCGCATAAGGAGTACCCACTCCGCATTGCCCTTTAAGTCTTTTAGTTTCTTTACTTGATGGATTTCCAGATTTCTGCAATCCTTTCCACAAAGTTCACAGGCATGGCGTTCCACTCTCTGTTTCAGAGTGTTGGTTTTAGCGTATTTTGAGAACTGCGGAAGTTCGCTCACATTGTCAAACTTCGTAGCTGATTCTTTTCGCTTAAACCCGTCTCTGTAAAAGGTTGTAGTTTTCCTTCCTGCTCTGGTATCGTATGCGATTGTAAACAGTCCTCCAACACAATATCTGCGCTTGATTTCGTGAACATTTGTTTTATACTTACAGGCAAATGTCTTGTACATACTGTACTTCATAAGATTGGCGAATCTGCCTATCTTAAAAGAATCATTTGCTATGGCGTAGTAGTTATAAAGTCCACGAACTTCCGCATTATATCTTGCCAGAATCTCTATATCGCTTTGGTTTACCAGTTTTCCCCTGTGTAGGGCTACAAATCTTTCTTTTCCATTTTCGTTAATCTTGATTTTGATTGCATGGTATTCCAGTAACTTTCCCACCCATTTTTCTCTGGGTACAAGTAGTTTCACCACTCCTGCATTGCTCCTGATTTTGTATCCTCCTGCGGATTTCTTTAAATCCTGACTTCTGGATACCGTAATGTCGTAGCCTAAAAATCTGGCTCTGTCTCCTGTATGTGTAACCTTCGTTTTGGTTTCGGACATTTCCAAATCCAGTTCTTCCCTGAGGAATTTGCCGACATCAGCTTTAATCTGTTCTGCGTCCGCTTTGCTCCCAATTACTCCAATGATAAAATCATCAGCGTAACGGGTGTACTGAATCCGTTTATACGTCTCATCTAAAGGTTCGGTAGGAGTTAGTTGTCGTGCTTGCTTTTCAAGCGTTTTCAAATGCTTATTGCGTTCCCAGCGTTCTTCTGGAGATAAATCCGCCCACTTCTTTTTGCCCATACATCTGTAATAGGATGCCTTTTTGACAACTTTATTGTAGTCGGAGTTCATTTGTTTCTTCTTTCCTCGGTTATATTTCTGTGCGTATTCTTCCATAAATTTGTCTAATTCATGGAGATACACGTTCGCAAGCACTGGACTGACACCAGACCCCTGCGGTACGCCGCTATATGTCCGATTGTACGTCCATTGCTCCATATATCCTGCTTTTAGGAATTTCCAGATAAGTTGTAGGAACATTTCATCATCAATGCGTTTTCTCAGCAATCTGATGATTGTGTGGTGATTAAAACTGTCGAAGCAGGCGTGTATATCACCCTCAACAAACCAGTTCGTTCCCGTAAAGGTTTTCTGAATCTGGTATAATGCTGTCTGACAGCTTTTGTTTGGTCTGAACCCATGAGATGTTTTCTTAAACACAGGATCATAAATGCTTTCTAAAATCATTTTCACTACTTCCTGCACCAGTTTGTCATTGCCCGACTGGATTCCCAACGGGCGCTTTTTATTGCTGTTTTTCTTAGCAATATATTCCCTACGTGCAGGTTTTGGCAGGTAACTTTTATCTCGCATGGATTCAATAATCCTTTGGATTCTTTCGTCACTCATGCCATCAATGGTAGTTCCATCTGCACCGGCAGTCATACTGCCTGTGTTTGCATATATGTTTTTATATGCAAGCCAGTAGAACTCAGGATTGTACAGATTCCGATATAATCTCTGAAACCTGTAAGATTCATTCTTTGACTTTTCCGTCAAACTACTTAATACTTGGATTGGATTTCTCAATGCCTCTCGCACCGTCCTTTCATATCGTATTAGTAAATAAGCTGCTCCCCTTCGCCATGTGAACGTCATTAACGTCTCGGACTACTATGGGAGCTGTGTGACCATGCCCGTTACCGGGTTTAGGTCATCCCCAGTTAGTATTCATAGAATTAGCGTTTCGTGTTGTCGGCACCGACTTTCGCCATTTACCCGCTGTCTTGCGGTTGTCTTTCCATGAGTATCGCTTGCTTTCATAACTGCGAAATGAAACCAACATGGAATAGCATACGTTTCAATCCTTTTCGTATGCGGAGTGCGGATTCCCCCACTTTGGCTATCGTTCAGGCAGTTTAGCTTTGTACCTCATACACGAATTTTTATTCTTGAATTTTCAGATACACAGGATTAGTACCTTATCATTCAGGCTCTCGTCTATTGACAAGAGCGACAACATGCTACACTCCCCTTCGGGTTTCCCCTCTCGGATAAGTTGTAGAATAATAGGTTGTGATTTTTCATCACTTGATACTTTTACCTACTGCTTGCTAAAGGCAGTATTCCATAAATACCACGCCGCCGAATTTATAATGCGCTGGCGACTTCTGGGCGCACGCAGTTGCCCACAATGCTTTCCCACTGCTTTTCAAAGAGCGCCTTGAGCTGTGCCAGATTCTGAAGAATGATGCTGACGGATACGCCACGGGAGCGCATCACAGAAAGAATCTTGTCAAAATCATCCGGCAGGCTCACGTTGGCAAACTCGTCCATGATGAAATGGCAGTGGACAGGCAGGCTGCCTCCGTACTTATGGTCGGCAAGATAAAAGAGCTGCTGAAAAAGCTGCGTATAAAGGATACTGACAAGGAAGTTAAAACTCGTATCGTTGTCTGGTATCAGAGCGAACAAAGCAACTTTCTTTTCCCCTAAACTGGGCAGATCAAGCTCATCCGTAGCTGTCAAACCGGCAAGGCTCTCCAGATTGAATTTTTCAAGCCTTGCGGCAAGGGTGATCTGGATGCTCTTTAAGGTCTTAGCCGAACCGGAGTGATAATCCCTGTAATACTTCAGGGCGATATGCTCCGGGTTATCCAATTCCAACCGGTCAAACAGTTCATCCAGAGGACTGACATAGCTATCATCATCCTCCCGAACTTCACCAGCCCGTAAAAGCTCCATGACCATTGGGAAGTTCTGTTCATCAGGCGGCGCTTCGTATTTCAGATAAAACACCAGTGCCAGAAGCAGCATACTGGCCGCTGTATCCCAGAAGGGGTCTTGCGACTGTGCGCCTTTGGGCGTGGTTGCCTTAAAAAGATTGGTCACCAGCCTTTGCACATCGTTGTCATTCCTAAGATAAACAAAGGGATTGTAACAATGGCTTCGGTGCATATTGATCAGATCAAGGACTCGCACTTCATAGCCTTTCTTTTCCAACAGACCGCCAATGTCACGGACAATTTCTCCTTTCTGTCAAGTGGTTTTGAGATATTTTTTGAAAAATCTCCAAAGCGCATAGCTGTGCGTAAAGTCAATCAGGCAACCTCCGCTTCCTGCAAAGCCATTGCTTCTCTTGCAATCAGAGCCTTTACAAGCTCCTCCTGCGTATGCTTTGCGTTCTCTGCGGGCATTGCGTTGACAACGAAAATGGTGCCGCCGATTCTCTCTACAAAGCCGGTTTTGATATTCTCCACGGTCATCACCTCACTCCATAAAAATAGGGGCGTCCGTTTCCGCACACCCCGTTACCACCCGAAAAAGGATTATTCCTTTTCATAGATTGCTTTCAGTGCGGCATAAAGGTTCCTGCCCTCGTCCTCCGTGAGCGTGATGCCCTTGCCGCAACGCTCGTGGTTCGGATGCCACTCTCTGATGTCCAGCTTGGCGGCATTGCCGTTCCACGAAATGAAGTTGGCTTCCTTGGTGTAGCCCTTACCGTTCTCTCCGAGGACGGCGAGGGGCTTGGTAATCGTGCTTGTAATGTCTTTCATTTTCGTACCTCCGTAATTCAAGTGTTGAAGAAGTTAAAAAGTCGGGATAGTAATGGAAGGGATTATCGTTCCCAATCATTTCTGTCCCGACGGTGTTTGGATTGTTCTTTTCGGGCGGCGGCTCTGTCCTCCCGTTCCTTGCGCTCCTGCGCTTCCTTGATGCTGAAAAACTCCTTGACCTTCTCCACAAAGACCTCCACCAGCTTCGGGAAGTGTTCCAGCGCCTGTAAAAACGGCTGGCATTTTTCCTTGAGCCGGTCATAGCGTTCCTGCAATCGCTCCACGGCAGAGGACGCATTGAAATACTGCCTTTGATAGTAGGAAACGCTGCTTTTCAAATCTTGGATTTCACTGCGGCTCGTGATTCCCTCCTTTGCAAGTGCCGTGAGCTGCTGGTAATCGTCCTTAGAAACGGCAATTTTGCCGGTGATGGTTTTCTGTCCCATTCCCTCAATCTCTGCCATTGTCTTGTGGACTTCGTGGGCAGGTTCATAGCGCACCTGCTCGGCTTCAATGCGTTCCTGAATGTCGGCAAGCCGCTCCTTGTCCTTCTGAATTTGATAATCCAGGCTGCTCAAATTCTCCGCTGTGCTGCCCAATACGCCACGCTCAAAGCCGGTGAAGCCAGCCTCGGTCATATGCTCAAAGAGCTTGTCTTGCAGGACAGAATAGGACTTGCGGAACATCGGCTTTCCGTATTTGCTGATAATCTGCTGCCCATTTTCGTCCAGCAGAGGAACAGTGTTTTTCCATTTCTTCGAGTGGGAAACTTGATTGATGACCTCCTTGACCGTTCCTCTCAGGGCTTCGTCCTTGCAGCGTTTCGACCACAGAATTTCTTTTCGGACGGTGGGGATCGCCACAATGTGCAGGTGGTAGTGGTAGACCGGCTTGCCCAGTTCTTCGGACACCGCCTTGTTGATTTCATCGGCGTGCATAACCGCCGACACGATGTTCTCCTCGCCGTAAATCTCACAGCCGAAGCGGTAGGATTCCTCGTAGAACTGCTTGGCGTATTCGTAGCCGCCGTGTTCCTCAAAGTACCTTGTGTTCACATCAATGACCAACTCATTAAAAATGGTTGCACCGGCTTTCTGTCCTCTTGTGGAGATTTTGCCCTCGTCAATGAGCCGCTGGAAATACTCGTTGTAGGTAAAACCGCCCGTGTCCTTGAAGTGAACATTGCGGGCAATTTGCTCGGTGTCCACATTGAGATTTGCGTAGCTTTCATTCTTGCGCTCGTTGTGTCGCTCGGTTTTCTGCGCTCCCTCTGCGGAGATTTTCTCCACTCGGATAACGCTCCAGTTTCCTTCCGCCATTCTCATCACCTCCAGTCAGCGGAAAGGGAGGGGGTGCGGGTTACGCAACTTTTTCAAAGTGCGTAACCCACTATGACACTTTCAGCTTCGCTGCAAAGATGTCGTGGGCAAGGGCTTTCCTCCCTTGACCTCCCTCAAAACCTCAATCAAACAGGCAGGTCGTCCTCGTCCGTGACTTCCTGCCCATTCTCAATCGGTTTTTCAACCTCCGGCAAAGTCCAGTACCAAAGAAAGCCGTCCTTCACGGAGCAAACTCCGGCTTTCTTTTTGGACTTCTTGTAGGTTGATTTCTTGAAGCCTGCGGCTTCAAGCTTTGCTTCGCAATCGGAAGCCAGCCGCCTACCGCCCGCCAGCAGGGAACGGATAAAATCCGTTGCCGCTTCCTCACGGGCATTCGGTCTGCCCATCCTCGGCGCAGAAGCAGAGAAAGCGTCCTCCGCACTCAGCTCCAGCTCATCAAGAAAGTTCACGCCCTTGTCGGCTACCTCAAAGAGAATAGCCGAGCCCATCGGTGCAAGATTGCTCTTGACCTGCACCAGATAACGCTCGGCGGGGTTCTGTTTGTTTGCTGTGCGTGTGACGGCAAGAATGCTTCTCGCTGCACCGGCAATGTCGATAGAGCCATTGGTGCGATAGAGGGGACTTGTGTCCTTTGCCTTGTTCATATGGGCGATGATAACGATGGCGCAGCCGGTGTCCTTGGCAACGGCAATCAGGTGGTTGAAGTCAGCTCTTGTTTCGTTGGCGTTGTTCATCGAGCAGGTGTCACCGATATACGAACTCATCGGGTCGAGAATCAGCAGCTTGGCGTTGTACTTCTCCACGGCTTCACGGATACGGTCATCTCCGAAGGTCAGGCTCTTTTCGTCCTCCTTGATGAAGATGAGCCTGTCCCCATCACCGCCCGCCGAATTAAATCTCGGCACAACGGTATCGTCTGCATCGTCCTCGGTGGTCTGATAGATAACGGTCATCGGCTCGCCGCTCTCGTCCTCATCGGCAAAGGGTAGCGGCGCTCCCTTGGAAAGCAAAGCGGCAAGAGAAAGCATCAGCTTACTCTTGCCGTCGCCGGGGTCGCCTTGCAGCAGTGTGACCTTGCCGAAGGGGATATAGGGATACCACAGCCAGCGCACCTCCTTGGGTGTAATCTCGCTTGCCTTGATGATTTCCAGCTTTGCGGGAATGTTGTTCGGATAGTCTGTCATTGTCTTGTTCTCCTTTTCGATAGATAGTGCGGGCATTGGATAACGGTGGCACGGAAGCTCTGCTTGCAGCTCCTTTCGCATTTCCTGCAAAGCTCGTTATATTTCTTCCTGCCACGCTCATCAAGAAAGAACGCCCATTCTTCCTTGAGGTATTTCGGCATACGGGGCATAGCGGGCACCTCCTTTTCGCTGCCGAATTGCCGATTTGCTCCCGAAACGCAGAAACGCCCAAAACCGTTTCCCGCTGTATGGTTTCGGGGCGATTTTGGGCGTTTTCTTTCGATATGAGCGGCTTTGTTTTAGCGGCGGTATCCTTACCGTCCGCCATTCAAAAGCCGCTGTTTGTCGCTTCCGGGTA
Source organism: Frisingicoccus caecimuris (assembly GCF_004340975.1). Taxonomy (GTDB): domain Bacteria; phylum Bacillota; class Clostridia; order Lachnospirales; family Lachnospiraceae; genus Frisingicoccus; species Frisingicoccus caecimuris. The sequence goes on from NZ_SLXA01000004.1 coordinate 175,853, forward strand.
ACAAAAAAGCGCCGTATTGCTACGACGCTTTTGTCTTGCTCGGAAGATGGAGCAAGGGAACGCTATTCAATTATCTGTTGTACTTTTTCTTCCTGCTTACAACCGTTGTGCCAATGGCTGCACCGCCGCTGACGAACAGAGCAGCCAGCCAACCGATGAGGTTGCTGCTGTCACCGGTCTGAGGAGACTTGGTGGAGTCGTCCTTTCCGGGCTTATCGGTGTTATTATTACCGCTACCTGTATTGCCGGTGCTGCCGTTGTCGGAGAGCTTGTCGATGACTGTATTCTCGCTGCGCTTAGCGCCGCAAACGGTGCATTCCTCGTGCTTGATGCCGGTGGCCTTCTTGGTAGCGGCCTTGTCGATCACCCACTGGAAGCTGTGTGCTGCCGTGTCGGCCTTGTCGCGACACTCACACTCATGCCAGTGATTGGTGTCGTCATACTTCCAATCTGTGCCATAGCTGTGGGTATGAGTGCTGCCTGTTGCGGGGATCGTTGCGGTTTCAAGCACCTTCTTGCAAACGGTGCATTCCTTATGCTTAGCGCCGTCAGCGGTTCCGGTAGCTGCCGTGTCAATGATCCACTCGCTGGCGCTGTGAGCCGCAATATCGGCCTTGTCGCCGCACTCGCACTCATGCCAGTGATTGGTGTCGTCATACTTCCACTCCGTGCCGTAGCTGTGGCTATGTGTTGCGGGGAGCTTGTCGATGACCGTATTTTCGCTGCGCTTATAGCTGCAGACGGTACACTCCTCATGCTTCAGGCCGGTCTGGGTCGTGGTGGCCGCCTGGTCTACCTTCCACACGAAGGTGTGGGACGCCAGATCCTTTGTGCTGCCACTCGGATCCGGGCAGGCGCTGTCGGTGCACTGATGCCAATGGCTCTTTGCGTCCGCATACCACGGACCGCCGTAGGTATGGGTATGGGGACCCACATACGGCTTCACGGTGATGTTCTGGTAGGTCTTGATATTACTGCTGCCGCTGCCATCGTTATACTGGATCGTTACATCCGTCTGCCCCTGCATGAGCCCCGTACCCCGGAAGATCGTATAGCCGGTTTCAGGGAGGTCAGCCGTGGTGCCGTCGGTATAATGCGCGGTGATCACCATGCCCGTCGGGTCAAAATCCTCGCCGGCCATGTACTCGGTCTTATCCGGCTGTTTTGTGATCTCGATGCTCTCCACCGTCTTGACGACCTCCGGTTTGCCAAGGCCACGGATCACCTGATAATCCTTGTTATACGGAAAACCACTCCATGTTGTTTCAAAGGCATCCGCTTCAACTCCGTTTACGGTCACGTTCTCCTTTTTCAGCCCGGTGTAATCGCACCCCAGGAGCTTATTAAAATAAACCTCTACCCTATATTCTGTATCCGCCTTGAAGGTTCCGGTTAGAGGTGCGGAAGTCCAATCACCCGCCGAGTCCTTTTCCATAAATTGGAAGTAGCTAAGTTTAATACCAGGCTCTGTCGTCGTAACCGCGGCATCTGCTATCTTTGCGTCCGCTTTATATCCGGTCACCGTGATCGGCAGTGTGGTCACCTTTGTCTCGCTCGCTGGTCTATAGGTGTTGTATACCTTGAATTCGGTGCTGTTACCGTTGCCATACACGCTCTGCGGGCCGCTTTCGTTGTTGCCGCCCGTATAAGAAATGCTGTACCATACATACTCTCCGATTGGATCGCCGGGCACGACCTGCTGTACGATATACTTGCCCTCCTCGACCGCTATGGTGTTTGTTCCTGTTGTTCCGTCTGCTCCGACGGTGACAGTCATCGTACCGTATTCATAGTATTGCGCAGTCACTTCATTTATGGCCTTCTTGATTTGGAATGTAAAGGTCGCGCCTTCCGCGCTTCCGGTCAGTCCGTTCACCCCCACGGTGATTTTTAATTCACATGTTTTACTCTCTTCTGCTCGCGCCGTTGTGGGCACCATGCACAGCACCATACAGAGAACCAATACAATGCTGAGCCACTGTTTTTTCATGATTTCTTCCTCCCTAAAAAGTATATAGACTCTCGGAATCTCCAGCCCATTGAAAACACTGGGTTTGGAGGTTCCTTTTTTATCGAAATCACCCACTTTTTTTGCAAAAAGAGCTTTACAAACGGCTCGAAAAACGAGGCGCTTCGCGCCCTTGTTTACAGAAATGACTTTTGCGAACAGGGGGCGACTTCGATGTTACCGATTTATCCTGGCGGCCATGTGGCCTACCAGAATTTTGTGGTTGAGCAGTTGCGCAACCACTATGCCAACCCGGCAGAATTGCCGGATTTTTCTTCCTCCGACAGCGGACACGCCGGAGAAGACAGAAGGTTTAACCGGAAGAGATTGATTTGCCGGTCGTGGTTAGGACTTCAATATCAAACCACCATCCTTCCGGCAAACGCAAAAAGCCGAAGCCAAGGCATAATGCGCCCTGTCTCCGGCAACTGGTTCGTTATAAATTGTATGAAATAAGACTTGACACGCTGAAAAAACGGCGCTATGTTCCTGCCGAGCCGAGCCGACAATAATTGTCGCATTTCCGTTTGCCATAGTCAAGTCCTCCTTCCATAATTTCTAAGGCAAAAGGATATGAATTCCCCTACCCCATAGATATACAAAAGTATTTTAGCAGATTTTCTCCAAAATCTCAAGTAGTTTTCAGAATATTGCTCTCATCTTTTTCTCAAAGCATTACCTTCTTCCATTACTCACGGAACTTTATGACTTCTTGAATAGTACCCGAAAAGGAAAAGCCGCCGTCTGTGACAGCGACTTTTCTCTTTAGCGGGTAAACCGTATCAGCAGTTCATTTATAGCATCCACTGCGCCGTGTCTTTTCGCCTGTATCTCTCGATTTCGCCACTCCATAAGGCACTGACAAATTACTCTGATTTCTACCGGCTCAAAGGGGATTTTCTTCTTTCGCCCCGGCTTCATTGTTTCAGCAATGTCGCACAGGTGCAGGGCGAGGGCATCAATCTGACCGTTGGTTTCTGCGTCATAGCTTCTGTGCTGCTGTATTAAGCCGTTTATCAGCACCCGCACCTCATAATCGTCCAGCTTGACCTTCATAGCCGCCCTCCTAACAGTAGATAAGTTCGCTTGAAACGATTTCCGTAGCAGCGTTTCGCAGATTGTTCATCCTTTGCACCCACAGCATTTGGTTTTCCGCTTTGAGGGCTTCCGTTACGCCCTCTTTTTCGGAAAGCTGCTTTACCAGCCGAGAAAACATTGCTTCTGCCTGCTCGTTAAGGTCTGCAAGGTAATCGTTCAGCTTGCCGGTGGTAAGCAGTTCGGCATACAAACCAACTTTGTGCTTGCGGATATACCGCAGATGTCGTTGTCCCCAGATGCCGATGGGTCTGCCCTCCGGCTCGTCCTCTCCGGCGATCAGGTAGTAATCCCCGACAAGCTCATAACACAAGCCTGTTCTTTCGTCTGTGATGAATTTTTCCATTATGTTGTCCTCCTTGAATTATATTGCTTCTCCGGCTTTCTGCCCGGATTGCTTACGGTGATAATAGGCAAGTTGTTTCTGTCTGCGGTTGATTGCCTTGCATTCCTCGGAGCATAGCACCTCCTGACCATTGGACGGCCAGAAGGGCTTGCCGCATATCTTGCAGACCTTTTGACGGAAGGTGTGCTCTCCCTTTTCGGCAAAGCGTTTCTTCTCTTTTTCTGCCTGCTGATGGGCTTTTGTGCAGTCAGTATTGCAAAACCTCTGCCTTGTGCTGTTCGGATAAAACTCTTTGCCGCACTGTTCGCAGATACGCTTCGGGTACTTATGCCCATCATTCGCCGCCCAGCGTTCCGCCTTTGCTTTGGCTTGATGTGCAACATTGCTCTCACGCTGCCGGTTCTTCTTGCACTTGGCTTTTTTCGCCGCTTCTTGCTCGGCTTTTTGTCTTGCTTCGGCAATTTCCTTTTCGGAAAGCGGGAGGTCAAACTGCCCGATGAAGTTATAGTAGATGTCCACCTGCTGCTGCCGGTTCGGCTTCTTGCCTGTGGCTTCGTGAACAACGATTTTATCAATCAGCTCACACGCCATCTCTTTCGTCAGCTCTGCGGGCTGCTTATACTTCTTGATGAGCCTGATAAACCGCCCGATATGGGCAGAGGACGCTTTGGTTTGCTCCAGCTTCTCCTGAATTTCCGACACTTGGCTCTCAAGGCTGTCCTGTTCAGTCGAGTATTTCTTCATCAGGGACTTGTACTGCTTTTCGGGCAGCAGACCTGAAATGAAATTCTCATAAAGGCTTCCAATCAGGCGGTCAAGCTCGTTCAGTCTGCGATTGATTGTCTGAAGTTCATCCTTTTGCTTTTGTGGCTTGCCATTCGCCTGTGCTTCCCATTTGCTTTTCAGTTCTTCCGCAAAGCCACACTCATCTGCGATAATGTGGCTTGAAAGGCGTTGGATAGAGCGCAGTACCAGCTGATAGAGGACTTTGTCGCTGATATGATGGATGGTGCAGTTCACGGTTCTGTTTCCGTAGCTGCTGCATCGGAACGAATGATAGGGTTCTCCGCTTTTGTAGTAATTCGTCTGATAGGACATCTTACTGCCGCAATCGGCGCAATACACAAGACCGGGCAGTAAGCATTCCTCTTTGTGCGTCCCTTCCTTTATACGGCGTGTGGCGTGTTTCAATCTTCTGTGCGCCTGCTCCCAAAGCTCGCTGTCAACGATTGGCTCGTGGGTGTCCTCAAACACAAGGCGTTCCTCATCGGTGGCAAAGCGGCGTTCATCGGTCTTAAAGTTCGTTCCGATGGTCTTTCTCAGCACAGTATGACCGAGATATTCCTGTCGGCTTAAAATCTCTCTTACCGTGTTTGCGTTCCAGTTTGTGCAGCCGTACTCTGCTTTTCGGTTGCACTGTTCGGGGTGGTATTGGAGGGTGTATGCCGATGGAATCAACACCTTTTCCTCCGTAAGCTGTCTTGCGATTGTCGGAGGCGTCAAGCCCTCTGCCGCAAGCTCAAAGATGTGTTTTACCACCTGAGAAGCAACAGGATCGGCCACTAAGGTCTGCTTATCTTCGGGCAGTCGATTGTAGCCGTAGGGAATGCTGCCGGAGCAGCGTTTTCCATCGCTCATACGGGACAGGAAGATGGACTTTATCTTGTTGCTGGTGTCCTTGGCGTACCACTCGTTCATTATGTTGAGGAATGGGGTGAAGTCGTTATCCTGCGGCTTGTCGCTGTCCACGCTGTTATTGATTGCGATAAAGCGTATCTGCTTCTTGGGGAACAGAATCTCGGTATAAAAGCCGACTTCAAGATAGTTTCTGCCGAAACGGCTCATATCCTTGACGATAATCGTGCCGATTTTTCCAGCTTCGGCTTCTGCAAGCATTGCCTGAAATCCGGGACGGTTAAAGTTACGCCCTGTATAGCCGTCATCGGTAAAATGCTTGATGTTCGTCATACCGCTTTTGCGGGCAAAATCTTCGAGAAATCTCTTTTGATTCAGTATCGAGTTCGATTCGCCCTGCTGCTCATCATCCTTGGACAGCCTTTCATAGAGGGCTGTAACTCTATCAAAATCCCTGATTTTAGGCACTTTCTGACCTCCTTTCCGTCTTTTATTCGCAGCCGTATTCAATGGACTGCTTGCAATATATATCCTAAAACTTCTTTTCCGTTCGGATCGAGGATCACGAAAGAGGTATTGCACTGCATGGCATTAGGCTTACAGAAAAACCTTGTTTTTCCTGCACCGGAACCGCCGCATACTAAAATGTTCAGGTTTCTGCGGTGTTTTCTGCCATTCAGACCAATACGGACATTCTGCGTCAGCAGCTTATTTGCGGACGGATCTTTATCCCGGTACTTTTTATTCAAAGTCCCGGTGTTGCCCCATTTTGCCGAGCCATGCTCCTCCCGTCTGCGGTAGTTCCTGCGGGTAGAGAAATAAATGCCGATCCCTATTGCATAAGCGAGCAAAAAAAGAAGGACAGTTTTTAAGCTGTCCTCACACATCCTGATTGCAAAAGGGTGGCTCATCGCCACGGGTAATCCATTGACGATCTCTACCATGCCTCCACTGACATAGGGCGCTGTCAGCAGGGCAAACCATACGACAGGAACAATCCCGCAGACAGAAAGGATGATGTTCGTTTTCTGGCTGTTATCGTTCCTCATGACACTTACAGGGAATTACCCTGACTTTCTTTGTCGGGGCATTGGCTACCTTGTCGATCAGCTCATCCACAGGCTCGGTGGGGCGTTCCTCCTGTATCTGCCGTGTCCGCAAGGTATTTAAGGCATTGATCACGATATTCCTGTCGTACCTATCCAGTGCGATATGGTATCGTTCTTCTTTCATAGGCTCTACCTCCGATTAGCGTTCCTGCTCCTTATTCTTAGGCGGTCTGCTCTTTTCCAGGCTCTTAAACATGTCGCTCTGGATTTCTCCCAGAACATCACGCATGGAGTTAAGCTCGCCTTTGAACACCTGCGTATCCATTTCCGAAAATTCACCCGGAAGCCGGTCAAAACTGAACCCTCTGGTATCTACGCCATAGCGTTCACTGACCATATAGGCGACACAGAAGGATTTGAAATCGGAAGCATCACGGCTTTCATTGTGTTTAAAGTCAAAGACCGCTGCAGAAACTTCCTTTGCCATGCTCACAAAAAGCTGTTCTTCGGAAAGACCGGTCTTAATAAAAATCGTCTGCTGCTTACTATCGTAGTAGGCAGGCATTTCCAGATCGTCAACCGGAACAAAGGGAACCGGGCTTGCATCGATCAGGGCGGAAACAAGCTCCCGCATGGTTTTCGTCTCCGGTGCCTGTACTTTTCCTGCCGCAGAGGTTTCAGAAATGTCATAGACAATCTTTGCATTATAGCCGACTGCCTTTGAACCATCCTCACGGGTATACTCCTTACCCGGTTCGAGAATCACAATCTTGTGTGCATCCTTGTTGACAAAGATCCGATTCTGCTTCCATGTGCTGTAATCTTTCAGCTGCACTGCATCGGGTTTCTGGGCAGATACCAAAATGGCATTGGCAACCGAGTATCGGTCAAAACGGCTCTGCACATCCAGATACTGGCGGAAGCTGTCGCCGTTTGTCATCATTTCCGCACAGGTACTGTCGATCAGCTCATAGGCTTCCTTTCGCTGTGCCTGCTTCTGGGCAGCCCACTGTGCTTTATCAAACGGTTTACTGCCGCCGCTAAATACATCATAAATACTCATTATCATTTACCTCGTTTCTTTGGATTTGGGTTTCTTTTTCCGCCTTGGCGGTTGTTTATGCTCTGTTTTTCCTGCTGGCGGTTTCTTGGCTTTGTCGGAAGCAGTGCTTCTGTCCAGGAAAGGGGAAGCCTCCGCTTCCTGCTCCTTACGGCTCTCTTTGATTTTCCGCAGTTCCTCTCTGACAGAAGGTTTTTCCTTAGTCATAGTAGCCCCCTCTGCGGACTTCTTTGGCTGCTCTAAGATAGGCTCGGACTGAGGGGATTTTTCGGTCTTTGCCACAGAGGGGTTTTCCGGGGCATGTTCCTCCTTCTGAACCGGCGCACCCATCAATGCGTCAAGAAGTTTATCTTTCTCTGCCTTTTCCTGTACTCCGATGTCTGGCTCCGGCTGGCCGTCCTTCGTATCTTTGGACTTTTCTGTTTCCGTCACAATAGACGCCGTGCTTTCGGATGCCAGTTTGAAGCGCTCCGCAATACGGCTGATCTTAGACGCATCCTCCGCACGGGCGATCACATCTACCTCGGCATTTGGATCTTTGTTTTTTCGGTCAGCAAGCACACAGTAGAGGACACCGTATTTCTTGGCTTCCTGTGTGAACTTCTTCAAATCACCATTCTTGACGGTAAAGACTTTCAGTTCCTTTCCAGAGCGCAGCATGTTGGTGAGTCTTGCCTTGCCTTTGGTTTTCTTTTCTTCTTTGAGAATCGAATACAAGAGGATCGCAATGTTTTTTGCACCAGCACCGGTAATCCTGGCGGCAACTTCAAATCCCTCCAAGCTCATTCGGACGATCTGTTCTGCCGCTTCGCCGCTTGTGTTCATTCGTCATCAGCTCCTTTCTTTGCTGTTCTTCATCCGCCCGTATGGTTTTCAGCTTTTTCTTGAGGGTATCGTTACGGGCCTCGATCCCCTCGCACAGTTTCACCTCCTTTCGGATTTCTCGCAATCGTTTGGAAAGATCGGAAAGCTGTGACCGTATCGCTTCCTTTTCTTCACCGCCCATCTTGCGGGATTGGGAATAAAGTCCCTTGCGCTTTTGAAGCAGGTCAGCCATTTCCGTTTCCAAAGATTCCTTATAAGAACAAAGCTGCTCTACCGTATCAATGCGATTCCGGCAAAGCAGCCTTGTTTCCTGCGATATAGCTTCCATCTTCATCAGGTCATCCTTTAAAAGATAATGAAGCCTTGCATAATTCTGTTTTCTGTTTTTCGGAAGAATACCGAGCCTGTAGCAGTAATGCAGATACAGCCCCCGCAGCCCGCCGATTTTCTTTGCTCCATTCAGAGTTCCTTTCAGGCGGTACACCGGGATTGGTTTTTGCGGCCCGGCAAACCGGGAAAACTTAACGGCATAGGAATTTTCCCGGATGCGCTCCATAATCCTCTCGTTGGTATAATCTTCTCCCAGCTTGTAAAGCCGCTTGGGGCGCTTCCATCCTTTCCCTATGATCGTCCAGTATTTTCGGTTCGGGTCAAATCGGACATGGTATCCCATTTCTGCCATCTGACGATCAAAGTCTTTCAGGGTAAAGGACTTGCTGATCGCTTCATCCACTGCCTGCCTTGCCACGTTGTCCCGTGTGGGCATCCCATTCTTTTCCGCCTGATAAAGCGCATAGGGTTTCTTTCTGCCGCTTGGATGTTCTATGACCGAAAGGGCATATTCCCGGCACAGCTCATCGGAGCGCTGGCGAAGCAATCGAAGATTGGCTTTGTTGTCGTGGTAATGTTTCCCGTCCATAAAAGAAACCGAGTTCACAACAAAGTGATTGTGAAGGCAATCCGTATTCAGATGAGTAGCAACAATTACCTGAAACCTGTCGCCCCACATCCGCTGTGCAAGTCTGACACCGATTTCGTGTGCCTGTTTGGGCGTGACCTCTCCCGATTTAAAACTCTGGAACCCGTGATAGCAGATGATCTCACTTTCATCATTCCACTGTGCTTTAGCGATCATCATTTCCTCTCTGGCAGAGGCAGGGTCACAGTTGACACCCGTGACAAAAAACCGCTGCTCCGTCTTATACTGATTGGTCGCATATTCCATCACATCCACCAAAGCCTGAAGGTCTGTTTCCGAATAATTGGGATTGGCAGTCTTTTCCGGGTTTTCGGCATAGTCAATCGGGTGGTCAAGCCTGCCCCGTACATCCCAGATCTCACAGACTGCCATTATCCTGATTGCCTTTGGGGAAGCAGATATTTTTTTCGCACATCCACCTGAAACTCATGCCACTTCTTTGCTTCCTGTGAAAGCATAGGGGCGTCCACAAATCCCAGGGCATTGGCTTTCGCAGCAAGCTGGTTGATACGGTTGCCGATAGCAGACAGTTCCCGCATGATCTTATAAAATTCAGGATCGGGCTTTTCACAAAGGCGGTAGCCCTTAACCATTTCCCGCAGGAACGCTTCTTTGGAGCGGCCGGATTTTTTTACAAGCTCATAAAGATGCTGCGCTTCTTCCTCATTCAGACGAAACAGGATCTGTACGCTTCGGTTTCTCATTTTCCACATCCTTTCTGGCGGAGAGCCGGCTGATCTGCAGGCAGCACATCAGTACAACGCCGAAAATTCCGCCCAGGGTAAACGCAATAAATTCACTCATTCTTAAACTCCTTTTCTTCACTGGGGTATTAGGGGATGCCCCCTAACAAGCGAATTTGGAATCCAGAAGATTTCTGGATAACCAAATTCAGTGCTTGGTAAGACATCACTCCTCGCACTCGTCCTCGTACACACATTCTCCGCAAACGGAACAGAAGTACGGGCAGCCCGAACAGCAGTCGTCCTCATCTGTTTCTTCTTCGACTGATTCTTCAAGACCGTCCTCCCGGTCTACGGTGACGACAGCTTCACCGCCAATGAAATCCTCATCAGAAAAGTCGATCAGGTCAGTGTCAAACAGGATGGTTTCTGTCTTTTCTTTTACCTGTTCCGGGGTTTCCGCATATACGGAAATGGTCTTTTGATAGTGTCCAGTCAGAGTAACCTTAAATTTTTTCAATGAATTTTCCTCGCTTTCTTTGTTCAATTTAATTTCAATGCCGTGGTGTTTCCTTCTAAAAATCAGTGGACAATCAACGGGCATCCCTCCTTTCATGGTTCCGATTCGGCCTTGCAATTCCTAAATAGGACAATAAAAAATCGTTGAAATCCTTACCGACAGGCGGTGGATCATCAACGATCTGATAGTCTTTCTGCAACAATTCTTTTAAGGCGGCAGTACAGAGTCTGCCTGTTTTGTCATTGTCCAGATGCAGAAAAATGGTCTTTACTTGTGGATTTCCCTTCAAAAAGGTGGAAAGGGCAATGGGGATTTTGCTGTCCTTTATCTCTTTCTTTGGCTGATACACGCCCGAAAGAGAAAGCAGATTTTCTTTTTTGTAGTCCTTACCTTCACATTTAAGCAGGGTAGCATAGGAGAGTAAATCAATGGCGGCTTCAAACAGATGCACCGACTGGCAAGGCTCTCTTGCCAGAAGGCGGAAGGAATACCGCTTGTCACTTCCCGATGCATCGCCCTTAAAAGAGCTGGCCATCGTTCCACGATAGGCCGCATACTTAGGAGTTCCGCTTTCATCCTTGCCGATAAAAACAACATTGTGATACCTGGCACTTTCATAAATCGTACCGTCTGCAATGCACTCCTGAATGATCTGAAAATCAATGCCACGTCCGAAAAGATACTGGGTCACTCGGTCACAGTCTTTATTCCTGGGTGGCAGAAGAAGAACTTTCGGTTCCTTTTTGGGTGCAGAAACAGGCGGCGGACTCCAACTTGCGGTAATACCTGCCAGAGCTTCCACAGCTTCTACAAAGCTGTATTCCTTGACTTTGATCAGATAGTCCAGGGCAGAAACACCGCCAAAACCTCTTGACCACCAGTACCATTTGCCATTGGAAATCTTCAAACTGTCGTGTTCTCTGGTGCAGTAAACATTCCTCGCCACATGCTTCAGATTGTCTGGTTCATACCTCTGCAAGTAGGAAAGCAAGTCCATCTGCCGTGCCTGCTCAATCACGGCAGGGTCAAGCTGCACATAAGGTCTGTTACTTCTCATTCAATAAAATCACCTCCTGAAATAGAAAAAGCCGAGGGATTTTCGTAATGAAAACCTCTCGGCTATGTAAATTATTAATCAATTCAATACTTAGGAACATGAAAATATTCCAATGTATTTTCCTCTTTGTCCAAATCTTTTCTTTTGCAAACTGTTACATTTTTAAATAAAATCTTTCTGTCATCAACAGGAAATATATCGTAATATGTTCTTGGATCATCTTCTTTGACTTTAGATGCGTCAAAAAGCTGTACTAAGATATTATGTGCATTATTATAAAATAAATTGTATGCACATTTCGGAGTAATTGGAAATACTTTGCAAAAACAAATTTGCGTCACCAAAAAATTGAGTTCCTTGCCTGCATTTTTTCTTTTATCAAAAAGTCTTTCATGTAACTCGCAATTCTTTTTGATGAACCGTCTTTCCAAAGTAGGATATATATGAACCGAATAATGGCGCTTATCCTCCTGCACTAAGGACATTTGGATATTTCCCTCATTGACATTGTTATTGTCGTTCCAAGCTAATAGTGTATTAAAAAAATCAATTCCAACCTTTTTATCGGAAAATCCAAATCCAAGTATTAAATTTTTCTCATCAGTAGCACCAACCATGCATATCCACTTGCTGGAATCCCAGTTTTGCGGCATTGGCTGAACAAGCATAATATTGTGAGTGAATATAATTTGTTCAAATACCTGCTCAATAATAAATAATATAAGTGAAAAAGCCAATGAATAGTACCACTCTGAAAAGGTGAAAATCGAGGATATAATGCCAACTAATGTGAGTATTCGAAGTATAAATTTTACTTTTTTTTGATGCTTTTCATTTATTTTTATGTGAGGAATTTTATTCAAGATTACAATGTCGAACTTGGAACGAAAATAATGAATCTTAATTTGGATTCGTCGAATTGCTCTGCGAACTCTATTGATCATTATATTATAACACTTCTTTCATTTTTGCTTTTTGATTTATAGTAACATATACTGTAGATTATTTCTATCATATTGTCTATGTAAAAGACGGCATTAGCTTTATACCAATGCCGCCTTTCTTTGATTATTCAGTTATAAAATTCCTGCTTTTTTCAGATACCCAACGCCATCATAACATCCACGGAAGTAAACCGTCTGAATTTCAATATCTGTAAGATTATTCCTAAGCTCCATGACTTTGATCAGAGCTGCACATTCCTGCTGGGATAATTCCGCTGCAGTTTCGGTATCAACAGCCTCCAGCACTTTAGGATATTGTTGAAATATCGCTTCCATCTGTTCCTGAATGGCACGGTAGTCCTCATTGCTTTCCGTCAGTTTCGCAATCACGGAGCTTAGATATTCACGAAAGATATTGCTGTGGGCATCTACAAAGGTTTCAAATCTGAACTCGTCAGACACCTCTCTCACCTCCGATAGTTTCAATTCTACACTTATTATACTGCCCACATTTCTGCAATACAAATGTGCAAAACGAGAATTTATCTCTCCCGGCTGGCACATTTTCTTTCGGGCGGTTCCTCACTTTGCTCCGGCTCTGCGTCAAGCACAGTGGGGTCTTTCTGGTCTAAATTCAGCTCGATGTTGAGGGCATTGAGCCGTTCTGATTTCTCTTTCAGCTCATCTACAAAGGCAAATGGCTTTTCTACCTCGATCTTAGCGGTTTCAAGCTGCTCCATCGTTTCTGCCTTTTTGATTTTTGCGGCTTCCAGTTTTACAGGGATTTTCGCAAGCTCATTTTCAACTCGTGTCAGGTTACCCAGTGGATCAGTACCTAAATCTACCTTGTGCTTTGCCTTTCCGCAAAGATATAAACAGTAATGGGCATTGAAAGTATCATAGAAAACTTCCAGTTTGAACCCACGATAGCTTCCGATTTCCGCAGGCTCGGCCATCGGATATTCTTTGCAGACCGCAAGAAGCATTTCACCTGCGGCGGCTTTTTCCGTATAAGTGATTCCTTTTAAGGTCATCGGACAGAACTTTTCTTCACCCTGCGGCTGATGCTGCCGGGCAAGGGAAGCATCGGCTTCATAGCAGACAATCCGCTGTTCACACTCCTTAATGGTCTGCGGGAAATATTTCAGTATCCTGTCCTCAAGGTCATAATGTTCCGAAAGATAGCTCTGCTTCAGGACTTTGAGCTTGGAAACCTGAATGTCTAAGTCCATTTTTTCCTTGAAACGCTCGTCCCCTGTGGCAAGCATTTTGACTTCCGCAAAGGAAAGGGCCACCTCATCCACATCTTCCGCAGAGCGGACAGGACTTTTGCTGGTCATGATCTGGGAGATAAATTTCTGCTTCGATTCCACCAGCTGATAGAGATAGGCATCAAAGGTCTGCTCCGTCACATAACGGTAAACCTGAACTTCCGGGAACATGTTTCCCTGACGCTCAATACGTCCCTGGCGCTGTTCCAGATCGGATGGACGCCACGGGCAATCCAGATTATGAATGGCAATGAGTCTGTCCTGTACGTTGGTACCTGCGCCCATCTTAGGGGTTGAACCCAGCAGCACACGGACTTCGCCGCTTCTGACCTTTGCAAACAGTTCCTTTTTCTGTGCATCACTGGTGGCTTCATGGATAAACCGTATCTGTTCGGCAGGGATGCCACGGGCAATCAACTTTTCCCGGATGTCATCGTAGACATTAAAAGTCCCGTCATTTTTCGGGGTAGACAGGTCACAGAACACCAGCTGGGTTGCTTTCGTGTCTGTATATTCTTCCCAGATACGGTACACGTTGTCCACACAGGCATTCACCTTGCTGTTGGGATCATCCGGCAGCATGGGGTCGATCATCCTCTGGTCAAGGGCAAGTTTTCGACCATCGTTGGTAATCTTGAGCATGTTGTCCACATTCGGCTCCACAAGCCTTGCACGGACTTTTTCTGCTCGTTTGGCAAGGGAAGCGACCAGTTCCGTCTGGATTTCACTTGGCCTGGTCTTGATGTTGTGGTACTTGACCGCCGGAACAGGGAGCTTCAGCATATCGGCGGTCTGAATATCCGCCACCTCCCGGAACATCAGCATCAGCTCCGGCAGGTTGAAAAACTTGGCAAAGCGGGTTTTCGCCCGGTAATTGGTTCCCTCGGGGTCGAGTTTGTCAAGATACTTTTTGTGGACTTTCTAAATTAAATGATTTGTCCGTAAAGAAATCGCCCAAAACCTCGTGCTTGCAGATGTCTTGAAACACCGTATTCAAAGGCTTTTTGGCACTTTCGGACTGCTTTACATTTACGATGAATGTTGTCTTTCCAATTCGCTGTGAATAAGAATATTTCTGTTCTTTCATATAGTCAGTTCCTCTCTTTCATAAAATTTGATTGCTGGGCATTCACATTAGAGCACCCAGTAACCGCAGATTTTCAATATATCAAGAAGTCATTAAGTCGTGAGTATAATGGAAATGGTTATCTTTCCATACCACGCTTGTTTCTTCGAGCCTTGATACGCTCCTGTCGTTCTTTTTCCCTTGCTTCTTTTTCGGCTCGTTCCTGTGCTTCCTTAAAAGAAAAAAGTTGCTTCACTTTTTCGGTAAAAAGTTTAGCAACTTCGGGGAAATGCTCCAACGCTTGAAGAAAAGGTCTGCACTTTTCTTTCAGTTCGTTGTATTTAGTTTTCATTCTTTCGAGCGCGTTTGCACAGTCAAAATATTTCTGTCGGTAATAGTTGGCACTCTGTTCTAATTCGCTAATTTCCGCACGACTTGTAATGCCCTCTTTGGCAAGGGCAGTAAGCTCAGAATAATCCTCTTTGGAGATTGCCATTTTACCTGTGATTGTTTTCTGCCCCATACGGTCAATCTCGTTATAGGTTTTAGAAACATTACGGGCAGGCTCATACTTCATCTGTTCATGCTGAATGCGCTTCTGCAACTTCTCCAAGCGTTCCTTGTCCTGCTTGATTTGATATTGCAGGGAAGTAAGATGTTCGGCGGTACTTCCGTATTCGCCACGCTGAAAGCCTTTGAAGCCTTGCTCCGTCATATGGTTAAACAATTCATCTTGCAGAATACTGTATGAAGCTCGGAACATCGGTTTTCCGTTCTTTCTGAGAAGCGGATTGCCTTTTTCGTCGGTCAGCGGAATATCCGATTTCCATTTCTTTGAATGGCTGATTTGATGAACAACTTCCTTAACCGTTCCTCGCAGTTTTTCATCTTTGCAACGCTTGCTCCATAGGATTTCTTTCTCCACCACAGGCAGAACCATAGCATGAAGATGATAGTGGTACACCTCTTTCCCAAGTTCCTCGGTTGCCGCTATATTGATTTCATCAGCGTGCATTACTGCCGATATTACATTTTCAGCACCGAATTTTTCTTCGATGAAATGGAACGCTTCTTCATAAAACTGCTTTGCGTATTCGTAGCCGCCGTTACGCTCGAAGTACATCGTGTTCACATCAATCACAATTTCATTGAAGATCGTTGCGTCTTTCCTCAACCCACGAAGCGACACCAAACCGTCAGTTTCCATCTGCTTTAATTGTTCCATATAAGTCGGGGCAGTCGGTGTTTTGAAATGCACATTAAATGGTATGCGTTCCTCAATGACATTCATATTTTCATAGGTTTCATTTTTGCGCTCGTTGTGTCTTTCTGCTTTGCTGACATCGGAAGCGGTGTACTTTTTAACCCTTGCACAACTCATATCCGCTTTGTTGTTTTTAGCCATTTTCGTTCTCCTTTCTCGGCAGGGCGAAGCCGTTACACAACATTCTTTGAATGTGTGTAACCCACTATGACACTTTCAGACTTCGTCTGCAAAGATGTCGTGGGCAAGGGTGTTCCCCCTTGACCTCCTTTGATACCTCAATCATAAAATCAGACTGTCCCATCAGCAGACAGTCCGTTTTTATTCTCTCGATATATCGCCCATCGGCAAAGACCAGTACCACAGAAAACCTTTCTTTCGGGAAATAACTCCTGTGTTCTTCTTTGCCTTTTTGATGGTCGATTTCTTGAACCCTGCGGCTTCAAGTTTTTCTTCACAATCTGAAGAAAGCATTTCTCCGTCTTTCAGCATTTCCATCAGAAATGCTTTCGCCTTGACTTCCTTATCGTTGGGTCTGCCAATTTTCGGGGCAAGGGACTGGAACGCTTCTTCTGCTGTCATTTCCATTTCGGAAATGAAGTCCACACCTTTCTCAGATACTTCAAACAGAATGGCAGAGCCTGTCGGGGCAAGGTTGGATTTTACCTGCACCAAATATCTTTCCGCAGGTACTTCCTTGTTCGGTGTGCGTGTGATTGCAAGAATACTTCTTGCAGCACCCGCAATGTCAATCGAACCATTGGTACGGTAAAGGGGGTTGGTGTCTTTCATCTTGTTCATATGAGCGATAATCACAATCGCACAGCCAGTATCTTTCGCAACCGCTATCAGATGATTAAACTCGGCTCGTGTTTCGTTGGCATTGTTCATCGAACAGATTTCTCCGATATAGGAACTCATCGGGTCAAGAATTAAAAGTTTTGCGTGGTACATCTCAATCGCTTCACGAATACGGTTATCCCCAAAGGATAAAGACTTTTCATCTTCCCTGATGAAGATAAGGTTCTCTCCGTTGCCACCGGCAGAGTTAAAGCGAGGTACTACCGTATCGTCTGCGTCATCTTCCGTTGTCTGATAGATGATAGTCACAGGCTCGTTTTCTTCCGTTTCGGTAAAGGGCAGAGGTTCGCCCTTTGAGAGCAGGGCGGCAACGGAAAGCATTAGCTTGCTTTTTCCATCGCCCGGATCGCCCTGCAACAGCGTAACCTTGCCAAACGGAATATACGGATACCACAGCCATTTCACTTCTTTCGGCTCGATTTCGCTTGCCTTGACAACTTCAAGAGGTACGCTGACAGTCATTTCATTTTCAATCATTTTTATTTGTTCTCCTTTTCGATAAATATTTCGGGCAAAGCACCACGATACAGCGGAAACTCTGCTTACAGTCATTCCTGCATTTTCTGCAAAGTTCGTTGTAGGTAATGCGATTACGGTCATTCAGAAACAATGCCCATTCTTGTTTCCGTTTCTTGCTCATTCTTGGCATATCAATCCACCTTTCCGTTTGAAAATAAAAAAACCACAGGAAAGATACTTGAAACCTTTTTGTGTATCTTTTAGGGGCGAAAATCGGAGAAAATCCCCGTTCTAAGCCTTTCAAAAAATCACACAAGGTATTTGTACTAACCTGTGGTTATGTATGAATTTGTTGGTTTTAGGTAACAAAAAAACACCGTATTGCTACGATGTTTTTCGTTGTTCATATTATGTCTAAGATACTGGCAAACTGGAATTTATAGTCCTCTCAAAACCAATTTGCTTTTTCTTCTCGAAATACGGGAATATCACTATCTCGATATGGATTGTAATTATGAAGATTGCAACCAAACTCTTTTAATGATTTTATTTTGTTATCCTGTGTCCATACAATTAAAGATATTCCGTCAAATTCTTCAACATTTCCATTATTCATTTTGCTTTTAAAATACCACTCCACGATTGTTTGATTGCCTTGATGAAAAAATTGCTTAATCTCCCAGACAAGAACACTTCCGCGTGTATTCCATTCGTCAAACCAGTGCTTTACCGTTTTGCGGTTTTCATATTTAGGACTCCAACTCTCAGTATATACAACATCATCTGTAAAAATATTGTCAATTCCTAAATCTGCTTTCTTAATCCACATATCAAACCATAATCGGATAATTTTTTCTCTCTCGTTCATAAAGTACCTCCATAACTTCCGATTTGTCGCTCACAAGCAAAAGTATTGTACCACATCTTTACGAATTTTTCTACCACTTCGATTATACTCACGACTTAATGACTTCTTGAATACTTGCCGAAAAAGAAAAACTGCCATCGGTTTGACAGCAGTTCTTCTTCGGTTGGTATCCGTTAGGAATACACAATATCATTCAATACAATCTCATCGGCACAGGTTCGAATGTTATTCATCAATCCTATCCATCTCATCATATCCGTTGCTTTCAGTTCTTCCGTTACACCCTGCTTCTTTGCCATTTCCTTTATCAGATATTCCGCCATATCACGAGCCGAAGTATCAATTTCGGCAAGGTGTTCATATAACTTTCCGCTTGTCAGCAGATTAAAATATAGCACACGCTTATGTTCCCTCAAATATCGTTGCCGCAATCGACCATATTTTGAAAGGGGAGGACTTTTCTCTACTGTCAGGCAGGGATAATAGTAATCTCCGATGAGTTCGTATCGGATACCTGTTCTTTCGTCTGTAATAAATCTTTGCATAGTTCTTTCTCCTTTTGCTTCTTGTAGTAAAACTCCAAGGTTTTCTTATTGTGATTTACCTTTTTACATTCCTCGGAACAGAATTTCTGCTGACTGTGTGTAGGCCAGTAAGTACTGCCACACACAGCACATACACGCTGACGATAATAATGACTTCCTTTTTCCGCTTCTCTATCGGCTTTTGTCTTATCCTGCCTTGCCTGATAGCAGCAATCCTTTGAACAGAAAATCTGTCGGTTGCTTGTAGGGGTAAACTCTTTCCCACAATGAGGACATACCTTTGTTTTGACGATTTCGCCACCGTTTTCAGCAAGTTTTTTTGCCTTTCGCTTCTCTCGATAGGCTTTTTCACGCTGACGCTGTTTCTCCAATCGCTTCTTTTCTTCCTGTTCTTCCTGCTCTTTTATCTCGGCAAGTTCTTCCTCGGTGTAGGCAATATCGACCTGTCCGACATAATTGAAGTAAATATCAACCTTTTGTGTCTTTGCTTTTCCCACACCCTCGGCTTCATACACCACAATCTTGTCAATGAGTTCGGTAAACATCAAATCAGAAACTTCCGTAGGATTTTTGTACTTGCGTATCAGCGATATAAAATGCTGAATATCCATAGTGCTGTCTTTTTCTTCAGAAAGTTCCTTTTTCATCGTTTCCATTTTCGCTTCCAATTCAGCCTGTTCATCGTCATACTGCTTCATCAGTTGCTTGTATTGTCTTTCGGGTAGCAATCCCGATATAAGATTTTCATACAAGCCACGAATGAGCGTAGAGAGTTCGTCATAGCGTTTCTGACAGCGTTTCAACTCCGATTGATTGTGCTTCGGCTTTTCCTCTTGCTTATCTTTCCAAAGGGATTGCAGTTCCAAAGCAAAGGCTTTTTCATCATTCAGAACAAATCTTGAAAAGCGTTTAACTGCCGATAATATCAAGGCTTCAACATTATCAGCACTAATCGTATGGGAAGTACAGGAATTAACCCTGCTTGCATACCCGCCGCAACGGTAAGAATACTGAACAGAACCGTCTTTCTTGCTATAATGCGTTTGCAAAGTCATTCTCCTGCCACAGTCGGCACAGTACAGATAACCGCTTAATCGGTTGGTATGTGTACCTCTTGCCGCAGCTCTGTTCACTCGTTTCTTTCGCTTCTGAACGCTGTCCCAAAGTTCCTGCGATATGATAGGCTCGTGGGTGTTATAAAACACATACTGCTCATCTTCATCGGTAGTCTTTCTCTTATGCAATTTAAAATTGGTGCTGACCGACTTTCTCAAAACAGTATGTCCAAGATATTCCTGCCTGCTTAAAATCGTTCTAATGGCAGATATGCCCCAAATATAAGGGTCTGCAAACTTAATCCCGTTGTACTGTTCTGGGTGATATTCCTTTGCATATGCGGCAGGAATTAAAACCTTTTCTTCGGTCAGTATTTCCGCTATGGCTCGTGGACTTTTGCCCTCATTGGCAAGCAGAAAGATACGCTTTACCACCTCAGAAGCCACAGGGTCAACAACAAGCGTCTGCTTATCGCTCGGCAATCGGTTATATCCATAAGGGATTGAACCGCTACAACGCTTTCCGTCTTTCATTCGGGCATCAAATACAGCCTTGATTTTATTGCTCGTGTCTTTGGCATAAAATTCGTTCATAATATTCAAAAACGGAGCAAAATCATTATCCGAAGCATTGTTGCTGTCAATGCTGTTGTTGATTGCAAGAAAACGGACATCTTTCTGCGGAAACAGAATTTCCGTATAAAATCCGACTTGCAGATAGTTTCGCCCTAATCGGCTCATATCCTTAACAATCAATGTTCCGACATTGCCTGCTTCAACTTCTTTTATCAAAGACTGAAAGCCTGGGCGATTGAAATTTACACCCGAAAAACCATCGTCAGTAAAATGGCGGATGTTCTCAAAGCCATTTCTACGGGCATAATCTTCGAGGTATTTTTTCTGATTGGTAATGGAATTACTCTCGCCATTCAGGTCATCATCTCTTGATAATCTCTCATAAAGTGCTGTAATCTTTGAAGTCCTTGACATTCTCTTAACCTCCTTCCTTATGTATTTTCAATTTAGGACAGTTAATTTTATCGTCCTATTAAAGTATAGCCCTCCGGAGCCAGCTCCAGAGCGGTGACTGTCTCACCAAAGGTGGATGCCCAGCTGTCAAAATGCTGCAAACCATTCCGTAAAAGCGCATCATACTGCAAGTAGCGCTGTACCGAATACAGCTCGACCATGGAGTTGCTGATCGGGGTTCCCGTGGCAAAGATCGTTCCCCGGTTGCCTGTGATTTCATCCAGATAGCGGCACTTCATAAAAAGGTCGCTGGATTTCTGGGCTTCCGTCTGGGCGATCCCGCCTACATTTCGCATCTTGGTATAAAGATACAGGTTCTTATAAAAATGGCTCTCATCAATAAAGAGCCTGTCGATGCCGAGCTGTTCAAAATCAATGACGGTATCTTTTCGCTTGGTGTCATTGAGCTTATCCAGCTTTGCCTGAATCGCCTTTCTGGTTTTCATCAGCTGCTTGACCGTGAACTGTTCGCCTTTGCTTGCCTTCACATCATCAATTCCACGCTCAATATCATCGATCTGACGTTGAAGCTGTTCTCTCTGACGCTCAATGCTCATTGGGATTTTCTCAAACTGGCTATGCCCGATAATGACCGCATCGTAATCGCCGGTGGCAATGCGGGAACAAAACTTTTTCCGGTTGCCCGTCTCAAAGTCCTGCCTGCGGGTTACAAGGATATTGGCACTTGGGTACAGCCTGAGATACTCGGAAGCCCATTGCCCCACAAGATGATTGGGAACAACGAACATCGACTTATTGCATAATCCAAGGCGCTTGCTTTCCTGTGCCGCAGCAACCATTTCAAAGGTCTTTCCTGCGCCCACCTTATGGGCAAGGAGTGTGTTGCCGCCGTACAGGATATGGGCAATAGCATTGACCTGGTGAGGTCGGAGAGTAATCTCTGGGCTGATACCGCCAAATACGATATGGCTTCCGTCATACTCACGAGGGCGGACGGAATTGAATGTGTCGTTGTAATACCGCACCAGTCGGCTCCTTCGTGCCGGATCTTTCCAGATCCAATCCTGAAATGCCTGTTTGATAGCTTCCTGCTTTGCCTGCGCTGCCGTGGTTTCTTTGGCATTGAATACGGCTCTTTTATTGCCGTTTTCATCATACACATAATCAAAAATACGGGTATCACGCAGGTTTAAGGTGTCCTCAATAATACGATAGGCGGAAGCTCTTTTTGTACCATAGGTGCTGTCCGCCTTGACATTTCCGAAATCGGAACTCTTATTTTCAATAAACCAGTCGCCATTCATTGGAGTATAGCGCACTCGGATTCTTCCTGCTGCATAGCTGGAAGGGGTAAGAAGCTCCATGACAAACCGCTGAATATCCTCCTGCGGTATCCAGGTGGTACCCAGACGGACGGAGATTTCTGCCGCTGACAGGTCTTTGGGGATCACCTGCTTTAAGGCTTCTACATTGATTTCATACGCCGGATCTTCCTTTGCCGCAGCCTGTGCGCTTAGAAGTTTTGTTCGCACATTGCCGGACAGATATTCGTCAGCAGTCACATATTTTGCCGGTTCCGAAGCGGGGATACGGAAGATCACGCCCTGCAATTCCTGTACCAGTTCCTCCTGGGGTTTGCCTGTAAGCTGTTCCATATAAGGCAGGTCAACAAGCGCTTTTTCCCCAATCGAAAGGGCAAGGGCTTCACTGGCCGTTTCCACAGAAGTAACTTCTCGGTGGGGCTTGATCGTCCGCTTCGTAAACATATCTGCTTTTCGTTTGAAATTACCCTCATCATCCAGCACTTCCAAAGAGCATAACAGGAAGTAGCTCTCATCCGATGCAAAGGCCAGATAGTTGCCACGGCTGTTGATCAGTCCGTATTTTTGGGAAAACGCATCATACAGCCGGTTCAGGTTTTCCTGTTCGGTGCGTATCATTTCTTCTGGATAATCCTCCGTCTGATACTCGATGAGCTTTCTGACACAGTCACGGATCTGGATCAATCCCTTGATGCGGCTCTCTGCGGTCATAGATACTGTGGCCGGTGTCATGCGGTCATTTTCCCGGAAGTAGACTTTTCCATCCACCATGGTAAAGGAAAAATTGCGCACATTCGGGTCGGCAGGAACAGAAGCGTCCGGTTCATCCGAGATTTCATCGATCCCTTTTTCATACTCCGGGATTTCTCCCTGAATGTTCTGGACAGCTTTGCTTAACAGGTCTGCAAGTGGAATATCTTTGTATGCCTTGCAGACAGAGTCAAAACCAAAACGGGTACTTTCCATTTTCATTTCGCCCAGGATCATTTCCGGGTGCTGTACAAAATAGCTGTTCATGGTGATCCCGTTCTCATCGGTATCCAGGTGTACCCAATCCGGTTCCACATCTGCAATGCGGTCACGCTTTTGCAAAAAGAGGATGTCACTGGTGACCTCTGTCCCTGCATTGGCTCGGAACGTATTATCTGGCAGGCGGATGGCTCCTAAAAGTTCTGCCCTCTGTGCGATATATTTCCGCACCTCCGGGCTTGTTTTATCCATCGTTCCCTTGGAAGTGATAAAGGCCACTACGCCGCCGCTGCGGACTTTATCCAATGCTTTCGCAAAGAAATAATCGTGGATCAGGAATTTCTGGGCGTTGTAACGGCTGTCATTGACCTTAAAATCGCCAAACGGTACATTGCCGACAACGACGTCAAAATGGTCATCGGGAAGTTTTGTCTGCTCAAATCCCTCAATGGCAATGCTGGCTTTCTGGTAAAGCTGCTTTGCAATTCTTCCTGTAAGAGAGTCGATTTCTACACCGTGAAGCGTTGAGCCTGCCATACGATCCGGGAGCAGACCAAAGAAATTGCCGGTTCCGCAGGACGGCTCCAGAATCGTACCACCGGAAAATCCCATATGGTCAAGGGATTCGTACATGGCTTTGATGACAACCGGCGGGGTATAGAACGCTGTCAGAGTGGACTCCATGGCTGCCCGGTATTCTTCCGGGGAGAGGCTGGCGTTCAGCTCCTTAAATTCTTCTGCCCAGGCCGCATTGTTCTCGTCAAAGGCCATGGATAGACCGCCCCAGCCAACATAACGGGCAAGAACTTCCTGTTCTTCGGGTGTAGCAAGACGATGTTCCAATTCCAGCTCATGGAGCAGCTGGATGGCTGCCATGTTGTTTCTGAATTTTTCTTTTGCACCACCGACACCTAAAGTATCTTCTGTAATCCGATAATTGTGCCGGTCAGAAGAAGGAACAACTGCTTTTTCTGTCTTTTCTTCGGTCTGTGATTCAAGCGGTTTCAATCGTTCAACCTGATCTTCTGCCTTTGCTACTAAGTCTCCAAATTCCAGATCAGAAAGACAACGTTCAATCATATCCGAAAGACCGTTGAATCTTTCTCGATGAGCCAGGCTGCTGTCGATATAAATATCCAGTGTACAATCCACCAGATCCGCATTGATTTGAAGATCATGCTCCTCATTCTCGGAAGTAGTATAGGCAAGCCCTACGCTGTGCAAATCCTCATAATCTGCCCCTAATTCGCTGTCGTATTCTTCATGGATAAATTCATCGATCAGGGCTTTCGCCTGTTTCAGTAGTTCCTCCTGTGGCTGTTGCTGTTCCAAAAGCCTGCGGATATAACTGATCTTTTCCACACGATTGATCGGGAAACCAACACGGTTCTGGAACGTGATGTCACGCATAGACACATCACCGCTGATTTCTCCCACGCTTTCAATCCGGTATCTTCGGTTGTCGATCACGATTTCCTTACCGATCAGGTCGGAAGAATCCTGTGAAACTCCATCTTGTTCTTTTTCTTCCTGTCCTGCAGTGGGCTGCAATTCAGCAATAAGCTGTCTGCAGATCTCTTTTTGTTCTTCATCCTCCAATTCTTCCTGCCACTGCGTCAGCTGTTCCACATAACTTTGCACATGCGCCGGATCAGCTAAATCTGCCTCGATTTTCTGAATGGCATCCTCTTTGGTTTCTCCAACTTCCAAGGTGTCCTGATACTCATATGGATCAACTTCCTCAATGAAGTCCACCAAACGCCCGGCAAGGCTTGTGTTCTTCTCCTCCGGGACACGGAACCAGTCATTTTCGGTTGCCATGATTTCCGCAAAGAGCTTCTCATCCTCTGGCGTCAGCGTCTTATGCTGTTCCAGATAGGGAAGAAATACATCTCGTCCCCATTGCAGGCTCTCTAGTTTCTCACGATAGAAATCCTCGCCCTGTTTCTTCCATTCGGGAATAAATGGGCAGTTGGGGGAGAGAGAGTATTCATAGAAGTTTTTGATATGGGCAATCAGATCGCCCTCGCCATCTCCAATGTCAAATCGTCCCTCATAGTGAAAATCTTCGCCGCCGATAGTGGCCGTAATCTCAAAATCAGTCTTGTGATACCATCCAACATGATTTTCTTCCGCCTGTCTTTCCCGGTGCTGCTTCTCGTCCAAAACACCCAGAAGATAATTGCCAAGGGCAAAGCTCAAATTGGTATAGCGATCCTTCAGTTCCCGGTCATAAAAGGCGGGATGTTCCGAAAAGCCGATAGAAAATACCAAACGGTCAGGCTTTGTTTCGGCAGGTGTTTCCTTGTCCTGCATTTCTGTAATGATGACCTTGAGGTGGTCATTGGCAGGATTTTCACGGAGCTTTTCTTCAAAATCCGTCCGGCTCATTTCTTTCCCGAACAGAGGAAATTCAGGATTTTGAAGGGAAACAGCAGTTTCATCAAAGGCAGATACTTCATATTTATCTGCTCCCAGATACACCATATCTCCCTCGTGATAGAGGTAGCGGACAGGGTGAAGCTCCAGAAGTTCCTGGGAAAAGCGCCATGCATTGCTCCGGCTGTAAACGCTGACGGTCTGCCTCTGCACTTTCGTCAGAAACTCAAGCAGCTGCTGGACAGTGGCAGGCTCTGAAAGAAGCTGCTCCATCTGTTCGGCAGGAACATCAGCAAGATCGGCACGATCCACTTCTTTGAGCAGATCCTTTTCGTAATGATCCAGATCATGGATAAAATCAGACAGCCGCAAAGAAAGGGTATCTCTCTTATCCGCAGGCGGAAGCTCACGGTGAGCATCAATAAAACGCTGCCTTGCCATTTTCCGCTGTGCATCAATTTCATACTGGGGAGCTTCCACACTTTCCAGAAATTCAGGATAGTGGTCTTTTTCCTTGGCATTAAAATAGCGGTCATTTTGAATCAGTTCCCTGATCCGTTTTTCTACTTTTGACCACGAAAGTACAAGGTCGGGCTTTGTATAGGAACCATGCTTTTTAATTCCGATCCCTTTACTGTCATGCCATGTCCCGCCCTGTGTCCCATCGGGATAACTGTGCGTACCGCCGCCGGTGCCGTACTCATTTTTAAGAAAGGCAATGTTGGCTTTCTTATCCTCATGCTTCTGAAATTGACGGTAGATACGGTACTTGCCATTTTCAAAGCCGCTTCCTCTTACCAGGACAGAGTCAATATCTTCCTGTGAAACAGAAAAAGCAGAGGATTTTTCGTCCTCTGCTTCTGCAATCTGTTCGATTTGTTCCTCTACGGTAGGAAGATTGGCTGTGACTTCTTCTTCATTGGCTGTGCTTAACGGTAGATCAGTTCGTTCAGGATCAGTTCCTCCGCCTGGCTGCGGATGTTGTTCATCATTCCCACCCACTGCATCGGTGCTTTCTCTTTCAGTTCCTCCGTCACGCCCTGCTCGGCTGACAGCTGCTTCGTCAGAAGTTCCAGCCTCTGGAGCGCTGCCTGTTCCGTCTGGTACAGATGCTCGTTCAACCTGCCCTGTGTCAGAAGGTTCAGATAGGTCACTCTCTTGTGCTGTTCCAGATAATCCCGGTGCATCAATGCGTATCTGCCAAGCGGAAGTTCTGGCTCTGTCGGTAATGTCAGGTCGGGAATAAGATAATCCCCCTGACGGGTATATGTGATGTTCTCCATGATGATCGCTCCTTTCGGGTTGTTTTCTGCTTCTATCATACGAAGATTGTATTTCCTGCGCAAAGGTGCGGGATTGTGTTTTTTCTGCCACCTGCACATCCCGGATCGTTTGTGAGATTTCCCGGAGTGCCATTTCCGCAATGTCACTTGTTGCAATGCCAAGGGCGTTAATAGTGGCAGGGGTATTAAAGTTCACAATGTCCTGAAAATCCTCACGGTCAAAGTATTCGCCCGTATCCAGACCGCAGCGGCTGACCAGCATAAATGCCACACTGTTTACGGCCAGCCGCTGGTACATGACCTCAATGTTCAAATCGTCCAGTTCCTCTAAGAAACTGTCCGCTGTTACATCTTTGAGCTGTGCAAGATAGTCCTGCAGATGATCTTCCACGGCATTTTTCGCTGTTTCCATCAGGGCAGAAGCAAGATCGGTGCTTTCCAGTTCTCCAAACCTGTCAGAAAGCCGTTCCATCACAGGCTGCTCGTATCGGGTTTCCATCTGCCATATCGGAACAGGACGGCTGCCGTAATAACCTTCGTGTGTGTCTGACACATCAAAGTAATATTTCAGGGTATTCCTGCGGCCTTTGGGGTCAAATACCGCAATCCCTTTGCTGTCTTTATTTACCCAGCGCCGGAACTGTTTGTTCCAGGTTTCAATCTGTGCCACGGCAACCGCATCCGGGCGCTGTGCAAAGATTAAGAGCTGTTCGTCAAAGCGGCATTTGTAATTCCGGCAGGCAGCGGCAAGAAAGTTCTGCCATGTCTGCGGGTTCTTGGCTACCGCAATTTCTGTGCGCCGATACAGCTCGGTAATCAGCTGATACTTTGCAGCCATTTCATTTCCACCTCCTTATTGATTTTCAGGATTATTCCTTGTCCTCTCAGTCAAAAAGGAAATCACCCTGTTTGCTTTTATGCTTTTCTGTAATTCATTGATGAGCGCAATATCCGCCACGGTAATGCCCTGGATAGAGAGAATATCGTCCATTGTCATGGCGGAGATCGCTTTTTCATCGGTAAAACCAGCGTCCAGAATCTTATTGATGACTTTGACCGCTTTCTGGTTGATCGCCATTATCTATCCTCCTTATCTTTCCATTTCTTTCTGCTTTGCAGCTTTTACAGGCTGCGCTTTCTGGATGGTTTTCAAAGCATCCTTGGCCCATTGGGGCATACGCTCCGGCTTGATCTCACCAAGGACATCATACCTTTCCCAGCGGCTATGCTCGCCGGTAGCAAGGCAGGTGCCAAAGACTGCCTGACCTCTGCCGCCGGTGGCCCCGTTTCCGCCTTCCGCAAGTACAAGCTGGTAAGCAGCGTGCTGATATTCATATCGCTTCGGTTCTGCATTGATCACAACCACCTTGCCCACAATGCTTTTATTCCTCATATCAGGGATACAGTCAGCGACTGTAAAGGGGGTAGGGTCAAATTTGAATTTTTCCTGTTCGGCTCGTGTCTGTTCGATCTGTGCCTGCACACGGTCACAAAATAGCTGCATGGCTTCCAGATAATCCTCTGTGCCTACGGCTTCGGTTGGCCAGGGTGCGGAAAATGGATTGTTGTAATCGCAGTAGCAGACTACATAGGGATGTTCCGCCCGCTTATCGACACAGAAAACAACTTCTTTCTTTCCGATGTGGATACTCTGTTCCACAGTAAAGTTGCCGATCATCCTTTTCTCATCATTCATCAGCATCATCCTTTCTTTGTTTTTTCCTGTTCTGCTCGTCTAAGATCTTTCGGATACAGACATCGCAGAAAATCATTGACCTGTCCTTATATCGGGGATAGGGGCAGGTCGTACAGTCATATTTCTTCTTTTTACCGTTCACGGTCATCACTGCTTTTCTGCTTTGGGGAAGAAGGATTGTTGTAAGGCAGACGGCATTCCGTCTGATACCGCTCATTCAGTTTCTCCCTCGCCGCAGAAAGTTCATTGACATATCAGCCCCAGAAATAATCCGTTCCGTTTTTGCAATACCAGCAGACATACGGGTTCGGGGCTTTCGGGTTATGACCGATCACCAATTCCGTACTCCCGATAGTACAGCTTTCTATGATCTCATAACCGGCATTGATGCGCTTTTCTTCATTCATAGGCAGACCTCATGATTCTTTCGCATAGTTGCGATAGTCTTTTTCTCCTTTGGCCCGGACACGGCGCACATGGCTGTTGCCCGCAAGCTCCGGGTGCTTTGCCTGAAGTTTTCTCCGTATCCTGCATACGCTCTCAAAACTCGGTAAGCCAAGATATTTGTACTGGGTCATGACCTCAGCCAGAGGCATTGCCCCGGCACCTTTCAGATAGGCATTGCACACTTTCAGGTAGAGCAGCATATCATCATCCCTGGTTTCCTCTTCTTTTTTCAGAATGGCCTTGATCTTGCCCTCGATGGTTTTCAGATTTTCCATTAAATACCTCCATAAAGGAAAGGGGCGGCATGTTTTGCCGCCCCTCCACGATCACTTCTTATTTCTGTGGCGGATGTTCAGCCAGATGGCTCCGCCTGCAATGAACACAACAAGTGCGATTGCAAGGATTGTTTTTACCTCCATGCTTTAATCCTCCTTTTTCTTTTTATTCTTAAAGCCAACAAAACCTAAGACACCGGCACCAAGCACGGAAACCGCCGCCAGCCCGATCCAAAGAGCAGGATTGAAGTCGTCTCCTGTTTTCGGTGTTTCTCTCAGTTCGTTGTGCATTTCTACGGTAGCTGTTTCATCTACCTTGATGGTTACCTGCTTGTCGGCAGGCAGGATATATCCAGAAGAAACACTGTCGCTGACCTCAGATACCGTGTATTCGCCAATTCGCAGACCTTCAATGAAGATCTCACCGTTTTTATCGGTCTTAAAGGTCTGGTCATATCCGTTTGTTCCTGTCACACGGAAGGAGAAGCCCTCTACCTTTTTGTCAGAAGAAGTTTTTACGATCTTCAGAGAGCCTTTCTGCGCTGCATTGAGAAGAAGTTTTTACGATCTTCAGAGAGCCTTTCTGCGCTGCATTGATAAATCCAACACCTGCTTCATTTTCAACCGTATAGACCTTTCCATCTTCCTCAATGGACACCGGATAAACATTCTCATCAAGCAGGAATCCTTCGGGCGCTGTCTTTTCACGGACAAGATATTTTCCATAGCGAAGGTCGCTCATCTGGTAAACACCATCGCCCAGTTCGCCCATTTCTCCCAGCAGTTCATCGCCGTCATCCAGTTTTCCGTCACCGTTTTTATCTGCATAGACTTCAAAAACAGCACCGGTCAGCTTATTGTCAGGATAATCTTCATCCACCTTTGTCAGCTCGATGCTGCCGGTAATAAACTCATTGACCAGTTCAATTTCCACAACCTCTTCTACCTTGCTGATGGTTACAGGAATTTCTTCATCGGTGAGTACATAACCCGTCGGGCTTTCAATCTCACGGATGATCCAGTTTCCATATGGTACTTTGGCAAAAGAAAAACTACCGTCATCTTCCGATGTGGTAGTTGCAATCGCTGTTTCGGTTGTAAATTCCTCGGTACCGGTCTTAAAGATACCGATAAGCGCACCGCCTAAAGCATTTCCATCCTCATCGGATTTCTTTCCACTGACAGCTCCATAAATCAGATCATTTTCAATGGCTTCGCCCTCATTGGCAGTAATGGAAACGACAGCGGTTTCCTGACCGGCGTACTCAAAGACAACCGGGTATTTGGTTTCATTTTTCAGATAGGCTGCATTGGTACTGATTTCCTGTACATAATAGCTGCCCATCGGCAGGTCGCTGACTGCCTTACCGTGTCCATTCTCATCAAGGGTAATCACCTCGATCAGACCGTCAGCCGGAATGGTCGTTCCATCAGCGGCGGTCAATTCCTCGGCTGCATAAAGTCCAAAGGAAACATCAAAGATTTCGCCGTTGTTTCCAACGCCATAATCCTCATCGACTTCAAGGCTCTTGGTCAGGTCAATTTCAACTTTCTGTCTTTCGTTGTAGAAGCTGGTGGAAGTTTCTGTCACCGCTACTTCCTGACCGGCATAGACAAGCTCAACCGAGTGAATTTCTTCATTGAGAACCATACCATACGGAGCCGTGATTTCCTTTACTTCATAGCTGCCCAGATACAGTTCCTTGCTGGTTGCCGTCCCGTCTGCACCTGTGGTAATGGTATCCACAACCTCGCCCTTAGAAGCCCGAAGGGTACCATCCAGCGTATAGATGTCCTCGGCTGCGGTGATCTCATATACCGCACCTTCCAGGCTGCCGACTGCAAAAACAGGCTGATACATTCCTCCGGCTTCCGTAACAGAGCGGAACACTTCGCCGGACTTGGAAACGGTAATGGTTCCTTTCTGGGCTACGTTTTCCCTTACCACCTCAATGACGGTAATGCCGCTTTCCTCAGAAGAATCCTCCTGTACCACATCGAAATAGACAGGTTCAGAATTCAGAACATAGCCGTATGGAGCCTGTACTTCAACCAGGGAATATCCGGTTCCATACTCCAGTGTCTGCGGGGTGATCAGTTCGCCGTCTGCCGTAGTATAGAACGTGTCAATGGTTGTGACTTCCGGGTAAGTGAAAGTCATCGTTACCAGCTCGCCGTTCGGGTCATAGATCTGGAAACCGGCACCGGCATACGGGATGGTGTTGCCTGTTTCAGCGTCTTTCTTCACGATCTTGATATAACTTTCAAAGTTGGCATTGTTGATGAGATAGCGGTAAGTCTGTCCATCCGAATTGATAAACACATCAAACGGTTTCATCAGCTCACGGCCTTCCCAGCCGGATGTCTGCTTGACCGTATAGATCCCGTAGGGCAGGTCTTTTGTCTGAGCAAAACCATTCTCGTCACAAGTCAGAAGATCACGCTCACTGTCTTTGGCGTCGGCATAACTGTTTGCCGATTTCAAATAGACTTCAAATACTGCGCCTTCTTCGGGTGTTTCAATCTGGGTTTCTCCGTCATCGGTGTGTTTGATGATTGCAATTTTTCCCTTGATTACCTGTTCATTCACATCGTTGGCAGTGCTGTTCAGCTCTACGGTATAAAGCTCCGGCTCTGCCCCTACATGATGGATGGTTTCATCGAGCAGATAGCCTTCCGATGGGCTGATCTCACGGATACTCCAGTCATTGCCACACACATAATAGTCTGTGGTAAACTGTCCGTTTCCGTCTGTGGTGTAAGTGTCAATCAGTTCCTCGCCCTTATAGATGCCATAAACTGCACCGGCAAGGGAAGCATCCCCCTGGGGTGTCCCGGTTTCAGCGTCTGTCTTTGTGACAGTTACATTGAATTTTTTGAGGATGTTGGTAAAGCTGCGCTCTGTGACCTTATTCCATTCCACCGGAGCGGTCTGGCTTGCCGGAACCACATAGCGGATGGCGGTATCTACTTCCTCAAGGACATACGGGGTATTGCCGCTGATCAGGATATTTTCAAATTTTGCCACACCCTCGGCATCGGTCACAGCATACTCATCTACCGGTAAGCCGCTTAATGATGTTCCGTAAAGGTGGAACGTCACACCCTCAACCAGACTGTCCTCAGAAGTTTTTACAACCTCAAGGCTGCCTCTTTTCAGCGTATTGTTGAAGTTAACCGTGGTGGTCTTGCCGCCGATCAGCGTGATGGTCTGGGTTTCCTGTGGCTCATACTTATCAATGGACTGCTCCGTAATGGTGTAAGTGCCGGGGAACAATCCCTCCACAGTCAGATTGCCGTTTTCGTCTGTGGTAACGGTTTTGTTGAAGTTCTCGCCCTTGATCGTAAAGGAAATCCCTGCAACGACGCCGTCCTCAGAAGTCTTTTTCAGTGCGATTGTACCGGTAGGTGTCTCCACATTCAGATATGCTTTTACTGCATCTGCATTTTCTACACCGGTCACAACATCCTGCAGGCTGGGATCACCATAGGCGATCAGTTTTGCGCTGCTGCTGACCGTTGGCACATTGCTTCTTGTGGCAGTGATTCTTACAGAACCGTCAAAGGCTGTTGCGGATGTGATCGTCAGCTTATTGCCGGATTTGGACACACTCACTTTACTGTCGGATGTGGCAAAGGAATAGTCAGCAAGGACACCATTGTTATCCGTCAGTGTCATGGTGTATTTCCCGTCCTGATAGGAAAGTTCCTTTGTGATGTCATCCGCACCACCCGACATAAAACTCGGAATGGTATTGTGTTTGGACAGCTGAGAAACGATCTGGTTATACACCTCGGCAGCACCGCTGTTTGGATAATTGGAACCAAAGTGCAGGCTGTACGCTTTCTGGCTGGTCTGCTGGTAAGCTCCTGTGGACTCACGGCATCCCGTCACAAATTCCCAGACAAGGGTCTGTGTAGCAAGCCATTTCTCATCATCACTTCCCGAAAGAGAACTGCGGTTTCCCTGATAGCCATAGAGCAGGGCAAGTCCTACTGCTTTTTTCTGGCTGGAAGAAAGGGCATTCCATGTCTGAGAAGAATTTTTCTTCAGGGTATTGCCTGTTTTCAGCGGTACACCCGGCTGAATACAGAACGCATTATCGCCGTCTACATACATACGGTACTTGTAACTGCCTGTTCCGCCTGCGGTATAACCGTCAAACACTGCACTGGAGTTATAGCGCATGGCATTTCCATTCCTGTCATAAGTGAAGTCAAAGGAAATCGTGCCAATATCTCCCGCAGCAAATGCTGTTGTCGCTGGCAGCACAGAGAAGGTTGTGACCGCAGCCATGACAAGGGCCGCAGCCTTTTTGAATAATTTGGGGAATTTCATACATTACCTCCTACTTTTTGTTTGTGAGTTTCTTTACTAACCGAAAAAAGCAGTCTATAACGACTGCCAATTTTTTTCTTTCGGATAGTTTTGGTAGTAATTAGGGGGTGAGGTGTGGAGAGGGGGAAAGCAAAAATATGGCTATCCACACCAACAGGCAGACCTCGCCCTCGATGTGTGGCTATCGTTCCCGGTCTTTGTTTCGCTGCAGGTAGCGGTTGTAAAATTCCAGCGCCTTGACAACAAAATCCGATTCCCTGCCTCTGGGAACGCTCTTGGGAATGAGCTTGGAGATCCTTTCATCACGGAAAGCAGGTTTTTCCCTCTGGTTTGGCTTTTCTTCCTGCATGATCGACTGGATAACCTCATCTGTGAGTTTTCCGTCCTGCATGAACTTTTTCATTTTGATAGCCTGTGCAAGTGACGGGGTCGCATCGTTATACTGCATGGCTTCCAGAAGGGAATACTGCTGTTCATCGGACAGATAAGAGATTTCTACCGCCGGGCGAAAAGCAATCTGACGTTCATCTACCATCTGCAAAATTTCAGGAACAAGCTCGGTCAAGCGGATATAGCGGAAAATCTGATTTTTACTTTCACCAACCTTTTCGGCAAGTTCATCACTAGATTTTCTTCCTTGCAACTTGTTTCCCACTGGGGAACAAGTTAAATCTGTACGCTGTCCTTGTCGATTCATTGCTTCCAGACGCATTTTATAGGCAAAGGCTTTCTCACTTGGTAAGATCGTTGATCTTTGCAGATTGGACTCCACCATCACAATAATGGCTTCGTCACGGGTCAGTTCCTTTACCTCGCATTTCAGAGTTTCAAGCCCGGCAATCTCACATGCCTTTTTGCGCCTGTGGCCGCTGATAAGCTCATACCGCCCATCCTCTTTCAGCCGAACCGTTGCCGGGGTCATCACTCCATTTCGCTTGATGCTCTCAACAAGCTGTTCCATATCCTCATCCAGTAAAACTTTGAACGGATGATCTGGAAACTCGTCAATCTCCGCAATAGGAATGTCCCGTATCTTGCTCAGTTTGGCTTCCGCACGGCTTTCATCCGTCTGGAAAAGGTCATCGTATGCGGTCAACTCGATTTTGTGTCCGTTGCTTCTCGCCAATTTCTGCCACCTCCTTTCCTAATTGTTCATAGGCAGCGGCTACCTTTCCGCTTTTGTCATAAGCAAAAATGCTCTTTCCCTCTGCGGTAGCTTCTACCGCACGGATAGAATGGGGGATTTCGGTATCAAAAACCTTGATCCTTTGCCCGTATGCACTTTTCACCGAAGCGGTAATTTCTTTTGAAATGTTGGTGCGGGGCATTACCATTGTCATCAGGATACCGTCTATCCGCAGTTTAGGATTGATCTGCCGCTTGACCATAGAAACTGAGCGAAGCAACAGCTCCAGACCTTTCGCTGAAAGGTAGTGGGGCTGTGTTGGGATAACCACACTGTCAGCTGCCGCCAGAGCATTGATGGTGATCATGCCAAGAGAGGGCATACAGTCAATCAATACATAGTCGTAATTCTTTTTGACCTCATTCACATAGGTTTTCAAAACACGCTCACGGCTCATGGCATTGATCAGCCTGACTTCAAAGCCAGACAGCTCAATATTGGACGGAAGCAGATCCACGCCCTCATTGTGATACAGGATGCCTTTTGAAACATCAAAGGCTTTATCGTCGATAATGCTTTGCATCACCGTGGAGAGGGTTATGGGAATGTCATCTGGTCTGCTGTACCCCAGAGCCATGGTTAAGTTGGCCTGTGCATCTGCATCAATCAGCAGGACTTTCTTTCCTTGCTTTGCCAGACTGACACCCAGGTTGACTGCTGTGGTTGTCTTTCCCACGCCACCTTTTTGATTGGTCAGAGCAATCACTTTGCAATTTGACATAGGTGCGTCCTCCTTTCTTTTAGATTTAGCCGTCTTGTCAGGGCGGCTATGTAAAGTTCCCCAGAACGCAAAAAAGCCGACTGGTTTTTATACCAATCGGCTATGTAAAGCAGTATTCATTTATATGGCAAATTAAAAGATCAATCAGAATTATTTATCTGTAACCTATGATTTACATATTTTAATGTCTATCAATCTTGAACTTCTTTATGGGTGCATTGATTACCTTGAAAATCAGTTCATCCACGCAGTCCGTATATCTGCCTTGTTGGATCAACAGATTTTTCAATTCTACAAGGCTTTGAAGCAAAAGGCTTCTATCATGGCTATCCACATAAACATGAAATGTTTTTTCTCTCATACGATGCACCTCCTTACAACATCATTATACGAGAAGCGGTGTACCCCCTCAAATATGCCAGCAAAAGGACGAAATAAACTTCAAAAAAATGCCTTTTACTCGGTAACATTCGCCCATTCGATTAGCAAGGTTTTTTGCATGATTTTTCGGCAAATTAGCAGGAGAGGCAGTTTGATTAGCAAAAATCGAAAATTTTCTGCTAATCATTAGCAAGCTAATCGGTGACAAAAATCAATCGTTCGAGTTCACCATGGTCACTTCCGATTAGCAAAAATGCTTCCTGCTAATCGCTGTTTGTTATGTGTTCGATTTTTCTTGGGAAAAAGAAAACGCCGAAAACCTTGAAAAATCAACGTTTTCGGCGGAGTTTTTGGCGTCGCTAAGAGGATTTGAACCTCCGACCTACCGCTTAGGAGGCGGTCGCTCTATCCAGCTGAGCTATAGCGACATTTAGAAAATCTATATTTAATTTTACTTGCTACCGTTTTCCTTTTCCTCCGGGGTGTATGTTTCAACACTTTCTTAGGAGGCGGTCGCTCTATCCAGCTGAGCTATAGCGACATCTGAAAAATCTATTAAATTGTACTTGTAATCTGAACTCTTGTCAATCGCCTTTTTTGCTTAGGTGTATGTTATAACACTTTCTTAGGAGGCGAATGCTCTATCCAGCTGAGCTATGCCGACATATGATTTTTGGTTTACTTCGCTGACGCTCAGTGACGCGGCAGTCGCCAAAATCCTGCATAAATGCCGGATTTGTGGCTCGTTGCTTACGCACAAAATAAGGCTTTTCGGGCCTTTTTGCCTCGGGCTCGTTAACCGATTTTTTTCTATTTTCAGCCGATATTTTTTTCGGCGAAAATACTATTTGCGTCCTCTGCAGCACTTGGCAATTTCTAATCAAAATTCTCAGTACCGAATTTCCATCAACACCTGAGTACTTTTCAAAAGTTCTCAGTACAGGTCCCCCCTTAGGAGGCGGTCATTCTATCCAGCTGAGCTATAGCGACATCTAAACTTACTATACCACCTACAGGCCCATAAAGTCAACCGTTCCCTGCATCCAGACATTACCTCGGAAACGTCGTCCAGGAAGGGGCTCTCCAAGTAAATCTTCTTTATTGATGCAGATATCAAATATCAGGTTATTGCATTCCAGTGACAAAATATAAATGGACTCTTCCGTCAGGGAATTCTTTACTGTTTCCACACTGAGAATATCCCCCATAATAGAGTACTGATCATAAGCAATGCCATAAGGCATAAAATAGGACTCCACGATTGTCAAAACGTCTTCTTTTTTTGACCGTCGGCTGATGGTCGCATACAAATCAATATCTTCCAAAGTCAGACTTTCTATGGCATCCTGATCTCCTTCCCGGGCTGCGGCAATCATTCGATCCCGATTGATGCTTTCATCCCTTTTGCGGCGCACATCCTCTTCGGTTTTCATCAAAGGCAAAATTACCTTTCCCGAAACAGATAAACCAGTCAAATACATGGGCGCATAAAATAAAGAGCCTTTATGAAATTCTGTATAATCAATGAAATCAGCCATATTCAATAATTGAAAAATGAGAGAAACTCCAACCTTCACATTATCACAGATTCCCGCATAAGCATCTCTATCTGACTGTTTTTCAATCGTAACTTCATCCTTTAATGTCGGATTCTTCGCTTTGAAATAAGGAAAATAATATCCAACATGAAATTGGCCGTTTTCATCGTATTCTCCGCGGACACTTATCCCCATACGGTCTGCAAACTCCTTAACTTTTTCACCAAAAACAGCTTCTTCATCCGTAGCTGAAGATACATACTCTGAGGTTGGACGCAACATGACCAGATTTAAAATATCCCTGACATCTTTATTCTTTTTTATGTTACTGAAACCAATTGCCCGCAAGTAATCGTGCATCTCACCCTCCGTTTTATGTTACCTTTTAAGGTGCATATTTGAATAAATATGCACCTTGTTATTTCTTAGGATTCTTTATTATTTAATAACTTCCATGCCGCCCATGTAAGGAATCAAAACATCCGGAACACGGATGCTTCCGTCGGCCTGCTGATAATTTTCCATAATAGCTGCGGTTGTCCGGCCGATGGCCACACCACTTCCGTTTAATGTATGAACATATTTAGCCTTATCCTTTACGCCATCTTTATATTTTATATTCGCACGGCGTGCCTGGAATTCCTCAAAATTACTGCAGCTTGAAATTTCTACATAGCGGCCATAACTTGGCATCCATACTTCAATATCATATTTCATAGCGGCTGTAAAACCAAGATCGCCGATACAAATTTTAACAACACGGTAAGGCAGACCAAGACGCTGTAGTACATCCTCTGCATCTCTTGTAAGTTTTTCCAATTCCTCATAAGAATCTTCCGGTTTTGTAAATTTAACCAGCTCAACCTTATTAAACTGATGCTGACGGATCAGACCACGAGTATCTCGTCCGGCCGAACCAGCCTCTGCACGAAAACATGCCGTATAAGCAACATGTTTTATTGGCAATTTAGAACCATCCAAAATTGTTTCACGATACATATTGGTTACAGGAACTTCCGCTGTAGGAATCAGAAAATATTCTTTTCCATCACCAGTAACTTTATAAGCATCCTCTTCAAATTTAGGAAGCTGACCGGTTCCGATCATACTGTCACGGCTAACCATAAATGGTGCAAAAATTTCTTCATAACCATGTTCTTTTGTATGAATATCCAAAAAGAAATTCATAATGGCACGTTCAAGTCTTGCACCGGCATTACGATAAAATGTAAAACGGGCACCGGTTGTCTTTGCTGCAGTTTCTGGATCCAAAATTCCCAGATCTGCTCCTAAATCCCAATGGGCCTTCGGCTCAAAATCAAATTTTGTAGGTTCACCAAAACGGCGGATTTCTACATTATCTTCATCCGAATTACCTGCAGGAACTGTCGGATTTGGAATATTAGGAATTGTCAACATGTAAGCATTCAATTCAGCATCCACAGCGCTTACCTGGGCATCCAGAAGTTTAATGCTTTCAGAAAGCTTCTTCATCTCTTCCATAACTGGTGCAACATCTTGTCCAGCTTTTTTCATCTGCGGAATTTTTTTTGATTCTACATTCTGTTTATTCTTTAACTGCTCTACTTCAGCCAGAAGTTGTCTTCTCTTTTCATCCATAGATTTAAATTTTGATAAATCGAAATCCTCATTTCGAGTAGAAAGGGCTTTTTCGACTTCTTCAAAATTGTTTCTTAATAATTTAATGTCAAGCATGTTTTTTCCTCCTCTTTGGAAATCATTTATACATTATATAATAGGCATATCCTTTTTACAACTTAATATACCACAAGTTTCCCAAAATTTCCAGCACTTTATAAATCATATAATGCATATTTATTCATATCATTCGTTGACATAAAAAAGGCAGTTACCAAAGTATCTGCCTTTTTATTTCTATTTACTCATTTCCCATGCCGTACTGTTTTGCCTGTTCCAGAGCTTCTGCTTCCTCATCACCTAATGGAATATAGGACTCGCCTTTAATAATTTCTTTAATATAATTGTAACAGCCATCCTTACTGTGAATGGAATTAATTATAAAGCCATCATCCCTGTCATTTAATAATGCACAAGCAAAACTAAGTTTTCCACCCATTTCTTTAAATGCATCATATTTCACGATACCCATTTTTTGATAAGAACGTCCCATGCTTTTTTCAAGCCGGGTAATGCGATCATTTAAGCTATCATTGACATCTGTAATTTTATTTAAAGACTGCATTTTATTTTGCAATGCTTCATCCAATGATTTTGCACCACGTCCGCCCCGCATGAATGCTCTGTACTTTTTATCTAGTTGATTCTGTTTTCTATGTAAGGTATATATGTATATAAGCATTAAAAGCATAAGAATAAACATGCCTATGATTAAAATACCCGGGTCAAAACTCAATCCTGCTAAAATCTTACTCTCCATATTATCCCACCTGCTTTACTGATTCTATTAAATCAATAATCCTTTCCAGTTCATCATTTGAGTAGTATTCAATTTCAATTTTTCCTTTTTTATAGTTTCTGCTGTGGATGGCTACCTTCGATCCAATGACAGATTTCATTCGTTCTTCCAATTGATGGTAGATTGTTTCCATTTGCGAGAAGTCTTCTTTCTTCTCTACTCTTTTTTCTTCTTCCTTTTTTATATGTTCCCGAACCAGTTTTTCCGTCTCACGTACACTCATCTTATTGTCAAATATAAGCATAGCCGTTAAATATTGTTCTTCCTTATCTTCAATAGCCAAAAGTGCTCTCGCATGACCTCCACTGATCATCTCGTCAATTACCATCTGCTGAACTCTTTCATCAAGTTTTAAAAGTCTTAAAGCATTTGTTACCGCTGTTCTGCTTTTCGAAACTCTCTGAGCAGCTTCATCTTGTTTTAATCCAAATTCTTCAATAAGTTTCTGATAAGCCTGTGCTTCTTCTATTGGATTTAAATCCTCTCTCTGGAGATTTTCCACAATAGCTATTTCCATAGATTCCTTTTCGCTATATTCTTTGATAATCACAGGAACCTCTTTAAGCCCGGCAATTCTTGCGGCTCTCCACCGCCGTTCGCCGGCAACGATTTCATAATACTTTCCTTTGTTCTTAACTATGATTGGTTGTATTAATCCAAACTGCTTAATCGATTCAGATAATTCCTGCAAAGCATCTTCATCAAAATTCTTTCTTGGCTGTAATTGATTTGGCTCAATCTCATCAATCCGCATAAGCTGTTCTACGGGTTTTTCCACAACCTTTTCAACTTCAACGATTTTCTCTACAATTTTTTCAACTGGCTCTTCAACAACTTTTTCTTTTTCAGTTTCCCTTTTTACCGATGGTGAAATTAATGCATCAATTCCCTTTCCAAGCCCACCTTTTTTTCGTGCCGCCATTACATTTACTCATTCCTTTCGCTTTTAGCTATTATTTGTTCATCTGATACTGAATAACTTCCTCAGCAAGCAAACGATAGGCCTCAGCGCCTGATGAACGTGTATCATACATATTAATTGGCATTCCATAACTTGGTGCCTCTGCCAAACGAACATTCCTCGGAATTATCGTTTTATAGATATTTCGATTTAAATTTTCTTTTACATTTTCGACAACCTGTAAGGACAAATTCGTCCGGCCATCAAACATTGTAAATACAACGCCTTCTATTTCTAAATCAGGATTTAATCGTTCTTTAATCAACTCAATTGTATGTATTAATTGGCTTAATCCCTCCAAAGCATAATATTCACATTGGATTGGCACCAATACAGTATCTGATGTTGTCATTGCATTAATAGTGAGAAGATTTAAAGAAGGTGGGCAGTCAATCACAATATAATCATAGTTGTCTCTCAGTAAATTAATTTTTTCTTTTAAAAGAAACTCTTTGTTTTCTATAGAAATCAATTCTACTTCCGCTCCGGAAAGATTTATATTGGATGCAATGACATCCAACCCTTCCATGACCGAAGTATAAATGCATTCATCTGTAGATACTTCTTCCAGAAGTAATTCATAAACCGTATTTTCTACCTGATTTTTATCAATTCCTAATCCGCTGGTAGTGTTTCCCTGTGGATCCATATCAATCGTTAATACTTTTTTTCCAAGCTCAGCTAAACTGGCCGATAGATTGATCGATGTTGTTGTCTTTCCAACGCCACCCTTTTGATTTGCAATTGCTATTATCCGCCCCATATCATTCCTCTTTTCATACTTTATCGCACGCAGTCTGACAGCGTGCGCCCATGCGGAGCATCTGACATACGGTATGCCCGGATGGGTATACTTTATCGCACGCAGCCTGACAGCGTGCGCCCATGCGGAGCATCTGACATACGGTGTGCCCGAATGGGTATACTAATTCATCTTCTACTTTTAACAGTATACCACTTCATGCTAAGTTAATCCAGAGAAAGAAATATGAAAATTCTGTAAAACAAGAGGATGTTTCACGTGAAACATCCTCTTGATAATATTTTTATTAATTTTCCATGTTTCACGTGAAACATTTTTATATACTTACCGAATTACATCTGTTCCGGACACTGAATACCAAGTAAACTTAAAGCGTCTTTTAAAATAGACTTTGTAATGATAACAATATTGGCTCTTGTATACTTTATATTTTCATCCTCAACATTAATCTGACACTCATGATAAAATTTATTGAATGCTTGCGCCAATGCTACCGCATATCTTGAAACAACAAACGGCTCCATCTTTTCCGCTGCATCGGAGACAACCTGCGGATACCGGGCAATTTCCTTAAGTAATGCCATAGATACATCATCGGACAAAACTGAATAATCGTAGACAGACGGTACATCACCAATTTTCCGAATTACACTGGCTGCCCTGGCATAAGTATACTGAACATAAGGACCTGTTTCCCCATCAAAATTTAAAAGTTTTTCCCAATCAAAGATGACATCCTTAATTCTCTGATTATACAAATCATTAAACACAATTGCGCCAATACCAACCTGCTTTGCTACTTCTTCCTTATTTGGAATATTCGGATTCTTTTCTTCAATAATACTGCGTGTCTTTTGAATTGATTCATGAAGAATATCCTCAGCATAGATAACATGACCCTTACGTGTAGACAATTTACCACCCTTTAAACTAACGAGGCCATACGGTACATGCATTAAATCTTTTGACCAATCATAACCCATCAATTCAATAACCTTGAACCACTGGGCAAAATGAAGTTTTTGTTCGAGTCCGGTAACATAAATACACTTTGAGAAATCATATGTTTTCTTGCGATACATAGCGGCTGCGATATCTCTTGTAGCATATAAAGAACTTCCGTCTTTTTTTGTGATCAGGCATGGAGGCATATTATACTCTTCCAGGTCAACAATCTGAGCACCGTCACTGACTTTGATCAAACCTTTTTGCTTTAACTCTTCAATAACCGGCTGCATCTTATCATTATAAAAACTTTCTCCGGCGAAAGAATCAAACTCCATACCAAGAAGCTCATACACCCGCATAAATTCTTTTAAGCTAATCTCCCGGAACCATTTCCATATACTTAAAGCTTCTTCATCTCCATGCTCCATCTTCGTAAACCATGCTCTGGCCTCATCATTTAAAGAATCGTCTTTTTCTGCTTCTTCGTGGAATTTTACATAAATACGCATCAATTCCTCGATACCTTTTTCCTCAACAGCTTTTTTACTGCCCCAGTTCTTATAAGCAACGATTAATTTACCAAACTGAGTTCCCCAATCCCCTAAATGATTAATTCTTTCCACATGATATCCCAATTTTGTAAATATCTTATTTAAAGAATTACCGATGATCGTTGTACGGAGATGACCAACATGGAAATTCTTGGCAACATTTGGTGATGAATAATCGATACAGATTGTCTTTCCCTGACCCTCATCAGATCCTCCATAATTCGAATCGGATAAGTAATTTTCCACAATCTGTCTGGCAAACATGGACTTATCCACAAAAAAGTTTAAATATCCACCAAGGCATTCCACTTTATTCAGGAAATCCGGACAACCGATTTTCTCTTTTAAGTCCAATGCGATCATTGGCGGCGCCTTACGAAATACCTTAGCAAGCTTAAAACATGGAAAGGCAAAATCACCCATCTCAGATTTTGGAGGAATCTCTAAAAGACTATTTATTTCCTCAGCATCCATATTTTCAATTTGAGCATCGAGTAACTCTACAATTTTATTTTTCATTTATAAATTTCCCCTTTTGTTATATTGCTCTAACATTTAAAATTCTGCAAAATAAGTATTCTATCCTTTATTTTGGACATATACAGATATTGTACAACATATTTAAGAAAATATCCATTAAAAAATATTTGTATATGTATAATAATTATCTTATAATATAAAGTACAAAAAATGCTTATTTAAAGGAGAATGATTCATATGAGAAATTACAAAAAGCTCCTGAACGCAGGAATTATTTCTTCTGCTCTTCTTTTCACAACATGGGGAATTAATAAACTGATTTTTCTCCGGGCAGGAATGAAGGATATGCTGTTTTGTGAAAACAAACATCAATATTCATGGAGATTCGGAAATATCTTTTATACAAAAAAGGGCAGTGGTTCCCCACTCCTCTTGATTCATGAATTAAAATGTACAGCTTCCGCTGATGAATGGAAATCTTTGATCAACCAATTGTCAAAAGATCATACCGTTTATGCTTTGGATTTAATTGGATGCGGACGCTCTGAAAAACCGAAAATGACATATACAAATTATATCTATGTCCAATTGATCAATAATTTTATTAAAGATGTCATTGGAGCCAAAACAGACGTGATCACCAGTGGTTCTTCATCAAATATTGCCATTATGGGATGCTACAGTGAACCTGATCTTTATCGACGGATCATGATGGTAAATCCTTTATCGATGAAAGATATGGCTAAATATCCGAAAACAAACCATAAAACATTAAAATACTTAGTAGAACTTCCTTTAATTGGAACAACTATTTATAACATAGCAAATTCCCATGGTACCATATTCAAAGAGTATAAAAAGAAAACGCTTTATCCGGATATTCATACGCAAAAGGATGTGGATACAATGTATGAATCCAGCCATCTCGGCGGTCCTTCAGCCAGATACCTCTATGCCAGTGAGCGAAGTCATTTTACCAATATCAATATGCTCCATGCCTTAAAAAAGTTGAATCATTCAATGTATATCATTGGCGGAAAAGATTTAAAAGACATAGAACATACAATAGAAGACTATGTATCCATTAATCCTTCTATTGAAACAGAATTGGTTGATAACTGCAAACAATATCCGCATATCGAACAGACCGATGCTTTTTCCGCCCTCTGTTCCATTTATTTGTCCTGAAAGGAGTTATACACATGGCAGAAAAATGCTATCGCAGTGAATTAATCGGGCTGTTTGGTTGTCCGGTAGATGAAAATCCGACAGTTGTTATTATGGAAGCTGCTTTTAAAGCTCTCGGATTAAATTATCGCTATAACACGATGCTCGTGTACCCGGAAAATTTGGAGACAGCCGTAAAATCTTTAAAAGCGCTTCACATGAAAGGAACACATATCACGATACCCCACAAAGTAAGTGTGATACCTTATCTGGACCGTTTAACAGACACGGCTGCCCTGATTGGCGCTGTAAACACGGTATATGAAGATCATGGTGAAATGGTCGGTGAAAATACGGATGGAAAAGGATTTATAAAATCCCTGGAAGATGAACATATAAAAATTTCCGGCAAAAAAGCAGTGATTCTCGGGGCCGGTGGAGCCGCCAGAGCGATTGCTGTAGAACTTGCCCTGGCCGGAACCCGGAAAATCATCATTGTCAATCGTTCCCCGGACAGAGGTGAAA
This sequence comes from Frisingicoccus caecimuris, assembly GCF_004340975.1. Taxonomy (GTDB): domain Bacteria; phylum Bacillota; class Clostridia; order Lachnospirales; family Lachnospiraceae; genus Frisingicoccus; species Frisingicoccus caecimuris. The sequence goes on from NZ_SLXA01000004.1 coordinate 220,822, forward strand.
CCCTCGTTAAGCTGATTAATGAAAAAACAACAGCCCACGCAGAATTCACACTCTGGGAGGGCTGTTATAATGTGGATGAAGATACAGATATTCTTGTAAACTGTACATCCATTGGTTTATATCCTGATACAAATGTACCAAATATTGATTATAATACGCTTAAATTCACCACCGTCGTCTGCGATATCATCCCAAATCCGCTCCATACACGTTTTATGGCAAAGGCACAGGCTTGCGGCTGTAAAACACTGGATGGATTTTCCATGCTGATCAATCAGGCCGCTGTTAGTTTCAAACTCTGGACCGGAATCGACGCTCCGGTAGAAATCATGAAAATGGCCATGATGAAAGAAAATGGTGATTTATAAAGGTTCTTTTGAAGGCTTACCTGCTTTTCTCGGGTAAGCCTTTTTTGTAGGTTTTATCTTTTCGATAATCACAAGAGAACGCTCCATATCCGTATCTGCCAAATTGTAAGACAGGCAATCCTTAACATTTCCTCCAAGCATTGTCACAGCTCTCTTTGCCCCTTCCAATTCTTCCTGTACTTTTCCTGATTTATAAGGGACAAAATGACCACCAATCTGAACAAAAGGTATACAATATTCCGATAATGTGGATAAGTTGGCCACGGCCCGGGAGACACACAGATCAAACTGTTCCCGGTACTTTGGATTCCTTCCAAAATCTTCAGCTCTTCCATGAATCGTCTCTATATCTGTTAATTCTAACGCTTCAATCACCCGATTTAAAAAGTTAATCCGTTTATTCAGAGAATCCAGAAGTACAATTTTTAACTCAGGAAAAGCAATCTTTAATGGAATTCCCGGAAATCCAGCGCCAGTCCCCACATCGATCACTTTTAAGGGTTGATTCAGATCAATAGCTTGTATCAGAGAAAGGCTGTCAACAAAATGCTTATCAACAACTTCATCGTATTCCGTAATCGCTGTCAGATTCATGACTTTATTTGTCTCAATCAGCATCTCATAATACATTTGAAACTGACACAATTGTTTCTCATTAAGATGAACATTTAGTTTTTCTAAAACATTTTCAAATTTACTCATACCGTTTCCTTTCGATGTGACCGATTAAACTGCTCCATATAAATGAGTAATACGGATATATCTGCCGGCGTTACTCCTGAAATACGCGAAGCCTGTCCTACGGAATGCGGACGAACTGCCGACAATTTCTGCTGTGCCTCAATCCTCAAACCACTGATATCATTATAATCCAACGCTTCAGGAATTAATTTAACTTCCATTTTTTTAAACTGTTCCACTTGTCTCAGTTGGCGGGTAATATAACCTTCATACTTTACATGAATATTTACCTGCTCAATAACTCCTTCCGGTAATGGTTCCCTTTCTTTGTCCAATGGTTCCAGAATTTCATAGGAAAGTTCAGGTCGACGAATAAGTTCAGCGAGAGATACCGCCGTTTTAAGCGGTGTACTTTTATGAGCTTCAAGAAACTCCTGAACCTCTTTTGAACCACCGATCATCACATGCTTTACCCGCTCAATTTCTTTTTCAATCATTGCTTTTTTCTCTAAAAGTGCTTCATAACGTTCATCGGATATCAATCCAACCTGATGACCAATCGGTGTCAGACGCATATCCGCATTATCCTGACGCAGAAGCAAACGATATTCTGCTCTTGATGTCATCATCCTGTATGGCTCATGGGTCTCTTTTGTGACTAAATCATCAATAAGTACACCTATATAGGCTTCTGACCGCTTTAAAACGATCTGTTCTTTTCCAAGTAATTTCATAGAGGCATTAATTCCCGCCATAAGTCCTTGAGCTGCCGCCTCTTCATAACCGGAGCTTCCGTTAAACTGGCCTCCGGAAAAAAGACCTTCCACCTTCTTAAATTCCAGTGTCGACTTAAGCTGTGTGGCCGGAATGCAATCATACTCAATCGCATAGGCATTTCGCACAATCCGGGCATTTTCAAGTCCCGGCACTGTCCGGTACATCCGATATTGAACATCCTCCGGCAATGAACTTGACATTCCGCCGATATACATTTCATTTGTATAATTTCCTTCCGGTTCAATAAATACCTGATGCCGGTTCTTATCCGCAAATTTAACCACCTTATCCTCAATAGAAGGACAATAACGGGGACCCACCCCTTCAATCACACCTGCATAAATCGGTGAACGATCCAGGTTGGAACGAATAATCTCATGCGTTTTCTCATTTGTATAAGTCAGCCAACAGGATACCTGGTCTTTTTGAACATCTTCAGGATTGGTCGTAAATGAAAATGGTACAACTGTTTCATCTCCAAATTGTTCTTCCATTTTACTAAAATCGATACTTCGTTTATCAATACGGGCCGGCGTTCCTGTTTTAAAACGCACCAGTTCAATTCCAAGGCGTTTTAAACTGTCTGAAAGATGAGTCGCAGCCTGAAGTCCATTTGGGCCTGTATAAGTAATCGATTCTCCGCACAGACATCTGGCTTTCAAATAAACACCTGTAGCCAGAATTGCCGCTTTACATGGATAAATTCCACCTGTATGGGTAACTACCCCGGATACATGTCCATCTTCTGTCAATATATCCACGATTTCAGCCTGTTTTACTGTAAGATTTTCTTGATTTTCTAATGTACGGCGCATAAATTCCGTATAATCATGTTTATCTGCCTGCGCTCTTAATGAGTGAACCGCAGGTCCCTTGGATTTATTGAGCATTTTTGACTGTATAAAGGTCTGATCAATAGTTTTTCCCATCTGACCGCCAAGAGCATCAATCTCACGTACAAGATGTCCTTTGGAACTCCCTCCGATATTCGGATTACACGGCATCAAGGCAATGCTTTCCACATTGACCGTAAATACAATCGTTTTTAAACCAAGACGTGCACAGGCCAAAGCGGCTTCACATCCCGCATGTCCGGCACCGATGACCGCAATATCATAATTTTCATAAGTATAAGACATAAAAAGCCTCCTATTTACCCATACAAAAATCACTAAATATGGTATTAATCAAATCTTCTCCAACAGATTCCCCGATAATCTTTCCAAGAGCCTCGTAAGCATTCATCAAATCAATAGAAAAGAAATCCTCCGGCATATCATCCGCAATACTTTGAAGTACCATCTTCAAACTGTCTGCAGCTTCCTGAATAGCCGCCTTATGTCGGACATTTGTTATATAAATCTGGTCATTAAATGTCAGCTTTCCTTCAAAAAACATCTGACGAATGTTTTCCGAGAATTGCTCCAATCCCTTCCTGTCTTTTACAGATACTTCCACGATTGGATGTTCTGTTTCTTTTTCAATGGCCGCTTTTGTTGTTTTCAAATCTAAATCTATTTTATTTAACAGTATGATTGTTTTTTTATTCCGAATCAATTTTAAAATTTCCAGATCATTTTCATCCATAGAAGTAGAACCATCTACAATATAAATAATTAAATCTGCTTCTGAAGCATATTTCTTTGCCTTCTCAACGCCGATTTTTTCAACAGTATCATCTGTATCACGTATACCAGCCGTATCAATAACATTCAATAAAATACCATCTACCTGGACTGTTTCCTCAAGGACATCTCTCGTCGTTCCCGCTATATCTGTAACAATGGCCCTTTCCTCACCGGAAAGATAATTTAATAAAGAGGACTTTCCCGCATTCGGTTTGCCTAAAATAACAGTTTTTATCCCCTCTTTTAAAAGCCGCCCATCATCACAGGACCTAAGCAGTTTTTCCAGAATTCCCATATTTTCGTCAATCTGTTTTTTTAAAGTCATTCCATAGTCGTCTGCGTTGATATGTTCCGGATCATCCAGAGCAGCTTCAATAAAAGCAATACTGCCGATAATACTCTTTCTTACTTCCTTAATCTGATTTAAAAGATTTCCCTGAAGCTGCTGAACCGAGCTTTTTAAAGCATATTCATTTCTTGAATTAATAATATCAATGACAGCCTCTGCCTGTGACAGATCAATCCTTCCATTTAAAAAGGCCCGTTTTGTAAATTCTCCCGGTTCGGCCGGACGGGCGCCATATTTAATCACTGTCTCCAGAATTTTCCTCATGACCACAACACCGCCATGACAGTCAATCTCCACCACATCCTCTGTGGTATAACTGTTCGGAGCCTTCATGATCAATACAAGTACCTCATCGATCATCTGGCTGCCGTCATATATATAACCATAGTGTATCGTATGAGATGGTACATTTTTTAGAGATTTTTTTCCTTTAGGACTTCTGTAAATCTGATCTGCGATTTCAATGGCAGAATCGCCGCTCAAACGCACCTTTCCTATGCCAGACGGCGTCATTCCTGTAGATATGGCAGCAATGGTATCACTGATCATGATAAAAACTCCTTTCCAAAAATTGCCCCCGTCTTTCATCCAAAGAAGGGGGCAATTTCCACTAATTTTTATTATAATCCTTACGGTATTCTCTGTTTTCCCGACGTTTCAATGTGATAACAACTTTGCGGTAAGGTTCATCACCTTCACTGTGAGTCTCCACATAACGGTCATTCTGAAGCGCAGAATGAATAATCCGGCGTTCATAAGGATTCATAGGTTCAAGTGTTACCGGACGGCGTGTCCTTTTTACCTTATAAGATAAGTTCTTTGCAAGATTCTCTAACGTCTGCTTACGACGTTCTCTGTAATCTTCCGTATCCACCTTTACCTTAATGTAAGCATCACTTTCTTTATTGACTACAAGACTGATCAAATACTGAAGAGAGTCCAGCGTCTGTCCTCTTTTTCCAATCAAAATCCCCATCTCATCACCGGAAAAATCGATATTCATTGTCCGATTCTCTTCATTGTAGTCAATTTCTGATTTGACTTCCATATTCATGGCAGCAAACATCTTATTTAAAAATTCGTATGTATCATCTAAAAGATTGCTTTTTTTACGAACTTTAATAACTGCATCCTGTTTGCCGATCAATCCAAGAAAACCATTACTTCCTTTTTCAATGACTTCATACTCAATCTGATCACTGGTTGTTTCTAACTGAATCAACGCATTTGTGATCGCATCATCCACTGTTTTTCCTGTAACTTCTATATAATCCATCTTTTATCCCTCCAATAAAAACAGCAAATCAATCGTCTTTTTTGCTCTTATCCAACATATGAGCAATTGATGAAATACTGCCAGGATCTAAAGGCACATCTTTGTCCACAGGCGTATAGTTCTTCGGCATATAATCTTTTTTCGAACGATTTGCCTTAGCTATATCACTCATAGACTGATACTTTTTCGTCTCTTCCTGAGCATTCGAAGCGCCATTGGACATGAGCTTTTCGGTAAATGTCGGTTTTCCTTTGCGTTCTGCAACTTTTTCTGCATTTTCTTTAACAAGTTCATCAATGTCCTTATTATTAAAGAAACGATTGACAATAACAACCATTAATGTACGGAATACAGAGTTACATACCCAGTAAAGACCAACACCGGCCGGCAATGTAAAGCAAATCCATACGGAGAATAAAGGCATGAAAACATTCATCATTTTCATTGACTGAGCCATATCATTTTCCGGAGCCGCTGCCGCATTGTTATTTTTCGGGGTTGTGATCTTAACACTGAGATACTGAGTCACACCGGCCAAAATCGGAATCAAAATTCCAGGGAAAATTCCGGCCATCCCCTGTGAAAAATGTACTGGCGCATCCATAACATTCAGGCCACCCGGCATAGAATTAATATTAATGATCGTATCTTTTACGTTGTTGATGGCCTGCACAACATTTGGATTAGATGCAAAGGCATTAGCTACCGTATCCCATCCGGTTGTTTTTACACCATTTAAAGCATCAATGATTTTCTCAATATCCTGAAAGTCAAACTTTGTGACAGATATTTTCAATTCTTCAATCAACTGATCCATAATAGCCGCACCGCCGGTCGTCTGCTGAATCGGAGTGGCAATAGTCAAAAACAGATCATGAATCGAATTAACATAGGACGGAATATTATATATAATCCGGTACAATGCTAACAAAATTGGAAAAGAAATTAATACCGGAAGACATCCGGAAGATGGGCTGGCCCCATATTTTTTATAGACTTCCATCGTTTCAGCCTGCATACGGCGTTGTGAAACTTCATCTGTCCTTCCTTTATATTTCTTGTTAATTTTCTGAATTTCTGGTGTTACAAGAGCTGATACTCTTGAATAACGCTGCTGTTTTATAGTCAACGGCAACATCAAAATATTGGCGATCAATGTAAATAATATGATTGTCAACGCAACATTTGGTATCCCCACTAAATCAAGAACTTCATAAATTGCGTTCATGATTAGACCAAATATCAATGCAAATGGTCCTAGGATACCCCCCACTTTTGTAAGAACAATTACATCCATGTTCTATTTCCTCCTTAATTTAGGGAACCGGATCATAGCCACCTTCATGAAATGGATGGCATCTTAGTATTCTTCTTATAGCTAAATAACTTCCCTTAACTGCCCCATACTTTTCCAACGCCTCAATAGCATACTGGGAGCAGGTTGGCACATAAATGCAGCAAGGTGCCTTAAGCGGAGAGATATATTTTCTGTAAAAACGAACACATCCTATTAATACTTTTTTCATTGCAAATCGCTGTCCTTTAACAAATCCAGTTTTTTTGACAACTGACTGAGACTTTTTTCAATAACATGATAATCCGCATCTTTTGCTGCAACTCTGGCAATCACAACAATATCATAGCCTTCTTTATAAAGCTCTTCGCTCAAACGATAATTCTCGCGGATCAGTCTTGCCAGATGATGTCTTACAATACTGTTCCCTACCTTCTTACTGACAGAAATCCCCAAATGATTTCTTTTCAGGCCGTTTTCCAATTTATATACAACCAAATACCGATTGGCACATGATGTCCCCTTTTCATAAACGGCTCTGAACTGCTGATTCTTTTTCAATGATTCCGAAAATTTCATTATTCATTCTACCTAAAGATTTCCCTAAAGAAAAAGGCCACATATTTGCGGCCTAAGCTGATAATTTATTTCTACCTTTAGCTCTTCTTGCTGCTAAAACTTTTCTGCCGTTAGCAGTGCTCATTCTCTTTCTGAAACCATGAACTTTACTTCTCTGTCTCTTTTTTGGCTGAAATGTCATCTTCATTTATAAACACCTCCCTTTATGAAAAATGAGATAAAATATCTACTATATTATAGTCATTTCCCCAAATCTCGTCAAGCAAAACCTTTGCTTTTTTTTGCAATTGTGGATAACTTGATTATCAACACAATTATCCCCACATTTACATAATTCTATCCACATAATGTGAATAACTTGTGGATAACTGTTTATAAGTTTTATAAAAATACGATAAATCCACAATTTATTGGAAAAACGGCCTGTTTATAATGTGATTAATTTTCCTTTTATTTATTAACATTAACATAATTAGTCCAGATAAATATCACTTTATGTTAATTCATAAATAATTCTTATCCACATAGTTATCCACAATTTTAATGTTGATATCTCATCATTTTTGTAATAAAATATATATGTGAATTTATGCTCAGGGGGATTGTAATATTGTGTTGTCTTTAATAAAAGAAAAATGGAATGATATTCTTGAACAAATGAAAATTGAAAATGACATCAGCGAAGTGGCTTTTACCACCTGGGTCAAATATTTCAGGCCTTATAAAGTTGAAGGTAATATGATCACTATTTCTATTGAAAAGGAAAATCTCGTTTTGGACCCAAGCTGGTTCTCCAAAAAATATCGTATGCCTTTAATTATTACGATCGCTGAAGTACTTGAAACTGAGTTCGATGTTCAATTTATTATTCCGGATTTATCTGAAAAAAATCGCATCAGTGAAGATGCCGAAAAAACAGATTCAGAGTCACTGATCAATGCTCATCTGAATCCAAGATATACATTTGAAACATTTGTCGTTGGAAAAAATAATGACATTGCCCATGCTACCGCTTTGGCCGTAGCCGAAGATCCCGGTATTTACGGCAACCCGTTGTTTATTTATGGCGGCGCCGGTCTCGGCAAAACCCATCTACTGCATTCCATCGCTCATTACGTTTTAGGTAAACACCCGGATTATCGTATTATTTATGTAACATCTGAAGAATTTACAAATGAACTCGTCCATTCGATTCAACATAAGCAGATTGAAAATTTTAAAAACAAATATCGAAACATTGATATGCTTTTGATTGACGATATTCAGTTTATTGTTAATAAAGAAAGTACCCAGGAAGAATTTTTCCATACTTTTACAACATTATACGAATCTAAAAAACAGATTGTTATATCTTCCGATAAACCACCAAAGGATATCAATGGTTTGGAAGACCGACTGATCACCCGATTCAAAGCGGGACTGACCGTCGACGTACAGCCTCCAAATTATGAAACACGTATGGCTATCCTTAAAAAGCGTGCGGAACTTGATAACATCATGGTCGACGATGAATCATTAAATTACATCGCTACGAATATAAAATCCAGTATTCGTGAACTGGAAGGTGCATTGAAACAGATTTACAATTTTTCAAGACTTCGCAAAAAAACAATTAATTTTGATTTAACAAAGGAAGCACTTGAAAATATTATTTCTCCGGAGGAAAAACGTCCTGTCACCTGTGAACTCATCATTGATACGGTTGCAGAACATTACAACATATCTCCGGATGATATAAAAAGTACAAAACGAAATAAGGAAATCGCTTATCCCCGTCAGATCTGTATGTATCTATGCCGTAAGATGACTGCTGATTCCTTACAGGCTGTCGGAAATTCTCTTGGAAAAAAGGACCACACGACAATTATTCACGGTGAAAAGAAAATATCCGATGATTTAAAACATGATGAAAATCTTAAAAATACAATTGATATATTAATAAAGAAGATAAATCCTCCAACCTGATTGTGGATAACCTCTTTATAATTTGTGGACGAAAGGTGATTCATAAGGGGATAATTTTTTTTTAACCTCCCGAATGTTGATTTTCAGAATTTGATGATGTGGATAATTTCAGAGTTATCCCTTAGTCATCCGGTCGGTTTCAACAGAGTTATCCCATCAAAAAAACCAGTAAAAATCAGGGGTTAAACGGCATATCCACATATCCACGGCCCCTACTACTACAACTACTATAAAATAATTATTTATATATTTATATGCGGCTGCCCGGAAGTTATTCACAAAATTTTCGGCAGGCTGAGAAAGGTTGATTTTTAACATGAAAATTATCTGCAGCAAATCTGAACTCCTCCAGGGAGTCAATACCGTATTGAAAGCAGTTCCTGCGAAGACAACGATGCCTATCCTTGAATGTATTTTAATTGATACAACAGATGGTCAAATTAAACTGACTGCAAATGATATGGAACTTGGAATCGAAACCAAAATTAAGGGGGACATTCTTGACAAAGGAAAGATTGCCCTCGAAGCAAAGCTTTTTTCAGAAATTGTCCGAAAACTTCCGGATAGTGAAGTTACCATACAGACAGATGAAAATTTCCGGGCTTTGATCAAATGTGAAAAAGCAAAATTCAATATTGCTGGAAAATCCGGTGATGATTTTTCTTACTTACCGGAGATTGAAAAGGATCAAATGGTTGTCTTATCCCAATTTTCATTGAAAGAAATTATCCGTCAAACTATTTTTTCTATTGCGGACAATGAAAACAATCGTTTAATGACCGGAGAACTTTTTGAAATCAATGGTAATGAAATGAAGGTTGTATCTCTGGACGGACATCGTATTTCCATTCGTAAAATTGAATTGAAAGAAGAATATAATCATATTAAAGTTGTTGTCCCTGGTAAAACGTTAAACGAAGTCAGTAAGATTTTGACCGGTGGTATTGAAGACTATGTTCATATGTTTTTCACCGGACGGCATATAGTCTTTGAATTTGATGATACCGTTGTTGTTTCCCGACTGATTGAAGGAGAATATTTCCGAATCGAACAGATGCTTTCCAGTGATTATGAAACCAAAATCTCAATTAATAAAAAAGAACTTCAAAGTTGTATTGAACGTGCTTCTCTTCTTGTCAAAGAAGGTGATAAGAAACCAATTATCATGAATATTTTAGATGATTCCATGGAATTAAAAATTAATTCTTTCATTGGTTCTATGAATGAAGATATTGATATTATAAAAACAGGAAAAGACCTGATGATTGGTTTTAATCCGAAATTTATTCTGGATGCACTCCGGGTAATTGATGATGAAAATATTGATATTTATATGATTAATCCAAAAGCACCATGTTTCATTCGTGATGAAGCGCAAAAATATATATATTTGATTCTTCCGGTAAACTTTAATCCGGGGGTATAGGAGATATTATGGAAGTTATTAAACTGAAAGATGAATTTATTAAGCTTGGTCAGGCTTTAAAAGCGGCCGGCTGTGTGAATTCCGGTCTGGAAGCTAAAATTGTAATAAAAGAAGGACAGGTTTGTGTCAATGGCGAGGTTGAGTATCAAAGAGGAAAGAAACTTCATGAGGGTGATACGGTAACCTTCGACGGTGAAACAATTAAGATTGAAAAATAATGATTATAAAATCTCTTGAACTACTTGATTATCGTAATTATGAAAGTCTTCAGATAAATTTCGATCGGGGTATTAATATTCTTTATGGAGATAATGCCCAGGGAAAAACCAATATTTTGGAATCTATTTATGTGTGTGCAACGACAAAATCCCACCGGGGCAGCCGGGACAGGGAGATGATTCGCTTTGACAGAGATGATTCCCATATTCGTATGTTTGTGGAAAAAAACGGCATCGAACATAAGATTGATATTCATCTGAAAAAAAATAAGACAAAAGGTGCGGCTATTGATGGGATTCCTATCAAAAAATCCAGTGAACTTATGGGAATGGTGAATGTTGTGTTCTTTTCACCGGAGGATCTGGCAATCATCAAAAATGGTCCTGCGGAACGCAGACATTTTATGGATATGGAGTTATGCCAGCTGAATAAATTATATCTTCACGATATATCGAACTATAACAAAGTAGTTAATCAGCGGAATAATTTATTAAAACAGGCTTATTATCAGGAGTCATTGAGAAGTACTTTGGATGTGTGGGATGCTCAGCTTGTTCGTTATGGTCTCCGTGTGATCAGAGAGCGAGAGAGATTTATTGAACAGATCAGTAAACTGATCTTTCCGATTCATGAAAAATTAAGCGGCGGAAGGGAACATTTAGATATCCGCTATGAGCCGAATGTTGACGAAAAGAGCTTTGAAGAACAGCTATTTATGCATCGTGAAAATGATTTAAGATTAAAATCGACTACCATAGGTCCCCATCGTGACGATATGGGTTTTTATATTGATGGTATGAATGTTCGTAAATATGGTTCTCAGGGTCAACAGAGAACGGCAGCCCTGTCTTTAAAATTGGCCGAGATTGATTTAGTGAAATTATTCATTAAAGATACGCCGATTCTTTTATTGGATGATGTTCTGTCTGAACTGGATAGTTTCCGGCAAAACTATTTGTTGGAGAGTATCTGCCAGATCCAGACAGTCATAACTTGTACAGGACTGGATGAATTTATTCATAATCGATTTAATATAGATAAAGTTTTTGAAGTGAAAAATGGGTCAATTGTAAATCAGCAACGGGAGGTTAAAGATGAGTGATAATTATAGTGCAGATCAAATTCAGATTCTAGAAGGGCTTGAGGCCGTTCGAAAAAGACCTGGTATGTACATTGGAAGCACTTCTTCAAAAGGCCTCCATCACCTTGTTTATGAGATTGTCGATAATTCGGTCGATGAGGCTTTAGCCGGTTACTGCAGCGTGATCAATGTTACAGTGAATAAAGATAATTCGATTACCGTCATTGACAATGGCCGTGGTATACCTGTAGATATTCAGGAAAAGGCCGGAAGACCGGCTGTAGAAGTCGTATTTACGATTCTTCATGCCGGCGGGAAATTTGGCGGTGGAGGATATAAGGTTTCTGGTGGACTTCATGGTGTCGGAGCTTCTGTAGTAAATGCCCTTTCTGAATGGCTGGAAGTTATTGTCTATAAAGACGGAAAAGAATATAAACAACGATATGAACGGGGAAAAGTGGTCAGTAATCTGGAAGTTGTCGGAGAGACGGAAAAGCAGGGAACAAAGGTTACTTTTAAACCGGATACATTGATTTTTGAGGATACGGTTTATGATTTTGAAATTTTAAAAGAGCGGTTAAGGGAAACGGCATTTCTTACAAAAAATCTGAGGATTGTTTTAGTCGATGATCGGGGAGAAAAACCTGTCGAGAAAATATTTCACTATGAGGGTGGTATTAAAGAGTACGTTCAGTATCTGAACCGTCCTCATGATGTTTTATATCCGGAAATTATTTATTGTGAAGGTGTCAAAGATAACGTTTATGTGGAAGTAGCTTTACAACATAATAATTCCTACACGGAAAGCTGCTATAGTTTTGTTAATAATATTATTACTCCGGAAGGCGGTACTCATCTGATCGGTTTCCGCAATGCTTTAACGAAAACCTTTAATGATTATGCAAGGAAGAATAAATTGCTTAAAGAGAATGAACCTAATCTTTCGGGTGAGGATATCCGAGAGGGTCTGACAACGATTATCAGTATTAAAGTCGAGGAACCTCAGTTTGAGGGCCAGACGAAGCAGAAGCTTGGAAATAGTGAGGCCAGGGGGGCTGTGGATAATATTGTCAGTGAACGGCTGATGGTTTTCCTTGAGCAGAATCCGAATGTAGGTAAAATTATTGCTGAAAAAGCGGTTTTAGCTCAGAGAGCCAGAGATGCGGCACGGAAAGCCAGAGATTTAACACGACGTAAAACAGCGTTGGAGACCATGAGTCTTCCGGGAAAACTGGCAGATTGTTCGGATAAGGATCCGGCTAACTGTGAGATTTATATCGTTGAGGGAGATTCTGCCGGAGGTTCGGCGAAAACAGCCCGTTCCCGTGCGACCCAGGCTATTTTACCTTTGCGTGGTAAAATTTTAAATGTGGAGAAATCACGTTTGGATAAGATTTTGGTCAATAACGAGATTAAAGCTATGATTACGGCTTTCGGAACAGGTATCCATGAAGAATTTGATATTTCGAAGCTTCGCTATCATAAAATTATTATTATGACGGATGCCGATGTGGACGGAGCACATATTGCAACGCTTTTGCTGACGTTTTTGTATCGTTTCATGCCGGATTTGATTCGTGAGGGATATGTATATCTGGCGCAGCCGCCATTATATAAAGTTGAAAAGAACAAAAAAGTATGGTATGCCTATGATGATACGGAATTGAATAATATTCTGACAGAAATAGGGCGGGACCAGAATAATCGAATTCAGCGGTATAAAGGACTTGGTGAGATGGACCCAGAACAGTTATGGGAGACGACGATGGATCCGGACCGGCGGATTCTTTTAAAAGTAACTATGGATGACGCAAAGATGGCAGCTCTTAACGACACATTTAATGTTTTGATGGGAGATAAGGTAGAGCCTCGGCGTGAATTTATCGAGACTCATGCCAAATATGTGCGGAATCTTGATATTTAAAAAATGGAGGAACTGATGAATGGATGATTTAAGCAATGTTTTTGACAAAGTCCAGGAAGTGGATCTTCAGGAAACAATGGAGCAATCTTATATCGAGTATGCCATGAGTGTTATCGCCTCCAGAGCATTGCCGGATGTAAGAGACGGGTTAAAACCCGTTCAGAGACGTATATTATATGCAATGATTGAGCTGAACAATGGACCGGATAAGCCGCATCGTAAATGCGCACGTATCGTCGGTGATACAATGGGTAAATATCATCCGCATGGCGATTCTTCGATTTATGGTGCTTTGGTAAATCTGGCTCAGGAATGGTCGACCAGATATCCTCTGGTCGATGGTCATGGAAATTTCGGTTCTGTGGATGGTGACGGCGCAGCCGCCATGCGTTATACAGAAGCCAGACTGAGTAAAATTTCTATGGAAATGACAGCAGATATTAATAAAGATACGGTGGATTTTGGTCCGAACTTTGATGAGACGGAAAAAGAGCCGATGGTGCTTCCGTCACGATTTCCAAATCTGCTGGTGAATGGCACAACGGGTATTGCTGTTGGTATGGCAACGAATATTCCGCCCCACAATCTCCGGGAAACCATCGACGGCGTCTTAAAAATTATTGAAAATAAGATTGACTATGATAGGGATACGGAAATTGAAGAACTTTTAGATATTGTAAAAGGACCGGATTTTCCTACGGGTGCGATGATTCTTGGAAAAAATGGAATAAATCAGGCCTATCGTACCGGACGGGGAAAAATCAAGGTACGTGCGGTGACAGATATTGAACCGATGGGGAATGGACGTCAGAGAATCGTTGTTACAGAACTTCCGTATATGGTCAATAAGGCAAAGTTAATTGAAAAGATCGCAGAACTGGTTCGTGACAAACGGGTGGAAGGCATATCTGATTTGAGAGATGAATCCAGCCGTGAAGGTATGCGGGTTGTTATTGAGTTGAAGAAAGATGCAAACCCAAATATCATTTTGAATCATTTATATAAACATACGCAGCTTCAGGATACTTTTGGTGTGATCATGCTGGCATTGGTCAATAATGAACCTATGATTCTTAATCTCAAACAGATTTTAGAATTATACCTTAAACATCAGGAAGAGGTTATTACCCGACGTTCCAAATATGAATTGAATAAGGCGGAAGAGCGGGCACATATTTTAGAGGGCTTATTAATTGCTCTGGATAATATTGATGAAGTGATTCACATTATCCGTTCTTCAAAAAATGTGGCTGAAGCTAAGGAAAAATTGATTCAGAGCTTTGATTTGACGGATGTGCAGGCACAGGCTATCGTTGATATGCGTCTTCGTGCTTTAACCGGTCTGGAACGGGAAAAGCTGGAAGGTGAATATGCTGAGCTGGAAGCAAAAATTGCTGAATTAAAAGCGATTCTTGGTGATGAGAAACGTCTTCTTGGCGTTATTCGTGATGAAATTATAATTATTCGTAATAAATATGGTGATGACCGCAGGACATCGATTGGCGTTGATGACGATGAAATTACGATTGAAGACTTAATTAAAAAAGAAAATACGGTCATCGCAATGACAAAGCTTGGTTATATTAAGCGGATGACGGTAGATAATTTCCGCAGTCAAAATCGGGGCGGCAAGGGTATCAAGGGTATGTCCACACTGGATGACGACTACATTGAAGATTTGCTGATGACAAGCACACATCATTTTATTATGTTCTTTACGAATAAGGGAAAGGCATATAGAATCAAGGCTTATCAGATTCCGGAATCTTCCAGAGTAGCGCGTGGAACGGCGATTGTTAACATTCTGCAATTAGAGCCGGGAGAAAAAATTACTGCAATGATACCTATTCGGAATTTTGATCAGGATGTTTATCTGTTCATGGCAACGAGGAAAGGTATTGTAAAGAAAACTTCGATTAAGGAATATGAACATATAAGAAAAACAGGTATTCTTTCAATTAATTTGAAGGAAGATGATGAATTAATTGAAGTAAAAATAACGAATAATGATAATGACATATTCCTTGTGACAAAACACGGAAAATGTATCCGGTTTAGTGAACAGGATGTGCGTCCAACCGGCCGTACATCGATGGGAGTTATTGGCATGACCCTGGATGACGAGGATGAAATCATCGGTATGCAGTTGGATACACAGGGAGATTCGCTTCTTATTGCTTCGGAAAATGGTATGGGTAAACGAACATCTTTAAGTGAATTTAATCTTCAGCACAGGGGAGGTAAAGGTGTTCTTTGCTATAATATCACAGAGAAAACAGGAAATGTTATCGGTGCAAAAGCAGTTAATGACAGCCAGGAAATTATGATGATTACTTCCGGCGGTATTATCATTCGTATGCCGGTGGATGGAATTTCTAAAATCGGACGTTATACCTCCGGTGTAAAATTGATGGATGTGGACGTAGAAAATGATATTAAAGTTGCAAGTATCGCCAAGGTTCGGGAAGCAGAAACGGATGAAACAGACAATACAGAGACAGGTGGAGAAACTGAATGAAGATAACATATATTCATCATAGTTGTTTTGTTGTTGAGATTGAAGATTGTATCTTTGTATTTGATTATTATAAAGGAAAACTGCCGGAGTTTGATAAAAATAAACGAATTATTTTCTTTGTAAGTCACAGTCACGGAGACCACTTTAATCCGTCTATTTATCAATACGCGGAATACAATCCATATGTCACGTATGTTCTTTCAGATGATGTGCGTCACAGCTTAAGTTTTGCTGTTCGTCTTGGAACTGGTGGAGAAAATACCATTTTTGTGGATAAGGACAAATTATTATATCTGAATGTGGATAACCGGGGAGTTTCCAGAAAAGAAGGAGGCTCCCGGGATATAAAAATTGAAACGTTAAAATCTACGGATGAAGGCGTGGCATTTTTAATTGAATATGCTGGAAAATCTGTTTATTTTGCAGGAGATCTGCATTGGTGGTCCTGGACAGGCGAAAGCGAAGCTGACAGAGAACGCCGTGAGAAAGAGTATAAATATGAAATGGACAAAATAAAAGGGCGTCATTTTGATGTGGCTTTTGTTGTGCTTGATCCCCGGCAGGAAGAACATTATTGGTGGGGCATGAATGAATTTATGCGTACAGCCGATGCAGATATTGTTTTTCCGATGCACTTCTGGAAGGATTATAAGCTGATTGAGAAATTTAAAAATGGAGAATCTGCACAGGATTACAAAGAAAAAGTTGTGTCGATCAGTGAAGAGGGACAAATTTTTGAAATATAATAACATCATGGGATGGAAAGAGGAAGAAAAATGACAGCAATATTAGCAATTTCAGTAGCATTGATCATGGGATTATTGATGACCCGTATATTACGACCATTAAAATTACCGGACGTTACGGCCTATTTGATCGCCGGTGTTTTAATTGGGCCTTATGTTCTTGGACGTTTGAATATACCGGGAATAGGATTTGTATCGACCAGCGATGTTGAGCAGTACGCTTTGATTTCAAATGTAGCATTGGGATTTATTGCTTTTACAATTGGTAATGAATTTCGTCTGTCCCAGTTAAAGAATATCGGACGTCAGGCGATGATCGTTGGTATTGCTGAAGGATTGGTTGCATCTTTATGCGTAAATATAGCAATGTTTGTACTTCACATCTTTCTTGGAGCCAAGCTTCCGATTACAACAGCCATTACTTTGGGGGCCATTGCAACCGCTACAGCTCCCGCTGCGACATTGATGGTTGTACGTCAGTATAAGGCGAAAGGAAAATTAACGGATATTCTTCTTCCGGTCGTTGCATTGGACGATGCGGTAGCTCTGATGGTATTTGCCGTTTCTTTCGGTGTGGCTATGGCTTTAAAAGATGGTGCTTTTAATATGACGTCTATTTTAGTTGAGCCTTTTCTGGAAATTGTTCTTTCATTGATTGTCGGGGCCTTTATGGGATGGCTGCTGACCAAGTTAGAAACATTATTTAATTCCAACAGCAATCGTTTGTCATTAACTATTGCTTTTGTATTTTTGACCGTTGGAATTTCTATGCTGGAATTTGATGTTGGCGGTGTACATATTCAATTTTCTTCGCTTTTAGTTTGTATGATGCTCGGAACCATTTTCTGTAATATATGTCCGTTGTCTGAAGATTTGATGGAAAAGTCTGACCGTTGGACGGCACCTTTATTTGCTTTGTTCTTTGTCATCAGTGGTGCAGAGCTTGAATTAAGTGTTTTTTCAGATATAAGTATCGTTATTATAGGTATTGTCTATATTGTATTTCGTTGTATCGGGAAGTATCTGGGCGCCTGGTCCAGTGCAAAAGCTGCCGGATGTGATTCTGTGGTCCAGAAATATTTGGGAATTACGCTCTTTCCACAGGCCGGAGTTGCTCTGGGAATGTGTATTACGGCGGCCGCAAAATTTGGTGCAGAGGGAGCAATGATTCGGAACATCGTTCTTTTCTCAGTTTTGGTTTATGAACTTGTAGGTCCTTCAATGACAAAATGGGCTTTGAAGAAAACCGGAGATATTCAGCCGAAGAGTGCGGAAGTTATTAATCGAAGAGCTATGAAACTGCAGGAGGCAGAAGAAAAGAAAAAAGTAATGTAATAAAAAAGGGGCTGTCCTGAAAAATTAATTCGGTGATAGCCCCCTCATTGATTTGGAGGTTTAGAGATGAGAGATATATCTTGTCATGTAATCAGGGATACTATCCAGGAAATGTGTATTCAGGCAACGCATTTTTTATCGGATGATATGGTAGAAGCCATGAATCATGCTATAGAGACAGAAGAATCCACATTGGGAAAGCAGGTATTAAAGCAACTTGAAGATAATTTAAAAATTGCAGGTGAAGAAATGATCCCGATTTGTCAGGATACGGGAATGGCTATTTTTTTCATAGAAATGGGCCAGGAAATACATATTGTAGATGGAATACTGGAAGAGGCGATCAATGAAGGTGTGCGTCGGGGATATACAGAAGGCTTTTTACGAAAATCCGTGGTTGAGGACCCGATTTACCGTAAAAATACAAATGATAATACACCGGCGATCATTCATTATCAGATTGTTCCGGGAGATTCTTTTAAAATCACTTTGGCACCAAAGGGATTCGGAAGCGAAAATATGAGCCGAATCTGTATGCTGAAACCGGCGGATGGTATCGAAGGGGTTAAAAAGGCGATTCTTGAAACGGTAGATGCTGCCGGTCCGAATGCATGTCCTCCGCTTGTTGTCGGTGTTGGAATCGGCGGTGATTTTGAAAAGTGTGCATTGATGGCAAAACATGCTTTAACAAGAGCAGCCGGAAGTCATTCGGATATTCCTTATATAAAAGAACTTGAAATAGAAATGCTTGAAAAGGTGAATCAGTTGGGAATCGGACCGGGAGGACTTGGAGGTACAGTCACGGCTATGGCTGTAAATATTGAGACTTATCCGACACATATCGCTGGTCTTCCTGTAGCTATTAATATATGTTGTCATGTGAACCGACATGTGACACGAGAATTATAAAATTTAAGGAGAAAGCAGAATGGAAAAATATATTAGCGCACCCTTAAAGGATGAAACAATCAGAGAATTAAAGTCGGGAGATTATGTTTATATTAGCGGGACAATTTATACGGCCAGAGATGCGGCTCATAAACGGATGTATGAATCCATGCTTGCCAACGAAACAATTCCAATGAGTCTGGAAAATAATATTATATATTATATGGGACCTTCACCGGCCAGGGAAGGAAGACCGATTGGTTCTGCAGGACCCACAACCAGTAGCAGAATGGACAAGTATGCTCCGAAATTAATGGATTGTGGATTAAAAGGTATGATTGGTAAAGGAAAACGTTCTAAAGAGGTTGTAGAAGCGATCGTCCGCAATAAGGCTGTCTATTTTGCAGCAGTGGGTGGCGCAGGAGCTTTACTCTCAAAAGCGATTAAAAAATCTATAGTCATTGCTTATGATGATTTGGGAACAGAAGCTATACGGAAGCTTGAAGTAGTCAATATGCCAGCAATTGTGGTCATCGATTCAAATGGAAATAATCTTTATGAAAACGTTGTTAAAGAGTATCGGCAAATTTGATATTTACTATATATAATAAAAATAAAATAAAAAAATCTATATCTTGTGTTGTAAAAAAAATTAAAAAAATGTAAAGAAAATACATTGACAAGAAGGATTAATATGTATTATAATAGACAAGCACTGTAAAAGTGCGTAAAAATTTCATAGTTTTTAACTATTCGGAGAAGTACTCAAGAGGCCGAAGAGGTGCCCCTGCTAAGGGTATAGGTCGCTAACGCGGCGCGAGGGTTCAAATCCCTCCTTCTCCGTTTTGAATATAAAAAATATTCAAAAAAATTAAAAAAAGATGTTGACAAAAACTTGCAACTGTGTTATCCTATAAAAGTTGCACGACGGAGATGAGCAACATCAAAAAATGGACATTGACAATTAAACAATAAAACAATCCCGAAAGTTCTTGACTGTGAACACTTGATGAGTCTGAACGGACGAATCCAGTGTGAACGTCGTTACCTGACCACTTAACGAGGTATTTTCGAGTTTAGTGGCAGCGTAACAACTTTGAGAAAAAACGAATGGTGCCGAAAGGCACTCCAGACAGTAAAAAACGGGAAGATAACAGCTAGTTGTCATTCTGTTAGGATAGACAAAGCGGACACATCCGCTCCACTGGGTTCGAAAGGACCTCACCAAGTGGCCGGATGTTGGTTTTGACTAAGCTCAAAACCACTTCGCTAAGTCAAAACTCAAACATGAGAGTTTGATCCTGGCTCAGGATGAACGCTGGCGGCGTGCTTAACACATGCAAGTCGAACGAAGCACCTCAGATTGATCTCTTCGGAAGGATATCTCTGGTGACTGAGTGGCGGACGGGTGAGTAACGCGTGGGTAACCTGCCTCATACAGGGGGATAACAGTTAGAAATGACTGCTAATACCGCATAAGCGCACAGTACCGCATGGTACAGTGTGAAAAACTCCGGTGGTATGAGATGGACCCGCGTCTGATTAGCTTGTTGGCGGGGTAACGGCCCACCAA